>NZ_JALGQH010000010.1 GCF_022810305.1 Rhodococcus sp. ARC_M6
GGTGCTGCGACGTTGAGTCATGCGTTCAATGTTTCGGGTTCGCATTCGGTGACGGCGGATTTTGTTCCGGCGGCTGGGTTTGTGGGTTCGTCGGCTGCTGCGCAGACGGTGACGGTCTCTGATCCGGCTCCGGTTGATGTGGAAACGTCTTTGGCGCTGGCTGTTCCGGCTGCTGCGACGACGGATGTGGCTGTTGATCTGACGGCGACGGTGACTCCGGCTGATGCTGTGGGCACTGTGCAGTTCCGTGATGGTGGCACCAATATCGGTGGGCCGGTTGCGGTTGCCGGTGGTGCTGCGACGTTGAGTCATGCGTTCAATGTTTCGGGTTCGCATTCGGTGACGGCGGATTTTGTTCCGGCGGCTGGGTTTGTGGGTTCGTCGGCTGCTGCGCAGACGGTGACGGTCTCTGATCCGGTCGTAGTCGACACGACGTCGACGACGGTGCTCAGTGTTGCCGGTGAAGCAAAGGTCGGTGTGGAGCTGGATCTTTCTGCTGCTGTTGCCGGTCAGCCTTCGGGTGATCCGGCTCCGTCGGGTGGCACGGTCGACTTCAAGGTCAACGGCAACAGTGTCGGTACCGCTCCGGTGGTCAATGGTGCGGCGACGTTGCCGTACACGTTCACCGCACCCGGTTCGGCGACTGTGACTGCTGTGTACAGCGGTGCCGGTACGTTGGCTGGTTCGACGTCGAACGAGTCTGCGGTCAATGTCACTGTCGAAACGCCAGTTGATGTGGATACGACGACGGTATTGACGGTTCCGGCTACGGGTGTTGTGGGCACAGCTGCGTCGTTGAAGGCGAATGTTTCGCCTTTGGGCAGCGTAGGCACTGTGCAGTTCTTCGAGGGCAATGTGCCGTTGGGTGCAGCGGTAGATGTGGTCAATGGGGTTGCTGTTCTTGATCACGTCTTCACCACCACGGGAAATCATTCGATCACTGCAGTGTTCAGCGGTGGTCCCGGGATGAATGCGTCGGAATCGGCTGAGTCGACGATCAACGTCACCGAAGCGACTACCCCACCCGGTGGTTCGGGTTCCTTGGGTAACATCTTCGGTTCGCTGGGTAACATCTTCGGCTCGTAGGACGGCCGATGATGGTTCTTTACCCGTAACGCGACGCGGGGCTGGAAGGTCTGACGACCTTTCAGCCCCGCTGTTCGCGTCACTGAGCTCAACACGCCGGGAACCGCAACGGTCAAGCAGCCTGTTGGTAATGGTCACCGCCGTCTTCAGTGGTGGCACCGGCGGAACAGGCTCACCCGGTGGGGTTTACTTCGGGTCCTGATCAATATCTGCTGTGCGCATTCACTACTGGTTTTGGTCGATGAAGGCGCACAGCATTTCCAGATTTAGCTCAACTGCTGTTGTGGCACTGGCTGCGGCGGTTGTTCCGTTTCAGTCAGTGCATCCAATGAGAGGCTCGAAGAACGTGAAAAACAAAAAGTTACGTCGGCTGTTAGCCGGCGCGAGTACCGCAGTGATAGCGGTGGGCTTCGCCGCGACGTTCGGCGCCCCCGTGGCGTCCGCTGCGTCAGTGAACCAGTCGACGAACTCCGGCCAGTGGACGTTCAACCGAACGATCAGCAACGGCACGCCCGCTCCGGGCGACACGATCACCGTCACCAATGCGATTCGCTGGAATGGCGGCCTTGCTCCGACTATCAGCGCCCTAAAGGACATTCATCCGGCCTGCCTGACGTACGTCGCGAACTCGTCAAAGGTCAACGGAGATGGCGTCACTACCAACGCGACCAACGCGACCTATGTGAGCATGACGGGTTCGTGGATCCGCAGCGCCGCCAACCGGAACATCGACTACACGCTCAACTACACCGTCGGCGCAAACTGTGCCCGGGACATCGCCCTGATCACGGGCGCCGGGATCAGCTCGAACCAGAGCCTGGGCTCCGAGACCGCCAATGCGGGTCCGTCTCTGACGGTCGCGAAGTCTGCGACGCAGACTGCCCTCGCGGTTGCCCCGGCCCCGCAGTCAGATCGAGCTTCGACGCTGACGGCCACTGTCTCTGCCGGTGCCACCGGCACCGTCGAATTCCGCAACAACGGCACCCTCCTGGGTACCGGCACGATCGCCAACGGCACCGCCACCTACGCGTGGACCCCGACCGGCGCTGATGCCGGTCAGCCCTTCTCGGTCACCGCGAAGTACCTCGGCGACGCCACCTACGCGATATCGACTTCGGCCGCGCAGACCGGCACCGTCGCTGCGGCTCCGACCGCACCGGCGGCCCCGACCGACCTGTCTGTCACCCCGGCGTCCGTCGTCGTCGGCGGTACGGTCACGGTTTCCGGCAAGGCCGAAGCCAACTCTTCGGTCACGGTCACTGCGGGTGACAAGACGTGCACCGCAACCGCAACCGCAGCAGGTGCTTTCAGCTGCGACATCGTCACCAGCGCGGCCGGCACCCTGACCGTGACTGCTGTTGCTGCGAATGTTGTTGGCACTGGCGCTGCTTCGGCTCCGGTCACTGTGACAGTCTCTGATCCGGCCCCTGTTGATGTGGCAACGACTTTGGTGCTGGGTGTTCCGGCTGCTGCTGAGACTGGTGCTTCGGTTGATGTGACGGCGACTGTTACTCCGGCTTCGGCGGCGGGCACGGTCTCGTTCAAGGTTGCCGGTGTTGAGATCGGTACTGCTCCGGTGGTCAATGGTGCGGCGACGTTGTCGCATGTGTTTGCTGTTGTGGGTGTGCAGTCGGTGTCGGCGGATTTCTCGGGTGCGGGTTTCACTGCTTCGTCGGCTGGTCCGTCGACGGTGACGGTCTCTGATCCGGCCCCTGTTGATGTGGCAACGACTTTGGTGCTGGGTGTTCCGGCTGCTGCTGAGACTGGTGCTTCGGTTGATGTGACGGCGACTGTTACTCCGGCTTCGGCGGCGGGCACGGTCTCGTTCAAGGTTGCCGGTGTTGAGATCGGTACTGCTCCGGTGGTCAATGGTGCGGCGACGTTGTCGCATGTGTTTGCTGTTGTGGGTGTGCAGTCGGTGTCGGCGGATTTCTCGGGTGCGGGTTTCACTGCTTCGTCGGCTGGTCCGTCGACGGTGACGGTCTCTGATCCGGTTGTAGTCGACACGACGTCGACGACGGTGCTCAGTGTTGCCGGTGAAGCGAAGGTCGGTGTAGCACTGGATCTTTCTGCTGCTGTTGCTGGTCAACCTTCAGGTGATCCGGCTCCGTCGGGTGGCACGGTTGACTTCAAGGTCAACGGCAACAGTGTCGGCAGCGCTCCGGTGGTCAATGGTGCGGCGACGTTGCCGTACACGTTCACTGGTGCAGGCACGGCGACTGTGACTGCTGTGTACAGCGGTGCCGGTACGTTGGCTGGTTCGACGTCAAATGAGGCTTCGGTCAATGTGACGGTAGAGACGCCGATCGATGCGGACTCGACAACGACGTTGACGGTTCCGGCATCGGGTGTTGTGGGTACAGCTGCGTCGTTGAAGGCGAATGTGTCGCCGATGGGCAGTGTGGGTACGGTCCAGTTCTTCGAGGGCACTGTGCCTTTGGGTGCTGCTGTGAATGTGGTCAATGGTGTTGCTGTTCTTGATCACGTCTTCACGACAACGGGTAGTCACACGGTCACTGCAGTGTTCAGTGGTGGTTTGGGTGTGAAGACGTCGATTTCGACTCCGTCGACGATCGACATCACCGCTGTGGACGACGGAACCGGTGGAACGGGTTCGCTGGGTTCCTTGGGGAACATCTTCGGTTCGTAACAGGTAACTCGTAAAACAAAGCGGGGCTGGAAGGTCTGATGACCTTCCAGCCCCGCTATTGTCTATTCGGGGATCAGAGCTTGCGTGTTCGCAAGTCGTGGCCCCGCGAGGTCTTGCAGGTACCGGTGTCGAGATCCCACTGCCAGCCGTGCAGGTTGCACGTGAGCTTGTTGCCTTCCACCACACCAAATTTGGTGAGATCGGCCTTGAGGTGCGGGCAACGACGCTGAATTTCGTAGCCACCCATCTCGATGGATGCGGTGTCGTCGTGAGCTTCGGAGAACCAACCGTCGGCATAGGCGATGCGCTCGTCGGTGAGGCACTTGAAGAACGTGTACAGGAACTCGTTGTAGCCGCCCACTCGCCAGGCCTCGAAGCGGGTGGAGAGGAAGATGGTGTTGACCCAGTCGGGCTCGTCGTCGCGCAGGACGGTACGAACCAACTCGGGTGCGATGCGGAATCCGTAGCGGTACTTGCCTTCACCGTCGATGGGTGCGCGGACGATTCGCTTCGGGAAGTCGAGAACCACTGTCTCGTCGCCCATGACGAGGCCCACCGGGTAGCCGATGCCGTCGCAGATGACGTCGGACTGCGCCATGATCGGCTCGAACTTCGCTCGCAGGGGCTCGAGGAGCGGCTCGCCTTCGGCCGACGCCCACGTAGCTTTTTCGGCTGCGAGGACAGGCGCCATCTTCTTGGCCATGTTCTCGATGTACTCGGCCTTGTTCGAGAAGATGGCATCTACGTCGGAATCCGGAATCGGATGGGAAAGAACAGCTTCGGATCCGTGAATATCCACAATGGAGCCGGGGATCATCAAGAGCCCGCCGTTGTTTCCGTGGATCCGCATCTGCTCGAGGAACACGATCTGGTCGGGGAAGATGTTGCCTTCGTCGCCGTGATCGTCGTTGAGGCTGCGCAAAGCATCGTCGAGGAAGACCGGCGGGCCGGCCGACGGAACCACCCAGGTTGCGTCGACCTGCTCGATGTAGCTACGGCAGCGGTCCATGCCACGCTGACGCTTCTGCTTACCGAAGTTGCGCTTGGTGCCGGTGGGGATGTCGTAGACCATCGGGTACCAGATGGCGCCCGAGTACTGCAGAAGGTGGATGTCGATCTTGCCGAACTGCTCGCCGAGCACATCCATGTCGACGGGACGAGCGTCGTTCATGTTGAAGCAGGTGGTCTCGCCGTCGGAAATCACGATGCCGGAGTCGCCGATCGGGCCGTCGGCCGGGGCGCGCAACGCGATGATCATGATCTCCAGGTCACCCTTGGGGCCTGAAACGGTGTGCTTGACGGAGTCTTCGGTTTCGAAGAACTTGTGGAAGCCGAGTTTCTCGAGTTCGCGCTTGAGATCCGGCACCGGATAGTCCGGCAACAGGACGGTGGCGTCCTTGTTGACGTGCTTGCTCAGGGTTTCCGGATCGAAATGATCCTTGTGGAGGTGCGACACGTAGAGGTAATCGCAATTGCCGATGGCATCCCAGTCCAACTCCGTGTTATCGGGGAACGGGAACCACGACGCGAAATAGGCGGGGTTGACCCACGGATCGCACAGGATTGATCCTGCAGTGGTCGAGATGTGAAATCCGGCGTGACCGACGCTGGTGACCTGCACTGGTATGCCTCCTGAAAGAGCTGAGCGACGCTACCAGCGTAGGCCCTCTGCGGAGGGCCCTCGATCAAGCAACCCCTGAGCACTGCAAATAAACCGACGTCACCGCTGAAAACGCCCACCCGGACGGTGGGTCAGATCACGGGTTGACGGCTAGGCTGGGGACCCGTGGACCCCGTATACAGAACAGTCATCGGCATCGCCCGTACCGTCTTCGCATTCGAAGGCCTGAAGTTCTCGGTCCAGGGTGATCGAAACATCCCAGCGTCCGGCGGTGCGGTGATCGCCATCAACCACACCGGATACATGGACTTCACGTATGCAGGTCTGCCGGCGCGCACGCCCAAGCGCTACATCCGGTTCATGGCCAAGAAGGAAGTTTTCGACAACAAGATTTCCGGCCCGATCATGCGCGCACTCAAGCACATCCCGGTGGATCGTGGCGCCGGCGCCGATTCCTACCAGGCTGCCGTCGACTTCTTGAAGCGTGGCGAACTGGTGGGCGTGTACCCGGAGGCGACGATCAGTCGGAGCTTCGAGATCAAGGAATTCAAGTCCGGTGCCGCTCGCATGGCCATCGAGGCCGGTGTTCCGATCATCCCCGTCGCGATCTGGGGTGCGCAGCGCGTCTGGACCAAGGGGTTCCCGAAGAGATTGGGGCGCACCAACACTCCGATCTCGATCGTTGTCGGCGAGCCGATCGCCCCGTTCGAGCCGGCCAGTGAATTGACCGCGAAGCTGCACTCGACGATGCAGGAGTTGCTGCTCGAAGCGCAGAAGGGCTACCAGCACCCGGCCGGCGAATACTGGGTGCCGGCGCGACTCGGCGGCAGCGCACCCACCCTCGAGCAGGCCGACAAGATGGACGCCGAAGAAGCCGAGGCAAAAGCGAAAGCACGCGAGGCACGTAAGTCGGAAGGATGAGCTGATGGCCGTCGAACCCGTCTACAGCGCAGTGGAGGGCATCGCGCGTGTCCTCTGCCGCCTTCAGGGTTTGGCGGTCACCCGCACGGGACTCGAGAACATTCCGCCTACGGGCGGCGCGGTACTGGCGATCAATCACACGAGCTACGTCGATTTTGTCCAGGCAGCTCTCGCGGTGGGTGAAACGAAGCGCAAGCTTCGGTTGATGGCAAAAACGGAACTGGCCGACAACAAGATTCTCGGTTTCCTCATGCGAGGCTGCGGTGTCATCGAAGTGGATCGGTCCGCCGGTGCCGAAGCCTTCCGGGTCGGCGTCGACGCCCTACGTCGTGGCGAGTTGGTGGGGGTGTACCCGGAGGCGACGATCAGTCGGAGCTTCGAGATCAAGGAATTCAAGTCCGGCGCCGCCCGCATGGCCATCGAAGCGGGCGTTCCGATCATCCCGGTGATTGTCTGGGGCGCCCAGCGGCTTGTCACCAAAGGCGGGCCGAAGAATTTGGGCCGCAACAAGTTTCCGATATCCGTCGAAGTTGGCTCCGCGATCGAACCCGTCGAACCGGCCGAGGCCCTCAGCGAGATCCTGCGCATCGAGATGGACGCAATTTTGCGCCACGTCCAGGACGGTTTCGTTCACGAACCGGGTGCGTATTGGGTGCCGCGTCGACTCGGGGGAGGGGCGCCGACGCCCGAGGAAGCCGCCGCGATCGACGCGCAGGAACGTGCGAAGAGAGAGCGCTGAGCCTGCGAAGAGAGCCAGCTGAGCGCGCCGCTGTCGTACCTGGCAGGCACAATGGCGGGGTGAGCCCAGACCGTCAGATCAGCCCAGACCGACCAACCATGGTCGCGACCGATGTCGACGGCACCCTCATCAACGACGACGAGCTGGTCAGTGCCCGTACTCGCGAGGTTATTCATGCCGTCGTGGAATCGGGAACACCGTTCTTGCTGGCGACCGGGCGTCCACCGCGCTGGATTTCGCCGGTCGTCGAAAGTTTGGGTTACGCACCGTTGTCCGTCTGCGCAAACGGCGCGGTCGTCTACGACAGTTACACGGACCGGGTGCTCAGTGCCGCCACTCTCTCGGTCGAGGCTCTTGTCGAACTCTCGGAGTTGGCGCTCCACGCACTTCCCGGTGCCGGCCTGGCAGCTGAACGAGTGGGCGCCAGTGCACACGACGCCGCAACACCGCAGTTCGTCAGCTCACCCGACTACGAACACGCCTGGCTCAACCCCGACAACACCGAGATGTCCGAGGACGACGTCCTGGCAGCGCCGGCCGTCAAACTGCTGATCCGTCGGCCGGGCATGACCAGCACCGCAATGTACGACGCGTTGGCCTCGCATGTCGGGACTCTCGCCGACATGACGTTTTCCACGGAAAACGGTCTGATCGAGCTCTCGGCGCCGGGTGTCACGAAGGCATCGGGCCTGGTGAGTGCGGCCGAGCAGTTCGGGTTCGATCTTTCCGGGCTGGTTGCGTTCGGTGACATGCCCAACGACATCCCGATGCTTGCGCTGGCAGATCTCGGCGTCGCGATGGGCAACGCACACGCTGATGCCAAGGCCGCAGCCGACGAGGTCACCGACACCAATTCACGCGACGGGGTAGCAAAAGTCCTCGGGCGCTGGTGGTTGTAATACACACCAGCGCCCGAGGGTGAATCTAGCTTCGAAACTGTTAGCCGACAGCCTTCATGATCTGGGTGACGATGCCCGTGATCTGGTTGAAGATCAGGGAACCGTTCTCGAAGTCGCTGCGGAATCCGTCCGGAATCAAGTACTCGTCCGAAATGGGGAGTCCGAGAACACCGGAGTCGGATCCGAAGCTCTGCCAAGCCTTGAAGATCTCACCGAGGACGGTGTACACGCCGCCGTTGGGAGAGGTGTAGATAGCGCCGTTCTGGAACAACGCTCCCAGGTTGCCGAACTTCGCCTGCAGTTCGCCCGTGATCGCCTCACCGAGACGGCCCAAGTCGCCACCTTCGGCGATCCACTTCTGAACCAGCGGTGAGCTGTCGGTCATCTGGATGACCTGGTTGACCAGGTCACTGACCGAACCTGTGCCACCGGAGACCGTGTCTGCGGGTGTCTGAGGCTTGGGGTTCGGACTGGGGTTCGGCACGTTCGGGCTGGGGTTGCTCGGACCGGCCCCGTTTGCGGCTGCCGCTGCGATCTGACGAATTTCACCCATGTGGGAGTACGCCGCATTGCCCGGGCACTCGGTGTATCCGACGTCGCGGTGCGCGAAGATGATCGGCAGGGTGACAGCCGCTCCCTGCGGATACTGGGTGAACTGGGTGCCTTCGGAGTACATGACGGTGGTGCCCAGCGGATTGAGTCCGGCCTTCTTGAGCTTCCATCCGAGGAACTGGCCAACCGAGTTCAGCATTGCCTGCGAAGGCTGCACGTTGGAGTAGTCACCCATCATCGCGATGCCGGTGGTGTTCTCGTTGAAACCGCCGGCGTGAGCGCCCTGAACCGGCCTGTCGAGTCCGCCTGCGCGGCCTTCGAAAATCTGACCGTACTTGTCGACGAGGACGTTGTATCCGACGTCGCACCAGCCCAGCGTCTGTGCGTGGTACGCGAAGATGCCGCGGACGATCCCGGCTGATTCGCCCTTCGAGTAGTTGTTGTTGCCGGCGGTGTGGTGCACGGTCGCGCCGCCCAAGCCGTCGTCGTACGTCGGATTCTGGCACCGCTTGGACTCGTCGGCACCCCACTGGGCGCGAGTGATCACTGCCGGTCCGCCAGTGGCGATCGGTGCGGCAACTGTCTGCAGATTGGAATCAGAGTCGCGGGCGCTCGGATCGATCAGCACTGCGGTGACGGCGTCGGCGGTGGTCTCGACCTGGTGGAGCGGCTTGGATACCGATGCCGGGGTGTAACCGAGTTCGCCTTCAGCCACGGGAGCCTCAGATACGGGAGCTTCAGCAACGGGAGCTTCGGCAACGGGAGCTTCGGCAACGGGAGCTTCGGCAACAGGAGCTTCCGCCACCGGTGCGGCTGCGGGTGCCAGTTCTGCGACCGGTGCCGGTGCGCTCGGTGGCGTCAGAATCTGGATGGCCTTGGTAAGGCCGACATAGACGGGTTCAGTTGCGCTGCCACTGTTCGTGGCCTGGTCAGAGCTTGCGGAATCAATGGCGTCGGGTGTGAACCACGGGCCCCAGATGCCGTCTTCGGACAGGGCGCGGATCTTGGACTTCGCCGAGTCGACGGTGTCGGAGGTCAACGCAACCATGCTGAAAGGAGTGTCGCGAGTCAGTTGCTTGACGACGGCTCCGGGTACTTCTTCGCTCTGAACCGGGGTTTCGGTGACGGCGCCGGGGGCTGCGGGAGCCGGGAGCAGTTCCGTCGGAATCGTGATTCCGGGGGGAAGCTGGAGATCCTTGGGGATCAGGCTCTTGAGATCGCTCAGGTTGATGTCGGGCAGATCGAGGCCGGTCAGCTCCTTGATCGGAATGATGATGTCCGGAACCGACGCGAGGAGTATTTCCGAGATCTGGGTGGGGGCCACCACGGATGACGATTCGTTTGCCGAACGGACATCGGGCGTGGAGTTGGTGAGGCCGTACACCGCAAACGGACTTGCGACAGCCAGTACGGCTACGGCCCCAAGTACGAATGAGGTCTTAGGTCGACGGTGTGGCAAGGGGATACTCCTCGGTTGTAGTTACTTACGAGCGAATTTCAGGGCCGGTTACGGCCTCGAGTGGAATTGACCCGAACCGGATCCGAGCAGGTCGGAGGCCGTGTTACGCGGATCAACGCCGTCTTTCGGACGCATATGTCTGCAACTCGTGATGCTGGTGTGACTCGTGTGACTGGTGTTGCTAAGTCCGGGCACTCTTGCAACACTAGTCACACAAGTCCATAACGCTCAACCTTAGGGTGAGACTTTACTCAATCGTTGTGGACTGGACCACGTGCGGAGACCCGACTTCGCAACCCCGTGAGTCCGGCGGTGATCAGGAGAGCGTCGATGGCGAAGAGCGAAAGAAGCGGAACTGCAGGTAAGACGCCTGGTGGGCGCTACTTTTTGGTGGGCGGTCCCGGCCGACGCCGCTCCGTCATGCGTATCTCGGTGCTCGGGTTGGTTCCCGCCCTCGCTCTGGGAATCGCCGTCGGCGGAATCGGGGCGTTCCAAGTCGACGAACCGTCGATCGTGCCAGTCGTCTCCGCCGACACGCAATTCACGTTGTCCGGTCACGGCAACGGTCACGGCCGCGGCATGGGCCAGTGGGGCGCCTACGGTTACGCCAAAAACCAAGGATGGTCCGGCGAGCGAATTCTCAGCCACTACTACGGCGGCACTCTGCTCGACACCATGCCGCCCGCTCAGATGAGTGTGCGACTCACCGCTCAGGACAATGCGACGCTCGACGTCTATTCCGCTGCCGGGATGGTCGTGAACGGGCAGCGCACTGCTCCGGGGGAAGCTGCGCACCTGACGGCCTTGCCGGGCGGCGGCGCAAATGTGGTTGTCACCAGCGGGTGCGGCGGCGGAGTGGTCTGGGAAGCGGTCACGGATCATCCGTGGGTGGATCCGATCGACTTGTCTCCGGATCGGCCTGCTGATCAGTTTTTGACGTTGTGCGACAACAACTCTCCGTATCGGGGTGCGCTCGGAGTTGTGCTCGACGGCGGATCTGCGCGGACCGTCAATCTGCTCGACATGGAGGATTACCTTCTCGGTGTTGTTCCGGTCGAGGCTAAGGCTGACTGGGCTGACAGTGGCGGAGCGGAGGCATTGCGGGCGCAGGCTATAGCAGCACGTTCGTACGCTGCCGTCGAGCATCGAAGCTCTTACTCGGATACCTGCGACACCCAGGACTGCCAGGTGTACGGCGGTGCGAGCAAGGAGGATCCTCGCACTACGGAGGCCGTGCGCACCACCAGCGGAGCTGTACTTTCGCGTGACGGACAGATTGTGGCAACCGAATTCTCTTCATCCACAGGTGGTTACAGTTCCGGCGGTGAGTTCCCCGCAGTGGCCGACGAAGGTGACACCATCGCTCCCACTCATGACTGGACGCAGACATTGACTGCGGGAGAGATCGCGGAAGCATTCGGAGTCGGTGAGCTGCAGTCTTTGAGGGTTGTCTCCCGTAACGGGTTGGGGAATGGCGGCGGCCGCGTGACAGCGCTCGAAGTTGTGGGCACAAACGCCACGGTCGGGGTGACGGGTATGCAGGCGAGGGTGAAACTGGGGCTGAAATCCGACTGGTTCACTATCGGTAACGACGTTGATGTGGTAGCGCCCCCGGTATCGGAATCTGTAGTAGCAGAAGCTAATTCGCCAATTGCTCAAGCGTCCGGTACGGTGGGCGAGTCGCAGATCGATGCTAAGTATCGTGAGTTCGGGGGTCCCTCCGGTTCCCTCGGCGCTCCGGCCGGACCGGAAATGCAGTTGCCGTCCGAGGCCGGCACCTTCCGCGTTTACGAGAACGGGACCATTATCTGGACCAAGGTTTTGGGTGCGCAGGTAGTAGATGCCAACGTGCTCCGCGAGTGGATACCGACGGGCGAAAGCTAGGGGAAGGTCGGTCGGTAGCACCTCGCACGAAACGGCTCTGAAGGGTTCCACCGCAATCCGGTGGGACCCTTCAGGTCGTTCAGAAGCCGGCTCAGGCGGTGGGGGCATCCCCGAGAAGGCGATACTCGAGCCACAGTTCGGCCCGCTCGGTGGGCGAGCCGAGGTCGAGCCCGAGAAGAACCTCGATACGAGAAAGTCTGCTGCGCAACGTATGCCGATGGACGTTCAAGGCCGTCGCCGTAGTGTCGTTGACTCCGTTGTGGGCCAGCCACATAGCCAAGGTCCGATACAACTCGCTACCGCCCTTCGCCTCGAGAAGTGGACGCAGGTGGGCTGCCGCAAAGGCCGTCGACCGATCTTGGTCGAGGAACGCAGACAAGCCGCTCTCCGAAAGTTCCGCGAACCGCATCGAGCGGAGGTCACGTGAACTTGCTTCGGCCGCAGCCTGCGCCGCCTGCCGTCTGGCCCGGGACAGGTCCTCCCACCACAGAACGTCCGAAACGCCGACGGTTACGTCGACCTCTTCGATGCGCGCGAGGATTCGTCCACTGTCTGTAGCCGACACGACCACGGTCAGCGCATCGTCGGTAATCCCGAAAGCGAGATCGCGGCTGAGGCCGTCGAGCAATGAGACGGACACGCTTTCCAGCAGGCCACTGCTCCCGGCAACATGAAAGACCTGGAACGGCTCGACCGGAAAACCTCCCCACAGTTCCCCGGAAATATCGCGGGCGAGGGTGTTCTGCCCTTCGAAGAGTTGATGCATCGCGACCGAACGCAGTTGGTTCATCGTCAACTGGGCGTCACGCGCCCGGGTGGTCATCAGAGTCAGCAGTGAAGACGCGGCGATGACGATGCCCTGGTTCAAGGACCCGACCGCGCCCGGACATCCCGCGACGAGATATCCCATCAACTTGCCGGTCGATGTCAACAGCGGATGCGAAATCACGTCCTCGTTGTCGCTTGTGAGAAAGCTGACCTCCATCGGCCGAGCCTGGCGTTCGGACGCTGTGCGTTCCACTCCGCTGATCGCCGGGCCGTGCGATACCTCGACCATGTGGCCCGCGCTGTCGAGCAACCCGGCCCAGCCGCCGATCAATTCCGCGACGCGGCGTACCACGGCGCGCGTCCCGTTGACTGTCAGCGCAGCTTGCAGTAGCCGGCGCAGGCTTTGGTAGTTGTTTCGAAGTTGCTTCATGTCGTCGTCGGATTGGGCCCGTGACACGGCCTTGGTGATGGCGATGAACGGAGTTTGCAGTGGGACTTCGATCAACGGGATGTCGAAATGCGAGGTCGCGTCGATCAGAGTTCGCGGTACTTCGTCGTAGTGCAGGCCAGTTCCGAATCCAATTCCGGCAATTCCGGCTGCGACCAGAGTCCGGACGAATCGGGTAGTTTCTGCCGCTGTAGTGGGCAGTGACACCCCCGTGAGAAGTAGTAATTCACCGCCGTCCAGGAAGGGCGTCGGATCTTGCAATTCGGAAGCATGTGCCCAGGTCAGCGGGCGATTTAATTGATCGTGTCCGGTCAACACGCGTAGACTTAACAGCTCGGTGCCGCAAAGCTGACGGATGGTGATCGGCATGCGTACAGTCTGCCACCCAAATTCGCCGCTTTGTAGTGCCTGTGATCACGTTTGTACAAAGTGGAGCCTTCCTGGAAGTGGCTCGAGGTTCGACACTGGCTACCGCAAAGTACCGATTTACCTCGAAGTACTGATCCAGATCCAGAAGGAGCCCTGATGTCCAGCACCGACCAGCCCGCGCTTCAGCACACGCTGAAGCAGCGGCATCTGTCGATGATCGCCATTGCAGGTGTCATCGGTGCCGGACTGTTCGTCGGCTCCGGTGTCGCAATCCGTGAAACCGGCCCCGGCGTCCTCATCTCGTACACCCTTGCCGGAGTGGTCGTCATCCTCGTGATGCGCATGCTCGGTGAAATGGCGTCGGCGTCCCCGGAAACCGGATCGTTCTCGTCCTACGCGGACAAGGCCATCGGACGCTGGGCAGGCTTCTCCATCGGCTGGTTGTACGCCTGGTTCTGGATTATCGTCCTCGGCATCGAGGCAACCGCGGGCGCGCTCATCATGAACCGTTGGGTGCCGGGCGTTCCGCAGTGGACCTGGGCGCTGATCCTGATGATCGTGCTGACCCTGACCAACATCATCTCGGTCAAGGCCTTCGGTGAGTTCGAATTCTGGTTCGCGTCCATCAAGGTCGTCGCCATCATCGCGTTCCTCGCAATGGGCATCCTTGCGATCCTCGGCCTCATGCCCGGCGTCGAAGCACCCGGAATGAGCAACCTGACCGGACACGGCGGATTCCTTCCCAACGGCGCGGGAGCGATGTTAGCCGCGGTCCTTGTGGTGGTGTTCTCCTTCTTCGGAGCCGAGATCGCCACTATCGCCGCCGGTGAATCGGCCAACCCGGTCCACGCTGTTCGCGCCGCAGTCAAGTCTGTCGTCTGGCGAATCCTCATCTTCTACATCGGCTCCATCGCCGTTGTCGTCACACTTCTTCCCTGGGACAGCGCTTCCGTCGCACTCAGCCCGTACGTCGCCGTCATGGACTCGTTCGGCATTCCCGGCGCCGGCAACATCATGGACGTCGTCGTCCTTACGTCCGTGCTGTCCTGCCTCAACTCCGGCCTGTACACCGCGAGTCGCATGATCTTCTCGCTTGCCGGCCGCGGCGACGCCCCCAAGTCGCTCCGGCGCATCGAGAAGACCGGCGTCCCCATGCGCGCAGTCTTCGTCTCGACCATCGTCGGCTTCCTGACCGTCGGCATGAACTACCTGTCCCCGGACAAGGTTTTCCTCTTCCTGGTCAACTCGTCCGGCGCGATCGCGCTCTTCGTCTGGCTCGTCATCGCCGTTTCCCAGCTCCGGACGCGCCGCAAGCTCGAAGCCGAAGGCGTGAAACTGGAACTGAAGATGTGGCTCTTCCCGTACCTGACCTACGCCACGATCGTCGCGATCCTGGGTCTCTGCGTCGGCATGGTGGTGCTCGAATCCACCCGTAGCCAGATGGTGGTTTCGCTTGCTCTCGCAGTGATCCTGGTGGGAATCGGCCTTTACCGCTATCGGAACGACGACAAGAAGACCGTCGAACTCGAAGGTGAGTCCGCGGCCACGTCCTGACCGAACGTCCTCATCTGCGAGATACTTCGATGTCCTAGTATCGGCCACGGACAGAAGAATCTTCGCGCGTGCGCACAGCAGATGAGGACAACCCATGACTACTCCCGAACCGATCGTCATCGTCGACGGGGCTCGTACCCCGGTAGGTAGCTTCGGCGGCGTCTTCAAAGACGTCCCCGCACACGAGCTGGGCGCCACCGCAGCGAAAGCTGCACTGAACCGCGCCGGAGTTGCCGCCGAGGACATCGACGAGGTTGTCATGGGCTGCATCGGCCAGGTCGGCCCCGACGCCTACAACGCACGCCGCGTCGGCATCGCTGCCGGCCTGCCCGAGAACGTTCCCGCCTACACCGTCAACCGCCTCTGCGGCAGTGGCCTGCAGGCCGTCTGGTCTGCCGCTCAGCAGATGCGCTGGGGCAGCGCCGCCATCACCCTCGCGGGCGGCGACGAGAGCATGTCCCGCATGCCGTTCTACGATTTTGCGGCCCGCTCCGGCTACAAGCTGGGCGACCGCAGCCTCGTCGACGGCACCGTCGCGATGCTCACCGACCCCTTCAGCAACGCCCACATGGGCCGCACCGCCGAAGCCGTCGCCCGCAAGTACGGCGTCAGCCGCGAGCAGCAGGACGAATTTGCCGTCGAATCACAGCGTCGCGCAGCCACTGCCGCCGCCAAGGCTGCCTTCGCCGAAGAAATCACTCCCGTCGAAACCGGTGGCCGACGCTCCGTCACCGTCACCGAAGACGAGCACCCCAAGCCCGGCACCACGATGGAAACCCTCGCGAAACTGCGCCCCGCATTCGAAGAAGGCGGATCCGTCACCGCCGGCAACGCGTCGGGAATCAACGACGGCGCCGGCGTACTGGTACTCGCCACCGGCACCGCCGCTGCCGAGCGCGGACTGACCGGACTGGTCACCCTCGAAGCCGTCACGACGGCAGCCATGGACCCCGCTCTGATGGGTTACGCGCCCGTCCTGGCACTGAAGAAGCTGTTCGAGCAGACCGGACTCAGCCCGGCCGATATCGGAATCGCCGAGGTCAACGAAGCCTTCGCCTCGCAGGCCATCGCCGTCATCCGTGACGCCGGCCTCGACCCCGAGAAGACCAACCCGTACGGCGGAGCCATCGCGCTCGGACACCCCGTCGGCGCCACTGGAGCCATCCTCACCCTGCGCGCGGCTCGCGACATGGTTCGCAACGACCTCGAATACGGCATCGTCACCATGTGCATCGGCGGCGGCCAGGCACTCGCAGCACTGCTGAAGCGAGTCTGATCATGGCGACCAAACGCAAGCCGTCGTGGTACGACGACGAGATCACCGCAGTAGCCGAACTGGCCCGTGGATTCTTCGATCGTGAACTGATCGCCAAGCGCGAGCAGTGGGACAGCCAGCATCGCGTCGACCGCTCCGTGTGGCTCGAAGCCGGCAAGCTCGGACTCCTGTGCTGCTCCATCCCCGAGGAATACGGTGGCGGCGGTGGAACATTCGCGCACGACCTCGCAATCTTCGAGGCGCAGGGATACTGCGGCGACTACGCGCTCGGTAACTCCGTACACAGCGGAATCGTCGCGCACTACGTCCTCGAGTACGGTAACGAGGAGCAGAAGCAGGCGTGGCTGCCGGGCATGGCGACGGGCGAGATCCTGGGCGCCATCGGCATGACCGAACCCGGCACCGGTTCCGACCTCAAAGCCATCACGACCTCGGCCATCCGGGACGGCGACCACTATGTGGTGAACGGGTCCAAGACCTTCATCACCAACGGTGGCAGTGCCGACATGATCGTCCTCGCCGTGAAGACCGATCCCAAGGCGGGTGCCAAGGGCGTCTCACTCCTGATCGTCGACTTGCGTGACTGCGAAGGCTTTGCGGTCGGCCGAGTCCTGGACAAGGTCGGACAACACGGAGCTGACACGTCGGAACTCTCCTTCACCGACGTACGCGTTCCCGTCTCGAATCTCCTGGGCGAGTCCGAAGGCCTCGGCTTCGGACAGTTGATGGCGCAGTTGGTGCAGGAACGCCTCATCATCGGCGCGCAGGCCATCGGCACCATGGAACGCGCAGTCGAAGAGACCGTGGCTTACACAAAAGCCCGTCAAGCGTTCGGGCACAGCCTCTTCGAGTTCCAGAACACCGCCTTCGAGTTGGCCGAATGCCAGACCATCACCCGCACCTGCCGTGTTTTCCTCGACAGTTGCATCGAGGATCACCTCAAGGGTGAACTGGACGGCTCCGACGCCGCGATGGTCAAGTACTGGCTCACCGAGCAGCAGTGCGCCATCGTCGATCGATGCGTTCAGCTCTACGGCGGGTACGGATACATGCGTGAATACCCGATCGCGCGCATGTACGAGGACTCCCGCGTGCAGAAGATCTACGCCGGTGCCAACGAAGTGATGAAGGGCATCATCGCGAAGAGCTTGTAGCAACTCGCAGAACCGCAAAAGTAGGTCCGGCCAGTTCTATGCCGGACCTACTTTTTGCTCCCACATAGAATGGGTCAATGACCGCGATCGAGGCGACCCCTCCCAGCCGACCTCTATCCGGCCGGATCGGATACGGCCTGGTCAAAGCGGCACTGCGAGTGCGACAGTCGTATACAGACGCGTTGTCGGAAGTCGGATTGCTTCCCAATCACCACGCCATCCTGAGCACGCTCCATGAGCTCGGACCTTGTCATCAGAAAGAACTCGCGTCGCGCGTCGTGGTCGATCCCGGCGATATCGTCGCCTATCTCGACACCTTGCAGGAGTCGGGATGCGTTGTGCGTGAACGTGATCGAACCGACAGGCGTCGACAGGTCGTGACTGTGACCGACACCGGTATCGCGAAATTGCGCGAGGGAGACGCGGCGCTCGACGCGCTGGAAGCAATAATTTTCGGGGGGTTGACCGAGCGGGACCGCCAGTCGCTGACGGAAGGGCTGGCCAAGCTCACACGTCCGTCGGAGTGATCTCCACAGGCTTGACGATTCCGGGTATCCGGGAGCGTGTTGTCGCCGGTCGCTTGTGACCCCAGTAGCTCGGTTGGTTGTAGGTACGTGCGACCCAACTCAGGTCGTCGATCGTGAGGCCGCCGTATCCGTACTCGATCTGAAGCCCCGACGGGCTTCCGATGTAGGTCGACGTCATAAGGTCGTTGGTGTGCCGCCCGAGTGTCTGCATCGTTTCTGTGTCGTGGGCATCGAGTAGGTCGATCAGTTGTCCCAGATCGTCGAATTGCTCGACCTCGAGCATGAGGTGGTTGAACCCCACATGGCCTGGGAATTCATGCAAAGCAAGCGAGTGGTGCCGGCCGTTGACGTGGTAGAACCGCACGGTGAAGCGATCATCGGTGATCCGATCGGATAGGCGAAATCCGAGAACGTCGACGTAGAACTGGTTGGCCAGTTCGATGTCGGGAACCTGTAGGACGATGTGGCCGAGGCCTTGATCTCCGGTCACGAAGCCGCCGCGCATTGCCCGTCCGGGTGTGAACGACAAGGGAGTCGCAGCCTTGCCCCACGACAATTCATGGCGGATTCCCCAGGGATCGGTGAACCACACCAACTCGGCAACTTGTCGCTCCCTCAGTAGCTCGGAATCGCCGGACTGTACGGTGACGCCGCTTCGGGTGAGGTGATCGGTGAAGGATCGGAGATCGGTTTCATTCGCCATTCCCCAACCGGCATAAAGGAATTCATCCTCGATTCCAGGATGTATCGCGATTCGGTAGTTGATGTCGTCGACAGCAAGTCGGATTGCGCCGTCGGAGCCGTCGGAGGCGAGCTTGCCACCCAGGAGTTCCGTTCCGTATGTCCTCCATTCTTCCGCCCTCGGTGATGCGATGCCGATATACGACAGTTCCTGGATCACGGTTGCGCTCCCTGGGTAGGTCGGATGAATCCGGGTTCACGACCATATAAACAGAGCCACCAATTATTGGCAAGGCAATCATTGGTAAATCCAACTAATAATGACGCTTGGGCACGCCCGAAGCGTCCCCGGTTCCGCACCGCGGGAGGTATCAGGTGTGATCACTACTGCTAATACACCCCCCGCCTCGCAGGTCCGATACCCTGGTTCATCGTGACCGCTGCTAATTCTGAGACCACCCCTGCCCAGTACGACCTCATCGTCGTCGGTTCGGGATTCTTCGGGCTGACCATCGCCGAGCGTGCCGCTACCCAATTGGGTAAGCGCGTGCTGGTGCTGGACCGCCGTCACCACCTGGGGGGTAACGCGTACTCCGAGGCGGAGCCGGAGACGGGCATCGAGATCCACAAGTACGGTGCTCACCTGTTTCACACCTCCAACAAGAAGGTCTGGGACTACGTCACCCAGTTCACGGAGTTCACGAGCTACCAGCACCGCGTCTTCGCTCTGCACAAGGGCCAGGCGTACCAGTTCCCCATGGGACTCGGTCTGGTCTCACAGTTCTTCGGCCGCTACTTCACCCCCGAAGAGGCGCGCGCGCTCATCGCCGAGCAGTCCAGCGAGATCGACGCCAAGGACGCATCCAACCTCGAGGAAAAGGCGATCTCCCTGATCGGACGCCCCCTTTACGAGGCGTTCGTGCGCGACTACACGGCCAAGCAGTGGCAGACGGATCCCACCGAACTGCCCGCAGCCAACATCAGTCGCCTGCCGGTTCGCTACAACTTCGACAACCGCTACTTCAGCGACACCTACGAGGGCCTGCCGGTCGACGGTTACACCGCGTGGCTCGAGAACATGGTCACCGACCCGAAGATCGAGATTCGCCTCGACACCGACTACTTCGACGTCCGTGACGAACTGCGCAGCGCAAACCCCGACGCGCCCGTCATCTACACCGGCCCGCTGGACCGCTACTTCGACTACTCCGAAGGCGAACTGGGCTGGCGCACCCTCGACTTCGAGACCGAAGTTCTGCCTGTCGGAGACTTCCAGGGCACCCCGGTCATGAACTACAACGATGCGGACGTTCCGTTCACCCGCATCCACGAGTTCCGTCACTTCCATCCGGAACGCCAGTACCCGGCGGACAAGACCGTGATCATGCGCGAGTTCTCCCGCTTCGCGGAGTCCACGGACGAGCCGTACTACCCGATCAACACGCCCGAGGATCGCGACAAGGTCACCGCGTACCGCTCGCGTGCCAAGAAGGAAACTGCCGACAACAAGGTGCTGTTCGGCGGCCGCCTGGGCACCTACCAGTACCTGGATATGCACATGGCCATCGCCAGCGCGCTGACCATGTTCGAGAACACCCTGCGTCCGCATCTGGAATCGGGTGCGGAATTGGCAGGGGATAGCGAATGAACGCACGTCATCTACTCGAAGGCGAAGAAGCTGTCAGCGGCGACGAGGTGAGCTACCTCGGCAAGTCCCTGCTTCAGCGGATCATCCTGCCGCGGGCCGGCGAACCTCTCGACGTTCGCACCCTGTACTTGGAAGAGTCCTGGAGCAACAGTCGCCGGGCGCACTCCACCTCGCGCACCTCGGTCGCCCTCGGCGCCGAGACCGAGGTTTCGTTTGCCACCTACTTCAACGCATTCCCCGCCAGCTACTGGCGACGCTGGTCCATCCTGAAATCGGTGGTCCTGCGTCTCGAACTGTCCGGTCACGGGCGCGTCGACATTTACCGCTCCAAGGCTGATTCCTCGCGAATTCACGTGGAGGGCAAGGAATTTGCCGACGGCGATTCCGCTCTGGAATTCGATGTCGATCTTGCGCCCTTCGAAGATGGTGGCTGGATCTGGTTTGATATCACCACCGACTCGGCCGTCGTTGTCGAGAGTGGCGGCTGGTACGCGCCCATCGAAGCTCCCGGCGAAGCGACTGTCGCCGTTGGCATTCCGACGTTCAACCGCCCGACGGACGCCGTGAAAGCGCTTGCCGCACTGGCGTCCGATCCGCTGGTGTCCAGTGTGATCAAGGCCGTCATCATGCCGGATCAGGGCACTCGCAAGGTTCGTGACGAACCCGGATTTACGGAAGCTGCTGCGGCGCTTGGTGATCGGCTTACCATTCACGATCAGCCCAACCTCGGCGGATCCGGCGGATACAGCCGAATCATGTACGAAGCACTCAAGAATACTTCGTGCCAGCACATCCTGTTCATGGACGACGACATCGAGATCGAACCCGACTCGATCCTGCGTGCCCTGTCCTTCTCGCGCTTCGCGAAATCGCCGATGCTCGTCGGCGGACAGATGCTCAACCTGCAGGAACGTAGCCACCTCCACGTGATGGGTGAAGTGGTCAACCGCGGCATCTTCATGTGGACGGCCGCGCCGAACGTCGAATACGACCACGATTTCTCGAAGAAGCCGCTGCGCGAATCGAAGCTGCTGCACCGCCGCATCGACGTCGACTTCAACGGCTGGTGGATGTGCATGATCCCGCGCCAGGTCGCCGAAGAAATCAAGCAGCCCCTCCCGCTCTTCATCAAGTGGGACGACTGCGAATACGGTTTGCGCGCAAAGAAAGCCGGCTACCCGACCGTCACACTTCCGGGTGCCGCTATCTGGCACATGGCCTGGAGTGACAAGGACGATGCCATCGACTGGCAGGCGTACTTCCACCTCCGTAACCGTCTTGTCGTTGCCGCACTTCACATGCCCGGCAACGGTCGTGGCCTCGTGATCAACACGGTGAAGGCAACTCTCAAGCATCTGCTGTGCCTCGAGTACTCCACCGTCGCAATTCAGAACAAGGCAATCGAGGACTTCCTCGCCGGCCCCGAACACGTCGCGAACATGCTGCCGACCGCACTCGGAGAGGTCCACGCTCAGCGCAAGGAATTCTCCGACGCCGTTGTACTGCCGTCGTCGACCTCGCTGCCACTGCCTTCGGGTGCCGATGTCGGCGATGTGAGCTTGCCGCTCACGACCGTCGCGAAGGTGACCCGTGTTCTGCGGGCCGCTGTCCACAACGTAAAGCCGGCCAAGCCGCAACACCTCGAGCGGCCGCAGCTCAACGTGCCGACCATCGACGCCCGCTGGTTCCTGCTCTCGCAGGTCGACGGCGTCACCGTCACCACCGCCGACGGCCGCGGAGTCGTCTACCGCAAGCGCAACCCGAAGCAGGCACTCGAACTGCTCAAGGAAGCCACCCGGTTGCGCCGCGAACTCGCTGCTCGGTTCCCCGAACTCAAGAAGCAGTACCAGGACGCCGTTCCTGCTCTGACCAGCACGGAAAGGTGGGAACGTGTCTTCGGCATCTCCTGAAGTCAAGATCCTGGCCGGAATTCAATCGACAGTCGGACAGCTACCGGGAGCCGTCAAGGTAGCCCGCGGGATGTCGCACTTCGGTGAGCACTCTCTCGGCTGGATCGCGATCGCTGCCGTCGGGGCTGCCGTGGACAAGCCTCGTCGACGCGAATGGGCCGGCGCAGCCGTCGGCGCGTTCGGCGCGCACGCTGCCTCCGTCGTGATCAAGCGTGTCGTCCGGCGTAAACGGCCGTCCGATCCGTCGGTGCAGGTCAACGTCGCGACACCGAGCAAGCTGAGCTTCCCGTCTTCGCACGCAACCTCGACGGCGGCGGCGGCTGTCCTGATCGGTCGACTCACCGGGCTACCCTTACCGGCGTTGCTGGTGCCCCCGATGATGCTCTCGCGTCTGGTTCTGGGAGTTCATTACCCGACCGACGTGCTCGCCGGTGCGGCACTGGGCGCCGCATCCGCGGCGGTAGTGCGCAAGGTCGAACAGAAATTTGGAGAAAAATGAGCGAGGAAGCGGCCACGGTCAGCGGACCCCCTAAGTCCCTGCCCGCCGGCATCGTCAAGGCGCTCCGCCCACGCCAGTGGGTCAAGAACGTTCTTGTACTGGCAGCGCCCATCGCGGCCGGTACCGCCACCGAGACCGACGTGCTGCTGCCCGTCGCTTTGGCATTCGTTGTGTTCTGCATGGCGGCATCGGGCATCTACCTGGTGAACGACGCGATGGACGTCGAAGCCGATCGAGCGCACCCGACCAAGCGTTTCCGTCCCATCGCGGCCGGAGTTCTGCCCGTCAACATCGCCTATGCGATGGCACTGGTACTGCTGACCGGTTCGATTGCACTGTCATTCTTCGCCAATTGGCAGCTCGCCGTGGTCATGGGCATTTACATCGTTGTTCAGCTCGCCTACTGCTTCGGCTTGAAGCATCAGGCCGTCATCGACATCTGCATCGTGTCGTCCGGATTCCTGCTGCGGGCTATTGCCGGCGGCGTGGCAGCCGGCATCGAACTCTCGCAGTGGTTCCTGCTGATGATGGCATTCGGTTCGCTCTTCATGGCCGCCGGAAAGCGGTACGCCGAACTGAAACTGGCTGAACGTACGGGCGCCAAGATTCGCAAGTCGCTCGAGAGCTACACCATGACGTATCTGCGGTTCGTGTGGACGATGGCAGCAACGGCGTTGGTGCTCTGCTACGGCTTGTGGGCCTTCCAGCAGGACGCGCTCAAGGGCACCAACTGGTACGCAATCTCGATGGTCCCGTTTGTTGTAGCCGTGCTTCGTTACGCGGTGGACGTCGACGGCGGCGAAGCCGGTGAGCCTGAGGAAATCGCGCTCGGAGATCGGGTGCTGCAATTCCTCGCAATTGCGTGGATCGGAGTAGTGGGTGTCGCTGTTTACCTCGTCTGAGTCGGCAACCAACGCCGACCCGGTCGCCGACAACGCGGCACCGCGCACCACCTCGAGTCGGGGAGTATTCCTCGGCGGGGTGGTGCTTGCTGCTGTCCTCATGTTCTGGGGAGCGTGGGAGCGTCGGTGGATCGCCGACGACGGACTCATCGTCCTGCGAACTGTGCGCAACCTGCTCGCGGGCAACGGCCCCGTCTTCAATGCGGGGGAGCGAGTCGAAGCGAACACGAGTACCGCCTGGACGTACATCGTCTACGCGTTCGGTTGGCTGACGCAGATCCGCCTCGAATATGTTGTTCTGACAATCGCATTGGTGCTCTCGACCGCTGCCGTCGTCCTGGCGATGCTCGGCACCGGCCGCCTCTACCGTGACATGCGACCCACCACCGGTGGAACGATTCTGCTGGTTCCGGCCGGAGTTCTTGTCTACATTGCGGTCCCGCCCGCCCGAGACTTTGCGACGTCCGGACTCGAGACCTGCCTGGTGATTTTCTGGATCGCCCTGCTGTGGCTGCTCATGGTGCGGTGGGCGACAGTATCTGTTCCGTCGACGTCGTCGATTCTGGTTCTTTCATTTGTCGCCGGCCTCGGCCCCCTCGTGCGCCCGGAGATGGCGATTCCCGGGGCGCTCGCACTGATGATGATCGTCGTCTCGGCATCTCTGACGTGGAAAGTTCGCGCGATGATCGTGGTTGTCGCGGGGCTGACTCCGGTCGCGTATCAAGTCTGGCGGATGGGCTACTACGGGCTTCCGTATCCCAACACCGCAGTGTCGAAAGACGCCGGTGGCGCCAAGTGGTCACAGGGCTTCGCGTACCTGTGGAACCTCGTCGGACCGTATCTTCTGTGGCTGCCGCTGCTGTTCCTGTTGGTCGGCGCGCTGCTCTTCGTCGTGTCGGGCCGACCTGGGCGTCAAGCATCTGAAGCTGCTGACGGACCGACAGGGTCGCGTTGGGTTCGGTTGCAGGCTTGGTTGCGCACTCCGCGCGCCGTCGTCACCTTCATTCTCGGCAGTGGCCTGATCCTGGGCATCTACTCGATCCGCGTCGGCGGCGACTTCATGCACGGACGCGTTCTGCTTCCGGTGCTGTTCTGCCTCCTTGTTCCGGTGGCCGTAATCCCGCTGCGTGTTCCGGCTCGCGCGGCATTCGGACGCAACCGGGACAGCGCAGTATTCGGTATTTCGGCGGTGCTGTGGGTCGGGACGGTCGTATGGGCATTTTTCGCGGCCAATACGACAGGCATGCCCGAAGGATCCGTCGTCGGACGCTCGGGCATCGTCGACGAGCGCGCGTTCTACGCCCTCAATACCGGCCACGCGCATCCGATCCGGGCCGAGGACTACCTCGACTACCCGCGGATGCGAGCGATGGTCGAAACCATCGCAGCGACGCCCGAGGGCGGGCTGCTCATCTCCGGCCCGAGTTACGACTCGTGGTTCGTTGTTCCCCCGCCCGGGCCGATCGATGAACCTGCCGAGCACGTCGTCTTCTTCCTCAACCTCGGTATGACGAGCATGAACGTCGGACTCGATGTTCGAGTCCTCGATCAGATGGGGTTGGCGTACCCGCTCGCTGCGCACACCGAAAGGCTCGAAGACGGCCGAATCGGACATGACAAGAACCTGTACGCGGACTGGGTAGTAGTCGATACGGGAATGGTGGACGTCCGTCCGTGGTTGCCGTACTTCCTGGACGAGGATTGGGTCGCGGATGCAAAACTCGCACTGACCTGCCCCGAAACCCAGGAATTGCTCACGTCGTATCGCAGTGAGCTCACCTGGCCGAGGTTCAAGCAGAACTTCCGGCAGGCATTCGATCTCGCGAAATATCGCTTCGATCGAGTGCCGGCCTACGAATTGCAGCGGTGTGGTTTAGTGCCGCCGGAGCCGGCAAAGTGATGCGTATCACTGCGAAACTTCGGTGCGAGTGTTGCGATCCTGTAACACCGCGCTGATCGGCGTCGATGTATTCGAAGACGATTCACCTACCCGAAATGCTCTGGTGAGTACTAGGGAAGAACGGCTCGGTTGCCGAGATTCATTTGTCACACAGGAACCTGTGACATAAGGTCCACCGAGCGCAGTGTGACTTGGAACGAGGTCCGCCGTCAGCCCGGATTGTCGGGGCTGACGGAAAAGCCTGTTCCCCGACGGAATCCGTCGGTATCTCTCCTCCCGGAGCGATGCCGTAGACGAAGAGAGAGAGCAGTATTCATGCGTTTTGCCAGAACGGGGCTATCGCAGCGCCTCAAGCACCGAGCACTTGCAATCGGTGCCGCAGCACTTGTGCTTCCCCTCGCCGCAGGCGTCGCCGGTAGCGCTGTTGCTACCGCTGCTCCCGCGCACGCTGCTCCCGCTCACTCCGCGCCGTGGGGTGGATTCGAGGAACTTTGGGTTCCCTCCACCATGGGCAACATCAAGGTGCAGGTCCAGTGGGCCGCACGCGGCGGAAACGCGGCTCTCTACTTGCTCGACGGCCTTCGCGCTCGTGACGACGCCAACGCGTGGACCTTCGAGACCAACGCGCTCGAGCAGTACCGCGACGACAACATCACCCTGGTGATGCCCGTCGGCGGACAGTCCAGCTTCTACAGCGACTGGTACGCGCCCTCGAACTTCAACGGTCAGGAAATGACCTACAAGTGGGAAACCTTCCTCACGGAAGAGCTCCCGAACTTCCTCGCGAACTACGGCGTCTCGCCCACCAACAACGCCGTTCTCGGCCTGTCGATGGGTGGCAGTGCTGCACTGACTCTCGCCGCCTACCACCGCGATCAGTTCAAGTTTGCCGGCTCGCTGTCGGGTTACCTGAACATCTCGGCTCCCGGTATGCGTGAAGCCATCCGCGTCGCAATGCTCGATGCCGGCCGTTTCAACGTCGACTCCATGTGGGGTCCCCCGTGGAGCCCGGCTTGGCTGCGTAACGACCCGTTCGTCTTCGCTCCGCGCCTGAAGGGCCTGTCGATGTACATCTCGGCAGCCAGCGGTCTGACCGGCAAGTACGACAACCCCAAGGGCCTGGTCGGTTACTACAACACGGCAAACGCCATGGGCCTCGAGGCAATTGCACTGGCCAACACCCGCGCATTCCAGGTCCGGATGAACACGCTCGGCATTCCGGCCACCTACAGCTTCCCCTCCAACGGAACCCACATGTGGGCCTACTGGTCAGAGGAACTGTTCAAGGCTCGCAATCAGATTCTTGACACCATGAACGCTCGGTAATCGTGACCTAGTCACTTCACCAGTGCCGTTCCGGACTCCCGAAAAGGAGATCGGAGCGGCACTTGTGCGTTCAAGGAATGACGTAAACCTAGACTTCGGTAACAATTGCACCATCAGTAACAGCGCGCCGACCCCACGCGTGACTCCTTTGCGTGTAGAAAGAGTTTCGACCGAGGTCTGGCCGCTGAACTGGCGCACCGATGCTTATTTGCCTCGATGATCAAGCATGACGATCAAGACACGCGGACCGGACGTAAGGAAAGAGAGTGAACTCATGCGAGTAGGCCTTGCCAGGGTGGACCGTAGTCGGTCCCACGGGACCTATCGATCGAAGGTCGTCGGAACGCTGGCAGCTCTGCTGGTCCTGCCGATCGCGGCAGGACTGACGACTGCAGGCACCGCCACCGCTGCACCCGTCCCGGCGCTCACCGCACCGGTCGCGACCCAGAACCAGGGTGGTGCGACCGTCGGCAAGGTGGAGTGGCTCAGCGAGCGCCGCGTCGCACTGTGGATCAACTCCCCGTCGATGGGCATTCCGATTCAGGTTCAGGTTCTCCTGGCCCGTGACTGGAATGTGACTCCGGCGGCGTCCTTCCCCTCTGTCTGGATGCTCGACGGCCTTCGCGCCACCGACATCGAGAACGGCTGGACCGCCGAAACCGACGCCGAATCGTTCTACGCGGACAAGAACGTCAACGTGATTCTTCCCGTCGGCGGTCAGTCCAGCTTCTACGCCGACTGGCTCAAGCCCGACAACGGCGTGTTCTATCAGTGGGAAACGTTCCTGACGAAGGAACTGCCGTCCATTCTCGAGAACGACTGGCGAACCACGCAGACCCGTGGCGTCGTCGGACTCTCCATGGGTGGCACGGCCGCGATGGCCCTCACCGCACGTAACCCCGGCTTCTTCAAGTTCGCAGCGTCGCTGTCCGGAATCCTGACGACGACTTCGCTCGGTATGCCGCAGGCAATCGGCTTCGCGATGAACGACGCCGGACAATTCGACTCCACCGCTATGTGGGGCCCTCCGTCCAACCCCGCGTGGGCTGCCCACGATCCGTACTCGATCGCAGACAAGCTCAAGGGCGTCAGCCTGTATGTTTCGAGTGGTAGCGGTACCACCGGTCCGTACGACCAGCCGTCTGTCGTTCCGGGCGTCAGCACCAACTACGCCGGCATGGGCCTCGAAATTCTGGCTCGACTGACGTCGCAGACATTTGCGACCAAGCTCAACACTCTCGGCATTCCTGCCCAGATCAACTACCGTCCGTCCGGCACGCACTCGTGGCCGTACTGGCAGTTCGAGCTTCATCAGCTGTGGCCGCAGCTCGCCAACGCAATCGGTACCGATGTCGAGAAGCCGCTCTGCGGCGCTTCCGGTGCGATCGGTGCAACGGCAGCGGCAAACACCTGGATCGGTGACTGCGTCACGTCCGAGTACAGCGTCGCTGGTGGCCTTGCGCAGGACTTCCGGAACGGCCGCATCTACTGGACCTCCGGTACCGGTGCAAATCCTGTTGCCGGCCGCATCGCCGGCGAATACATGAACAACGGTGCAGCAGCCGGCACGCTCGGCTTCCCGACCACCCCGGAAAATGGAACGCCCGACGGACGTGGACGCTACAACCACTTCCAGAAGGGTTCCATCTACTGGACCCCGCAGACCGGTGCGCATGCAGTGAGCGGACCGATCTTGGATGAATGGTCCCGGCAGGGATGGGAAGGTGGCCCGCTCGGCTACCCGACTGCCGCGGCGATCGCGACTCCCGGCCAGGCCGGCAACGTGCAGGGCTTCGAAATCGGAGCGATGTACAACAGTGCCAGCGGTACCTTCGCAGTCATGGGCATGATCATGGCCAAGTACGGCGAACAAGGCTGGGAAGGCGGATGGCTCGGTTTCCCCAAGTCCAACGAAGTTGTGGTCAAGGACAACGGCCGCTTCACCGAGTTCGACGGCGGAAACATCTACTGGAGCCCCGCCTCGGGTGCCTGGACCGTCGCCAACGGACCGATTTTCGACGGCTGGAAGAGCGTCGGCTACGAAGCGGGAAAGATCGGATTCCCGATCAGTGACAAGTTCGACATCCCCGGCGGAGTTCAGCAGAACTTCCAGTTCGGCTGGATCACGGTGATCGGCGACAAGACCGAAGTTCACCAGTAGAACTGCTCACCGGTAAAACTGTTCAGCAGTAGAACGAAACGTACGACACGTACCGCACGACGGGCGGGCCCGATCACTGATCGGTGCTCGCCCGTCGTGCGTTGCGTAACCTGATGATGGACTTTCGACTGAAGGCAAGGATGGACTTTGATGTCGCTTTTCTCGGGTAACCGAAACACGTTTGCGCGCGCGATCGCGGTGGGATCTTTGACACTCGTCACCGGTGGCCTACTGGTCGCCTGTGGCAGTGATGATTCGACGGTCACATCGACTCCGGTGACGTCGTCCGTCGTGGCTTCTTCTTCGTCGACGGCGGCCCCGAGCAGTTCAGGTTCGGCGGCCGCGACTACTACGATCTCAGCGCCGCCCACCAGTCCCGGTGCGGCCGCTACGGCACCGCCGGAGCAGCCCCAGAGCATCGAAGGTTTCCCGGGTCCGACAAACGTCGAGGTCAGCCCCGAATCGCAGGCGTTCCTCGACGGTCTGAAGGCAAAGGGAATCGCTCCGGAGGGTGACGGCAGCATCGCAGTCAACACTGCCAACTACATCTGTGCTGCCAACGCGCAGGGCACGTCCGACGCCGAGGTCTTGGCGCTGGTGACCGCTGTCGTGGGCTCCGCGTCTCCGGACGGCACCGCGATCACACCCGAGCAGGCCACCGCGAACGCGCAGATCTACATCGACGTCGCCAACGCTACTTTCTGCAAGTAGATGATGGCGCGAGGCGGAAAGCGGCGGGGTTGTCTGATCCCGCTGCTGATCATTCTGGTGGTTGCTGCCGTCGTGATCGGCGGTTGGTACATCCTTGCCGGTCGCGTTCCGTCGCCGGTTCCGTTGCCTCCGGGCCCGGAGCAACCGTCGTCCCAGCCGGCCAGTTGTCCCGATGTCCAGGTGGTTGCCATTCCGGGCACGTGGGAATCCAGCGTCGCCGACGATCCGTACAACCCGACGGCTAATCCAGCATCGTTGATGCTCAATGTCACCAGGCCGTTGCAGGAGCAGTTCGATCCTTCACGTGCTGACGTCTACACCGTTCCGTACGTCGCGCAGTTCTCGAATCCGGTTGCGTTTCCGCCGGACGGACAGCAGTCGTACAACAACAGTCGGGCTGCGGGAACTGCTGCTACCAACGAGTTTCTGGTAAAGCGTCACGCTGAATGTCCGCTGACGAGCTATCTGCTGACCGGCTTTTCGCAAGGTGCGGTCATCGCCGGCGACGTTGCCGCCGGCATCGGCAACGGAACGGGCGCAGTGCCGGCAGATCTGGTTCTGGGCGTCGGACTGATTGCCGACGGCCGTCGTGATCCAGCCCATGGAATCACCGTTGGCCCCAGCGTTGCCGGAGTGGGGGCGGAACTGTCCTTGAACGGGCTGAAGCTGCCGGGTCTCACGATGACGGGTGCCCGCGAGGGTGGGTTCGGCAAGCTCGATGATCGGACGTATCAGATCTGCGCGCCCAGCGACGGAATCTGTGACGCTCCGCCGGCAGCATTGAATCCGGGAAACCTGTTGACGTCCCTGCCTCGCCTGTTGGAGTACTACAACAATCCTGTGCATGCCCTGTACAACTCTTTCGCAGTGGACCCGGACGGCACGACGGCCACTCAATGGATGGCACAGTGGGCGGCTGACAAGATAAATTCTGCGCCGACTCCGCCGCACAGTTGATGTCCGCAAGACTGGTCGCAGGTGAAATGCAGAAATGATCCGGCTTGTCCTCTAAAGTGCTGTGACGTAGGTGACTCACGAGTAGGTTCGATCTACCGGAGTTGTCCACCACTCACGTCTGTCTGCCAGACGTGACCCGCCCGATAGAGGAGAAGCGATACATGAGTTCCACCGACGGCCGCCCCGGCGCGCCGTACATCCCGGTTCGCAGCTGGCTACTAGGTGGCCATGATCACAGCTCTCGATCGAGGTTTTCACGCTTCGCTGAGGTGGGTAGAGTGCACCGGCGATGCGGATGATGCGGATCTGTAACATATCGATGGTTTGGGATCGATGAAGTGATTTAGGTGAGTTGCGCACGCAGCGCGATTGGTTTGATCGAAGATATACCCGAGAGAGCGAAGGAAGTCTGGGGCGCAAGCATGACCAAATATGCTTGTGTGATCGCTTCGGAGGAGATGGAATGAACGCGCTGTTCGATGGTTTTCTCGACGAGAAGGGCCGGATCCGCCTTAAAGAAGGCTTTACTCTGGTCGATTATGTCGAGCAACACTCGCGTGTCAACGCGGACGAGCTTGCGTACCGCTACATCGACTACTCACGTGAGCGTGACGGCGAAGCGCAAGAACTGACGTGGCACCAGTTCGGTGTACGTCTGCGCGCTGTTGCCGCGCGTCTGCAGCAGGTCACCAAGCGCGGCGACCGAGTGGCGATTCTGGCACCCCAGGGCCTCGACTACGTAGTCTCGTTCTTCGCGGCCATCCAGGCCGGTTCCATCGCCGTTCCGCTCTTTGATCCCGACGAGCCTGGTCACTCCGATCGGCTGCACGCAGTCCTCGGTGACTGCAAGCCGACGGCCATCCTGACGGCCGCTTCGTCGGCTGCCGGTGTCCGGGCGCTCTTCCGTTCGCTGCCGGCTGCCGAACGTCCCCGCATCATCGCCGTCGACGCCATTCCCGACACCGTCGGTGAAACGTGGGTTCGCCCCGACATCGGTTTCGACGACATCGCTTACCTGCAGTACACGTCGGGTTCGACGCGAGTTCCCGCCGGTGTGGAGATCACGCACCGCGCTGTCGGAACCAATGCCCTGCAGATGGTCGACTCCATCGAACTCACCGAGGATTCACGCGGCGTCACCTGGCTGCCCCTGTTCCACGACATGGGTCTGCTCACGGTCATCCTGCCTGCGTTCGGTGGCAAGTACATCACCATCATGAGCCCGCGCGCCTTCGTTCAGCGGCCTTACCGCTGGATCAAGGAACTCGCGGCTGCCAAGGACGGTGCCGGCACGTTCGCCGCCGCTCCCAACTTCGCTTTCGAGCATGCTGCTGCGCGCGGTCTGCCCAAGGACGGCGAAGAGCTGGACCTGAGCAACGTCATCGGTCTGATCAACGGCAGTGAGCCGGTCACGACGTCGTCGATGCGCAAGTTCAACGAAGCCTTCGGGCCCTACGGTCTGCCCAAGACAGCGATCAAGCCGTCGTACGGAATGGCCGAGGCGACGCTGTTCGTGTCCTCGACCAAGCATTCCGACGAGGCCAAGGTCATCTACGTCGACCGTGCCGAGCTCAACAAGGGCCGCATGGTCATCGTGGATCAGCACGCAGAAAATGCGATCGCTCAGGTGTCGTGTGGGTACGTCTCGCGTAGTCAGTGGGCTGCCATTGTCGATCCCGAAACTGCGACCGAGGTTCTCGACAACCACGTCGGCGAGATCTGGTTGCACGGCGAGAACATCGGCGTCGGCTACTGGGGACGTCCCGACGAGACCGCCGAGACCTTCCACAACAAGCTGACCAACCGTCTGCCTGAAGACAGTCACACCGAAGACCTGCCGATGGACGCCAACTGGATGCGTACCGGCGACTTCGGCGTCTACGTCGACGGCGAGCTGTACATCACCGGACGTGTCAAGGATCTGGTGATCGTCGACGGCCGCAATCACTACCCGCAGGACATCGAGGTTTCCGCGCAGGAAGCAAGCCCGGCTCTGCGTCCGGGATTTGTCGCCGCATTCGCCGTTCCGGCCAACCAGTTGCCGCCCGTCGTGTTCGCGAACTCCCATTCGGGCCTTACGTTCGACGACGACGACGCCTCTGAGCAGTTGGTCATCGTCGCGGAACGTGCGCCGGGTGCCGGTAAGGCTGATCCGCAGCCGATCGCCGATACCGTCCGGGCCGCAATTGCGTCTCGTCACGGTGTGACGGCACGCGACATTCTGTTGGTTCCGGCTGGTTCCATTCCCCGTACGTCCAGCGGCAAGATCGCTCGGCGTGCGTGCAAGGCAAGCTACATCGAGGGAACGCTGCGTGGTGGCTATCAGCAATCTGCATTCCCCGATAGCGTTTGAGGAACATCCCCTTCATGATCGGTAGCTTGGTGAGTTGATGGTTGAACAAGATGGTACGCAGGGCAATACAGTCGACTCCAGCGTGAACGGCGTCGACATGAGCGTTTCGCAGTTGCGTGAGTGGCTGCGAAACTGGATTGCCAACGCGACGGGTCAGCCCGTGGCATTGATCACCGACGATCGGCCGATGGAAGAGTTCGGGCTCGCATCTCGCGATGCGGTTGCCTTGAGCGGCGACATCGAAGATCTGCTCGGCATCACGCTGACCGCGACGGTTGCGTATCAACATCCGACCATCGCCTCGCTGGCTACCCGGATCATCGAGGGCGAGCCCGAAGCACCCGAAGAGACCATTGACGCGTCGTACTACGCGTCAGGTGCCGCGACGGATGCTCACGACATCGCAATCGTCGGCATGTCGACGCGTTTCCCCGGCGCCGGGCACACCCCCTCGGATATGTGGGACATGCTCGCTGCGGGCCGCGACGGCATCAGCGACCTGCCTGAGGATCGTTGGGTCGAGTTCATGTCCGATCCCGCCATCAAGGCGGCGATCGAGAAGGCTCACACCAAGGGCGGTTACCTCGACGACGTCAAGGGATTCGACGCGGAGTTCTTCGCGATGTCTCCGCTCGAGGTTGTCAACGTCGATCCGCAGCAACGTCTCGCTCTCGAATTGGCTTGGGAAGCGCTCGAGCACGCGCGCATCCCCGCCAGCGGGCTCAAAGGCAAGCAGGTCGGTGTCTTCATCGGCAGTTCCGCCAACGATTACCAGCTGCTCGCTGTCAGCGATCCGAATGCGCATCCGTACGCATTGACCGGTACGTCGACGGCTGTCATCGCGAACCGGGTCTCGTATTTCTTCGATTTCCGCGGACCGTCCATTGCCCTGGACACCGCGTGCTCGTCTTCGCTGGTCGCGGTGCACGAGGCAGTGCGCTCGCTGCGTAGCGGCGACTCCGATATCGCTCTTGCCGGTGGTATCAACATGCTGCTGGCTCCGGCCGGAACCCTCGCTTTCGATCAGATCGGCATGCTCGCACCCGACGGCAAACTGCGCGCGTTCTCGGCTGAGGCCGAGGGCATCGTGCGTTCCGAAGGTGGCGGACTGGTTGCGCTCAAGCGGGTGGAGGACGCCGAGCGTGACGGCGATTCCATCCTTGCGGTGATCGCCGGAACAGCCATCAACCAGGACGGCCGCTCCAACGGTCTCCTCGCTCCCAACCCCGATGCTCAGGCCGACGTGTTGCGCTTCGCGTACCGCGACGCCGGCATCCTGCCGAGCACCGTCGACTACATCGAGGCGCACGGCACGGGCACCGATCTCGGGGATCCCATCGAGGCCGACGCTCTCAGTCGCGTAGTAGGTCGAGGTCGCGACGACGACAAGCCTGCACTGCTCGGTAGCGCAAAAACCAACTTCGGACACCTCGAGGCCGCAGCCGGTGCTGCCGGTCTGATCAAGGTCGTCCTGGCGATGCAGGAAAACAAGATTCCCGCGACGCTCAACTACCTGGGTCCCAACCCGCACATCGATTTCGACAAGGCTCACCTTCAGGTGACGTCGGAGACGACGGACTGGCCGCGGTACACCGGCAAGGCTGTTGCGGGTGTTTCCGGATTCGGTTTCGGTGGAACCAATGCGCACGTCGTTGTTCGTGAGTATGTGCCGGCCACTGCCGATGCTGATCTGGACGTGGAGACAGAAGCTGCCGGTGTTCTCGCCGAGGCAGCGGAGTCGATGGGTGTTCCCACCGCGGAGCAGGCCGTGGTGTTGGCAGTATCGGGCGCACTGCCGTCGCGTCGTCGCCGCGCCGCCGCTGATCTGGCCGACTGGCTCGAAACCGAAGCCGGCAGCATGACGCCGCTTACCGATGTTGCGCGCACACTCTCGCGTCGCAACCACGGTCGTTCGCGTGCTGCCGTTGTAGCCACGACTCGTTCCGAGGCAATCAGCGCATTGCGCGCTGTTGCTGCCGGAAAGCCTGCTCCCGGAGTGTTTTCGGCTGATTCGCCGTCGCCCAAGGGTGCTGTGTGGGTGTTCTCGGGCTTTGGCTCGCAGCACCGCAAGATGGCCAAGCAGCTGTACACGGAGAACTCGGTGTTCAGGGCAGCCGTCGACGAGGTCGACGCGCTGATCGTGCACGAAGCCGGGTATTCGGTGGCCGAGATGTTCCTCGACGATGCTCTCGAGTACAACGTCGAAACCGCTCAGGTCGCTATCTTCACCATCCAGATCGGCTTGGCCGCGCTGCTGCGTCATCACGGCGCCGACGCCGAAGCGGTTGTTCCCCACTCGATGGGCGAGGCTGCCGCGGCTTACATTTCAGGCGGCTTGAACCTCGAAGATGCTGTGCGCGTTATCTGTTCGCGTTCACGTCTGATGGGCGAGGCCGAGAGCGGTCTCGTTGGTGACGACATCCGTCTGATGGCTCTGCTCGAGTACAGCGCAACCGAGATCGAAGCGCTGCTGCCCACCTACCCCAAGCTCGAGGTCTGCGTCTACGCAGCTCCGACGCACACGGTGATCGGTGGACCGCAGCCCGACATCGAGGCGATCGTTGCCGCAGCCGAGGCCGACGGGAAGATGGCTCGCGTCCTGCAGACCAAGGGTGCAAGCCATACGTCGCAGGTTGATCCGCTGCTCGGTGAGCTCGCTGCCGAATTGGCCGGTCTCGAAGCATCGACGCTGAAGCTGGGTGTCTACTCGTCCGTCGACAAGGAAACCTTCTACCGGGCCGGCCACGAGCCGATCCATCAAGAGGCGTACTGGGTCAAGGGCCTGCGCCACAGCGTGTACTTCACCAACGCTGTACGGCTCGCAGTTGCCAACGGGCACACCACGTTTGTGGAGCTTGCCCCCAATCCGGTGACGTTGATGTCGGTGGCTGCGACGGCATTCGATGCCGGTCTCCACGACATGGCGCTCATCCAGACGCTCAAGCGTAAAGAAGACGAATCTGCCGGCGTTCTGGCGGCTTTGGCTCAGCTCTACGTGCACGGCCATGCCGTGAATCTCGAATCCCTGCTTCCGGCAGGCGAATTTGCAGTCCTGCCACGCACTGCTTTCCTGCGCAAGCCGTACTGGCTGGACATTCGTGTCAGTGCCGGTGGGGCGTCCCGCGTTCCGGGTTCGCACGTTGCACTGCCTGACGGCCGCCACGTCTGGGAGGTCGACGCTGCAGTTGCCGGTGATCTGAATGCTCTCGTGACTGCCGCTGCCGCGCAGGTGCTTTCGGACGTAACGCTTACCGCAGCTGTTCCGCAGGGCGATATCGCTGCTGCCGCAACGTTGACCACAACACTCAACCCGCATCCCGGTGGTGCGTCGTTGCAGGTGCATGCACGTGAAGGTGGCAACTTCCGGTTGCTGCTCGACGCCGTCGTCACCGCGGGTGAGGCTTTGCCGGAACTCGTTGTTGCCGCACCGGTTCGGTCCACGGGCACGATGGAAGCCCTGACCGAGGTCGTCGAAGACGCCGGTGACAAGTGGGACCCCAACGGTTCGCAGAGTATCGACGATCGCCTCAAGATCGTTGTCGCCGAATCGATGGGTTACTCGCCGGAGGATCTGCCGGCCGAGGTTCCGCTCATCGAACTGGGCTTGGACTCGCTGATGGCGATGCGTATCAAGAACCGCGTCGAGTACGAGTTCGACATTCCGCAGTTGCAGTTGCAGGCCGTCAAGGATGCAAGCCTGCTCGAGGTCAACAAGTACCTGCGCTACGCGATCGAGAACCGCGAAGAAGTTCAGGAGATGGCGGACAAGCAGGCGGCCGAGAAGTTGGCGGCGGATGCTGCTGACGACGAGGCAGTGACAGTGGAACCGGTGGTGGAGATGCCTGTTCCGGTTGCTGCTGCTCCTACGGTTCCGGTCCCGTCTGATCCGTCTCGTGCGGGAACTGCGGACGACGCCGGATCCGACGTTCCGCCGCGAGATGCGGCCGAGCGCTTGACGTTTGCGACGTGGGCCGTAGTCACCGGCGCATCGGCCAAGGGCATCTTCAACACCTTGCCCGCTGTCGACGACGAGACGGCCGAGAAGTTGTCGGTTCGACTCTCCGAGCGGGCCGACGGCGAAGTCACTGCCGACGACGTGCGCAATTCCACGACCATCGAGGAACTTGCGGACATCGTCCGTCAGTACCTCGAGGACGACGGCAAGATCGACGGCGTCATGCGTATCTTGCGTGCTCGCCCCGAAGGTTCCACTGCGGTACCGGTATTCGTATTCCATTCGGCCGGTGGGTCGACGGTGACGTACGAGCCGCTGCTCAAGCGTCTGCCGGCCGACACTCCGATGTACGGATTCGAGCGCATCGAGGGTCCGATCGAGAAGCGTGCCGCAGAGTACGTTCCACTACTGCGCGAAATTCAGGGTGACGGCCCGTACGTGCTGTACGGCTGGTCGCTCGGTGGAGTGCTGTCCTACGCGGTAGCGAACATCCTGCGTGAGCAGGGCGCCGACGTGAGGGTTGTCGGCATGCTCGACACCGTCATGGCCGGCGTGGACGTCCCCAACACCGCAGAAGAGCGCCGCAAGCGCTGGGAGCGGTACGGAGCCTTCGCGAAGCGCACCTATAACCTGGATGTTCCACTGCCGGTGGATATTCTGGCCGAGATCGAATCCGATGAAGATCAGATTCAGTTCCTCATGGACATGATCAAGATGAGCGGCGTCAAGATTCCCGGCGGCATCATCGAGCATCAGCGCACGTCGTGGTTGGACAACCGTGCCATCCAGACTGCCGATTTCAAGAACTACGACGGCGACGTCGTGATCTACATGGCTGACAAATACCACGATGAACTCATCTCGCTCGAGCCTGCGTTCAAAACGCGTAAGGCAGACGGCGGTTGGGGCAGCTACGTGAAGAACCTCGAGGTCGTCTACATCGGCGGGGACCACCTGCAGATCGTCGACGAGCCGTACATCGCGAAGGTCGCGGCAGACCTCACCAAAAAGCTGGCCCAGATCGAGACAGCGGAAACCGGAGTTCAGAAGTGACGACGACCACCGCGGAGAAGCTAGCTGAACTCCGCGAAAAGTTGGAAAAGGCAAAGGAACCCGGCTCGGCACGGGCCATTGCCAAGCGTGACGCCGCCGGCCACAGCACGCCGCGCCAGCGCATCGACATGCTGCTCGATCCGGGCAGTTTCATCGAGATCGGCGCACTGGTCAAGATGGCGGGCGAAGGCAACCCGTACAGCGACGGCGTCATGACCGGCCACGGAACCGTCGACGGGCGTCCCGTCGCCGTGTTCGCACACGATCAGACCGTGTTCGGCGGTGCTGCAGGCGAGATGTTCGGCCGTAAGGTCGCGGCCGTCAACGACTTTGCGCTCAAGGTGGGTTGCCCGGTCGTCGGCATCAACGATTCCGGTGGAGCTCGAATCCAGGACGCGGTCTCCTCGCTGGCGTGGTACGCCAACATGGGTTCGCGCCAGGAGCCTTTGTCGGGACTGTGCCCTCAGATCTCGGTGATTCTCGGCAAGTGTGCCGGCGGAGCGGTGTACGCGCCGATCAACACCGACGTCGTGGTCGCCACCGAAGAGTCCTACATGTTTGTGACGGGTCCCGACGTCATCAAGTCGGTGACCGGCGAAGAGGTCAGCCTCGACGACCTCGGTGGTGCTCGTAAGCAGGCCGAATACGGAAACATCCATCACGTCGCTCCCGACGAGAAGGCTGCTTTCGACTGGGTGCGCGAGTACTTGAGCTTCATGCCTTCCTCCTGCCAGGAGAAGGCTCCCGCGATCAATCCGGGTCTCGAACCCGAGATGACCGAGTCGGACCTCGAGCTAGACGCGTTCATGCCGGACGCCGACAATGCCGGTTACGACATGCACGACATCATTTTGCGGATCTTCGACGACGGCACCTTCCATGAAATCGGTGCCCAGGTCGCGCACAACATCATCACCGGGTTCTCCCGCGTCGACGGACTGCCCGTCGGCGTTGTGGCAAACCAGCCCACGTACCTCAGTGGCGCACTTGATGCGGCCAGTTCCGACAAGGCTGCGCACTTCGTTCGACTGTGCGACGCGTTCAACATTCCGCTCGTCTTCGTTGTCGACACGCCGGGCTTCCTGCCGGGCGTCGAGCAGGAAAAGGTCGGCGTCATCAAGCGTGGCGGTCGCTTCCTCTTCTCGTACATCGAGGCCACCGTGCCCAAGGTGACTGTGGTGGTACGTAAGTCGTACGGCGGCGGCTACGCCGTTATGGGCTGCAAGCAGCTCGGCGCCGACATCAACTTGGCCTGGCCCACCGCTCGCATCGCCGTGATGGGTGCCGAAGGAGCCGTCAACATCATGGGCCGGCGTCAGTTGGCCGAGGCCGGCGAGAACGCGCCCGCAGTCCGCGCGCAGTTGATCAACTTCTACAACGAGTTTGTCGCGACGCCGTACATCGCTGCTGAGCGTGGATACATCGATGCGGTGATCGCTCCGTCGGAGACTCGCCTCCAGATCCGCAAGGCTCTGAAGTTGCTGAAGGACAAGGCGGTTTACAAGAACCCGCGTAAGCACAACTTGGTCCCGCTGTAACTGTCATTTAGTTGCTTTGCTCCGGTCAGCCGCTCAGGGATTGAGCGGCTGACCGTCGAGTGCGTCGAACTGGCGGCGCAGCGCTTCGATTGCTGCCCGCACAGCCGGTCGATCACTGTCGGTTCGCCAGGCCAGGTAGATGCTGCGTCCCAATGGCGGGATCGTGTCGAGCATTCGGACGGCTTCTGGCGGTACAACTCTCGCAAGCCGTGGAATCAGCGCGACGGCAAGTCCTTGGGCGACAAACTCTACTTGCGCGGGAAATTCGGCCACCTCGTATTCGATGCGAGGATCGAACCCTTGAGCGCGCAGCATTCTCACGGTGAAGGCGTGGAAGTCCGTGCCCGGCGTCCAGGTGGCCCAGGCTTGATCGGACAGGTCTCTGAGTGCGACGATCTTGTTGTCGGCCAATGGATGTGACGCGGGAAGTGCGACGACCGCCACATCGTCGTGTACGGGGATGAACGAGATCTCGTCGGGCAGTTCGACGGGAGCAGTACTCCAACTGTCCACTACTACGATGTCCAGGTCGCGGCGAATCAGGGCCGGCAGGAGTTCTTCGGATTCGCCTTCGTGGAACGTGATCTCGAGCCGGGGATGATTTTGTTTGATCTCGGCGATTGCTCGCGGCAGCACAGTTCGACTGGGGGACACCAATGCGCCGACGCGTAGTCGACCCGTCACTTCGCTCTGCAGCGAGGCGATTTCGGCTTCGGCCTGGGCGAGTACCGAGAGGACCTCACCGGTTCGGCGGGCGAGCACCCATCCTGCTTCCGTGAGACGCACACCGCGGCCTTGGGGTGCGAGTAGTGGCACTCCGACCTCGCGTTCGAGCTTGTTCAACTGCTGAGAAATGCCCGAAGGGGTGACGTGCAGGGCACGGGCGGCAGCAGCGACTGATCCGGTCTCCGCGACTGCATGCAGCGCGCGTAGTCTTTCGAGATTGAACACAGTAGCAATGCTACTGAATAATCGGTGTGAATATTCGCTTGTGCTGAATAGTTAGCAATAGGAACATTGTCGTAGTGACGTCTTTGACCGGTACGACTACCGGAACACCCAACCCCGTCGGAATTGCTCCGGCACGCATCGATCCTCGAGTGCTGGTCATTGCCGGTGCAGCAGCGATTTCCGTCAGTTCGATACTGATCAAACTCGCCGATGTCGGACCGTCGACAGCTGTCTTCTTTCGCTGTTTCCTCGCACTGCCTCCTCTTGCCTGGATGGCGTGGCGTGAATGCCGCAGGTTGGGTATGCCCACCCGCAGGGCAGTGATCCTGCAATTGTTCGGCGGAATACTGCTCGGCGTGGACTTCGCGCTGTGGTCGCAGTCCATCCTGATGATTGGTGCGGGCATTGCGAGCGTCGTCGTGAATGTGCAGGTAATCGTGGTCCCTGCGCTGTCGTGGTTGATACTCGGCAATCGGGTTCCCCGACGATTCTTGTTCGCATTGCCGTTCCTGTTCGGAGGCATTGCCCTTGCCGGCGGTGTGATCGGTGGCGGGGTCGCGGGACCAGACCTGATGTGGGGAACAGTGCTGTCTCTGGTCTCCGGAATCGCTTACGGCGGATACATATTCATGGTCGGCTTCACCGGGGCGTCGGATCGAGCCGCTAGTCAGGTATTGATCTCCACGATCTCGGCCGGTATTGCCGGTTCCATGATCGGATCACTGTGGGGGCGGATCGATTTTGTTCCGGGCTGGGACGCGTTCTTCTGGCTCGTCGCGCTGGCTCTCGTCGGTCAAGTGTTCGGCTGGGTGTTGATGGGCCGTTCGCTCCCGAGGCTTTCCGCCGAAGTCGGAGCGACACTCCTACTCATGCAGCCGGTACTCGCTGTCCTTCTGGCAGTTCTCCTCGTAGGTGAGCGGCCCAGTGTTATGCAGCTACTCGGGTGCGTTGTCGTCGTCGGTGCGGTATCAGCAGTCTCCGTCAAACGCACCCGAGCAGTACTCGCCTGATCAGTGCACCCGCATCTCGCCCGGAATCCACCTACCCGAACGGGTAGCGGTGCCGGTGTCCACAACTGCCGCAGTGGCATTCGGGAAGAAGCGGTCGTAGCGCTCGAGGGAGCCCCAGTCACGGGACCAGTCGTCTTTCAGGTAAGTCGGGACAGTGGTGGCACTGGCGAGTACCTCGGTGAATCCGAGGGGGCCGCCGTTGTCTGCGGACTGCCAGGTATCGGTCGAGCTCACGGCCAAGGGGCGGTCCGGAAGGATGCGGAAGTTCGGCATCTCGGCAACACCATTGAGGTGAGTGAACGGGCGCTGGCACGGGAACTGAAGGCCCACAGCCCAGTCCAGGAGTACCGGCTGCTCGGTACCCACGTACGAGTTCAGGGACTCGAGCTTGGGGACACGCGGCGGCGTGAACGCCATCCACTGATCGCCCGTCAGGTTGGGATCGAATGCGACCACCCGGACGGCGTCGGCGTCGGGGGAAAGTTCGTCGATGGGGATGCGAACATTGCGCCACGACGGGGCGGGCCCGATATCGCGAGGCATGTACGAGCCCTGCGCCGCGACGGTTCCGTCGGGCTGGGTTTTGCCGTACTCGACCAACAGGGATTGCCCGTAGGTGACTGCGCCGGTGATGTCGACGGACCAGACGCGCCCGGCGACCGACATGACAACGAGGGGGGATTGTTCACTGCGAGCCGGTAATTGGTACCAGCTCGAGGTGAGTGAGGCGGGTTCTTGGACGCCGGTTTGGTAGCTACCCATGATGGGAGTAACCGCCGGGTCGAGACCGAAGGGGAGCTTGGCGGTACTGCCGTTGGCGCCGATGTTGCCGGTGCCGCCGCTGGTGCCGGCACCTGATCCGGTGACGAAGCTGGGGCCGACGCTCTGGTTGTCGGTGTTGCCCATGCCCTGTTTGACTTCGATGTAATCGGCGGTCAGATCGGTGGGAACTCCATTGGCGGAGAAGCCCTTCGCAGAGGCGCCGGACAGGGGATCTTCGGCATTGAACCCCGGTGTGGGGATGACGCGAAGGTTTCCGGAGTTGACGTCGGTCTCCACGAGGACGTCGTCGGCCATGCCGCAGGTTTTGCCGGCGAGGGCTTCGATGTTGCTGCGTCCCAAAGAATATGCCGGGTATTGCGAGATCGCGCCCTTGAGGAGTGAGAGTACTGCAAAGAGGACCATCAAGCCTGCGATCACGGTCAGTGGTGCTGCCGCGAACTTGCGAATTCGCTTGCCCTTGGCGGTGTTCGGATTTTCGGGTGCCGGCGCGAATCCTTCGCGCAAGTACTGCCACGCTGCCACTGCCAGTGCGAGTGCAAAGAGTCCGAGGAAGAGGGTGTTGGATTCGCGACCGTTGAAGGAGACGGTCTTGTCGAACCATGGCACGCCGTAGCTCGAGACGTACCAGTAGCCGTTGATACCGGCGAAGGTCAACGCCAACATCAGCAGGAGTCCGGCAACGAACACCGAGCGGTTACGACGCGACCGCAGAGCCGTCGCGGAAACCGCGACAGCCGTCAGAGCTGCGAGGGAACCCGCGATGCCCGCATACGCGCCGAAGTGGTGAGTCCACTTGGTGGGGTTGAACATCATGAAGAAGATGGTGCCGAAGACGACGCCCACGAGGCGCCAGGACGGACCCGTCGCAGCGCCGGGAACGCGGCCGCGGCGCAGCATCACGAAGAGTGTGGTGAACAGGCACAGGATCATCGTCAGGAACGCGAAACGGCGCGCCACCGAGCCGTCGACGGTCTCGACGAAGAGGTAGTAGTACCGCAGGAAGTCCTTGTACCACTCGAGGTTCGGGCCGATGATAGTGCGCACGCGGGTGGCTTCGAGGACGCCGGCCAGAGTCTGATCCGCGAAGATCACAACCAGCACGATGGTTCCCGCTGCCATGATCGGCGCGAGCAGAGCTGCAGTGCCGACCTCGCGGTGACGTTTGACGACGATGCGGATCAGAGGGCGGGCACCGGCGAGAAGCGCTGCGATACACATCAATCCGGTGGGCGCGGCAGCCAAGGTGAAGGCGCCGACCAGAACTGCGATGGCAGCGGGGAACAACCGGCCGGTGGCGATCGCGCGCTCGATGGAGCACCAGGTCAACAGTGCGCCGAGTGCAACGATCGGCTCGGGGCGCAGGCCGTTGTTGTAGGCGAGCCAGAACGCGAGGAAGACCATGCCGCCGGTCCACAGCGCGACGTTGCTCCGGCGGACGGCGCGTCCGAGCCGGGGAACAACTTCACGACTGATGACCATCCAGCACAGGATTCCGGCGATCAACGCCGGCAGGCGCATGAACGGGCTGGCCGTCGAAACCTGGGCCATCGCGGTCAAAACGTCGTAGTACCAACCGAACGGGGCCTCGGGAACACCGAACCAGCGGAAGTAGTTGGCCATGTATCCGGCGTCGGGGGCCACCCGGGCCATGGTGAGAAGGTAACCGTCGTCGGCAGTGTTCGCGCCGATGAAATGCCACAGCACCAAGGTTCCGACGACAACGCCGTCGAGGCCGGAGAACTTCCACCAACGAGTGGGGAAGAAGCGCCGGTGAGTACGTCCGTCGGTGCCGTCGAGTTTTGCGAGCGCAACCAGCGCGACGATGGTCGAGATGGCTGCGGTGATCATCGCGACGAGCTTGAGCGTCGTCGGGCTGGAAGAGAAGCGTGAGTCGACCGTCATCGAGAAGCCGAGGCCTTCGGGTGCTGCACCATCGGGCAGATCGCTGAACACACCGACCACCTGGGGCCGGAAGTCGCCGTCGAGTTGCCCTCGAAGCGGATTGCCGTCGGGGTAGGTGAGTCCGACAAATTCGGCAGCAGTCCGATTGATGTCGGAGTTGAACGTGATGGCGGTGCATCGACCCGATTCGACGTCCTCGCGCGTAGCCGACGCCACCACCACATTGCGGTCCAGGACGTCGACGCTGGTAGCGGACACCCGCACGAACATGGAGCTGAGCGCCGCGCCGGCGCCCTGAGCGGGCGCAGTCGACAGGAGGATGCCGCCGGTTTCAGGTAGGGATCCGACTGTGCTGCAGGGGATGGACGCGTTGACGTCGATGGGGACCTGCGCCATCAGGGGTGCCTCGACGTCGCCGATGACGCCGTTCTGCGGCCAATTGACCGCCGCTGTCGTTTGGGTAACCGGCAACAGCGGCGTAGCCAGTGCCAGGAAGAACCCGATGAGGCCGGCGACAATCGCAACCAATCGAGTTCGCCGGAAGAGTTCGCGGGCATCCGGAAGGGATGGCGGCGGCGAACTCGGAGCTACGGGTGACACTGTTACGACGTCGGGCACGGCTACCGATGGTATGCGAGCGTTCCGTGTGGACCTACCGTGCCTTCGGGTTGGTAGGTCCACACGTAACAGCTATTAGCGACAGTAACTTTAGGATTGGTTGCGAATCGGTCCGGGAGTCCAGGTACCGGAACGCGTTTCGGTAGTCACGTCGAGCCGGGCGGTTGTGGCCGCCGGATCGAGCGGTGTGTACTGCTCGAGCGAACCCCAATCGCGATCCCAGTCGTTGTTCAGATATGTCGGCAGTGCCGTCGCCGCGAGGAGTTGGCTGGTCCATCCGAGCGGTCCGCCGCCGAGGTGGTCTTCCCACGCGTTGGTGGATTCCGCGCCGATGCGGTCGGGCAGGATGCGCCAGTTGGGCACCTCGGCCACACCGTAGAGGTGGTCTACCGGCCGCTGGCACGGGAACGCCAAGCCCACAGCCCAGTCCATCAGTACCGGATCTGTGGATCCGACGACGTCCTGGAGCGTCCGCATCGTCGAAACCCGTGGCGGGGTGACCGCAACCCACTGCTCGCCACCGATGTCGGTATCACTGGCGACCAGACGCACGGTGTCGGCGTCGCCGGGAAGTTGATCCATCGGAACACGCAGGTTGCGCCACGACGGCGACGGACCGATGTCGATCGGATCGACGCGTCCCAGAGAAGTGACACTGCCGTCGGGCTGTTTCCGGCCGTATTCCACCTGAAGTACCGCACCGGGTGTGACGATGCCGTCGGAGTTCACGTAGCGGATGCGTCCGGCGGCAGCGATCGTCAGGACGGGTGCCGCGTCACTTCGTTCGGGAAGTCCGTACCAACCTGTGGTGAGCGAGGCCGACTGCGAAGCGCCGTAGCTACCCAGGACCGGTGTGGTCGCCGCATCGAGGCCGAACGGGAGGGCGACATCGCTGCCGTTGATTCCGGCGCCGGACCCCGCGCCACCCTCGGTTCCCGCTCCGGTGCCGGGGTTGGCTGTGGTGGACGTGTTGGTGGTGTCGAGGCTGTTGGCGCTGCCCGCAGTTTTGTCCTCGGCGTCAGCGGTGAGATCGCTGGCCACACCGTTGGGACTGAACCCGACGGCGTCACTTGCGCCGAAGGCGCCGGCGCCTTGGAGGTCCGTAGGCCGGTCGATCAGCGTGAGCAGACCGGCATCGGGATCGGCTTCGACCAGAACTTCTCCGGCCAAGCCGCATGATCCGCCGAAGACGGATTCGATGTTGGACTTGCCGATCGAGTACGCCGGATACTGCGCGACCGCGCCCTTGAGCAGGGACAATACCTCGAACAATACGACGGCAGCGGCTGCAATAGTCAAGGGTGAAGCGGCAAGCAACCGGGCTGACTTGCCGTTCTTGTCGTTGCTGTTTCCGTTCTGGAGGGGTTCGCGGACGTGGTACCACGCCGCCAACAACAGAGCGAGAATCGTCAGGCCGAGGAATCCGGTGGAGAAGCCCTTGCCGGCGATGGACGGCGGCTTGTCCCACCAGGGGACGCCGTAACTCGAGACGTACCACCAACCGTTGGAACTGGTGAAGGCAAGCGCGAGAATGAACAGGATTCCGGCGGCAAACAGTGCGCGGTTCCGTTTGGAACGCATGCTCGACGCACTCACACCAACCGCCACCAGCACCGCCACTGTCGCGGCCAGACCGGCGTACACACCGAAGTGGTGAGTCCACTTCGTCGGCGTGAACTGCATGAGGAGCAACGACGCGAATACGATGCCGAGGATGCGCCGGGACGGTCCGATCGCGGTGCCGGGAATGCGGCCCTTGCGCAGGATCATCATGACGCAGAAGACGAGTCCGAGGAGCATGACAAACATGCCGAATCGGCGGGCCAACGAGCCGTCCGGAGAGATAGTCATCAACGCGTCCCAGCGGACGCGCTCTTCGAACCACGGAACGTTGGGGCCGATAGCCGTTCTCACCCTGGTTGATTCGAGTACCGTCGCCAAAGTTTGATCGGCAAAAACAGCAACGAGCACTATGGTGCCCGCAGCAAGGATCGGCATGATCTGGGAGAAGAATCCCACTCGTTTACCCCGCGCGACCAGAATTTTCACGATGGGGCGTGCCCCGGCCAGCAGCGCGCCGATCGCGATCAGACCCGACGGACCGGCAGCGAGGGAGAATGCGGCAATCAGAACTGCCATGGCCGCGGGGAGTAATCGACCCGTGGCGATAGCGCGCTCGATGGAGCACCACGTCAGTAGAGCGCCGAGGGCAATGATCGGTTCGGGGCGCAGGCCGTTGTTGTACGGCAACCAGAACGCCAAGAACACAAGCCCGCCGGTCCAGATGGCAACCTTGTTGCGGCGCACCGCAACCCCGAGCCTCGGAATGACCTCGCGGCTGATCACCATCCAGCACAGGATCCCGGCGATCAACGCGGGCAGGCGCATCCACATACTGGCGGTGCTGACCTTCGCGAGCGTCGCGAGGACGTCGTAGTACCAACCGAACGGGGCCTCGGGTACACCGAACCAGCGGAAGTAGTTGGCCATGTATCCGGAATGCTCCGAAACCCGCGCCATGCCGAGCAGGTAACCGTCGTCAGAAGTGTTGGCGCCGAGCACATGCCACAGGAGCAGGGTTCCGATCACCACGGCGTCGATGCCGGTGAATTTCCACCAGCGTGACGGAAGGAAGCGGCGAGCGCGACGGCCGTCGACGCCGTCGATCCGATGCAGCGCGTACAGCGAAACGATGGTGGACAGTGCCGCCACGATCATCGCGAACAGTTTGATCAGTGTGGGACTGGACGAGAACCGGGAGTCGACGTCCATCTGGACGGACAGGCCGGCCGGAGCAGCGCCTTGTAGGTCGGTGAAGATTCCGACGACCTGGGGGCGGTAGTCGCCGGTCAGAGTGACCGGGGCCCGATCGGTTCCGGTCACGGTGGCGACGGTCTGCTGGTAGTCGCTGGTGATCGTGATCGCGGTGCATCCGCTGAGTTGATCGAGCGGCGCTGAGATCAGGATTGAATCGCGGGTCAGTGCTTCGAGGCTGTCAGCGGTAGTTCGGACCGTGAGTCCCCGGGCATCGCGGTCCGGTGCACCGTTCGGCATGGTCGAGACCAGTGTGCCGCCGCTTTCGCCCAGTTGGCCGAGGGTGGAGCACGGGATGGTGATGTCCAGTGTCGTCGGCGAGTACGAAATCAGCGGAGCCGAGACGCTGTTGAGTGCGCCGTCTTGCGGCCAGTTGATGCTCGCTGCTTCCTGCTTCACCGGAAGAAACGGTGTTGCCAGAGCCAAGAGCAGACCGAGCAGGCCGGTGACTATTGCGATGAGTCGCGCCGTCTTTACCCGGTGGGCGTCCGACTCGTGTGGAGTTTCGGGACCAGGCGGGAGAGGTTTCGGGGGTACTACTACTTCAGACGGCACAAGGAACGATGTTAGGCGAGTATCGCCCGTCACATCCTGAGAGACGGGCTCAGGATGCGGCTTTTTCCCGCGATTGCGGCGTTTCGAGTGTCTTGGCGAGCGTGTCGAGTGAAATGCCCAACACTTCGGCAACTGCGCTGATGGTGAAGAAGGCCGGTGTCGCGATGCGGCCCGTCTCGATCTTGCGCAGGGTCTCCACGGATATTCCGGCATCAAGTGCCACCTGGACCATGCTCCGGTCGCCGCGTGCAGAGCGCAGGAGTTCGCCCAGTCGCTGTCCTCGTTCGAGTTCTTCCGCCGTCAACGGCACACGCACCATATGCCTATAGTAATACCGGTATAGTTATTCGAAACAAGAGAAGGTGCTTCACGATGGTGGAACTGAAAACCGCAGGAGAGATCGATGCAATGGCAGCCGCAGGCAAGATCGTTGCCGACGCTCTGGCGGCGGTGCGAGAAAATGCTCGCGTCGGCGTGACGCTACTCGAGCTGGATGCGATCGCCGCAGACGTTATATCCGGGGCGGGAGCATCGCCGGTGTTCCTCAACTACGCGCCCCACGGGGCGTCGCCGTTTCCCGGTGTCATCTGCGCCAGTGTCAATGATGCTGTGGTGCACGGTATTCCGGACGCATATCGACTGAAGGATGGCGATCTGATCAGCATCGACGGAGGAGCGAAACTCGACGGTTGGTGCGGCGACTCGGCTATCAGCTTCGTTGTCGGGCAGGGGAGACGCGAGGATCAGGCATTGATCGACGCTGCCGATCAGGCGCTAGCGCTGGGCATTGCGGCCGCGATACCGGGAAATCGGTTGGGCGACATCGGGGCCGCGATCGGAAACCACGCCCGCGGTCTCGGGTACGGAATGCTCGCCGATCACGGTGGGCACGGCATCGGGCGCGAGATGCACGAAGGACCGGATGTGCCCAACGAAGGTCGCGTCGGCAAAGGCCTGCGACTTCGGCCAGGCCTTGTGATCGCCATCGAGCCGATGCTCATCGCCGACGGCACCGACGATTATCGCCACGATGCCGACGGCTGGACGTTGCGGACATTGACCGGCGCACGAGCCGCCCACAGTGAACACACGGTGGCGATCACCGAGGACGGACCGGTGATTCTGACCAGGTGACCTAGTTGGTGGTTTTGCCGCTCACGAGGCTCCGAACATCCCACACCCAGACGTCGTCGACGGGCTTGGCGTCGAAGCCCACCAAATCGTTGACAGTCTGGCGGAGGGCGTTGTCGTCGTCAGCTTTGGGGAGCACGAGGACGTCGGCGTGCCAGAACTGGAGATCGGTCAATGCATTGGCGCGGGTAGTCGCGTCGATGGCGGGGATCTGGCCCGTTTCCTTGGTCTTCACCAGGAGTGACGAGGTGGGACGTGACTCGGCGCCGTAGATGCCGCCGCGGGTGACCGAATGCGGGCCGACGAAGTAGCCGCCGGCGATCGGGAATGCAAAATCGGAGTCGACCTGCCACTGCATCGCCCGTACTTCTTCTCCGTTGGATACGGGCACCGATACGAGAGAGCCGTCGCTGACGTACCGCTCCCACGATCCGCTGCTGATGAACTCGGGAGTGGCCGGGCGCTCGACGGTATCGATGCGCGTCGGAATGAGAACAACCGATGCGATCGCCAACACGATCAACCAGGCGCCGGGCACGATGCGACGTGGGATGCGCGGATCTCGAATTTCGACCAGCGCGCGGTACGTGCCGAGTGTCAGAAGCAGGCCGATGGCGGGAATCGCACCCATCGCGAAGCGTGACTCCAACACCGACTCGAACAGTGGCAAGTGCGCCAGGAACTTCCACGGCAAGGTGATGCCGGTGTGATCGCCGTTGTACACAAGCTCGGATCCCAGCGATAGCACGCCCATGAACACGATGACAGCTGCGCCCGCGCGAACGAGTTTGTTCTTCCACAGCCACACAGTTCCGCCGAGGATCAGTATGACGATCGGCCAACCGAAGTACGCGTTCTCCTCGGTGGGGTTCATTCGGAACTCGGCGCCGTTCGAGTCGCCGCCAACGGATTCGGTCGGAAGGGTAGTGAATGCCCCGAAGTCGGCTCCGGCTTGACCGTGGCCGACACCGTCATAGCTGGCGGGGCCGAAGAACTGTGAGTACAGCGGAATTGCCGTGATGAGAATGGACACGATCGCGCCGACGGCCAGGCCGGGCAAGCTGCGCCTGATCGCGGCTCGTGCTTTGGCGAAATCCGAGCACGCATAGGCCGCGCCGAACACGAGCGCGGACATCGTGAAGATGAGAAGCGGTTCTTCGCCGAGGAAGATCTGCCAGGCCATCAGCAGTCCCAGGATGATGCCGTCCCGGACCGGCTTGGTTCCACGTGAAACGCGGATGACCTGCATGAAAATGAACGGAATTACGAAGAAGCCGACAAAGTTCGGGTGTCCGTTGGCGTGCGAGATCATGGCCGGGGCAAATCCGCAGAATGCGCCACCGGCTGCAGCTGCAAATTTGGTGCGGATGGAATCGCCGGTCAGGACGTGACGGGAAAAAGTCCAGTACCAGGCAATTGCGGTACCAGCGAGGCCTAGCGTCAACCCGATCGCGTACGCCGGTGTCGGACCGAAGATTAGCGTGAGCGGCGCCAGCGGCATGCTGATGCCGAACATTGCGGTGTTGGCCATCAGATTCACACCGAGCGGGTAGTTCAGTAGGTCGCTGTACAGCGGCGTGCGGAACTGCGAGAGAGCGTGAGCCGTATCGGCGAAGAACCATTCCCACATGGACTGGTCGCGGCCGGCATTGACCAGGTATCCGGATTCCAGATTGCGCCAGAGGTTCGACATCACCCACACAGCAGCGAGGACGAAGATCACCATGATCGCCAGATCGATCATTCGACTGCGGTTGACGACTGAACGGATCCGCCCGGGGGTTGCCTCGACCAGTTGTTGTCGGCTTTCGGACAGAGTCTCGGTCATGCAGTCGGAGCCTTCCGGATGTCATCCATCTCAGTGGTTACGAGGTGGCAACTCAGGTATCGATTCGGTAACTTCTCCCGTCAGCCTAACGAACAATGTGTTCACATTTCGCCGACAGTGCGGTGAGCGGGATATTTGGGACACGTCCATTCGTCGATTTTGGATCTGACGTGCTCGGATCGAGATCATCGGCCGCCGCAGTTTGACGGCTTTGTGACGTGGGTACCTCCGAAGAGTCTTGCTCGAATTCGTGCAACTCGAATTCGTTGACACAGCCTCGACGAATTCTGTTCTGTCCACGAACCGGAAATTCGTCCGGGGCCACTACCGGATGGGATGGTGCTTGTGCATGACGACTCCACGGGCTTGTGACGGCGCAGCGACTGAGAACAGTGTGGGAAGAAAGTCTCGTATCGGCGTGGTCGGGGCCGTCGCGGCCCTTGCTATCGCCTTAGGCAGCACCAGTGCATCGGCCGGCGTCGACAACGCCAGTTCGATTGTCGACTCCAAAGGAAACCGGATAGAAGTCCTGCAAATGGACACGTCAATCCATACCGTTCCGCCGCTCGACAGTTCCCCGCTCAGCGTCGAGTTCTTCCACGACGGAATTGCAAGCGTAAAGATCGACGGACCAGGCGCCGACAGTTTCACCGGCACGAAGCTGACAATCGGCTATCAGATCGGTTATCCGATCGCCTTGGCCGGTGCAACTGTCGTGCTCAACACTCCGGGACTCGACTGGGGCGTGACCGGTGGAACGAATCTCGGTATCGGCGATATCGCGAACGAGCCGATTCTGGGACTCGACATCTCGAACGGTTTTGTGATCGGTGGAGACATCATTCCGTCGCAGGAACTTGATGTTGATCTGTCTCCGGGCGGAATCACCGATGTCGCATTGCTGGAGGGCCAGTCGTTCGACGGTCCGGAAGCGTCGGTGCGGTTGTCCGGAGTTCACGGGTATGTGCAGGGCGCCCTCGGACCGGTAACCATTCGGCCATATGCAAAGGCGGTCACGTCCAATGGTGACACGGTAGTGACTTACGGTGCGCCGCAGCGTCTTCAAGGTTAGGGGCTGATGCGACTCAACAACCCTCGCCGTTACGCTGCAATAGCGTGACGGCGAGAGTTGTTGCTGCCCTCAGGGTTCGACCTGGTTTTTGAATCTGAACTCGCCCAACTGTGTGTGCGCGAGTGTCGAACAATTTTCACGACGATCGCTACCGATGCCCAGATGGTGCATACCGCCGTCACGAGCAACAAGACCATCCAGTCGTGCGCGAAGAGTCCGATGATCGCGCCGACAGTGAAGGCAAGTGACACATTCACGACACGTCCGGATGCATCTGAGGAGAGTAGAAAATCCACAGCAGGCTCGATGTTGTCCGAGGCTCCACTGTCCAGCGAGGGGCGTTCCTGCACAGGAAGATCCAAGAGGTCGCCCCACTCCTGGAGTGCGACCGTATGTGCAGTATCCGCGGGAAGGTCGTCCGGAGGTCGCGCGGCGGAGACATCGATCAGTGCCCGCGCCAGAGTGAGCACTTCGACGCGATGGCGGATGGCAACACCCAGCAACTCGTGGAACGCTTGCTCCGCGCCGTACGGCCGCCCCCGCGCAATGACAAGAGTGTGCTCCGCTGCATCCAAGATTGCGCGATGCGGAACCAATTCGCGACTCGGCGCAAAGAGTTCGCTCAATGTCATCACCTGCCCCGGCAAGATGGTGGATGCAGTTGCTGTCAACTGCCCCATGTAACAGCCGAATACCCCGGAGATGACGGCGACAAACTCGGTGTGAACGGTTGGACTTACCTCGCCGGTGCAGGTGCGTTCAAGGCCCCGAGGCAACTTTCGATCAGATCGGCGACGATCGGCGCAGACTCTGCCGGTCCGTGAATTCTGCCTTCCCAGGTGGCAAAAGTTACGACACTGAGAACCGCCAGCGTGCCCGTTCGCAACTCCGCGATATCGGCCGGCAACGGGGAGATGGACTCGATCCGGCGTCGAACGTCCCGGAAACTCTCAGCGCGCATGTGTTCACGGATGGTCGACGACATCGCCGGATCAAAAATCGACTGCACCAGGAACCGAGCGTACAAACTGTGCTCACGTTCGATGGTTTGCTCCGCCAACGGCAGGATCAACGCTTCCACCAGTTGGCGCATGGTGGGAGGCTGCGGCCCGAGGTCGATTGCGTCGAGGAGTTCACGGCGACGCTCCCCGGCAGGCTTCATCCGCGAATCGACCACCGCTGTCAGCAACCCTTCACGTGAACCGAAGTGGTACTGCGCGGCCGACTTGTTTGCCTGCCCCGCTTCAGTTTGGACATCACGCAAGGTCATCGCGGCCAGGCCACGCTCTGCCACCAATCGCTCGGCCGCATCGATCATTGCCGCTCGGGCATCGGTTCTCGTCACCGTATGAAGTTAGGGTGCGGAGGGCACTGCGTCAACGCCCTCGTCAGGAAGCCCACTGTGAGGTCTATCCCGGTCGGCTTGCGCCGGTGCGGGTTACCACCACAAATGGTCCCTGCTCGGTAACTGTGAACTGCGGGCTGTCGAACAGTTCTTTCGGGAATGTGACTGTGTATCGGCGAACATTGGGATCGTTGGGATAGACGTCCTCGGCCAGACGCAAGGTGTAGCCGTCGGCTCCCTGGCGGAAGACGAAGGCGTCGGGTGCCCGCCACGGTGCGGAATCCAAAGCCGCGATCAGCTCGTCGGACGTATCGAGTTCCGACCACTTCTTGATCAGTTCCGCGCGAGCGCGGAAGTCTGCCAACGGATTTGCGTAGTGCGACGTGAGTCCCTGGAACCCGTAGTACGGGTAGAAGCTCAAAAATCCGATGTCGGCCGTCAGCACCACGAGGTCATGGGGTTCGCGACCCAACTGCTCGCGAATGATGCGATCGACGTCGGCATAATTCGCTTCGGCTCCGGGCGGACGTTTGTCGCCCCGTTCGCCGTTGCCGTCAGTATCGCTGTAGGCGACAGCGATATCCGGTGCCAATACTTGTGGGATGTTCTGCGCGAAAGCAATTGTGCCGATCACGCCGAGTGCAACCAACACTGCCTTGACCCGAGGATTCTCACTTGTGGCCAACACAATCCATCCCGCGAACTCGAAGAACCCGAACACGCCGGCTGCTGCGAGGAGGGCAATGAGTACGGGTTCAAGTCGGAATCCGAGGAGGGTGGTGCCCGCGACGGTGACCGTCATAGACAGTAGAGCCCACAGGTAGACGGAGATAACGCCGATCCCCAGCGCACGTGCGCGGCGTGAGAACAGGAAACGGGAAATCAACCAGACGGTGCCCAACATGCAGAGCGCGCCGACGAGTGAGAATTTCAGCATCGGGAAGGGCAGTACCGCACCGGAATCCGGCAGGTAGTGCATCGCTGTGCCGGACTCCGCGGTAGCGCCCGAGAGGGCCTTGATCAGATAGGGAGCCCACACGATCAGCGCAACCAGGCCGGAGATTACCGCGATTGCTGCCAACCGAACCAGCGGCCCCAGTGCGGCTTTCCAGGTGTTTTGGGCGCGCGCGGCGAGTACCGCGGCAATGACCCCCATCAACGTCACGGCAAAGGCAGTGAACCCGAGATACAAGGTGTAGACGGTTGCGGCGAATCCGAGGAACAAACCGGTGCCCAGAACAGCGCCCGCTCCGGCGAAGCGTTGTGCGCCCGGCCGATCCAGCGCGCCCCACGCCAAGATCAGTACCGGCGGAATCAGCAGGTTGACGACGGCGCCGTAGGCCTCAGGAGAGTTGTACGCCAACACGACTGCCGTGACGGCCAATGCGGCGACAACAGCCCAATCGCGTCGAATCAGCTTGGTCCACAACACCAGTGCGACAACGGCAACTACCGCCAATGAGCCGATTGCGTAAGGCTTGAACGCTTCCCAGCCGTCCATTCCCAGCAGGTTCGCGACCCGTCCGCCGATCCAGAACCAGCCGGCCGGATAGAAGGGCGGCAGATCGACGTACGTCATGTCATGCAGCGCAGCAGAATCCGTGAGCCTGGTCAGGTACTCGGTGCGAAACTGTTGATCGACGGAAACCCCGTGCAGATACAAGGTTGTCGCAGCGAGGGGAAGCCCGAGCGTCGTCGTCACGAATCCCGAGAGTCCAGCCCACGACAGGAGTTTCGCGAAACGTTCGGCTTTTCGGGCGCGGAACATTAGAACGGCAATGCCGATTACGGCGATACAGACGACCTGCAGGACCGTCGTGACAGCCTGCGTGACATTCGACGACGTGAACGCCGGCCAGTCGACCTTGCTGAAAGCGAACAGTCCTACCGCCGCAACGGCGACGGCCACGAATGCAGCGAGCAGCATTTCCACCACCGTCGCCGCGGCATTACGCCACGGCGACGGGGACAGATTCTTCAGAGCAGGCTCAGTTGTTGTCTGTGACACGAAAAGAGCTTAGACCGGCAACTTCCGGAAAACCGCGCGCGGGACGTGGCGCAGGCCCATCATCACGAAGCGGAACGGACCCGGAGCCCAGACGATTTCCTTGCCCTTGTCGGACGCTGCAACAGCGAGCTTCGCGACGTCTTCCTTGTTGACAGTGAGCGGCGCTTCCTTGACGTGGGCGCTGAACTTGGTACGCACCATGCCCGGACGTACCACCGTCACACTCGGCCCGAACTCTGCCAACGCCTCGCCGAGGCCCAGGTAGAAGCCGTCCAGGCCGGCCTTGGTGGAGCCGTAGACGAAGTTGGCGCGCTTAACGCGCTCACCGGCAACCGAGGACATCGCGATGATCTTGCCGAAGCCCTGAGCCTTCATCTTTTCGCCGATCAACACACCGACGGACACTGCCGCGGTGTAGTTGACGTTTGCGACCAGCACAGCTTTGCGCTGGTTCTGCCACAGTTCCTCGGGGTCGCCGTCCAGGCCGAATGCAACGATCGCGACGTCGACGTCGCCGCCGGACCATGCCGCATCGATGACCTTGGGGTGGCTGTCGAAGGCCACGGCGTCGAAGTCGACAACCTCGACCTTGGTGGCGCCCTTGGCTTCCAACTGCTTGACCGCGGCATCGCTGCCGGGATCACCGGGGAGCGTCGCCAGAATGACGCGAACCGGCGCCTTCTTCAGGTACTCCTCGCACATAGCGAGGCCGATCTCGGATGTTCCACCGAGAAGTAAAACAGTTTGCGGGTTACCTACAGCGTTGATCACAGTTCCAGCCTTCTGGACATATCGGAGGCGAAAACGCCTGTGGGGTCATACTTTCGGCGCGTCGCGATCCACTCGTCGATGCGCGGGTACATGGCGTGGAAGGTTTCTGCGGACGTCCGCGAATCCTTGGCCGTGTACAGGCGTCCACCGAATTCGAGGACACGCTTGTCGAGTTCGGTGACAAACTCGTTGAGCCCCGGCTTGATGCGGAAGTCGACGCAGATGTTCCAGCCCGGGATCGGGAAGCTGAGCGGTGCCTGATTGCCCTCGCCGAAGAGTTTGAACACATTGAGGAACGAGTGGTGCCCGCTACGCTGAATGTCGACGATGATCTTCTTGAACTCTTCGACCGCCTCCGGCGGCACCACGAACTGGTACTGCAGGAAACCGTTGGATCCGTAGGCGCGGTTCCACTCACCGAACATGTCGAGCGGGTGGTAGAACTGCGTCAGGTTCTGGACTTTGCCCTGGTAGTTGCCCGCCTTGCGGAACCAGACCTCGCCGATCGCGCTGAAGTTGAACTTGTTGGCGAGGCCGTTCGGGAAGACGTCCGGGAACGTCAGCAGCTGCGGCGCGTCGAACGCGAGGGGGTCCTTCTGTAACTTGGTGGGAAGCTGATCGAGCTTCGCCAGGGAACCACGCGAGACTGCCGCGCGGCCGAGCTTCGGGGGCGCGGAGATCGCGTCGAACCAGGCGCTCGAGTACTCGTAGTTGGCTTCGCTACCGTCGCTGTGCAGCGCAATGGTCTCGTCGAGAGTGTGGGTGACATCGCCGTCGGCGATGAAGTACGCCGTTTCGGTAGGCGTCATCTTGATGGTCGCGCGCAAGATGATGCCGGTCAGGCCCATGCCGCCGATGGTGGCCCAGAAGAGAGCAGCCTTGGGATCGTTGCGCCCGCCCTTGGGGGTGAGGGTACGAACCTTGCCGTCGGCCGTCAGCAGATCCATCGACACGACGTGGTTGCCGAAGCTGCCCGCGCTGTGGTGGTTCTTGCCGTGAATGTCGGATCCGATGGCGCCGCCGATCGTGACCTGGCGAGTACCCGGCAACACCGGAACCCACAGGCCGAACGGCAGAGCAGCCTTCATCAGCTGATCCAGATTCACTCCGGCGTCGACGTCCACCAAAGCGGTGTCACGATCGATCCGATGAATACGGTTGAGCGCATTCATGTCGATGACCAAGCCGCCGGCATTCTGCGCCGGATCACCGTACGAGCGGCCGAGACCGCGCGCGATGACACCACGTCGCAAGTGCGACGGCTTGGACTCGTTCTTTTCCGCAACCTGGGCAACCGCGCTTGCGATTACTTCCACGTCGGGGGTGGACAACACCTGTGCGGTGGTGGCGGCGGTGCGTCCCCAACCGGTGAGGGTGCGGGCTTGGGTGTGGAGAGCCTGCTGCGGCGTCTCTTCTGCTGTCGTGGACATCAAGGTAGAGGTTACCTGGGAGTAGTGCGGATAGCTTCGGCTCGAGTGGTTACTCTCGTCGTCGTGCCTGAAACGCCTGCGAACCACCAGCACGAACCCCATGTCCCGTTGCCGGTGGAGATCCCCGTCACGACGGACCTCGCCGATGATGCAATGGACCTGAAAACGCAGATCATCCGGTTTGTAGCGACCGGCGGGTTGTCGGCGGTCGTAGATTACGGGCTGTACGTGCTGCTCCTCGCGCTGGGATTGCCGCGCATCGCCGCAAAATCGCTGAGCTTCGTCGCGGGCACCACGACGGCATATCTCATTAATCGCCGGTGGACGTTCAAGGCCGAGCCGTCGCGTACGCGGTTCATCGCTGTTGTGGTGCTGTATGCCGTGACTTTCGGGATCCAGGTCTGGCTCAACGAGCTGATGAACCAGGTTTTCGACGACCAGTGGTGGAGTCTGCCCTTGGCCTTCGTCATTGCGCAGGGCACCGCGACGGTCATCAACTTCATCGTTCAGCGGGCTGTGATCTTTAAAATCAAGTAACGGTTCGGGGTGAATTAGCGTATTCGTCCGGTTTCTCGAGAGAGAATCGAGACCATGATCATCGTCCTCGATTCCTCCGCCCTGTCTCGGGGTGTGCGGTTCGACAATTCCATTGCCGACGCCAAGGCCCGCGGACTCCGCGTAGTCGTACCCCACCTGGTAGTTCTCGACGTAGCCAACCGCTACCGCGCGGAATCCGCAGAGATGATCGCCGCGCTGAGTGCGTCGGCACGGATGTACGACCGACTCGGCCTACGCCGAGACCTCACTCGATTCATCGACGCGGCCCACGACAAAGCTGACGGGTATGTCCAAGACGTTGTGGACGATCTCCGGCAGATCGGAGTCGAGGTTGTCGATCCAGTCGAGGTGTCGCACATCGAGATCGCCGAACGGGCAATCTCGATGCGCAGGCCGTACGTCGACAAGAAAAAGCGCGACGGATATCCCGCGACCCTGAACTGGCTGACAGTGCTCGATCTTGCCGACCGGAACCCGGGCGTCGAAGTGCTCTGGGTGAGTGACGATGCGCGCGCGTTCGGGGACTCCGGCGACGCATCGTGGCACGAAGATCTTGTTTGCGAACTCGAATCGCGTGGACTTGCCAGTCACGTCCGGTGGGCGCAGGAGTTCCCCGTATTCGACGGGCCGGCGCAGATCGAGGAGTCTGTCGAGGCGGAAGTTGTCACGCCGGAACTGGTTGCGCCGGTGATAGTTGCGACTGACGTCGTTGCAGTGACAATTGCGACTGACGTCGTTGCAGTGACAATTGCGACTGACGTCGTTGCGGTGGACGTTGTCGAGGAGTTTGCCGAAGAGCGTGTGGTTGCTGTGGGGCCGACGCCTGTTGAACGGGTTGTTGCGGCACCTGCACCTGCACCTGCACCTGCACCTAAGCCTGTGCAGCGGGCTGCTCGGACCCGAGTCGCACCACAGCGCATTCCACCCGCTCCGAAAGCGTCGACCGGTGGTTTGCGCAATCTCGGCAAGGTCATCGGCGGACGGAAAAGGAAAATGACGATCGTCGAGGATCTTGACGAAGTCGACCTCTTCGGAAGCTGATCGCTTCTAACCTCAACGGATGTCTCTGACGCCGATAGTCACTCGCCGGACCGGTATGCGGTACGGCAGGCCCAGTCTCGAATCGCAGGTTCTGTACAACGCGTGCCGCTGGATGGTTCGTCCGGTGGTGGGAGTTGCGCCGCTGACGCTCGGCGCCATTCGACGTGCTTCGGTTCTGGATACTGCGGCGGGGGTGCGGATTCCGTCGGGCATCGATCGAGAAGCCGTGCGCTTTCCGGGTTTCGACGGCGAATTGGTGCATATCGCCGGCTCGACCGCCGATATTCGTGACGGTGTTGTCCTGTACCTGCACGGCGGGGGGTTCATGTGTTGCGGCCTCAACACACATCGTCCGGTGGTTGCGAGTATTGCCAAACGAACAGGTCTGCCGGTGTTGCATCTCGCGTATCGGCAGTTGCCGACTACGTCCATCAGTGGGTCGGTCGACGATTGCCTCAGTGCCTATCGATGGCTCCTGACGCAGGGCGCTTTGCCGGAGAAGACGGTATTCGTGGGTGATTCGGCGGGTGGATTCCTGGTGTTCGCAACGGCATTGGCGGCCGCTGCTGCCGGACTCGCAGTTCCGGCCGGGTTGGTCGGACTGTCGCCGCTCCTTGATCTGGACTGCACCACGAAAGCTGTTCACGCCAATGCCCGACGCGATGTCATTGCTCCGGTATCAGCCTTGGCGGCCATCGGAAAATTGGGTGGTAAGGCGTTGTCGCCCATTGACGGCGACCTTGCCGGCCTGCCGCCGTCGCTGCTGATCGCGGCCGAATCCGAAGTGCTCCGAGTCGATTCGGAACTGATGGCGCAGCGGCTTTCATCAGCTGGAGTCGAATGTTCGCTGCAGATTTGGAACGGTCAAATTCACGCATTTCCGGCGGTGTTGCCGAGTCTGCCGGAAAGTCGGGCTGCGCTTCGCGACGTCGCAAAATTCATCTCGATTCGCATCGCCTGAGTTTTTGTCGGACCCCAGGTTTAAGGTTTGGAGCAAGTTCGAACCGGGGGGTTCTTGTGGACGAAATCGAGCCAGATGACGGTGGGCATGGTGACCTGACCGATGTGTTGTTGTGCGCTGCTGAAGAGTTGGTGCAATGTCCTGTTTCTGTGCTCACGGAGGATGCCGTTCTCGAGTCTCTACGACGGTTGGAGAGAATTGTTCGGTTTCTGGATGCCATTGCATACCAGCTTATTTCGGAGTGCCTGAGTCGTAGTCTGCACATCCGGCACGGATTGCGCTCACCCCATCAACTGCTCATCCAGACGCTGAGAATTTCCGCGACTGATGCGTCGCGGCGAGTGCGGGCGGCAAAGTCTGTGGTGCAGCGGGTTTCACCTCTGGGGGAATCACTTCCGGCGGTACTGGCAGGAACGGGAGAAGGCGTGCGGGACGGTGACATTGGCCGTGACCACATTTCGTCCATTGCTGATGTAATGCACAAGGTTCCGAACGCCGTCGATTTCGAAGCGCGCCAAAGCCTCGAGATGATCCTGGCCGAGTATGCCCGAACCGGGACTCCCGAGGGAGTCACTGCAGCGGGGGTCGAGGCATTGGCCTGGCTCAATCCGGATGGCGCACTCACCGACGACAGAGATCGGCGCCGCCGACGGTATCTCAATGTCCGGCACCAAGATGTGGATCTGATGTCGCGGATTTCTGGCGAACTGGATCCGGTCGCGCGTGCACGACTCGATGTGGTTCTGGCCAAGTGGGCGAGGCCCGGCATGAACAACCCGGATGATCCCGAATCGCCGACCGGAGACAGCAGTGAAGTGCGCGAGTCCGACATCGTTGCGGCCGCAGCACGAGACACCCGCTCCGCAGGTCAACGGAACCACGACGCGTTCTCGGCGCTGCTCAAATGTGTGCTCGACGACGGCATATTGGGCAAGCACCGCGGCCTCCCGGCAACCGTGATCATCACTATGACGTTGGCGCAGTTGGAGGAATCGATCGGAGGTGTGGCAACCACCGCGACCGGCGGAATTCTTCCCATTCACGAGGCACTGGCGATGGCTGAAAAAGCACATCCGGTGCTGGTTCTCTTCGATCAGAACGGCCGACCACTACATTTCGGTCGAGGAAAACGGTTGGCCTCCGTCGACCAGAGGTTGGCTCTCATCGCTGCAGATCGGGGGTGCACCAGACCGAATTGTGATGCCCCGCCGTCGCGGTGTGCGGTGCACCACATGGCCGAATGGAATGACAAAGGCCGCACTGACATCGACAACCTCACACTTGCTTGCGACAGCTGTCATGGTTCGGTGAAGCAGGGCGGCGAGGGCTGGAAAACCAATCCTCGGACCGGCGATGACGCCTATGCCGGCAGAACCGAGTGGACACCACCCGCACACATAGATCCGGAACGACGCCCGCGAGTCAACTTTCGGCACCATCCGAGTGAGCTACTGGATCGTGCCTACGCAATCATCCGGCGTCGCAATCACACTCAGCGCCGCGAGAAAGCGGGTCGGCAGGATTCATCCGGTGACGACGCAGATCCCGGAGCGATCTGAATTACCGCGGCGGGCCCTCGTCCAGGACGAGGGACCCGGCGGCCGGCTGACCCTGTGCGTCGGTCCACTTCACATCGATGGCGTCGCCGGGTTTTCGTGAGCTCATCACTGAGTTGAGATCTGCGGACGAAGTTATGGGGGTGCCGCCGAATTCGGTGATGACGGCACCCTTGGTGAGACCTGCCTTCTCGGCGGGTGAATCAAAGCTCACAGCAACAACTTCCGCTCCGGGCGAGGCGTCGCGGTGATCCTTGACGGCTACGCCGAGAATTGGTGTCGGGCCGACACGAACCGTCTCCGAGGAGAGTCCGCTGAGTACTTGGTCGACAACGGGAAGGGCGATATCAATGGGTATAGCGTACGACTGTGGGGCGGGCGAGGTTTCGGTGCGATCAGCAATGGCGTTGCCGGCACTGCTGACACCGATAAGCTCGGCAGCGGCGTTCACCAGAGGACCGCCGGAATCGCCGGGCCGGATGTCGGCGTCTACTTCGATAAGGCCCATTAGCTGGTTTCGTGATCCGTCCGTCGAATTGCGGGTATTGACCGTGACGCCCAAGTTGGTGATGACTCCGGGTGCAGGCAGTGGAACACCCTCGCCTTCGGCGTTTCCGATCGCAGTGATCGGATCGCCTCGCTTGGCGTTTTCGGCCGTGCCTACAGTCGCGCTGGGAAGATTGGATGCGCCGGCCAACCGAAGCACCGCGAGATCTTGATCGCTGTCGTAGCCGAGCACCTCGACGTCGTAGATCAGGCCGTTGGACATACTTGTCGCAGTAATCTCGGAACCTCCGCTGATGACGTGGTGGTTGGTTAACACCACTCCGTCAGGAGAGAGAACGATGCCGGTTCCGGCGGTGGTGGTGAATCCTCCGGAGGAAGTGATCGTCACGATGCTGGGGACCACCCGTGCCGCGAGTTCTTCGGGTGTGAGCGAGACGATCGGTGACGGCGGGGCGGTAGTGATAACCGTGACGGGCGCAGATTCTGTGGTGCCGGGATACGTTCCAGGTGTGAGAGGCGGCGCGACCAATGCGAGCCCACCCAGTCCCAATACGAGTAGCCCGGCCAGCCACAGGCTACGTTTTCCGCTGCGTTTCCTCATCGGTCGACCCATATCGTCGGTGTACCCAATCCGCGGATAGTCCAGTGTCGTGACGGTGAAGATTGCCGACTGGGACTGACTCAGGACATGCGATGCCGCAACAACATGTAGACCCCACGACGCATGAACGAGGTAGCAAGTGCGCGTAGATCGCCGATCCGGACGTCCATCGCGGATACGAGTGTCGGATCGGACTCGCGCAGGATTTTATGGAATGCAGCCGCCTGACCGGCCTGTTCCTTGGCAAGTCGGACACTCCATTGCCCGGCGTTGACGCGGAATGACGCGAGTGGTTTGGCGATCGCGTAGACGTCTCCTTGAAGTGCTACGCCGGTGTAGGTGGCCTCGTCGATGACGTACGGATTTGTGTCGTCCCACCATCCGATGGCTTTCAAAGCTGAGCGCCTCATCAGCACGCACCCGGGTTCTCCGAAGATATTTGCTCCAGCGGTGACCGTCTTGCGGGTGGCTTCTCGTCCGCTGACGAGACCCTTCAGGCCGGCGAGCCCGCGAGCAGACAGGATGGTCTTTCCGTTCGCATCTACGAGTTTGCGTTGCGAAGCAACGAGAACCACAGTGGGGTGTTTGTCGAACGCTGCAACCTGTTCGGCGAGGCATTCGGGATAGATCGTGTCGTCACCGCATACGAGCTTCAGTAGTTCACCGTTTGAGGCTTCACTGACACGGTCCCAGTTCCGCTTTGCACCGCCGCCGGCTTCTGTGGTCAGGATTTCGATGCGTGGGTCGTCGGCGTATCGTGCCAGGACCTTCATGGTGTCGTCAGTGGAGGAATGATCCGAGATGATCAATTCGAAGTCTTGGAAGGTCTGATTCAAGATCGAATCAATCGTCTCGGCAATGTATTCGGCATTGTTGTAGGCCGGGACGACGACTGATACACGGGGGGTCATGAGGTGCCTGTTCTCTTTTTTCTACTGAATGAGAAGTCGCGGTAACCGAAGAAACTTGCTGTCGCGGTAACTGCAGTGATGACGAGCTGGGACGGGATGGGTGGAAAATGTAGAAGCGTGACGGCGAGTGTCATCAGCGCAATGTTGACGACGAAGGCGCCGGAGTTGACGATGACGAATCGCCAGAAATCGCGCAAGAAGTGGCCGCGGACTTCGAAAACGAGATACCGGTACATTGCGAAAGCGCACAGCACGTTGCAGAGGTATCCGGCGACGATCGCGAAGTGATAACCAAGTTGATCGCCGAGTGAGACTTGCCAGACGATGAACCATGCCGTTCCGAGAACTGTGTTGATACCGCCGACCAGCAGAAATGCGAGTGGCTGATTTTTGACGACGCGCATCAGTAGGCCGGGTTTGCCGGTCATCCCGGCGGGTGGCGTCGCTGTTGCGTCTGGTGACACCATCAGCCTTCGCCGAATGTGGGCAGGAGCCCAGCGGATAGAGCGTCCTGCAGTGAGGGCGCTGCGGTGTCCTTGGCTGAGAGGGTGATGTTCAGCGGTTCCCCGTTTCTTCCGACAGTGGGCCAGTCGATGGCGATGTCGGAGTCGAGCGGGTGAACTTCGTGTTCGCGTTCGGGGGCGTACCCGGTCGAGCACAGGTACACGACGGTTGAGTTGTCTTCGAGGGAGAGGAAGGCGTGGCCGAGCCCTTCGGGCAGGAAGATTGCACGGCGTTCGGTGTCGTCGAGGAGGACCGAGTCCCACTGCCCGAAGGTCGGTGAACCTACGCGCAGGTCTACCGCGATGTCGAGAATCGCGCCTTTGATGCAGGTTACGTACTTGGCTTGTCCTGGAGGGACATCGGCAAAATGGATGCCCCGTAGGACTCCGGCGGCGGAGACCGAGCAATTGGCTTGTTGGAGATCGAGCGTGCGTCCGGTGATGTCGGAGAATCCGGGTTCGCGGAACCATTCGAGGAAGACACCGCGGTCGTCGCCGAACTGTTTGGGTGTGAATTCCCAGGCTCCGGGGACTTTCAGTTCGCGGTACTGGCTTGTTATGTGAGTACTTGTCATGTCACCAGTCCTTGCCACGTTCGAGAAGATCGAGAAGATATTTTCCGTAGCCCGATTTGAGCAATTTTTCGGCACGTTCGCGTAATTCGTCATCGGTGATGAAACCGTGGCGCCACGCTACTTCTTCGGGCGCGCCAATTTTCAGTCCCTGGCGCTCTTCGATTGTCCGCACGTAGTTGGATGCGTCGAGGAGCGAATCAAAGGTGCCGGTGTCGAGCCAGGCGGTTCCACGGGGAAGTATTTCGACCTGAAGGCGCCCGGCATCCAGGTAGGCGCGGTTGACGTCGGTGATCTCGTACTCTCCGCGCGCCGACGGTTTGAGGTCTTTTGCGATGGCGACGACGTCGTTGTCGTAGAAATACAGGCCCGGTACCGAATAATTGGAGCGGGGGTTTGCCGGTTTCTCTTCGAGCGAAACCGCCTTGCCCTCGCGATCGAATTCGATGACGCCATAGGCTGTGGGGTCCGATACCCAGTACGCGAAGACGGCGCCCCCGTCGATGTTCTCGAACCGCGTGAGCTTACTTCCGAGACCGGGACCGTAGAAGATGTTGTCGCCCAGGACCAACGCAGCGGATTCGGAACCGATGTGATCAGCACCGAGAACGAAGGCCTGTGCCAGGCCGTTCGGTTCGTGTTGGACCTGGTAAGTCAGATTTACCCCGAACTGGGATCCGTCGCCGAGCAGTCGCTGGAACTGCGGTGCGTCGTCCACTGTGGTGATGATCAAGATGTCGCGGATCCCGGCCAGCATCAGAGTGCTGAGTGGGTAGTAGATCATCGGTTTGTCGTATACCGGGACCAGCTGTTTGCTCACACCGAGTGTGATGGGGTGCAGCCTCGACCCCGTGCCGCCCGCCAGAATGATTCCGCGCATGACTCGCAGTGTTCCAGTGTTCGCGGGAGAAACAAATCTCGGGCGCACGGTATCGTGCGTGGCCGGTAGGTTGATCGGTTCGATTCGGTGATTGTGGAGGCGCAAACATGAGGGTGCTCGTCACTGGCGGTGCAGGCTTTATCGGCGCCAACTTTGTACATCAGACGGTGGTTGAGCGTCCCGAGGTAAAGGTCACTGTGCTTGACGCGTTGACCTACGCGGGCAACAAGTCTTCGCTCGATTCCATCGCGGATCGCATCACATTCGTTCACGGTGACGTCACCGACGCAGTTCTGGTTGACGAGCTGGTGGGGGCTGCGGATGTAGTGGTTCATTTTGCTGCAGAGTCGCACAATGACAATTCACTGGGCGATCCGTGGCCGTTCGTGCACACCAACATTGTGGGCACCTTCACTCTGTTGCAGGCGGTGCGTAAGCACGACGTCCGCTATCACCACATTTCCACCGACGAGGTTTACGGGGACCTGGAACTCGACGACCCTGATCGATTTACGGAATCGACTGCATACAACCCATCGAGCCCGTACTCGGCTACCAAAGCGTCGAGCGACATGTTGGTGCGAGCGTGGACGCGGTCCTTCGGCGTTCGCGCGACATTGTCGAACTGTTCGAACAACTATGGTCCATATCAGCATGTCGAGAAGTTCATTCCGCGGCAGATCACCAACGTTCTCGCAGGGCTGCGGCCGAAGCTCTATGGCGACGGTCTGAACGTTCGTGACTGGATCCATGTCGACGACCACAACAGTGCTGTGTGGGCGATCATCGACGGCGGACGGATCGGACAGACGTATTTGATCGGTGCGGACGGCGAGGTGAACAACCGAACAGTTATGGAGTCGATTCTTCAAATATTGGGCAAGAGTCGTGACGAGTTCGATTTTGTAACCGACCGCCCAGGTCATGACGTGCGGTATGCGATTGATTCGAGTTTGCTCCGGGAAGAGCTTGGTTGGGGGCCGCGCTACAAGGATTTCCGTAGCGGCCTCGAAGCAACCATCGGTTGGTACAGCGACAACGAATTGTGGTGGCGTCCACAGAAGGATGCGACCGAGCAGGCTTACATTGCTGCGGGTGAGAAAACCGCCGACTGAGTCCTGCGATGTCACTTCTGATCGGCCAAGCCCCGTCGTATCGAGTCCAGGGTCGAGGCGATGCCGGCTGGTAGCGGACGGTGGGGTCGTTGGTCCAGTTCTGTCCAGACGATCGATCTCAGCCGTAGGTCTCTGGCCTGCGCAGACGCGAGTGGGGAGCTGGCAAGGACAACGTTCGGCCGTGTCCGGAACACGGAGTGGCAGGCTCCGAGAATCGCTCCGATCGTGACGCTGCGACCGGAGGCATAGATCTTGGTGACGACACCTACAGGCGAGTTTTCTGCTTGTTTGAAGCTGTCGACCACCATCTCGGCGGCATCGGACACGTAGACGTAGTCCCGCAGCGTGTCCATAGGTACGTAGATCGAGATCGGCATGGACATTAGATAGCCGCGGCAAAGGTGTGAGATCAGGCCTTGCGGTTTTGCCAGATTCTGGCCGGGGCCGTAGAGGTTCGCGAACCGGCCTATGACAGTGCGAGTTCCGGTTCTCTCACCGAACTCGCGAACTATCGATTCGGCATCGAGTTTTGCGTAGCCGTAGTCGGCCAGCGGGGCAGTCGCACTCGCTTCGGTGTGCGGTGCCCCTGGTGCGCCTGCGTAGACGCCCCCCGCGGACGAAGCGTGGAAGATGGTTCCGGTTCCGGCGTTCGTCGTGCCCAACTCGTCGAGGACGTCTTTCATCAGTCCGTTCTCGCGAGCGAATTCATCACGACTGGTTCCATTGACGCCCGCGCCGGCACACCATGCCATTCGCCACGGGCCACCCGCCGCGTCGACGATCAGTTTCCTGGCGTCGGCGAAGAGAGTGTCCTTCGCACGATCAGGATCCCCCCACGGCACGCGACTGGTGCGAATATCGGCTCCGCGGCGATGTAGGTCGCGCGCTACGGCACTGCCGAGGAGGCCACCGCTGCCGACTACCCAGGTAGGAATGCTCATGCTATTCGGGTGACTTGATGTTGGGTGATTCGGAGGCTTCTCGACGACCCAGTGGGCCGACTGCCGGATCGCTGACGATCAGGTAGGGAGGCTTTCCCATTGCTGTTTTGACTGCCACACCGATGTATTCGGCGATCACGCCCAGCGAGAAGAGGACGGCACCGAAACCGAAGAGCATCACGATCATTGTCGATGCCCATCCGCGCACCTCGACGCCGGCGTCGAAGAACATGTACGAAGCCAACACGTAGAGGACGATCGCGAGGCCACCGACTGCGAACAAGAAACCGATGAGGCTCACCATTCGTAGGCCCTTGGTGCCGCTGGAGAGAACCATCCGCCAGAAATGCGACAGTAGGCTTCTGAGGTGATAGCCGGATGCTCGGCCACGTTCCTCACGTAGTTGGACGGGACTGGTCGTGACTTCACCGGCGATCCAGCCTAGGGCGACGTCGAGATATGCCTCGGAGCCGGCGTATGCGGCGACGGAGCGTCCGACCTCGCCGAGGACGAGTCGGAAGCTTTGATACTTCACGGAATTCTCGGACGACAAAATCTTGGTAGTGAGCCATTTCGACGACTTCGACGCTGCGTTGCGCAATGCGCCGTGTGGGGCCGCATTGACGGGTTGCGCGTAGACGAGGGTCGCCTGCTGGTCAAGTGCGGTGTCGAGTAGGCCGCCGATTTCAGCGGGGTCGTGCTGTCCGTCCTCATCGAGGGTCACGACCCATTCGCCGCCGCTCGATGCCATCCCGGCGAGGGTGGCGGGATGTTGACCGAAGTTACGTGAAAGCCAGATGGGTCGGATGAAGTCATGTTGTTTCGCGAGTGCGCGGATGACGGCAGCCGAACCGTCCGGTCCATGGTCGAAGACGAGGAGCACCTCTTCGACGATCATGGGACGCCCACGGGGTGTGGTCTGTGTCGTCGTGAGAGGAAGGATCTCGTCTATCAGTGCATTGAGTGTGCGTTCGCCCTGGTAAACCGGCACAACGATGGAAATTCGGTGGGCTTGCGCCGACTCGGGTGTGCTATCGGTCTTCACAGGCGGGCAGTGTATACGTGTAGTTCGCCCGACTTCTCGGAGTGGTGGCCTGACAGTGCGCGCCGAGAAAAGTTATGATCCGGATCACTCGAGGGAAGTGAGTGTCAGTTGTCCGAATTCAAAGAATCGACAGATGATGGGCGCCCGGAGTTCGCCGGCATTCGCGGCGGGGCGGATACCACCGATAACGAGTACACCGCACGGCTGAAGGAACTCCAGGGCGCTAGATGGAAGCGTGTGCTGAACGTTCAGGCACCGTATCAATGGAACATCCGACGGTTTCTCGGCGGGCGAAGGGTTCTCGACGTCGGTTGCGGTATCGGTCGGAATCTGCGGAACCTTGCGGCTGGAAGTGCTGGGGTAGATCACAACGAGCATTCGGTGGAGTTTTGTCGGTCCCTCGGGTTGGTTGCCTATACGTCCGGAGAGTTTCATGCGGAACCCGAGCGTCCCGCTTTCAATGGGATGCTCATGGCACACCTGCTCGAGCACTTACCGCCGGATGAGGTTGCGGGGATCGTCGCCGAGTATCTGCCGTATCTGGAGCCGGGTGCGACGGTCATGTTGGTATGCCCTCAAGAGCGCGGATTCGACAGCGATCCGACGCACACCGTCTTCCTGGACGGCGCCGATCTGGAAAAGATCTGCGCCGATACCGGACTCGTTGTCACTCGATCACTTTCCTTCCCCTTTCCGCGGTGGATGGGGAAACCGTTCATCTACAACGAGTCAGTGGTGATCGCGGAGGTTCCGTCGCGGCTGTGACGTCTGCCGCGGTAGTAGAGCACAGTCATTGCGCCGATCAGTACTGCGCCAAATCCCATGCCGACGAGACCGATTCGTTGACCTGGCGGGCGGAAGGTGACCACCAAATCGGCGTTTGTGGTTCCGGGTGGGATATCGACGTAGAGGAATACGTCGCCGAGGCCTTTGGTTGTGAGAACTTCACCGTCGAGGGTGGCGGTGTATCCGGGCCAGGCCAGTCTCGCGAAAACGATGCTTCCGCCCTGCTCGGATGAGACACGCACATGTTCGGTGTCGGGTTCGGACGAGATTGGTGTCGCTTCGGCGTTCACAGTTGCCGAGACGCGTCCGAGTTGGTCGGAGATCGGCCCGTCGTTGCGTTCGAGAACTGACACCGTGTCTGCGATGTCTGCCGGGACGCTCACCCAATGCCATCCAAGGGGCGGGGGCTGGCGATCGGCGCGCATGAACTGCGCATTCTGCAGCACGACGCGGTCCAGAAGCATCAGGTCTGCTGTGGTTCGACCCGTGTAACCGTCTTCTTGAAACAGTCGATGGAAGGAGTCGTCGCACGTGGACCCATCGTAGGTAATGCAGAGGAGATCACTGAAGGCTTGGTGTCCGACCGGGGTGTAAGCGTTGACGTAGTCGAGGTCGAGAACTTTGGCGTAGTTGCCGAATACCTGCGAAGTCCAGGGAAGGTCGGAATTTGCATTGGAGGTGTCGGTCAAGCTCCGCGTTCCGAGTTGGAGTGTTGTCCCTTCCCAATCCGGGAAGTTTGCTTTGGCTTCTGCTTGCGAGGTGGGTAGATACCATTTGCTGAGCACCGACGAGTATGTGGCGACTTGATAGAACGCGACTGGAGCAATCGTGAGAATTATCAGTCCAGCTGCTGCTGCACTGCCCCAGCGTTTCGCGGTGAGGACGACAAGCCCGATGGCGATCATTATGGTGATCGCCCAGAGGATGTGGCGGCCGAAGTACTGAGGTCCAGATGATCCAGCTCTGATTGCGAGAATCAGAACCAGCGCTCCTGCTGCGAACATTCGCGCTCGCAAATTTTTTGTGGTGCCGTATTTACTGATCAATATCGCGAGCAGTATCAGTGCGGTTACGGCAACAAAGGGAAGTAGACGTGCCGGCCAACGTACTTGGCCGATTGCGCTCGGGCCTGCCGTGAACAGCAGGACGAACACCAGCATGATCAGCGGCGCGCACAGTTCGCGGAGGCCACGGGAGGCGGCCTGCCAGCCGATGAATGCGAGTGCTGGAATCGCGAACCAAGCGATGTAGGTGATGGGCGCGTAGGTTGTCTCGCCGGTCCAGGATTCGATGCTCGACACGGATGAGGGGATGCTGGCGGTCAAGGTTTCGGACCAGGGGGCGGTGAGGAAATTGTCATTGATCGTTCCGGCTTCACCGCTGCGCCACGTGACGGAAGATGTCAGTACTCCGGGCAGGAAGGTGATCGCTCCGGCTGCGGCCGCGGCGATGCCGGCCGCGGCGAGTTTGACGGGGACGTGCCAATCTCGCTGGTATGCGTACTCGCCGATCATGAGGCAGGCGACAACGACGCCCGCCATCAATGCGTTATGTACGTATCCGACGCTTATGGCGAGGTAGAGGAAGATGAACATCGGAAGTGGGTTCGACCGATTCCGTGCATATCTGATTCCGCTGGCCCAGGCTTGTATTACCCAGGCCATCCCGAAGAGGGAGGTCACCCATGACGGAAACTCGAAGTACAGGGTGAAGCCGGCAAACGGTGCGGCAGAACCGGCGACAGCTGCCCAGTAGGGCCGAGCACCGTACTCGAGGGCAACGCGGTATACGCCCCACCCGAGAATGACGGCGAACACGAGCTTGACGAGTGTCGCAAACAACGCCATGTCATCGATGGACGGTGAAATGTAGTTGATGAAGATCTGGACCGGATTCCAGAGTCCGCCCTGGCCTTCTACCGGGTAGTTTCCCGCCATCCATTGGTCGAGCACGAGCGAGGGGAATTCACCTTCGCGCATGAGATGGCCAAGTTGAAGCCAGTTGCCGACCGCGCCGGACTCGGTGTCGTCGACATAGAAGTAGCGCGGATCGAATTGCGTGATCATGAAGAACCCGAGGCCTACGAGTGCCGGGATCACGGAACCCCAACTCCAGCGTTCCCGTCGGGTAGGAACCGGCGTTTCGAGTGTCAAAGATTCTCCCGGTCGCATGGATGGATGCACCAGAAACAGTAGCCGAGGCCGTGTTCTTCAGTGACGGCGGCAAATCCCCTTCGGATACCCTGCGAAGTGTGGATACCGCGAATGAGACCGAAAACCAGTCCAATCCTGGAGTCGAGTTGATTTCCCATCGGGCGACGTCGGATCGGCTACTCGTGCAGCGTGGGCTGTTCACCGGTACGTCGCCGGTGGCCAGCGACGAATTGTATGCCGTGACGAAGTCAGGTGTGGCGACGCGGACTCGTTTCGAGTTGCGACTCCAGCCCGGAGCCGTTGCACACACCAACACATTTTTCGGGAGATTCCCGGCCAGCTACTGGCAGCGCTGGACGAAAGTGGTCGAGGTCACGGTCACTGTTCGTATTGTGGCCGAGGCCACCTGCCGCGTCCAACTCCAGGCCTCCGATATCGGCGGTCATCGGCGCATTGTGACCAATGTTGTCGCGACGGGTAGCGAGACAGTCACCTTGACCGCGCCGCTCGACACGTTTGTCGACGGCGGTGCCCTGTGGCTGCAGTTCGAGGCTCAGGGCGGCAATGCCGTGGTCGACGAAGTCGAGTGGACGGTGGCGTCGCCGGAAACGATCCGGCCGGTGGCGATTGCCATCTGCACGTTCAACCGCGCTGATGACTGTGCGCGCACTGTTGCGGCGCTGGCTTCGGATGATCGTGTCCTGGATTTGCTCGACGCTTTGTACGTGGTTGATCAGGGAACTGATCCGGTCGAGTCGCGTGAGCTGTTCCAGGAAGTATCGAAGAAGTTCGGTTCGCGGTTGCATTACCTGCGTCAGGCGAACCTCGGCGGAGCCGGTGGTTTCACCAGGGGCCTGTACGAGGCTTCGGAAGCCGGACCGAATGCCGATGTGATCCTGATGGACGACGACATTCTCTGCGAGCCCGAGTCGGTTCTGCGGTTGAGCGCGTTTTCGAACATGACGACGGAACCGGCGCTGATCGGCGCGCAGATGCTGTTCCTGTTCAATCCGGACTATCTGTTGGCATCGGGTGAACGCGTTGATCTGGGCACACTTCAGCGTGGTGTACCGACGGACGAGCACGGTGTCCGCAACGCCAGCGTTCTCGAGAAGCTTCCGGAACGTCGCGTCGACGCTGAGTACAACGGTTGGTGGACTTGCCTGATCCCCGCCGAGGCCATCGAACGCATCGGTTTGCCGTTGCCGGTATTTTTCCAGTGGGATGACGTCGAGTACAGCTTGCGGGCGGGCCGAGCGGGCATTCCCACCATCACACTGCCCTCGGCTGCTGTTTGGCATGCGGACTTCTACTGGAAGGACGTCGACGGGTTCGCTCACTACTTCAGTACTCGCAACGGTTTGATTACTGCTTCACTCGACCCCGGATTTGCGCCGAAAACGTTGGCCAAGCAATTGGCCCGCGATATTTCACATTCGATAGTCGGTTTGCAGTACGGTCTCGCGCACACACAGATTCGGGCTATCGAGGGATTCCTCGAGGGACCCGGCGGTTTGGCGGATGGAGGCCAGAAGGCTTTGGCTTCGATCAATGAGGAGCGAAAGCGGTTCCCGGAGACGGTGACTCGTCCGGCGTCCGAGTTGCCGAGCAGGTTGCCCATTCGCCGGGTCGCGCCAAGTCCGAAGCCGGGTCTGTGGACGGATCTGGTTCTCGCGAAACGTGCTGTGACGCAGGCGCGTAACCAGCTCGAGCGGGGTCCCGTCGCGATCTCGTACGAGGACGCGCAGTGGTGGCATGTGGGCCGCTTCGATCATGTTTTTGTCACCGATGCGTCGCAGGGTGGGGTGCGTGAGCGCCGGTTCGACAGCGAGAAGGCCGCTGAGATGAGCGGCCGTCTCGCCGGCGTGATCAAGCGTTTTTATGCCGAGGCGCCGAGTGTTGCTCAGGCGTTCATCGACGAGTTCCCGCAGCTCACCAGCCGCGAGAACTGGGCCCGCCTGTACGAGAAGTGATCCTCAGCGGATCACTCTGGCAATGACCTGCTCGTTGTCGACGGTGTATCCGACGTACTCGAACGAGATGCCGGTGCGTGTGACGAATTCCGTCCACGCCCGGTACTCGTGGTGTTGCCACCCCGGGTAATTGAAGAACTCGTCGAATATCACGACCGACCCGGGAACGAGTCGGTCGCCGAGCAGATCGAGCACGGTTTTGGTGGACGAGTAGAGGTCCGCGTCGAGGTGGAGGAACGCGACGGGACCGGTTTCCTGTTCGAGGAACGACGGCAGCGTGTCGCCAAAGAGACCTGGAATAAGTTGCGCCCCTGGCACTTCAGGAATCGATTCCTGGGCGAATTCGCCGACGGGAAAGCCTGTCCTCCAGGTTTCGGGTAGGCCGGAGAACACGTCGAAGCCCGTGACCGTGCCTTCGCGTTCGCGAAACTCGTCGGCGATGATCTTTAGCGTTGTTCCGCTGGCGACCCCGAACTCGAGTGCCATTCCCGGAGTCTCGACCAAATTCAACGCGTGCCGCAGTGTGTCGTGCGGATGCCCGAACGTCTCGACTACACGCATGTTCTCCAGGATGAACGTCGCGCTCGATGCGGTGGCTTCCAGATCAACTGCGTAGGCGAGATCGCGGCGTTGACGAAACTCGAGCTCGTCGATCCGGGACCGAAGGCCCGCGATGTCCCCGCGGGCCCCGGCCAGTTCGTTGTGTGAGCGTGTTAGTTCGTCGAGAATCTGTCGTGTGCGTTCGGCATTATGATGGTCGGCGTTCTCGATCACCTCGGATACCGCACGCTGAAGCTTGGTCCTGGCGCTGGAACGGAACTGCTCGAACATGGCAACCTCTCGTCGGAATCACTACCATGCTGCCAGGGTTCGGCCGTTACTGTCTTCGTCCCCGGTAATGATCCTTCAACCGCCGCGAGATCGCCTTCATCTCGCGGACGCGTTCTGCTTGCAAACGAGCATCGCTTCGGGTGGCGTTCCAAGCGTTCTCGCGCTGCAGTTTTCGGTAGCTCGCGAGCCTTCTCTCGTGGACCTCTCCGAGTTCCACAGCGCGCCGAACAGCGCACTCTGGTTCCGACGTGTGTGAGCAGTCGGAGAACCGGCAGTTCGCGATCAGTTCTTCGATTTCGGGGAAGGTCTTGTCGATACCTTCGCCGGCGTTCCACATGCCGACTCCTCGTAGACCCGGTGTATCGATCAGGGTCCGTCCACCGGAGAGTGGAATCAGTTCCCTCGTAACGGTGGTGTGTCGGCCTTTGCCGTCTCCTGTTCGGACGGCACCAGTGTCGAGGAAGCTATGGCCGAGGAGTGCGTTGGCGAGGGTTGATTTGCCGGCCCCCGATGGACCGAGTATCGCCACGGTGCCGTCCAGAACTGCATCGAGTACGTCCATTCCTTCGTGAGTTTCGGCGCTGACCGCCAGTACGGTGGCACCAGGTGCGACTGCGGAGACCGTGGTGCGAGCGTCGTAAATGTTTTGAGCTACATCAGCTTTGGTGAGTACAACGACGGGAGTTGCGCCGCTTTCCCAGGTGAGTGCAAGTAGCCGTTCGATGCGACCCAGATCGACATCGCCGTCCGCAGCAGTGGCAACGACGACTGTGTCGACATTCGCGGCGAGAATCTGACCTTCGGATTTTCCTGAGGCGGAGGATCGAATGATACTGCTCGATCGTGGGAGTATCGAAGTGACCGTGTATGTTTCGGGCCAGTCGATCTGCCCGCTACCGGCAAGTGTCACCCAGTCTCCGGTGCACAGCGGTTCATTGCCGCTGACGGCGCGGGAAATTCCTGTGGCGGCGGCGATATCGCATTGGCCGCGGTCGACGCGAAGGACGCGTCCGGGCTTGTCGCCGGGCGGTGTCAGTGCGTCGAATTTATCTGAAAGTAGTGTGTTCCAGCCGTATTCGGTCAGGAAAGAGTTGTTCTCTGGCATGGTGAGTGTGTCCTGGAGGGCGAAGAAGTGAGTGTGTTGACGGTGTTGAAAGTGCGGAACACGACAGTCATCAGTACTCACTCCTCGTTTAACTCAGGACGCACCATGCGTCAGTGCGGAATCGTCTCAGGCAGCGATCGGTTTGCGCAACCGAATTAACTCGGGCGTTCGAACCGCTCTTGCCGGCCGAGCTTGCGGAGCCTCATCCACTCGCGGAGGCCGGCGGGGTCGCGGCGAGTGATCAGGAAGTACCAGCCGAACCGAATCCATTCCTGTGGAAGAAGTTTGCGCATTCCGGGCTGGGAGAGGATGTATCCGCGGTTTCGGTAGGTGAAGTAGCGCTTCGTCTCGTTGTCGGGGTACTGCGTGTGCATCCGGCCACCGAGGATCGGCTTGAATTCGTCGGCGCCGTTGGGATGGACGTAGGCGGTCTGCAAGCAGGTTCCGAATTTCAGTCCGGACCGTACGAGTCGACGGTGCACTTCCACTTCGTCCCCGCGGACGAACAAGCGGAGATCCGGGACGCCGACGGCGTCGATCGCGTCGGCGGTGAACAATGCGCCGTTGAAGAGGGATGCGATTCCCGGCAGGAGATCCTCGGAGCCCAGTTCGCTACGCAGACGGCGCCATTCCACGCCGCGGCGTAATGGGAACGCCAGGCGGTCTGGGTTGTCGATGTCGCAGACGACGGGGGAGACCTCGGCGAGATTGTGTCGGATCGCGCAGTCGAGAAGTGTTTCCAGGACGTCCGGACCCTCGGGTCGACCGTCGTCGTCGGCGAGCCAGACCCGATCTGCGCCCAGTGAAAGTGCGTACAAAATGCCCAGGGCAAATCCTCCGGCACCGCCGAGGTTGTGCTGGGAACCGATGTAACTTGTGGGCAGCGCGGCATTCTCGACGAGTTCACGAACTGCGTCTTCGTCGGCATTGTCGATGACGACGAGGTGATCGAGCGGCCGAGATTGGGTGCTGAGAACCTTCAAGGATTCGGCCAGCAGTTCACGACGTTTGTGCGTGACGACAACTCCGATAATTTTTTCGGGTGTGCTCATGGGTTGTTCTCCCGGGCCATGTCGTTCCCGGGGTTGTTCTCCCGGGCCATGTCCCTGATGACGTGGCGGACGTGGTCGGCGGCGTCGTCACCTTCGTAGGCGCGGACGACGTCTTCGATGTCGCCTTGCATGCGGATCTGGCCGTGGTCGACCCACATCGCGCTGTTGCAGAGTTGGGCGAGGAATTCGTTGGAGTGGCTCGCGAAAACCAGGATGCCGGAGCGTTCCACCAACTTCTGCAGGCGGATGCGGGCTTTTTTCATGAATTCTGCGTCGACGGCGCCGATACCTTCGTCGAGCAGCAGGATTTCGGGATCGATGCTGGTGACGACGCCCATGGCGACGCGTACGCGCATACCGGTGGAGTAGGTGCGCAGCGGCATCGAGAGGTATTCGCCGAGTTCGGTGAAGTCGGCGATTTCATCCATTTTCGCGAGCATCTGCTTGCGGGTCTGGCCGAGGAACAGGCCACGGATGATGATGTTCTCGTAGCCGGAGATTTCGGGGTCCATGCCGACGCCGAGGTCGAAGACGGGGGCGACACGTCCACGGATGCTGGCTGTTCCTCGAGTCGGTTCGTAGATGCCGGAGAGCAGGCGCAGCAGCGTGGATTTGCCGGCGCCGTTGTGGCCGACCAGTCCGATGCGGTCGCCTTCTTTGAGCGTCATCGTGATGTCGCGGAGTGCTTCGACGACTACCACGTCGGAGTCGTTGCGGCCGATGGATCCGCCGGCCTTGCCGAGGAATGCCTTCTTGAGTGAACGCGATTTTGCGTCGAAGATCGGGAAGTCGACGCACGCGTTCTGCGTGTGGATGCTGACTGGCTGACTCATGTGTTTCCTCTAGACCCAGTAGGGCACGCGTGCCCGGTACTTGCGGAGTGCCAGGATCGCGACGGCCCAGCCGACGACGGTCAAGGCGATGACGATGTACCAGTGGTAGGCCTGCTGGTCGGCTCCGATGAGTGGCGCTCGGATGATCTCGAGGTAGTGGTACAGCGGGTTGAGTTCGGCGAGCTTCACTCGGTCTGCGGCTTCTGGGCTTTGATCCTTGAGAGCCTGCGTCGTCCACATGATGGGCGTCAGTACGAACAGCAGGAGGGTGAGGCTGCCGAGGATGGGAGCGATGTCGCGGTATCGGGTGGAGAAGATGCCGAACACGATGGACACCCACAGGGTGTTCGCGACGATCAGCACAAATGCCGGTATTGCCGCGAGTGCTGTCCAGCTCATGTTCTGCCAAATGCTGAACGCGAACAGGAGGACCACGTAGATCGCGAAGTTGTGCGCGAAGAACAGCACCTGACGCCACACCAGACGGTAAACGTGCACGCTCAACGCCGACGGCAGCTGTTTGATCAGGCCTTCGTTGGCGATGAATACTTCGGAGCCCTCGAGGATGCTGGCGCTGATCAGGTTCCAGACGATCAGTCCGACGGTGACGTACGGCAGGAATTCCTTGAGCGGAATGTTGAGCAGCGCGGAGTACAGGAGGCCCATGGCCGCCGCCTGGACACCGGTAGCGATAGTGATCCAGAAGGGGCCGATGACCGACCGGCGGTAACGCTGTTTGATGTCCTGCCAGCCGAGGCTCAGCCACAACTCGCGCTGCCGCAGACCATCGCGCAGGTCTTTGAAGGCGCGATGGAACGTCTGGGAGTCGGACACGGGCATGGGTTGCTCCGACGTCTCTGATTCGGTTGCGGATGCTGACACGGAGGTCGAGCCTACCGGCCTCGGTGCGGCATCGACTTTCTGTGGTGACCGTGGTTACAGATACTGGCCTGTTCCGCCCCCTTGTTGGTCCGGATGCGTGGCGGAATGGGGGACTCCCATGCTCATTCCCGGAGGGAGTGCTCCTTGTCTCATTTGTTCGAGTTGAGCGCGCGCAGCCATCTGCTGGGCGAACAGCGCGGTCTGGATGCCGTGGAAGAGGCCTTCGAGCCATCCGACCAACTGGGCCTGTGCGATCCGCAGTTCGGCGTCCGACGGGATGGAGTCGTCGGTGAAGGGGAGGGTTAGGCGTTCGAGTTCTTCGCGCAACTCGGGGGCCAGCCCCTGTTCCAGCTCACGGATCGAAGATCGGTGGATCTCCTTGAGTCGGACGCGGCTGGCGTCGTCGAGCGGTGCGGCCCGCACTTCTTCGAGGAGCTGTTTGATCATGGTGCCGATTCGCATGACCTTGGCGGGTTGCTCGACCATGTCGGCGATGGATTCACCCTCCGCGTCCCTGCCGTCTTGGGTATCGGCGCTGTGCCGATCGGTGCTTGTCTCGGTGCCGTCGCGGCCGATGACAACGACCTGTTCTTCGCCTGAGTTCTCCATGTCTCCATCTTGTCGTGTCGGGCCGACAAACTACGCGTAACCCCAAAATGGTAACTAAAAAGTAACTGTAATGACAAGCATTTAGGTGTCTGCCTTCGACTAAGAAGCGCCGTGCCCCTAGAGTGTCGAGCATGGCTTACGACGTTGCCCGTGTACGGGGATTGATTCCCTCACTCGGCGACGGTTGGATCCACCTCGATCCGCAAGCGGGCATGCAGATCCCCGACGTGGTCTCGCGGACGGTGTCCACCGCATTCCGGGCGGCTGCATCGTCGTCATCGGGTCGACACGTCTCGAACCGTCGCAGTGCGGCAATTCTCGACAGTGCGCGTTCCGCCGTTGCAGATCTTGTCGGTGGTGATCCCGCTGGGGTCGTCCTCGGTGCAGACAGAGCTGTACTGCTGGCCTGGCTGGCGGAATCTCTGAGCTCTCGTCTGGGGCTCGGTACCGGCCTGGTTCTCTCGAGGCTCGACGAGGAAGCGAACGTGGCGCCCTGGCTGCGCGTCGCCAGCCGCTACGGCGCTCAAGTGCGCTGGGCCGAGGTCGAGATCGAGACGTGCGAGCTCCCGAGTTGGCAGTTCAACGAGCTCATTACTTCGACAACCAGGCTTGTGGCGTTGACCGCCGCTTCGCCGATCGTCGGCTCGGCGCCTAACGTGCGCGCCGCCGCAGATCGACTGCACGAATTCGGCGGACTCATGGTGGTCGACGCAGTCGGTGCTGCTCCCTACGCACATTTGGATATGGCTGAGCTCGGGGCGGACATCGTCGCAGTGAGTGCTCCGTCCTGGGGTGGACCGCAGGTCGGTGCCCTCGTGTTCCGTGATCCAGGTCTGCTGGATCGAATCCCGGCAGTGTCACTCAACCCGTACGCACGCGGTGCCGAGCGGTTGGAGGTGGGTGGACATCAGTTCGCTCTACTCTCGGGTCTTACGTCGTCGATCGACTTCCTGGCCGGCCTCGACGAATCGGCCACCGGTACCCGCCGCGAGCGGCTGGAAACGTCCATCAGCTCACTGCAGAACTATCAGGACGGCCTTTTCGACCACCTGTTGCGTTCGCTGTCTTCGCTACCCAACGTCATGGTTATCGGCCATGCGCCGACGCGCGTTCCGACACTCAGTTTCACTCTCGAGGGTATGGCCGCCGACAAGGTGGCCGCTCATCTCGCGGACAAGCGAATCGCCACAGTGAGCGGTACACACGGCAACTCGCGATTGCTCGACGCCTTGGGTGTCAACGACGAGGGTGGCGCGGTCACGGTGGGGTTGGCGCCCTATACGACGCGGTACGAGATCAACCAGTTGGTCGCCGAACTCGGCACTCTGGGTTGATCCCGTACCGATTTGTCAGTTCACCCTGAGAATCACCTTACCCACCGTTTCGGCAGCGTCCAGCAACTGATGAGCTAATGCTGCTTCGGTGATTGGAAGTTCAGCAGAAACGATCGGGTGAATCGCCCCGTCGGAAATTAGCGGCCACAGTTTTGCTCGGACGTCGGCGACGATCTCCGCCTTCCCCCCAGGTCCGGTGATCGGGCGACCTCGGAGGCCGGTCGATGTGATGTTTCCGCGCTTGCCCATCAGCTTGCTGATGTCGATTTCACCCTTGCGGCCGCCCTGCATTCCGATGATCACGATGTGGCCGTCCATTGCGAGGGCGTCGACGTTCCGTCCCAGGTACGACGCTCCCATGTTGTCTAGAATGACATCGGCGCCGTGTCCGTCGGTGGCGTCGGTGAGTGCGGCGACGAAGTCCTGTTCGCGGTAGTTGATCGTGATGTCGGCGCCCAGCTCACGGCAGCGATTCAGCTTTTCTTCAGATCCGGCCGTGACGGCCACGCGGGCACCGAGGGCTTTGCCGACCTGGATGGCGTGAGTACCGATCCCGCCGCCGCCCCCGTGAATCAGGACGGTGTGTCCGCGGCGCAACCCGGCGCGCATGACGACGTTGGACCACACCGTACAGGCGACTTCCGGCAAGGATGCAGCGACTCGCAGATCCACGCCCTTGGGGATCGGCAGGAGTTGCGCCGCGGGTACCGCAACTTTCTCGGCGTAACCACCGCCGGCGAGCAGTGCGCACACTTCGTCGCCGACGGCCCATCCGCTCACGCCCTCGCCGAGTTCACTGATGACACCGGAACATTCGAGGCCCAAAAAGTTGCTTGCGCCGGGCGGCGGCGGATAGAAGCCCTGGCGTTGGAGGAGGTCGGCGCGGTTGACGGCAGTGGCGGCGACGTCGATCAGAACGTGCCCGCGAGGCAGTTCGGGATCGGGTTGCTGTGCCCAGGCCATGACTTCGGGACCACCGGGCTGATCGATCGTGATGGCGTACATGGATACGACGCTATCGAATCTTGCGCGCGCGACGGGCTTTGCCGCTACCGTCGCGGTGGTGACTTACTTCGGGAACATGCAGAACGAGATTTATCTGACCGGCCTCGGCGGCACCAAGCCGTCGCTGCCGATGACGGCTGCGGGGTTGGAAGTTGCCGCGCGTGAGCAACTCTCACCGGAGGCCTTCGGGTATATCGCGGGCAGTGCCGCGACGGAACGCACCGCCGTTTCGAATCTTCGTGCATTCGAGAAACACGCGATAGTGCCGCGCATGTTTCGGGGCACCGCGGCCCCCGATGCCCGTGACCTGAGTACCACGGTGCTCGGCACACGTTTGGCCGCACCGATCCTGACCGCGCCGGTTGGTGTACTCGGTTTGGTTCACGAGGATGCGGAGGTCGCGGTCGGAGCGGTGACGGCGGAGTTGGGGATCGGCTCCGTATTGTCGACGGCGGCATCGTCGACAATCGAAGATGTAGCCGCCGTGTCGGGCGACAACTGGTGGTATCAGCTGTACTGGCCGGCGGACGACGAGCTGGCCGAGTCCTTTGTTCGCCGCGCCGAGAAGGCCGGTGCCAAGGCTATCATTCTCACTGCGGATACGCCGGGTATGGGTTGGCGTCCAAGGGATTTGGAGTTGGGTCACCTTCCGTTCCTGCAGGCCAAGGGGATCGCCAACTATCTTTCCGACCCGGTCTTCCGGGCCAAGTTGGCGACGCCACCCGAGGAGAGCGCCGAGGCACTGCAAATTGCGGTGTTGACGTGGGTTTCACTGTTCGGCAATCATGCCGTTCGGATGACGGATATCGCGAAACTTCGCCAGTGGACGTCCCTTCCGATCGCGGTCAAGGGAATTGTGCATCCTGACGACGCCCGCGCTGCGGTCGCTGAGGGTGCGGACGGCATCATCGTGAGTAATCACGGCGGACGCCAAGTCGACGGAGCGATCTCGGCCCTGGATGCGTTGGGGCCCATAGCGTCGGCGGTTGGCCATGAGGCTGACATTCTGATGGATTCGGGTATTCGTTGTGGCGCTGATGTGATCACCGCGCTGGCTCTCGGTGCCGATGCCGTGCTGTACGGGCGCCCGTGGGTGTACGGATTGGGGCTCGCTGGCGCCGATGGTGTGCGTCACGCATTGCGGATTCTGCTCGCAGATCTGGACCTGACGATGGGGCTTGCCGGGTTGGCTTCGGTTGCGGAGATCGACCGATCCGTATTGCTATCCGGTTCGTGACCTTTGTCCAGGGTCGACTGCTGATGTCGGTTGCGGGTCTAAGCTTGGCCCTGTGACAGCAGAAGCAACTACTGAACAGGTGGCCCAATCGGCGCAGGAGGCGGCGCCGTGGCTCACTCCCGTCGAAATGCGTGCCTGGCGCGGCTACATGGACGGCAATCAGCGTCTGATGGAAGTGCTCAACCGAGAGCTTCAGGACGAGCATGACTTGTCGCTGGCCGACTATCGCATTCTGGTCATGCTGTCGGAGTCCCCGGACGGCTCGCTGCGGATGAGCGACCTCGCGGACGGCGTTCTGTCGTCACGCAGCCGCCTGACGCATCAAATCCGTCGGATGGAATCGCAGGGCATCGTTGTGCGCGATACCTGCGCCGAGGACGGCCGTGGAGTACTTGCCCGGATTACTGAGGAGGGTCGGCAGAGGCTTGCTGCTGCGGCTCCCACTCACGTGGCGGGTGTGCGCCAGAATCTGGTGGATCTGTTGACGCCGAAGGAGCTGGAAGTGCTGGCTGCCGTCTTCGCGAAGGTGGACAAAGCTATCGGAGATCGCTGAGAAGGGGAGCCGTTTCACGGCGCTCGAGTGCACCGGATAGGATCGCCCACGGAAGCGTGGCAGAGCGGCCGAATGCACTCGCCTTGAAAGCGAGCGTGGCGTTAAACCCACCGGGGGTTCAAATCCCTCCGCTTCCGCCAAGTGTCCCTCACCTGTTCAGGCAGGTGGGGGACTTTTTTGTGCCCTTCGGGGATTGCTCGCCGTAGGCGAGGACGCCTCGGCCGACTTCGATAGGAAAGTCGCTGACAGAAGACTGATTGGCACCCGCGGAACCGAATGTGCGTTGGATGCGTCCAAACCCTTGGGTCGTCCGGTCGTTCCGGATGAACAGGTTGGGGTCAAGTGTCCGAAAAGCTGGATGTGTGCGTCGATCGAATGCGTGAGGCCTCGGCCTTCATCGCGACTAAAGCTGACGACACCGCCGACGGTGTGAAGCACATCGACCGCATTGTGTCGGGTGACCTGCTGGGACATGGTCGGCAAGGCCGAGCCGCAATGTCGTATGAGAACTACTGGCGGGATTGGATCGTCGACATTTCCGCTGCGGTGCGAAGGGTCCGACAGTTGGCCCCGGCAACTCAGGGCACGGATTCGAGCTGCCGAGAGAAGGGAACTAGACATGACGAAAGTTGATCGCGGAGGGCGTATTCCACTGCACTACGCCGCACTCGAGGGAACTGCCGACGACGTCACTCGGCTTCTCCAGGCGGGGCAAGACGTCCACGCCGTTGACCATGCCGGGTTCACACCACTGCATTTCGCCGCGCAGGATGGTCGACCGGACAACGCGAGGGTGCTGATCGCCGCTGGTGCCGACGTCAATGCCGGGGATGCGAAGGGTGACACTCCTCTCAAGAAGGCAGTGATGGGAAGCCATGACTATGTCGGAGTCATCAAGGTTTTGCGGGAAAATGGTGCCGATCCCACGATCAAAGCGCAGAACGGCAGAAGCGCGCTCGACACCGTCAAAATCATCGGCAATGAGGGTATCCGCGCAGCGTTTCGCGATCTCCTCGACCAGTGAAGGGGAACGACCGTCCGCGATCGGGGAATACGGAGATTACTTACTGCGCGCGCGTACTGCGGATGCCACTGCGACGTTGGACCGCACAGACTGGATGAACTTTGATCCACTCGAGTTCTATAGTGCTGAGGGCACAGGGAGGGAAGTAGGCATGACGAAAGTTGATCGCGGAGGGCGTATTCCACTGCACTACGCCGCACTCGAGGGAACTGCCGACGATGTCACTCGGCTTCTCGCCGACGGCCAGGATGTGAACGCTGTCGATTATGTTGGGTTCACGTCGCTGCATTTTGCAGCGCAATCCGGTCGCGTCGAAAACGTCAGAGTGCTGATTGCGGCGGGAGCTGAAGTCGATGCGCTGGATTCCGCCGGCAACTCCGCCCTCAAGAAGGCTGTGATGGGTGCGGCCGGCGATCCAGTCGGCGTCATCAAGGTTCTGCGAGAAAATGGTGCCGATCCCACGATAAAAGCGCAGAACGGCAGAAGCGTGCTCGACACCGTCAAAATCATCGGCAACGAGCTCAAGCGCGCAGCGTTCAGTGATCTGCTCTACGACAAGTGACTGACATTCAAACGCGAACCATCGGGGGCACTGGGTGAAATATCTTGATGAAGCACGTGAGATCTGGACGACGCTGGTACCTCCGTACGGACCTGCGGAGTCCATACAGGGTGAACTGCTTCGAGCAGTGGATCAGCTGCGAGTCGAAGCGCAGTGCAACGGCAACATCAATTGGGAAGTTGGCAACTACGCGGACTATGTCCCGTACCTACGGGCCAGACTGATCGACTCCCGAGTCTTCAACACGGCAGCGCTCACCGAAATCGAGATCGACCTCAACAGGCTCGCAGACTTCGAATTCCCCGAAACTGATGACGAACCATACGACCGATTATGTGACCGTATCGTCGAATGGGTACGAGCACATCCTGAACCAATTCCGAATACGGTTGCGCTGCAATAAATCCAAATGAAATTGCTTGTTCGAGATGCCGGCAATAATCGATCCGGAACCATGAGTGCTGAAGCCAGCTATCTGGAAGAGATGGGTGTCGAGGGCGTGGACAAGGAAAATCCGTGCCTGTTCTTCTTCATGAAACCGCCGCGCACCGCCGCGCACCGCTATCGCTGGTAAGGGCGACACCATTCATATGTCCATCGGCACAGAAGCATTCGGTTGGGAGATCGAGTTGGCTGCGATTATCGGCCACCGCGAGCGAGGAGTGTCGGTGGAGATGCGCTGGGCTACAGTGCGTGACCACAACCAAGCGCTGGATATGTCCTACAAATTGGCCTGGAGTGCAGGAAATGGTAATGGGCACCTGCTGCCTGCTCGGCCCCAGAGGTGTTCCGGCCGTGAAGATTCTGGATCTGCAGAATATCGGTCTCGGCCTGTTCGTCAACGGCGAGTCGAAGCAGTGGGATCGTTCGTAATCGATGATTTCTTCTGCGGAGGAACAGATTTCAATCTTGTCCCAAAATCTGGGGCTTGATTCGGGAAATGTGGTGCTGACCCGAACGCCGGCCGGTGTGGGAGTGTCGAAGCGTGATCTTCTACTCAATTTCGGCGGTTCCATTCGAGGTAATGGCTGGATATCGGATGTCGACTGATCGATTCGCGGAACTGAAAATTTTTTGCAACCAACAACTTCACGAGAAATGGGCTATGAACTGTGCCGGGGTTGTCGATGCCTCCCGGCACAGTTTTGTCTGCGCTACCCCTGTCCGAGAATAGGGTTCGTCCACTTGGGTTATTCGGCTAGGTGACTCGAGTCTGCCAAACATTCTCTTTCGTGATCAATATTCCGAAGTTGAGAAGATTTTCCTGGGGCGCTGTGGTTGCGACTGTCCGTCGTGACGCGCTCGAGCTGATCTTGTTATCGATCGGTGATACTTCGACTGAAATATGTTCTGCCCGTGACAATTTCGAGACCAGTTTGAGGAGAGTTCCCTAAAGCTGCAAATCTGCTCCATCCCGCCAATCTAGCCAAAACGTGCAACCATCTGCGTACCGTCGTCTGCGGGGCAGTCACTGTCGACGGTTGATCTTCGCACTGCTCTTCGGCACGTGGCGTACGAGAAATATCGACATTGTTCAGGTCTGATTGCTCGGAGGTGGTTCTATCAATGCTGGCAGACGCGATAATCAACAGCGGTGACACGGCTTGGGTGCTGATATCCGCAGGTCTCGTCCTCTTCATGGTTCCCGGACTCGCGTTCTTCTACGCCGGATTGGTCGAGGAAGCAATGTACTGGTGATGCTGCAGCAGAACCTCGTTCCGCTCGGACTGGTGTCCATTACCTGGATCGTGTTCGGTTACAGCTTCGCCTTCAGCGGAGACTTGGGGGCCGGGCTTCTCGGTGATCTGAAACTTTTCGGCTTGCAAGATATTCACACTGCGGCTGCGCCCGGCTTCCACCTCATCGAAGGCGCGGTCGCGGTCCCGACCTTGGCGTTTGTCGCCTACCAGATGATGTTTGCGATCATCACGCCTGCGCTGATCACAGGTGCGACGGCCAACCGCCTCAAGCCCCTTGGTTGGGCAGTTCTGCTGGTGCTGTGGTCCATCATCGTCTACCCGCCGATCGCGCACTGGCTCTTCAATCCCGAGGGTTGGCTCGCGCTGCGCGGAGCGCAGGACTGGGCGGGCGGAATTGTGGTGCATGCATCTGCCGGTGCCGCTGCTCTCGCGATTCTGTTGGTTGTCGGCAAACGGCGGGGTTGGCCCAACGCCGAGTCCGTTCCGCATTCCTTGCCGTTGGCCCTCATCGGTGGTGGCATCCTCTGGTTCGGTTGGTTCGGCTTCAACGCCGGCGACGGATTGGCGGCCGATGGTGTTGCGGCACAAGCTCTGATCAACACACACATTGCCGCTGCCGGTGGCATGGTCGTCTGGCTGGTCATCGAGCGCTACACCGAGGGTCGGGCAACCGCGATCGGCGGAATTACCGGTGCTGTAGCCGGTCTGGCCACCGTTACACCGTGTGCCGGCTATGTAAGCACCTTCTCGGCGTTGGCAATTGGAGCACTTGCCGGGTTGGTGTGCCACTACGCACTGGCGCTTAAATCGATCTTCAAGTTCGACGACGCGCTCGACGTCATTGCAGTCCATTTCGTCGGTGGCATTCTCGGTTCGCTGCTTGTGGGCTTCTTCGGTGAGAAGGCGATCAACCCGATCGGCCGCGACGGACTGCTGTTCGGGGGCGGTCTCGGGTTGTTGGGGGAGCAAGCCCTGGCGCTCATTGTGGTTATTGCCTTCTCCTTCGTGGTGACTTGGCTGATCGCGATGGGCATCGAGAAGACGATCGGACTCAAACTTGCCCCGGAGGATCAGGTGGATATCGATCGTCGTCAGCAAGGCATGGACGCCTACCGCTACAACGCTGCCTTCGTCGACGCCGGCGGCGCTCCGCAGACCAGCGGATTCGACGAGGGTGCAGCTCCGAAACCGGAACCGGACCTGGTCGTCGCTCCCGGTGCGCCCAAGCATGAACTCATCACCGTTGTGCTCGAGAGTATGGAAACGGAGAAGCTGCGGCATGCTCTCGTCGAAGCCGGTGCCGAGTCGATCGTCGTATCGGAAGCCCATGTCTCAGCAGGTGATTCGGACTCGATCAACTTCCGTGGGCATCGCAATGACGTTGTCTTCACCGAACGGCTTCGGGTTGAAGTCCTGGCGCCGGCAGATCGAACACAAGCAGTTCTCGACGCGCTCAACAGGCACACCATCGGACGGCGGAGCGGATTTGTGCAACAGTCCGCCGAGCCTCTGACGGGGTCCAGTACACCGAGTTCGGGAAGCTGAGTTTTCAGTGACTACAGGATCAAAAAGTATGAGTGAGAAGGAGCCATCGGAATGCATCTGACACCGCGCGAACTCGACAAGCTGACCATCCTCATGTTGGCCGACGTAGCTCTCCGTCGAAAAGCCAAGGGGCTCAAGTTGAACCATCCGGAGTCGGTGGCGGTCATTACCGCAGCGGCACTGGAGGGTGCCCGGGAGGGGAAGACCGTCGAGCAGGTGATGGCCGACGCGTCGCACGAGTTGACTGTCGACGACGTGATGGAGGGTGTGCCGGAGATGATTCCGCGCGTACAGGTCGAGGCTGTCTTCACGGACGGCAGCCGCCTGGTCACCGTTCACTCACCCATCCAGTGATCCCCCGAGATCGAGGAGCAAGTACATGGCTGCACAGAGTAAGAAGGGCGCCGCACAGGCCGCGAGGGTGCCGGTCGGTGGTTACGTTCTGAAAGACGAACCGGTAGAGATCAACGCCGGGAAACCGCGAATCAAGATGCGAGTACGAAATACCGGTGACCGGCCAATCCAGGTGGGTTCACACTTTCACTTCATGGAGGTGAACCGGGCACTCCGATTCGATCGTGAGCGGACTTTCGGTTGGCGTCTGGATATCCCGGCGGGAACTGCCGTGCGGTTCGAACCGGGCGACGAGAAGGAAGTGACCCTGGTGCCGTTCGGCGGCAAGCAGCGGGTTCACGGATTCAACAACTTGGTAGATGGCTGGGCCCCGACCCACGCGACGTACCGACCGAGACTCGGTCGCGCTGTCCGCCTTGCTACAGAGCAGGGCTTCGAATCCGAAACTGAAACGGCTGAGTAAGTAAGCCTCGGGGCTCGATAGCTGCTGGGTCACCTCTCGTAAGTGATGAGAAGGAGTTCGAACAGATGACAAGTATTTCACGGCAAGAGTATTCAGGTCTTTTCGGAGTTACGACGGGTGACCAGATCAGGCTGGGTAACACCGACCTCTACATCGAGGTGGAGAAGGATCTGCGCGTCATCGGCGACGAGGCGCTGTACGGCGGCGGCAAGACGTTGCGCGACGGTATGGGGCAGGATCCGGCGTCTTGCAGTTCCGACGGAGCCCTCGACCTGGTCATCACGAACGTCGTGGTCGTCGATGCCACCCTTGGCGTAGTGAAGGCGGATGTCGGCATCAAGAACGGCAAGATCGTCGGCATCGGAAAGGCGGGTCACTCCGGCACGATGGATGGCGTGACACCGGGTTTGACTACCGGACCCGCCACCGACGCAATCTCCGGTGAGCAGATGATTCTCACTGCGGCCGGAATTGACCCGCACGTCCACCTCGTCTCACCTCAACAGGCGTATCACGCACTCTCCGGCGGTGTCACCACCCTGATCGGTGGCGGTATCGGACCGACCGACGGAACCAACGGCACCACCATCACCTCCGGTATCTGGAACATGGAGATGATGCTCAAGGCCAATGAGGGATTGCCGGTCAATGTCGCCATGTTGGGTAAGGGCAACTCGTCGGGGCATGCATCGCTTGTCGAGCAGATCAAGGCCGGTGCGGCGGGTCTGAAAGTCCACGAGGACTGGGGCGCAACACCTGCCACCATCCAGATGTCGCTTCAGGTGGCCGACGAGATGGATGTTCAGGTTGCCATCCATACGGATACCCTCAACGAGGCCGGCTATGTCGAGGACACCATCGCGGCATTCGAGGGACGTACCATTCACACCTATCACAGTGAGGGTGCCGGTGGTGGTCACGCTCCCGATATTCTGCGAGTTACGGGTGAGGACAACGTCCTTCCAGCTTCGACCAATCCGACTTTGCCGTACGGCATCAACACACAGGCCGAACTTTTCGACATGATCATGGTGTGCCACAACCTCAATCCCAAAGTGCCTTCAGATGTTTCGTTTGCCGAGTCCCGTGTCCGCGCAGAGACGATCGGTGCCGAGAACGTTTTGCAGGACATGGGTGTCATCTCGATGTTTTCGAGTGACTCGCAGGCGATGGGGCGCGTCGGCGAAAACTGGTTGAGGGCAATACAAACCGCGGACTGTATGAAGCGGTCGCGCGGTAAACTGCCCGAGGACTCGCCGAACAACGATAACTTCCGGGTCTTGAGGTACGTCGCCAAGGTGACTATCAATCCGGCGATGACTTTCGGCATCTCCCATGTCCTCGGGTCCATCGAGAAGGGGAAGATGGCCGACCTCGTATTGTGGGAACCGGCGTTCTTCGGAGCCAAGCCCAAGGCAGTTATCAAGGGGGGCTTGATCAACTGGTACGCGATGGGCGATCCCAATGCGTCATTGCCGACGCCTCAGCCGGTGATCTACCGGCCGATGTTCGGTGCGTTCGGACAGGCGCTGCAGGAAACGTCAGTGTCGTTTGTTTCGCAGGCGGCACTCGATGACGGGATCAAGGATCGTCTCGGGCTGGAACGACAGGTGATGGCAGTCGAGGGCACTCGGACTGTGACCAAGCGTGATCTGGTGCTCAATGACAAGACTCCCGAAATCAAGGTCGATCCGGAAACATTCGCGGTGACAGCGGACGGCGAGCACTGCTACGTCGAACCTGCGGAATCGATTCGCCTGAACCAACTTTACTTCTTCAGTTAGGGGATTTCCGTGTCGGAAACAATCACACATACGCATGGCGACGGTACGGCTCCGCACACTCACGCCGTCATGACGGCGCCGAGCGGCAAGCCGATCCGAGTCGACGCCTTACTCGGCAAGGAAACAGACGAGGAATGGGTCGGTGTACTGGAGAAGGCTGTTGTAGACGTCCTTTCCCTCGATCAATGGGAGGCACAGAAGAGTCGCCTGCGGCGTACGACGCTCGGTGGTCGTGAATTGGCGGTATCACTCGATCGCGGAGTTCAGTTGCAGGACGGCGACATTCTGTTGTGGGACGAAGGTGAAAACACGGCCGTCGTTGCTCGGATCAATCTCAAGGATGTATTGGAGATCGATCTCAGTGCATTGGTGAACGTGACGCCCGAGAAGATGATCCAAACGTGCTTGGAGCTGGGTCATGCTGTGGGGAATCAACATTGGCCTGCTGTAGTCAAAGGCATGAAAGTGTATGTTCCGCTAACCGTCGACAAGGCGGTCATGGGTTCGGTGATGCGTACACACGCTTTCGAGGGCATCGAGTACACGTTCATTCCGGGGGCCGAGGTCATTCCCTACATCGCTCCGCACGAGGCGCGCCGGTTGTTCGGTGCGGCTGCGCGTGAGGGCGAGGGGCATACCCATGACCCCCTCGTCTGAGGGATTCCCGCTCAGTATCACCCGTGCGATGCGGATGATGCAGTTTGCCGATTCCATGTTCCCGGTCGGTTCCTTCTCGTTCTCCAACGGGTTGGAATCGGCTGTGGCCCAGAAGATCGTCAAGGACGGACCGTCGCTGAGGGAGTTCGTTCTCGCTGCTGCGCATCAGGGGGCGACGTGTGATGGGATCGCGGTGCTGGCAGCGCATCGCGGCGCCTCGGCCGGAAATTTCTCGGCGATCGTCGAAGCTGATCATGCGGTGATCGAGCGCAAGTTGAACGAGGAATCTCGCACGATGAGTACCCGCATGGGCAAGAAGTTAGCCGAACTCGGTGGACGTCTTGCCGGCGCGGAACTGTTCGAGAAGTGGTTGGCCGCAGTGGAGTCCGGTGAAACGCCGGGAACGTATCCGGTTGGTCTCGGAATTGCGTTCGCCGAGATGGGCTCTCCGGAAGAGGACGCATTTTCGGTCAACCAATACGGTGTGGCGATGACCTTGCTGGGGGCGGCGCTCCGTATCGTGCGGGTAGACCATCTGGCTACGCAGGAAATCCTGTTCGAGGTAAATCAGACTGCCGGCGACGAGTATGCCGCCGTACGTGAGTACGGGCTCGAAGATATGTCGAATTTTGCCCCGATGATCGACATTCTGGCTGCCGTGCATGTCAAGGCGCACGTCCGAATGTTCATGAACTAGAAGGAGAGCCATGAAGAAGACAACGCGAATCGGGATCGGTGGGCCTGTGGGCTCGGGTAAGACCGCTCTCATCGAGGCGATCACGCCGGTGTTCGTTAATCGTGGAACCAGTGTTCTGATCATTACCAACGACGTTGTCACCACTGAGGATGCCAAGCACGTGCGCAAAGCGCTCAAAGGTGTTCTCGTGGAAGAACGTATCGTCGGCGTCGAGACCGGTGCGTGCCCTCATACTGCAGTACGTGAGGATCCCAGCATGAATCTCGCTGCGGTCGAAGACATGGAACGAACCTTCCCGGACACAGACGTAGTGTTCATCGAGAGTGGCGGCGACAACCTCACTTTGACATTCAGCCCCGCGCTGGTCGATTTCTTCATCTATGTCATCGACGTTGCTGCGGGAGACAAGATTCCGCGAAAGAACGGACCGGGTATATCGCAGTCGGACATCTTGGTAATCAACAAGACCGACCTGGCCCCGTACGTCAAGGCGGATCTGGGTGTGATGGATCGAGATTCGAAGGATATGCGCGGCGACAAGCCGTTTGTCTTCACCAATTGTATGACCGGTGAGGGCATCGAGGAAGTAGTGGACCTCATCGTGCACGGTGTCCTCTTCGACGAAGAGGACGAGGAAGTGGGAGTGGGAGCGCCGTGAGTGCGCCAACCACTTCGGGAGTGTCACGGGCTCTCCCCGAGTCGATTCCGACGATCCCGGAACTCGATCAGTATCAGGATCAGCCCAAGCAAGCTCCCGCCGGAAAGGTTGGAAAGACCGGCGTGCTCGAGATGCGATTTGTCGATCGGGGTGACAAGACGATTCTGCGAGACATGTATCGCAAGACGCCGATGCTGGTGCAGCAGGCGCTGTACTGGGACGAAGCCTTGCCAACCATGCCGTGCGTTTACATGATCTCGACGTCCGGCAGTGTGCTGCAAGGTGATCGACTTTTTCTGACCATCGAGATGGAGCCGGGATCTTTGGCTCATGTCACGACGCAGTCGGCCACCAAGGTGCACCGGATGGATGCCAATCATGCGTCGCAGTTGCAGAAGGTTGTGTTGGCCGAGAATTCGTATCTCGAACTGATGCCGGGCGTGACGATTCCGCACCGCAATACGCGGTACTACGCGCGGACCGAAGTGACGATCGATCCTTCTGCGACGCTGTTGTTCTCGGAAATTGTCATGCCGGGCCGTAAGTACCACAACAGTGCCGAATCTGAAGGCGAACTGTTTGTCTACGACCTGTTCTCGACGCTCATCACGGCGAGCCGGCCGGACGGCAAGAGTCTTTTCACTGAGAAGCTGGTCATCCAGCCGAAGCGATTCCCCGTGCGTCACAACGGAATCATGGGCCGGTACGACGTGTTCGGAAATGTCATCCTTCTGACCCCGAAGGAACATGCCGACGAGATCTTGGAGCAAGTGGTTGCCGGTCCCGACGGCAAGGTCATTTCCGGGGCCAGCCGGCTGCCGAACGATGCGGGCCTGATCTTCAAGGTACTCGGTCCGGAGAGCGAGCCGGTTAAGGCGAAGGTTCGTGAGTTCTGGGCGCAGGTTCGAAAGTCGGTTCGCGGTACCACGATTCCGCCCGTTCCCCTGTGGGGATGATGCCTGACTAAGGATTGAGGGACACCAGATGGCCACCATCACCAAGCCTTGGGACGACATCGCCGACAAGAATGTTGTGCTCAGATTCATCGACACCAATCTCAAAGGCGCCGGGCAGGTCATGTTCCAGGGCAATGCCCTGACAGGGTTGCTGTTTATCGTGGGCATCTTCTGGGGCGCGATCGCCGCCGACACCATAGCGGTCGCTATCGGCGCAGTGGTAGGTCTGGTGGTATCGACGGCAACCGGGATGTTGTTGCATTCCGACGACGATTCCATGCGCATCGGCTTGTACGGATACAACGGAATCCTGTTGGGTGCAGCCTTTCCCACGTTCCTCGCCGGTGGGGTGATGTTGTGGATCTACCTGGTGGTGGGAGCTGCCGCGTCGACCGTTGCCTTCTTGGCTATTGCCAACGTGTTCAAGACATGGGAGGTGCCGGCACTGACGTTTCCGTTCAACCTCGTCAACTGGTTCTTCCTGCTGGCCGCATTCCAATTCCTGCGCATCGAGACGTCGGAACTGAGTGCCGGCCAGTTTCCGCAGCACATCGGCGACGCGTCGGTGCATGCCGATGTCACTTTCAGTTTTCTTTGGGACACCTTGTTCCGCAATGTTTCTCAGATCTTCCTGATCAACAATACGATTACCGGCGTTATCTTCGTCGTGGCATTGCTGGTTGCTTCGCGGTGGGCGGCAATGTTCGCGCTCATCGGTTCGGCTGTCGCAATCGGTGCGGTACTCGCGTTGGGTGTCAACACCGTCGACCTCGGAAACGGCTTGTACGGCCTGAGTTCCGTCCTGACGGCCATCGCCTTGGGATCGGTGTTCTACAACCCGTCGTGGCGTGTTTTTGTCTACACACTGTTCGGGGTGCTGGTGACAGTTGTTATCCACGGAACGTTGGTGTCGGCCTTCGCGCCCATCAGTCTCCCCGCTGGAACGGGCCCCTTCGTCTTTGCCACCTGGCTGTTCCTGCTGCCGAAGAAGAAGTTCGTTCCGGTCCAGCACGACACCATCAAAGGTGGCGCGGCAGAGGGCAAGGACTCGATCACCAGGGCAAACGGCTAGACCGTCAGCACCCGTAGGTCTTCGAGTCCGTCGACCACCGGGATGCGCCAGGCGGCAAGCTCTTCGGGACCCTGCTCGTCCCACAATTCGAACAGTTCCGAATCTGTCGACGCGATAGTGCGTTCCACCATGTCGATCAGCCAGGTGAGGCGCTCACCGGTCAATGCGTCGGCAAAGTCGTCGAGATCAAGTTCCTCGACCAAAGGGTCCCGCTTGCGGTCTGCGCGCACGATCAGCACCAATTCGAGTAGTGCAACGGCGATCTGGCCGCCGTCCACTTCCAAGTAGTCGTCTTCGAAGGTCCACTCCACCGATTCGAAGGTGAAATCACCGTGTCCGATGGATGCAACCACATCTCCCGCACCGTCGTTCTCGAACGGTCCCGATCCCCACGCGCCCACTACTGACTCTTTCCTACTGTGTATTGGTTCTAGCGTTATTCAGCGCGCTTGCTGTGCCATTCGGTCAGCGCGCTTCCAGCGCAATCTTCACCCCGAATCCTAGAAGCACCGTCCCCGTGACTCGTTCGAGCATCTGCCGTACCTTCGGCTTCTCGAAGGTGCTACGTGCCCGTGAGAGCAGGACGACGTACGTGCTGAGCCAGGCGATGGAGATCGCGACGTGGATGAGGACCAACAATGCGAGGGACAGTCCGGTCGGCCATCCCGCCGGGACTAGTTGGGGCAACAGTCCGGTGTAGAAGACGGCGATCTTGGGGTTGAGCAGGTTGGTGGTGAATCCGGTTTTCCACGTTCCGGCTTTGTGCACGACCGAAGCGCTCGGTCCGTGAACCGCGGCGGATGCGCGACTCTGCCAGAGTGCCCGCACCCCGAGATAGATCAGATAGGCAGCGCCGGCCAGTTTGACGGCGGTGTAGGCCTCTGCGGACGCGGCGAGAATTGCAGACAGTCCGAGGACGGTCAGGAGACCCCACACGAGTAGGCCGCTGACTATGCCGACTGAGACCCGAAATCCCGAAGATCGTCCGCCGGTGAGCGCTGCCTGCGTCACGACGGCCATATCCGGTCCGGGTACCAGCGTGAGTAGTGCGAGGACGGCGGCAGCCGCCAGCAGCGCGGAAATCATGTGCCAAGTATGAAGAGGTTGCTTGCTTGTGAACAAATCGTGGACCACTGGGGCGGAACTGCGTGGACACGCCCGAAAGGGACAAGGCGACAATATTTTGGGCCCGAAGTTATCCACACTGTGGAGAACTTCATCGCTGCAGGTAGATGGAATAACCTTCATGTAATTCATGGAGTTATCCACAGGTTATGCACAGACCGGGGTGGGATGTGAATTAAGTTATCCACACCTGTGTGTGCATCGGTGGAGAACGTGCCGAAACTTACAGACCCTTGGGGGCATACCCGGCGGCAACCAGCTGCAAACGAAGGGTTGACCTCGCAGCGTTCGTCCTGTCGAATCGTGAGTTACGACCGATCAGTCGGGACGGATTGCCTGTGAGAAGGGGTGCTCACTGATGCGGAGAAAACGGCAGAAGGCTGGGATGCTCGCGGTGGCCTTGGCAGTATTTGCACTCAGTTGCAGCAACGTTGCTCAGGCGGAACCGCAAGCGCGCGCTCACATCGATCGGATCGTCCAACTGACCCCCACCCGGAGTGCGGTGTTCGTCGACTCCCCGTCGATGCGACGGGAAATGCAGGTTCAGGTGTTGCATCCCGAGAATGGAACGGGCACACGGCCGACGTTCTATCTCCTCGACGGGGTGAGTGCCGGCTCCGAATCCGGTTACACCGAAAGTACGTGGACTCAGAAGACCGACATCGAAGCATTCTTCGCCGACAAAGACGTCAATGTTGTTCTGCCCGTGGGCGGCACCGGAAGCTATTACACCGACTGGCGCGCCGACGACCCGAATCTCGGTGTGAACAAATGGGAATCATTTCTGGCCGATGAACTGCCGCCCCTGATCGACGAGGCCTTTCGTGGCAATGGAACCAACGCAGTGGGCGGAGTGTCCATGGGCGCGCTCGGGGCCGGTAACTTGATCACGCGCAACCCGGACTTGTATACGGGATTAGCCTCGTACAGTGGATGTCTCGACAACTCTGCGTCGTCGTCGCAGGATTCCGTACGTGTCACGGTCGCCAGCAAGAACGGCGATGCCGCCAACATGTGGGGACCGGTTTCGGATCCGGCGTGGCGCGACCATGATCCGTCCTACAACGCAGAGACGTTGCGTGGCAAGGCGATCTATATTTCTTCGAGCACCGGCTTGCCCGGAGTGTACGACGACCTGTTCACTCCGGACGGGCGTCTGATTTCCGTCGTAGGCGGACCGTTGGAAGCGCTCGCGCATACCTGCACTCAACTATTCGAGAACAGGCTTGACGGACTCGCAATCCCAGCGGAAGTCGCCTACCGGGACGGCGGAACCCATTCGTGGCCGTATTGGCAAGATGCACTGCATGATTCCTGGCCGACGCTGCGATCGGCACTAGGCCTCTGAAGTTCTACAGCGCTGAAGTTCTACTCTGCGAGAGCGAGTTTCAGTAACTTCATCGCGTCGTCGCGGGTCTGTGCAGCAGCGATGAATCCGGCTTTGTGGCAGAACACCGAAGTGTCGACGCCGGTTTCGGCCGCCATGTCCTTGCCATTGAGGCCACGCCACAGTTCCGGCAACAGCTTTCGTGAACCGAACTTCGAGTCAGCCGGCTTGACGGTCTGAATCGACCAGCCGCCATTGGTGTTCGGGAAGATCGTGAACAGCAGTTCCGGCTGAGCCGACGCTGCACGGCCATGCGGAATGAAGCGTTCCAGGACGACAAACCGCGGATCCGACGCCTTGGCGTAGGTATCGGCAAATTCGCGTTCGGCTGCTGCGTCGCCGGCGTACTTGGCGCGCAGGCGAATCAGGACCTGGGTTGCCAGAACCACTGCGAGCTCGAACTGTGTATCGAATTCTTCGTCGCTGGACGAGATGGGATTGAACAGGTCCAGTACCGAAGACAGATCGAAAGGCTTGGTGCCGTACTCGTTGAGGGTGTAGATCTCCTGGCCGTTGTCGACTGCGTCGATGCCTTCGACCAAGCGGCTGTCGATCCGGCGGCACACGGACTCGTCGCCACCACAGAACTGCAGGCCGAATTCCTGCCACAGCAGACCGAATGCCGAGTACAGAATGCCGTTGCTGCGCTCGCCCGCACCGCGCTGATGATGATCGAAGCGTCCGGCTGCGGGTTCGTAGCGGCCGCCGACGTCGAGCACGATGTCTGCGCTGTTCAAAACGTCCTCGTCGCGGCTGCGAACGACTGTGGCGTCGGGGTACAGCTGCTTGAGCAGCGATACGCCGAAGACGTCGTCTGCGTGGAATTTGCCGTTATGGGTCGCGATGATCACGTGTCGAGACTAGGCAATCTTGACCGCCTATGCCTATTCAGTCGATGACATGGATTCGATCCGTGGGCGGCGGGGAGACCGGTGAACCGGCTGTGAAGAGCGCGGTCAAGGCGTCCAGGTCAGTGCCCGCGCCGGTTGTTTCCGTCGACTGCCTCAGTGCGGTGAAGCCGTCGCCGCCGCTGGCGAGGAACTTGTTGACGGCCACGCGATAGACCATGTCCGGGCCGATATTCTGGCCGTTCAGGCGCATTTCCGAGATCCGGGAACCCTGGGGTGCTGTGCGATCGAGGGTGTAGGTAAAGCCGTTCGACGGTGCGAGGATCCGTTCGATGGTGCTGCCTTCGGTCGAGTATTGAAACTGCTGCTCCAGGGCTTCTTTCAATACCGAGCCTGTGACGGAGAGCACTTCGAGGCTGTTGCCGAACGGCTGGACCGCGTGAGCTTGGCGGTACGTCACCACACCCGGGCTGAGGTCTTCGCGGATCCCGCCGGGGTTGGTGAGCGCGATTTGAGCTCCGCGAGCACCTCCAGCGGCCAATTGGCCGTCGGCAACCAGGTTGCCGAGCGTTGATTCGGCGCCGACGATGTGGTCTCGGGTGAGTGCGGCGGTGAGTGTCCCGACTGGGCGCTGCGCCACTTCCGCGGCTGCCTTCCACGCGCGATCCGATAGTGCCTGAACCTCGGAATCCGGCGAAATATCATGCGTCACTATCTGATTGAACGCCGATGTCTGGTCGCGCACCACGTCGCGAGTGTTTCGGTCGATGGTCACATCGGCAACGGAGACGATCCGGCCGTGCGAGGCGCCCTGCATCACAACGCGGGGATTTCCGGCCGGATCCGGGAATTCGCAGTTGTACTGCTGATGGCTGTCTGCGGTGAAGATGACATCGACTTTGGGGGAAGCGCGCAACGCGATATCGCGTGCCGGCCCGGACGTGACGTTGCAATCGTTGGGTCCGCCGGCCCTGTCCGGTTCGTCGCCGCGGTGCAGCAGCACGGTGATGGCTTTGACGCCGAAGAAGTCGAGAATGTCGGCAGTGCGATCGATGGCCTCGACCTCGTCGCCGAATCTCAGGTCTGCGATTCCGTCGGGTGAGACGATCTGCGCTGTGTTGCTCGGGGCAATCGCGATCACTCCGAACGGGATGCCGTCCACCATGTTGACGGTGAAGGGGAGTGTCGCGGGGGTGCCGTCGGCGTAGGTCATGTTGGCGGCCATCAGCGGAAAGTTGGTACCGCTGAACGACGGACTGAATGTGCACGCATTGGCGGCGGAGCATCCACCCGATTCCAGGCGATGGAACTCGGCCAGGCCCTTGTCCAGCTCGTGATTACCGATCGCCGACGCATTGATCTGCATGCGATTGAGGAGTTCGACGGTCGGTTCGTCGTTGAACATCGAGGATTCCAGCGCCGACGCGCCCCAGTTGTCGCCGACCGAGTAGAGCAGCGAATTCGGGGCTTGGCTGCGCAGTTGCGAGACATAGGCCGCGAGGTACGCAGCGCCACCGGCGGGGGTCAGGGAACCGTCGGCCTGCATGATCTCGCTGCGTTCGCCTTCCGGGGGCAGCAAGCTGCCGTGGAGATCGTTGAACGCGAGTAGGCGGACCGAGAGCGTATTGACGGGTTGGGCTGTTGCGACAGCACTCAGGGAGGTTGCGGTGATGGCGAGAAGGGAAGCTGCGAGCACAGCACAAGCGCGCGTGATGCGTCGCGTCATATGTCAAGCTCCCTTGCTCGGACCGATCTCGAACCTTCCTGAGTGTGCCTGGCCGTGATAACGAATTCTAGTGCTGCGCGTAACAGTTAGGTATCAAGTGTCACGCCGGCATGAACGCTTACGCACTGACGCCGATCCCTGCCAGGTGCCGTGCAGCGTCGGTTCGGGCGAAAGCGAGGAATGCGTCGTTCTCCTCCGGATCGCCGATGGTCATCCGGACGCCCTCGGTGCCGTACTGGCGAATTAGAATCCCAGCTTCGGTACTTGCCTCGGCAAAGCCAGGGGAGAGGTCGCCGAGGGGAAGGTAGACGAAGTTCGCCGACGATTCCGGGACCGTGTAGCCGGCCTCGATCAACGAGGAGCGAACGCGCGTCCGCTCCGCGATGACGCCTTCGGTGCGAGCGAGGAGTTCGTCAGCCGCGGCCAGGGAAGCGATTGCGGCGGCCTGAGCGACGGCGCTGACCGTGAACGGCGTGTGGACTTTGCCGAGCGCGGTAATGATCTCCGGATCAGCCACCGCGTAACCCACGCGAATGCCGGCCAATCCGTACGCCTTCGAAAAGGTACGCAGAACAACCACGTTGGGGCGGCTACGGAACAGTTCGATTCCGTCAGAATCGGAGCGGGAGTACTCGTAGTACGCCTCGTCCAGAGCCACGACAATATGCGTCGGAACCGCGTCGAGGAAGCTCTCGAGTTCCGCTTTCGACAGCGCGTTACCGGTCGGGTTGTTGGGGTTGCAGATGAAGATCAGACGGGTGCGATCGGTGATCGCGGCCAACATTGCGTCGAGATCGTGGCCGAACTCTTCGGTCAACGGAACCTTCACGGAAACTGCGTGGCCGACCTGGGCGACCACCGGGTACGCCTCGAAGGAACGCCACGCGAAGATCACCTCGTCGCCCTGGTCGCACGTGATCTGAACCAATTCCTGGCACAGCGTCACCGAACCGCAGCCGGCGGCGACATTCGCGGGTTCCACGTTCAGGAACGAGGCGAGCGCCTCGATGAGGGCGACGGCGGCGTTGTCGGGGTAGCGGTTCGCGTTCGCGACAGCGTCGGCGACGGCATCGCGAACCCCGGGAAGTGGGCCGATCGTCGTTTCGTTGCTCGCCAGCTTGATGGCGCCGGGAAAATTGCGTCCGGGAACGTAGGCGGGAATCGAGGCGAGGTCAGGCCGAATACGAGGAGTCACTCCCTGATTATGCGCTGCCGGATTCGGTGCGCTCGAGCCGTCCACGTGTCAGAGTAGGAGGTATGTCGGGAATGTTCCGGGACACCGCGTATTTGCCGGGGGCCGACGGTGACGTCGCCATCGCTGTGCCGCTCACCGTGGTGGAACCTGACGGCCCGACGCGTGGTGCCATCGTCGTTCTTCACGAGGCGAGGCAGTTCGGTGAGGCGCTCCTGGAATTGATGTCAGCCCTCGCGCTCGAAGGCTGGGTGACCGTCGCACCGCATCTCTTTCATCGAGAACCCGAGCAGATGCACGGTGACATTTTCGGTGACAACCTTTTTGCCGACTTCGACGCCACCCTCGATTGGCTGATGGGGCGGGATGTCCGGGCCGACACCATCGGCGTCCTCGGCTTCGATGCCGCCGGTACCGCCGCAATGCTCGTCGCCACCAGCCGCCCGGTCGGTGCTGCGGTCAGCGTCGCTGCCCGCGGGATCGTCGACGCGCTGTCCGTCGACGCACAGGCACTCATCGAGGCCGCTGTGTCATTACAAGCTCCCTGGCTCGGTTTGTACGGCGACGACGATCCTGCAACTCCACTCGAGCACGTCAACCAACTTCGAGAGGCTACGGCCAAAGCTGACGTCGCCACCTTGGTGGTGAGCTACGCCGGCTTGGCGCATCGCGCCGACGAACCACCACAGGTCTCCGACGGTCAGGACGAGGACGACCCGAATGCGGCCGCGATCATCGACGCTCGCACCAGAATCTTCGACTGGTTCGACAGCAACCTGCGATAAGTGCCCGAATTGGGGCGCTGACCACTCGTTTTGCCTTTGGTGGTGAGACATGTGTAATCTTTCTTCCCGGCGGTCCGAAAGGATCGGAACCCCCAGGGAGGCGTGCCAGAGCGGCCGAATGGGACTCACTGCTAATGAGTTGTCCCTTTTACGAGGGACCGGAGGTTCAAATCCTCTCGCCTCCGCCACGCCGGTGATTTTGACCGGCGGGTTAGAAATGATAGAAATTACGACAGCACGACAAGCAGTACAACAGAACATGCGCCCGTAGCTCAACGGATAGAGCACCTGACTACGGATCAGGAGGTTAGGGGTTCGAATCCCTTCGGGCGCACAAACAGAACACCCCGTCACTTAGCAGTGGCGGGGTGTTTTGCGTTATGCGCTTGCGTGCATGACTGTGATCATCACCTCACCGTCCGGTGGACGCGCCCAATCGTGACTACCCACACATCGGTCGCAAATGCCCGATAATGACGCGTGCCCTCAATTGCCTCGTCGCTGTTCTGGATCGCGTTGATCGCTGCTCTCGCGCCCATCGTCGCTGGCCTGTTTCCGCGTCGGCTGGTGCCCGAAGTGGTGTTGCTGTTGGTCGCCGGAGCCGCCATCGGACCGTTCGCGCTCAATATCGCCGCGGAGAGCGACGCCATCGGAACTCTCCGGGAGCTTGGGCTGGGGATGCTCTTCCTCCTTGCCGGCTACGAGATCGACCGCAGTGAACTCAGCGGCAAGGGCGGTCGGCGGGCGCTGTACACGTGGCTGCTGTGCCTCGCTCTGGCTTTCGGCGTAGTTGCCCTGCTCGGCATCCGAAACGTGATTTCCGCCGAGGCTGCGGTCGCCATCGCGATGACGTCGACGGCTCTGGGTACGTTGCTGCCGATTCTCAAGGACAACAAACTCCTCGACACGCGTTTGGGTAAAACTGTTCTCAACCACGGCGCGGTCGGCGAACTGGGGCCCGTGGTTGCGATGGCTGTATTGCTCAGCGCGCGTGGCGCTTTCCTGTCGCTGGTAGTGCTTGCGACCTTTGCTCTGATCGCTGTGCTTGTTGCCGTTTTGCCGACAAAGCTTGTGTCGCAAGGGTCGTGGACACATCGACTCGTCCGTTCGGGTGCCGACACAACTGCGCAGACGACGGTCCGTCTGACGGTGCTGCTGCTGGTCGGTCTCGGTGTGCTGTCGGCCGTATTTTCCCTCGACGTCATTCTCGGCGCCTTTGCGGCGGGATTCATCTTGCGCCGCTTGATGCCTGAGGGTGACGAGCGGTTGGAGATCAAACTCGAGGGCATTGCTTTCGGATTCCTCATTCCGATTTTCTTCATCACGTCCGGAATGGCAATCGATGTTTCGGCAGTGGCCGCCAATCCTGTTGTCCTGCTCGCATTCCTGCTTCTTATCATTGTGGTCCGCGGTGTGCCGGTGTTCATCGCGACAAAGTTCGAGAAAATCGAACCACCTTTCAGTGCCCGCGAGAGTGCACAGGTGGCGCTGTACGGCGCTACCGGATTGCCGATGATCGTGGCCGTCACCGGGGCAGCCGTCAGTGCGGGTCAGATGTCGTCGGACAATGCGTCGATTCTGGTGGCAGCGGGTGCAATTACCGTTCTGCTCCTACCGATGTGTGCGACGCTGCTGAATCGGCCCGAGCAATCGAACAAGGTGAGCTAGAGCCCCAACTGCTCGTCGAGCCAGTCGAACATTCGCTGATCGGTGAGGCGTCGGGCCATCGGCTGACAGTGAAGGTTTGCGCCCTCGGCGGCCGTGAAGGGAACAACGGTGGTGGGTCCGCCCGACAGTTCGGCGAGGCGAGACGATTGCCCCGGCCAGAACTGCTCCCCTTCGGGATCGGTGATCATCATGGGCGTGGTGATGGAGCCTGCCACATGCTCGAGGCGGTACTTCCGGACCTCGACGAGAGTGTTGTAGTAACCCTCTGTCAGATACGGCCGGGACCGGAATCGCCACAGGCGCGCAGCATCTTTCGACGCCCTCATTCCCATGGCCATATCGCGGTCGAAAACCTCGGCTTTGCCCTCGTCCAGCAAGTTCTGCATTCCCCGCGGTATGTGCTTGAGCCACGACGCCGACACATCGACTACACCGGGATCCGCGATGGCCGCGGCGATCCGATGCTCGAACGCCAACGCCTGCGGCACCCAGTAACCGCCCTGGCTTATCCCGTACATCGCCAACTTCGACGCGTCGACGTCCGGGCGGTCGACGAGAAAATCGACGATGGGAGTGATGACCGCTTCCCAATCGTGGCGAAACGGAACATTGTGCTCGAAGAGCATGGACTGCTGGCCGGGTCCGTCGAACATCAGGACGTTGTAGCCGCGTTCCAAGGCGCCGGCGCCGCCGCTGACCCACAGTGAGCTGATGGGGCCGTCGCTGCCGTTCACCATGATGAGCGTCGGCCGACGGACCTCCCCGGGTGGACGGAAGAAATATCCCGGCATCGTGTTGTCCTCGTACGGAATTCGAACGCGTTCGACGGGTTGCGCCGTGGTGTCGACAAAACGATCCCAAGCCTGCCGGTGATGCCTGAATGTGGGTACCAGTACCGAGTCGTCGTTGAGACCGTCGACTGCATTGACTGCAACACCGAAGTACGACGCTGCACGCAGATATGCATTCGATGCACTGCGCGGGTGCCCTGCGTTCGCCGATGCTTCGGCTTGCTCGAAGATTCGGGAACCCAGATCGAACCAGGCCTCGTACCACCCCTCATGGTCTTTGTCTCCGATATCGGTAAGGGATGAGAGCACTTCTCCGGTATCGGACGCCCCGTACGTAGCGTGACCGAGGAGGATTCGCAGTTCGTAGTCGAAAGACTCGTTGCGATAAAACCCGGTGGAAAACGCCTGATGCGGGTGGGAGAACAACGACGACGCTAGGGACATTGGCACACCTTTGGTAGGTCCGTCTATTCCAGGATCGCCCGAAACCGCTGTGTCAAAACCTTTTCTATGGCCGCCACACTGCAAATCCCAGTGTGCACAGCCACAACGACATACCCAGAACCTGTGCGCGTTGAGCAATTCCCAAGCCCAGGTTACCGCCGCCGGCCAGTTCTATTCCGTTAGTTGTCAACATCCATACCGTCGCAAGGGAAGTCGCGATCAAGATGCCCAACCCAGCCGTGCGCAGTGACGGGTATTCGCGGTATCGAAAAGCGCCAACCGTAAACGCGATCATTGCGATAAAGATCGCGAAAACCGCTACGCTGCTGGTCAACGCATGAATATGGTGCAATTGCGGGAGTAGTCCGCCCGGCGCGCTCGCCTCACAACTCGCCCCGGAACACTCCAGGGGAAACGATGCGTCGGCGATCGTGGCAATGCCGAACACTGCCAGCGCTATCCATCCCGTGACGTAGAGCTTGCGCCGCGGAGTTGTGAGTAGTCCCAGCGTCGCTGCCACCAACATCAAACAGGCAGAGAGGATGTCGGCGTTGCTGAATACGTCGCGATACTTCTGATTTGCGGTATCGAGTTCACTGAGAAACGACGTCACGGGATCAAGTCCGGTTGGGAGGAAGAATTCGAGAATCCACGACGAATAGACAATTCCACCCAGTGCCAGCGCGACCGCCAAACCCCATCGCGCCCCGTTGCGTTCCTTCACACTGCGAGCTTACGGACTGGTCAAGGCGTTCTGGACGCGATCAGCCGCAGTCAATGCAATCTGGACGCGATCAGCCGCAGTCACCGGATCTTCGTGTTCCCAAATCCGGATCACCGTCCAGCCCAGTTCGCCCAGTCTCACATCGGTATCACGGTCCCGAACAACATTGGCCGCCAACTTGTCCGCCCACCACTGTGCGTTGTTCTTCGGGAATGTTGCATGCTGCGGGCAGCAGTGCCAGAAGCAACCGTCCACGAACACTGCCACTTTGCGACGCGGAAAAACCAGATCGGCTCGTCGGCGAATGCCTTTGGCGGGAGCTCGATCCACGAAATACCGCAGGCCGCGCCGGTGGAGTTCGCGTCGCAGTGCGAGCTCAGGCTTGGTGTCGCGGCGACGCTGAACGCTCATTCGAGCGCTGGTCACAGGATCTGTCGCAGGCACCGCCGTACCTAACCGTCGGAGTCTTCGCCGTCGTCCGGGTCCGACCACGTCGGCGCAAACCTGTTGCGACGCTCCACTTCACCGTGAACAACGGTCACAAAGTCGTTGAACGACAGCGTTTGGCTGTCCGTCGGTCGACCGTTGCGTGGGGGAGGTTCGTCGACGTCGAAAAACCTTACAGCGCCATCGCTTTCGTATAGGCCGATGTAGACCTTCTCGAAGAGGTCGTAGCGGGTGTCCTCGGCGCCGAGATCGACCCACGCCTTCCCTGGGACGCCGACGACGGCGCGCTTGCCGCGTCCGGAACGCTTCGACAGCGTGGTGACGTGGTGGGCAAACGAAGATTTGCCGGTGTCGCTGGTCTTGGTGGGATCGCCGTCGTCACACGTGGCATACGGTTCGAACATGACGGCAACCAACACGCTGTACGGCTGGCGCTGATGCAAAACCATTGCCTCGCCGCGCAATTCGTGATCGTTGCGGACGATGTTCTTGGTCCATCGACCCAGCTTCTTGCTGCCGGGACTGTAATCCTGGAAGTTGTACGTCTTGATCGACACGCACAGAATTAGGCCGAGGGTGGGATCGAGTGCCTTGACGTCCAAGCGCTTTCGGCCTTTGGCGACGTCGACCGTCGCTTCCTGGCCTTCGCCCGACGCGGTCGGAGTGATGTTGGGGTACAGCGGCCGCAGGGCATCGGCGACGGTTTGCGCCAACTGGTTGGACAATCGCTGGGCGTAGTTTTTCTTTTCGCCGCGATCGGCATCGGCGGCAGGTTTGTCGCCCGCGAGTTGCAGTGCGTCCCAAAGTGGTTCGTGTTCCGGTGTGGAAAACAGAGTGTCAGGCTCGGGAAACAATTCATTCATGCGACAGCCTCGGGGTATCCGCCCATCCGTTCGAGGTGACTTTCGACGTCCTCGATGAATCCGGGGATGAAGCGGAGGTTGCCCATCCGGGCGCGCTTGAGGAAGCCGGCGGTAGCCCGAGCGGACAGCAAACGTGTGTCTTCGAGGAAACCGCTCAGATCTTCGTACTCGTCCTGGACCGGCCAGGTCGAGGTATGGACGCGGAAGGCTTGACGGTTGCGGCCCCACGCGGCACTGGGCCAGGCATCGCCGGGTTCGAGGGGGGACTGGTTGCTGGCGTCGTACTGGATGGGATCGTTCAACCGACTGCCCACCCATGACGCCATCCGCACACTCACGGCATTACCGACGAGCTTCCAACGGTGACTGTGGCGCAGGCCGGGGACGTCGACCGACGGCAGCGTCCAGTCGGGATCAAAACCTTGCAGACGCTCGGCGTCGACGAGACCTGGAGTGACGATTTCACCCGAAGGCAATCGGACGGCGGGCTGGCTGGGGATTCCGATGGACGATCCGCCCTTGAGCGTCGGGACGGCGTTGACGGCCCAGCCGAGGCCGCGGGTGCCTTCAGTCCAGTAGAAACCGCATGGGAAGTCGGCGGGATCGCCGCCGAGTCGCTCACCGGCGTCCTCGCCGAAGAGGACTTCACGAGGATCCTCGGTGCGTGAGGCAATCATGATCACGCGCTGGCGACGCTGTGGCAGGCCGAATGCTCGGGCGTCGACAACCCGGTAGGCCCACGTGTAGCCGAGGTCTTCGAGGGCGTCGGTGATGTGGCGCATGGCAGCGCCCTTGCTGAGTTGCAGCATGAAGGGAACATTTTCGATGACCAGCCAGCGTGGGCCTTTTTTCCGTTTGACCAGTCGAAATACTTCGTCGACCAGGCCGGAACGGGCGCCGGTGATTCCTGCTGTCTTGCCGGCTTGGGAGAGGTCCTGGCAGGGGAAGCCTGCGGCCACCAAGTCGATGTTCGCTGGGAGCGCACGGAGTTTCGTGACATCACCGTGCAAGGGGACATCCGAGAAACGGGAGCGGAGAACCGCCTGGGCGCCGGGGTCGATTTCACACAGCAGTTCGGTGTTCCACCCATGTTCCGACAGGCCTAACTCGAGCCCGCCGATACCGGCAAACAACCCCACCATGCTTCGCGACGACGTCACAGCACCCTTCCTCACGAACCGACTGCAATTACGGTACTCGAGAAGTCCGACATCTTTTGCCAAAGGTTTCGCAATTGGCGGTTCAGCCCGCGTGAGAAGCCGAATCGGGCTGTGAATCGGCTTACATACGTGGCCGTTGTTCACTGATCGCATCGGAAAAGGTCCCGGATCCCCGGCAATAATCCGCGCCAGCAGTGCTCTGTGGGCCTTCGTCCATTACCGTGGTCGGGTGAGCATCCAACCTTCCGGTAGCGCGTCCTGGCCTGCGGTATTGACCTGGCAGGCCCACAACGCTCCGCGTATGGAGTCGGTCCGTGTGCAGTTGAACGGCAACCGCATCAAGGCGTCGGGCCGGATTATCGGGGGCGCTTGCAGCGAGCATCCCGCGTTCAGTGCGTCATATGACCTGGTCACGGACGAAGCTGGTGTCACGCGCAGGCTCTCGGTGCGTACGGCTCTGGCGGCCGGCGAGCGTCAGATGTCGATCAGTCGCGACGAAGAAGGCACCTGGATGGTGGAGAACGGCGCCCACCATCAGCGTTCGTCATTCGACGGCGCGCTTGATGTCGACGTAATCCTCAGCCCGTTCTTCAACACCCTCCCCATCCGCCGCTTCGGTTTGCAGAACAACACCGACGACGTGGAGGTTCCGGTTGTGTACGTCAACTTGCTGGATCTGCGGGTCGAAGGCGCCACCATTACCTACAGCAGTGGTACCGACGGCATCAGCGTGCTCTCGCCGGTGTCCAGTTCCACGGTGTCCGTCGACCACGACGGTTTCATCATCGACTATCCCGGCCTGGCTGCCAGAATCTAAACGGAGCTAGTTGCTCCGGCGGATTACGCCACCACGACGTCCGGCGTCGCGCATCCGATCGATCCAACCGGGTTCTCCGACGGTTATGTCGGTGATGTCCCAGCGTTCCTGCGATTCGTAGGCTCCGCGCGCGGCAAACCCGGCGTCGACGAGTTCTGCCGTCGAACCATTGTCGTGGAGGTCGATTCGCACGCGCTGCAGTAGTTCGAGTGCCTCGTCCAAGGCGATCAGCAGGGCGTCTCGGTTGCCCTCACACATCGCGCGCACCAGTCCCGGTGCACTGCCGGCCACACGGGTGCCGTCCCGGAACGATCCTGCTGCCAATCCGAGGGCGAGTTCACCGCCGGCGGCACCGGTGATCGCCAAGGTTTCGGCCAGCAGATGCGGCAGGTGCGAAATCCGTGCGACTGCCCGGTCATGTTCTAGGGACTCGGCGGGAACCACTACCGAACCGCAATCTAGAGCCAGATCCGCAACTTGCGTCCAGACGGCGGCGTCGACGCCTTCGTCTGTTGCCACGACCCAGACGGCGTCGGCGAAGAGGTCCGCATCGCCCACCGCCCAGCCTGAGGCCGAGGTTCCGGTCATGGGATGGCCGCCCACAAAACGCGTGCTCAGACCACGGCGCTCGACGGCTGCCTTCACCTCACCTTTGACGCTGACGACGTCGGTGATCGGGTTGTTCGGTGCGTGCGCTGCAATGGCTTCGAGAGTGGCGTCGACGGCTGGCATCGGGACGGCGATCACGATGATCGCGCTGGTAGCGTGCGCTTTCCGGAGAACGGCAGTCAGGTCGGTGTGGGCGTCGAAACCGTCGGCACGGGCGGCTTCAGCCGACTCGGCAGAACGGTTGTACCCCCACACCTTGCGACCCGAGCGCGCAGCGGCCCGCAGCAGCGAACCGCCGATCAAACCGAGGCCGAGAACGCAGACGGGCGGGGCGGAAACTGTCGCAGGCACTCGTTCAGGTTGACATATCCGGAGTGGAACTTCGCTACCTGGCAGGTACGGACTTCACGACCTGGCACTTGCCGGGCTACCGTTGCGCCATGGGTGCACAGCGCGCGAGTAACAAGAGCGCCTCCTCGAATCAGTCGGAGGAGTTCGAAGGCTTCGGGATGGCGGTGGTACGTGAGGAGGGAAAGTGGACGGTCAAGCCGTTGACTTCCGCAGCTTTGACGTCACTGGCGACAGCCGAAACCGAACTTCGCGAGCTTCGTAGCTCCGGTGCCGTCTTCGGTCTTCTCGACGTCGACGACGAGTTCTTCATCATTGTGCGCCCCGCGCCGGCGGGTACGCATGTGCTGATTTCCGATGCGACCGCAGCCATCGACTACGACATTGCGGCCGACGTACTCGATGCACTCAACGTCGAGATCCCCGATATCGATCCGGACGAGCTCGACAGCGTGGAACCCTGGGCCGAAGGGGACTTGTCGGTTCTATCTGATCTGGGGTTGCCGGAACCCGTCCTCGCAATTATCTCGGCCGACACCGATCTGTACCCGGACGAGCAGTTGACGATGATCGCTCAGCGACTCGGATTCGAATCCGAATTCTCGGCTGCGCTCGACAAACTTCCTCGGTAGATGTCTCTCGCTGACGATCAGCGCATGATCCGTGTGGCCATCGATGCTGCACTCGGTGCGTCGGACGCAGATGTTCCCGTGGGCGCCGTGGTCTTCGATGCCGACGGTGTCGAGGTGGCTCGCGCGGCCAATGCGCGTGAAGCGTCGTCCGACCCCACCGCGCATGCCGAGATTCTGGCTTTGCGGGCCGCCGCACGCGTCTACGGTGACGGCTGGCGTCTGGAAGGTGCGACGCTCGCCGTCACCCTCGAACCCTGCACGATGTGTGCCGGAGCTTTGGTCCTCGCTCGTGTTTCTCGCGTCGTTTTCGGCGCGTGGGAACCCAAGACCGGGGCCGTCGGGTCGCTGTGGGATGTGGTTCGTGACAGAAGATTGACCTACCGTCCGCAGGTGCGCGGCGGGGTGCTCGAGGACGAATGCGCTGGGCTTTTGGAGGATTTTTTCCGCGAGCATCGGTCCTGACACGGGTATTCCCGACGGAGATCAATTCCACATCGGGGTAGCCGGAACTGGATATCGCGGGCATGGTGGAGGCAGATGCCGTCACGGTATCGGCGAATTGCCGGAAGGTGATTTGTTCGCGTTCATTCGATGGGAGTACTCATGGGAATCGCAGACAAAGCTCAGAACAAGGCAGAAGACCTCGGGGGCAAGGCCAAGGAAGCTGCGGGCGGCGCCACCGGAAACAAAGACCTCGAAAACGAAGGCAAGGCCGACCAGGTGAAATCTGCCGTCAAAGATGCTGGTGAGAAGGTCAAGGACGCCGCTTCCAGCGTCAAGGACAAGCTGACGTAAAGCCGCGTCACCTGGCGATTTTTATTCTCGGGGACACGTCCGGTAAAGTAACCAACGGTGGCGTGTCCGAGCGGCCTAAGGAGCACGCCTCGAAAGCGTGTGACGGGTAACCCCCGTCCGAGAGTTCAAATCTCTCCGCCACCGCCAAGAGTCCCTCACCTGTTAACGCAGGTGAGGGACTTTTTTTGTGCGTTTTGTGCACCCCCTTGATGGTGCGAACGACGCTTTCGTCGCCTCAGATGTGCCGAACGTACCGTTCGCTCGAGGGTGGAGGCACTTCACAGGACTCTCCCAGCTAGGAACTCCTGACAACCGTTGAAGCTGCAACTAGCCTTGGAAGCATGAAAAAGATGTGGTGGATCGGCGGAGCTGTGGTCCTGATTCTGCTCGGCTTGCTCGTGGGGCCGTGGGCGTACGGAAAGTTTGTCGCCGAAGACGACGCCCCCGCTGCAGTGGTATCCACCCAGGGCGCAGAAGCGGCTTCCGGGTCGATCGATGGCACCTGGACGGTGGCGGCCGGTCAGGGCGACAACCAGACGGCAGCCGGGTACACGGTGCACGAGATTCTCAACGGCGCGAGTGTGACCGTGGTGGGCACCACCGGTGACGTGAGTGGCAACGCGAGAGTCGAGGGCGAAAAGCTCACTGCCGGTGAGGTGACCGTGCAGGTCGCGAGCATCAAGACGGATTCGGACCGCCGTGACGGCCAGTTCACCGGCAACGTGATGAGCACCAGCACCTATCCGACTGCGACGTTCACGATCAATTCACCCGTCGACCTGTCTTCGGTGCCGACGGACGGAACGACCGCGACGGTGACTGTGCCGGGCACATTGACGCTCAAGGGCGTGTCCAAGCCGGTGTCCGTCGATATGACGGTTCTGCATTCCGGTGACTCGTTGATCGCGTCGGGTTCGATTCCGGTTACCTGGACAGATTTCGGTGTCGAGCCCCCATCACTCGGGTTCGTCACGGTCGACGGCAGTGGCTCGGTGGATTTCCTGGTGTCACTCGCGGTGTCCTGATCAGGCCCGAGTGTGGGCTCGGAGGAGCCTCCAGGGAAGATTAAGGACATGTACTTGTTTCTGGACTGCTCGCGCGGATACGAGTGTTGTCGTGACGGGCAGCAGTTGTGATGGTCAGATGGCGGCCATTCAAATCGGGTGAAGACCCGGATCCGCGATTCACGCTCGCCAACGAACGGACGTACCTCGCCTGGATTCGTACCGCGACGGCGTTCGTGGCGTCGGGCGTCGGACTCGAGGCTTTCGGTGGCGATATTCTGCCGGCGACGGTCCGTGCTGCTTTGGCTGCCTTGCTATTGGTCGGCGGCGCACTGATTGCGATTACGTCGTTCATTCACTGGATCAGTGCGGAACGCGCGTTGCGGGCGGACCGTTCGCTACCGGTTCCGTTGATGGCGCCGGTGGTGGGCATCGTTCTGGTGATCTGCGCGACGGTCCTGGTGATCGAGGTTGTGAGCTGACGTGACGTCGGTCCGGTCTGAAGACGCACCGAAGCCTCCGGACAAGGGCTTGCAGTCCGAACGTACGTCGCTTTCGTTCGTTCGGACGAGTCTGTCAATTCTCGGTTTGGCGGCGGCGTGTTTGCGATGGATGCCGCCGTTCGGGGCGGTGGCGTTGATCGGCCCCGCGCTCGCCGCGCTGCTGATCGTAGGAGTGACTATTCACGAACGTCGTTCGAGGCCGGCGCGATTGGCGCTGTTCGCGACAGAAAAGGCCGCGCCCGCACTGGGTATGGGGGCCGTACTTGCGGTGAGCCTGCTTCTCCTCAGTGCTTCGGGGCTGTGGATTTTGCTGAAGTAAGTTCGGATTTCGGCGCCCAGCCGGGCGGGCCGAAGGTGTAACCGAGTTTGTCTCGCCAGGTTGAAGCGCTGCGCCAATCGCGGGCGATGGCAGCGTATTCGAGGGTCTGCAGTTTCCAGATGTTGTACGTTCCGACCGGCGTCGTGAGTCCGTAGGTGGGCCTGTGGGTTTCAGGTTCGAAGGTGCCGAACATGCGGTCCCAGATGATCAGGATTCCGGCGTAGTTGCGGTCCAGATATTCGGCATCGGACCCGTGATGGACGCGATGATGTGACGGTGTGTTGAAGATGAATTCGACAGGCCGCCAGAGTTTTCCAACTCTTTCCGTATGTACGAAGAACTGATAGATCAGGCTGACCGAGACTCCGGCGAAGATCATCCACGGCGGCATTCCGAGAAATGCCAACGGAAGCCACATGATGATTTGGACGCTTTGGTTCCACTTTTGTCGAAGTGCCGTGCTGAAGTTGAAGTATTCGCTCGAATGGTGTGCTTGATGAGTTGCCCAGATAACCCGAACTCGGTGTGCCATACGGTGATACGTGTAGTAGAGGACATCGATTCCGAGTAGGAGAATTACCCAGGTGTACCAGGCGGTCGGCGGCAGATGCCACGGCGCGACGTACACCCAGGCCGCGGCGTAGCCGATCAGTGCGAGTACTTGCCAGAAGGCGCTTGTTGCCAGGGAGACCACCCCGAGCAGGATGCTGGTTCGGGCGTCGACCAGGTGGTAACCGCCCACTGCGGGTCGTGCTCGACCGTCCGCGTCGTCAGGCTGATTTTCGAGTGTTCGCGCTGCGATCCATTCGATCACCAGGAAGAGGACAAACGCGGGGATGGCCAGCGTTACCGGATCATGAAGCGGTTCGAGTAACGCCTTCCAGGATTGGAGAAGGGTCTCCCACATGCACTTTGTCCTGTTCTCTCCATTGAGTCGTTACATCATGCACCAGGGATGTAACTACAGGGAAGGGAATGGCTCTTGTGCTTTCACCTTGCTTCTTTCCATAGTGGAATGGTAGGAATTCTCGGTGCACATCACCGCAAAGGTCGACTACGCCGTGCGGACTTTGGCGGAACTCGCGGCAGTCGGCCCAGGCCCGGCCAAAGCTGAGTTTCTCGCCACGTCACAGGTGATTCCCCACAAGTTTCTCGAGGCCGTGCTGTCGGATCTCCGCCGCGGCGGACTGGTCAGCAGCAAGCGCGGACCGGAGGGTGGGTACTGGCTTGCCCGGCCGGCCTCGGAGATCACCATTGCTGACGTCATCCGCGCGGTTGAGGGGCCGTTGGCGTCGATCCGCGGTCAACGGCCGGAGGATGTCGACTACAGCGGACCGGCGACGCCCCTCAAAGAAGTGTGGATCGCTGTTCGGGTGAACCTCCGCGCGGTACTCGAAAACGTCACGATTGCGGACGTCGCAGTCGACGGACTGCCGGAATTCGTTCATGAGTTGACGGCGGATCCCGGGGCCTGGAAGCGGCGCTGACGTTTGTTGCAGAAGCGGCGCTGACGTTTGTTGCAGAAGCGGCGCTGACGTTTGTTGCAGAAGCGGCGCTGACGTTTGTTGCAGAAGCGGCGCTGATCGCTACTCGGTTCGATTGAACCGCGTCATGTCGAGTGGGGCTGTGTTTGCAGAGTTTCCGCCCGCCGACTTTGCTTGGTACATCAGATGATCCGCATGCACGATTGCGCGTGAGAAGGCGTTGTAGTCGAACTGTTCCAACTGCGGAATGAACGGCATTGTGGCGGCGCCGACGCTGACGGTCGCAAGGGGAGCGTCGGTGGGTTCGATGGCGGCGCGGGGGAGCGCCGCGATGCGTTTGCGCAATCCGTAGGGCGTTCCGATCATGACGATCGTGAATTCCTCTCCACCGGTGCGCGCGACGTAGCCGAAACCGTTGACGTGTTGTTGAAGCCGGTTGGCGGTTCTGATGATGACGGTGTCACCGACTTCGTGGCCGTAGGCGTCGTTGACGGCTTTGAATTTGTCGATGTCAACGACCGCGACAGCGATGTCGGCTCGGTTGGCGTGGGCGATCGACCAGACGCGTTCCGACATGTCCCACATTCCGCGACGGTTGAGGAGTCCGGTCAGTGCGTCGATTTTCGAGCCCGTCGCGCGGGCCAGGAGTTGGCGCCAGGCGAACTGAATGGTGGCTGGAATGAAGATGACGGCGCACAGTACGACGTCGGTGCGCGCGATGATGCCGGCAGTGGTCGACGTTCCGTCGGCTATGGCGAGGATCGCGAGGGAAATGATGAAGGTGCAGGAAAAGGCCAGGTGGAAGGCAAGCCATCGAAAGTTGAGAAAGTAGGTGAAGTAGGCGCCGGTGGCGACGAAGAGCGCGGTGGCGAAGAGTGCTGCATCGTGGTTGGTGAACGTGATGATGACGGACGCTGTCCCCAGATCCGCCCAGATTCCGAAGAGTTTGGTCGCTCGCGGTCCGCGAACCTTCCCCAGGAACCATGCAGCGGTGGGGAAGAGGTTGGCCGTCGCGAAGGCGATGAGCCAAGCACGAGCAAAGGGTCCGTCGGGGCCTTCGCCGCTGATCAGGAACAGATACGCGACGATGGAAAAGTTGAGCGAGCAGAACCCGATGGTGATGTTGACGAGTCTCAGCACCGATCCGGGACTGTTCTTCGTCCCCCACAGCATGGCCGAGGACGGCACCGGCCAGGTGTGTAGGAGTGAATCCATGGAGTTCCTTAGCGGTTCAAGGTAGCGATTCGACGCTGGGTAGCCGGTTGGTTAATCAACGGCAACCATATTGCGTAATTGTCTGGCGTGGGTGTGGGTTTGTCGAGAGCGTGCAATTTTTATCGACAGATGTGACCGGCATTACAGCTGTCGTGCGGGTGTGCTCTAATCCACAATTTTGCAGTGCTCTGCAAAGTTGCAGATGTCTGCAAGTTCGGTAGCGTGGGCGGAGTGATATTCGAGCCAGGCCTTCGTGACCGCAAGAAGGCAGCAACCCGTTCCGCGCTCAGCGATGCCGCGGCGCGGCTTGCTCGGGCACTCGGAATCGAATGCGTCACTGCCGACGCGATCGCGTCCGAAGCGGGGGTGTCGACGAGGACTTTCCACAACTACTTCTCCAGCAAGGAGGAGGCAGTACTCGCGCACTTCGAAGAATCTGTCCACGAGTGGCTTGAGATGCTCGCGGCGCGGCCGGCAGACGAGCCGATTCTCGATTCGCTCGAGGCCTTGCTGATCGGGATCGTGAACGACCCCAGTAGGGCTCTCGAAGAGTCCGCCAAAGTGGGCGTCCTAATGGATGGCAGTCCCGCGTTGTATCGCAAGGCCGCTGAAATGCACCAACGGATCGGCCGGGAAGTCGCCCAGGCATTGGCGGACCGCACCGGTACCGATGTCGACCGGGATCTCTATCCGACCCTCCTTCTCGCGGCGGTGGGCGGGGCATGTAAATCGGCGATCGACGTCTGGACCGGAGGGAAGTCGGAGGCTTCCGGCCCAGAGGAACTCGTTCGTGACGCCTTTCGTCAGATTCGGGCGGGGCTCCCGGCTCCGCCACCACGTTCCTGACGCGAATTTTCGGGTCACACATCACATCTGTCCACGTACACGCACCGAAACAGCAAGGAGCCCGTCGTGGCCACCTATCTCTATCGGATCGGCAAGTTCGCCTATCGGCGAAAAGGTGCGGTCCTCAGCCTCTGGTTGATCATTCTTGTTCTCATGGGCGTCGGGGCGGCCACCCTGTCCGGTCCCACCAAGGACTCGTTCAACATTCCGGGTACTCCCGCGCAGCAAGCCCAGGACTTGATGGCGGAGCGTTTTCCCGATGCTGCCAATCCGATGGATTCGTTGACTGCGCGATATGTAGCCCAAGCCCCCGCAGGTACGACGCTGTCCGATCCGGAAAACGTCAAGGCCATGGATGCCATGCTCGAGAAGGTCCGCGGCATCGACAAGGTTACGGACGCTGCCAAGGTCGATCCGGCAACAGCGTCGCCGCAGGAAGCAGCAGGCGCGTTGGTCAATCCGGTTGCCGCCAACGATTCAATGGTCGCGATGTTCAAGGAAAAGGCTGCGGCTACAGGTGCTTCCGAAGAACAGGCGCTTGCCGACGCCGCTGCATTGTCGCCGCTCAGCCAGGACGGCACGGTCGGATACATCGAAGTCCCGTTCGTCGGCACCATGACCGATGTGGACGATGCGCTGACCGAGTCGATCAACGCCGCTGCCGACGCGGGACGCGCTGCTGGACTCAACGTCCAGATCAGTGGTTCGGCCGCGCAGGTAGCGGAAATGCCCGGTGGCCTCGCTGAGCTGATGGGTATCGCAGTTGCTGCGGTCGTTCTCGCCCTCACATTCGGTTCGCTTGTAGCAGCAGGTCTTCCGCTGATCACTGCCATCATCGGCATCATGATCGGCAGCCTCGGCATCACCGTCGCTACGGGCTTCATGGATCTCGGTTCCATGACCCCGACGCTGGCGGTCATGATCGGACTGGCGGTGGCAATCGACTACTCGCTGTTCATCATGTCGCGGTTCAAACATGAACTCACGCTTACCGACGACCGTTCCGAGGCGGCCGGTCGCGCCGTGGGAACGGCCGGTTCCGCAGTCGTATTCGCCGGTCTGACAGTCATCATCGCGCTTGTCGCGCTGCGGGTTGTCGGTATCCCGTTCCTCTCGGATATGGGTGCGGCAGCAGCATTTACGGTACTGATCGCAGTTCTCATCGCCTTGACGTTGCTGCCCGCGATCCTGGGCATGTTCGGCAAGAAGGCTTTTGCGGGCAAGATTCCGTTCCTCGGAAACAAGGCTCAGGGCGCCGAAAGCTCGAACAAACCCAACTTTGCTCTTCGCTACATCAACGCCATCGTCCGTCGCCCACTGGTTCCGTTGATCGGCGGTGTCGTCCTGTTGGGTGCATTGGCTTTGCCTGCAACGGGATTGAATCTGGCACTGCCGTCCGAGGCGACCGGTGACCCGGCCACAAGTTCACGTCAGGCATACGACCTGATCAACGACGGCTTCGGCGACGGTCGGAACGGTCCGCTCCTCGCCGTCATCGATGCGAAGGACGCGAACATCCCAGCCGGACAGGCGTTCGAGAAGGTCATCACGACCATCTCGGGCCTGGACGACGTATCGAACGCACAGATCGTCAAGGTCAATCCGGCTGGCAACACTGCGCAGGCTCTCATCACCCCGAAGAGTGGTCCAACCGATCCGGCGACGATGGATCTGGTGAGCAACATCCGCGGTGCTGAAGGGGCGCTGCATGATTCGATCGGCGTCAGCTACGGCATCACCGGCCAGACGGCTCTCGAAGGCGATATCTCGGAAACACTTCAGAGTGCACTGGTTCCGTACCTCGCGGTAGTCGTCGGGTTGGCATTCATCCTGTTGCTCTTGGTGTTCCGCTCGATCCTGGTGCCCTTGACCGCAACCCTGGGCTTCCTGCTCAGTGTGCTGGCGACATTCGGGGCCACCGTCGGAATCTTCCAGCACGGCTGGTTCGGCATCGTTGCGAACCCACAACCGCTTGTGAGTTTCATGCCGATCTTCCTGATCGGTGTGGTGTTCGGGCTCGCGATGGACTACCAGGTGTTCCTCGTGACGCGAATGCGTGAGGAGTACGTCCATGGAGCCACCGCCAAGCAGGCTGTGACCGTCGGCTTCAACCACGGTGCCCGAGTCGTCAGTGCTGCCGCGGTCATCATGATGTCCGTGTTCGGTGCCTTCATGGCTGAGCCGAACTCGTTCATCAAGTCGATCGGGTTCGCGCTCGCGGCGGCAGTCTTCTTCGACGCTTTCATCGTGCGCATGGTGATCATCCCGTCCGTCATGGCGCTCCTCGGTGACAAGGCGTGGTGGCTGCCGAAGTGGCTCGACAAGATTCTGCCGAACATCGACATCGAGGGCGAGAAGCTCAACCAAGCCCTCCGCGAAGAGAAGGAAGCGGAACTAGCCGCAACATCTGCCTAACTGCTGTGCGCCTTTATTAACCTCCGGGGGTTAATAAAGGCGCACAGCACTTTTTCTGCTGAGTCGAATATTCGGGGGCAGTTGTCGGTGACGCTTGGTAACCTTCGCTCACTATGCTGATCAGGCTGCTGCGCACTTACCTCGAGCCGTACCGCGGCGAACTCACGGGCGTTGTTGTCCTGCAGTTCATTGCGACTATGGCCGCCCTTTACCTTCCCAGTCTCAACGCCGACATCATCGACAACGGCGTGACCAAGGGAGACACCGGCTACATCCTGTCCACGGGCGGGATAATGCTCATGGTCACTCTGACGCAAATCCTGTGCTCGGTGGGGGCGGTGTTCTTCGGAGCCCGCGTCGCCATGGGTATCGGGCGTGACCTGCGAGCCTCGGTGCTCCATCAAGTCGGAACATTCTCGGCCCGCGAAGTCGGATATTTCGGTGCACCGTCACTGATCACACGCAATACCAATGACGTCCAGCAGGTTCAGATGATGGTCGTGATGAGTTGCACCATCCTCGTCATGGCTCCGATCATGTGTATCGGCGGCATCATCATGGCGGTGCGTCAGGACGTAAACCTGTCGTGGATTCTCGGCGTAAGCGTCCCGCTGCTCGTGATTGCGATGAGCTTGATCATCGCCCGCATGGTCCCAGGTTTTCGTCTCATGCAGGGGCGTCTCGACTCCGTCAACCGTGTTCTCCGTGAACAGATCACCGGCATTCGCGTAGTTCGAGCGTTTGTTCGCGAACCTTCCGAGGTCAAGCGCTTCGGTCAGGCCAACGACGAACTCACCGAGACGGCTCTCGGAGTCGGCAAGCTGATGGCGCTCATGTTCCCGTTGGTGATGCTGATCAGCAACGTCACCAGCGTGGCCGTGATCTGGTTCGGTGGGCATCAGATCGACAGCGGATCCATGGAGATCGGCTCACTCACCGCGATGCTCAGCTACATCATGCAGATCCTGATGGCTGTCATGATGGCCACGTTCATGGCCGTCATGTTGCCGCGCGCGTCGGTGTGTGCCGAACGTATTTCCGAGGTCCTCGACACCGACTCCTCAGTCATTCCGCCCAAGAATCCGATCCACGAACTTCGCACCCCCGGTGTCGTGGAACTTCGGGGAGCTCAGTTCCAGTTCCCTGGTGCCGAGGAACCGGTGCTGCGCGACATCACCTTCCGAGCCGAACCCGGCAAGACCACCGCAATTATCGGTGGTACCGGATCGGGAAAGACGACACTGCTCAATCTGATTCCGCGCCTCATCGATTCCACATCCGGATCGGTATCCGTCGGTGGCGTCGACGTCCGCGAGATCGATACGGAACTGCTGTGTTCGGTCATCGGGCTGGTCCCGCAGAAGCCGTACCTGTTCTCCGGCACCATCGCATCCAACCTTCGCTACGGAAATCCTGACGCCACCGACGCGTGGTTGTGGGAATGCCTCGAGATTGCGCAAGCCGCAGATTTTGTCCGGGACATGCCCGAAGGTTTGGACACCCCGGTCGCCCAGGGCGGTACGACGGTTTCCGGTGGTCAGCGTCAGCGACTCGCGATTGCCCGAGCCTTGGTGCGTAAGCCGCAGATTTACCTGTTCGACGATTCCTTCTCCGCCCTCGACCTCACCACGGACGCTCGCCTACGTGCAGCGCTGCGGCCGGTCACCCAGGACGCGTGCATCATCGTTGTTGCGCAGCGTATTTCCACCATCGTCGAAGCCGATCAGATCATCGTGCTCGACGACGGTGCCATCGTCGGCGTCGGCACACACGAAGAACTGCAAGTCACTTGTCCCACCTACGGCGAAATTGTCGCCTCTCAGCTAGCCGTACAGGACGCATCATGAGCAATCGACCGAGTTCTTCGCCCCCGATCGGGCCGCCCGGTGGTGGCGATCCCACCAAGAAGGCCATGAACTTTGTGCCTTCGCTCAAGCGCCTACTTGCGCGGCTCAGTCCCGACAAGCCGATTGTCATCTTGATCTTCGCTTTGGTAGCGGTCAGCGTAGTGCTGACATCGATCGCTCCGAAGATCCTGGGCAACGCCACCAACCTCATTTTCGACGGCATTATCGGTAAGACGCTGCCTTCCGGAATCACCAAGGAGCAAGCCGTCGCCGGTTTGCGCGCCGATGGCCAAGGCCAATTCGCAGACATGGTCTCAGGTATGAACGTCGTGCCCGGAACCGGAATCGATTTCGACGAAGTCGGCCGAGTGCTGATGATCGTGTTGCTGCTGTTTGTCGCTGCGGCACTGTTCAGTTGGTTGCAGTCGTACCTGCTCAACATCGTGGTTCAGCGCACCGTTCGACGGTTACGTGAGGATGTCGAGCAGAAGATCCATCGTCTTCCGTTGCGGTACTTCGATACTCATGCGCGTGGTGATGTTCTCTCGCGCGTCACCAATGACATCGACAACGTCGCACAGAGCATGCAGCAGACACTGAGCCAGCTGGTGATGTCGGTGATGACGGTGATCGGCATTCTTGTCATGATGGTGTTCATTTCCCCGATCCTGGCCTTGATCGCAATCGCGACCGTTCCCTTGTCGATCATCGTGACGGCAGTGATCGCGAAGCGTTCGCAGAAACATTTCGTGGCGCAGTGGAAGAGCACCGGCGGCATCAACGCACAGGTCGAAGAAGCTTTCAGTGGCCATGAGCTGGTCAAGGTGTTCGGCCGTCAGAACGAGGTCGAGGAGCGCTTCCGTAAGCAGAACGAAGATCTTTACCAGTCGAGTTTCAAGGCGCAGTTCATTTCCGGTCTGGTCATGCCGGCCGTCATGTTCCTCGGCAACCTCAATTACGTTGCCATCGCTGTTGTCGGCGGTATGCGTGTTGCTTCGGGAACCATGACGCTCGGTGACGTGCAGGCTTTCATCCAGTACTCGCGCCAGTTCACGCAGCCTCTGACGCAGATCGCTTCGATGACGAACCTGCTCCAGTCCGGTGTTGCGTCAGCCGAGCGGGTGTTTGCTCTTCTCGATCAGGAAGAGCAGTCCACCGACCCCGCGGATGCTCAGTCACCCGCAACGTCCACCGGCCGTGTGGCTTTCGAGAACGTCACGTTCAGCTACAAGCCCGAACAGCCTCTTATCGAGGACCTGTCGTTGGTCGCCGAGCCCGGCCAGATGGTTGCCATCGTCGGCCCCACCGGAGCCGGCAAGACCACGCTCGTCAATCTGATTCTTCGGTTCTACGAACTCAATTCGGGTCGAATCACTCTCGACGGTATCGACATCTCGAAGATGACCCGCGACGATCTGCGTTCGCGGATCGGCATGGTTCTTCAGGATGCCTGGTTGTTCGGCGGCACCATCCGCGAGAACATCGCGTACGGCAAACCGGATGCCACCGAAGAGGAAATTCAGCGCGCCGCGCAGATGAGTTACGTCGACAAGTTCGTGCATTCCCTGCCCGAGGGATACGACACCGTCATCGACGAAGAAGGCAACAACATCAGTGCGGGTGAGAAGCAGCTCATCACCATCGCGCGTGCGTTCATCGCGCAGCCATCCATACTGATCCTCGACGAGGCCACCAGTTCCGTGGACACCCGTACCGAACTCCTAGTGCAGAGTGCTACTGCCGTCCTGCGCAGTGATCGCACCAGTTTTGTTATTGCGCACCGCCTTTCGACAATTCGTGATGCAAACCTGATTGTCGTGATGGAGGACGGTCGGATCGTGGAGCAAGGCAGCCACGACGCATTGCTTGCTTCACGGGGTGCGTACTTCCGCTTGTACAACAGTCAGTTCGTGGGGGCAGAAATCTAGTCTCGGACTTCTCGACCAAGAACGGCACCGACACTCGGTTCGATCCGAGGGTCGGTGCCGTTTGTCAAGATTTGCGAGATCGTCTGCGTAGTTTGCGACTTCGGGTTCCGGCACGCATCTCTTCGCAGAGTTGTTCGTACCCCTTGGTCACCTCGTCCCACCGGTAGGTGGCGGCCGCGTGTGCCTGCGCCCGGACGCCGCGTTCCGCTGAGACGATGGGATTCGACTCGGTTTCTTCGAGTGCTGCGGCGAGTTGTGTCAGTCCGCTGAAGAAGATTCCGTTGTCTCCCAGCACTTCACGATTGAAGTTCACATCCCAGGCGATGATATTGGCAGCTGCTCCCATTGCGCGAAGTAGCGACGGGTTGGTGCCGCCAACCGTATGCCCATGGAGGTAGCTCGCTGCTCCTGCATACAGGGTGTCGAGGAGGTCTTGATCCCAGACGCCGCCAAGCCTGCGGATGCGTGGATCCGAATCGGCGAGTTCGTGGATGCGTTTTTCGTGGTCACTTTCGTAGGGCACGGAGCCGACGATGATCAGGGGTAGTTGCGCGTCGCTCTCCAGGTAGCCCTCGATGATCTTGTCGACCTGGTTTTCGGGTTCGAACCGAGCGACGATCAGGTGATAACCATGCTCGGTCAGATCGAGTTCTGCCAGACGGCTCAGATCAGTGGTGTCGCGGATGGGCGCACCGTACGGCAAGAACATGCTCTCGGTGTCGTAGCGCTGGCGGTAGTAGTCTGCGATACCTTCGGCATCGGAAATCAATTCGTCTGCAAGCCAGACGGATACACGTTCATTCGCCAGATAGTATCGGCGTCCGACCGGCCCCCATTTTCCTCGTTTCCACTCGAGTCCGTCGACGTGGACGGCGACCGGAATGCGCGCTGCGCGGATCACCGGCAGGAGCGGTGCGTTTGCAGCATTGAAGACGATGGCGGCATCGCAGCGGCGTCGGAGAAGGTGTCCGACCGATAGTGCGGTGTGGCTCAACGTCTCCAGGATGGGGTGCTTCAAAGCGGGTAGCGGCACTCGCTCCATGCCGAGGTAGGTCGGCGACCGGTCTTTGCCGCGGCAGTACACCACCACTTCGTGTCCGCCATCGACGAGGCGAGAGCCGATTTCTTCCACTGCTGTTTCGAATCCGCCGTAGCGTGCCGGCACTCCGCGTGTCCCGATCATTGCGATTCGCATCGGCGGACCTCCCTGTTGTTCGTTTCTGATTGCTGGTGTGGTGTCCGAGCACGGGCGCCGTCGCCGTGTTGGGTCTACCGTCCGAGGTCTTCAGATTCGGTAAAGATTACCAAAAAATTGCTGATACCCCAAGCTGTAGAAACTATCCAGCAAATTGTTTGATGCAGTGTAACGCCATGAGGCGCGCCACGATGCCAATATAGCAAACATATGGCAAACTAGGTCGAGCTTTCAGAAGTTGCGGATCTCCCGGTACCACTTCGGCAGTGCAGCGCACAGAAACAGGGATGTGCCGGCTAGCAGCAAGGCGTACGCAACGACAAAGCCTGCCTGCCAGCCGAACAGCACGAATATCCCGCACAGCACGCCGTAGTCGGTGGGAATGACCAGAATCGATCGAAGAGTGGCGCTAGCGCTGGAATCTGCCGGAGCCGGAGCCCGTTCCGGATGCGCGCGTCGCAACTGATCCGTCAAGATCTGAACGAAGAAAAAGACTGATGCCACCAGCGTGAAACCGATTGGAATCAAAAGTAATTCGATATCGGTCACATCGTAGTGGCGATACCAGCCGATCAGTACCGCAAGATGCAACGCAGTGGTCTTGATGCTGTCGACCACATGATCGAGCCACTCGCCGGCGGGCGTACCGCCGCCGCGTAGACGTGCGAGTTGACCGTCTGCGGAATCGAATGCGTACCCGATCAGCAATCCCACGGCGATGAGGACGCCGATCCACCAGTTAGGTTGTGCCAGTGCGATAGCCGCGATGGAGACGGCACTGAAGGCTGCGCTGATGAATGTGACCTGGTTGGGGGTGAGGCCGAGTTGGTACGCAGCCGCGGCGATAACGCGTCCGATCTTCCGATTGACGAACCGGGAATAGGCAGGAGAACCCTTGGCGGGTGGCTTTTGTGCCCCGGCCAATCGTCGGACGGTATCGGTGAACGATTCTTTGGGGAGCGAGTTGTTCTGGGCGAAAGTCATATTCGGGTGCTTCCGGTTGTCGAAATCAGGGCGTCGGCGATGTCGGTCCGATATCGCTCCGGAGAGAATCGGGTCAAGGCCTCGGCGCGTGCGCCGATTGCCTGCTCGCGGGTTGCATCCCAGTCGTCGATCGCCCTGTGGATGGCGTCCGCCAGCGCGACGGCATTTCCAGGCTCGACCAGTAGTCCGTTTCGGCCGTCGTCGATGATTTCGACGAGGCCCTGAACAGCTGAGGCCACCACGGGCCGTGCGGCTAGGTGAGCTTCCACCGCTACATTGCCAAACGGTTCAGCTCTCGACGGCACGAGTGCGATGTCCGCCGATTCGAGGGTTTCCCAGACCTGGGCGACGACGCCCAGACGCCGGATGCGGTCGCTGACACCGGAGGCGGCGGCGATGCGGCGGAGATCGTCCTCGAACCATTCGTATCCGGCGAAGACGTCTCCGGCGAGATCGAGTGTCACATCCAATCCGCGTTGGACAAGAATTCCGAGCGCTTCGACCGCAATGTCCGTACCTTTGCGCGGTGCGATTCGTCCGACGAGCACGAGTCGGATCGGTCCGGTCAGAGTGTGTCGCGGTGGCGTCGGCTCGCTCGTCGGACCGGCAACGCCGTTGTAGATCACGTTCATGCGGTGTCGAAGCATCGGTATGTCACGAATGATCAGTTCGCGACAGGCATTGCTGTTCGCGATGACGCGCCGCGACAACAGCAACTGTGCGCTCAGTCCCACACGGATGGGCTTGGCCGCGGTGTCCTCGGCTTCGTGCACATGGCAGATCACCGGGTACCTCAACAGCTTCGCGAGTACAGCCCACCAGGGGACGGTCACCGTGCTGATGTACACGACGTCGGGGGAGTGGCGGCGAAGCGTTCGCACCATGGCGGGTGTGGCACGGGCTGTCTCCCGGGCCAGTGAGAGCAGGCCGGTCGGGGACATCCTGGATTTGCGTAGGACGGGAATCGACATGATCACGACCTCGGCGCCGGATTCCTCCATGAGCGGCGCCAGCGGCCCGTTCGACGCCAGTACCACCGTCACGTTCCAGCCCCTGTTTGTCAGAGCCAGTACTGATTCCAGAACGATTCGGTCCGATCCGTACATTTCGGCACCTGGATGGACCACCAGTGCTCGTCGGGCCAGCGCTCCGGCGTAATCCACGTATTCCCCTCGACTGTTCGTTCCGGCTCGCTTGCCGTGTCCTGGCGGCTCGGAGGTGGCTCGTCGCCGGCTCGGAAGCGAACGACAAGCGAATGTAACCGTATAGTTGCAGGGAGGTTAGTTGGCAGCGCTGGGTATTGTCCACTTGGCCTTCCAAACTCGGAAGAAAGCGAAGATTTGAGTGGAAAACGTATGGAATCTCGCGCGCGCTCGATCAATTGTCCTAATTGCGGGAATGTTGCTAGGGCTGATTGTGGGCGCGGTATATGCGGGAACGGTCCCCGTTGAGAGTCGCTCGACGGCAGTTGTCTACTTCGCTGTCGACCGCGCCAAGACGGCAAGTGACTACACGGCAGGCAACACATTCGCGCAGAGCGTCATGCCTTCGTTCGCCCAGATCGTGAAGTCGCCGATCGTTCTCGATCCGGTCATCAAAGAGCTCGACCTCCAGACGACGGCCGGGAGCCTCGCCGGCCGAATGCAGGTGGATGTGCCGTCGAATACGGCTGTGATGAAGGTGACGGTCACCGACGCGACCAGTCTGCGGGCGGCGATGACGGCTAATGCGGTGATCCGGCAGCTCGACGAAGCGGTGCGAGCGCTGTCCCCGAAGGGCGAGCAGGACAGCCCCGCCATGCGAATGTCGACGGTGTCCGCGGCGGTGGCGTCGGATAAGCAGCCGACGGCAAGTCGCTTGACATTCGAAGTGCTCGGTGCCGTGGGAGGACTGCTCGTGGCGTTGGCGATCGTGGCGATTTGGGAATCATTGACCAGGCCGATTCGATCGGCCTCGGACATCGAGGCGCTGTCCGCGGTGCCGGTGTTGGCCGCAGTCACGTTCGACGGTGATCGGGTTGCGGAGTCCGCCGACGGCAATGAAGCGGAGGGTGCGGTCGGAACCTTGGTGCTGCACAACAATATTGCAGCGGTCTGCGAGAACCTCGGCGGCGTGAAGTCCGTTGCCTTCGTGCCGGTGACTGCAAGCAACGACGCCGGGGCCATTGCCGTCGACCTCGCGATGGTCTCGGTCAGGGCTCGGAATCGAATTCTGTTGGTCGACGCCGACCCGCGAGCGGCATCCGTTGCAGGCATGCTCGGCCTGCAGCCGACTCCGGGACTCTCGGAGATCCTGCAAGGTAGTGCCGGGTTCGGTGAGGTTTTACAGCACACGGCCGGTCTGGATTTTGTTGCTGCCGGTAGCGCAGTAGGAAGTCCTGCCGAGTTGTTGGTCAGTTCGAGATTGAACCCCTTCCTCGAGATCGAGTCGGCGCGCTACAAGATGCTCGTCGTCGTTGGCGGCGCTGCGCTGCCGGTAGCGGACGGTGCAACGTTGTCGGCCGCCGCCGATCTCACGATCTTGGTGGCGCGGCGTGGACACACCAAGCGTCGTGACCTCGCCGAGGCAATCGAACGGATGTCGGCGTCGGGTGGAACCCTCGCGGGTGTCGTTCTGGTGCAACGCCGTTCGTTCGCCGCGCGCGCTCGGTCACGGATCAAGAGCCGGGCTCGGAAAGGCATACGTTGATCGTCATGTGGCACAAGGGCTTATCGGCCGGCGTCGCGGTAGGCGTCGACGTGGGCGAGGCCGAGTTTCGGCCACTCTCTGGCAGAGAGATCGGGGGATTCGGCAGGCGCGGGAACGGTGAGTGCAGCGTCGATCGACTCCGTGGTGAGCGCTCCCGGGTAGAGACGGACCCAACCGGGTCCGACCTCGTCGGACAGTCTCCGAGTGATGGCGGTATCCGGAACCAGGACAGGTCTTTCGAGTGAGAGCGCGAGAAGTAGTGCCCCGGAGTTGTGCATGTCCTGATACGGGAGGACGACCAATTGTGCCGCGGTGATTTCCAGTGCCAGCGCGCTGTCCTCGACGTAGTCGAGGACAGCGCTGATGCGACCGTCCGCCCGCGTTGCGGATTCAACGACGCTGCGAAGTTCGTCGGTGCTCGGCTTGCCGACTATTCGCAGGCTTGCCCCGGCAGTGGTGACGTTCGCAAAAGACTCGAGGAGCAATTCGGTTCCCTTGTACGGGCGGATCAAACCGAACGAAATGAGTTGACCGGCTACGGGTTCGGACTTCGGGTACCTGGAGAACCAGTCAGTGTAGTCGCCGTGCGGAATGAGTATCCGCCTCGCTCCCGGAGGCACCGTGGACAACTCGTTGAGCACGATCCACGTCCGGGTGCGGCGATCACACCACCGAAGCAACGCTGCTTCGGTACGGGCGCCGGTTTCGTGTGCTCGAACATTGTGAGCAGTACGAACGATCGGTGTATCGGTGAACTGCACTCGCGCCATCATCATCGCGAAACGTACTCTGGCGGCGGCCCGGGCGAGGACGCCGTCGCGACGCATCATCACCTCGGGCCAATGGACGTGAAGTACGTCGTAGTGGCCGAGCAATGCGGTGCGCCAACTGAAGTACTGAACTTCCGCACCGGACTCCCGGACCGAGTCGGCGAGTTGCACCACGTACGGGTTGGTCGTCTTGGACGGACCACGGACAGACAGCAGCACTCTCAACGCATCGTCCGTGGACTGTCGGTCCTTGCCGAATCGAGGTCTCATGCGACCGTATCCTAAACGTATCGAGTCCCTCGATGCACGGACGGCTCGTTGTAAACGAATTTGGGAGTGCTCTTGACTTTCAGACGTTTTCGGCCCGACGCCGCAGTATCGCTGATCGTGATCGTCTGGGCGATGTACGCGGTACCGCGACTCGTACAGTCGCTGACGACGGTGAAGCGGCGGACCACCGTGGGCGATGCACTGCCGATGAGTCCACTTGCGGTCAAACTGGAACTGCTACTGCTGCTGGCCGCATTTGCCTTGTGCGCGTTCGTTATTCTTCGCGGCACGGCGGCGCTGCCTACCGATCGCCGTGTGCCGTTGGTGCTCATGCTCGCTCCCTGGATATACGTGGTGGTCAGAGATCTATACATCGATCACGTGCCGACACGCGGCGGAATGCTGTATCCATTACTGGTAGTAGCGATCTGGATACTGCGGCCGCAACTGCGCAAGCTTGCCGTGCTCGGGTATCTCGTGGTGCTGACCGCAGTGGCGTGTGTTCTTTTGGGCATTTTCCTGCCGGAAAGCGGAATCTTCATATCGAGTTCGGGTGCGGCTGTGGCGCCGACAAAAGAGATTCTTCCGCTGGGCATTCTGATCGGAATATTCACGGACGGTAACAATCTCGGGCAGTATCTGGTTCTCGGTTTGCCGACGGTGATGCTGATTCCTCGTCGGGCGGTGCGGGCGGTGGGCGTCGCCGTCACCCTGTTCGCAATCCTGTGGACTTCATCTCGATCGTCGTTGGCTGCTGCCGGACTCGCCGGCGTGGTGTGGGCGCTGCTGGCGATTGCGCCGTCCATTCTGCGTCGGCCGCTGTCGTGGTTTCTAGTGGGAGCAACTGCGGCAGTGGTGATCGGATGGCCGTTGTCCACCCCGGCCGACGACGCGTTGACCAACCGCGGCGCAATTTGGCGTCACAGCTTGGAGGCGTGGCGGAACAACCCTTGGTTCGGTTCCGGGTCGAATTGGTATTCGGTTCTGCCGCAACATGTCGGGAGTCTCGGGGGTTTCGCGTTCCACGGTCACAACCAATTCGTGCAGACCATCGCGACCGGTGGACTCGTGTTCGTGTTCCTTGTGGCCGCGATGTTCAAGGTGATCACACGGGCGGCTGCTCAGTGGAGTATGCGGGGTGTGTTCGCGCCGGTGGCGCTGTTGGCGGCATTGTTCGCCTCGTCCACGTTGGAAGTTTCGTTCGGGTTCATCGACAGAGCTTTTCTCGTTGCGGTGACTGTACTTCCGCTGATGTTCGCTGTGTTTGCGCCCCTTCCCGAGCGATGCGCGCGCGTCGGCGGCTCACCTGCCAATCCCGTGAGATCGCGGCGATGACTGCAAGCATCAGCCCGATCACCGCGCCCACTTTCAGGGTCAGGCCAGTGCGCGGCGATGACGCGAACTCAGGGACGGGCGCTCGGGAGACGTTGAGCTTCAGCATGTCCGGCTGTTCAATCTGAATCAGCCGGCCGGTGAGATCGGCCAATTGCTCGGCGACGGCGTCGGCGATCTGTGCCGCACCCTCGGCTGTGCGAGCTTTGACGGTGAATTGCAAGGTTACTGTTTCGGCGGGGATGGTGACTTCGATGTCGCGGGCCAAGGACTCCGCGGAAGTGTCGAGTCTCAGACGGCCGATGACCGGCTCCAGCACGGCGGTGGAGGTGGCGAGGGCGGCAAATGAGCGGGTAAGCGAGAGCGCTTGAGGGTAGCGGTCACTGATCTGGCGTGGCGTGCCCACCACGCCGAGTTGAAGGGCGCCTTCGGATCGGGCTATGTAGGTCTGGGGGGTGAAAATCGACACGGAAAAAGCAACTACCAGTGTCAAGACAAGTACCGCTCCGAAGGTCCGCCACTGCTTCTTGACGATTGCCAGGTAGCCCCACAGCGTCAAGGTGTCCTCCGCTGAGGTCGCCAAGATTTCAGGAACCGGACCATGGTCGACAGATTGGTTCGGTCGGCGGGGAGGGCGACCGATGGCCCGACCTACGAAGTCGAGCAAAATCGACAAATCGCTTCGAACTGAGGGAAAGACCGCCGCGGAGACGGCGGCTGCGGCCAGCGCGCAAACGATGCCTGCTGCCAGAGACGCGGATGGGGTCACAAACAGGTGAGATCCGGCAAAGGCAAGCAGTCCGGCAGGTGCCCCGAACAGCAGAATGGCCCGTAACGAGTTGCGCAACAACATCATGCTGTCCACGCCGGACACGCGGTGAACGTGCCACAGCGTGACAAGCCAGTCGACCAGAAATCCGATGGACGACGACGCAGCCACCCCGACGGCGCCCCACGGGAGTCCGGCCAGGGTGATCAGGATGACGGCAGGTCGAAGAAAGAGATACAGGCGCAACTGTGCGCCGGTCAGGCCGTGGGACAGGTACACCCAATAACAGATTTGGGATACCGAGCGGAAGATTCCTCCGATGGCAAGGAGCGCGAAGATCGGGGCTACCGCAGGCCACTGCTCGCCGAAGGCCACGGTGACCAGCGGCAGTGCCACTCCGGCGCTGACTGCTAGGGACGATGCGGTGACATACCCGCCGATCAGCTGCGCTCTGGCCAGGTACCGCCCGTAGGTCACCGGGTCACCCTGAACTTTGGAGAGAATGGGAAGTGCGACGTTGGTGAGTGGGGCGTTGATCTGGTTGAGCGGGGTCATCAGCAGTTGGTAGGCGCGGTTGTAGAACCCGAGCGTGGTGGATCCGTACATCGCTCCGATTGCGATGCTGTCGACATTCTTGGTGGCGTACCCCAATAGTTGGGTGCCGAGCAGTCCACCGCCGAAACGGAAGAACCGTCTGATCGATACGTCTCGTTGCGGAAGTCCGGGACGCCATCGGCACGCCAGGAAACTGAGCACCAGCGTCGCAACAGCCACCATGACCAACTGCGCGACGATAGCCCAGTATCCGGCACCCGAAAGTGCCAGCAGCACAGCCGTACCGACTCCGAGGGCATTTGCCAGTACGTCGGTGGTGGACAGTGCGGTGAATCGCATACTGCGCATGAGTTCAGCGCGGAACTGGGTGGACGCGCCGCTGACGATGAACACGCCGGCCACGGCGAAGACGATGGGCACGAGTTCGGATTTGCCGTAGATCCACGCGATCAGTGGTGCCATCGCCGACACTGCGATGCAACAGACGAACCCGATGCCGGTGTTGGCCCAGAACAGGTTGGTCCGTTCGGCGTCGTTCAGCTCCTTGGCCTGCACGGCGGCGAGCGAGAGTCCGAAGTCACGGATCAGATCCGCGGCGCCGGTTATGGCGACGACCATGGCGACGATGCCGAAGTCCTCCGGCGTCAGCAGCCTGGCCAACAGGATCAACGACCCGGTCTGGACCACGAATTTCACGGCCTGGAACGCGAGCGTGACCCCGCCGCCCCGCGCGGCCTTGTCGGCGAGATTCATCGGGTTTCAGGCACCGGCCGGACGGCGATACTCGAGGTAGGTGCGCCCGAAGGCACCCGCGATGATCCCCGCTCCGCGAGCTGCGATTCGGATGCCGTGTGCGCGGTGGCGGGGATTTCGGCCCAGCGCACCCAGAGCGGCTCGGGCAGTTCCACCCGCGACTCTGGTCGATCCGGCCAGCAGGAGGGCTGCGCGTAGCTTCGTGGTTCGTTTACTGCCGGAGACGAGGGCTAATTCCGTACGTGCCCAAGAGTTTCCGATTCGATAGCGTCGTCGGATCACCCAGTCGCGGGTGGCCCGTTCTGCTGGAACCACATCGGTCACGACCGCCTCGTCGCACCACGCCAGGGTGAAACCGGCCCCGGTGTATCGACGAGTGAACAGGCTGTCGGATCCTCCACTTGCGCTGAAACTCTCGTCGAATTCCAGTGAGATGGAGCGAACCAGGCGTAGATCGACGAGCAGGTTGTTGGTCGCCGCTACGCGTACTTCGGTGCCGGTGGGTAGGCGTCGGCGATCGAAGAAACCGCCGTCGGCGATCCACGGATCGAGTGGCGCCGCAAAGGTTGACACGACCGGGCCGACGACTCCGTCGGCGCCGGTGCGTAGCCGAGTTGCCAGCAGCGACGTGAGCCAGCCGGGTGTCGGGCGCTCGTCGTCGTCGATGAACACGAGGAGATCGAAGTCGGCGGATTCGGCGAGCGCCCGGTTGCGTGCGGCTGCGATGCCGGGAGTTGGTTCGTGCACGTAGGTGATGCCGTCGCCGAATTCGATTGCGGTGTCTCGACCGCCGCCCTCAGGGTCGTTGTCGATGACGAGGACAGTGGGTTGCCGAACCCCGAATGCCTCCCCAGCCTCGAAGCTATGTTTCAGCAACTCAGGAAGTAGCTCGCGTAGGTCATCTGGGCGCCGGAACGTCAAGACGGCCACGACGATTGATAAATCGGACAAACGTTCCTTGGCTGTGGTGACGGTGTTCGGGATGTCACGGCCTTTGCTGTTCACCCCCGATACGATAGCGCTTTGTGTTTGCTGAAATGTGACCAAGGCACTGATGGTGCAAGATGGGGAGTTTCGAGAATGCTACGGAGAATGCATCCGAAGAGGACAATTCGTGCGATGGGACTTGCTCTCGTCACATTGCTCACGGCCGGAGGGATGGTGGCTGGTCGGCCGGGCGACGCTGAAGCGGTTGTGCCCACTATCTTCGGCCTACCTGCAGAGACGCCGTTGCGTGTGCACAATGGAGACCTGACGATTCGGACACCGGGCACAGTGATCGAGAACCTCGATATCCGAGGTTTTGTCAGAGTCGAGGCCAGCAACGTGACCATTCGACGGTCCATCGTCCGAGGGCGTGACCCGCAGCGGACCAATCAGGCGCTGGTCGCGGCCTATGGTGACCATCGGAATTTTCGGATCGAGGATACGACGCTGAAGCCGTCGTCACCGTCTCCGTATGTCGACGGAATCAAGGGACGGAACTTCTCCGCCCGGCGGGTCGATATCTCGAAAGTCGTCGATTCGGTGGTGATTTTCGGGGACAACGTCGACTTCGGATACAGCTGGCTGCACGACAATTTGCACTATTCGCCCTGGCCACAGCAGTGGGACAACCAGACGCACGATGACAACGTGCAGATCGAGGGTGGCAGAAATATCTCCGTGCACAACAGTCGGTTGGACGGTGCACACAACGCTGCGGTGATGATCACGCAGAACTACGCGCGTGGCGTGAACATACAGATCAACGACAACATCATTTCCGGTGGTCAGTGTGGGATCAATGTCGACGAGAAGGGGCGGGGCCCGATCGGACTGTCGATCAAGAACAACAGGTTCGGCAAGACCGGAATCCCGGATTGTGGGATTCTCGCGCCCAAAACGTCCGTTGGCGATTGGACGATGAATTCGTGGGTTGCCACCGGCAATTCTGTCCGAGTTCGCAATCCGCGAAAAAAGAAGTAACTTGTTGGTTGCTGGCAGTGATTCTGCCCGTGGATCCAACACGCGTCGGGGGGGAATGAACCCGTGTGTGTTCCACCTTGCAACCGGGAGTACGAATGACCGAAATCGTTGGCACGCGCGTCGTCGGACATCAGGACCGCTGGCGTAGATGGCGTCAGGTGGCCGCGGCGTGCGTTTCGGGGGTGACAGCTCTGGCTGTCGTGGGATCGCTGACAGTCGGCACAGCAACCGCCGACACTGTGCCCGTCGACCCCTCGACGCCGGCAACGGTGTCCTCGGATCCACTACCTACCGTCCAGGTGGACGGCGTGGTGTGGGCGCAGATCGTCGTTGGCAACACGGTGTACGTGACGGGTAAATTCGCCAACGCCCGGCCGGCGGGGGCTGAGCCGGGCACAAACCTCATCCCGAGGTCGAACGCCCTGGCCTACGACCTCGAAACCGGAGAACTCAAGCCGTGGGCACCTACGCTCAACGGTCAGGGGCGTGCGCTCGAAGCGTCCACGGATGGCAAAACGGTCCTTGTCGGCGGTGATTTCACCAATGTCGGTGGGGTCAAACGGTATCGGCTGGCTGCTCTTGATGCGGACAGTGGTGCGGTGAAACCCATGATGACGGCAGCACTGGACGCCGGTGTGCGTGCTCTCGAAGTCCGAGGCGACACGCTGTTCGTCGGCGGAATCTTCAATAGCGTTGGTGGACAAGCGCGTCAGAGGCTGGCGGCATTCGATGTCGGAACGGGTGCGGTTTTGCCGTGGGCACCCAGTGCCAACGCTGAAGTGTTGGCCATAACGGCGCCTCCGGGAAGTAACAAGGTTGTGGTCGGTGGACGCTTCACGACACTGAACGGCGCAACCAACGTCGGCGTCGGCTCTCTCGACGCCATTTCGGCTGCGGCCATTTCGTTTCCCACCAACACGGTTGTGACTAATTCTGGTAGCAACTCCGCGATCTACAGCTTGAGTAGCGATACCGGCACCGTGTATGGCACCGGCTATTCGTACGGGTCAGGAAATCTCGAGAGCGTTTTTGCCTCCGACGTTGCGACCGGGAATCTTCGATGGATCAGCGGGTGTCGGGGTGATACGTACTCCAACGTGACGATCGGCGACGTGATGTACATCGCCGGCCATCCGCACGACTGCAGTCAGATCGGTGGCCAACCGCAGACCACTCCGTGGAGTTACCAGTGGACGTTGGCATTTCGCACGAACACGACAGGAGCGGTCAACTCGAGCGGCAACTTCCTCGGCAAGCCGGCCCCGGAGATACTTCACTGGTTGCCGTCGTTGGCGCCGGGCACCTTCACCGGCCAGAATCAGGCAGGCTGGTCGATCGCAGGCAACGATCGATACATCGTTGTCGGCGGTGAGTTCCCGAAGGTCAATGGTGTTGCGCAACAGGGCCTTGTGCGGTTCGCTGTCAAACCGCTGTCGCCGAACGCGGAAAAGCCGGTCGGCTACGACGAGCTCACACCGACCTTTGCCGATGTAGGCCCCGGTGCGATCCGTGCGACGTGGAAGGCTGCCTGGGACCGTGACAACAGCCATTTGACTTACGAGTTGCTTCGCGGCGCGGAACTGTCGACTACTACGGTTGTCGCGACCACGGCCAATGATGCTCAATGGTGGAATCGGGGACGGATGGGTGTCACCGACACATCGGCGCCGCCCGGCTCGACCCAGACGTATCGGGTCCGGGTCACGGATGCGTACGGCAACAGCACGATCGGGCAGAGTGCGACGGGTACGGTGCCGATGGGAAGTTCGGCGGCGAGCGAATACCAGCAGTTGATTGCCGCTGATGGCGCCAATCACTACTGGCGACTGGGTGAGGCGTCGGGGACCCGCGTGGCCGATTGGGCGGGTGATTCCGATCTGACTTTGGGAACTTCCAATCGCACTGTCGTCGGCGGCGCGATCGTCGGTGATCCGAACACTGCGACGTCGTTCTCGTCCGGATCCACTACCGGTGGGCCGGCGCAGTTCGCGCCGCAGACCTTCAGTGCCGAGGCGTGGTTCAACACCACCACCCGTTCCGGTGGAAGGATCATCGGTTTCGGTACTGCGAACAATGTGAACGGCGGTGCCAACGATCGTAATGTGTACATGAACAATTCGGGCCAGTTGACGTTCGGTACGTATGTGCTCGGAAACCGGACGGTGAACAGTCCGGCATCGTACAACGACGGCAAGTGGCATCACGTCGTAGCCACCATGGGGAGCGTCGGGCTGCGACTGTATGTGGACGGTCAGCCGGTGGCCGAACGCACCGACACCAAACTGGGCGAGTACTACACCGCCGGGTACTGGCGGGTCGGCGGTGGCAACTTGGGCAATTGGCCGTCGGCTCCGAGTAGCCAGTATTTCGTGGGTGCGCTCGACGAGGTTGCGGTCTACAGCTCGGCGTTGAGTTCAAATGCGGTGCAAGAGCATTGGCGACGTGGGCAAGGAGTGGTAACGAACAAGCCGCCGGTGGCGTCCTTCACGGAGACGGTGAAGGATCTGTCAGTAGCCTTCGACGGCAGCGCTTCCAGTGATCCGGACGGAACCATTGCGTCGTACGAGTGGAACTTCGGTGACAATGCGACGGGTAACACGGCAAAGGTGGACCACACGTATGCGGCCGCAGGAACGTATACCGTCACCCTGACGGTCACGGACAGCTCCGGCGCGAAGAGCACTGTGACACATCCCGTTTCGGTCAAGGCCGTGACAACTCCGCCGGTTGGTGATATCGAGGTGGTCAAGGACGACTTCGGCAGGGAAACGGTATCGGGACTGGGCGAGGCGGAGCTCGGTGGAACGTGGTCGGTGTCCGGTGGCGGAGCCAAGGCCTCGGTGGACTCGGGTTCGGCCAAAGTGACGGTGCCGGCAGGTCGTTCGGCGACGATGTTGTTGCCTGCTGTCACTGCTGGTGATCTCGACGTGTCACATTCGATGTGGCTGGAAGCGATGCCGACCGGTGGCGGCGCGTATCTGTCGACACTGCTACGCAGTAGTGCTGCCGGCGATTACCGTTCGCGGGTAAGGATTCTCGCTGACGGCTCGGTGCAGGTTTCCTTGACCAAGGTGGTGGCGGGTACTGAAACGGTACTCGGTTCGGTCGTGACACTGCCCGGCTTGACGTACACGGCAGGTAAGCACCTGCGGGTCCGTGCTCAGGTTCTCGGTTCGTCGCCGTCCACGCTGCAGGTAAAGGTGTGGGACGAGGATCTGGCAGAGCCTGCGGCGTGGACAAGATCCGTGACCGATTCCACTGCAGGACTGCAGGAGACGGGTTCGACGGGCTTGGCTGTGTATATCTCGGGGTCGTCTACCGACCCTGTTGTGGCGCGGTTCGACAACTTCGAGGCCGTAGAACCGGCCTAGACATGGATGAGACATCGCCCGCCCATTCGGTAGGGGCGGGCGATGTCGTGTTTCGGGGGATCAGGAGTAGGTGACGCGGATGTTGCGGAACGACGCCTGGGCATCGGTGCCGGAATAGTTGCGCGCCACTGTGAAGTAGTCGCCGGCTGCCGTGCGAGGTGCGGTGACGGATGTAGATTCGGCCCCTTGTCCCGGATTATGTTCGACCGTAACAGAATTCGTATTTACGGTAATTCGTAGCGTCTGCCACTGGCCGACGGCCGACGCTTCTCCGATTGCCGCAGATTGCAGCGTGGAGAATCCGTTGTCTTCGGGAATGCTGCGCAATTCCACAGTCCCCGTGGACCGCAGAATGGCGAGCTGACCTTGGCCGGTTCCGGGGGCCACCTTGCCCAGTCGGTACATGGAATCGTCGTCGCGTCCGATGACGACCGCCAGGTGATCGGACGAGAGCGGTGGCGCCGCGCCGAACTGTGCTTCGACGGTGATGACGTACGGGGCTGCGGGTACCGGGCACATCGACCCCATCGACAGAGATTGTGGAACTGTACTGTCGGCCAGCAGGATCGAGCCGTCCGGTCCCCATTCGGGTGCCGTGGACGATGAGATGCTGCCTGTCAGGTCGCCTGGTGCGATCCGCCCGGTGACAAAGGTGTCGTGTGGGCTCGGCTCGGCGGGGAGTGCCAGATAACTCCACGACGAGCACATGAACCCCTGCACTCCCGCCTTCGACAGGTACCGAAGCTGGGAGCGGCGGCTCACAGGCCACGCGATCACCGGTTTCCCGGTCGCCACGGCGCTCTGGATCAAGGATTTGTGCAGTTCGGTCGGCGCACCGACGGCGGCCGACATTCCGATTGCGTCTGATCGGTCGGCGGCCTCCGCGATTTCAACTTCGGTTACCCCCGCATGGAGGTACGTCCAGATGGAGAGCCCAGCCGCGCGTGCGGCGGCCTCGCCTTCTCGGGCGGCGAACGGTTGCGTGAATACGGTGGCGTCGCCGAGCTGTTTCGAGGTGACGGCGTCGATGACATCGATGGTGGCTTCCGGGTTCTTGGACTCGACAAAGAGAACAGCCCGCTTGCCGAGTCGGTCGAGAACCTCTGAGAACAAGGGAATTGGCTGCAAGCCCCAGTTCGGTCCGACCCAGCGGGTGAGATCGATGTGGCTCTTGCTCAGTTCGTCGTAGGTGACATCCGCAATGGTGATGTTCTGATCGCTCGTTTTGAGCAATGTCGGGTCCTGATGGCAGACGAGGATGCCGTCCCGGGTGCGGTGGACGACGATGCTTATCGCCTCGGCGCCGCGGTCGATGATTCGAGAATATGCGGCCAGGGTGTGCTCGGGCGCCTCGTCCCCGGCTCCGCGGTGAGCGATGAAGAACTTGTCGCGGGCCAGGAATTGTTGCGCCGGAGACTGGTTCGAGGCACTGGGGTCAGTACAGGCAGCCAGCGCGGATCCGCCCGCAATTCCCAACCCGAGGGCGGCGGCGACGCGGAATGCGCTGCGCCTGGACAGAGCGGTCTGCCGTGGTACCTCGGCCGCCATGTCAGCGGGAGACGGCGATTACGTTCTGGGAATCGGTGTGGCCCACTTCGAATATCGTGGAATCACGCCCGTCCTCCGGAATCTGGAACACGTATGCACCCTGTCTGTGCTCGCCCGGAGCTAGTGATCCGCTGACCGGTGTGGCTGTGTCGGCTGCACCGGGTGCCGCCGGCAACCTGTCACCGTAGTAGGCCGTGACGGTCAAAGTATCCAGCGAGATATCCGTGGTGGCCTTGTTCACGAAGTCGAGTGTCACGCTCACGCCACTGCCGGCGATCTCGCCGGGTCCGTTGGCGACGAGCTCGAGCGGTTCGGTGCTCACTGCCGTGACCTCGAGTCCGTTGGAGAGTGGGCTCGGCTGTTCGATCGGCACGGGCGGGAGCGTGGAGATGCTCTCCGCCGGAGCGTCTGTGATGCCTGGCGGCGGCGGCGGGCCTGAGGCGCCGGCGGAGGCGTCGGAACATGCTGAGAGCAGGGTGATCGCCAGCAGGGCGGACATCCCGACCAAGCGAGACGAAGGCGCGAACCTGGAAATCCGTTGCGGTTTCCTCATATTTTGGTGCTCGGGTGACGCGAACTGACGGACATCTCGAGGGCTGCGCGGAGCAACGTGCTTGATGTGTCGAGGGTGTAGGGAAAATAGACCACCTCGACGCCGACGGCCGCGAATTCCCGCTCCAGTTCGAGGCCCTTCGGCGTTCCTCGCCAATCGTCTCCCTTGAAGATCGCATCGAACCCCACATTGCGCCAGGTGTCGATCTTGTGTGGCTCGGTTTCGGCGATGGCCTCGTCGACGTAGTCGATGCTTGCGACGATCTCGATCCGCTCGGAGAGGGGAATTACAGGATTGCGGCCCTTGGCCAGGAACGCCATCTCGTCGGAGACGACGCCTGCGATCAGGTAGTCACATTGGCTTGCCGCGTGCTTGAGGATGTTGAGATGCCCGATGTGGAACATGTCGTACACACCGGGCGCGTAACCGATACGACGGGTCACCATCTGCTCCCTGCGTGAGGTTTGCTGGAGGTTCCAGCCGGTCGCTGTCTCATGGTTAACCAACTTCACTGTCATGGTCACTGTAATGTTGCTGGAAACTGCAGCCTGTATGCGAGTTGCCTGGGCAAATGTAGCTTATTTTGGTACATAGTAGAGAATGGCCGTAGATAATTTCGCATCTAGCAATTATCTCGCAACTTATGTCCGGTTTGGAAGCTAGTCAATTTCAGGGGGAGTCTGAGTGTTTGCGCGACGGATTGCTGTCGTCGGGACAGGGTATGTAGGACTTACGACGGGCGCGTGCCTGGCGTCGCTCGGACATCACGTGATTTGTGCCGATGTCGACGAGGAAAAGATCCGGCGCCTGCGGGACGGGACGGTGGACATCCTCGAGCCCGGTCTGTCGGATCTGGTGGCAGAAGGCCTCGCTGCCGGACGTCTGTCGTTCACCGTCGGTGCGGCTGTCGCCGTCGCACAGCACACCGCTGGTGTCGAGGTGGTGTTCCTCTGTGTCCCCACTCCGATGGGGGTCGGTGGCGTAGCGGATCTGCGAGCCGTCGAAGCGGTGCTGGACGAGGTCCGCGACGCGCTGCCGGCTGGTTGTGTGATCGTGAACAAGTCCACTGTCCCGGTCGGGACGGCTATTCGAACCGCGGAGTTGCTAGGTCGCCCCGATGTGGCGGTCACCAGTAATCCGGAGTTCCTGCGAGAAGGTACTGCGGTTCGCGACTTCCTCAACCCCGACCGGATCGTTGTCGGCAGCTCGGCGCAAGACGCCGCAGAACGCGTCGCGGCACTGTATTCCAAGTTGGGGGCCCCGACGGTGCTCACCGACTCGGCCAGCGCCGAATTGGTGAAGTATGCGGCCAATGGTTTTTTGGCGATGAAGTTGTCGTACGTCAATGCTGTCGCTGAACTGTGTGAACGATTGGGCGCAGACATTCTGGATGTGACCGAAGGCATGAGCTACGACCGCAGGATCGGGCGTGAGTTCCTCGATCCGGGCCCGGGATGGGGCGGGTCGTGCCTCCCGAAGGACACCCAGGCGCTGCTTCAGGTGGCTGATGCCGCCGATTTCGAGTTCCGTCTCATGCGGGCGTCGATCGACACCAATACGCGTCAGCGTCAGCGGATGGTGGACAAGATTCGCCTGGCGATCACCGGCAGCCGGACCGGCTCCCTGAACCGTACGCGCGTGGCATTGCTCGGTCTGACGTTCAAGGCGGGTACCAACGATCTTCGTGATTCCCCGGCGCTCATGATCGCTGCGTTGCTGAGGCAGGCCGGCGCTGAGCTGGTCGGATACGATCCAGCGATCCCCGCATCGACGTCACACCCGGATTTGGTGGGCATCGAACTGGCCGCTGACGTGTATGCCGCCCTCTCCGAAGTCGATGCTGCCGTCGTACTGACCGAGTGGCCGGAGTTCCGCACCCTCGATTGGTCGAGGATCGCCGGCCTGATGCGTGCTCCGAGCGTGATCGACACTCGAAATCTGTTGGATGCGGACGTCATGGCGCGTGCAGGCCTGACGTGGACAGGAGTTGGCCGACGTCAGTCCGCAGATAACGCTTCCTGCTGATTGCAGGATCGTGACCAGGGACTATCAAGATGCTCGCGTAGCTGTGACAGGATTGTGCCGTGAATTCTGCAGTACAGCCCCAGCCCGATGCGTCTCCGTCGAAGCGCCCCGAATCTATCTTCACGATCGGGACCCGCCTCGAAGACCGTCTGGGTCGGACCGGCACCATCCACACGCCGCATGGTGACATCGCGACGCCGTCGTTCGTGGTGGTCGGAACCAAGGCGACGGTCAAGGCCGTGCTGCCGGAATCCATCAAGGATCTCGGCACACAATCGGTGCTCGCCAACGCCTATCACCTGTACCTGCAGCCTGGCGCCGACATCGTCGACGAAGCCGGCGGTCTGGGCAAGTTCATGAACTGGGACGGACCCACCTTCACCGACAGTGGTGGATTCCAGGTCATGTCGCTGGGCGTCGGGTTCAAGAAGGTGCTCGCGATGGAGTCCGTCGGAGTGCAGTCCGACGACGTCATCGCCAAGGGCAAGGAACGCCTCGCCACTGTCGACGACGAGGGTGTCACCTTCAAATCGCACCTCGACGGCAGCAAGCATCGCTTCACGCCTGAGGTGTCGATGCAGATTCAGCATCAGTTGGGTGCAGACATCATGTTCGCGTTCGACGAGCTCACCACCCTGCTCAACACTCGTGGTTATCAGGAGCGGTCTGTCGAGCGCACGCAAGCGTGGGCGATCCGCTGCATCAACGAACATGAAAAGCTCACCGCTGAGCGTGCCGACAAGCCGTACCAGGCGCTGTTCGGTGTGGTCCAGGGCGCGCAGTACGAGGATCTGCGTCGCCAAGCGTGCCGTGGCCTCGAGTCCATCGAGGGCGAGAACGGCTACGGATTCGACGGTTACGGCATTGGCGGCGCCCTCGAGAAGCAGAACCTCGGCACCATCGTTCGCTGGTGCAATGAGGAACTGCCCGAGCACAAGCCCCGCCACATGCTCGGCATCAGTGAGCCCGACGACTTCTTTGTTGCCATCGAGAACGGCGCGGACACTTTCGACTGCGTCAACCCGTCACGAGTGGCGCGCAACGCCGCGATCTACGTGCGCTCCGGCAGATTCAACATCAACACCAGTCGCTTCCGCCGCGATTTCACACCGATCGACGACGAGTGCGACTGCTACACCTGCGCCAACTACACCCGCGCTTACATCCATCACCTGTTCAAGGCGAAGGAAATGCTCGCTTCGACGCTCTGCACCATTCACAACGAGCGTTTCACCGTGAAGTTGGTCGACGACATCCGTGCCAGCATCGAAGGTGGATATTTCCACGACTTCAAGGCCGACATGCTCGGAAAGTTTTATGCCAAGAAGATCCAGGCGGCTCAGCTGTAGGTCGGTTCGCGCTTCTTCACATACGCGATGACGCGGTACGTGATCGGCATGACCAGAACCTCGACGAGTGTCTTCCAGAGGAAGCCGACCAGCACGTAGTTGATGAAGTCTTCCCAGGTGCTGATGCCGATCACGCCGGCCGCGATGGAACAGAAGATGAGGGTGTCGGCGAATTCTCCGACAACCGTCGAGCCGATCAAACGCGCCCACAGGTGCTTTTCCTGCATGCGCTTCTTCATCATGACCAGAACGAGCGAGTTCAGGAGCTGCCCGACGAGGTAGGCGGCCAATCCGGCGACCAGGAGCCTGGGGATAACGCCGACGACGGTTTCCAGGGATTCCTGATTTTCGTAGAAGGCGGCCGACGGCAACTGAACGGCGAGCCAGAAGCACGCAGCCGCAAGCATGAGCGCCCCGAAGCCGAGATAGATCGCGCGTCGGGTGGCTTTGAAGCCGTAGACCTCACTGAGGACGTCGCCGAGTACGTACGCGAGCGGGAAGAGGAAGAACCCGCCGTCGGTGATGATCGGGAGAAGCTGAATCGGCCCCAATGAGAACTCGGAGTCCGAGAAGAATGCAACGCCTTTGGTCGCGGCCACATTCGAGATCAGTAGTGTCGCGGTGAAGAGGGCGACAATCGTCGGGTAGTAACCCGTACTGACGTGCGCAAACTTGGTCTCTTGAGCTGTTTCGTCTTGCTGATCCTGAGCTGTCACGTCAGCAATCCAAGCACCTCCGGGCGCTCGGAAGCGAGTTGGCGACCGTCCAGTTGTCGAGAACACACCGAAGGCCCGGCAGTTTCACGGGGAAACTGCCGGGCCTTCGGTGTGTAGAACGGATCAGATGGCAGCGACGAACCGGCCGGTGAGGACGCGGTACGCGTAGGTAGAAGCGATCAACGAGATGGGTAACGTCACGAGCAATCCAACGAGCAACAGGATCGTTCCGACGATGTTGATGCCGATCAGAGTCAGTGCGAGAAGGAGTAGTGGCCCCACGTTCTTGGATGTGAGGGCAAAACTGGACTTGATGCCGCTGATTGCATCCTGATTCTGATCGATCACAAATGTGAGCGTGTAGTACGTCAGGAAGATGACGATCAGGCCAGGGATGATGCACAGGACCAGGCCGATTCCCGACGCGATACTGATGATCACGCTGGCGAGAACGATTGCTCCGACATTCGTGATCTGGATGAACGAGCCGAATGCGGGTTTGTTGCCGTCGATCTCGTGCAAGGCTCCACGAATGAAGGCCGCCTGGATGAGAAAGCCGACGATTGCCGAAACGAGACTGCCGATGAGGGCGAGAACCGAAATTTCGCCAGGACTCGAAGCGCTACCGAAGACGAGTTGGATAAGGCCACTGATGACGACTGCAGCCAGTGTCACTCCGATCCAAACCAGAGCATTGTTCTTGAACCGCTCCCAGCCGTAAGTCAGTGCAGCACCGACAGAAAGCTGAGGTCCACCGAACCCTGCGCCGTAGTCGTTCGCCGGCGGCGGCGGAAAGTTACTGCCCTGGGGCGGTGGCGGGTATCCACCAGGCGGGGGGTAGTTGCCCGGAGGGGGAGGGTTTCCACCCGGCGGCGGGTAATTGCCACCCGGAGGCGGATAGTTTCCACCCGGAGGCGGGTAGTTGCCCGGAGGAGGTGGGTAGTTTCCACCCGGGGGCGGGTAGTTTCCGGGCGGCGGGCCCGCGGGCGGCTGAAATCCGCCACCGGGAGGGGGCGTTACCGGCGGCGGGTAGCTACCAGGCGGCGGTGTTTGAGGCCGACTGTAGGGATCTTGTGGTGGTTGCTTTCCCTCGTCTGGATTTTTGTTGGGGTCGTACCCGCCGGTCGTCATCGTTTCCCCTCATCGTGAAAGCTCGCTCGAGTTTGACAGTAGATATGACCCTACTGTTGTAGCGCGCAGATGTGGACGGCATTTGCTCGCCAGGCACCGGATGTCGCCGGTGGTTTAGGCTGCGTTCATGACGAGTTCCGGGGGCAACGGCGAGAATTTTCCAGATGATTACCTGGCAAAACCTGGATACGGCGAGGTTCCGAGTCTTCCGACAGACAGTGTCGGACATTCGTCGGAAGTAACGCAGTCATATTGGGAGATTCCGGGCTTTACATCTGCCACGGAGCAGTATCCGGGCTATCCGCCGCCGACGTATACCCCGACATCAGGTCATCCGGCTCAGTATCAACAGCCGGCTCAGTATCAACAGCCGGTCCAGTACCAACAACCAGTGCCCTATCAGCAGCCGATGCAATACGGCGCTTTCGGTCAATATGGCGGAGGCTACGCGCCGCCGGTGGGAACCAATGGGCTTGCGATTGCATCGCTGGTGACATCACTCGCGGGAGGGTGCTTTTACGGGCTCGGCGCTGTCATCGGGATTATCTTGGGTGTTGTTGCACTCGGGCAGATAAAGCGCACTGGTCAGGAGGGGCGTGGAATGGCGATCGCAGGCATCAGTATCGGTGTCGCCGTGATTATCTTTTGGGTGTTGTTCGTACTCTTTGCTGTAGCGCTCAATTCCACTTAGGCGCCGAGTCCTACATTGCTGTCATGTGTGCGTCGGTCGGTAGTGGTTTCCCGAAGTAGTAGCCCTGCCCGATGTCGTATCCAGCACGAACCACGGCATCAGCTTGATCAGCGGTTTCGACGCCCTCGGCGATGGATTCCATCCCCAGTTTTTCGGCGATTTCGGCGATGGCTTCCAGGACGATGAACGCTCGCTCGCGGGGGTGCTTCGATTCGCTGAGTGCCCATGTCAGGGTCTGGTCGATTTTGAGAATGTCGATCGGCAGCTCGGACAGTGCCGCAAATGAGGCGAATCCAGCTCCGAAATCGTCGAGCGCAATGCGAATGCCTTCGTCGTGGAGAGTGTGCAGAGTGGCGGCAGCATCTTGGCCGACGACGCCGAGTTCGGTGACTTCTACGACGAATTTGTCGTGAGGTGTATCAGACTTATGCAGGGAATTGAGTATTTCGCGCGCCGCATTCTTTGTGGATAGTTGCCGAGGTGAAAAGTTGACGGCGATATTCAAGTGATCGTCCCAGTCTGCGATTTGTTCGCAGATGAGGTCGAGTGCCTGTAATCCGATCGGAATAATCAAACCGGACATTTCGGCAGATTTCATGAAATCTTGTGGTTCGATCAATCCTCGGAGTGGATGTCTCCACCGGAGGAGCGCTTCGTAACCGGTGATAACCGAAGATTTCAGGCTTACTTGGGGTTGGTACAAAACCTCGAATTGATGGTCGTCGAGTGCCTCGCGAAGCTCGCGAACCATACGGATTTCCTTTTCGTCCTGTTCCCGCTCCTGCCGCACTGCAGTTCAGTACGGTTGCCCCCCAGCGGGTGCGTGGTCATTCGAGGGTGTGGCCCTCGGTTGTAACCTGCTCAGGACGACATGTCCTGTTTGCCTTCACCTATGTCGAAGGTACTTCACTAAACGAAAATTGCCAATGATTAGCTGCCATTTCTATCAGTTACGGCAATTCCGATGGGTCTGCATGATCGTCGGTCGCCACGATCCACGGTTCGTGCGGAATCTTTTGTGTATCGAACCGTTCGGCTAAGTGCATTGGTGTGACTCGTTCCCCGGGTTCGGCCAATCCGATGCTCGACGCAATCATTGTCAGCACCTCGTCGGAACCGCGGCCGAGCGCGCGCTGATCGGAGAGAGTGACCGCGCCGTCCCGCTTTGCCAGGCGCTTGCCGTCGGTGTTCAGTGCGAGAGGGACGTGAGCGTAAACCGGTGGCGTGATTCCGAGGAGCGTCGCCAAGTACGCCTGGCGTGGGGCGGAACTCAGCAGGTCGTCTCCACGTACAACTTGGTCGATGTGCTGGGCGCCGTCGTCGACGACGACGGCAAGATTGTATGCGGGCACGCCGTCGCCGCGGAGCAGGACGACGTCGTCAACTGCGCTGGTGACGTTGCCCCGCAGCGTGTCGGTGACCGTGAACGAATCGGTGTGGGACCGTAACCGAAGGGCTGGGTTTCGACCGGTCGCGAGTTTTTCGGCTTGCTCGGAGACCGAGAGATTCCGGCACGTTCCCGGATACGCCCCATCGGGAGCGTGAGGCGCGGACGGCGCTTGCAGGATTTCCTTGCGAGTGCAGAAGCAGGGGTACGTGAGCCCCCGCCCGTTCAGTGTCTCGATGGCTTCCGCATACAGCGGCAGCCGATCTGATTGTTTGACGACTTCTCCGTCCCACCCCAGGCCGAGCGCACGGAGGTCGTTGAGTTGACGGTCCATGGCACCGGGCCGGACTCGATCCAGATCTTCGACACGAATGAGGAAATCGCGACCGGTGGTGCGGGCAAACAGCCAGGCCAGGAGGGCGGTGCGCAGGTTCCCCAGATGCAGATCACCGGAAGGGCTCGGTGCAAAACGTCCGGCTCCCACCACGTCAGCTCGCCAATCCGGTCGACACCTCGGCGTCGTGAAGGGTGAGGCGGATCTGACTTTCGAGGGCGTACTCGAGATAGTGCGCGGGATACAGGTCGGGATTGCCGATCGCGTCGAGTGCCAATCCGTTGACCGTCGCAAGGAGAAGCGCCGCGCGCGTTTCGGCTTCGGGCAGGGCAACCTGGATCAGAACGGCAGAAATGCCGGTGCGGACGGTGAACAGTGCGGTTCGCCGAATTTCTGCCAACGGTGCACTGGTCGCTGCCCGCACGGCAAATGCGGCCAGGACGTGAGCTTCGCGGGTGCGCTGCTCGTCCAGGGGGAGTAGCTGTGACAAAGCGTGGAACAGTGCGACGTGCGGCGAGGCGCCTGGCGCAGATTCAGTGAGACGATTCAGCATTCGCTCGGTCAGGGTGCGTAACGCGAATGTCAACATCTGTTCTTTGGTCGAGAAGTGATGTTGGACAGCCCCGATCGACACCTCTGCGCGCTTCGCGACCTCTCGGACGCTGGCATTTTCGAGCCCTGATTCGGCGGCAACGTCAAAAAGCGCCGCGGCCAGCAAATCCGGGTTCGTAGCTGATTTTCGACCTTCGCGCATGCCTGGAGATTACAGGCGTATTGAAACAACCTGCATGTCAGGGGTGTTTTTCAGGCGGTACGGCCGAGGTAGGCCATAAGTCGGGTTGCTTTGTCCGCGTCGTCGGAAACTGGCATCTCGGGGCCGCAGACGCCGTCCATTCGGATCGAATCGCCGAGGTTTGTAGCGATCTGCGACGCCCATTCCACATCGTCGTCCGGAATCGACGTGTCGGTACCGGTTGCGACGGCGAGATCCCATCCGTGAACGACCAGATCGAAACACAGGAAGCCTTCGACGGTAGCTCCGAGATTGGTTCGGCCGAAGTGTCCGTCGTACTCGAGGTTCGCCTTGGCCGGGTCGTCGAGAATGGCCTGCATCGAATCGCGCACTGCAGCCCACGCAGCGGCAGGATCTTCGTCGACGGACGGCCCCGACGCCAGTTCGAGGCCGACGACCTTGACCATGTCGCGTTCACTGTCGATCACGTGTCGCAGTACATCCCGTGCAGTCCAGCCGTCGCACGGAGACTTGTTGTCCCAGTTCTGCTCGGGCACCGCGGTGATCTTCTGGGTGAAATTGGCGGCCAGATTTCGGTAGCGCTGGGCGGGGGAGATATCGGTGGAAGTCATGGAGCTGATTCTTCCGGATCTGGCGCGAATCGGGATTGTTTTCTTCGAGGCATTTTCCGGGCTGCTAGTTTGTCGGCAGTGCTTATCAAAACTTGTCTGTGATCCGGACCTTCCGTAGTGATCGTGCGCCGCGCCTACGCGCGGTGGTGATTCCGTGTGCCCCGAGAGGGAATCCGATATCGGGTTCCCGCCTCCTGTCCTGCACACACATCGCTACTGGGAGCTCACTTGATCATCTCGTCTACATCTACGTCCATGCCGTCATCGCTGCGTCGCGAGGATCTGCGCGCCGACTGTGGAAGTTGTTTCGCTTTGTGCTGCACTGCCTTCGGATTTTCACGATCGGTAGACTTTGCCGAAGACAAGCCGGCCGGCTCGCCCTGTCGTCATCTTGCGTCGACGTTCTCCTGCACTGTCCATGAAGGACTCCGTCCCCGCGGTTTTCGCGGGTGTACCGTCTTCGATTGCTTCGGCGCGGGGCAGGCGGTATCGCAGCGATTGTTCTCGGGTGTCAGCTGGCGCGAGAGGCCGGATACACAGCCGGACATGTTCGCGGCTTTCAAGATCGTGAAGCAGTTGCACGAGATGCTGTGGTATCTGGCCGAGGCCTGCGAACGCGCCTACGCTCCGGAGGCTGTACACGAAGCTCGTGAACTCGAATCAGCAATTGCCGCACTGACTCACGGCAGTCTCGCCGAACTGTTCTCGGTAGACATCGGTGCACTGCACGGCGCGGTCAGAACGGTTCTGATGGAGGTCAGTGAGGAAGTTCGGGCTTCCTACTTCGCTGAAGCGGGCCATCTGGACCCGAGCTTCACGCCGGCAGCGGATCTTGCCGGGGCTGACCTGCGGGCACGCAGATTGTGTGGGGCGGACCTGCGCGGCGCCTGCCTGATCGCCGCGGATTTGAGGGAAAGTGATCTCGCTGCGGTAGACCTACTCGGTGCGGATCTGCGTGATGCACGGTTGGAGGGCGCGGATCTCTCAGCCGCGTTGTACGTCACTCAGCCTCAGATCAACGCAGCTCGGGGTGATGGAAAAACACGTTTGCCGGCAAGTGTTTCCGCTCCCTCGCATTGGTTCGATCACTAGCGAAGCGAGCCCCGCATCCTGGGCGAGAATATCGCCCAGGATGCGGGGCTTCGACGGTGTCCTGCAGAGCGGTGCTCAGTCGACTGGGCCGAAGCGGTAGCCGAATCCGCGCACCGTTTTGATGTAATGTGTTCGGGCAGAGTCAGATTCGATCTTTGCCCGCAGGCTCTGAATATTGGCGTCGACGGCTCGGGTCTTGGCGGAGGTCGATTCGCCCCAGACCTTCGCGAGAAGCTGATCCCGGGAGTAGACATGGCCCGGGCGTCCCGACATTTCGAGAAGCACGCGCAATTCTGTTCGGGTCAAATCTAATTGGCGACCGCCGACAGACGCGGTCATGGCGCGTCGGTCGATCTGTAGTTCGCCGTGGCGTTCGCGTTTGTCCGTGCGCGGCGCCGGCGTCGTCCGCAGCAGTGAGGTGACACGAAAATCGAGATCCCGTGCGCTGACCGGACTCACCGCAAAATCAGACGCCACCCGAGTGGGCGCATCCTCGATGTCCTCTGATGATTCGACGACCATGATGATCGGAATTTCACTGCGAAGCCGAATTTGGCGCGCAACTTCGAAGCCGTCGATATCGGGGAGTGACAGGTCGAGTACGGCGACATCGAAGCTATCGGTGCCAAGGGCGTTGAGACTGTGACGACCTGATCCGAACAAATGGACCGTATGGCCGAAGAACGCGAGTTCGACGCCGAAAGTGTGGGTTGTGTCCGGCTGAGCTGTAGCCGCGAGAATCATGCTCATCGTGTGCTGTCCCCCCGTCGGTGCTGAGGGCAGCAACCTGAAAAATCCCCACTGTGAGTGTTCCAGACCACCGACGCTCTGGCCACTTCGGGTGCATTGTGCGTAGTGGTCGCTAAACTTGCTGGATGGGCAGTGTCTTTGCGCTGACCCTTCCGGGGTTGTTGGTACTGCTGATCCTGTTCGCTTGTGCGGAAACATTGTGGAATCGGCTAACCGGGGGCAGGGCGTTGCCGTGGACGCGGGGGCGTACTTCGCGGCCGGTATCGGCGGCCGGATTCGAGGAAGTGGCGGCACTGTTCCAAGGCTCCAAGCATCATGAATTCGAGCAACGGCAGAGTGCGTTGATGCATCGCGAGGACGACGCCGAAGGCGAACCAGCGTGGGTTGCTGTCGACACCGATACGAATACCGTGGTCTTGCGAACCCGTTGATGTCGGCGTGAAAAGCTTGTTGCGCACTGGAATTTGCCGACTGGCTGCAAAGAGATGGGCGCGTCAGTGCGCCTGTCATCGTGTCTACTTCGGACAAGTCGCCAGGAGTGCCGCAACTCCGACGTCGTAGCCCGCGCACATCGCGGGATAGCAATCTGGCAGGCGCGATGTTGTTCCGCGTTCGTGGAGGATGTCGAACAGAGGGTGCGCCGCCCATCCGGCTGCGACCACGAAACGGGCAGTCGTCGGCGGTAAGGCCAAGGCGCTGCCCAGGAACGCTGCGGATGCGGCTACTGCCGCCCATTCGCGGGCGGCGATATCGGGCTCGGTTCGTCGACCGGCTCGTGCGGCGGGATAGACGATTGCGGCAGTCGACAATCCCGCTGCATACGCTGTGGTCCGATGTCGAGTCACGGAACGCTTTACTGCGACATCGATCAGCGCGCTGAGGGCGAGGCCCGCGCCGAACGCACCTAGTCGGTGAAGCTTCGATGAAGGCATGTGGCGACAGTAAGCGCTGGTAAACGTGTGTGTTCTGGTAATCCGGCAATTGTGCGGGCAAAGAAAAAGTCCCCGACCAGATAACTGGTCGGGGACTTCCCTGGCGGAGGATAGGGGATTTGAACCCCTGAGGGCGTTAACCCAACCCGCGTTCCAGGCGAGCGCCATAGGCCACTAGGCGAATCCTCCGTGGAGTAGCATACCCAACAGTTGACGATAAGCGTTAAACGGGTATCTGACCTGCGCCGATGCACCGAAATTGACGGTAAAGGCGGGTGGTGTGCGGGGCACCCCTCGGGCCGTCTACACTGTTCATTGGATCCCGCGCGGCGCGCATCCTGTGAACTCCCCCAGGGCCGGAAGGCAGCAAGGGTCAACGGGCTCTGCCGGGTGCGCGGGGTCCTCTATTTTTTTCATATATCCCGACCCCGCCTCGTCGGTGAAAGGCCGCTCCGGATGCCTATCCAAACCCAGATCGGGTTGATGAGCCATGAAGAACTCACCTCCGAGCATGAGAGTCAGAGCGCGAAGTACACGCAGCTCCAGGCTCAAAAGCTCGCACTCGATCTGACTCGCGGTAAGCCTTCGCCCGAGCAACTCGACCTTTCTACAGCGTTGTTGGCGCTGCCAGGCGACGGTGATTTCCGTGACGGAAGCGGTACCGATTGCCGCAACTACGGTGGCCTGACGGGCTTGCCGGAACTGCGTGCCATCTTCGGTGAACTGCTCGGCATTCCGGTTGCCAATCTCCTTGCCGGCAACAATGCGAGCCTTGAGATCATGCACGATAACGTGGTGTTCTCGCTGCTCCACGGCACTCCTGATTCAACGCAGCCGTGGTCGCGTGAAGAGAAGATCAAGTTTCTCTGTCCCGCTCCGGGATACGACCGCCATTTCGCGATCACCGAGTCGTTGGGCATCGAGATGATTTCGATCCCGATGAACCACGACGGCCCGGACGTCGTCAAGATCGCCGAGCTGGTTGCTGCAGATCCGCAGATCAAGGGCATGTGGGTTGTTCCCGTGTACGCCAATCCGACCGGGGCCGTGTATTCGGAAGAAATTGTGCGCGCTCTGGCATCGATGCCGGCCGCAGCGCCTGATTTCCGTCTGTACTGGGACAACGCTTACGCGGTACATCCGCTGTTCGGCGTGATCGCGCCGTCCTATGACGTTCTTTCGATGGCTGCCGAGGCCGGACATCCCAACCGGCCGTTGGTGTTCGCGTCGACGTCCAAGATCACTTTTGCCGGCGCAGGCGTGAGTTTCTTCGGCGGTTCGGCCGAGAACCTTGCTTGGTACCAGAAGTTCCTGGGCAAGAAGAGCATCGGCCCGGACAAGGTAAATCAGCTCCGCCACCTGCGCTTCTTCGGCAATGCGGATGGTGTTCGTGCGCATATGGAGAAGCATCGCGAGTTGCTTGCACCCAAGTTCGAGTTGGTTCTGAAGATCCTCGAGGATCGGTTGGGTGCGTCGAAGATCGCGTCGTGGACCGAGCCCAAGGGGGGCTACTTCATCAGCCTCGACGTCATCGACGGCACAGCCAAGCGCGTCATCGAACTCGCCAAAAATGCTGGTATCGCGCTCACAGCAGCCGGTTCGGCGTTCCCGTACAGCACGGATCCGGATGACCGGAACATTCGTCTGGCTCCGAGTTTCCCGTCGCTCGGGGACCTCGAGGTCGCGATGGACGGTGTCGCAACGTGTGTTCTGCTGGCGGCTACAGAATCGCGACTTGCTGAGAACTGAGCTACTGAAAACGGCGTGCCCGGTCGGTACTTCCGGTCATTTCTTGTAGCGTTTGGTTCACAGGTACCCGACAGATGATGCAAACCCGGAGGTTGTAGTGACGGGCGAAATCAGCGGTTCGGAGAGTTCTGGGCTCGAAGTGAGTTCGGTGGGAGAGTCGGACGTTCCGCAGCAGAGCAGGCGTCGACTGCGGGTCGGTGTGATCGGGTTTGCCGTCCTCACGGTGCTGGCGATCGCTTCGGTGCTGATGGTTCTGTACGGCGTTCCGATGGATGCAATCTATTGGGGAATTTTCCACAATTTCCTCGATCTCGACGTCTACCGCCACGGCGGAAGTTTTGTGGTCCAGGGGCTTCCGTTGTACGACGGTCCAGTCTTCAAAGGCATGATGTTCACGTACACACCCTTTGCCGGGATGCTGTTCACAGTGTGGGCGGTGCTTACGTTTCAACAGGCCATCGTTGTCTGGACGGTCCTCAATGTTGTGGCCCTTTTCGCTGTGGTCGTGTTGTGCTGGAAGTATCTCGGCTATCGTCTCGACGCCAAGGCGTATGCCGTGAGTGTGTCGGCCACGGTCATCTTCCTGTTCATGGAGCCGGTACGTACGACGCTCTGGCTGGGGCAGATAAATATCTTCCTGTTGCTGTTGATCGTGTGGGATCTGGGCCGGGACGAGAAGAGTCGCCTTCGGGGGATCGGTGCCGGAATCGCTGCGGGGGTGAAGCTGACGCCGGCGTTCTTCTGGGCGTATCTGTTCATCACGAAGCAGTGGCGCGCGCTGGTGACAGCGGTTGTCACCTTTGCCGTAACCGTGGCTCTGGGTTTCGTCGTGATGTACCACGATGCCTATACGTACTGGACTGGCACGCTTTTCGAGAGTGAACGGGTCGGGCGGTCGGATGCGCCCAGCAATCAGTCGGTGTCCGGATTGATCGCTCGGCTCACGCACACACCGGACCCGTCGCAGGTGCTGGTTCTCGGTCTGAGTGCGCTGGCCGCGTGTTTGGGGCTGGGCGCCGCGTGGGTTGCGTATCGGCAGGGGCAGAAGCTGCTCGGTCTTACGCTGACCGGGCTTACTGCCACTGTGGTGTCGCCCTTTTCCTGGGGCCATCATTGGGTGTGGTTCGTGCCGCTGGTGATCCTGGCGGCCCACTATGCGATGGCGTCGCGGAAGATTTGGGCGTGGATTGCACCGGTCGTATTTCTGCTGCCGGTACTGAATTGGTCGCGTACCTGGTGGGATCCGACGGTCTTTCCCGGTACCGACCGCTTTGTCGGTATGGGTTTGTTCATGCTTACAGTCCCGGATTATCTGAGCATCCTGACGGGCGCCGTTTATCTGTGGGTGTTTGCCGTCGCTGCACTGAGCACTCTGATCGTGTTCGGTTGGAAAAAGTGGGCAGTGCCGGCTCCGGAAGCTGAAGTAACAGCACTCTGACTGGCAAGATCGGATGCATGACACTGAACCTGAATCTTGTCGGTGATCCCGAGGCCGATGCACTCCTGTCTGCGGATCCGCTGGCGCTGTTGCTCGGTATGCTCCTTGATCAGCAGGTTCCCATGGAGACAGCATTTCTGGGGCCGAAGAAGCTCGCAGATCGGATGGGCGGTCTCGACATCCACAGGATCGCCGACATGGACACTGACGAGTTCATTGCGATCTGCGCGCAAACGCCCGCGGTGCACCGTTTCCCCAAGTCGATGGGGGAGCGCATTCAACTTGTGTGCCAGTACATCGTCGAAAACTACGACGGCGATACCGCGGCGATCTGGACATCCGGTGACCCGGACGGTAAGACAGTGCTGAAGCGGCTCAAGGCGTTGCCCGGCTACGGAGATCAGAAAGCGCGAATCTTCCTGGCACTCCTCGGAAAACAAATCGGCGTCCAGCCCAAGGGTTGGCGTGAGGCGGCGGGGGATTACGGACTCGAAGGCTCCCGGCGCTCTATTGCCGATGTTGTCGACGAGCAGTCCTTGCTCGAGGTCCGTGAGTTCAAGAAGGCGGCGAAGGCCGCAGCAAAAGCGAAGTAGCGAGGCGCTAGGCGCTGCGCATCCGGACAAGCTTCACCAAGTCGCCGGCCGGCCCCTCGAGCTGACGCGGGGGGCGCCACACGGCGCGGAGGGTTCGGTCGAGTACGAGGCCGTCGACTTCGACTACTCGTAGTTCGCCGGTTTTCACTTGGTCGTTCACTGCCAGCGTGCTCAGTACCGCCGGCCCGACGCCTCCCAACACGCTGGTGCGGATCGCTGCCGAGCTTCCCAGTTCAAGCAAGGGTGCAGCACGTTCGTACTCTTGAAGTGCCAGGTCGAGTGTTGTTCTGGTGCCGGATCCGGGTTCGCGCACGAGTAGTGGTGTGGTGGCTAACTCAGCTGCGGTGAGCGGCTTGCGTCGGCGTGCCCAGGGATGCTCGGGATGAACGACAACCACGAGTGAATCGCGGGCGACGGTAATGCTGTGCAGATGCCTTGGTGCGGTGGGGGATTCGATGAAGCCGACATCGCACGTTCCGGCATCGATCGCTTCGATGACGCGAGTCGAGTTGTAGACCTGAAGATGCACGGTCACATCAGGGTGCAATCCGCGAAAACTGCCAAGCCAGGCCGGGATCAGATGTTCTGCCACGGTCATGCTCGCGCAGACGGTCAGTTCTGCTGATCGTTCGGTCCGCATCCCTTCGGCGACGTCGAGAAGTTGTCTCGAATTGTCCAGGACGCGGCGAGCCCAGTGGACGATGACGGTCCCTTGCGGCGTTAGCGTTGCTCCGGTGGATCGTCGATGGATCAGTGGCATGCCGAGTTGCCGTTCGAGAGCTTTGACTGCGCGACTGGCATTAGGTTGCGCGATGTGTGCGAGACGGCTTGCAGCACTGAGGCTTCCATGATCATCTATACCGATGAGTAGCTCGAGAGTGCTGAGATCCGGCCATCGTCGAGTCATGCGTTCAGGCTATACCTAGCAGTAGAGTCATATCGAATTGATATCTCGTGATAGCAAGAATTGATCTACCGCATTGCAGAAGTCTGGCGGACCCTGAAGAGGTGAACCGTGATGTGAAGACCGTGGCCGACAAACAGGCCGTCGTTGCCGATGTGCCGCAACCCCACCGTTGGGCTGGTATGAGGGCACTGGTGCCGGGTGTGGCGCTGTGCGCTGTCGGCGCAGTGGTCGCGTTGACGGTCGGTAGCTTCTTCTCCACGGTGAGTCCGTTGCTGATCGCCATCGTGGCCGGCGCTCTTCTCGCGAACCTGGTTACCCTCCCCGCGAATTTTCAACCCGGACTGACCTTCTCGTCCAAGAGGTTGTTGCGCGTCGGTATCGCACTGCTCGGCCTGCAGTTGATGTTCAGTGACATCCTGAACCTGGGCTGGGGCGTGATCGGTGTAGTTGTGGCGATCGTGGTACTCGGCATCGCCGGAACTATGTATGCCGGAAAGCTTCTGGGACTCTCGTGGACCCAGCGAATACTGATTGCCTGCGGTTTCTCGATCTGCGGTGCTGCTGCAGTTGCTGCAGCGGACGGCGTCGTCGACGCAAAAGAAGAAGAGTTACTCACGGCAGTAGCGCTCGTTGTCATCTTCGGCACCTTGATGATTCCGACAATTCCGTTGTTGGCCAGAAGTTTCGGGATGAATGACATCAGTGCCGGCATGTGGGCCGGCGGATCGATTCACGAGGTCGCCCAGGTTGTCGCTGCCGGTAGCGCCCTCGGCGCCACTGCGCTCGGTGTTGCAACCATCGTCAAGCTCGCGCGTGTGCTCATGTTGGCGCCGGTCATGGCATTCCTGAGTATTCGTCAGCGTTCCCTGTCCGACAATTCGAATCCGAATGTCAAACGGCCGCCGCTGGTTCCGTTCTTCACCCTGGCCTTCATCGGATTCATGGGGCTTCGCTCGACGGGCCTTGTTCCCGAGGGTCTGCTCGCCGATGCCAAGATGGTTCAGACTGCCTTGTTGGCTGCTGCAATGTTCGGGCTGGGGCTCGGCGTGCGAATCAGCGTGATTCGGGGGGTGGGCGTACGTCCGTTCGTGCTGGCCGCAATGTCGACCGTCTGGGTGGCGACCATCGCCTACGTCGGGGTTGTGCTGGTCAGCTAGTGCCTTCACATTTTGTGCGCGCTTCGCCAGGCGCTGGGGCTGACGTCGAACTCATTGCGAAACCATCGCGAGAAACTGCCCTGGGTGGAGAACCCGAGGTGGACGGCGACCTCGGTCAGTGAATAGCGTGGATTCGATACAAAGCGTTCCGCGAGCGCACTGCGAACGGAATTGAGAACCCCGGTGAATGTCAGCTCGGATTCGGCGAGGTGGCGATGCAGCGTTCGACGATCAAACCCGAGACTTCGCGCAACGTGTTCGGCTGAACACCTCCCGGTCGGAAGTAGAACTTCGATCAATTCCTTTGTGCGACTCAGTGTGTCAGAGGATGTGGCAACGGGAAGTGAGTCGAGAAATTGTCGGGCGTAGGGACGCAGAAGTTCGTCGGACAGTTGGTTGGCTGCATCGAGATCGCTGGCGTAGAACACGATTCCGGTGAACTCGTGATCAAATTCCACTGCGTTGCCCAGAATTCTTCGGTGGGTGCTGGTGTCCTTCGGTGCGCTGTGCGTAAATCCGACGCTGACGGGTTGCCAGCGCGATCCGAGGAAACTCCGCAGGATCTGCAAGGTTGCTCCAACGGCGAGTTCGACGGTCTGCCGGGAGTCGACAGGCTCTCCGACTTCCAGTTCGATACGCAGGGTGGCGAGTCCGTTGACTTCGGCCAGCCGAATTCGTAGTGCCTCGTTGTAGGTGTGCTCATAGCGCATGAGGACGTCCAGCGCGCTTCTGACGTCGGGCTCCTCTCTGATCACGAGGCTCAGTGGTCCGAGGTTGGAGAGTCGGCGGAGTTCGGCCAGGAGCAGGCCGAAGTCTTCGTGTCCGGATGCCGCTGCGGACCGTTCGAGGAGTGTGGCAATCGACGCTGCGGGCACCCATTGGTCGGGGATTGCCAGGCTGGCGGGTGTGAGATCGACACTCCGCATGAGTGTTACGGCATCGATGTCTACCGAGTGGCAAAGGTCGACGTAGCGGTTGAGTGATGCATAGCGGGCCAATGGCTTCATGGAGGATCCTCGGCTAGATGTCCCAAAATGACGTGTTGCGTGTCTCGTCAAGTTAAGCATGTGAGCCGGATCTCACCTAATCTGGTTCTCATCAGTTCGGCGCGATACCGAAGTCGATCACGATTTCCGGAACCTGTTGCGTACGAATACAGCTCGACCGCTCGCGGCGTCGAGAATGTCCACAGAATTGGAGAGCATCATGGCGAACGCCATTCGATTCCATGAAATCGGTACCCCGTCTGTCATGCAATGGGAAGACGTGGAGGTAGGCGAGCCGGGTGCCGGTGAGGTCCGGATTCGGCACGAGGCCGTTGGCCTGAACTTTGCCGACACCTATTTCCGAAGTGGCCTCTACCCAGCGCAGCTACCAGCAGGAATGGGCGTCGAGGGCGCCGGTGTGATCGAGGCGGTCGGTTCCGGTGTCGATTTCAGTGTGGGGGACCGAGTGACGTACACCGGCAGCCCGCTCGGGGCGTACAGCACCGAACGCATCATGCCGGCCTCGGATCTGATTGCGCTGCCTGACGGCATTGCTTTCGACACCGCTGCAGCGATGACCATGCGAGGTTTGACCGCCGCGTACCTCCTGCGTCGCATCTACCCGCTGAAGGCCGGTGACACCGTTCTGTTGCACGCAGCTGCCGGCGGTGTGGGACTCATCTTCACCCAGTGGGCAAAACTGCTGGGAGTCAAGGTGATCGGTACTGTTTCCACTGACGAGAAGGCTGCTGTTGCTCGCGCCCATGGCTGCGACGAGGTCATCATCTACACCCGTGAAGACGTCGTAGCCCGAGTCAGAGAGATCACCGGCGGTGTCGGAGTGCCGGTTGTGTACGACAGCATCGGGCAGTCTACCTTCGACATTTCGCTTGATTCGCTGGCTCGCCGCGGACTGATGGTGTGCTTCGGTACCGCGTCCGGTCCGACGCCGCCGATCAACGCAATGCAGTTGGCGGTCAAGGGGTCTCTCTTCGTGACCCGCCCGGCTCTCGCTGATTACATCGCGGATCCGGCGGAGCGTGCCGAACTGGCAGCCGAGCTCTTCTCGCACGTCGAAGCTGGTCGTATCAAGATCGAAATCAATCAGCGTTACGCACTCGAAGATGCGGTGCGCGCGCACCACGATATGGAATCCGGCCGCAGCATCGGGTCGTCCGTCTTTTCCGTCTGAGAATAAGCGCCTGTAGAGGACTTGTCATGAACAACACCGCAACGCTGAACAAGACGACCGCCAGTTCGATCACCGTCCAAAAGCTGACTTGCTCCATCGGTGCCGAGTTGTCGGGAGTAGACCTCGGTGAGGTCTCCCGCGACGACGCATTGTTTGCCGAAATCAGGTCTCTGCTGCTCGAACACAAGGTTCTGTTCTTCCGCGATCAGGATTTCAGCCGGGCTGAACACGTAGAGCTTGCACAGCGTTTCGGTGAGCTCGAGGATCACCCTGCGCTGGGTAGCGATCCTGAGCATCCCGGTTTGGTTCGCATCTACAAGGATCTCGACAGCCCTCCGGAGCATTTCGAGAATGCCTACCACTGCGACGCCACCTGGCGCGTGAACCCACCCATGGGTTGCGTACTCCGTTGTGTGGAAACACCTCCCGTCGGTGGTGACACCATCTGGGTGAACATGGCTCTGGCTTACGAGAATCTGCCGGCCGCGGTCAAGGAACAGATCAAGGATCTGAGGGCTCGGCACAGTATCGAGTCGACCTTCGGGGCGCGGATGCCGATCGAGCAGCGCCACGAGCTCAATCAGCGCTTCCCTGATGCCGAACATCCTGTTGTCCGAACGCATCCCGAGACCGGCGAGAAGATTCTCTTCGTCAACTCGTTTGCGACGCACCTTGTCAACTATCACACACCGGACAACATTCGATACGGTGTCGATTTTGCTCCGGGCGCGAGCAATCTGCTCAACTACCTGGCGAGTCAGGCGCAGATTCCCGAGTATCAAGTTCGGTGGCGTTGGACCAAGAACAGCGTTGCGATCTGGGACAACCGATCGACGCAACACTATGCGGTGCAAGACTATTGGCCGGCAGTTCGAAAGATGGAGCGCGCCGGAATAGTCGGCGACGCACCGTTCTGATCTTGTACACCGACTGAAATTTCACATACTTTCCGATTGGAGTCACGTTATGCATTTCCACGACGACGCACTGTTCCCCGAGACCCAGGAAAAGCTGGTCATCACCGTCGCACCGTACGGCCCTGAATGGGAACCGGACGACTTCGCCGAAGACCTGCCC
>NZ_JALGQH010000011.1 GCF_022810305.1 Rhodococcus sp. ARC_M6
AGCTAAGCCCTTCAGCGCCGATGGTACTGCACTCGACAGGGTGTGGGAGAGTAGGACACCGCCGAACACAATTTACGAGATAGCCCCCAACCATTCGTGGTTGGGGGTTTTTTCGTGTTCCGGAACGGTTTCGGAGAGCCGACAAAAACTGACGTCACAGCACGGACTCCATTGCCGTGCAAAGCCTTTCCAGCGCATCGGAATAGCGTGACGGCGCCGGCGTGCTGTATCCGACGACGATGCCATCGTTGCCGGTGGAGGGCGAGTCGGGATGCCGGAAAGTCGACATCCCGACCAGCTCGAGCCCGAGTCCTTCGGCAGCGCTCAAGATCGCTCCTTCGGTTCCCGGTGGAAGCTGAATGACCGCATGAAGTCCTGCAGAGATGCCGGCGATCCGTACCTCCGGTAGCCGATGCTCGAGAGTGCCGACCAACTGGTCGCGTCGACGTCGGTACGACGTACGCATCTTGCGGATATGAGCGTCGAACCGTCCCGAGTTGATGAAATCCGCGAGCGTCAACTGTTCAGTTGCGCTGACCCACCGCTCGTACGGTCCTTTGAGCGCCAGAACTGGTTCGATCAGTCTGTCCGGCAGTACCATCCATCCGATGCGAATGGCCGGCGAGAGTGTCTTGCTGACCGTCCCCAAGTAGACGACGTGTTGAGGTGCGATGGCTTGGAGGGCGCCGACAGGTTTGCGGTCGTATCTGAATTCGCCGTCATAGTCGTCCTCGATTACGATCCCACCCGAGTCAGACGCCCATTCCAAAGCAGTTCTGCGCCTACTGGGTATCAAGGGGCCGCCGAGCGGAAACTGATGGGTAGGTGTGAGCAGCGCGACCTTCGCCTGAGTCGAGGCCAACTGTTCTGTGCAAGTGCCGAATTCGTCTACGAGTATTGGGACGGTACGAATTCCTTCGGCGGCTAGGAGGTTTCGGTGCAAGTGGAGGCCGTAGGCGTCTACCGCGACAGTTTGCTGGAGAACCCGAGCGATAAGCGTCAGCCCATGCCCTGAGCTCGCGCAGATGACGATGTGCTCAGGATCGGTGCGCACACCGCGGGTCCGCCCCAAATATGAACTGAGTGCCGTGCGGAGTTCGATTCGCCCTCGGGGATCTGTAGCCGAAAATGCGTCGTTCGGCGCCGATGTCAGTGACCTCCGCGCCGAGGAAATCCACTGTGCCCGCGGAAATGACGACACATCAGGAGAGCCCGGGATGAAGCTGAGAGCGGGTCGGGGTAGTTCTTGTTCGGGACTCTTGGACGGAGATTGCGCATTACTTACGGCATCGGCGTCGGCGCGTGGTGCAACGACGGTGCCCGACCCCTGACGAGTGATGAGCCACCCGGCATTCGCAAGTTCCGTGTAGCAGTCAGCAACGGTGTTTCGGGAGACGCCGAGATCTACAGCGAGACTTCGAGACGGTGGTAGTCGCGTTCCCGGCGTGAGGACGCCGCTGTCGATGGAATTCCGAAGCCCTTGCAGCAGTGCTGCTTTGACACCGATCCCACGAGGCAATTCGATGTGCAGATCCATACCGGCATTGGCCCACGAATTCACTTGCACATTGAACCATGATTCAGGGTCATTGCTGGATTAGCGTGTGAATATGACAACGACTAGCAGCCAACGACTCGATCTCGCAAAATTGGCACCCGAGGTGTACAAGGCGATGATTGCCCTGGACAGTGTTGCGCGCAAAGGACTAGAGCCGACGCTCGTGGAACTGGTGCTTACGAGAGCATCGCAGTTGAACCACTGTGCGTGGTGCCTGGACATGCACACACGTGATGCCCGATCGGCCGGGGTGAGCGAGCAAAAGCTCGATCTCCTGAGCGCCTGGGAAGAAGCGCTGAATGTGTATTCGGATCGGGAACGGGTCGCGCTCGCGCTGGCCGAAGCTGTGACGGTGCTGACCGACGGGTTTGTTCCGGACCAGGTGTACAGCGCTGCCGCGGAGCATTTTGAGGAGACCGAGCTTGCACAACTCATCAGCGTGATTGTCACGATCAACGCGTGGAATCGCATTGCAGTCACCACTCGCAGGACACCGCCGGCTCGCGGATGATCGTGTTTTGGTGTCGGTTCAACCGAAGCAGACATAAGAATCTTAATGACCGCTGCAGTTACCGAAGTTGCATCTCGGAGGAAGGCGTTCAAATGGCCGAATAGGTCTACTTCTTCCATAGGTGCTAATGATCTAGTTGATATCTTTCGTGAGTTATTTCGGATTTTAGCGAGAAGAAATATTGAATTGTGACGCAGATCCCTATTTTGATTTCTTGATGCGGATTTCTGTCATGGATTTCGGGAGATTTGTGACGTAAGTCGTGGCCAACCCTTGGTGCCGAACCGGCCCACGGACGCTTCTTCCTGTGCGTTTGCTTTGAATCTCTCGGCTGGCGTGACGTGACCACTTTGAAACTGGACTGGGAAGTTGCAATACTGCCGCTACGCCGCCAGTTCCGGGGAGCGTCGTAACGTCGAATCAGGTAACGACGACAGTGTCGGTGGACACGCCCATGACACCGAATACGTTGGCGTTGGACCCGGTTGGCGTTCGCGCTCCGATTGTGGACGCGACTGTTCCGGATGGTGTTCTCGCTCCGCCGGACAACGTGAAGAACGTCGGAATCTGGCTCGACGGTGCGCCGTTGGATTCTGTGACCGGCACGACTTTGATTGCCGGTCATGTGAATCTGACCGGGCAGGGCAACGGTGCCTTGTTCGATCTGGGAACGATCAGCCCCGGCGAGACCATTCGTACATCCGATGCGGCCGGCAAGAGTACGTCGTGGAAGGTGACGGCGGTGACTACGCGACCCAAGGCGGACGGCGTCGAGGAAAGCGTTCTTGCGGGTCATGAGGGGCCACGAAAGCTTGCGGTCGTCACGTGCGGTGGGGAACTTCAGTTCGACGGCGGTGTAGGCAATTACGCCGACAATGTCTATCTGTACGCCGATCCGATCGTCTGAAAACTAGGTTCGTGCTGACAGCGAAGGTCCATGTCTGGTTAGTCTCACAGGCATGGACCTTCGTCTTTCGGGAAAACGTGCAATCGTCGCGGGCGGTAGCAAAGGGATCGGGTTGGCGATAGCCCGCGGGCTGGCGGCGGAGGGCGTCGACGTCGCAATTCTTGCCAGAACTGCGGAATCTGTGGATTCCGTTGCAGCGCAGATCTCTGCGGAGTTCGGCGTGCGGGCAATCGGCGTCGTGACGGATACCCGCGACGACGCCGTAGTGCACGCGTCGGTGCATGAGGTGGTGGAGGCTTTCGGAGGCGTCGACATCCTGGTCAATTCTGCGGCGACTCCGTGGAGTGCGGGAAAGCCGATGGATTTCTGGTCGACAACGGACGAAGTCGTTCGGGACCAGATCGAAGTGAAGGTTCTCGGCTACCTCCGCACGGCCCGCGCGGTGGCGCCGCACATGGTTGCGCAGGGTTGGGGCCGGATCATCAACATCAGTGGCCTGGGCGCGCGCAGCGCTACTTCGATTGCCCACACCGTTCGCAACGTCAGTGTTTCGGCGCTGACGAAGAACCTGGCCGACGAGTTGGGGCCTAGCGGGATCAATGTGACCGTCGTGCATCCCGGTGTCACGCGGACCGAGAGGTTGAATGCGCGGATCGTCGGCGAGATGAACCTGACCGGGCGTTCGCTCGACGAGGTGGAAGCCGGTATTGCAACAAATTCGATTCGAAAGATCGTCGACGCCAGTGAAGTGGCTGATGTCGTGACCTTCCTGGCGTCGCCGCGCAGTGTCTCCATCACGGGCGATGCGATTGCTGTGGGTGGTGGTGTTCCCGGGCCGGTGTACTACTGACCTGCACGTAGGGGTATAAATACATCTTGTGTCTATGTTGCATTCGGCTGCGGAGTCAGTCTTCCGTGAAGTGAAGGAACTGATCCTCTCCGGTGAGCTGCCCGGCGGCGAGCTCATCAGCGAGGGCGATATCGCGAAGCGGATGGAGTGCAGTCGGACTCCGGTCCGCGAGGCTTTCCTGCGCCTCGAGGCCGAAGGCTGGATGCGGTTGTATCCGAAGAAGGGCGCGCTTGTTGTGCCCGTCGCCGACGGAGAGGCAGAACACGTAGTTGCGGCGCGTCAGTTGGTGGAGACGCAGAGCGTGCGCGTAGTTGCCGAGCAGCCGCATGTGCGGAGTGCTCTGGTTGCAGCCCTGCGTACCAGCTTGATCGAGCAGCGTGAGATTGCGGATCGTGGTGACGTCGTAGCCTTCAGCGCCGCAGATGCAGATTTTCACAAGATGATCGTTGCCGCCGGCGGAAATCCTTTGCTGGACACGTTCTACGGCGGACTTCGCGATCGGCAGCGCAGGATGACCGCGAGGTCCATCGCGCGGGATCCGGGTCAGTTGTCGCAGATCATCGAGGATCACACAGCTCTTGCAGACCTTGTCGAATCACGCGATGCCGCCGCGTACAACACAGCGGTGCTCGCACACATGCGTCAGGTCCACGGCCTCGGATTTCGAGGGGCGCTGTGATGGTTGTCGAAACGTTGGAGCAGTCCACCGAAAAGCGCTCTGCACGAACATGGCTCATGGTTGCAGCCAGTATGTTTGCCGTGGCCTGGGGCGGCAACGAATTTACGCCGCTGCTGGTGATGTATCGGCTCGAGCACGGGCATTCGCCCGTGATGGTTGATTTCTTTCTCTTCGCCTATGTAGTGGGAATTGTCCCGGCACTGCTGCTGGGCGGACCATTGTCGGACAGGTTGGGGCGGCGCCCCTTGATGCTCCCCGCGCCGCTGATCGCGATTGCCGGATCCACGCTTCTGGCGTTCGGTGCCGATTCTGCAGCCGTTCTGATACTCGGACGTATTCTGTGCGGCATTGCGCTGGGACTGGGTATGGCCGTGGGTGGCTCTTGGGTGAAGGAATTGTCCACGGCTCCCTGGGATTCTGCGGCATCTGATGGTGCCGGAGCCAGACGTGCCGCAATGAGTTTGACCGCCGGATTCGCGCTGGGGGCCGGGTTTGCCGGCGTGTTGGCTCAGTGGGCCCCGCGGCCCGAAGCGTTGGCGTACGTCCTGCACATCGCGATCACAGTCGCTGCGGGTGTTGCCTTGTGGCGAGCGCCGGAGACTCGGGAGGCTCAGCCGATCGATGCGCGTCGACGCTTGATCGACGATCTGAAGATTCCGGCAGCCGGCCATCGCCGTTTCCTCTACGTGGTGGTCCCGTTGGCGCCCTGGGTGTTCGGCGCTGCCAGCGTCGGATATGCGGTCATCCCCGCCTTGATGACCGGGCACAGTGGTGATGCGCCCGTAGCCTTTTCGGCCTTCTTGTGCGTCGTAGCGCTGACCTGTGGTTTTGCGATTCAGTCGCTCGGACGCAAGATCGACACCGACCTCAGTGCCCGCGGCGCCGTCGTAGCGCTGGTCTTTCTGGTAATCGGAATGGCCGGTGCAGCATTGGTCGCGTCGACGCTCACCGTGGCTGTTGCGGTTATTGCCGCCGCGATCCTGGGTTGCGGCTACGGAATGGCATTGGTATCGGGACTGCTCGAGATTCAGCGGATCGCGGGCCCCGACGATCTGGCAGGTTTGACGGCTGTCTTCTACTCGATCACGTACGTCGGGTTCGCTGTCCCGGCAGTACTGGCGATGCTGTCGGAAAGCGTTCCAGCTCTTACTTATCCGTTGATGCTTCTGTTCGGCAGTGTCGCTGCGGCAGCCTGCCTGCTCGTGGTTCTGCTCAAGTCGCGTTCGCACCTGCCGTCGGGAAGCGAGCTAGCGCGGCGGTAGTTCTTTCCGGTTCAGCCACGCATCCCACAGTGGACGCAGCGGGGCGTCGGTGAAACGTGATGCCAGATCGGCGAATTGCTCGGTACTGACAGTTCCGTGCCGATGCTTGGTAGTCCACTGGCGGATGAGTTCGAAGAACTTGTCGTCACCGAGAACTCCACGTAAGGCATGGAGCGTCAAGGCGCCGCGTTTGTAGATTCGATCGTCGAACATCAAGGCGGGACCGGGATTGCCGATAACCACATCCTGTGGTTTGCGCGCGAGCCCTTGGTAGGCGTTTGACGCCAGAGTCTCGGAGGACGGGCCGCCGGAGTTCTCGGACCAGATCCACTCTGCGTAGCAGGCGAAGCCTTCGTGCAACCAGATGTCGCACCACGCGCCGAGAGTCAGGCTGTTGCCGAACCATTGGTGTGCAAGCTCGTGTGCCACAAGGCGTTCGGAGCCGCGTCGGCCGGTGCAGTGATTGGCGCCGAAAATCGAGAGGCCCTGGGCTTCGATGGGGATCTCGAGTTCGTCGTCGGTCACCACTGCGGTGTAGTCGGCAAAAGGATACGGCCCGAACAGTTTTCCGAATACTTCGAGCATCTGCGGTTGACGTGCGAAATCGACGTCGAACGAACTGCGTAGACGTGGTGGGTGAACCGCGAAGATCGGAACCGGGCCCGCGCTGACCTGGCGATGCTCGTACTGCCCGATCTGGATGGTGGCCAGATAGGTGGCCATGGGTTCGGTCTGCTCGTACACCCAGGTGGTTGCGCCGGCCCGGATCTGCTTGCGGATCAGTGTCCCGTTGGCAAGGGCGTAGAACGGCGAATCAGTCGTAATCGAAATGCGGTACGACGCTTTGGAACTGGGATGGTCGTCGCAGGGGAACCAGGACGCGGCGCCGTTGGGCTGGCTGGCAACGAGGGTGCCTTCGGTGAGTTCTTCCCAGCCGACCTCACCCCACAGGCTTTTGATCGGTTCGGGATTGCCGGTGTACTGGACTGTGACGGCGAGGGCTCCTCCGGCCGGAATCTTGGTGGCCGGTGTGATGATCAGCTTGTTGTTCTGGTGGGAGTATTTGGAGCCGCGGGCGCCGTTGACCGCCACCTTGGATACCTGCAGGTTTTGGGCCAGGTCGAAGCTGAACTTGGATCGGTTTTCGGTGGTGACGGCAGTGATGACGGCTTTGCCGGCCAACCGATTGCTGAAAACCTTGTAGGTCAGTTCCAGTTCGTATCGCGACACACGGTATCCGTGGTTGCCGTTGTGCGGCAGGTACGGATCGATCGGGTCGTCCGAAGACTTGTTCGGTTTCACGAGGCGGCCCACGGTGCGATCGGGTTTCCCTGCCAGCGAGTGGACGGCGGAACAGTGTCACCTCGCATGACCAAGGACGCGGGTCCGACGGTTGCACCGGCGCCGATCCCGGCGGCCGGTAGCGCAACACAATGCGGTCCCAGAGTTGCGCCCGCGCCGAGGGTGACGGTATCCATGGACATAATCCGATCATGGAAGAGGTGAGTTTGCACGACGCACCCCCGTTCAACGGTTGCGCCGTCGCCCAAAGTCACGAGATCCGCTTCGGGTAGCCAGTACGACTCGCACCACACGCCCTTGCCGATCTTGGCGCCTAATCCTCGCAAGAAGATGTTCAGAACTGCGGTTCCGGTTGCTGCGCGAGCGAACCAGGGGGCGGCGACGGTCTCGACAAAGGCATCGGCAACCTCGTTGCGCCAGACGAAGGAGCTCCACAGCGGGTGCTCCACCTTGTTGATCTTGCCGACGACGATCCACTTGGCAGCAACTGTGACGGCTCCGGCGACAGCTCCGGCGATCAGTAGGACAACGCCGCTGAGCAGTGCGGCGAGCCAGAACCCCACGGCTCCGACGAGGGCTTCGAGTGCGAACAGCACACCGAGGCCGATGCCGAAAGTGACCATGACGGGGATAAGTCGGCAGGTTTCCACAATCCCGCGGGCGATCTTGAGTCGCGTCGGGGGATTGAAGGTGCGGGCGACGTCGGTGTCTCCGGCGGCGCGACGTAGCCGGACGGGCGGGCTACCCAGCCAGGAGGATCCGGACTTCGCTTTGGACGGGGTGGCCGAGAGAACTGCGACCAGACCGTTTTTCGGGACGCGTCGACCGGGCGCCGTCATTCCGGAGTTGCCGAGGAAAGCGCGCTTGCCGATTTTGGCGTGCTCGATGTGCATCCAGCCGCCGCCGAGACCGTAGCTGGCCACCATCGTGTCGTCGGCGAGGAAGGCGCCGTCGGCGACGGTCGTGAATTTGGGGAGAAGCAGGACGGTGGATGCTTCGACGTTCTTGCCGATCTTGGCACCGAGAAGCCGCAGCCAGCCGGGCGTCAGCAGGCTTGCGTAAAGAGGGAAGAGGAATGTCCGTGCGGAGTCGAGGAGACGCTCGGTTGCCCAGACCTGCCAGCCGATTCGGCTGCGGACGGGGTGGTAGCCCTCGACCATGCCGATCGACAACAGGCGTACTGCTACGAGAGTGATGCCGGCAAAGACCACCAGGCTGAGGATGGTGGCGATGGGAAGCATGATGAGGGACTGAGTGATTGCGTCGCCGAGGGTCTCGGTGTCGCGGATCCACCAGCCGATCAGCGCTATTCCCGCTATGAGGGCAAAGATCGGCACGCCGGCCAGGAAGATTGATGTGACGCCGTAGACCGGAACCCATCCGGGTGCGCGTTTCGGATGTTCCGACGGCCAAGGATGATTTGCCTTGCCGACCTTGGTTGCGGGTGAACCCGCCCACTGTTGATTGGCCTTCACTCGGCCGAATACCGCAGATCCGGGTTCGACAACTGCGTCCCGTCCGATATGTGCGCCGGGCAGAAGTGTGGAACGCGAACCGACGGAAGCGCCGGCCCCGATTTTGATTTCACCGATGTGGACAACGTCTCCGTCGATCCAGTGACCGGAGAGATCGACTTCGGGCTCGATGGAGCAGCCGTCACCGAGTTCGAGCATTCCGGTAATCGGTGGCAGCGTGTGCAGGTCGACGCCGCGCCCGATGTCGGCGCCGAGGGCTCGGGCGTAGTAGAGCATCCAGGGTGCACCCGAAAGATTTGCTGCGCCACTGGCTTCGGTGAGTCGATGCGCTATCCACAATCGCAGGTGCTCACTGCCGCCACGAGGATAGGTGCCGGGTTGCAGGTTCCGCAGTAGTAAGCGGGTACCGATCACGGAGATCGTCATGCGGCCGATCGGCGTGATGAACACGATGAACGCCAACAGAATCCACCACCACGACACCGTCGGCGCCCAGTTGGCGTCGACGAACCAGCCGAGTACGTTGTTCGCGATCGCGAGCCAGGTGACCCACTGCAGCCCGGTCAGCGTGGTCAGCGGAACTGTTGCCGCTACCTGCACCAGTTGGGTTTTCAGTGGGGTGGGCTTGACGATGCGCGCCTCGACGGTTTCGGTGGGCGCCAACTCGTCGAGGTATTCGGCAAGTGATCCCAACCGCGGATGATCGTAAAGTTGAGCGACTGTCACTTCCGGGAAGCGTTCACGTAGGGCTGTCACGAGCTGCGCGGCGGAGAGCGATCCACCGCCTACCTCGAAGAAGTCGTCGTCCAGGCCGGTGATCTGGGCTCCGAGAATCGAACCCCACAGTCCCGCGACCCACGCTGCGGTTCCGTCGAGTCCCAGTGCGGCCCCGGCATCTTCGCCGGCTCCGGGCAATGGCCACGGGAGGGCATTTCGATCGACCTTGCCGGACGTACGCGTCGGAAGCTCGTCCATCAATGCCAAACGAGGAACGAGGGCTGCCGGCAACTGTTCGCTGAGCAGTGCGTGTGCGGCCTTGAGATCGAAGTCGGGGTCGGTGCTCGCGATGTATCCGACGAGTAGTTGATTTCCGGCCGCGGTTTTCTTGACAGCTGCTGCGGCACCGCTGACACCCGGAAGGTTTTGCAGAGCATTATCGACTTCGCCGAGTTCGATGCGTCGGCCGCCGAGCTTGACCTGATCGTCGGCTCGGCCCTGGAACATGAGTCCCTCGAGTTCAAGCCGGACGAGGTCACCACTGCGATACGCCCGGTCCCAGCCGAGCGAGGGCATCGACGCGTACTTCTCGGCGTCCTTCGCCGGATCGAGATAACGAGCCAGCCCGACGCCGCCGATCACCAACTCACCGACTTCGCCGACGGCAACGGGGTTGTTCTGGGCGTCGACGACGGCGAGGTCCCAGCCGTCGAGCGGAAGCCCGATGCTGACGGGGCTCTTGCCGTCCATGATGGCGCCGCACGCGACGACGGTTGCTTCGGTAGGTCCGTACGTGTTCCAGACTTCGCGTCCTTCGACGGCCAGACGCTCCGCCAGCTCGGGTGGGCAGGCTTCGCCACCGAAAATCAGCAGACGGACGGCTTCGAGGGCTTCAGCCGGCCACAACGACGCCAGCGTCGGAACGGTGGAGACGATGCTGACGTCACGGGAGACCAGCCACGGCCCGAGGTCCATGCCGCTGCGGACAAGTGATCGAGGCGCGGGAACCAGGCAGGCGCTGTGACGCCAGGCGAGCCACATCTCCTCACACGACGCGTCGAAGGCGACGGACAGGCCGGCGAGAACACGATCGCCGGGACCGATCGGTTCGTCCTGAAGGAACATCCGGGCTTCGGCGTCGACAAACGCCGCAGCATTGAGGTGAGTGACGGCAACACCCTTGGGTGTGCCGGTGGAGCCGGAGGTGAAGATGATCCAGGCGTCGTCGTCTGGTTCGGGTTCACGAATCGGTGGATGCTCGAGCCGCTTGGGTGCCGTGCCGGGTTGGATGCCGTCGCCGGTGATGATGGCAGCTACCTGGGCTTCGCCGAACACCAGGTCGGCACGCTCTTCCGGGTCGTCGGCGTCGACCGGCACGTAGGCGGCGCCGGCCGCGAGAATCGACAGAATTGCCACGTACAGTGCCCGCGAACCGGAGGGCATCCGGATGCCGACACGATCACCCGCACCGACGCCGGCGTCAGCCAGCCAACGCGCTCCCTGCTCGATCTCGTCGAGTAGTTCGGCGTAGGACAGCGTGGTCTCGCCGTCGTCGATTGCGGGTGCTTCGGGGTTTGCCAGCGCGGATGCCCGCACGATATCGATGAGAGTGCGCGGCGCAGGGGCCTGCGACGAACGTAGGAATATGGACGGAATCCCTGGAAGTGCTTCCGTCGGCTGCGGCTGGAGTGGCAAACCCGTTGATCCTGTTCTGCTCATGAATCTTCAGTCGTGTGACCTGTCGAGTTGTTATCTCACGACAAGTTTGCGAGTTGGTGAACAGTTCTGCCTAATGTGCAACATGCCGACATAGCGGTTATTCCGGATTTGTGCCGCTCTGCAGCTGTCCTTCGGCCGAATCGGCGAACTCGGGTGTATCGAAGACTTCGCCTCCCAGCGGGTCGACGGCCTGCGAATCCTCGGAGATATCCACGACACCGGTATCGGGATCAATGTTGACGGCGTGTGCGGGCACTTCGTGGACAGTTATGAAGACGTGCGAATCTCCCGAATCGGTCGGGATGTCGACTGGGGCGGGGGTAAGTCCGGCCAAGGTCGACGAGATATTCAGATCGCGAAGTCGCTTGACCGCAGGCTGGGGTACCTCGGTTTCAGCCATGGCCGTTGTCGACACCCGAAGATAGCGCGGCGCGGCGGCGACTTCGTAGCGGAAGGCCTTGAGCATCGACAGACACGCCAACACCATGATGATCGAGAACGGCACCGCGGTGGCGATGGCAACTGTTTGCAGCGCGGTCAGGGAAGTACTGCCACCGACGATGAGGAGGATCGCCGCAGCGGTGCCGGACAGGAACGTCCAGTAGATCCGCGTGATCTTGGAGGTTTCGAGATTGCCGCCGTTGGCGAGGATGTCGATGACAATCGAACCGGAGTCGGCAGATGTGACGAAGAAGAACACGATCACCATGATCGCGAGGAGACTCGTGAAGGTGCTCAACGGAAGTCCGTCGAGAAGGACGAACAGTGACGTATTGGTGTCGACGGCACCTGATGCGTCGAGCATCGTGCCCTCGTTGCGCTGACGAAGAATGCCGGAGTTACCGAAGATGGTGAACCAGAGCGATCCGACCAGTGTCGGCGCGAGCAGCACACCGAAGACAAATTCCCGGATGGTGCGGCCACGTGAGATGCGGGCGATGAACATACCGACGAACGGTGCCCAACTCATCCACCAACCCCAGTAGAAGATGGTCCAGGTGCCGGCCCAACCGTCTTCGGCGAACGGAGAGGTGCGCAGCATCAGCTCGGGCAGCGCCTGAATGTAACCGCCGATGTTCTGCACCCAGGACTGCAGCAGGAATAGTGTGGGACCGAGGAGCAGCACGAACAAGGCCAGGAGCGCGGCCAGGATCATGTTGGTGTTGGAGAGCCATTTAAGCCCCTTGGCGACGCCCGACGCTACCGAGAACGTCGCCATCGCGGTGACGATGACAATGATCGTGATGACGAGGCCGTTGCCGGTGTCTACCCAGCCGAGGTAGTCGAGGCCCGCGGAAATCTGCTGGACTCCGAAGCCGAGTGAGGTTGCGACACCGAACAGGGTGCCCACGATGGCGATGACGTCGATGGTGTGGCCGATTTTGCCTTCGATTCGGGCGCGCCCCAGCAGAGGTTCCAGCAGCCATCGGATCGACAGTGGACGGCCCTTGCGGTACGTCATGTAGGCCAGACCCAATCCGACGACGACGTAGATAGCCCACGCGTGCAGACCCCAGTGGAACATCGTGAGTTCCATGGCCTGATTTGCGGCGGCATCGGTGGATCCGGGGATCCGGCCCGCAACCGGTGGTGTGACGTAGTGAGAAAGTGGTTCTGCTACTCCGTAGAACACGAGACCGATGCCCATGCCGGCGCTGAAGAGCATGGCGAACCACGACATCATGCCGAACTCGGGGTTCTCGTCGTCGCGGCCGAGTCTGATGTTGCCGATACGGCTGATTCCGCAGTAGAACGCAAAGACGACAAATCCAGTGGCTGAGAGGACGTACCACCAGCCGACGCCGTTACTGATCGCGGTGTTGAGCCTCGCAAAGGCGTCCGACGCGGTTCCCGCGTAGATCACCGCAAACGCGATCAGTCCGAAAATCACTATCGATGCCGGGACGAATACGGGTTTCCGCAGTCCCGTCCATGCATTTTTTAACGCAGTCATCTTTGCTCCTCCAGCAGTTGAGCATTTGCAGCACACCTCGGCGCCATCGTCGACGTGCTCGGCTCCAGTCAGGTCAAGCCCGGACTATTGCTGCGCATTACAAGGTAGCCCCGCCATTCGAATGGCTCAACTGGACGAAAGTTGGTGCAATGTGGGCGAATATGTGCAACATGCCAGGATCGGAGTCGTAACTATGTTGGAGTGAAAGGTTTTTGGATACCGATCCGACTTGGGCGCGACGAATCTCTTTGGAATTCAAGGAATGATCGATAGCGTGACGGCTCTCGGCGGATGCGGTCTGTCAAGATCGACGAATGAGTCTGTAGGTCAAGTGGTTATGGCAGGCGAAAGTCGCACTTGGGCTCGTGGCGCCGATGAGTCCGAAATGTAACTGTGATGGTAGCCACTGCGGGCCGGGGAGGGGCCTATCTACCGAGTTCCGCATCAATCAGGTCTGCGGCATCTTTGAGTCCGAGGCGGATGTGCTGCTCGCGCAATGCCTTGACCGCTGGAATGCGTGAGTCTGTCGAGGCAATGGCTTTGCGTACGTCATCGACCGGAATTTTCGACGGGTCGATGGTTGACGTCAGCCGACTGTTTCGCGGGTTGTTCCTGTTCTTCCAAGACTGGGCCGTTCCGAATGCAATGGAGATGGTGCAGGCTGCCCAGACTGCGAGTACTACCCAGTTCCCGGTGGTTGGATCGGAGATCACTTGTCCGACGTAGAGCGGACCCAGAATGATGACAAACCCGGCAACTATGCCGGTTCGAATCCATCTGTCGACGCGCTCGCTCGTGCTCCACCTCCCGGTCATCGGTCGATCGTCCCATGTGGCAGGTGCTCGACACGTCGGAACGCACGGACGATGATCAAGCACATTCGCTGTAGTCGGGAGTACCTGCAGACAGGAGAATCACATGAGAGCAACACGCATAACGGCCAATCTCAGAGTGGATGACGTCGAGGCGGCAAAAGGTTTCTATACCGACTATCTCGGTTTGAGTACCGAGGAGTTCAACTTGGGGTGGGTGGCTCGGTACACGTCTCCTGCCAACGGAGAACACGTCCAACTGGTAACGCAGGATGCAACCGCACCCGAGGACTCGGTCATTTCCGTCCATACGGATGACCTCGACGGTGCGTATGAAGAGGCCCGGAAACTCGGCTTCGAGATCGTGCACCCGGTAACTACCGAACCGTGGGGTGTTCGACGGTTCTTCGTTCGAGCACCGGACGGGAACGTCATCAACATTGTGAGCCATCGAGACTGAGGCCACCTCTGATCGGAAAAGTAAGAGTGGCAACGATATTCGGTCGCTTCGAACCTGGCCGGTAGGCGCTTTGGCGTGCGGGAGATCCGGACGCGTCAATGCGAAAGGTTGACAAGGTTGGAAGTTCCTGCCATTCTCGTTGCCAGGTCACGAGTACCAGTGTTCAGCCCCGGCTTGCTGGTCGGCAACCCTCCTCCGCGGTGGGGTGCTCCGGGTGACGACCCGGCTGTATCCGAATACGGATGCGGCAAGCGCGGGCTCTTCCGGGAACATCACCCGAAAAATGAGTCCTTGAACGTGAGGATTGTCTTCGATGACTGCTGTTTTGAGTGCCGAGATCTGTGCCACCGCCCCCATTGCCAAGGTTTCGGGTTCTGACCTGCAGGTTCCCCTCGTGCAGGGCGGCGAGTGTTCGTACGCAAACTTCGACTACGCAGCCAGCGCACCGGCATTGGCCCAGGTCACGGACCGCATCGCAGAATTGCTCCCCACTTACGCCAGCGTCCACCGCGGCGCCGGATACGCATCGCGGATCTCCACACTGACGTACGAGAACGCGCGCGAATCAGTTGCTCGCTTCGTGAACTGCGCCGACGACCAGGTTGTGGTCTTCACTCGCAACACCACTGATTCGCTGAACCTCCTGGCTCAGTCCGTTCCCGGCAGCACCGTTGTCCTCGACATCGAGCATCACGCAAACCTGTTGCCCTGGAACGATGCTCGCGTTGTTACCGCTGCCGATACCGTCGAAGAGACCATCGAGCGTCTCATTGCGGAACTGTGCACCAAGCCTGCTGCACTGCTGGCAATCACGGGCGCATCCAACGTGACCGGCGAGATCCTGCCGATCGCACGCCTGGCTGACATCGCCCACCGCTGCGGCGCGCGCATCCTCGTCGACGCAGCCCAGTTGGCACCCCACCGTCGTATCGACCTGCAGGAGAGCGGCGTCGACTACATCGCATTCTCCGGACACAAGCTGTACGCACCGTTCGGTGCCGGCGTCCTGGTCGGCCGTCGCGACTGGCTCGACGAGGCAAAGCCGTACCTCGCCGGTGGCGGCGCTGTCCGTGAGGTGACGCTGGAGTCCACCGAGTGGGCCTGCGCTCCCGCCCGCCACGAGGCTGGTTCGCCCAACGTCCTCGGCGCCGGTGCTATCGCAGCCGCATGTGACGCACTGACTGCACTCGACTTCGATGTCATCGCAGAACATGAGAAGGCTCTGACTGCGCAGCTCACCGATGGTTTGGCTGCAATCGCGGGCGTCAACTTGCTCCGCCTGTGGGCCGACGCTCCCGACGCCGTCGGAATCGTCACCTTCACCGTTGACGGCTACGAAGCCGGCGAGGTTGCCGCATTCCTGTCGGCAGAACACGGCATCGGCGTTCGCGACGGCCGCTTCTGCGCGCACCCGCTGCTCGCGCGTCTCGGACTGTCCGGCGGAGCCGTGCGCGCCAGCCTCGGTTTGGGCAGCAGTTCGGATGACGTGACCCGCCTGATCGACGCCGTGAGCATCCTGGTTTCCAATCAGCGTGATTGGAACTACGAAAAGACCGCCGGTGCTTGGAACCCCACGCCCGAGACCCGCACTTTCCTCGGTGGCGCCGACATCAACGCCGGTACAACCGAGTGTGTCTGAGCAAAAGCTCGAATGCGCTGACCTGAGTAGGCAACTAGCATGGCAGACATGACAACTGTGAAGTTTGGAATGTGTACGAGCTGACGATCGTCTCGCTCACCACTACACCTTTCTAACTTTCGGAGATACACATGTCTTCTGCCGCTTCACATTCCCTGCATGTAGCTGTCGAGCTCACCGGCTTCGGGCACCACCCGGCCGCCGAAGGTGCTGCCGGAAATCTGCCTCTCATCGGCAGCGACTACTGGGTAGACCTCACCGAGGGTGAAACCCTGCTTGATTTGACGGCTTTCCCCGCCAACGTCATTCGAATTCGTGCCACCGACTTGCGTGCCGCGCAGGTTCGGCGCGCCGGTATCCGAGCCGCGCTCGCTGCGGACGGCCGTGATCCTGACACTGTTGCAGTGTTGGTCGATCTCGAACTCCTGATCGCACCGGAAGCGCGATCGGCGCGTAAAGAGTTGGCGCAGTTGGACAGTGCCTTGACGGTAGCAAGAGTTCCGGTGTCGCTGCAGTACGTCGGAACTCCCTCCGGGCTCGGAAGTTTGATCGCGGATATTCGCGCCGCTGACGTTGCGGACGGTGTGACATTGTTGCCGCTGGCACTGCCGCGAACTCTCGAACATCTTGTAGGAGAGACCATCCCGTGGCTTCAGGAACGCGGTCTGGTGACTGCGTCAACGGCCGTCGACGAGGTTCTCGGCCGTTTCGGATTGCCGCCGCGTCAGCGCACTCTCGCGTCCTGATCGTCACCGATTGCATCTGCGTACAGGTGGAACAGCGACGGTAGGCTGTCGGCACCATTCACCTGTGCCAGAAGCGTCCAGCACTGGGCGGTGACGGAGCGCGCCCGCTTGCCGATCCAGTTGGTGGGCAGTAACTCTGGCGGTAGCAGCGGATCCGGTTCCATGGCTCGCGTGAATTCCGCCGCGAGTTCGATGGTCATCGTGACGGCATCGGTCGCCGTGATCACCGGGGCCTTCCGTAGTTTTTGCAGGCGTGCGGTCGCGACGTCGAGTAGCCGTTCGTATCCGGCCGCGATCGCGTCCAGTGGCCATAACTGTGCCGCAATCTTCGCGGGGTCTGCGAGGGTTCCCACCTTCAGATCGCGAGTGGTCAGCGAAGACAGATACTGTTCGACGTCGAGTTCGGCTGCCGCATCGAGGACATGCGATTCCCAGGCATGCGGCGAGATGTACAAGCCGCCCTGCACGAGCGCGCCGCCGATGTAGGTCACCCTGGTACGCAGCATATCTCGCGCTTTCCGTGACGACTCCGGTATTGCGAATCCAACCAGATGCCAGCACCCGTCCCATGGCGTCGTGGTGCCGCGATCTTGTTGATAAGCGAGGCGGACGAATTCGACGTCAGGTTCCATCTCCCGCACGGCATTCGGAGTGGCTCGCAGCGTCGCCTGCCGCCCACGTCCTTCCTGCTTGAACTTTCCCTCGGCGACCAACCGCTTGATGCACAGTCGAACCTGCTGGTCCGTCATGGCGAGGGCGTCAGCGGTGGCATAAAGGGTGTGCCCGTCGACAGTTCCGTCCATGCGCAGAAGTCCCTCGATCAAAATCCTCGTGGTTACCTCGACATCTCTGTCGGTCATCGCTCGGTCCTTTCTTCGCTTCTCGACATCTTCGCAAATCACTGTACTATCGAATTCAAAACGATCGTTTCAAATTCATACGCTAGGTGGGAAGATGGCAATGGATTCGGTGGGCGAGAGGAAGGGGAAATCGCGTTTGCCCAGGTGGGTGGTTACTCCACTGGCGGTTGTCGTCGTTCTGATCGTTGGCTTGGTGAGCTGGACGCTGTACCAGAACAACTACGACATCCGTGAGGAAAAAGTGATGATCACTGGGGGATCGGTACCGCTTCCGGGAGTCCTGGCACTTCCTGAACAAGGTGACGGTCCCTTCGGACTCGTGGTTTTCGTTCACGGAGACGGGCCGATCGATGCAACACACGAGACCTTCTACCGGCCGCTCTGGGAATCGTTCGCAAAGGCTGGGTACGCGTCACTTTCATGGGACAAACCGGGGGTCAACGGGGCGCCGGGAAATTGGCTCGATCAGAGCATGGACGATCGGGCCGCGGAGACCGAAGCGGCAATCGAGTGGGCACGGGGACGCTCGGACATCGATCCATCTCGAATCGGTCTGTGGGGTGCAAGTCAAGCAGGCTGGGTGATGCCCAAGGTAGTAAATCTCGATCCGGACGTCGCGTTCGTTATCGCCGTGGGCACCGCGATCAACTGGCTCGAGCAAGGTGAATTCAACACCATTGCAGAACTTTCCGAGAGAAATGCGTCGACCGACGAGTTCGAGAAGGCACGCGTGGACCGAGCGAAAAACTTGGAACAGTTGGCACGTGATGCGTCGTTCGGCGATCTCGTGGCGTCCGGCGAGGCTACTGACGGTCTCACCGAAGATCGGTGGAATTTCATTCGGAAGAACTACCGATCGGATGCCCGAGCCGATCTCGAAACCGTGGAAGTTCCGGTGCTCTTGATGCTCGGTGTCCACGACGTGAACGTCGACATTGCGGACACCGAAAGGGTGTACCGCGAATTGCTCGACTCACCAGGTCAATTGGTGGTCAAGAAGTATTCCGACGGGACTCATTCGCTGGTGAAGAAGAATCTCGAAGACTCGGAACTGATGTCGACGCTGGTGGCTATCCTCGCTCCTCGTTCGCTGTTCGTTCCTGGGTATCTAGCTGATCAGACTGCATTCTTGGAGGGAATTCATGGCTGACGGAATCACTGTCGTCGCTCTGAGGGGTGCAGGTTCCATTGGATCGGCTGCAGTTCGTCTGGCTGCAACGTTACCGATCGTGATGTAGACGCTGCGGAGCGACTTTCAGTTGAACTGGCCCGGGCATCTGCGAAGGTCGAGGCTCGCCATGCCGACGTCACGGACAGTTGCACGCTAGGTGAATTGCTCGACGTCGCAGACATAGTTCAACACCGTCGGACCGTTCTTCCGCTTTGGCTTCAGGATTCTCCTGGCGGCGATCGAGGCGAGGACTCACTATCTCGACATTTGCGACAACTGGGAACCAGCTGTCGACATGCTTGAATTGGACTGTGCTGCGCGAGAATCTGGAATCTGTGCGGTGGTCGGAATGGGCGCAAGGCCCGGGACAAGTAACCTTCTCGCCGCGATGGCAGTCTCACGATTGGACATGGTTGACGACCTTTACACAGCCTGGCCGGTATCGACATGGGCAGAATCAATCTCGACTCGGCGGCAGAAGAATTGGGGAGACCCTCGTGGGGCGGATGATCCGTGCTGCGCCTCGAATGTTCACGCGTGCCGGCCACGGATCCTTGCCGATATTCTTCGCCTCGGCGACAGGGGCGCTCGAAGGGCGAGAGATACGCGTCGTGGCACGGATCGCAGACGAGTCGCCAGTATCGGATTTGTTGTCGGATATGGCCCGCGCGACCGGAATCCCCTTGGTGCTGGGGCTCGCTCAGATTGGGTCTCGGATGACCGAAGGAATGATTTCGGATCGAGTCGGTGTGCATTCACCCGAGAGCGTCACCTATCCGGAAGCTCTGTTCACTGCGCTGGCGCGGTTATTCGATCGAGTCGACTGGAGGGAGATCGTCATTGTCGAATCCGAGTTCCGCAAGTCAGTTCTGGGTGTGCGATCCGATGCGACTTCGGATTTCGGCGTCGACGCGGTCTGCGTCTTTGGGGCTGAACGAGGGTGTCACGCGGCCGGTGAGGGTGAGTACCACTGCGGTCTCCTTCCACTGGCGTGACAGATCCAGGCTGTACCACGAGCTGAAATCTGTTGTTCCCCAAATTCGTAGGCGTCCGCTCAGCCACGACATGATTCCGAGGTCGACGGATTCGATCTGCGAGTACGGAACGAACTTACTGACAAACGGAAAGTAGTAGTGGCGGATCGTGACACCCTGATTGTCGATCCGAAGCGTTCGGTCCTCGTAGATTGTCGATGTCCCTGCGCTCACCGGGATCACCCCGGTTCCTGTTCTTCGATGGCCTCGGAGCTCGCCTGTAAACCAACCATGCAGTCTCTACTGGGACGTGGCGCCCGCGCCGGGCGTTATGGGTTTGCGGGCTGGTCGGCTCTGAGGCAACGAGATCGCCTACTGCGCCGGCGTTGTCGATCGCTGCCTGCGCCACCTCTTTTGCCGTGAGTGCGGTGAATTGCTCCGGCCCGCTGCCGAGTTCGATGATGTACCGCCGTTCTGGCTCAGGCGAGCTGGAGCGTGGTCAGGCAGGTTGGGGCGTCGACGCTGGTGGAGATGGCTGTACTGGCTGCCCGGCCGTTATGTTCGACGGTGATGGTCGCTTCTACGTTTCGAGGTAGCCAGAGGCCGATGAACCCGTTGTCATAAGTGCTTGTTGTCGTGTCGACCAGCACTTCGTGGTCGGCGTTGTCGGTGACAATGACGCGAACCTCCTGGTTGCCGAGTTCGCCGAGGCAGGAGGTCAGGCTATGTCGGAAGCAGTTGTGCGTCTGCGAGATGTACGGTGCGACCGAAACGTAGAACTCGTCGACGGGAAGATCGACGACCGATTCGTTGCCCTTGCTGTCCGAGAGTTGGACATTCTCCGGACCAACCGACGCGATCAGGTCGCTGGGGCGGTCGGCAATGAGCATCGTGTCCAGTCGCTCGATCAGCTCGCGGGCATTCAGCCCGTCAAGGCCGTATGCCGTCAGTAGACTGCCGCCGGCAGGCTGCTGCTCCTCGGTGGCCGACGCGCAGCCGGTGAGAAGCAACGCTCCGACGAGTAGTCCGAGGATGGCCGTCCGGATGGTGGTGCTCGATCGGGGTCGCATGATCGTCATCTTAGGACGGATACCCGGCACGGGTATCCGGAGGTGGAGAGGGACGGACATCAGATCGGGCGAGCGCAGGCGCACTGTGTTGCTGCCAGGGTGCATTCGCCTTGCGTTGTTTCGTACGTTGCGTCAACTGTCGACGACCTCCGGTATGCCGGCGGGATCGACGGACCGGCGAAGGACCTTCCCGGTCGGTGTGACGATCATGGCCATCCCGGCGCCGATGAGTGCCCACAGTGCGGCGGTGAGAGTCGAAACGAATACGCCGGCCACTGTCAACGGCACTGCCGCGCTCACGCTGATGACGACATCACACTTGCTGTTTCGGCAACGAACATTGCATGAATCGTGAAGTGTGCCCATCCTGGAATGCATGAGCCACGCACACCATGACCATGCACATGACAACCACGCACAGCACGATCACACGGAGACGACCGAGAACCCGTTCGCCAAGGCGGACGCACAATTCTGGAACTCGCTGTACGAGGAACGCGCTGCGCGCTGGAGCGGAAACCCCAACCCGCAGTTGATCGCTGAGGCATCCGATCTCGAGCCCGGTACCGCGCTCGATGTCGGCTGCGGCGAGGGCGCCGACGCTCTGTGGTTGGCGCGTCGTGGTTGGAAGGTCACCGGCACCGATATTTCTTCGGTTGCACTCGGCCGTGCAAAGGAGCACGTCGAAGGTTCCGGCGTCGATATCGAGTGGCTCGAAGCCGACCTCACGAAGTGGGATTCGCAGGGTCGCTCGTTCGACCTGGTGTCAGCGCAGTTCTTCCACATGCTCGAACCTGCTCGCGGAGAACTGTTCCGGGCGCTCGGAGACCTAGTCGCTCCCGGTGGCCATCTGTTGATCGTTGGCCACTCGCCTCACGAGTCGCCCACGGAGCATCATCGGGCCATGCTGCATACGCCCGAGTACGTGGAGTCGCTGTTCGTCGACGGGTGGAAGCTGCTGGTCTCGGAGTTGCGGGAACGGGATCTCCCCGCAAACCCCGAGAAGATGCATCACACCACGGATACCGTTGTGCTGCTTCAGCGATTGAGTGCGAGTACCGACAGCAACTCGTAGGCGACGTGAGCCGCTGCGATACCGGTGATCTCGGCGTGGTCGTACGCCGGCGCAACTTCGACGATGTCGGCGCCGACCACGTTGAGTCCCACCAGCCCTCGTAGCGTGTTCAACAATTCGCGGGACGTCATGCCGCCCGCTTCGGGTGTGCCGGTGCCGGGAGCGTGGGCGGGGTCGAGCACGTCGATGTCGACGGATACATACACCGGGCCGCCGTCGAGACGCCTACGCATGCGCTCGACGATGCTGGCGACGCCGTCGACCTCGTAATCGTCGCTTCGGATTACCTGGAAGCCGAGGATCTTGTCGTCCTCGAGGTCCTTCTCGCTGTACAGCGGCCCACGAATGCCGATGTGCTGCGAGCGTTCCATATCGATGAGGCCCTCTTCGCTGGCGCGTCGGAAAGGCGTGCCATGGGTGAAGGGCTGGCCGAAGTAGGTGTCCCACGTATCGAGGTGGGCATCGAAGTGCAACACCGCGATCGGTCCGTGATCGCGCGCGAGTGAACGCAGGATCGGTAGGGCAATCGTGTGGTCACCGCCGAGAGTGAGCACGGAGGAACCGTCGGCGCGCAGATCTGTCACGGCTGACTGGATGGTCGTCAGTGCTTCCTGCATGTCGAAGGGGTTGACGCCGATGTCGCCGAAGTCGGCAACCTGCTGCGTAGCGAAGGGGGAAACCTTCAGTGCCGGGTTGTACGGTCGCAGCAGCTTGGAGGCGGCGCGGATGTGGCCGGGGCCGAAGCGGGCGCCGGGCCGGTAGCTGACGCCCGAATCGAACGGGATTCCGAGGATGGTCACGTCGGCGCGTGATACCTCGTCCAACCGCGGTAGACGCGCGAAAGTGGTCGGTTCGGCATACCGGGGGACGCGGGTGGCGTCGACGGGTCCGATGAATGATTCGGGATTGTTGGTAGCCATGCGGCGCTCGCCTGCTCTCGATTCGGCGCACACAGGGGCGCCTTCAGTGATGTAGCTCTCTGAGCAAGTATGGTTTCCTCAAGAGGCTCGGTTGTCAACCCCTGTTTCCTCGAAGGGACAAGGCGGTCGTGAAGGAGTGGGTTCAGTGGCGAAGGTCAAGGACGTAGCGGAGTCCGTGGGTCCACGGATCGGCGCGAGGCTCAAAGCTGCTCGCCAGTCGAAGCGATTGACCCTCGACGACCTGGCTGAATCCTGCGGCGTGACCAAGGGGTATCTGTCGAAACTCGAGCGCGATCACGTCAATGCGTCCGTCGCGACACTGATCAAAGTCTGTGCCGTCCTCGAGATCCCCGTCGGGTCCCTGTTCGAGAATGCGTCGGCCGGAGAAGTGGTGCGCGCCGACGCCAGGCCGCAGATCAGTTTCGGCGGCGAGAAGATGACGGAGTTCCTGCTCACGCCGTCGAATGAGCGTCGTATCCAGGTGTTGCTCGGCGAGATCGAACCGGGTGGGGGAAGTGGTCAGGAGCCCTACAGCCTGCCGGTGGACGTAAATTTTGTTCACGTAATCGAGGGCGGATTGCGCGTATCGTTCGAGGGTGGGAGAACTGACCCGGACGGTGAATCGGTGGACGCGGAGGATGTCGTTCTGGGGGCCGGGGATTCGTTCACGTTCACTCCTCGGCACAACCACAGCTTTCAGGCGGAAGGTGCGTCCTCGGCGAGGGTTCTGTGGGTTCTGAACCCGGCATTGCCGGAGGGGCCGCGGGTTTCCGTCTCCTGAGTTTGACCGACAGGCATGTTGACTTTTAGGAAACAAGTGTTGACATGATTGCCGGCACGGGGCACGCTATGAGTAGTCCCCGTCACATATTGGCGTCACGGAACTCCTGAAGGAGCGCACCATGCCTGTCGATTCCGTCCGAGCCGGCCTGTTTCAGGGCCCTCTCACCTCGTCGGACGCATTTGCCTCGGTGGAATTCAACCTCGACGCCATCGCGTCGGCAGCTCAGGAGGCGGCGGCGTCAGGCGCACGTATCCTCGTGACTCCGGAGATGTCTGCGACGGGCTACGACATCGGCGAACTGGTGTTGCAGCGCGCCGAACCGGCAGACGGTCCGATCTTCGATTCCGTTGCCGAGATTGCTCGGAATGCCGACATCGCCGTTGTGTACGGATATCCCGAACGGGTTGGCAGAGACATTTACAACAGCGTGCAGGCGGTGGGCCGCGACGGCCGATCGCTTGCCAACTACCGCAAGACTCATCTTTTCGGAGCATTCGATCGTGGGCACTACACTGCCGGTGACACTTTGGTTGTCGGGTTCGATCTAGAGGGCCTCCGCTGCGGATTGCTGATTTGTTACGACGTCGAGTTTCCCGAAGCTGTCCGTGCACATGCCGACGCCGGCACTCAGTGGCTGATCGTGCCTACGGGACTGATGATGCCCTTCGGACACATTGCGCAGCATGTGGTTCCGGCGCGCGCTTATGAAAGTCAGATGTATCTCACCTACGTCAACCGTTGCGGCGCCGAAACCGAACTGACCTACTGCGGGCTCTCGTGCGCGATATCTCCGGACGGTCGGGAATTGGCGCGCGCGAGCGATGGGCGGGAGCTTCTCTTCGCGGATATCTCGGCTGGTTCGCTGGCCCATTCCCGTTCTGTCAACACACATCTCGACGATCGACGGCTCGATCTATATTCCGATCTTCACACTTCCAGGGAGAACCGCAGATGACCATTCCCGTAGCCCCGGACAGTTCCTCGGAACCCGGCACGCAGCCATCGCTCACCATGTTCGGGCCGGACTTCCCGTTCCCGTACGACGACTACGTGTCCAATCCGGCGGGCTTGGGTTCGGTACCCGATCTGGCGCTGGGAACCGAAGTTGCGGTCATCGGCGGAGGTCTGGCCGGAATGCTCGCTGCTTACGAACTTCTCAAGATCGGACTCAAACCGGTTGTCTACGAAGCGGATCAAATCGGTGGCCGGATGCGCTCGGTCGAATTCGACGGGCATCCGGGAGTTGTGGCGGAAATGGGCGCGATGCGGTTCCCACCGTCGTCGACAACACTTTTTCACTACCTCGACCAACTGGGTCTGCAGACCGAAGAATTCCCGAACCCGCTCGCCGAGGTCACTCCCAGCACGGTCATCGACCTCAAGGGTGAGAGCCATTACGCGCACACCCTCGAAGATCTGCCACCGATCTACACCGAGGTGGCGCACGCCTGGCAGCGCACCCTCGAAGAGCATGCAGATCTGATTCCGTTGCAGCAGGCCATCCGTGACCGCGATACCGCGGAGATCAAGCGGATCTGGAACGACCTGGTGGTGCGGTACGACGATCAGACGTTCTACGGATTCCTGGCCGCATCGAAGCACTTCAAGTCCTTCCACATGCGGGAAGTGTTCGGGCAGGTCGGATTTGGCACGGGAGGTTGGGATACCGACTATCCCAACTCGATCCTCGAGATCCTTCGGGTGGTCATCACAGCTGCCGACGACGATCACCGCGGCATAGTCGGCGGATCGCAGCAGTTGCCGTTGCGGTTGTGGAACCGTGCTCCCCAGCAGTTGGTGCATTGGCCCGCCGGTACAACTGTCTCCTCGCTCAACGGGGGCAAGAGTCGGCCGCGCGTCACGGAACTACGACGCACCGACCCGGGGCGCTACACGGTGACCGATTCCGAGGGATACATCCGAACCTATGTGAGCGCTGTTGTCACAGTGCAGAGCTGGATGCTTCTCAACAACATTCGTTGTGACGACGATCTGTTTCCGATCGACCACTGGACAGCCATCGAGCGGACTCACTACATGGGGTCGACCAAGGTTTTTGTCCTCGTGGATCGCCCGTTCTGGAAGGACAAGGATCCCGTGACGGGGCGTGACGCGGTATCGATGACGCTCACCGACCGAATGAGTCGCGGTACGTATCTGCTCGATCAGGGTGAGGGTAAGCCCGGTCTGATCTGCCTCTCCTACACGTGGTCCGACGACTCTCTCAAGCTGTTGGCACTCAACGCGACCGAGAGGATGAACATCATGCTGCGCTCGCTGGAGGAGATTTATCCGGGAGTGGATTTCCGCAGCCACATCATCTCCAGTCCGGTGACACTGTCCTGGGAAACCGAGCGTGACTTCATGGGCGCGTTCAAAGCGAATCTTCCGGGTCACTACCGCTACCAGGAGCGCCTCTTCTCCCATTTCGTGCAAAATGATCTGGAGCCGCGACACCGTGGCATCTTCCTCGCCGGTGACGATATTTCCTGGACAGCGGGTTGGGCCGAGGGCGCGATCCAGACTGCGATCAACGCGGTGTGGGGCGTCGTGAACCATCTCGGCGGAGCCTCGCCGGCCGAGAATCCCGGGCCTGGCGACGTGTTCGCGGACCTCGCTCCCATCAGGTTGGGCGACTGATCGAACTGCAACTGCCGAAATGTCGTGCCCGATGGGGGTTGGTACTCCCATCGGGCACGACCTCTCTCCCGTGATCCACGCAACACTGAAAGGGTTCGGATCCAATAATTCCAGGAGGGTGTTCAATGGCGAGCACAGTATCGGCGACCAAGAGCGCGGCAGCAGTATCGAATGCATCATCAGGTGGTGATCGATCGCATGATCCAGCCCTCGAGTTGGTAGCCGAACTGGCAGCAGCAGGCCAACGGCTTGTCTTCCGCCGCGGCGAAGATCTGACCTGTGTCGTGCTCTGGCCGTCCGGAGAGCCCTCCCTCTCCGACCTGTGTGAGAACTTCGAATCCCTCGGACTTCGAGTGTCGACGCACCGCCCGCTGCCGACGGTCCTGGGCTCGGCACACCATTTCACCTTCGAGCCAAGCACTTTCGACGGCGGCGCCCTGGAAAAGATGGCAGACGCTTTCGAAGCGGTCATTGCAGGCTCGACCAGCATGGACGCCTTCTCCAGCCTGATCGGCCGAGCGGACATCACCTGGCGCGACGCAGAGTTGCTGCGCGCCGCGTGCCGTTTCCTCGCTCAGGCTCGCATCGGCTTGTCCGAGAGCTACATCGTCGGAGTGCTCGGCGCCAAGCCGCTGTTCGTTCGTCAGGCAGTTGACCTGTTCACCGCGCGTTTCGATCCTGCGGTTTCGGCTCGTGAGGTGGCAACCGCTACTGCGGTTGCTGCGATCGACGAATCCGTCGACGGCGCAGACACTCTCGACGAGGACCGCGTCCTGCGCGGCGTGCGCTCGTTCCTGCAGGCCACCCTGCGCACCAACTGGTACCTGCGGAGCGACGCCGGTCAGTCGTTGCCGTACGCGTCGTTCAAGATCGATTCGCAGTTGCTGTCCACCCCGCAGAAGACTGTGCCGTTCCGCGAAATCTATGTCAGCGCACCCAATGTCGAGGGCGTGCATCTGCGCAGCTCCTCGGTGGCGCGCGGCGGTTTGCGTTGGTCCGACCGCTACGAGGATTTCCGTACCGAGGCCCTGAGCCTCATGAAGACCCAGAGTGTCAAGAACTCGCCCATCGTTCCGTCCGGAGCCAAGGGCGCGTTTGTTGTTCGCGGAACGTCTTCTCCGACACCGGCACAGGTGCAGGAGTCGTACAGCACCTTCATTCGCGGTCTCCTCGACGTCGTCGACAACATCGTCGACGGTGAACTGGTACGCCCGGCGGAAATTGTCGAATACGACGGTGAGGACTCGTACCTCGTTGTAGCGGCAGACAAGGGAACCGCTCGGTTCTCCGATGTCGCCAATGGCATCGCGGTCGAGCGCGGTTTCTGGCTCGGCGACGCCTTCGCCTCCGGCGGCAGCGCCGGCTACGACCATAAGGCTATGGGCATTACCGCGCGCGGCGCGTGGGTGGCTGTGAGGCGCCATTTCGCCGAACGTGACCTCGACGTGGACACCGACCCGTTCACCGTGGCCGGCATCGGCGACATGTCCGGCGACGTGTTCGGCAACGGAATGTTGCTCTCGCACAAGATTCGTCTGGTCGCGGCTTTCGATCACCGCCACATCTTCATCGACCCGAACCCCGACGCCGAGGCAACGTTCGCCGAGCGCGCTCGCCTGTTCACTGTGCCGCGCTCGTCGTGGGACGACTTCGATCGCACCGTGATGTCCGAAGGCGGCGGAGTCTGGCCGCGCAGTGCGAAGTCGATTCGTCTGCCCGTAGAAGCCCGTGCAGCACTCGGAATCACTGCGGAATCGTTGACCCCGCAAGAACTGATCCGGGCCATCCTGTGTGCCCCAGTGGATCTCCTGTGGAACGGTGGCGTCGGCACGTATGTGAAGGCGTCGGCGGAAAGCAATGTCGACGCGGCCGACCCGTCCAACGACGGTGTGCGCGTCAGTGCCGACGAACTGCGCGCGAGCGTGGTGGGAGAGGGCGGCAACCTCGGATTCACGCAGCGTGCACGCATCGAATATGCCGCTGCCGGTGGACGAATCAATGCTGACTTCATCGACAATGCTGCCGGTGTCGCGACGTCCGACCGTGAGGTCAACATCAAGATCGCACTGGCGGAGCTGGATGCAACGTCCCGGAATGCACTCCTCGCTGCCGCTCAGGACGAGGTAGCCGACTCGGTCCTGAAAGCCAGTGCCGACCAAACGCTGGCGATCAGTCTGGCCGAGCACCGCGCTCCGGCACTACTCGATCAGCACGAACGATTGATCGAAGATCTTGTCTCGGCCGGCGCCATGAAGCGGGTCGAAGAATCCCTGCCGGACGCCAAGGCGCTTGCCGTTCGCGCCCAGGCAGGCCAGGGTCTATTGCGGCCCGAACTTGCTGTGCTGGTTGCTCAGTCGAAGAACGTGCTCACGGCCGAGCTGGGTGCTTCGGCAGTCCCCGACAATCAGATTTTTGCCGATCGACTTCCGCAGTACTTCCCGTCGTCGGTCGTCGAGGCTGCGCCTGACGCCGTGCGGTCGCATCGGCTCGGACGCGACATCATCATCACCTCCGTGGTCGACGAACTGGTCAACCGCGTCGGGCCGGGCGTGCTGTTCCGCCTGGAAGAGCACCTGGGAGTGCGCAGCCCGGAAGCTGCACTTGCCTATGCCGTGGTGAGTGAAGTTCTCGGTACCGAGGATCTGCGCAGCGAGATTCTGAATTCGGATCTCAGCGCTGGCGATCAGTTGAAGTCCCTCGACCGACTGCAGCAGTTGCTGGAATCGGAAATGAGCTGGGTACTGCGCCGGCCAGGAGCTGCCGGACGGTTCATCGTGAACCCCCGCGCTGACATCGACCGGTGGTCTGCACCTGTCCGAGAGCTCACCCGTGGGCTGTCGGCGAACGAACGCATCAACGATTCCTTCGGCGCCTTGGCGCTGGCTGACATTGCGTTGCAAGAGAATACGACTGTTCAAGACGCTGCATCGCTCTACCGCGAGCTCTCGGTAGCCCTCGATCTGGGCGACGTACTCGGTGGCGTCGAAGTTGCCGCCGGAGCCTCGCACTGGGAGGTCATGGGTAGCGCCGCCGTCCACGCACGCTTGACTGCGCGATTCGCGGACCTGGTGTCGGGAGCGCTGGGTGAAGGTGTCGAGGGTGTTGTCGAGCTGTGGAAGGCTGCCAATCCCGAAGCCTTGCAAAGGTTCACGGATTTGATGACCAGCGTGCGCCGTAGCGGGGCGTTGGACACGGCAAAGCTGTGCACCGTCGACGCCGAGCTCGAACTTCTCGTTCGAGGCGCTTCGACTTTCGCGTCAGCGGCTCTCCCAAGCGAGTAGCGAGAGCAATAGTTCAGCCCTGACTCTTGCCTGACCGAGGTCGCATCGCAGCAGTTCTTCGATGCGAGTGATGCGACCTCGGAGGGTGTGTCGATGCACGCCGAGTTCGGCTGCAGCGGACTCCCATTGGCCGTTTGCCTCGAGATAGGCGCGCAGTGAGGTCGTGAGCGCGGTTCCATGTGCGTGGTCATGTGCGGTCAATACCGGAATGGTGTTGGCAGCCAGGGCGACAAGAGCTTCCCGGGCAGGTTCGGATGCCAGAATCGTGGAACCGGTGAGAGCGTCGAACTCGATGATGCGCTCGGTGGCGGTCGTGAGGTTGGCTGCGGCCCGCGCCTGGATTAGCGCGCGTGGAGCGTCGAGCAATCGGTGTGCCGTGCTGATCCCGGCACGTACGGCCTTGGCCTCGTTGGGGGAGAGTTGCGCGAGAAAGGTTTTCGCGGTCTCCACGGTGTCGGTACCTCGCAGGAGAACCGTGAGCGCGGTGGAATCGACTTGCGCAAAAATTGGTCGGCCGGCGCGGGCGAGTGCACTGTCGAATTCCCGGAGAACTGAGCTCAGAGCAGATCCGCGGACATGGACCACGCGAACGAACCCGCTGGTGTCGCCGGCCTCGTCGAGATACGACGGGACGTTGTCGTCGGAGATTCTTCCGTCGAGGAGGAGTCCGAATGCCATGGAGTTCAACCGGGTTCGCTCGGCACGCAGGCGTACCGGCTTCTCCAATTCCAGCGTGAGTAGCGAGACAGCGTGTCCGAGGAGTACTCGGTCGATGTTGCTGAGTGGTCCGGTGCCCGCCATCGCGAGATAGCCGTGCCAACTGCCGGTCACGCCGACAGGGGAGAGGGTCAAAGTCCGCTCGGGAGTGCTCTGCGAGATCGATGCCGGAGCGTTGGGATCTCGGGTGGTGGCGGCTACCGCGCGCACCTCGGCAATGAGCGCCTTGTGATTGGTGGGGTGCACCGCTGTGAGTCGATCGCCCACAAACGCGACCGAAGTTTTTGTGGCTGCCGCCAACTCACGCACAATCGCGGATACACCGCCGCGCAACGCAACCCGGGTGATACGCGTCTGCACCTCCGCCGCGCGCAAGACCGATTCGTATTCCTGCTGGCTCAAGCGGGTCATCACGGCGCGTGTCACTGCCGCGAACGGGGTGGTGAACGGGACTTCGAGCACTGGCAGTCCCCGGTTTTCGGCCGCTGCCAGCAGGTCCAGCGGCACGGCCTCGTGAGAAAGCCCCGTTCCGAAACCCAGAGCCGATACTTCTGCGGCGGCCAGTCGGTCGATGTACTCGGTGTAGTCGGCGGTGCTCGCGGCCACCAAAGCAAGCCCGGTAGTGAGGACCAACTCGCCGCCGGAAAGCCAGGGAGTGGGGTCTGTCAGCTCGGTGGCCTGCGCAAACGTCACTGGCTGCGTAGACGCACTGCGGTTAGTCAGCAGTTTCAGCGAGAGGTGCCGCTGGAGTAGTAGCCACGAGATCGGAACTGTCACCTGAGTAAGGCTAGCGGCCGATGCCGATATGGAGTAGGCCTGAACCAGAGGATGTCCATTTCGGCAGGGCTCGGACCGGTTCGCGCGTCGCATACTCGAATGCAATACACAAACAGAGAGGGTGGTCACATGAGTGCAATCGAATACAGGCTTCCGCAGGAACGTCGCATCGTCACGGAGTTCCCGGGCCCGCGCTCGGCTGCGCTCGCAGAGCGTCGTAAGAAGGTTGTCGGCGCCGGCGTCGCATCCACCCTCCCGGTCTACGTTGCCGATGCAGACGGCGGCGTCATCGTCGACGTCGACGGCAACTCGCTGATCGACCTCGGTGCCGGCATTGCCGTGACCAGTGTCGGCGCGTCCAACCCGGCCGTCGTTGCCGCAGTCCAGGACCAGGTCGCGCACTTCACGCACACCTGCTTCATGATCGCGCCGTACGAGGGCTACGTCGAGGTCGCCGAGCGTCTGGCAGAGCTCACCCCCGGTGACCACGAGAAGCGTTCCGTTCTGTTCAACAGTGGTGCAGAAGCTGTCGAGAACGCCGTGAAGATCGCCCGCCACGCTACGGGTCGCGACGCAGTTGTCGTCTTCGATCACGCGTACCACGGCCGCACCAACCTCACGATGGCGCTGACTTCCAAGTCCATGCCGTACAAGAGCGGCTTCGGACCGTTCGCCCCCGAGGTTTACCGCGTACCGATGTCCTATCCCTTCCGTGAGGGCCTCAACTACGACGGTTCGAAGATCACCGGTGAGCAGGCCGCACAGCGCGCCATCACGATGATCGAGAAGCAGGTCGGCGCAGCCAACACCGCAGCCATCCTCATCGAGCCCATCCAGGGCGAGGGCGGATTCATCGTTCCCGCAGAAGGATTCCTGCCGACGCTCGTCGCCTGGGCCAAGGAAAACGGCATTGTCTTCATCGCCGACGAGGTCCAGACCGGCTTCGCTCGCACCGGTTCCTGGTTCGCCAGCGACCACGAGGGCATCGTCCCCGACCTGATGACGCTTGCCAAGGGCATCGCCGGCGGCATGCCGCTCGCAGCTGTCACCGGCCGCGCAGAGCTCATCGACGCTGTCCACCCGGGCGGCCTCGGCGGCACCTACGGCGGTAACCCTGTCGCCTGTGCTGCTGCATTGGCGTCCATCGACCAGATGCGTGAACTCGATATGGCTGCTCGCGCACGCACCATCGAGAGCACCGTCGTCAGCCGAATCAACGCGCTGGCCAAGGAACTCGACGTCATCGGTGACGTTCGTGGCCGCGGCGCCATGCTCGCCATCGAGTTCGTCAAGCCTGGCGGTCAGGAGCCGGACGCTGATATCACCAAGGCGATCGCAGCTGCCTGCCTCGCAGCCGGTGTCGTGATCCTGACCTGCGGTACCTACGGCAACGTCGTCCGTCTGCTCCCGCCGCTGGTTATCTCCGAGGAGCTGCTCGACGACGCACTGACTGTCCTCGAAACCGCTATTCGCACTGCAGCACAGGAGAACTGACATGTCGAACGTCTCGGAACTTCTCGATTCTGTACCCAAGGGCATCTGGCTCGGTGGCAAGCTTGTTCCGGCTGAGAAGACCTTTGCGGTCTACAACCCGGCAACCGGTGAAGAGTTGGCTCAGGTAGCCGACGCCACTGCCGCTGACGGCATCCGCGCACTCGACCTCGCTGCTGCGGCACAGGAAGATTGGGCAGCTACCCCGGCTCGAGTCCGTGGCGAGATCTTGCGCCGCGCATTCGAACTGTTGCATGCCCGCGCCGAGGACTTCGCGCTGATGATGACCCTGGAAATGGGTAAGTCGTTGGCCGAGGCTCGCGGTGAGGTCAACTACGGCGGCGAGTTCCTGCGCTGGTTCAGCGAAGAAGCAGTCCGCATCGGTGGACGCTTCACTCAGGCTCCGGCCGGCAACGGTCGCATCCTCGTCACCAAGGGACCCGTCGGACCGGTTCTCGCGATTACTCCGTGGAACTTCCCGCTGGCCATGGGAACTCGCAAGATCGGACCGGCTCTCGCTGCCGGTTGCACCATCATCGTGAAGCCGGCGGAGGACACTCCGCTGACCATGCAGCTTCTCGGTCAGGTGTTTGCCGACGCAGGTCTGCCCGACGGCGTGCTCTCCATTCTCCCGACCTCCGATGCAGCTTCCATCAGTGGACCGCTGATGGAAGACGCGCGTCTGCGCAAGGTCACCTTCACCGGCTCCACCGGCATTGGAAAGCTGTTGGTGCGCAATGCGGCTGACAAGTTGCTCCGTACGTCCATGGAACTGGGCGGCAACGCTCCGTTCATCGTGTTCGACGACGCCGACATCGACGCCGCTGTCGACGGCGCCATGATCGCGAAGATGCGTAACGGCGGCGAGGCGTGCACCGCGGCCAACCGCATCTACGTCGCGAACTCGGTCCGCGAAGAGTTCACCGAGAAATTCACGGCCAAGGTCGCTGCACTGAAGGTGGGTGCCGGCGACGCCGAGGGCACCAACATCGGACCGCTGATCAACACCAAGCAGCTCGCAACCGTCACCGGACTCGTCAATGACGCTGTGTCCAAGGGCGCTCGCGTTCGCACCGGTGGATCGGCACCCGAAGGTCCCGGCTTCTTCTTCACCCCGACGGTCCTCGATCAGGTTCCCGCCGATGCGCGCCTGCTCAAGGAAGAGATCTTCGGACCCGTTGCAGCCGTGGTCGGTTTCGACACCGAAGACGAAGCGGTTGCAGCAGCCAACAACACGGAGTTCGGTCTGGTGGCGTACTTCTACACCCGCGACATCGACCGCGCGATGCGCGTCTCGGCCAAGCTGGACACCGGCATGGTCGGCGTCAACCGCGGCGCGATCTCCGACGCTGCAGCACCTTTCGGTGGCGTCAAGGAATCGGGCTTCGGCCGTGAAGGCGGAACCGAAGGTATCGACGAGTACCTCGATACCAAGTACGTAGCGCTGTAAGTTCTTTCACAAAATGAGGGCCTCACCGAATTTTTCGGTGAGGCCCTCATTTTTGTCTGTTCGCGCAGTGGCTTGTTATTCGCCCAGCGGTGTGGGGCGGTAGTACTTGCCCTCGTGATAGAGCAGCGGTGCGGCAGCGGAGTCGTCGTCCTCGTCGGCGTGGACGCGGGTGACGAGTCCGATAACCAACGTATGGTCGCCGACCGGGATCAGCTGATCGACCGTGACCCGCATCCAGCTGGGGGTGCCGTGCAGCACGGGCTCGCCGGTATCGAGTACTGCCCACAGTGATTCGTCGGCAAAACGCTGATCGGCACTACGCGCAAAACGCTGGGCCAGATGCTGTTGGTGCTCACCGAGAAGGTGGATGACCAATGATTCGGCTGCCTTGAGTGCAGTGATGCTTGACGACGTCTCGGCGATGTTGAACGTCACGAGCGGAGGTTCGAGCGAGATCGAGGAAAACGAGGTGGCCGTGAAACCCACTGGGCCGGTGCCGGAGTTGAGAGTGACAACAGTGACTCCCGCGGGGTGGCGACCCAATGCAGCGCGATAGTCGGCGGCACAGATGCCGGTGGACAGCTCGGGTGTTCGGGGCGTGGTGTCAGTCAACGTGGGCTCTCCGGTAGGACGCAAGGATGTTCGCCCAACTATAGGACGCAGTCGGGGTGCGTGGGCTGCAGACGATCAGTCCATCTCTACGGCGAGGCCCGCTGTGATTCGCAGAAGTTCCGGATATGTCGTCCGGAAGACGGTATTGGGGTGGCCTGCTGAGGCCCACAAAATCGGGTATTGCGCGAGGGCTGTGTCGACGTAGGTCGGCAGGTTGGTGGGGTGCCCGAGGGGCGCAACTCCGCCGATGGGCTGACCCGTCGCTGACTTTGCCAGCTCGAGGGGAGCTCGCGTCAGCGTGCCTTCGAGGCGTTCACCGGTGGCCTTCAGATTGACTTGATGCGCGCCCGACACCAGCAATAACACCGGTTCGTCGTCAAGGAGGAAGACGAGTGACTTCGTGATTGCGCCAACCTCCACCCCAACAGCTGCCGCAGCTTCTTCGGCAGTGTGCGTCGCGTCGGCTTGCGTGACTATGACGCCGTGGTGACCGCGAGCGATCAAGGTCTCGGCGACGTGCGAAGCGCTGGGGTGGAGGAGGCTCGTCATGGATTCCAGAGTAGGACTAGTCGACGATTGCGACATCCGGAGTCGGTGACGTGCCCCGAAGCTTTCGGGTTCGGCGCAACGTGAATCCAAAGAGAAGGACGGCGCCGATCAGGGCGTACAGGAAGAGCGTCAAGGCCGGCTGACCGATTCCGACGTTGTTGAAATACACGATGCTGCGAACGCCTTCGGTGCCCGCGCCGGGCGTGATCCAGCGGCCGATAGCAGCGTAGAACGACGGAATGATGTTGGAGCCGAAAGCGCCTCCGGCGCTGGGGTTACCGAGGATGACGAACACTGCGATGGCCAGTGGAACTGCAAGGATACCGATTGCTGCTCGAAGTCCGAGGGTGAACATTGCGGTTCCGAACACGACGGCAGTGCCCAGAATCGAGAGTGGCAGCCAGTGGCCCGCAAACGTGCCGAGAACGTGCGAGGTGATGAGCGCGCCCAACGCTCCCGAGATGATCGAGTAGATCGCGATGACGCCGGTGTGGGCGCCGGCCTGGCGGAGAGTCTTCGGTGCACCGATGAACAATCCGATTGCCGCGGCGAAGAGGTATCCGCCGACCACCCAGCCGACGGCGAGGTAGAAGCCGGAGAGGCCACGATTGTCGTGAGCGCCGACGGGGATCTCGTCGCGCACGACGAACTCCCGGTTCTGGCTCTGCTCGACCTGGGCGAAGACTGCTTCGAGCGACGTAGCGATCGAACTACCACCGGCACTGGCGGTGATCAGCATGTCGGGGCCCGTGGGATTGATGACAAATGCGCCCTGGATCTCGCGGTCGTGGAGCATCCGACGGGCCGTGGCGGTGTTGTCGATGACCTGGGCACTCAGGGGGCTGCCGTCGATAGCGTTGAGCTTGTCGGCGACCTGCTGGTCCATGCCCGCGGGAATTCCCTGGTCCGCGATGACCGCGATTTCGATGTCGCGGGGCGTCGGCTGATGGAACGCGGCGACGTAGCTGAGGATGAAGCCCATCTGCAGCAGGAGTACGCCGGCGAACAGTGCCGCCATGACTTTGGTGGCGCCGTATTTCACCACCAGGTTGTCGTGGTGGTGTTCGTCGGTGCCTGCGTTCGGTGCCGGAAGTGTAGTGGTCACGATGAGTCCTGATCTTGTCGAAAGCAAAGAGCTTGTCAATACCCGAGGTATTGAATACTCTAGGTATCGTGACTGATTCCCGTCAACCGGACTTCGTGCCGGCAACCCGCCCCGGACGCGACGTAGTGCGGCAAAGACTGCTCGACGCTGCAGCGGAAGAGTTTGCGGAGCAAGGATTCAGTGCTGCACGTCTCACCGAAGTTGCCCGACGCGCAGGCTTCACCAAGGGCGCCGTCTACTCCAATTTCGAATCCAAACAGGACCTGTTTGCCGAACTCTTCGCCCAGCGATCCCTCGAACTGGCCGGCCGTGTGCTCGGCCAGATAGCCGGGATGAGTCCGGCCGACGCAGCGGGTAAAGGTGGCGAAGCCATCGCAGCATCGATGGTCGACGATCCGGGATGGTCACTGCTGGTTCTCGAGTTCGGAGTTCTCGCGGGACGGGATCCACAGATCGCCCAGGCGTATCTCCGTGAGCGTCGGCACCTGCGTGGTCAATTGGTCGAGTTGATCGGTGAACGAGCCCGCGAGTGGGGCGTCGACAACTCCTTCGAGGTCCGCACCACCGCAATCTCGTTGATGGCCTTGATTTCCGGGTTGGTCCTCGAACATTCCGTTGACCCGGAAGAAGTGGATCAGGCAGCTATGGGCGCGGCAGTGACGGCATTGTTTGCCGGTGCTGTTGCGCGGGCGGGACTGACGACGTAGTAGTTCGCAGTGGAGGTTAGATGAATTGAGTTGGCAGCTTTGATCGTTGGCCAGAATCACTCGTCGTGAATGACCTGATGGAGTTCGCAATATCGAGGTGATTCTCGAGTTGCTCGCGAGAGTATTTCCCTGCTCCCGGTTTCACTTCGAGGAGGCCGGTCCAGAGGCGATTGCCACGTGAGGCCTGGCGTGCCGTGCCGTGCCGATTGCCCGAGATCGACCCCTCGTGGGTGGAGTCTCGGCGTGCACCTCGAATGATCTGGCGGGGCACCCAAATGAGTCGTGGAGATCCCCGAACAAGGGCTGTTGCGGTTCAGTGCTACTCACATTTGAGGATTTATCCTCTTTTCGAATACTGGACATTCGTCTTACTTACTGTGATAGAAATTGCCCCATACGGGACATTACTGCGCGGTAGCGAGAAACAAGCGTGCCGACCGAAAGGGGAAATCATGACCACGTTGTCCGTGACGATCGGCCCGGTCCACGAGCCCGTCAGCTAGATCCGAATGCACCCCAACCACCGCTGTGACCTCGATTTCGACGGTCGCACAGCTGCGACCGAAGGAACCCATCATGACATCACGAGCGATCACACGCGGCATTGCAGTCGGCGCGGCGACGGCCTTCGCGGCCGGTGCGCTGACCCTTTTCGGTACCGGCGTCGCCGGAGCCGCCACAGGCACGACCACCTGGGCTGATTACTACACCACCTTCACCCGCACCGTCAGCAACTCCACGCCCGACGCAGGCGACATCATCACTATGACCACAAAATTTCAGCGAACCAACGGCACCGAGGAATATCTGTACAACATCAAGGACCGGCATGACTCCTGCCTGGCCTACGTTCCCGGTTCGGCCAAGATGAACGACGTCTCGGTCATCCCGCAGGTTGTCGACGACGGCTCGGTCCCCGGCCGCGACGCGCTCGTCAGCATCGACTTCGGACCCAACGAGTGGGTCGTCAAGAACCAGCCGGCCTTCAACCCGGTCTTCAGCGTCAGCTACAAGGTTGGCGCAGACTGCGTCCGCGGAAGAGTCCTCGTTACCGGTATGGATTACAACGGCTCGCTCGGCTTCGGCGGCTACTACACCCAGGGCCCCGGCATCACGGTCGGCTACTTGAACAATGAGGGTCCCGGCGGCATCGGCACCGGCAGCCTCGGATCCCTGTTCGGCTCCTGACGAAGCAACTCTCCGGTTCAGCCGTCGCCGTCATCGCTGCGGCCGGAACGGTGTGACACCCGAACCCCTGACATCGATCAAAGGAACACCCATGGCATTTCGATCAACGAAACGCGGCATCGCCGTCGGCGCGGCAACATCACTCGCGATGGGCGCACTGGCACTGATCGGCACCGGAGTTGCCGGTGCAGACTCCACCTCGATCACCTGGAATGACTACTACACCACCTTCACCCGCACCGTCAGCGATGCCACCCCCGCTGCCGGCGAGACCATCACGGTCACAACCACGTTCAAGCGAACGGATTCGAAGGTCGAGACCATCACGTCGGTCTCGGATACTCATGCTCCGTGCCTGACCTATGTCCCCGACTCGGCCACGATGAACGGCGTCCACTTCAACGCGGTCGTCGTCCCAGATCGCGCCACCAGCCCGCGGACGGGCACCGCCACGATCACCGACAACACCGGCGCTTGGGTCAACAAGCAGAACGTGCCGGGCCCCGTCTTCAGCGTGCAGTACAAGGTCGGCACGGACTGCGCCCGCGGCATCGCACTTGTGACCGGCCTGGACTACAACGGCTCACTTGGCGCCGGCTACTACGGGTACCAAGGGCCGTCGGTCACGGCCGGCAAGAACGCCACCACTACCACCATCGCACCGGTTGCCGGAGCCGTCGTTGGCAAGCCGACCACCTTGACCGCCACCGTCACCGGTGGTGCAGTAGGCAACCCGGTCAAGTTCTACGACGACACCACCGTGATCGGCCAGGGAGCTCTCGACGCCAACGGGACTGCCACGCTCACGTGGACTCCGGCAACCGCCGGTGAACGCCCCATCACCGTCGAATTCGCTGGTACAACGTTGGCCAACGGCTCCGTCGCCAACGCCACTGTGTCCGTCGCATCCACCGGCGGCACAGGCGGCGGCACCGGCGGTACGGGCAGCCTTGGCAACCTGTTCGGCAGCTAGTAGATAACGCAGGGTTTCGGCCAGCTTGCACCCGATCGAAGAAACCGGCGGAACCCCGCCCCAAGCCCGGGCTCCGGTGCCTCCCCGAAGGCGCCGGAGTCCGGTCTCGTTCCTTCTCCGACCACGACTTATGACAGTCGCATCTTCGACTGAAAAGGAAATCCCATGGCACATAAGGCAATCAGGCGTGGCGTCGCCGGCGCGACGTCCATCATCGCGGTCGGCGCACTCGCCCTCGTGGGGGGCGGTATCGCCAGCGCCGGCACGTCAACACTCGAATTCAGCGACGGCAGTTCGTCTTTCACCCGAGTTGTCAGCAACGGCACTCCCGCTGTGGGCGACACCATCACAGTCACCACGAACTTCCGACGCACCAGTTGGGTTGACGAGTTCATCTACAACATCAAAGATCGCCATCCGTCCTGCCTGACATACGTCCCCGGCTCGGCCAAGATGAGCGGCAACAGTGACTACCCCGTCGACAATCCCGAGGTGGTAGCCGACGAAGGCAACGGCTCCGGCTACGTCCGCGCGTCCTGGGGCGTTACCGACTGGGTTGTACAGAATCGCCCCGGCTTTCACCGGTCTCCCACATTCAGCGTCAGCTACAAGGTCGGTGCCGACTGTGCCCGCGGCACCGCGCTGAACACCGGTATGGACTACGGGGGATCACTCGGCAGCGGGTACTACAGCGCGCGCGGCCCCTCGATCACGCTCGCCAAGAGTGCCTCCTCCACGACTCTCGCCCCCGTGGCCGGCGCTCGACTCGGCGCGCCGACCACCCTGACCGCCACCGTTACCGGCGGCGCACCGGGCAACGTCGTCGAGTTCTACGACGGCACAACCAAACTCGGCCAGGGTGCCGTGAACGCCGGCGGGACCGCTACGTATGTGTGGAATCCCAGTGCCGTGGGCGAGCACAGCCTCACTGCCAAATTCCTCGGCAGTGACTTCGCTAACGGCTCGCAGTCCGCGCCGCGGACAGTGCAGGTCTCCGAACACAACGCGACCTCCGCCGTGACCCTGACCCCCGTCACCGGGGCGAAGGTCGGTACCTCCACCAGCCTGACGGCAACAGTGCTCCCCGGCGGCGCCGGCGGAACCGTCACATTCAAAGACGGTGACGCCGTTGTCGGCACCGCTGCAGTCCGCGCCGACGGCACGGCCACCGTCGCGTGGACGCCGCGTACGGAGGGCGAGCGCACCATCACCGCCGACTATTCCGGCGATGCCGCCGTCGAACCCTCCGCCGACCAGGCCACCGTCACTGTTGCACCCGACGACGGCACGGGCGGCGGCGGTGCCGGAAGCCTCGGGTCCCTGTTCGGCGGCTTCGGCTCCAGTTCCAGCTGACAAAAAATCTGCTGGGACAGCGGACACGGCCCCTTCGATTCGGTTACGAAGCGGAGGGGCCGTGTTCTGTTCGAGCCAAGAGACTGTAAACGCCCGCGACTAGTCTTGGTCGTCGGTCTGTTCGTCACGCCGGATGTCAGAAGCCTTGGGAGCAGCGGGAACCCATTCTCGGAGGGGCTGAATAACTTCGGCGTAGAAGCTCTCCGCCGAATGAGTCACGCTGCTGATGAAACTTGCGGCGGTGCCGGCTCGCTTACTGCCGAGAGTGAAGGTCTGCATCAGGACGAATGAACTGAGTTGGCCACTTTGTCCGTCGGTGAGAATTCGTGGTGTCGCTCGCACCTCGGCGTGAGGTTCGCACGTTGACGAGGTCGGGCCGGAAAAGGCTGCCTCGATCAACAGATCTGCTGGAGCATTCTTCAGTTGGCGCAATACCCACGCCACACGCTTGCCGGAAGTTCCCTCGTCAGGAGCGCTGACCACGGTGGTGCAGGTGATCTTGTTGGTTCGCATATCCGCGACAACTCTGAGTTCACCTGCTGCATCGGGAATTCGAAGCAGGGCACTGAACGTGCCGTCGTTCGCCAATTCCTCAACTGTCAACTCTGTGCGGTAGTCCGCATCGTTCGTTGCGCGACGTGGCAAGACGTGCTTGACGGTCACCCCCAACTCGGCAGTGAAGCGCAAAGCGAGATTGCGGGCAAGTGCGATCCACGAGTCCGCGATCGAAGCGGCCTTGGGGTCGCCGGACCGCAGAGTTCCGGCGCTGACTCCTTCGCGAATTGCCACCCAGTGCCGTCCCATGTCGACGAACTCCGACGCCCCGGATTTAGGGTGCTCGATGTATCTGAGGAATTCGTTGAGGATCCAAGCCTGAAGCGGATTGTCGATTCCGCCGTGAGAGAGAACCATTCGGGCTTCGTGAATGACCTCAGCCCAGGACAAGTGACGGAGAGCGACCTTGGTGAGCTTGCGCTTGTCCACTTCCACTGGCAATTCGCCTGCGCTGGCAGGAAGATCGTTTGAGAGGCTGATCACTACGTCGTACTTGTTCTTCTTCGCGATATCGAGGTAGTTCTCCAGCTGCTCACGCGAGTGTTTCCCCGCTCCGGTTTTCACTTCGAGGAGACCGGTCCACAGGCGACTGCCACGCGAGACCCGCAGTACCGCATCGGGAATGACCCGAGACTCGCCCTTTGTATACGGAACCTCGACGTACCCCTCGAATGATCCGGCGGGCGCACCTACTCGTGAAGTTATTGCCCGCGCAAACAACGGAACGGACTGCATTGTCGACACCAACGCCGACGTCGTACGGCGTTCCTGCTCTTCGCCGGCTCCGACTCCGACGACCGAGAACAAGCGTGCCGGTTGCCAGGCCTCGGATTCTGCGAGTTTGAACTCGGGAAGCGGCGCCTTCTTCGGGACTGGCTTCGCGGTTCGCACACCGCGTGGACGGGCAGGCTTCGGGGTCGAAGCTGTCGGAACTACGGGTTCTGGTGCAACAGTTAGATCGGCGGTAGGCGCCTCGGACGGGGATTCGGCCGCATGCACTTCAACTGCAGGTTCTGCAGCGACGGACTCTTCGGATATCGGTTCCTCGATTGAGGTGTCCTCACTCACGTCGACGCCGAAATCCTCGGCCAATCCGGCCAGGCCTGACGCCCAGCCCTGCCCGACTGCACGCAGTTTCCAGAGCCCGTTCCTGCGGTAGATCTCGCCGAAAACAAAAGCGGTCTCCGTCGTCGCATCCGCTGTCACGTATTCGGCAACGGTGGAGCCTGACGCGTCGAGCAAATGAAGAGAGAGCTTGCCCAATTCGCCGAACGATCCGGTATCGACGCTTCCGACCAAGGCGATGGCGTCGACCTCGGACGGTACCGCTGAAAGCTGAACGAGGAGGCGCTCGTGTGGTCCGGATTCCGTCTCGCGTCGTCCGAGATAGCGAACTGAGCCATCGGTGGATTCCTGTTGGTTGTAGAAGACGAAATCTTCATCGGAGCCGACCTTTCCGTCGACCCCGAGCAACAGAGCGGAAGCGTCGATTCCGAATGTCGAGTCTTCCCAGGTGATCAGGACATCGACCTGTTCGATTTCTTCAGGAAGCGTGATGTTCTGGCCCTTGATCAAGTACTGGTCGTGCATGAAGCCCCTTTGTGATGACGGTGTTGTCGTAACTCTAGTTCTGGGCGAAACGTGCGACGCAGACCGTTCGTTATGGCACACAACTCCGTCGACGATGGCGGAATGTGACCTCGGAGCCCGCGTTGTGTGCATTCACGAACAATTCGGGCCAATGCAACGCAAAACGCCCGCGACCAATAGGTCGCGGGCGTTTGTACTAATCAAACTCAGACGGTGGCGGGAGTGCTCTCGTCGAGTTTCGGAGTTTCCTTTTCGATCTTCTTGTTTCGCAGGACGCTGCTGACGAAGGCTGCGCCGATCAAGAAGACGCCGACAAGGCCGGTGATGATCTCGTTGACGTGAACGCCGATGGACACCATCAAGATGATCGCCAGAGCGCCGATGGCCCAGTGAGCGCCGTGCTCGAGGTAGACGTAGTCCGACAGCGTGCCCTTGCGGACCAGGAACACGGTGATGGAACGAACGAACATCGCGCCGACGAAGCCGAGGCCCAGGGCGATGATGATCGGGTCCGCGGTGATCGCGAAGGCGCCGATGACGCCGTCGAAGGAGAAGGACGCGTCGAGGACCTCGAGGTACATGAACAGGAAGAAGCCGGCTTTACCGGTGGCTTTCGCGAGCTCGGTGGGACCGCCGGACTTGGTGGTCTCTTCCTCTTCGCCTTCTTCAGGCAGGTTGAACAACTCGCCCAGTCCGTTGACAGCGATGTAGGTGATCATGCCCAGGACACCCGAGATCATGACCGTCGTGACTTTGTCGTCGGCCGCGAGGAATGAACCTGCGAGAACCAGGACGAGTCCGGCAACGACGACGGAGAGCTGATCCAGCTTGCCGATACGCGCAAGCGGCTTCTCGAGCCAGGACAGCCAGGTGATCTCACGCTCTTCGAAGATGAATCCGAAGAACAACATCAGCAGGAACATGCCACCGAACGCAGCAATGGTCGGATGCGCGTCGGTGATCAGGGTTTCGTAGCTCGGATCGCCATTGGGGAAGTAGGCGGCGTCGTCGGCGGGCGGGTTCAGTGCGAGGTCGAGTGCCGCGACCGGACCCAAGCCCGATGCTGCCCACACAATGACGAGTGGGAATACCAAACGCATACCGAACACCGCGATGACGATGCCGACGGTGAGGAAGATCTTTTGCCAGAAGTCACTCATCCTTCGCAGGACGGTGGCGTTAATGACGGCGTTGTCGAAGGACAGCGAAATTTCCAGAATCGACAGGATGACAACGAGGAATAGTGCCTCGGGGCCGCCGTAGATGAACGCAACGATCATCGCGATGATCGAAATCACGATGGATAAACCGAATATTCGCAGTACCACGGAGCGTGGCCCTTTCTAGTTGGTCAATGCAGAGTGGCTACTGCAGCGGTTATCTCACCGCAGTTGAGACGAAGCCGGGGAGGGTTCCACAGCGTACTGCGGAACCCTCCCGTTGGTCACAGCTCATCGGCAAGGCCGAGGATCAGACGTTGACACCGTAATCGCGAGCGATGCCCGCGAGGCCTGACGCGTAGCCCTGGCCGATTGCGCGGAACTTCCACTCTGCACCGTTGCGGTACAGCTCACCGAAGACCATTGCGGTCTCGGTGGACGCGTCCTCGGACAGGTCGTAGCGAGCGAGCTCATTGCCGTTGGACTTGTCGACGACGCGGATGTACGCGTTGCGAACCTGGCCGAAGGACTGCGAGCGTGCTTCTGCGTCGTAAATCGAGACGGGGAAGACAACGCTCTCGATGTTGGCCGGAACAGCGGCGAGGTTCACGTCGATCTGCTCGTCGTCACCTTCACCTTCGCCGTCGGTGTTGTCACCCTTGTGCTCGATCGAGCCGTCGGGCGAACGCAGGTTGTTGAAGAAGATGAAGTGCTGGTCGGAGACGGACTTCTTGTCTGCGCCGGTGCCGATTGCGCTGGCGTCGAGGTCGAAGGCTGCGCCGGTGGTGGAACGTGCGTCCCAACCCAGGCCGACAGTCACTGCGGTCAGGTTCGGGGCCTCCTTCGTGAGAGAGACATTGCCGCCTTTGGTCAAGCTGACGCCCATTCAGGGGTCCTTTCAAGAGAAGAGACATGGCCCGCGACGACGGATGGCCGTCTTGGGAATGTGTTTACCTCCTCCACCCTAACGGCACTTCGGGTGTGGCCGCGGTAACAGTGGAAATCGAAACGGAGTCTGTACGCGTCGGACCCGTAGGATTCAATCGTGGTGGGCAGATGGTCGGAGCGCTTGAATCGGGGGGTTAGCGTGGAGGAGTCGATCAGTCGTGCTCGGGAAGCACAGACTGCGATGGTCTCGGCGTTCCTCGACATGGACAAGCGACAGACCATCGCGGCGGCGGCGGTCAAGGCGTCGAGTGAGCTGTTTCCGGAGCGTGGCCTGAGTCAGGCTTGGAAGCCGATTCGCGAAAAGTGCTACGAAGCTGTGTCGAACTACCTGGCCACGAGCGAGCGATACGGAAATGACCAGGCTCTCCATCGCGACGCCCGCACCGCAACCGCGGCGTTCGAGAAGTCGGTAGCAGAGTTGGTGTCGGCAGCCCAGAGCATCGATGCGTTCTACAACGGAAACCGCGCGCACCTCGAGCAGGCCACCGCGACGATGTCGACCATTCCGGTGCTCGGTCATCAGGCACGTGCGGCGGCGGATGCGGCTCGCCGTGCGTTGGACGACGCGGATCAGCACTTTTCGGAGTATCCGTCGGTGGTGACTTCTGCGGAGCACTTGGATAGCGCACTCATGGCACTTGCCCAGGCCGAGCGAAACGAGCGCGCCGACGCCATCCGGGTAGAGGCCGAACACGTTCGAGCTGCGGCCGCTGCGCTTCAAGAAGCGTTGGCTCAGGCCCCGTCCACGCAACGGCACGCACAGATGACGGTATCCGCGGTCTCCACCAGGCTGGCTGCTGTTCGAACGCGAGTCGACCGCCTCGATCCGGCGTACTCGGCTTTGCTTCGTGAGTTCAACGCTGCCAGTTCGGCTGATCTCGTGAACAACAGTGGTCGGAGTCGTGAACATATCGGCCAGGCAGATGCGGACTTGCAAGAAGCAGTGGAGGCTTTGGCAGCGGGCAATCCCGAGCATGCGTTGGCTTTGATGGCAGAAGCGCGGGTGCACCTGGCCGAGGCGGAGGCCTGCGTCGACGCTGTGACAGGCCGGTTGGCCACACTTCGGGCAGTTCGGGCGGATCCGACGGAGAAAGAGCGGCAGGTTCGCTTTCGTTTGAAAGATGCGCAAATGTTTGCTGTCAATCACGGGTTGGTGGCGGAGTGGGGATCGGTACTCGACGCGCAATTGGCTCGGATCGAACGGGCCTCGGCGTCGTTGACGGGAACTCATCCGGACTACTGGTCGTATGTAGTGCAGTTGGATTCCGTTTCGGCGTTCATTGCAGAGATTGTCGAGAAGATGCGAATGCGGGCAGGAAGACACTGAAACAGCAGGTCGGGGCCGATCGGGGGATCGGCGTTTTCACCCGAAAAGAGTCGAATGGGGGACAGAAACGTGGAATTGCCATCGGTTACGGAAAGAAGAGACATGCAGCACTTTCAACACCTCAGCGATGAAGTGCGGGAGCAATTGTTCCTGCACGCTCCGCGGACGTTCGCAGACTCGGACGAGAGAGACCTGCTGGCTATCGCTCTGGGCGCGACGCTGTATGTGCCGGCGACGAGGGCCGGTCTGGCCGAGATCGTGGAGAAGCGAGCCGCTGACGGTGTCAGTTCGATGGTCTTGGACCTCGAGGATGCTGTCGCGGACGACGAGGTGGAGGCTGCTCGGGCAAATGCGGTTGTCGCGCTCGACAAGATCGCATCGACCGATGCAGCGGGAATGTTGCTGTTCATCCGTGTCCGTGAAGTCGCCGATATCGCCGATATTGCCGAATCGTTGACGGTCGGCCGGGTAGCGCTGACGGGGTTTGTCGTACCGAAATTCGGGAGTGCGACCGGCGCCGCGTTCCTCGAAGCGGTGGCCGACGCCTCCGAGCGTTTGGGAAAGCATCTGTACGCCATGCCGGTGCTCGAGTCTCCGGAATTGGTGCACCGCGACACCCGTGATCTTGAATTACGTTCTGTCAGTGATATTTTGGCGCAGCATCGTGATCGCATTCTCGCGGTTCGTATCGGTGCTACCGATATGTGCAGCACTTTCGGGATTCGTCGTGACCGCGACCTGACGATTTACGACGTGCGCGTTGTTGTCGATGTCATTGCCGACATCGTCAATTACCTTGGACGAGCTGATGGTTCAGGATTTGTCATCACCGGTCCCGTGTGGGAGTACTTTGCCGATCACGAGCGCATGTTCCGTCCGATGCTGCGTGCGACGCCGTTCGAGGAGCATGACGCCGTGCGGTTCCGTCAGCATCTGGTGAGCCGCGACCTCGACGGGTTGCTTCGGGAAATCGCCTTGGACCGGGCCAACGGCATTCAGGGTAAGACCGTTATCCATCCTTCCCACGTCGCGGCAGTCAATGCACTGTCCGCGGTCACTCACGAGGAGTACCACGACGCATTGGACATCTTGGGTGTCGAGGTGGGCGGGGTTGCGGCGTCGGGTTATCGAAACAAGATGAACGAGATGAAACCGCACCGCAATTGGGCTCGGCAGACAGAGCTTCGGGCGCAGGTTTTCGGAGTTACCAACAAGGGCATCACGTTTGTCGAGTTGCTGACGGCGTTGGTCGATCGATGACGGGCACTGTTGCATCGATCCCTTGGGCTACAGCAGAATTCGGACTTGACCTTGTGCACGGCAGTTCCGCTGCGGGGCGGACGGTTCCGGAGTTGGTAATTCCGGGGCTGCGGCGTAATCCGCGTCGGGCGCACCTTTTGGTGTCGACGGTTCTGGGCAAACACGTGCCTACCGAGCCGTCGGTGGTGATCGGTGCCGCTGAGGATCTCGGCGACCTGGTACGTGACGCGCTTGGTGTCGGTGTTGATGTCGTGGTTCTCGGATTTGCTGAAACTGCAACAGGTTTGGGTCACTGTGTAGCAGCGCGCCTGCATGCTCACTGCTACCTGCATTCGACGCGACGCGATGTTCCGGGGGCAACCACCCTCGCGGGTTTCGAAGAAGGGCACTCGCACGCAACGAGTCATCTGATGCAGCCGACGTCGACAGAACTGTTCGAGAACAATCTGCCGTTGGTGCTGGTAGACGACGAAATCTCCACCGGAGCAACAGCTATCGATGCTATTCGGGCACTGCACGGTCAATGCCCGCGAGAGCGCTACGTCGTTGCTTCGTTGGTGGACATGAGAACCGACGAGCACCGCGCTGCCAGTGACAGTGCCGCAGAAGAACTGGGTGTGCGGATCGACTACGTCAGTCTCGCTTCCGGTTCCACGGTTCTTCCGGATGGTTTGACCGAACGGGTCACGGCGCTCGAGGCTCCGACGCTCAATGTGGCCGGGGAGCGCCGCGGAACGGTTTCACGGGTGGATCTGCCCTGGCCGGCGACAGTTCCGGACGGGGGCAGGCACGGATTCCTCGATTCGGACGCGGTAGATTTCGAGCGGGCAGTCGAAGGCGCTGTAGCAGTAGTGAACTCGTTAACCGGCCTGGAGCGTCCTCTGATCGTCGTGGGGCATGAAGAGCTGATGTATCTGCCCCTCTGTATCGCGAGCAGTCTGGAACGTGGGGGCCGGGCAGTGCGCTATCAAACAACGACGCGTTCGCCCGCGTACGTCATGGACCTCGAGGGCTACCCGCTTCGCCGCGGGTTTACCTTTGTTGCACCGGAATTAGGCGAGACCGAACCGCGGTTCCTGTACAACGCGCAGTGGCCGGACTCGGCAGTCGACGCTGTGGTTCTGTTGATCGTAGACGAACCTGCCGACACCGATCGTCTGATCGCAGACGATGGTGTCGTTGAAGCGCTGAGAAATGCCGGGACCGATGTAGTGGTGGCAACGGTGCGGGGAGCAAACCCGTCGGCGTTGCGGGATTCGAGAGAAGGTGAAGGCGCATGACCGTACCTTTGGTCGGACCCCAGTTCGGTTCGTATGCTGCGGATGAAGTGAAGTGGCTGCTCAAGGACCTCTCTCATGTAGATCTTGAAGCGGATGTTGCCGAGCGGGAGAAGCGCATTCAGTCGGGTGAGGCGCACTACGCAGAATCGCTACCGATCGAGTATCAGCCCGACGATGCGTATCGCGAACTGTTCGAAACGGTGTTGGCGGAAAGCGCGCCCCGTTTGGCGCGTGCAGTCGGTACTGTCACCGACCTGGTGTTGGCCGAGCGCGGATCCGACATCGTATTGGTCTCTCTTGCCCGGGCCGGCACACCCGTCGGGGTCTTGATGCGTCGGTGGGCCAAGCATGTTCACGGAGTGACATTGCCGCACTACGCGGTGTCTATCGTTCGAGGCAAGGGGATCGATGCTGTTGCCCTCGATCATCTTTCGCATCATCATGATTCGTCGAACATCGTCTTCGTGGACGGATGGACGGGTAAGGGCGCAATCGCCCGTGAGCTCGATGCGGCACTGGCCGAGTATCACGCTGCGGGTGGCGCTGCGTTCAACTCCGATCTGGCAGTACTTGCCGATCCGGGATACTGCGTCCGAACCTACGGAACCCGAGATGACTTCCTGATTGCTTCGGCGTGCCTCAATTCGACTGTGTCCGGGCTGGTCTCGCGCACGGTTCTCAACGACACCCTGATCGGACCCGGAGATTTCCACGGCGCGAAGTTTTATGCAGATCTTGCCGATGTAGACGTGTCCAACCGGTTACTCGACGTAGTCTCGGCGGAATTCGATACCGTTCGCAGTGATGTTGCGGATTCGCTTGCCGCCGTGCGTGCTTCGGATCGAACGCCTACCTGGGCCGGGTGGGAATCGGTGGAGAAGGTTCAGGCGGACTACGGAATTTCCACGGTGAACTTCGTCAAACCCGGTGTCGGCGAAACCACTCGGGTATTGCTGCGCCGGTTGCCGTGGAAGGTGCTCGTCCGCGAACTGGATGCACCCGAACATGCCCACATCCGATTGCTCGCGCAGTCCCGTGGCGTTCCCGTCGAGGAAGTTTCCGATCTCGCGTACTCGTGTGTCGGTCTGATCAAGGACATCATATGAGGGCGTCACCGGTATTGATCGCGACCGACCTGGATCGCACGATGATCTACTCGAAAAACGCGATCGGGGGTGATCCCTCTGGCGCCGATCTGGGGTCAGGACCGGCCCCGGTGTGCGTCGAGTACTACGACGGCGGGCCTCTGTCCCACATGAGCGGCGACACGATCGCACTACTGCGAGACCTCAGCGCCGCAGTGCCGGTAATTCCCACGACCACCCGGACGATTGCGCAGTTCCAGCGGATCGACTTGCCTGGTGGTCCATGGAAGTACGCGATCACCAGCAACGGTGGGACCATCCTGGTCGACGGAAAACCCGACCTGTCGTGGCGCGCCGAGATCGACCGGTCAACTCGCGACGCCGCGGTTGAGTTGGCGCACGTCCACAGTGAGCTGCAAGCCCGCATCGACGTCAGTTGGGTCAGTTCCATACGGGTGGCCGACGAGTTGTTCCCGTACCTGGTGGTCGACTTGTCGACCATTCCCACTGATTTCGAAGCCGGCTGGAACGATTGGTGTACCTCCCGCGGATGGAACGTGTCACGGCAGGGACGAAAGATTTACACGATGCCCGACGCGGTATCGAAATCCCGTGCCCTCGCGGAAGTGCGTCGACGCCTGATCGAGTCGGGTGACCTCGCGGCCGACGGCATGGTTCTGTCGGCCGGCGACGGCGCCCTCGACGCAGACATGCTCGAGTACGCAGACTTCGCGATCCGTCCTCGGCACGGTGAGCTGGAAGAACTGAATTGGCGACGCCCGACGGTTACTGTGACAGAAACGTCCGGAATCGCGGCGAGTGTGGAGATCGTGAGATGGTTCTCCGCCCACGTCGCGGCAATGACGGTCGGCGCACCGCAAGAATCTCAGCAGCTTCCCCAGTAATGAACACCAGCAATGAACACTCTCGATGAAGGAGATGCAGTTGTCTGTATCGCTTGCCAAAGGTCAGAACGGTCCACTCAACGTGCCGGAAGTGATTGTGTCGGTGCAGTTGGCCGCCGCTGCTGATTTGTCAGCGCTTCTCGTGACCGGTAACGGCAAGGTGCGCTCCGATGCGGACTTCGTCTTCTTCAACCAGCCCACCGGACCGGGTGTGCAGTTGACGCCCAATCCGGGCGGCATTGCGTCCCTGAAGGTCTCGTTGGCCGGTGTGCCCGCTGATATCGAGCAGGTTCGCGCGGTCATCACGCTCGACGACACTTCGTCGAGTTTCGGTCGCACTGCTGCGCCCACTGCTCGGGTATCCGACACCGCCGGAAACGTGTTGTACGAGTACGTGATCGACGGACTCTCTGCCGAGTCCATCGTCATTGCGCTCGAGGTGTACCGCCGTCAGGGGGCGTGGAAGGTTCGCGCTGTCGGGCAGGGCTACGCCGGTGGATTCGCAGCGTTGGTCACCGATCACGGTGTGTCCGTTGACGACGCGCCGGCACCCGCGCCGGCACCCGCGCCGGCACCCGCGCCGGCACCCGCGCCGGCACAGGCAGCACCGGTCCAGGCCGCCCCGCCTGCCTACAACCCGCCACCACAGCAGCAGCCGTCGTACAACGCACCGCCGGCCCCACCTGCCCCGCCGGTGTACAACCAGCCTCCCGCAGCGCCGGCCGAGGTCAGTTTGGTGAAGGGCCGCCCGGTCAGTTTGACCAAGGGACAGAAAGTCACGCTCCGTAAGGAGGGCGGCGTCGCACTGACCATGATCCAGATGGGTCTGGGTTGGGATCCGATCAAGAAGAGCGGAATATTCGGCAACCGCACCGCCAATGTCGACCTCGACGCTTCGGCGCTGCTCTATGCGGACGGCAACCTGATCGATGTCTGCTACTACGGTCAGCTCACGTCGAAAGACGGATCAGTGCGGCACATGGGTGACAACCTGACCGGCGAGGGTGACGGTGACGACGAAGTGATGACGGTCGACCTCCAGCGCGTCCCGGCTCACGTCAACACAGTGATCTTCACGGTCACGTCGTACCGCGGGCATACCTTCGAGCAGGTCCAGAACGCGTTCTGTCGTCTCGTGGACAGCACCACCAATGCGGAATTGGCGAGGTACACGATGCAGGGCGGTATGGCATTCACCGGCATGGTGATGGCCAAGGTTTACCGGCAGAACGGTGAATGGAAACTGCAGGCAATCGGGGAAGGTATCCAGGCCAAGCATGCCGGCGAGGCCGCACCACAGCTGGGCCGATTCTTGATGGCGTAATTCTCGAAATCCAGTTGGGGTGAAGGGTTCGGTTCGCAAGATGATTACTCGGGGAACGCGATTCAGTCGTGTTGCGACAACAGCAGTCGTGGCTACAGCAATGGGAATGGCTCTGGCAGTAGTACCTGTCGGCGTGGCGCACGCATCGGTTCCTCAGGATCAGAAAACGAATCAACAGACGAGCATCAAGTACGTCGCTCTCGGAGATTCGCGGGCGTCGGGTCCACGGCTGGAACCGATGTACCCCGACGGGTGTTCACGTTCGTACGAGAATTTCGCGGGCAAGATTTCGCGTGAGCTCGATGTGTCAGAGTTCGCCGACGTGTCGTGCAGTGCTGCTCGAAGCGAGAACATCATCTCCACACCCCAACTGATTCCGACGCGGTGGCCGGTGCAATTGGACTCGGTGCACCCGGACACGAATTTGATCACCCTCTCGGTTGGCGGTAACGACTCGAACACCCTGATCGTGGGGGCATTGTGCGCGTCGCCTGCCCCCGGGATCGATCGCGGATGCCGCAACGATCCGTTGACCGAGTCCCTTGCTCAGTCCGGCATCGATCAGGCTGCGGCTTCGTTGGACAAGACACTGGCTGCACTGACCACCCGGGCACCGGAGGCCCGGATCTACATGGTCGGCGCGGGTGGGATGATCGGTGCTCGGGCATGCTGGCCGAATGTTCCGTTCTCGGACGGTGACGCAGCCTGGTTCATGAACTACTACGCGCGCTTCAACACGCAATTTGCCGCCATTGCCGGTCGGTACGGGGTGCACGTCATCGACATTGCCACGGACGCCATTGCCGGTGGACATGACGGCTGCGCCGTACCTGAGCAGCGGTGGTTCGAGGGAATGTTCTCGGAGTCCACGGCGCAGCGTCTGCATTTCACGGCTCGCGGAATGACCGAAGTCGCGGACCGGATCGTGGCAGATCTGCGTACGAATCCCGTCGGCGTTGCATAGTTTACGAGTCGTGGCATAGTTCACGGCTGTGACTGTGGAGTTCATTCCGGGGCAGAATGCGCCGCTGCAAGCATCTGTCGTGACTTTCCGTGCGTCGAGCCAGACGCCGTTCGACGTGTCTGCGTTGGTTACCGATGCACACCTGCGGGCGTTGTCGTCCGAGGATTTTGTGTTCTACAACCACCCCACCACCGCTGGGGTGCAGCTCGCGGGAGACAGTATCCGGGTGGAGCTCGATCGAGTCCATCCGAATGCTGCCGCAGTGCTGTGCATCGTGAGCGTCGATCCGAGCCACGCGCAGGCCGGAGCGTTTCGTACCGCCGGCCTCTCGGCTGTGCTGACCGATGAATCCGGTTCGGTGGTAGGGCAATTCGCCATACCAACCGCAGGTTCGGAGACAGCAGTCATCTGCTGGGAGTTGTACCGCCGAAACGGAGCCTGGAAAGTTCGAGGCGTCGGGCAGGGGTATGCCGGCGGGTTGGCCGAGCTCATCGGAGTCCATGGCGTCGAGGTGGATGATGCACCGGCCAGTTCGGCTGCAGTGCAACAAGTTCACGATGTGGAGCCAGTCGAGGACGGGCGTGGGCTCGAACGAATGTGGATGATCTTCGAGGATGCATCACGCTCGGCAGCGTCACTGATTTCGAGTAGCGAATATGCGATGACGCGCTTGGACACGGAATTGACGGCAGCGGTGGCCGACGCGAGCACCCGCAATTCACCGGCCGGTGTGGCGGCGCGCGAAGCGGCGCAGAACCGTCACGACGAACTGGTGGAGACTGCCCGCGCAAGTCACACTCGTGATTCCGCGCAACTCGTCCGGGAACTGGCTGTGGTCGACACGGTTCTTCCGCGGGCGATGGCGTCGTGGGAATCGCCGGTGTGGGCGTCGGAGAAAGGCGCCACGCCTCAGTCTGTCGAGACCGTGATTTCCAGTGACGGTGTGCGATTGGGTGTATTGACTGCCGCTGACCGCGGCACTCTGACGGTGCCGTACTGCTTGCCGATTCCGCTGACCAGGCCCGTCTGGGTAGAAAGCACGTCCAGTGCAGCAGCGATCGGCGTGGTCAGTGCACTGACGCTGAGAATCATGGCGGCCGGCCCGATGCCGCTGCTCGACGTCGTAGACCTGACGGGCGCCTTCACGTCGTTGACCGATCGCTTGTCCGCATTGTTGGAGGGACCGGTGATTCGAAACCATTCGGAGATATCGGCGCGACTCACAAATCTGGCGCAATCGGTGGATTTGGCGGAGCTCGCCCGAGCCAGTGGAATGTCCACCGACCAGACAGCCCCGAGCACTCAACGACTGCTGATACTCGGCGATTTTCCGCATGGATATTCGGAGTCGGACGTTCATGCGATCATGTTTCTCGCCGAGCGCGGGCCGATGATCGGTTTGTCGATAGTGCTTGTCGGCGATGACGAGTCGAACTCGACGGAAGAGAGCGTCTCCGCATTGTCCAACGGATGTCGGCATCTACCGGCGGCTGGTGAGATCGACGTCCAGGATCCGTGGACAGGTTCGCACTGGGTCCTCGTTCCGGATGTTCTCGACCCGGCGAACCAATCTCAACTGTTTGCCGCGCTCGACAAGTTCTGACGTGGCACAGGCCGTGTCAGAGCTCGTCGAGATCGATTATGCCGTCCTGCAACGCGCGCGCGAGCAAACTCGTCTTGGTGGGGGCAGACCGTTCGATTGCTGCGTACTTTCCTCGAATCCGGGTGAGTTGCGTGTTGACCGTTCCGATGGAGATGCCTAGCTGCGCCGATACGACGGGTTTGCTGTCGGATTTGAGCCAATGCTGCAGCACCTCGATTTCACGGTTGGTGAGACCGGGATCGAGTGCCGGCGCAGTAGGTTGCGTCGCGGTGGGTTGAGAGAATGCACCCGTTGGTTCGGGCAAGGCTGTCACGGAAGCGGTTCTCGATTCTGATTGTGATCACGCTCTCTCGAATGTGGTCACTGCCGGTTGTCAGGCGGGATGCGCAGGTTCCTCGCCCCTGTTCGCCCACTTTTTTGAAGCATATGGGAACCAACCGACAAGTATTGATACGAAGCAGATGGCGCATTGCGGACCTCCCAGGCAGAGTGGTGTTACCACTACGCGCGGTGCGTGGCGGCATTACCGGAGGAGACTCATGGCATTCTGGGATCAGCTGAAGGCTAAGGCTCAGGAAATGAACGGCCAGCTCAAGACCAAGACGAGCCAGTTCCAGAACAAGGAATTCAAGAACGCCAGCATGGCGATGTGCGCGCTGATTGCTGCAGCAGACGGCTCGATCGACCCGTCGGAGCGTCAGAAGACGTCGGCTCTGATCATGAGCAACGAGTCGCTGGCAGTCTTCCCGCCGGACGAGTTGCGTCAGCAGTTCGATTGGTACTGCAGCAAGCTGACTTCCGATTTCGAGTTCGGAAAGCTCGAAGCAACTGCAGCTATCGCGAAGCTCAAGTCCAAGCAGGATCAGGCTCGCGCCGTCATCCAGATCGGCATCATCATCGGCGGCGCCGACGGCAACTTCGATCAGCACGAGCGCGCAGTAGTGCGGGACATGTGCTTCGCAGTCGGAATCGCTCCCGCCGAATTCGAACTCTGAGTTCTTCGGCAGTAAGGCAAGCAAGCGGGTGTGGCGCCATGGCGCCACACCCGCTTCTCATTTGTTCAGTACTCCGGATATCCGTCTTCCGGGCCGAGCATGCGCTCGATACGTGTGCACGTGATCTTTGCCAACTCGTCGACGCAGATTTTGCGTTCCACCGACGGCGCGTTGAGCATGCGGACGCTGATATTTTCGAGGACTTCGTGGGCGTCGTGTCCGTGAGAGCACCAGATGTACCGGAATCCGAAGGTTCGTTCGTACTCCTCGCCCGCATTCCTGATGGAGGCCATGACCTGCTCGTCGGGAACCCAGATCGAGCATTGTTCTAGGTGAGATGGCGCACTATGGGCGCGTAAGCCCACCGCTGGGTGGCATTGCAAAGCGCTTTCGACGTCCGGGTCGGAGAGATCGAGCAGCGCGTCCTCGGCTCTCGCCAGTATCTCCGCGTAGCTTCTGAACGGGCGTCCGTCACTGACCCAGCCCGCCCAGGTCATCGAACAGCAGCACTCGTACAGCGCGTGTATTGCCTTCGGTCGGGGCAGTTCGTTGAACCTGTCCAACCCGATCGACTGATGCAGCAGCATGTGCTCTCCCGGTCTGCCGACGAAGATGCGCGATCAACACATGATCCGTCGTGGACCTCGGGGCTGTGAAGATCTTTCGGCTCGAATTTTCAGATTCTTAACATGGCGAAGTGCGAACTCAACCCACGTGCACATGAGGTCTGCGGGACCGATGTGGCTCGGCACGGCGCAGGACCTCTCGGGTGACCGGAGCGGTTTCACCTTCGCCGATGAACAGGAATCGCAGCAGATTGGTCAGCGGATTGCCCTCGGACCACTCGAAGTACACGTCGGGAATCACTCCGGTGAGGTCTCGCGTTCGCAGCAGCACTGCCGCAATGGTGTTGGGCACTGCCGGGCTGTTCACCCACAAAACGCGATGGTCACCACGCCTACGGCCGTGAATGAGCAGATCGGTGCTGAAGTCGGAGGAATCGATGACGTTGACTTCGATGAAGATGATCGATTCGGTCGACGGAATATTGCTGTCGGCTCGCTGCTGCAGTTCCTTGGTTCGATATTGGTTTTCGTCGAGATGCTCGGCATCGTGCGCAACCATCGCGAGGTAGCCTTCGCTCGCGGCGTCGGTGATGAATTGTAAAGCGGTCTCGTCGAATTCGACGGAAGTGGCACGCAGTTCGAATGCCCGCGAAACCCGAGACAGTAGCGATACGACGAGGATTGCAGCGATGAAGAACGACGCGACCTTCACCCCGTCCGGCCGCTCCACGATGTTGGCAATCGTCGTATAGACAAACAGCACTGCGATAAAGCTGAAGCCCCAGAACAATTTTCGGGCACCATGTTTGCGTGCCGAGAGTGCGACAGCGACCGTCGCGGAGGAGATGAGGACAAGAACACCGGTTGCATACGCGGAACTTTGGGCGTCGACATTCGCGTCGAAATAGACCGTGACAGTGACCGCGATGATGCTGAAAACAAGGACGAGTGGGCGCACTGCCCGCGCCCACGCCGGGGCCATTCCGTACCGGGGGAGGTAACGCGGAACTAGATTGAGTAAACCGGCCATCGCGGAAGCGCCGGCGAACCACAGAATCAGAATGGTGCTCGAGTCGTAGACGCTTCCGAAAATTTGCCCCAGATAGTCGTGAGCGAGGAATGCCAAAGCTCGACCGTTGGCCGCTCCGCCGGGCTGAAACTCGTTCTCCGGGATGAGGATTGTCGTTACCAGGCTCGATGTCAGCAAGAACCCGCTCATGATCAATGCGGCTGTGGTGAGCAATCGTTTGGCTCCGCGGATACGGCCTTCCGGATTCTCTTCGGTGTCACCCCGATCGCCTTTGATCTGCGGCATGACTGCGACCCCGGTCTCGAAACCCGATAGTCCGAGAGCAAGTTTCGGGAAAACGATCAGTGCAACCAGGATCATCATCGCGGGGTTTCCATGTTCCGTCGACATGGCCCGAGTCCAGTCGGTGACCAATGACGGAGCCGTCGCGATGTGCCATAAACCTGTGCCGATCACGACCAGATTCAGTGCGAGGTACACCGCGACCAAGCCCACGGCGATACCGATGGCTTCGGTGAATCCGCGAAGAAAAACAGCCGACAGGAGTGCGAGGAGAACAAGAGTGACCGCGACAGTGTGTCCGGAGAGAAAGGTTGGCGCAAAAGGATTTTCGATAAGGTGCGCGGTGGCGTCGGCGGCCGAAAGTGTCATCGTGATCAGGAAATCCGTTGCCGCGAAACCTAACAGCACCAGGACGAATATCTTTCCGCGCCACTTGGGTAGAAGCTTTTCGAGCATGGCGATGGAACCTTCGCCGTGTGGACTTTCGCGGGCAACACGGCGGTATACCGGCAGGGCGCCGAAGATGGTGAGCAGGATCAGAACGATTGTTGCGAGAGGTGCCAAGGTGCCGGCCGCGAGGGCGGCAATTCCGGGTTGATAGCCGAGTGTCGAGAAGTAGTCGACACCCGTCAGACACATGACTTTCCACCACGGGTGGCGATGTTCTTTTTTGGTGTGATGCGGTGCGGGCCAAGGTGTCCGCCGGGTTCCTCGGTGATATCTGCCAGCAACCACGAACTCAGTCGATGCTTCGGTGACGCTCCGTCGTCAGGAGTGCTGTTTTCGGCCGTTGTCGTCATGGCGATCGCTCCTCCTGACCTGTGCGAATCCATACCTCGGTGAAGTGACAGGGGTACCCGCTTCAGGGCGGGACGAAGAGTTTCCGGTTCTCAGCAGATTCGCAGGATCCTCGAGCTGATTTCTTTGTGCTGCGGGGCTAGATTGGAGACGTCGAACCTCGTTGGATGCTTGACTTTTCGGGTATTCGAAGAGGGCTGCGAAGGTGAAAGGACAATGCAATGGCTACAAGTGTCGCGGTAAGGAGCTCGGCAACGTCGAGCAAGCGGACAATTCCGTTGTCTCAGTACGTTGCGGAGCATCCGGCGGTCCGAGTTTTTCCGCCGACGAGTGAACGTGCCACCAGGATCGCAATGCTGACGATGTTCGCTCTGATCGCAGTGTCGTTGCTGGTCTTGGTGCTGGACGAGGCCGGCCTCTTCGGCTGACCGTCACTCGAGGTTACTCTTGAGTAATGAGCGAACAGAAGAGCTGGAATGCGTTCACAGTCGAGCGCGAAGACAACATTGCCCAGGTGACGTTGATCGGCCCCGGCAAGGGCAATGCGATGGGCCCGGATTTCTGGAGTGAACTCCCAGCGATCTTCGCCGACCTCGACGCAGATCCGGAAGTGCGGGCCGTCGTCGTCGCCGGTTCGGGTAAGCACTTCTCGTTCGGACTGGACCTGGCTGCCATGAGCGGAGAGTTCGGCGCCGTCATGGCAGACAAGGCCCAGGCCGGCCCTCGAACCAAATTCCACGACATGATCAAGCGCATGCAGTTGGGCATCAACGCTGTTGCGGATTGCCGCAAGCCCGTGATCGCTGCAGTCCAGGGCTGGTGCATCGGTGGTGGCGTCGACCTCATCACCGCCGCCGACATCCGCTACGCGAGCGCCGACGCAAAGTTCAGTATCCGTGAGGTGAAGGTTGCCATCGTCGCAGACATGGGCAGTCTCGCTCGTCTGCCCGCGATCATCGGCGACGGCCACCTGCGTGAACTGGCACTGACCGGCAAAGACATCGATGCGGCGCGCGCCGAGAAAATTGGTCTCGTCAACGACGTGTTCGCCGACGCCGACGCCGTGCTCGCGGCCGCTCGCGCAACGGCCAAGGAGATCGCTCTCAACCCGCCGCTCGTCGTCCACGGCATCAAAGACGTCCTTGATCACACGCGGAGCGCGAGCGTGAACGACAGCCTGCGCTACGTCGCAGCCTGGAACGCGGCGTTCCTGCCGTCGCAGGATCTGACCGAAGCCATCACTTCCGTCTTCCAGAAGCGTCCCGCTGCGTTCAAGGGCGAGTAGATACTGCAAGGGTGAGTAGATAGCGGTCAAAACAAAAATCCCCGCACATCAAAAAGATGTGCGGGGATTTTCTTACGCAGATGCGTCAGTGTCCACCGTTGTCGGCGAGACGCTTGATCGAAGCCTCGACCTCGGCCTTTGCCTCGGCTGCGCCAACCCAGTCAGCGCCGGTGACGTGCTTGTTCGGCTCCAAGTCCTTGTAGTGGACGAAGAAATGCTTGATCGCGTCCAACTCGAACTGCGAAATGTCGCTGAGATCCTGAATGTGATCCCAACGGGGGTCGCCTGCCGGAACGCACAGGACCTTGTCGTCTCCGCCGGCCTCGTCGACCATCTTGAACATGGCGACGGGGCGAGCCTCGACGATTACGCCGGGGTAGACGGACTCGGGCAGAAGAACCATGGCGTCCAGAGGATCGCCGTCCTCGCCGAGGGTGTTCTCGATGTATCCGTAGTCAGCCGGGTAGCCGAAAGCGGTGTAGAGGTAACGGTCCAGCTTTACGCGGCCAGTCTCGTGGTCGACCTCGTACTTGTTGCGCTGACCCTTGGGGATCTCGATGGTGACGTCGAACTCCACGCCGATTCCTCGCTGTCGTGTCGGTAATGATTCGTCGGAAGGATATCGGGTCAAGGATAAGGTTGGCTGACCACCCAGCAAGGCGAGTACAGACGGAGGGGCGTTGTCGGGCCAGGGAAAGAAAAAGATCGGCTCGTTGGAAGAGCATCGACGACGCACAGTTCGCGTACTTCTTGCGGTGTGCGTCGTTGCCGTGGTGGCTATCGCAGCGGTGCTGGCGGTGGCTCTCGGATCCGCCGAGGAACCCACTCAGAACGCGATAGTGACGACGTCGCCGCAGCCGACGCCGGTAACTCCGTCGCCGCAGGTGGTGCCCGTTCCGGCGGATGCGCCGATGCCGTCGGAAGCAGGAATAGCCGCGGCTATCGGTCCGGCTGTCGCGAACCCCGATCTTGGGAAGTTCTCCGGTGTTGTCGCTGACGCATTGACCGGGAAAGTGTTGTGGAGCGTCGACCCGTCGACGCCCATGACACCGGCGTCCACCACCAAAATTCTCACCGCGGGTGCGGCGCTGCTCAAGTTGCCGCTCGATCACCGGGTGTCGACAACGGTTGTTGCGGGTTCGGTACCGGGACAGGTGGTGTTGGTCGGTGGCGGTGACCCGACACTGACCGCCACACCCAAAGGCCAGAGCGGGTACTACGCCAATGCGGCGCACATTGCCGACCTGGTCGATCAGATCAAGGCGTCGGGAACAGCCGTGGACAGCGTCGTCGTGGACAGCAGCCTGTTCAAGGGCGAGACAATGGCCAAGGGATGGTTCGACGCCGACGTCGCTGCCGGATACATCACGCCCATCGAGTCTGTGATGATCGAGGGCGGTCGCTTCGACGGAACCAAGGACGAGTCGCCGCGCTCGGAAACTCCCGCATTGGATGTGGGCAAGGTTTTGGCCAAGGAGCTCGGCGTCGACGAATCCAAGGTCAGCGCAGGAGTTGCACCGGCCGGCGCCAAGCGGATCGCGACCGTGCAATCCGCGCCGCTGAGTGACCGGTTGATGCAGATGATGGACCATTCCGACAACGTGCTCGCCGAGACCATCGGACGTGAGGTGGCGATTGCATCAGGCATCGAAGCCTCGTTCTCCGGTGCCGTCGACGCGACCGGCAAGACTCTGCAGGCAGCAGGTTTCGGCTACACCGGTGTTTCACTCTTCGACTCGAGCGGGTTGTCTGTCGACGATCTGATTCCTGCCGAAGTTCTCGATCGTGTGATGACGGCTGCCGCGGGTGACGGGGATCCGAGACTTCGCCCGCTGCTCGACTACCTGCCCGTTGCCGGCGGAACGGGCAGTTTGTCCGATCGATACGCGTCGGGCAACAGAACGGGCGCAGGTTGGGTGCGCGCCAAGACGGGAACTCTGTCGACAGCGAGTGCGTTGTCAGGTTTTGTAGTCGATCAAAACGGCCGAGTGCTCACCTTCGCGCTCATGTCGAACGATCGACCACCTGAAGTGAGTCGTCCAGCCCTGGACGCCATCGCCGGAGCATTGAGGAATTGCGGGTGCCAATAGTGGCCGACAAGACTCCTGACGAAGAATCGACAACCCTGGGTGGGGCAGTCGATTGGAGTCTCGCTGCGAAGGCCGGCATCAAATTTGCTCCTAGCGGTCCCGCGATGTCGAGGTACACATTCGAAACGGCCACAGCGGAACTGGCCGACGCGTCGGAACGCGCTGAGTTGCCGGTGCGTGAAGTCACCGGCCTCGCCGACGGCCTTCCCGTCCCAGCTGCTGATGTCCTCGATCGCGCCGGCTGGATTACCGCAGCATCGCGGTCGATGGCGAACCTCACCGGAGCAGATCCGGACGGCACCGGAAACTTTCTGGTGGGCAAGCCTGCAGGTCTGCAGGCCGGCGCGATGCTCGCGTACCTGTCGTCGGCAATTCTCGGGCAGTACGACCCGTTCACCGGCGAGCACGGAACGCTGCTGCTCGTCACTCCCAACATCGTGTCCGTCGAACGCTCGCTGCGACTGAACCCGAGTGACTTCCGGCTCTGGGTCTGCCTGCATGAAGTTACTCACCGCGTGCAGTTCTCGTCGTCACCGTGGTTGGCGGATTACATGAAGGAATCCGTCGAAACCTTGAGTGCAACGGTCGACGAGTCGATGACGGACGTCGTCGGGCGTCTCGCTGCGGAACTACGGTCCCGGAAAGACCCGGCCGCTGCAGACGACTCCACCCCCGGCGGAATCATCGGGCTGCTGCGAGCGTCGCAAGCAGAGCCGCAACGCGACGCTCTCGACCGCATGCTGATTCTCGGAACGCTCCTCGAAGGCCACGCCGATCACGTGATGGATGCCGTCGGACCCGCTGTGGTGCCCTCGGTGACCACGATTCGCGCAGCCTTCGACAAGCGTCGGCAGCGCAAGTCCAACCCGGTGCAGCGCATCATCAAGATGCTTCTCGGCATGGACGCCAAGATGGCGCAGTACGTCCGCGGTAAGGCTTTTGTCGACGCCGTCGTCCTCAAAGTCGGGATGGAGCAGTTCAACACCATCTGGACGGGGCCGGACACCTTGCCGTTGCTTGACGAGATCGACAACCCCGAAGCCTGGGTGAAGCGAGTGCTCGGCTAGATGTTGTTGCCTGAAACTGCGGCGCTGCTGGAATTGAGGCTGGCGGTGCGGGCGTGGCTGCGGCTGTATCGACCGCAGGGTTCGGTATGTGTGGGGTTGTCGGGTGGTGCAGATTCGCTTGCTCTGACGGCGGCTGCCGTGGCCGAGGCGGAGTCGGTTGACGCGGTGATCATCGACCATCGCCTGCAGGAGGGTTCGGGCGATGTCGCTCGCGCTGCCGCAGATCAGGCCCGGGCATTGGGAGTTAGATCGGTCCAGGTGCTGGCAGTCGACGTGGATGGCCGTGGAAGCCTCGAGGCGGCAGCACGTGATGCGCGCTACCGGGCCCTGGACAGCGCCAGGGGAGACTTGCCGGTCCTTCTCGGGCACACTCTCGACGATCAGGCAGAAACGGTGCTCCTTGGGCTTGCCCGGGGATCCGGTGGACGTTCTATTCAGGGAATGCAGGCATTCGACGATCCGTGGGGACGCCCACTGCTCGGTGTGCGACGGTCGGTGACCCGAGCAGCGTGCGTCGACCTGTCGATCACTCCCTGGGAAGACCCACACAACACCAACGACGAGTTCACTCGAGTCCGGTTGCGGCACGAGGCCCTGCCGCTTCTCGAAGAGATCCTCGGCGGCGGCGTTGCCGAGGCACTGGCTCGCACCGCAGCGCAGTTGCGTGACGACGGAGAGGTCCTCGACGAACATGCCGCGACGGTTCTTGGACACGTTGTCGTCGACGGGGGAGTGGAAGTCGCCACACTCGCGGATTCGGCGAGTGCGATCCGGCGACGCGCCCTTCGGAGTTGGCTTCGCGATCGTGGCGCAAAAGCATTGACGGACAAGCAGTTACGTGCCGTCGACGCACTGGTTACCGATTGGCGTGGGCAAGGTGGTGTCGCGATCGGCGGCGGAACCCCGGAGGCGAGGTTGGTGGTGGTCCGTCGACGTGGCAGGCTGATCGTCGGATTAGAAGACCGACGAAGGGTTTGACGCGTGTACGAGGGTGACATCGCATCGGTATTGATCTCGGAAGACCAGATTCGCCAGCGAACGGCAGAACTGGCTGAGGAGATTGCCAAGCGCTACCCGGTCGGTGCACCCGAGGGTGACCTGCTGTTGATCGGTGTCCTCAAGGGCGCTGTTTTCTTCATGACGGACTTCGCGAGGGCCCTGCCGATTCCGTCCCAGATGGAGTTCATGGCCGTCAGCTCCTACGGTTCCTCGACCTCCTCTTCGGGTGTTGTGCGCATCCTCAAGGACCTCGACAAGGACATCGCCGGCCGTCACGTGCTGATCGTCGAGGACATCATCGACTCCGGTCTCACACTCTCGTGGTTGATGCGCAACCTCAAGACCCGCAACCCCGCTTCGCTCGAGGTTGTCACGCTGCTCCGCAAGCCTGACGCCGTGAAGATCGACGTCGACGTGCGCGACGTCGGGTTCGACATCCCCAACGAATTTGTTGTCGGATACGGCCTCGATTACGCCGAGCGTTACCGCGATCTGCCGTACATCGGTCTGCTCGATCCCGAGGTTTACGGCGGCTGAGGCTGCTCACTCGGTAACACCTTCGCCTCTGGGGGCGACTTTCTCGGTGCCTGCGCTCAATTGGGCAGGCACCGCGAACAAATGTGGAGGTAGTAGACCTGATGGGTCTCATGGATGGTTTGATCGGCAACGCTGGAAAGATCGATCCAGCGGCGGCGCATCAGGAGTACGCGCGTCTGCTCGGAAACGGTGAGCAGATTCACGCGGCGTATCAGCTGGTCCGCGACGCATTCCTGTTCACCAATCGGCGTCTGCTGTTCGTCGACAAACAAGGGTTGACGGGCAGGAAAATCGAATATCGCAGCGTGCCGTACCGCTCGATTACGCAGTTTGCCGTCGAGACGGCAGGAACCTTCGATCTTGATGCGGAGCTCAAGATCTGGATCTCGGGAAGTGCGACGCCCATCCAGAAGCAGTTCACCAAGCAGGTCGACATCTACGAAGTCCAGGCGATTCTGTCGCATTTCGTCGTGTCCTGACTCTCGGCCGAGATCGCGGGACAGTTAGCCACCCTGCAGGCACAACCCCAGCAAACGTGTTTGCTCACACAAAACGGTGCTGCGCCATAGCTCGGGAACCTGACGGGCACGGTCGTCGTTGGGATAAGTGACGAGCATTTGAGCGAGCTGCTTGGCTGCTGACGGGCACAGACGGGACCGACCACGGTAACCTGCAGGTGTCGGTTGACAGCCGGCGGCGACCGGCAGACCCGCACTCCCGAAAGGACCGGCCACATCGGCCGACCTGTATGAACCGTAAGACTGTGTTCCGTAACGTGCTACTCGTAGCCGTAGTGCTCTTGGTGATTTACGCCTTCAGCTACTTCGGCAACGACACCCGTGGCTTCAAGACCGTCGATACGTCGGTCGCGATCTCCCAACTCGACGCCAAAAACGTCAAGTCTGCGCAGATCGACGACCGTGAGCAGGTTGTTCGCCTGTGGCTCAAGGACGGCAACGACGCTACCGATGGCCAGACGCAGATTCTCGCGAAGTTCCCCGAGAGTGCGTCGCAGGAGATCTTCACCGACATCCAGAACGCACAGCTCGAGAAGTTCAACACCACCGTCACCACCCAAAGTTGGGTGACGTCGATTCTCCTGTTCGTGCTGCCGATGGTCATCCTGTTCGGCATCTTCTTCTTCGTCATGAACCGCATGCAGGGCGGCGGTGGCCGCGGCGGTGTGATGGGCTTCGGTAAATCGAAGGCCAAGCAGCTGAACAAGGACATGCCCAAGACCACGTTCGCCGACGTCGCCGGTGCGGACGAAGCTGTCGAAGAGCTGTACGAGATCAAGGACTTCTTGCAAAACCCGGCCCGCTACCAGGCCTTGGGCGCAAAAATCCCGCGTGGTGTCCTGCTGTACGGACCTCCCGGTACCGGTAAGACGCTGCTCGCTCGCGCTGTCGCAGGCGAAGCCGGCGTTCCGTTCTTCACCATCTCCGGTTCCGATTTCGTCGAGATGTTTGTCGGCGTCGGTGCTTCGCGTGTTCGTGACATGTTCGAGCAGGCCAAGCAGAACAGTCCCTGCATCATCTTCGTCGACGAGATCGACGCAGTCGGCCGTCAGCGTGGCGCAGGCCTCGGCGGCGGACACGACGAGCGCGAGCAGACGCTCAACCAGTTGCTCGTCGAGATGGACGGCTTCGGTGACCGCACCGGCGTCATCCTGATCGCTGCAACCAACCGTCCCGACATCCTCGATCCGGCTCTGTTGCGTCCGGGCCGTTTCGACCGTCAGATCCCCGTCGGTGCTCCGGACCTCGCCGGCCGTCGCGCAATCTTGCGAGTCCATTCGCAGGGCAAGCCGATCGACCCCAACGCAGACCTCGAAGGTCTCGCGAAGCGCACCGTCGGCATGTCCGGTGCCGACCTCGCCAACGTCATCAACGAAGCTGCACTGCTCACGGCCCGCGAGAACGGCACGGTCATCACCGAAGCCGCACTCGAGGAATCAGTTGACCGCGTTGTCGGTGGACCGCGCCGCAAGAGCCGCATCATCAGTGAGCACGAACGAAAGATCACCGCGTACCACGAGGGTGGACACACGCTCGCGGCTTGGGCGATGCCCGATATCGAGCCCATCTACAAGGTCACCATCCTCGCTCGCGGCCGCACCGGCGGTCACGCAATGACGGTGCCCGAGGACGACAAGGGCTTGATGACGCGATCCGAGATGATCGCTCGTCTGGTCATGGCAATGGGTGGACGCGCTGCCGAGGAACTGGTGTTCCACGAGCCCACCACCGGCGCTTCTTCGGACATCGACATGGCAACCAAGATCGCTCGCGCGATGGTCACCGAATACGGCATGAGCGCCAAGCTCGGTGCCGTCCGCTACGGCCAGGAGGGCGGCGATCCGTTCCTCGGCCGTTCGATGGGCGTGCAGTCGGACTACTCGCACGAGATCGCTCGCGAAATCGACGAGGAGGTGCGCAACCTCATCGAGGCCGCGCACACCGAAGCCTGGGCAATCCTGAGCGAGTACCGGGACGCACTCGACCTCATTGCCACTGAACTGCTCGAACGTGAAACGTTGACGCGCAAGGACCTCGAGAAGATTCTTGTCGGCGTCGAAAAGCGTCCGCGCATCACAGCTTTCAATGATTTCGGTGGCCGCACGCCTTCGGATCGTCCGCCGGTCAAGACGCCTCGTGAATTGGCAATCGAGCGCGGAGAAACGTGGCCGGAGCCCGTCCCGGCACCCGTACTGGTGAAGGCCGGTGCGTCTGCTGTTGTGAACGGTGGACCTTCCAACGGTTACGTGCAGCCCAACGCTCCCCAGCAGCCGGCGCCTCAGCAGTCCGTGCCCCAGCAGCCCACACCGCAGCCGGGTACGCCCGACTACGGTGCGCCTGCCGGTTGGTCTGCTCCGGGCTGGCCGCCGCGAGAAAACCCGACGCAGGCTTACCCCGGCCAGCAGTCCGGCGGATACCAGGGTGCTCCCAACCCAGGACAGAACCCCGGTGCGCAGCCCGCGCCCGGTCAGTACGGCCAGCCGCAGAGTCACCCGGGTGAGCAGGCATATCCCGAGCAACAGCAATATCCCAACCAGCAGCAGCCCAACCAGCAGCAGCAGCCCAACCAGCAGCAGTACCCCAACCAGCAGCAGTACCCTGGCCCCCAGCAACACGCGGGACAGCAGTATCAGGGACAGCCGCCGGCCCAGCCGAACTACCCGGTGCAGTATCCGAACGGTGGCCCGTTCGCGGATCCGAACCGCGGTAATTCCGGTATCGAAAGCCAGGGGCAGTGGCAGACACCGGAACCTGAGCAGAACGGCACTTCGGGAGACGAAGGTCCGAGCACGATGCGCTGGGACGGACCGGACGGATCTCGTTGATCACTCGCCGTTAGGCTCGTACGGCGGGGCAATGAAATAACTTTTCGAGGAGCGTTCGGTTGTCGGTGAATGATGTGGCCAGTGATTTGGTGTCGCTCGGAACGGGGCGCCAGTTCGATCAGGCCCGGGCAGAAGCAGCAGTTCGTGAATTGCTGATCGCGGTGGGCGAAGATCCCGACCGTCAGGGGTTGATCGATACCCCGGCCCGTGTTGCACGGTCGTACCGGGAGATCTTCGCCGGGCTGTACACCGAACCGGACGAGGCGCTCAACACGACGTTCGACGAAGGCCACCAGGAATTGGTGTTGGTGCGCGACATTCCGATGTTTTCCACCTGCGAGCACCACCTGGTGTCCTTCCACGGGGTCGCCCACGTCGGCTACATTCCGGGCAAGTCCGGAAAGGTCACCGGTCTGTCCAAGCTTGCTCGCGTGGTCGATCTGTATGCCAAGCGGCCGCAGGTGCAGGAACGTCTGACCAGCCAGATCGCCGATGCTCTGATGCGCAAGCTCGATCCGCGCGGTGCCATCGTGGTTATCGAGGCCGAGCACTTGTGCATGGCAATGCGTGGCATCCGCAAGCCCGGAGCGAGCACAACGACGTCGGCTGTTCGTGGGCTTCTGCAGTCGAGTGCTGCTTCGCGTTCCGAGGCTCTGGACCTCATACTTCGTAAGTGATTGACGTGAACTCAGCGGGAGTAACGCCGGCCCGGACGCTGGTGATGGGAGTTCTCAACGTCACCGCGGATTCGTTTTCGGATGGCGGTCGTTTCCTCGATCGCGATGCTGCTGTTGCACGTGGACTCGAACTTCAAGCTATCGGTGTCGACATTGTCGATGTCGGCGGCGAATCGACCAGGCCGGGAGCGATTCGAGTCGATTCGGAACTCGAAGTGGCTCGCGTCGTGCCGGTCATCGAAGAACTTGTAGCGGCGGGGATCCGTTGCAGCGTCGATACGATGCGGGCGTCGGTTGCCGCTGCCGCAATCGAAGCCGGTGCAGCGATTGTCAACGACGTATCCGGTGGTCGCGCCGATTCCGATATGGCAGCAGTGGTCGCTGACGCCGGTGTCCCGTGGATTCTGATGCATTGGCGTTCGGCGAGTGATTACGTACACGGCGGTGGCGCGGATCATTACGACGACGTCGTTCGGGATGTGCGCGAAGAACTGATGACGCAGGTTGACTGCGCGTTGAAAGCCGGCGTCGATCCTTCCGCGATCATTCTTGATCCGGGTCTGGGTTTCGCGAAGAATGCCGACCATAACTGGGCGTTGCTGCATGCACTGCCCGAGTTCAATGCCTTGGGTTTTCCCGTACTGGTGGGAGCGTCACGTAAACGTTTCCTCGGGTCCCTGCTCAGCGATTCCGATGGAACCCCGAGACCACCGGCAGGTCGCGAAACCGCGACCGCTGTTGTTTCAGCACTTGCTGCGCGTGACGGCGCGTGGGGCGTTCGTGTGCACGACGCGCAGGCGTCACTCGACGCCGTTGCGGTTGTCGCAGCTTGGTCGCGCGGACGAGAAAGGGCCTGACATGGGTGATCGGATCGAGTTGCGAGGGCTGAAGGTTCGAGGCAACCACGGCGTCTTCGACCACGAAAAGCGTGATGGCCAAGACTTTTTCATCGACATCACCGTGTGGATGGATTTGGCTCCGGCAGCCGCGTCGGACAATCTCGAGCACACCCTGCACTACGGGGAGTTGGCCGAGGCTGCCGCAGCGATCGTCGGCGGTCCGTCGCGGGATCTCATCGAGACTGTTGCCGCTGAGATCGCCGACAACGTGATGACCGATGCGCGGGTGGAGAGCGTCGAGGTTGTCGTTCACAAGCCGTCGGCGCCCATTCCGTTGGTTTTTGCCGACGTCGCTGTCGTCGCGTATCGGACGAGGCAGAAATGACTCGGGCCGTTCTGTCGATCGGTTCCAACATCGGAGACAGCCTGGCTCACCTGCAGTCTGCGGTGGACGGACTCGGCGACGCCGTCGTCGCAGTGTCACCGGTGTATTCGACGGCCCCGTGGGGTGGCGTCGAGCAGCAGGATTTTCTCAATGCCGTGATCCTGGTCGACGATCCGAATGCCGGAAGCTACGACTGGCTTCTGCGGGCTCGGAAACTCGAAGAAGATGCGGATCGGGTTCGGGATCAGCGGTGGGGGCCGCGCAGTCTGGACGTCGACGTCGTGGACTGTGAAGGGATTGTCAGCGCCGATCCAGAGTTGACCTTGCCGCACCCGCGCGCACATCAGCGGGCATTTGTTCTCATTCCCTGGCTCGACGTCGAGCCAGGCGCGACGTTGGTGATCGATGGTGCCGTGGTGTCGGCAGCGCAGATACTTCAGGGTCTTGATCAATCGGAGCGAGACGGAGTACTCGCAACGGACTCGGTTCTCCTTCGGTGACTGACGAGGATCAGGGGATGAAGCCGACAAAGATCAGTGAACTACTGGTTTTGGCAGTGGTGGCGGCGGTCGCCACGTGGATTCTGATTCGTGTGTTCTACGGTTCGATGCCGCCGATTCCCGTGTATGCCGGTGCTTCGCTGTATGTGGTTGCCGCCGCCGAAGTTGTGATCGCGTTTGTCGTTCGGTCCAGGATCAAAGAGCGACAGGTCGGTGACGGGTACAGACAACTGCATCCGATCACCGCTGCTCGGATACTTGCACTAGCCAAAGCGTCCGTTTTGGTCGGTTCAGCTACCGCTGGTGTGTGGATTGGGGCGTTGGTGTATCTCATCCCACAACGATCGGTTCTGAGGGCCGCCGCCGCTGACACGCCGGGGGCTTGGGTCGGATTGGGTGCCGCAATTGCGCTGGTAGCAGCCTCTTTGTGGCTCGAACACTGTTGCCGGACGCCGGAAGATACACCTGACGAGCCAGCTCACTGAAGGCGTGGTGGGCGAATCGCGTAGACAAGGTCCGTGGCTCGCGCGTGCTTGACCAGTACCCTGGCAATCATGACGAATTCTGGTCGATCGAAGTCTGCGCGCCGTAGCAAGCGCAGCGCGAGCCAGATGATCGTTGCCGGTCTTCTTGCTCTCGCCGTCATCGCATCACTGTTCCTGATCTTCAGTAACAGTGTTCAGCTCCTTCGCGTGGGACTGGTGGTGGCGCTCTGGGCAGCTACCCTGGGCGCGATCGCGATGACCAAATACCGTCGCGAATCAGCGCTCGACAAAGCCAAGGTTGCAGATCTGCAGACCGTCTACGAGCTGCAACTCGAGCGTGAGATCTCTGCGCGTCGAGAATACGAATTGAGTGTCGAGGGCCGCGTCCGCCGCGAAGTCAGTGCCGACGCCGAAGAACTGTCAGCTCTGCGAGCGGAACTGGTGGCGCTGCGACGCAATCTCGAAGCCCTCTTCGACGGTGGTCTGCTTCCCGAGCGGCCCGCTCTGAAAGCTGATTCGACCCGCGTCGGAGAGCTTGGCGGAGGCCCGTACCGGGCTTATCAGCCGGCCGCATCGGGTCTGTATGTACCCGGAGCCGGGCAAAACGCCACCGGATCGCCGAGCCCACAGGGGGGGAGCCTCGCCGCGCCGAGCCCACAGGGGGGGAGCCTCGCTTCGCCGAGTCCGCAGGTGGGTGGTCTCGCTTCGCCCAATGACGGGCCGGTCACTGCCGAGACCACAGTTGTGTTCGCCGAAACTTCGTGGCGTGAGTCCTTTGCAAAAAACCCGGGATCGAAAACCGTTCCGGTGAAAGGTAATTCGCAGAAGGTTCAGCGGGTTCACGATGCCGAGGTATTCGAAGAGCCCGCCCCGTCGGCAGCAAAACCTGTCGCACCTGTCGCACCTGTTGTCGAAGAAGTTGTTGTTGAAGAAGTGGTGGTCGAAGAGGCCGCTGTTGTCCGAGAATCTGCCGTGGATGCGCCCGATGCCCCGGTTGCAGAGGCGGAATCCGAGGCCTCGGATGAGCCGCGTCGTCGACGTCGTGCTGTTCCGGAAGACGCGGACAGCGGCGCGCATTCCAATGGGCTGACGGTTGCCGAGATCATGGCGAATCTCAGTTCCGCAAATTCAGGAGAAGGCTCGGGGCGCCGCCGGCGTCGTGAGGACTGAGGATGACAGTCGTGAGGACTGAGTCCTAGATCACCCGCCCGTCCATAGCGTCGTATGTCTCGCGGAGGATATTCTCTCGGATAGAACGTCTGGTACCCGCCGAGCGGGACTGGAACGAACGAGAGGAATCCGGTGACTTCCTTCGGGATCACTAATGGACCTGTGCCTGCGCGATTGACGGTTGGAATTGTCTCGGCAGGTCGGGTAGGAACTGCTGTAGGTGCTGCGCTGGAGCGTGCCGGACATATTGTCGGCGCTTGTTCCGCTGTGTCCGCAGCTTCAGTTGCACGGGCCGTCAAGCGTCTTCCCGAGTCCGAAATCCTTCCGGCCGCCGATGTTGCTGCGCGCTCCGAACTGCTGATCCTTGCTGTTCCGGACGATCAGTTGGCGGACTTGGTCAAGGGCCTGGCAGCGACGCAATCGGTAAAGCCCGGCACCCTTGTCGCTCATACGTCCGGGGCCAACGGCATCGCCATCTTGGCGCCGCTGACGGAACTGGGCGCCCTTCCGCTGGCTATTCATCCGGCGATGACGTTCACCGGCCACGACGAGGACACCGCACGGTTGTCGTCGGCATGTTTCGGAATCACGGCCGCAGACGACATCGGATATGCGATCGCGCAGTCGCTCGTCCTGGAAATCGGTGGCGAGCCGGTGCGGGTTCGCGAAGAGAATCGCGCGCTCTATCACGCTGCGCTGGCGCACGGCAGTAATCACCTGGTCACGCTGGTGGTGGATGCCGTCGAGGCTCTGCGCGCATCGTTGGAGGGTGATGAGCTGCTCGGTCAGCAACTGATCGACGGCGATCCGGGTGGCGTCGCCGAACGGGTTTTGCAACCCCTGCTTTCCGCGGCTTTGGACAACGCTTTGCGACGCGGCCCTTCGGCTCTGACCGGGCCGGTGGCTCGCGGTGATGCGGAGGCCGTTGCGACACATTTACGAGTACTGACGGATCTCGACCCGGAGCTTGCAGCCGGATATCGGGCGATGTCTTTGCGTTCGGCCCAGCGGGTGGGCGCCCCCACCACATTGTTCGACATCTTGACTGAAACAGGAGGTGACCGTCGTGAGTGATTTGCAGGGCGGATACAAGCGCGGCGAACTGACAGTGCACCACGATGCGGACAAGCTTCGGCGAGTCTCGCGGGCATTGCGTGGCGTCGGACGCCAGGTGGCATTGGTGCCGACGATGGGTGCGCTTCATGCCGGCCACATCGAGCTGGTTCGTCAGGCAAAGCTCACGGGCGCCGTTGTGATCGTGTCCATCTTCGTCAATCCGTTGCAGTTCGGCACCGGCGAGGATCTGGACGCGTACCCGCGCACTCTCGACGCCGATCTGGAACTGCTTCGCCGCGAGGGCGTCGAGTTGGTGTTTGCACCGACAGTCAAGACGATGTACCCGCGTGGCCAGCGCACCACGATCCTGCCGGGACCGTTGGGTAGCGAACTCGAAGGCGGCGCACGTCCGACGCACTTTGCGGGCATGTTGACGGTGGTGGCGAAGCTGCTGCAGATCGCTGCTCCCAATCACGCGTACTTCGGCGAGAAGGATTACCAGCAGCTGACGCTGATCCGTCAGATGGTGTGGGATCTCAACTTCGACGTGCAGATCATCGGGGTTCCGACGGTCCGTGAGTTCGACGGTTTGGCTTTGTCCTCGCGTAACCGCTACCTCGACGAGGGTCAGCGCACGGCTGCTGTTGCATTGTCGGCGGCCTTGATTGCCGGCGCACATGCCGCAGCGGGCGGAGCCGAAGGAATTCTCGAGACCGCACGCGCCGTGCTGGCTGCGGTTCCCGAGATCGAGGTGGATTATCTCGAGGTTCGCGGCGTTGATCTCGGACCCGCCCCGGAGCGCGGCGACGGCCGTTTGTTGGTGGCCGCCAAGCTCGGTACGACGCGTCTGATCGACAACGTGGGCGTTGCTGTGGGAACAGGATTCCTCGAGCGCGACACCGATCCTTCCGCTGACGCTGTAGACGACCTGCTCGCTCACTGATCGCTTTTTACGAGAAGAGGCCCGGAAATGTTTCGCACAATGATGAAGTCGAAGATCCACCGCGCCACGGTGACGCATGCCGACCTGCACTACGTCGGCTCGGTCACCGTCGATCAGGATCTGATGGATGCTGCTGATCTGCTCGAAGGTGAGCAGGTGTGCATCGTCGACATCGACAACGGCGCCCGGCTCGAGACCTATGTCATTGCAGGTGAACGTGGCACCGGTGTCATCGGAATTAACGGTGCGGCAGCGCATTTGGTCAAGCCTGGCGATCTGGTCATCCTCATTGCGTATGGCGTGATGAATGAGCAGGAAGTCAAGGAGTACCAGCCGTGCGTGGTGTTCGTCGACGCTGACAACAAGCAGATCGAACTCGGCAGCGATCCGGCACATGCGCCGGAAGGTTCCGGTTTGATCACGCCGCGCATGCTGTCGACTTTGGATGCTTCGCGCGAATCCAGCCTGGTGTAGCGGTGCTGCTCACGGTCGATGTGCGGAACACCAACATCGTTCTGGGCCTGTTTTCCGGGGTCGGTGAGTATTCGAAGCTGGTGCAGGACTGGCGAATGCGTACCGACCCGCGGATGACGGCTGACGAGTTGGCGTTGACGTTCCGTGGGCTGCTGGGTCGCCACGTCGATGAAATCACCGGAGTTGCTGCGCTGTCGACTGTTCCGTCGGTGCTGCGCGAGATTCGGGTGATGCTCGAACGGTACTGGGGGCATGTTCCGCACGTGGTGGTCGAGCCCGGGGTTCGTACCGGGGTGCCGCTCCTGGTGGACAACCCCAAAGAGGTCGGTGCCGACCGGATCGTGAACAGCCTTGCCGCGCATTATCTTTACGAGAGTGCGTGCATCGTCGTCGATTTCGGTACCTCGACGTGTATCGACGTCATTTCGGCCAAGGGGGAGTTCCTCGGCGGTTGTATCGCACCGGGACTCGAGATCTCGACCGATGCCTTGGCGTCGCAGTCTGCCGCGCTGCGCAAGGTCGAGTTGGTCCGTCCACGTTCGGTGGTCGGAAAGAACACGGTGGAGTGCATGCAGTCCGGGGCCGTGTTCGGGTTTGCCGGACTGGTCGACGGTTTGGTGCGCCGTGTCCGTGAGGAGTTGCCGGAGTTCAGTGGCCCCGACGTGGCCGTCATAGCTACCGGAGACAGTGCGCCACTGATCATTCCGGAATCCTCCACCATCGAACACCTCGAACGCGATCTCACTCTGGAAGGGCTGAGGTTGGTGTTCGAACGCAATCAGGCGCGTCGTGGATCGGGTCGTCGGCCGGTCGAGTGACGAAGAAGATTCGGTTCACCTGTTTCGCGATTGCAGAAGTTATGCCACAATGGTCAACGTGAATCGTTGCATGAGTGCTCAGGAGTGTTGTCGAGGCTGACCGCTGCCTTGACCAATTCACATCTCCTTGGAGCTAGCTCGTGCTATCCACATATTCTGCAGATCTCTCTGTTTTAGTCCCTACTCTTGCATCTGACGGCGACGTTTCCGCAGGTCGCAGCGCTAATCGCGGTTCGTCTGGACGGCGCCGCACCGGGGCTTCGTTGCCCACGCGGTTGCGTACCGCTGACCTCCTTCGCCTCACTGACGAGGGTGCCAACGGTGTTCTCGACGGACGTTTCGACCACCTCATCCCCGAAGCGTTTTCCACCACGGAGCGGTGGGCAACTCGCCTGCATGCCGACGATGACGTCGATGTCTGGCTTATCAGTTGGGTGCCGGAACGCAACACCGAATTACATGACCATGCAGGATCTTTCGGTGCGCTCACGGTGCTCAGTGGTTCGCTCACCGAATATCGTTGGGCTGGTGAAGAACTGCTGGAGCGTCAACTCGACGCCGGCGATCAAGCGGCCTTTCAACTCGGCTGGGTGCACGACGTCGTACGGACGCCGGAGGCATCCAGTGAGCCAATCGAAATCAGTGCTGATTCACCAACTTTGAGTGTTCATGCTTACTCGCCGCCATTGACGGCTATGTCCTTCTACGAAGTGACGGATCACCGCACACTTCGCCGCACCCGTACCGAGCTGACCGACCAGCCCGAAGGAGCCTGAAAATGACTATCGACCAAATGCTTGACGACGCCCGCGCTCAGATCGATCGCATGTACATTTTCCAGCTCACCGAGGCATTCCACCGCGGGGCGATCTTTGTCGATATTCGCCCGCAGGCTCAGCGCGCCATTGAAGGAACCCTTCCCGGCGCCCTCGCGATCGAGCGCAACGTCCTCGAATGGCGTCTGGATCCGACCAGCAGCGCGCACCTCGCCCTGGCCACCGACCGCGACGTCGAGTGGGTCATCGTCTGCTCCGAGGGCTACACCTCGAGCCTGGCAGCTGCGTCGTTGCAGCAGCTCGGCCTGCGAAACGCTACCGATCTTGTGGGTGGTTACAAGGCCATCAAGGCTGCCGGGCTACTCGGTGCGCTCAGCGGTGTGCGTCATTGCACCCGTGAGTTGGCGGCGGTCGCGGCTCACTAGCCCTGCTGTGCAGGAGACTGGCGGAACGATCTCGGACTCATGCCGTGATGGCGGGTGAATGCCGTCGTCAGCGCAAAGGGACTGGAGTAGCCCACTTCTCGTGCGATGGACGACACCGTTCGGCTCGGGTCGGCCAGTAGATTCGCGGCAACGGAGAGTCGCCACTGCGTCAGATACCCAACTGGTCCGATGCCTAATTGTGCGGTGAATCGGCGCGCGAAAGCGGCACGGGAACAGCCGGTTTCATGGGCCAAGCTTTCGACGGTCCACCGGTGTTCCGGTCGGTTGTGCATGAGCCGCAAGGCATGACCGATGACGGGATCTTCGTACGCTGTGATCCACTGTGGTGCGCAATCCGGATGCTCGGTGAACCACGTTCGGACCGTTGAAATCAGTACCAAGTCGAGGAGACGATCAAGCAAGACTTCCTGTCCCGGTCCGTCGGCGGATATCTGTTGCCCCAGAAGCTTTGTCATCGAATCGGTTTCGGTGCTTCCTGGTACGACCGCGACAGGTGAAAGACTGTCGAGAATCTGCCGACTGACGTAGCTGTCCAAACGGTATGTGCCCGTGAGCATGACGGTCTGGCCGTTCGTCGAGTTACCCCAGGTGCGAATGCCGAGAACCGACATGTCCTCGAGTGGCGAACCGTCGACCGCGGTGCAGTTCTGCATTTCGTCGATGATGACGTGAATCGGGGTGTCGGGATGGTCGGCAACTCTGTAGGAGTCGGGTCCACGCAGAAGCGCGACGTCTCCGGTTGCAAGGTTCTCTGTCTGTCCGGTATCCGAGATGACGACGGCACTGCCGCGGAGGACAGCCAGCACCGTGACTGGCGCGTGGTCTTCGATGCGAAGTGACCAGGGCGGATCAAGAAGTGAACGCAGCAGAAATGCTCCCTCTGCCCGCGATCCCGACAGCATCATCGACAGTGCATCCATGATTGAACGGTAGACGCAGACGTATGTTTCTGCGACTTTCAGCTATGGATCGTATTGAATCGGCGCGGTCGAATGAGTACATGACTTCAACATCTGACATTCAATCGGCGGTAGTGATCGGCGGTACCGGAAAAACCGGTAAGCGCGTCGCACAGAGGTTGGCGGCGGCGGGAGTGGAAACCCGAATCACGTCCAGAACATCCGGGACGGTTTTCGACTGGAATGACCGCGATACTTGGCGCGCGGCGGTGACTGGCGTCGACGGTGCGTATGTGACGTACGCACCCGATCTGGCGGTGCCCGAATCGAGTGCTGATGTTCAAGAATTCGCGGACGTTGCACAACGTAGTGGTGTTCGCCGGATCGTTCTCCTGTCGGGCCGCGGTGAACCGGCCGCACAGAAAGCGGAGCAGACTCTTTCTGCGAGTGGCTTGGAATGGGCCGTGGTGCAGGCAAGTTGGTTCGCCCAGAACTTCAGTGAGGGATATCTTCTCGAACCGATTCAGGCCGGGCACCTGGCACTTCCGGTCGGCGGGGTGGGGGAGCCGTTCATCGACGTCGACGATCTCGCGGATGTTGCGGTAGCTGCATTGACGCGTGCGGAACTTGTCGGCCGAGTTCTCAAGGTGACAGGTCCGCGAACACTGACATTCGGAGAGGCGGTGGATGCGATTTCGGTGGCGTCGGGACGCCCGGTGTCATTCGAAACAATTGAACTGCAACAGTTTTCCGAAGGAATGAAGGAGTCGGGTGTTCCCGATGACGTTGTCGGCCTCCTGGCGTACCTGTTCTCCGACGTTCTCGACGGACGCAACGACTATGCGACCGGCGTTGTCGAGGAGGTGTTGAGAAGGCCGGCTAGGGATTTCAGCGTCTTTGCTGCTGAGGCCGCGCGAGCGGGGGTCTGGTCGTGAAGAAAGAGGAAGTCGTGTTGGAACTCCTGATCGGGTTGACCGCTGTCGGTGCGCTACTTGCCGGTGGCGCATTGTTCGCATTTTCGTCTTTCGTGATGACGGCTCTGAGATCGGTGGATGCGCACTCCGCAATCACGTCGATGCAGGCGATGAATGTCGAAGCGCCGCGTAGCGCGTTGATGCTGCCTCTGGTGGGATCGGCAGTCACAGCGATCGCTGCAGCAGTCTGGGCATCGATATCGAGACCGGAAGGCTGGGTTCTCGCCCTCGTCGGATGCGTCGGCGTTCTCGCTGCGTTTGCCGTGACCGTGATCTACCACGTACCCCGCAACGACGCCTTTGCATCGGTCGGGACTGCCGACGAAGCATCCTGGACTGCTTACGCGGCCGGCTGGACGATGTGGAATCACGTTCGCGTCGGCCTCTACCTGGCGTCGGGAATCGTGCTCGCCGTCTCAGCAGTACTACCAGCGATACGCACGGTGGACGTGGCCCAGTAGTCTTGTACCCCGTGAGTGATGTAGAAGCGCAGCCAGTCGACGACACCCCCGAGCAGCTCCGGATCCGACGCGAAAAGCGTGAGCGAATCCTGGCGCAAGGGCAGGAGGCGTACCCGGTCTCCGTGGATCGCACCCACACCTTGGCGCAGATCCGCGCCGAGTATCCGGAACTCGAGCCTGACACCGCTACCGGCGTGATTGTCGGCGTCGTCGGCCGCGTCATCTTCATGCGCAATACCGGCAAGCTGTGCTTCGCCACCCTGCAAGAGGGCGACGGTACCCAACTGCAGGCCATGATCAGCCTCGCCGGCGTTGGCGAAGACGCATTGGCGGCCTGGAAGTCCGACATCGACCTCGGCGACTTCGTCTTCATTCACGGCGAGGTCATCAGCTCCCGCCGCGGTGAGCTCAGTGTGATGGCCGACGCGTGGCAGATCGCCTCCAAGGCGCTGCGTCCGCTGCCGGTCGCGCACAAGGAGATGAGCGAAGAGTCCCGCGTGCGTCAGCGCTACGCAGACCTGATCATTCGCCCGGAAGCTCGCGACAACGCACGCAAGCGCGTCGCGGTGGTTCGCGCACTGCGCAATTCGCTCGAAGATCGCGGATTCCTCGAGGTCGAGACACCGATGCTGCAGACGCTGCACGGCGGCGCTGCGGCGCGTCCGTTCGTCACACATTCCAATGCACTCGACATCGATCTGTACCTGCGTATCGCGCCGGAACTGTTCCTTAAGCGTTGTGTTGTCGGCGGCATCGAGAAGGTCTTCGAGATCAACCGCAACTTCCGCAACGAGGGCGTCGACTCCACTCACTCGCCCGAGTTCGCGATGCTCGAGACGTACGAGGCTTACGGGACTTACGACGATTCCGCGAAGATGATCCGCGAACTCGTTCAGGAAGTCGCGCAGGCGGCATTCGGTACCCAGGTCCTCACACTTGCCGACGGTTCCGAATACGACGTCAGTGGCGAGTGGCAGGTTCTCGAGATGTACCCGTCGCTGTCGGCGGCCATCGGTACCGAGGTCACCCCGGATACGACGGTCGACGAACTTCTTGCCTTGGCGGAGAAGGTCGGCCTCGAGGTTCCCAAGGACAAGGGCTACGGCCACGGAAAGCTCGTTGAAGAACTGTGGGAGCACCAGTGCGGCGATCAGCTGTACATGCCGACGTTCGTGCGCGACTTCCCCGTGGAAACGTCACCGTTGACGCGTGATCACCGCAGCAAGAAGGGTGTCACGGAGAAGTGGGACCTCTATATTCGCGGTTTCGAGTTGGCCACCGGCTACTCGGAGTTGGTTGACCCGGTCATCCAGCGTGAACGTTTTGTCGATCAGGCGAGACTCGCGTCGGCCGGTGACGACGAAGCCATGGTCCTGGACGAGGAATTCCTCGCAGCCATGGAGCAGGGCATGCCGCCGACCACGGGAACCGGCATGGGTATCGATCGTCTGCTGATGGCCCTCACCGGCCTCGGTATTCGTGAGACGATTCTGTTCCCGATCGTGCGGCCGTCAGCTCGCTAGATTTTTACACGATGAGGGTTCGGCCGCATATGCTGCGGCCGAACCCTTTTCAGTTTGGTCGCTCCCACGGAATTCGGTACGGTTCGTCCTTCAATTCGATTTGATCCCAAGGGCATTTGCCGGCAGTTGCACTCTGGGCATACTGGCGAACTTCAGGTGGCGCGCCATCTTCTCCTAGCCGCTGAATTCTCGCCCGAGCGGGCTCGGCGAGGTATCCATAACTACCTCGATGAGCGGCGACGAAGCTCTGTTTCTCAGTGAAACGCGGACAATTGGGGCGGAACAGGATCCTGCATAAAGCAGACAGGACGTTCGTCCAAGTGTTAACGTCGCAGCTTGTCAAGCATTTTTACAACGAGTGGGGACGGGGTCATGGCGAAGAAAGTTGTCGTCACATTGGTTGACGATCTCGACAAGGGTTCGCAGGCTGACGAGACTGTCGAATTCTCGATCGACGGGGTCGGATACGAAATCGATCTGACGTCAGCGCATGCTGCGGAACTTCGAGATATGTTGAGCGCGTGGATTTCTCACGCGCGAAAATCTGATGCACGCAAGGGGGTCAATGGTGCGACGTCGAAGTATCGTCCGATTTCCGAACGTGATGAGAGCGCGAACATTCGTGAGTGGGCAAAGGCCGCCGGCTATGTGATGGCTCCGCGCGGTCGCATCGCGATCGAAGTGCGCAAGGCCTACGAGAACGCAATCTGAGTAGATACAAGCGTCGACTGGGCAGATTTCGGACTCACTTCCTCGAAACGCTGTGCAGGCAGGTGTCGGTTTGTTAGCGTCGCGTCCGTTCGCATCTGTCATCAGAGGAGTCGATCGTGCGCAGAATCGGTATTTTCGGGGGAGCGGTTCTTGCCGCGGTAATGCTCGTCGGGACACTGTCGGCGTCGGTGGCGTCGGCGCAGACCCCCTTGCCTGTCCCCAATGCATTTCTTGCCGGCGTTCCGCTGGAGCTGGGCAATCCGGGCGGATCTGCTCCGGGATCGAATGATTTTTCATGCAAGCCGACTGCAGCGCATCCCAATCCTGTTGTGCTCGTGCATGGTACGGGTGGCAATCGTCAGACCAACTGGGCTACCTACGCGCCGTTGCTTGCCAATGAGGGCTACTGCGTTTTCGCATTGACCTACGGCAATTTTCCCGATCAGCCCTGGCCGCTATCGGCTATCGGTGCGATGCAGGAAATTCCCTCCAGTGCAGAACAATTGTCGAGTTTTGTCGATAAAGTTCTAGCGGCGACCGGTGCCGAAAAAGTTGACCTGATCGGCCATTCTCAGGGCACGATCATCAGTGGCTATTACGCCAAGTCTCTCGGCGGTGCAGGCAAGGTGGACAACGTCGTCTCGGTGGCGCCGCTGTGGAAAGGAACGCTCGGGAACGAGCAGGTAAGCATCGGCCGCACTCTGCGTGATCTCGGAGTATCCGAGGCGGCGCAGGCCGGGTTTCCGATCTGCAAGGCCTGCCTGAACATGGGGGCGGGTTCGGACTTCATCGAGGATCTTCGCGCCGGCGGCGTTTATGTGCCCAGTGTTCGCTACACCAACATCACGACGCGATACGACGAACTGGTCCTTCCGTACACCAACGGTCTGGAACCGGGCCCGAATGCAACAAACATCGTTGTGCAGGACGGTTGCGAGCAGGACATATCCGATCACCTTGCGATTGCCGCGTCGCTGCGAGCTGCAACGTTTGCTCTCAACGCGCTCGACCCTGCGCACCTGCGACCGGTACCGTGCAATCCGGTCTGGCCCATCGTGGGCTGAGTGGGGAATGGAGCTTGCGATGGGTTTTCGGTTGGTTGTCTGTGCAACGCTCACGGCAGTTGCCGCGGGAGTGGTCGCCGCACCTACAGCAGCAGCGAGCGAAGGGCTCCCCGTTCCGTTCGGCTTCGTGAGCGGCATCGTCCTCGAAGCGGCCAATCCAGGGGGATCGGCTCCGGGCACCAATGACTTCACGTGCCAACCGTCGTCAGCGCATCCCGATCCAGTGGTACTCGTGCACGGAACCGCGGCGAACCGACAGACCAACTGGGCCGTCCTTGCGCCGGTGCTCGCGAATGAGGGCTACTGCGTTTTCGCTCTCACTTTCGGGAACCGTACGGATCTGCCGTGGCCGATTTCTGCGGCGGGTGGGATGTCACCGTTGCCCGACAGTGCGCAGCAGTTGTCCGCCTTCGTCGACAGCGTTCTGGCTACGACGGGCGCCTCCCAGGTTGATCTGGTTGGTCACTCGCAGGGCACAACTGTCAGTGGGTACTACGCGAAGTTCCTGGGCGGCGACGCCAAGGTCTCGAAGATCGTCTCGATCGCCCCTCTGTGGGAGGGCTCCGACGTCGGCCCACCGAAAGGCGTCGGCGGCCCAGATTTCGATAACGCCAGCTACGTGAGTGAACTGCACGACGCGGGTGTCTATGCGGCTTCCGTCGAATACACCAACATCGTGACGCGGTACGACCAAGTTGTCGTTCCGTACAGCAGCGGAATACTGGCAGCGTCCAATGCGTCGAACATCGTTGTGCAGGATGGTTGCGAGCAGGATCAGTCCGACCACATCGCTCTCGTGGCGTCGCAGCGGACGGCAGCGTTCACTCTTGCGGCCCTCGATCCCTCCGGTCCGCGACAGATTCCTTGCGATCGAGTGCTCCCGATAGTCGGCTGATCAGGCACAGAACTCGCCTTGCGCACCTGTTCGCTTCAGGCGTACAGGAACCGGGAAACGATTGCCGGAGCTGCGACGTTATGGAATGTAAGCAAGCCGGTATCCCCTGCCAATCGGGTGGAGGAGCAGCAGGTGGACTTCGCGCCCACTAGAGTAATAAGTGGGGTCGTGCAACCTAAGTCGATTCGTGGACGTCATGTCCGCTGACCGGCGAGGCGATCAGTCTGTAGTGCCGGAGCGAAACGCGGCGACCAGGGACGAGACATCCGGTCTCGAACCTGCCCGCCGGAGAGTGTGAGGGAGAGCGATGTTCGAGAGGTTCACCGATCGCGCGCGGCGCGTTGTTGTCCTGGCTCAAGAAGAAGCCAGGATGCTCAACCACAACTACATCGGTACGGAGCACATCCTCCTCGGCCTCATTCACGAGGGCGAAGGTGTTGCCGCCAAGTCGTTGGAGTCGTTGGGTATCTCCCTCGAGGGAGTCCGCAGCCAGGTCGAGGAGATTATCGGCCAGGGCCAGCAGGCTCCGTCCGGTCACATCCCCTTTACTCCGCGTGCCAAGAAGGTCCTGGAGCTGAGTCTGCGCGAGGCGCTGCAGCTCGGACACAACTACATCGGCACGGAGCACATCCTGCTCGGTCTCATCCGCGAGGGTGAGGGCGTCGCAGCTCAGGTTCTGGTCAAGCTCGGTGCCGATCTCAACCGCGTCCGCCAGCAGGTCATTCAGCTGCTGTCGGGCTACCAGGGCAAGGAGCCCACCGAAACCGGTGGTACTCGCGGAGAGGCCGGCACGCCGTCCACCTCGCTGGTGCTCGACCAGTTCGGTCGCAACCTGACGCAAGCTGCCCTCGAAGGCAAGCTGGATCCGGTCATCGGCCGCTCGAAGGAAATCGAGCGCGTGATGCAGGTTCTCTCGCGTCGTACCAAGAACAACCCCGTACTCATCGGTGAACCCGGTGTCGGTAAGACCGCTGTGGTCGAGGGCCTGGCTCAGGCAATCGTCAACGGCGAGGTCCCCGAGACCCTCAAGGACAAGCAGCTGTACACGCTCGACCTCGGGTCGCTCGTGGCCGGCAGCCGTTACCGCGGTGACTTCGAAGAGCGCCTCAAGAAGGTTCTCAAGGAAATCAACACTCGCGGCGACATCATTCTGTTCATCGACGAGCTGCACACCCTCGTGGGTGCAGGTGCGGCCGAGGGCGCTATCGACGCGGCCTCCATCCTCAAGCCCAAGCTGGCTCGCGGTGAGCTGCAGACCATCGGTGCCACCACTCTCGACGAGTACCGCAAGTACATCGAGAAGGATGCTGCTCTCGAGCGTCGTTTCCAGCCCGTGCAGGTGGGCGAGCCCACCGTCGAGCACACCATCGAGATCCTCAAGGGACTTCGTGATCGCTACGAGGCTCACCACCGCGTCTCCATCACTGACGGTGCACTCGTTGCAGCTGCGACACTGGCCGACCGCTACATCAACGACCGCTTCTTGCCGGACAAGGCGATCGACCTCATCGACGAGGCGGGCGCGCGAATGCGCATCCGTCGGATGACTGCACCGCCGGACCTGCGCGAATTCGACGATCGTATCGCCGACGCGCGTCGCGAGAAGGAATCTGCGATCGACGCGCAGGACTTCGAGAAGGCCGCGAACCTGCGCGACAAGGAGAAGACCCTCGTCGCTCAGCGCGCAGAGCGTGAGAAGCAGTGGCGTGCGGGCGACCTGGACGTCATCGCAGAGGTCGACGACGAGCAGATCGCCGAGGTTCTGGGCAACTGGACCGGCATCCCCGTCTTCAAGCTCACCGAGGAGGAGACCACGCGTCTGCTCCGCATGGAAGACGAACTGCACAAGCGGATCATCGGACAGGAAGAGGCCGTCAGGTCTGTCTCCAAGGCGATCCGTCGTACCCGTGCAGGTCTGAAGGATCCCAAGCGTCCCTCGGGCTCGTTCATCTTCGCCGGCCCGTCGGGTGTCGGTAAGACGGAGCTTGCGAAGTCGCTCGCCAACTTCTTGTTCGGTGACGACGACGCTCTGATCCAGATCGACATGGGCGAGTTCCACGACCGCTTCACCGCTTCGCGTCTGTTCGGTGCCCCTCCCGGGTACGTCGGATATGAGGAGGGCGGCCAGCTCACCGAGAAGGTCCGTCGTAAGCCGTTCTCCGTGGTGCTGTTCGACGAGATCGAGAAGGCACACCAGGAGATCTACAACACGCTCCTGCAGGTGCTCGAGGACGGCCGTCTCACCGACGGTCAGGGTCGTACCGTCGACTTCAAGAACACGGTGCTGATCTTCACGTCCAACCTCGGTACGTCCGACATCTCCAAGGCTGTCGGCCTGGGCTTCAGTTCGGGCTCGGGCAGCGGATCGAACTACGAGCGCATGAAGCTCAAGGTGCACGACGAGCTGAAGAAGCATTTCCGTCCGGAATTCTTGAACCGTATCGACGACATCGTCGTGTTCCATCAGCTCACGAACGAGCAGATCGTTCAGATGGTGGACCTGATGCTGGCTCGCGTCGAGAAGGCACTCAAGAACAAGGACATGGCCATGGAGGTCACCGACAAGGCCAAGTCGCTTTTGGCCAAGCGCGGATTCGATCCGGTACTGGGTGCGCGGCCGCTGCGTCGCACCATCCAGCGCGAGATCGAGGACCAGATGTCGGAGAAGATCCTCTTCGGAGAGATCGGACCGGGCCACATCGTGCTCGTCGACGTCGAAGGCTGGGACGGCGAAGGCTCGGGCGAGGACGCGAAGTTCACGTTCACGCCTACCAAGAAGCCGATCGACGTGCCGGACGCGCCGCCGATCGAGCTGTCCAAGGCCGGCGAGAGCGAAAGCGCTGCAGAGTAGTACAGAGCAGTAACGAGAACGGGCGGTACCCATCGGGTGCCGCCCGTTCGTGTATTCGAAAAGCGGAGGGGCAGAAGGAAATGAATGAAATCGATATGGGGCATCTTCGTCGTTGCGTCGAATTGGCGACGGAGGCCTTGGATGCCGGCGACGAGCCGTTCGGGTCCGTCCTCGCCGCTGCCGACGGAACTTTTCTCGCTGAGGATCGAAACCGGATTGCCGGTGGAGACAGTACCCGCCATCCGGAATTCGAATTGGCCAGATGGGCTGCTCAGTACTTGACGCCGGAAGAGCGTTCCACCGCAACGGTATTCACCTCCGGTGAGCACTGCCCGATGTGTGCGGCCGCTCATGCCTGGGTGGGACTGGGCAGGATCGTATATATCTGTTCGGCCGCGCAACTCGGTGAATGGTTGGCGGAGTGGGGAGTGCCGCCGGCACCGGTGAAGTCTCTGTCGATCAACGAGGTTGCACCGAATGTCTTAGTGGAAGGCCCGATTTCGGAACTTTCTCCGGAGGTTCGCGAACTGCACCGAAAGTTGCACGTAGGCGCCTAGCTTCGGAGGCCGGGCACGTACCACTCAGGCTGCTACTCTCCGACAAGGGGTTGGGCGGTTCTGAGGGGGGGATTTTGACGTTGCAAGTTGATCCGGGGATGTTAAGGCGGTTCTCGGCCGAAATTGTTGAAACCAGTCAGCTTTTGGCAGAAACGGATGTAAGTACACCGTTTGCTGATTCGCAGGATGCGCTAGTGGAACAGAATTTCAGCAGGTAGCTGAATTAGCTTGTGGTGCAGCAGCCCTCGGGATTTCGAATATTTGCCTTCGTTTAGTGGAAGTCGGCAACATAACGAATGGTGTTGCGGACAATGAGCGTTCCGTCGTGACGCTGACAGTGCCGAACGTTGTGGCGTGGCGACCGAAAGACCTGATCGGCAGCGCTGATGGAATCGATGCAATGTCTCGAAAGATCGACGAGAGCATGCACAGCCTCTGCTTGGACCAGGATGTCCTGGCCGAGAGTTGGCACGGTGAAGCCGCAAAAGCCGCAGCAGAACGTGTGGTGGGGGAGAGCAGCACCGCAGGCAAGGTAGCGGGTGCGCTCAGCGTGATTGCTCGAGAGTATCGGACGTCATCGGGAATGCTTGATGGTGTGCGATCGGACTTGGTGCAAGTGGTGAATGCAGCCACCATGAGCGGCTACACAGTCGGTGCCGACGGGGTTGTGGACGCGTCGGCGATCTTGGCGAAGCAGGACACATCGATGTCGAGAAACTGCTCGCATGTGCGTTGACTCTCGAGGCCACAACCCGTTACGTCGTGACCGAAACGGATTCTGGTCAATACCTCACGCAGTTGAGGGTGACGATCTTGTCGAGTCAATACGAAGATCTGGAAATCGATGTGACCGTCATGAACCTGGCGTTGACGATCGGTGCCTCGTAGCTCACGCAGAACGGGCGGCACCTCGATGAAGCGCCGCCCGTCAGGCTTGTTCAGTGAGAATCAGGAAACCGCGTCGACTGATCGAACCTTCTCGCGCAGTTCACCCTTGACCACCTTGCCACTGGCATTGCGCGGCAGGGCTTCCACCACAACGATGTCCTTGGGATGCTTGTAACGGGCCAGGCGATCAGCGAGGAATGTGCCGAGTTCTTCGATTGTCAGATCAGCGCCGGCGCCGGGTGCCATGGCGATAATTGCCACGGGCACCTCGCCCCACTTGGCGTCGGAACGCCCGACTACTGCGGCTTCGACAATCAATTCGTGTTCGTAGAGAGCATTTTCGACTTCGGCGCAGTAGATGTTCTCACCGCCCGAGATGATCATGTCCTTCTTACGGTCCACGACGTAGACAAAGCCTTCGTCGTCGACACGCACCAGATCGCCGGAGTGGAACCAGCCGCCAGTGAAAGCGTCGGCGGTGGCTTGCGGGTTGTTCCAGTACTCGCTCATCATTGTCGGCCCGCGGTAGACGATCTCGCCGATCTCTCCGGGTGAGACGTCGTCCATGTTCTCGTCGACAACGCGCGCCGAGATGGTCGGGATGACGCGGCCCACCGATCCGAGTTTGCGAATTGCGTCTTCACCGTCGAGAACGCAAGTGATAGGCGACATTTCGGTTTGGCCGAAGACCGCGACGTTGAATGCGTCGGGGAATGATTCCGCCATTGCACGCAAGATCGTGTCCGACGACGGCGCCGCGCCCCAGGAAATATTCTTCAGTGACAATGCGCGGGGTTGCGCTTTCTGGACGGCACACACGGCCTGCCACTGAACCGGAACGAGGAACAGGCTGGTGACCTTCTCGGCTTCGAGGACGTCGAGAAGTGCACCCGGGTCGAAAGCCCCGAGTGGATGGATGACTGTGGCGGTGCCCAATTGCAGGCTCGGAGCAATGGATCCGAGGGCCGCGATATGGAACATCGGCGTCGCGCAGAATCCGATGGAATCCTCTTTGAAGAGATGGAATGCGCGGATGCAGGTCAAAGACTGAGACGCGAGATTGGAGTGCGAGAGCACCGAACCCTTCGGGCGCCCAGTGGTTCCCGAGGTGTACATGATGAGTGCCGGTGTGTCATCGGGGATGTCGCGAGGGATGTGGCTGTCTCCGGTCTCGGCGATCAAGTCCTCGTATGTGAGGCTGTCACCTTCGGCCGGTGCTCCGACGGTGATGGAGATGTCGATACCGTCGGAGGCGGCTCGCGCTGCGGCAGCTAGTGGAGCGAGCGGTCCTTCGGCGACAATGACTTTGGATCCCGAGTCGTTGACCAGATAGGTGACCTCGGGCGGAGTGAGACGGAAGTTCACCGGTACTGCGATCGCGCCCAACGCAGTGGTGGCAAGCACTACCTCGAGGTACTCGGGGCGGTTGAGCATCAGGATCAAGACGCGGTCGCCGAAGCTGACGCCGCGACGGGAGAGGGCGTCGGCAAGTTTGTCGACGCGTTCGCTCAGTGTGCTCCAGGAGATGGAATCGCCGAGGAATCGCAGTGCGGTGTGATCAGGGATCATCTGAGCATGATGAGCGACTTGGTTGTTCCAGTTGGTGCGTCGCAAGCGTTGTACCTCGGACGCTGTATCGATGGAGGCCATGTACGGTTTCCTCTCTTGAATCACTTGAAGTTCGGTGCGCGTTTCTGGAGCATTGCTGTTGCGCCCTCGGCAAAGTCGGCGCTGACAAGAAGTTCTACTTGACCAGTCTTCTCGAGTTCCAAGGCTGCATCGATGCGGTCGAGTGTCGCGGCATTGAGGGCAGCTTTGGTGAGTTCGAGAGCGCGTCGAGGTGCTTTCGAGGTACGCGTCGCGACGGCCTCGATATGGGCCGCGAATTGATCGGCGGGAAGCGTTCGGGAGACCAGACCGAAATTTTCTGCATTCTCCGCCGACACTTTTTCGCCGAGTAGGAACATCTCCGCAGCCCGGGCTCGGCCGATGGCAGCAGGCACCAGTGCGCTGGCGCCGCCGTCGGGCATCAGTCCGATGTTGACGAACGACAGGAGGAAGTACGCACTTTCGGCGGCGTACGTCAGGTCTGCGGCAAGGGCGATGGAGACGCCGACGCCGGCGGCCGGGCCGTTGACTGCGGCTATCACGGGTACGGCGGTGCTCGTGATAGCGCGGATCACGGCGTTTGCAGAGTCCATGACGACATGGGGATCGGTCGGATTCATCGCGGCAGCCGCGAGGTCGGCTCCGGTGCAGAAGGCACGTCCGGTTCCGGTGATGACGATGGTGCGAACGTCAGGGTTGTTGTCGGCACCGACAATGGCGTCGGCAAGCGCGTTCATCGTTTCCAGGTCGATCGCGTTCATGCGCTCGGGGCGGTTGAACGTCAATCGCAGGACGCTGTTGTCGAGTTCCGACAGCAGGCCGGCCGTGGCGGTCGTCATGCGGAACCGGAACGGGTCTTGCAAAACATGCGAATCATCAGCTCACAGCTACTTTCTTACGGTCGGTCTGATCGAAGGTGTTCCGTTGGTGCAAGCCGAAACTCGTGCCGGTGGTGTTGACTTCGGTGGTGGACTTTTCTGCAAGACTTGTGCGAATGTCGGTTAACATAACACCCTGAGTGAGCCTGTCAAGGGTGTTCGGAGAAAATGAGTACGGTTGCTGAATGGATGGAGGGATACATGCCCACACGGACGCGCGTCGCTGTAGGTGGTGATGAATCCGCCCCACGCACGAGGCCGAAGAACCGCAAGGCGCAGATTGCGGCCGTTGCAGCCGAGGCTTTCAGCGAACGCGGCTACCATGCGGTCGGTATCGACGATATTGCGTCGGCGGTCGGAGTGTCCGGTCCGGCGCTGTATCGCCATTTCCCCAACAAATACGCGTTGTTCGTCCATGCGGTGGAGAGCCTGTCCCAGGCGTTGCTCGACGCGACTGATGCGGCACGGTGCGAGCGTGACGATCCACGGCAACAGCTACAAGCCGTGATGGTTGCAGTCATCGGCGTCACCCTCGAGAATCGGCGTCGGGGCGGACTCTATCGATGGGAAGGCCGCTATCTGGAAAAGACGGATCGCGAGAATCTGCGCCTCGAGGTGCTTGCGTTACGCCAGCGGATAGCGGATCCATTGTCGACGGTTCGTCCGGAACTCGATCGTGCACACCTGGGCCTCGTCACATCAGCTGTCCTGAGTGTGATCGGAAGTGTCACGGCACATCGATCGGCGTTGCCGCCCAAGCAGATCGAAGCATTCCTGCTCTCAATTTGCTGGTCGGTGATCGATATCGAACTACCTCAGATCGGGTCTTCGACAGCCACGAAAGGCGTGAAAGTCACGAAGCAGATTCCGGGACTCGTCCGAACGTCGAAACGTGAGGTACTGCTTCATGAAGCCGTGCTGCTCTTCTACGAACGGGGATATCACGAAGTCAGTATCGAGGAAATCGGGGCTGCTGCCGGGATCACGGCTTCGAGTGTGTACCGGTACTTTCCGAGCAAGGCAGATCTACTTGCTGCGGCTTTCCACCGTGCGTCCGATCGACTGAACGTCACTTTGGGTTCGGCATTGGCAGAATCGGAGACTCCGCTGCAGGCAGTCCGCACCCTTGCCGAGATGTACGTCGCTGTCTTCTTCGCTCAGAGTGAGCTACTGGCCGTGTATTTCGCGGAAATCGGAAACTTGCCCGACGATGCCCGCGCGGAATTGCGCAAGATTCAGCGACTCAACATCGAAGAGTGGGCGCACCTGTGCGTCGAAGCGAGGCCCGAATTGACCGTGGTGCAAGCGAGATTCCTTGTTCACGCGGCATTGGGACTGGTATTCGACGTAGGTCGCGTCGTTGGTTTCTCGGAAGCGGAACGAGTCTCGGCATTGTTGTGCGCGACGTTGCTCGGCTGAAGTGGGTAGGTTTGAACGGCAAGGCGTTCACCGATTCATTCGTCGACGGAAGCAGGGACACTCAATGCCAACTCGTACCGCACGCACCGCCTGGAACGGCACACTCGAAGCCGGGTCCGGGCAGGTCGAACTCACCAGTTCCGGTGCCGCGACCTTCAACGTGTCATTTCCCAAACGTGCTGCCGACGAAGCCGGCGGCACTACAAGTCCTGAGGAACTGATCGCGGCAGCGCATTCCTCCTGCTACGCAATGCAGTTATCGGCGCTGATCGCCGAGGCCGGCGGAACTCCGCAGAGCCTCGACATCACTGCCGACGTTTCGTTGGGCCCCGACACCGTCGGCTTCAAGCTCACCGGCATCACGCTCACCGTCCGCGCCGAGGTCGACGGTCTCGACGCGGATGCATTCGCGAAAGTTGCGCAGGCAGCGAAGGAAACGTGCCCGGTCAGTAAGGCCCTGACAGGCGTCGAGATCACGCTGGACGCGGCACTGGATTAACGGTTCCGTGCTCGACCGCCCCCTCCGGCGCTCGAGTACGGTTTCGCGTGATCACGAAGTAGCTCGCGATCAGGATCGGGAGTACCCAGAGATCCGAGGGGTCCCGGTAGACGAGGATCGGTGCGAATTCGCCGCTGAATCCCCTTGCCGCCCAACGGAGAAATCCGATCGTGTATTCATACGCGTCGCCCACCACCGGAATCAGTTTCACTGCAGCGAAGCCGATTCCGGTGACGGCGACAGACCAGGCGATCGCTCCGGTGCCTACTAAAGTTCGGCGAGCAACTTCGAGTACGGAAAGTAGCAGGATCGGGAACAGGAATACTCCGGCGATATCGGAGAGCTTTCCGGTCAACACATTCCCGAACGCATCTTTGAGTACGTGATCGTTGATCAGAACTACGGCGACGGAGATGAGCGCCAACGGTCGCAGCAGCAGATCGCCTGGCTGGTTCACGAGAGGTTGATGGTTGCCGAACCGGACGACAACAAGTCGCACTTGAATTGCAGGCGCAGGCCCGTAGCTGCCTCGGGGACCTCGTACGACAGTTCGCCGCGCTTGGCTGCTCCGGGGGCGAGTTCGCCGTCGACGGTGGACGTACTGCTGTCGGTGATGGTCATGTTGTAGGACTTGTTCGTGCTGTCCTGTAGTTCGAAGCACATCACCGAGGACACAGTCTCGGGCTTGTCGTTGTTATTGGTCACCTCTGTGTCGATCACGACGTAGCGATTTCCGGGATCCGGGGCCATGAACTGGTTTGTCGAGACGTACGGGTCGACAACGCCGTGTACCTGGACGCGCCAGTCTCCGAGGTCGACGACGTCGCCGACTCCGAATGTCGAAGCGGGCGCCGATGATGATCCGCCGCCTTCGGCCTTCTTTGCTTCGTTGGATTCGCCCGAAGCGATGGTTGCGAACAGTGCTGCGCCGACGGCCAGGATAACGAGGGGAGTGCGGAGGGATCGCATGATGTGCGCCTTTCGAGAGTGGGTATGGCCCTAGTCAACGGCGATAGGGGTGCCTGGCGCGTCGGCCGAATGATCGGGTCGACTCCTCCTTTCGGTCGGTGTTCCTGCGCGTCTGGGGTCCTTTCGGTTGATTCGAGTCGTCGGTGGCAGTAGATACGCTTACTCGGTGATCACTACCCGAGGAAGTACTGTGCGGCGACGCGTGTGGACGAGTGCCGCCGTCTCCTTGAGCATTTTCTGTTCGCTCATGACAGTGAGCATTGCCGGGTCGTCGGGAAATATGCCGCCGTGGAATATCGGTATCGGATTTGTCTTGAGCGTGACCGGCGCGATCGCTCTCATCTGGCGGCATCAGCGTCCCTGGGAAGTTCTCGCAATCACGTTGGTGGGGCCTCTGTTCTTCGTAACCGATGCAACTGCCGCACTGATTGCATTGTTCACAGTTGCTCGCTTCGCCCGCGGGCCGCGGCTGATTGCTGCCGGCGTGGCGGTCTATGTGGTGTGTGGAATCTCGTTGACTTACGACGCTTTTCGAGATCGTGAGTACTCGGCACTCACTCTGGGAACTGCCATGCCGAAAGACGGCACAGAGCTCGAGCAGTACGACTTGGCAATCTGGATCCCATGGCTTGTTGCAGCCGTCATGGTTGGCATCGTTCTCGCGCTGTCACTACTGGTCCGAACCAAATCGGCGCTTGTCGAGGCAGAGCATGTCCGTGATCTGGCTACCGAAGAAACCGATGTCATGCGCGACGAGATCATTCGCACGGAGGAAAGAACACGCATTGCCCGCGACATGCACGACACCATTGCGGCCAGTTTGAGTCGAATCTCGTTGTTCGCGGGTGGACTTCAAGTCAGTGCCGCGGACAACCCTGAGAAGGTGGTCAACACGGCGGCAATGATTCGGACCACCGCGCACGAAGCGTTGGACGAACTCAAGAGCATCGTGGGAGTGCTTCGCGGAACAGGCGATCGAGGTGCTCATGGCGGCCATCAGGGCATCGACGCAGTCGGGGACCTGGTCAACGGAGCGCGGGCCGCCGGAATCCATTGCCGCCTCGAAACCGAATTGCTTCCCGGTGACGTGGGCATGTTGGCTGGGCACGTCTGCTATCGCGTCGTGCAGGAAGCGCTCACGAATGCGCAGAAGTACGCCAGTGACCAGGCTCTGGTCATCTCTGTCACGGGATCGCCGCACGACGGCATTCGGATCATGGCACGGAACAGACTTAGTGATCTGCCGGCGATGACGTCGGTCGGTTCGCGGTCGGGACTGCGAGGTTTGGCCGAGCAGGCACGAGAGATCGGCGGAAAGGTCGAGGCCGGCGTTGTCGGTCCCGATTTTGTGGTCAGTTGCTGGGTGCCCTGGTTCGCTTAGTCTCTTGTTCGTGTGGACCTGTCGGTGCCGCTCGGTAATCTGAGCGCACCATGAACACAGACTCGCGCATTACGGTGCTGATTGTCGACAACGACGCCTGGGTTCGGCGCGGGATGAAAGACATCCTCGAGGCCGCCCCGGACATCGTGGTGGTTGCCGAGGCCGAGGACGGAGACCAGGTTGCTGCCAAGGTCACTCGATTTCGCCCTCACGTCGTGCTGATGGACCTCAAGATGGCACGTGTCGGTGGTTTGGAGGCGACGCGTGAGCTGATGTCCATGCCTAATCCACCCAAGGTCATTGCGATGACGGCATTCGACGTCGATGGTGTCGTCATCGAGGCGGTCGAGGCCGGAGCGCACAGTTTTCTGCGGAAAGACGGTGCACCAGAAGACTTTCAGCAGGCGGTACGCGTCGTTGCGTCGGATCATGCCTTGTTCAGTCGGGATTCGCTGCGTGCGATCGTGGCGTCTGCTCCACGTCAGCAGGTTCCGGATCAGACGGCCTTGGCGGTCCTCACCGACCGTGAGCGCGAGGTTCTGGCGGAGTTGGCCACAGGTCTGGGGAACAGCGATATTGCGGCGCGGATGTACCTCGGTGAGACCACGATCAAGTCACACATCTCGTCGTTGTTCTCGAAACTCGGAGTGAACAACCGGGTGAGTGCGTCGTTGGTCGCATACCGGTCTGGCCTGGTCACCTGACGTCGGGATTAACCGCACCCGTTTGTGTTGTTGCACCTTCGGTGACTGATCAAATTGTGATTGACCAAGATGTGACCGGCCAGGACATCGTTGTCGAGGTGTGGTCGGATGTTCTTTGCCCATGGTGCTACATCGGCAAGACCCGGTTTCAAGCTGCGCTCGACAGGTTCGAGAACAAGGACCGTGTCAAGGTCATCTGGCGTTCGTATCAGCTAGCTCCCGAGACTCCGGTGGGTGAGGGCCGCGCAGTGGTTGATGCCATGGCCGCACGGCGAGGCACCACTGTGGATCAGCTGGGAGAAGTCCTCGATCACGTCACGACCACGGCAGCCGAGCTCGGTCTGGAATTGAATTACGACGCTGCCCTCGCGTCCAACACCTTTGACGCTCACCGGTTGCTTCACTTGGCCGGGGACAAGCAGTCGGACCTTCTGGATGCACTGTTCAAGGCATTCTTCAGGGACGGCAAGATGATCGACGACCGTGAAGAACTGGTCCGCATCGCCGTCAGCGTGGGATTGGATGCGGATACGGTTCGGGATCAACTCGCTTCCGACGCAGCAGCCGCCGCGGTTCGAGAGGATCTGGCGATGGCGCGTCAATTCCAGGTGAGCGGTGTTCCGTTCTTTGTTGCCAACCGTGCAATAGCGGTCTCCGGCGCGCAAACGGAGGACGTGTTCTTGCAGTTGCTCACTGCGGCTTCCCAACCTGCTTGAGCTACCCGACGTGGCCGGGCCGGATGACGTCGGGATTAATCGGAGCAGGGTTTGTTGTTGCACCTTCGGTGAGTGATCAAATTGTGATTGACCAAGACGTGACCGACCAGGACCTCACCGTTGAGGTGTGGTCGGATGTTGCCTGCCCGTGGTGCTACATCGGCAAGACCCGATTCCAAGCGGCGCTCGACAGGTTCGATAACAAGGACCGCGTCAAGGTCATCTGGCGTTCGTACCAGCTGGCTCCCGAGACTCCGGTGGGCGAGGGCCGCACCGAACTCGAGGCTCTTGTCGAGATGAAGGGCATGGCTCCGGATCAGGTGCGGCAGATGTTCTCTTCGGTTGCGAATACGGCAGCCGAGGTTGGCCTGGATCTCGATTTCGATACCGCGATCGCCGCCAACACCTTCGACGCTCACCGGTTACTTCACTTGGCCGGCGACAAGCAGGCTGACCTTCTGGAGGCCCTGTTCAAAGCGCACTTCAGCGACGGCAAGGTGATCGACGACCGCGAAGAGTTGGTCCGCATCGCTGTAAGCGTGGGCCTGGACGAAGAAACGGTCCGCGCGCAACTTGCTTCCGACGCAGCAGCCGACGCTGTTCGCGAGGATCTGTCGATGGCGCGTCAATTTCAGGTGAGCGGTGTTCCGTTCTTTGTTGCCAACCGTGCAATAGCGGTCTCGGGTGCTCAGCCCGAAGAGGTGTTCTTGCAGTTGCTCACTCAGGCATCCGAATCGGCCTGACGCAATCGGCCGGCACACACAGCCGGAGCATTCGAGAACGGCAGTAGGTGTGCGCCGACATCGGGGAGTGAGAGGGTGACTTCTGCGGCGTCGACAAACCGGTAAGGCTGTGCCGCAACAATTCCCGCAAGATTTTTACGCAGACGAGACATCTCGGCCCGTACGGTTACCGTGCGGGCCGAGTCTCCGAACAGATCCTGGGCCAATTGCGATGCTGTTCGTCCGCTCCGCTCGGAGCCCAGGAGAAACAGAATTTCCGCGTGCCTCTGTGTGGGTGAGTACGTCCATTCCCCAGATCCTGATGTCACGGTCACGGACATGTTCTCGGAGTCTCGGAGGTCGATGTGTACCGCGGGGGCCGCGATCTCGGTACCGGACGTTGTCGGGCGAATCAGCCAACCGCCGGGGAGCGGATTCAATTCGCACAGACCGAGCGAGGGAAACCAGGTCGTACCGGGAGTCATTGCAGCGGGAAGCAGGATTCGCGTGCGATGTGGGAGCGAATCGACTGCTGCAACCCAGCCGTGAGAATCGGTAACCAGTGCCGGAGAACTGCCACGCGCAAGCATCGGTGCTGCGACAGAACGTAATTGGTCGAGGTTGTCGCGATGTTTGTCGCGCAGGTGCGATTGGGCGAGGCGTGCGACGGCGTCAACGAGTGCGAGTGTGGTGGGATGGACGGTTTTGGCTGGGCCGCTGATATCTACGACACCGATGACACGATCGTCGCGCGGATCTCGGATCGGTGCACCGGCACAGGTCCACGAATGATGGCTACGCGCATAGTGTTCGGCCGAAAATATCTGGACGGCCTGTCTCGATACCAGCGCAGTTCCGATAGCGTTGGTGCCGACTGAATTCTCTGCCCAGTTCGCGCCTTCGATGAACCCGAGCCGTGCGGCCTGATCCATTACCCGATGAGAGCCGCTGCGCCACAGCACTGTTCCGTGGATATCTGCGACCACCATGATGTTTTCGCCGCTCGCGGTGACTGATTCGAGCCCGCGAGTCACATCGTCGAGAACGTCGTAGAGGCCGGATTCGCGGCGTCGCAGGTCAAGTTCGGCCATGTCCATCGACGGTTCGGTGTGATTCTGCTCGGGATCGACTCCGAGGTCTTTCAAGCGCTGCCAGGACTGACGCACCACATCGCGGGGACGCGCCGGCGCTTTGTCGCCGGCCATCGTCGCGTCGTACACCGCGGCTAGGGTCCTCGCGTAGTTGCGAGGATCCTCACCAGGGGGCATCGCGGGTTCAGGCAACCGCGTCGTGGGTGTCGACATGTCAGCGATATACCAACCCGCCGTCGATGAGGCCGGATTGGCCAGTCATGTAATCGGAATCCGGTCCTGCCAGGTAGGAGACGAACCCCGCCACGTCGTCGGGAGTTTCCGCTCTGCCCAGCGCAATGCCGCCGACGAACTTGTCGTATGTTTCGCCTTCCGGTGCTCCGGTCAATTCGGAGAACCGTTTGTCGATCGTTACCCACATATCCGTTCCGACTACACCAGGGCAGTATGCGTTGACGGTGATGCCATCGGACGCGTATTCCTTGGCGGCTGCCTGTGTGAGCGCTCTGACCGCGAATTTTGTTGCGCTGTACACGCCCAGCATGGCAAAGCCGTCGTGGCCGGCAATCGACGATGCGTTGATGATCTTTCCGCCGTGTCCGAGCGCCTTGAACTTGGTAGCCGCGGCCTGGATCCCCCACAGAACTCCGTCGACATTGACCCTCCAGATCGTGGCAACCTCTTCGGGAGCGGCGTCGGACAGCGGGCCTACCAGTGCGATTCCTGCGTTGTTGACGATGATATCGAAACCGCCTAGCTCCGAATGGGCATGTTCGACTGCGTTGTGTACCTGTTTGCGGTCGCTGACGTCGGCTATGAAGGTGGTTGTCCGACGGCCTATTTCGTGAATCTCACGTGCAACGGCATCCAGCTTGGTGTGGTCGAGATCGACCAGAGCGATATCTGCGCCGTCGTGGGCGAGTCGGAGTGCGATTCCGCGACCGATTCCTTGGCCTGCGCCGGTGACCAATGCAACCTTGTCGGTGATGCTCATTCAGTTCTCCTCGTTGGCGGGGTAAGCCGATGAGTGAGTTATATGTGATGACGACCACAATATAGAAGGGTTGCATCGCGTTGCAAACCCGGAAGCTGGATGGCAATTGCAACCTGCAGCAACCCTCCCCGTATCTGCTTCGGTGCCTTCATAGTTGCGCGACGACTTCGTGAATTGTCTTGCGACACAACTGGGAGAAGGAAATATGACAGCTACAGTCGATGCTCCGACGAGTTCGGGTACACCGAGTATTCAACCTTCCCGCCGTTGGATTCTGTTCGGTGTCGCGAATCTTGTGATCGTCCTGATCTTGGCTCTGGGGAGCTGGTTTCTCCTCGCAGATCCCACCACCAGTCCGTGGAGCTTCTATCCGCTTCCCTTCAACGCTGCGTTGTTCTGGGCGATCCTCTTTGTGGTATTCATCGGCTTCAACTGCGAATTTGCAGGTTTCGATCGGCTACTGCAGCCGGTGAGAGGGCTGGCAATCATGGCCGCGACAACGGTGTTCTCCGTAGCGGTGACATGGTTGCTCGCCAACGGACTCGGAAGCCTCTATCCGGACTTCACAGCAGATCGGGAAGGAGGAATTGGCTACTTCGCTGGTGCTTTATTCGTGCTGTTCGGCTTCGGCACGTGGGTGATGGTGGTGCTCAATTGGAAGCACTGGCCGTGGATCGCGCTGGGAATGAAGCAACCGCTTGTGGGTCTGTGCGAGATTGCGTTTGTCGCCGTACCGACCTTGGCGTTGTATTTCGTGTTCGGATTGCCGTCCGTTTCGCTGTCTGCGACAAATCCTGTAATGACCGTCGACGCAGTGCTGGGCTGGTTCTATTGCATTGTGGTCGTGGTGATTCTGACCGGGCAGACGTTGGACAATTGGCCATGGAGGGTATTCGGTGGCGGAGGCCGGACGGCGCTCGCGGCTACTGTCGGAAATTTCGCTCTGGGAACGGGACTCTATTTTGTGGCTGTCCCAGTCGTGAAAGCACTTTTGGGAAGTGCCGCAGTTGCGGAGTTGGGTACCGTCGTACATCAGTTTCCGGCGCAACTCGGTGTGTGCTGGGCCTTCTGGATGATCTTGTGGGCCAACGCATTCGGTAATAAGCCCACAGGGTTCGGGGGCGGCGTCAACCTTGTGGTCCGTGGTGTGTTCACGTTTGCCTTGGCGGTAGGGACATTTCTGTTCTACTACCGTTTTGCGGCCGAACACATTCTCCATGAACCTGCAGTTGCAGACGGATTACATGGCAATGCATTGGGTTTCGTGGACTGGGCGGTGCTGTGGACGTTGTTCTACGTTGTCGGGTTTCAATCTCTGGGGCTCGGTAAGTTGAAACCCGAGTCCCAGTGAATACGGGTACCCGCACATGTGCGGGTACCCGTTTCCGGGTCAGACCTTCGCGACAGACTTCGGTGGAGTGGTTTCGGCTGACGAGGCAATCTTTCGTGCCGGAATCAGCGTCGTGATGGCGGCCGCGAACAGTGCGGCGCCGCAAGCGATGAGAAGTCCGGTGCGGAATCCGGCTTCCGTCGGCAAGGTGTGTCCGCCGAAGTCCATGCTCATCTGCGCGAGAACAACGCCGACGACGGCAGCGGAGATCGAGGTGCCGACCGAGCGCATCAGTGTGTTGAAGCTGTTTGCCGATCCGGTAGCGGACGGCGGGACCGCGCCCATGATCAGTGCCGGCATCGAGCCGTAGGCAAGGCCGATTCCCGCGTTGCAGATGCACGTGACGATCAACAGTCCCCAGGTCGATCCCATGAAGAACATCGAGGATCCGTAACCCGCGGCGATGACCAGAGTTCCGAGCAGCAGCGTCATTTTTGGCCCCCGGCTAGCGGAGAGTTTTGCGCCGGCGACGGAGACAGCCATCATGACAAACCCGCCGGGCAGCATCCACAGTCCCATTGCCAGCATCGACTGTCCCATGCCGTATCCGGTGGCTGCAGGCAGCTGGAGTAGCTGAGGAAGGATCAGTGCCTGGGCGTACATTGCGAAGCCGACAGCGATGGAAGCCCCATTGGTGAACAACACCTGAGGCCGCGCGGCGATGCGGAGATCGACCAACGGATCGTCGGTGCTCAGTTCCCACCAACCCCACGCCGCCAGGACGATGATGGTGGTCGCGAACAGGCCGAGGATCGATCCGCTGGTCCAGCCCCAGTCGCCGCCCTTCGAGACGCCCAGGAGGAGTGATATCAAGCCGACTCCCAGACCGAGGGCGCCGATCAGATCGAAGCGGCCACCGGGATTATGCACGGGGGTGGCGGGAACGAAGAACCAGATCAGCACTGCGATTGCAACACTGAGGACGGCAGATCCCCAGAAGAGAACGCGCCAACTGGTGTGCTCTGCCACGGCAGCGGCCATGGGGAGTCCGAGGGCGCCGCCGATGCCCATGGAAGAGCTCATCAGGGCGATGGCGGAATGAAGCTTCTCCGGGGGGAGCAGGTCACGTAGGGCGCTGATACCCAACGGGATCATGCCGACGCCGATTCCCTGGAGTCCGCGGCCGATGACCATCGGCATCAATGACGACGCCATAGCGGCGACAACTGATCCGGCAATCAGCGGAATCGAGCAGATCAGGATCATCTTTCGTTTGCCGTACAGATCGCCGAGTCGGCCGGTGATCGGTGTTGCCACTGCGCCGGCGAGCAATGTGGCCGTGATGACCCACGACGCGTTGGATGCCGATGTGTTGAGCAGTTTGGGGAGATCCCCGATCAGCGGCACGACGATCGTCTGCATGAGCGCAGCGACGATGCCCGCAAATGCGAGCACTCCGACGAGGCCGCCGGGGCGGACGTCGGGTTGCGTCGAACTTTCCACGCGCTTCTCCTTAATTTGTATAAAGTAAAGAATCGTTTACGATGCGAATGACTTGCATCATGCAAGAGGTGTGCAGCATACATATTGTTTGTAGTGTGCACATTCCGGTGGGGTACCGTCGGGCCGGATTCCGGATGCACGGAGCCAAGAGTGGATCGACAGAAGGACTGGCATGGACAAGCCCACGCATTTGATCGAATTCGAGACCATGCTCCTGGGGCGATACCTGACCCTGCCGGTCCCTCGATCCAAGCGTGACGTCAGCAATCTCGACCGCAGTGCCTACACGTTGTTGAGTCGCATCAGTATTGACGGCCCGATGTCCATCGGTGAACTCACCGACGCCTTCGGGTTGGATACGTCGACGTTGAGTCGTCAAACCTCATCGATATTGAATTCCGGACTTGTGGAACGTATTTCGGACCCGGCTGGGGGAATGGCGCGCAAGTTTCGGATCACCGACGAGGGGGCGCGCAGGCTTGAAGTCGCGCGTGCCGACAACATCGCCGGATTGGGTCTGGTGATGGAAGATTGGGATCCCGAGGACGTCGCCACCTTTGCGTCGTGGCTGCAGCGTTTCAATACCGACATCGAAAGACTGGCCGGGCGACCCTGGCCGCGTACATAGGCGGAGTTCGTACTCCTGGCATTGCAACGGATTGCAACGCTTGTGGCCCGAGCCTGCGATGCGATGTGCTGTGTATCACATTCCGAGAAGGAGAAGTGATGACGCAAACCATCGATTCCACGGTTTCACTCACAGTGGCTGTGACACCTCAGGAGCAGACGCCTCAGGAACGCGTCGACGCCTGGCTGACAGAGTTCGAAGCCGCTCTTGCAGATCGTGACATCGCACGCGTCGCGGCAAAATTCGCTCTCGACAGTTTCTGGCGTGACCTGGTCACATTCACCTGGAACATCAAAACCGTCGAAGGACGTGAGCAGATTGTCGACATGCTCACCGAGCGTCTCGACGACACTGATCCGTCTGGATTTCGCACCGCCGAGACGCCGGACGAAGCTGACGGAGTCACTTCTGCCTGGATCGAATTCGAGACGGCAACCGGCCGGGCCCACGGACACCTTCGATTGAAGGGTGATGAGGCCTGGACGTTGCTGACGTCTCTCCAGGAACTCAAAGGCCACGAAGAAGGTAAGGGAGCCCGTCGACCCCGCGGGGCGAAGCACGGTGCCGACCCCAACCGGGTGACTTGGGCAGAGCAGAAGGAAAACGAAGACCGCGAACTCGGTTACACCGCACAGCCTTACGTCGTGATCGTCGGCGGCGGGCAGGGCGGTATCGCGCTCGGCGCCCGTATGCGTCAACTCGGTGTCCCGGCCATCGTGATCGACAGTCACGAACGCCCCGGGGATCAGTGGCGCGGACGCTACAAGTCCCTGTGCCTGCATGATCCGGTCTGGTACGACCACCTGCCCTACATGCCGTTCCCCGACAACTGGCCGGTGTTCGCCCCCAAGGACAAGATCGGCGACTGGCTCGAGATGTACACCAAGGTCATGGAGGTTCCGTACTGGAGTTCCACCACCTGCACCTCGGCGTCGTACGACGAGAAAGCTCAGGAATGGACCGTGAACGTCAACCGTGGTGGTGAGCAGTTGACGTTGCGCCCCAAGCAGTTGGTGATGGCTACCGGAATGTCCGGCAAGGCAAACGTTCCGACGTTCCCGGGTCAGGACAAGTTCCTGGGCGATCAGCACCACTCGAGCAAGCATCCCGGCCCGGATCAGTACGTAGGCAAAAAGGTCGTGGTCATCGGGGCTAACAACTCCGCACATGACATCTGTGGCGCACTGTGGGAGAACGGCGTCGACGTCACGATGGTGCAGCGCAGTTCGACGCACATCGTGAAGTCGGATTCGTTGATGGACTTGGGCTTGGGTGATCTGTACTCGGAGCGTGCACTGGCCGCCGGAATGACCACTCATAAAGCCGATCTGACATTCGGATCGCTGCCGTACCGGATCATGCACGAATTCCAGATTCCCGTGTACGACGCAATCCGTGAGCGGGACAAGGACTTCTACGACAGGCTCGAGCAGGCCGGCTTCGAGCACGACTGGGGCGACGACGGTTCGGGCCTGTTCATGAAGTACCTACGACGCGGCTCGGGCTACTACATCGACGTCGGTGCAGCCGAATTGGTTGCCAACGGAGATATCAAGCTCGCCCACGGGAATGCTCGTGAATTGACCGCTGACAGTGTCGTTCTCGAAGACGGTACGGAACTGCCGGCCGATGTCGTGGTGTACGCAACCGGTTACGGCTCGATGAACGGGTGGGTTGCCGATCTGATCGGTCAGGATGTTGCAGACAAGGTCGGCAAAGTTTGGGGCCTCGGCTCGGACACAACCAAGGATCCGGGCCCGTGGGAAGGCGAGCAGCGCAACATGTGGAAGCCGACGCAGCAGGAAGCTCTCTGGTTCCACGGCGGCAATCTGCATCAGTCGCGGCACTATTCGCTGTATCTCGCGCTTCAACTCAAGGCGCGCTACGAGGGCATCCCGACGCCGGTGTACGGCTTGCAGGAAGTGCATCATCTGAAGTGACGCCCGCTTGTGCTGTGCGCCTTTATTAACCGCCCGCGGTTAATAAAGGCGCACAGCAGTTTCAGCGAATAGCGAACTTCTTCGCGATTTCGGCATCCTTCGAGGCACGCTCGGTGAGGAAGGCAAAAGCCAATCCGAGAACGAGCCACAACGTCGCCTGCGTAGCGAGCGACGACAATCGGAACTCCCACAACAGAGTTGCCGGAAAATCGTCACCGACCTCGTTGATCGTGGGCAGTGATACGTAACCGATCGCGACGATCACCAAGAACGCAGCAACCGGAGCAGCGATCCGGACACTGATGAACTCATGGGCTGAAACAGCTTTCGCGGCGGCTGCCGCAGCGGTGACGGCCAGCAAGCCCAGAATGACGGTGGCAAGCCACAGTAGCGTCCGCTGGTTGATGGTGTCGGGATCGCCGACAGCGGGTGGGTTGGCCGGGTACTTGAAGAAGGGCACGGCTTCGATAGCGAGCCACCCGCCGGTAGCGATGGTTATCGCCAACAACGGCCCGGCCATGGAGGTGATCCGTCGGGCGTAGTTGGCAACTACGGCGAAGATCGCACCCAATGCCAGTCCAGCCAATGACGTAGCGAGAAAGAGTCCGGCGCGCTGGCCGTCACGGGTGACGAGGGGTGCTTCTTCGCTGCCGTGTGTATGCCCGCCGGCACTGCTGGCTTCCTCGATCGCGATGGCGGCATTGACGTGCGGTTCACCCAGCACGTATGCAACACCGCCGGCAAGAATGCCCGCGATCAAACCGGCCAACAAGCCACGAATCAGAAGCTTCGTGAAATTGTCGGCTAGTGGCACGGCAAGCCCATCAAGTGGCGTCCGTCGTGCATCAGTTCATGCATGTACATGCCGGTGCGCGAGATTGCGCCCTGGTCGAATCCGACCACGTAGAGAGCCAGCATCGCGAGCACAACTATGGCTGCGGCGATGAAAGCGAGACGAGTCGAATCGATCGACGTGTCGGGAGAATAGGCGAGTGCCATCGAAGCCTCCTGGGATTTCGCGTCCCCTAGGTCCATGCGATGGCCGAAGTGTCTGGCTGTCGAGGTGGTTCACCTCGAATTACAGTGGCGCGACCGCTCCGGGCTTACACCGGATTCCTGTCGGACCATCGCGTTTACAAGCGAACCATAGCAGCGAATGGCGTCTGATCGTGAAGGATTTCGCTCGCCAGGCGAACGAAATCCTTCACGATCGTCACTCAACTCTTGGCTGGGACGTCCAGAACTACCTCGAATTCGAGCAGCGACGCACCCGAAGCGACAGGCTTCGCACGCTCACCGGAGTGTGCTGCGCGGGCCGGACCGTCGCGCCAGTCGGCGAACGCCTGCTCGGTCTCCCACTGCGTCACCACGAAGTAGCGACTCTCGCCCGCAGTGGGACGGAGGAGTTGGAATCCGAGGAAACCGGGAGAGTTCTCCACTGCGGAAGCGCGTGCTGCGAAGCGCTTCTCCAGTTCGGGGCCGGCGCCCTCAGGAATTTCGATTGCATTGATCTTCACGACTGCCATGTATCCGACATTACCGCGCGCGCTCACCGCGTACGGTGACACTCGTGTTGCATGACGAAGGTGGGACGGGTCGGCCGATTCTTTTGTTGCACGGCCTCATGGGTAGTGCGCGAACGTGGCGCCGGCACGTGCCGTGGATTCGCGAGTTCGGACACGTCTACACGTTTGACGCGGCCGGGCACGGTCGACCCGCGCCGAAGGAGCTGACGACGGAGGCGTTTGTCGAGGACGTGGCGGCGGCAGTTGCGGGAATCGACGAGCCGATGATCGTGATCGGGCACTCGATGGGCGCTTTGCATGCCTGGTGTTTTGCAGCGGCCCATCCGGAAAAAGTACAGGCCTTGGTCCTCGAAGACATGGCACCCGACTTCCGCGGACGCACCGCGGAGAACTGGGCGCAGATGGTATCGGCGTGGCCCCAACCCTTTGCTACCGAAGATGCGGCAAAGGAGTTCTTCGGCCCGGTTGCCGGACAATACTTTCTGGATTCATTCACCCGTCGCGACGACGGTTGGTACCTCCACGGTGACGTCTCAACGTTTCGGGATATCTCCGAGGAATGGGGAACGCGCCATTTCTGGGACCAGTGGGTTGCGGTGACTGCGCAGACCTTGCTTATCGAGGGCGAGTACACGATCACGCCGGACGGTCAGATGCGTGAGATGGCGCAGCGTCCCGGAACGCAGTACGTACGCATTGCCGACGCCGGGCACTTGGTTCATGACGATCAACCGCAGAGTTATCGGGACGTCGTGACTGAGTTCTTGGTAGCTCAGAGCGCGAGCTGACTGCGGATCGACGCTCCTGTCTGCTCGAGTTCGACAGCTCGCCGGGCCAGCAGTCCCGCGGCGAACTTCGCTTTGTCTCCGAGGTGGCGTGGGACGACGTGTAGGTGGGAATGGAAGACCGTCTGCCCTGCAGCCCGCCCGTCGTTGACCAGAAAATTGACGCCGTCCGCGGCGATATCGCATCGACGCAGTGCCCCCGCTACGAGCGTCCCGACGCGGAACATCTCAGCGCCCTCGTGGTTTTCGAGTTCGTCCAGGTTGGTCGCATGACGCTTGGGGACTATGAGTGTGTGCCCGCGACTGACCGGTCGTGCGTCGAGGAAGGCCAGCACGGTCTCGGTTTCGAGGATCCGGATCGCCGGTTGGTCGGCTCCGACGATATTGCAGAAGGCGCAGGTATCGGTGTTCATACCTACAGAATGTATCCGGTCGACCAATCAGAGCAGTCGAAGTTCCCGTGCCCGCGTGAGGGCTTCGTTTCGATTGTGTGCACCGAGTTTGCGATACATCGTGCGCAACTGGGTCTTGATCGTATTGACGGATACGAAGAGTTTGTCGGCCATTGCCGCCGAACTCAACCCGGCGTCGATCAGTGAAAGGACGGTGCGTTCACGTTCGGTCAATGTGACGATCTGCAACGATTGCGGAAAAGCTTCGGCTGGAATCACTTTCAAGAACTGTGCGAGCGCACTGGAATTGGTTTTCGCCATCGATTCAAGCTGATCGATGTCGGGCAGGGCAATAGTCGAGAACGACCGCAGGTTGCCGGTCTGATCCGCGATGCTGCACGCTTTGGACCAGGCCTCTGCGGCTCGCCGGTGTTCGCCCAACTGGCAATGCGCGACGGCCTGAACGAGAAGCGTTTCCATCTGTGCGCGCGGATATGATTCACCAGCCCAATCGAATTGGTGGCACAATGCCACCGCGGCTTCGTTTTGCCCCGTCTTCTGGCGGAGCCGGGCAACAGAGGCCAGGGTCCACGGATTGTCTGCCGGGTCGTCGATCTCGGAGGCCAGCGCCGACGCTTTGTTTCCGTCCCCGAGGGCAAGGGTGAGATCGATCTCGGTCGAACGCATCAGCGGTCCGGCAAACGACCCAGGTTTCAGGTGCTTCTGATGTGCGTCAACTGCCCTGTGTAACAAGGATAGCGCTGAGAATGTGTCCCGACGAGCCAGCGCGCACTGGCAGTGGGCATAGATGGCAAAGGCCCACAGTTCCTCCCTCTGTGCCGGTTGACCCAAAGCGGTGAGGGCTTCGTCTGCCGAGACAAAGTCGAGAGTGTCGAGCGACGCCAGCGTGCGAGCGACCAGTCCGGATACCTTGACCATCGATCGGAGTCTGTCGTGGGTATCCGGATGCTTGTACTCGAATTGTGTCCATCGTTGCGATTGCAGGGGTTCGCCGACGATGGCCCAGTTCATTGCGGCACTACCGGCAGCGTTGATCGCAATGTAGTCGGCGCCCTGTGACTGGCCTCCCCGGTAGGCCGTTCGCATCTCGATAGTCGACTCTGCGAACCTTCCGTTCAATTGAAATGTGATTCCCCATTGCAAGTGCATGATCGGGAGTTGACGGGTCACGTCGTCAGGGTTGGTCTCGAGAGCTCTACGGCTCAAATATGATAGGCGACGGGTTATTTCGGCTGCCTGCTTGTATTCTCCGGCCATCCGCAACATGATCGATTGCACGCAGCCGACACTGAGTGCATCTTTTGCGCCATCTCCGGATCCGAGTGCCCGAAGTTCTTCCGGAGAGGTGGGGAGCGTATCGAGGAGGCTGAATTTTTCGGTCAAGTGCATGGTGTAGAGGTTGCGCCCAGCTTTGACGGCAACGTTCTTTCCGACAGCTTGTTGCGGAAGCCTTTGCAGCGCAGATCGAATGGCTTCCAGATTATCGGAGATCATCGTGACCCAATGATGTTCGATAATGTGGACGACGAGTTGCCAATCGTGTGCTTCGACTGCGTAGTTCAGTGCCGAAGCGTGGCGCCCGGAATCGAGTCTGTATTGCGAGAGTGACGACATCTGTTGTGTCGGATCAATTCCGGACTGCGCCTGCAGTGCAAGAATCGAACGTCGAACTGCCGGAGCAAGTTCCCACGTTTCTGCGGCCTCGGTTTCGATTCGGGAGAGAGCACCGATGGTCTCCAGCAGAAGGAGACGATTGCGAACTTGCTCACGGGATTCGCCCGACTTGAACAGATGGCCTGCGGTATCCACGTCAAGAGTTCGTGCCGTCGCGCAGGTCACGATGAACTCGCGGTGGTCGGCGAGGTCGGGGTCGGCGAGGATTTTTTCGTGTATGTATTTGTTGATGGCGCGCTGCAAGTTCAGCTCGAGAAGATCCTCTCGACGGTCTTGTGGCGGAAGGTCTTTGACGACGGAAATAGCTGATCGCACCAAGGCCGGCAACCCGCTCGTCGCCGCGATGATCGTCTCGGCCTCGCCGGGAAGCAGAGTTGCGTCGGAGAGGTCGAAGAGCGCTCGGGTGTCTTCGATGCTGAACAGCAGGTCGTCAGCACCGATCAGTGCGTGATCGATTTCGAGGAGATAGGGCTCGGGGAAAAGTGTCAGGCCCGAAAGTGTTACGACGAGATCCAGGTGGTGGCATCGAGATACCAGTTCGATCAGTTGGTTTTCCAACTCGTCGTTCGGAATCCGATCCGGACGTATCAACACCAGTTGTACGGATCTCTCTGCCTCGGCGAGTGCAGCGACGAGATCGGTATAAGAATCGGTGAGTGTGGCCGAAATGGCAATACCGGACTGATTGCATTGACGGAGGACCATCGACCAGTAGGCCTCGGTGCTTGAACTGGGATGTGGGGCGCCAACCCAGACAACTGTGCGTCCGGACATGCTACGTGTTTGGAGCCAGGATGACAGGAGCGCAGATTTGCCGTATCCACTCGGAGCTCGCACGATCGTCAATGGGGCTCGACGGTCCAATTTCGCAAAGAGGATTTGGCGGGGAAGCAACGCGGAGTGGGTACGACGTTCGGGTACCTTCGCCCTCAACTCACCGTCCCGCCCCAGCATCCGTGTATTCCCTTTGTTTCTTGTGTTTCGGAAGGCCCTGCCCAGTCCGACAGGTCATATCGGGAATATCAGAACGATCCGTTTGCTTGGGGGAAGCGTAGTTGGTATGCGCAAAATATGTCTGATTTATGGCATTTACTGGGGGAATATCCGCCCACATTGGATTCGTTGACCGACATTGCAATCTCAGGCGTTGCCCTCGCCGGCCAATGCGAACAAGCCGTCGTCGGTCTGTTCGACCAATCCGTCGACGAGCAGGGAATGCAATGCGCGGTCGCGCTGTCCAGGGTCGGTAGGCCACACTATGTCCAACTGCGCACGCTCGACCGGACGGTGACACTCACGCAGTACTGCCATCAACTTGCCACGAACCTGACGATCGGTTCCGGCAAATTTCTGTACCTTCTTCGGCGGGCCGGTGTGGGCGGGTTTTCCGGCAGCCACCCAGGCACAGTTCGGCAGCGGGCAATCGTCACAGTTGGGTGTCCGAGCCGTGCAGATCAATGCGCCGAGTTCCATCAGCGCGGCAGAGTATGTGGCAGCTCGCTCCCGCGTCCGCGGTAGCAAATCGGCAACGTCGGCCAGATCTCTTGTGTTCGACGGATTTCCAGGCTCGGCGATACCGTGAACGGCGCGGGCAACTACGCGTCGAACATTGGTGTCCACGACCGGAACTCGCTGCCCGTAGGCAAAGCATGCCACCGCGCGGGCAGTGTACGAGCCGATTCCCGGCAGCGTCAGCAAGATATCGACATCCGCTGGAACCGCATCGCCATGTTGGGTCGCGAGGACGCCCGCGCATTCGTGTAGCCGCAGCGCGCGCCGCGGATACCCGAGCTTTCCCCAGGCACGTAGTACCTCCGCTTGGCTCGACGCAGCCATCGCCGAGGGGACAGGCCACCGCTGCACCCACTCTTCCCAGATAGGGGCGACTCGGACCACCGGCGTCTGCTGGAGCATGATCTCGCTCATCAGAATCTGCCAGGCGCTGACGCCTTCGCGTCGCCACGGAAGGTCTCTTGCCGTCGCCGCATACCATTTCAGCAGCACAGAAGACTCGACTGCCACCTTGACTGACACACTCCCCGGGAATTCGACCTTCGCATCGACCTGGCATCGACGTTCGGCGTCACCTTACCGGCAGGTGCCGACGCGTATCAGAGCAGCTGGACGTTGCTGAGCTTCCATTTCCCGTCTTCGCGAACGAGCGAGAGCTGCATACGGTTGCGATCGATACGGGGGTCCAGGGAGTTGGTGTTGGTGATGGTCTGATCAAGGAAGACCAAGACCTCGGCACTGTCACGATCGCTGCCAGCCAGTCCCGCTGAAATGATCTGCGCCGACGACGTGGCCTGATACTGAACGATCATGTCTTGGAGGTTGGCCGCGACCTGGGTGTACTGGCCGGCGAACTCGCCAACCGAGTTTTCCCGTACGACGGACAGATTCTGATCGAGGTTCGCGAAGTTGTACGTCGCGAGATCTGTCGCGAATTGTCGCCCGCTTTCCAGCGCGGTGGTGCGGGCTTCGTTGTCGAGTGAGTGTTGCCAGGTGGTGTATCCGCCCCAGCCGAGGGCCGAGAACACGGTGGGGGAAGGGCTTTCGATCGGGGATTCGTCGTCATCGGACTTCGTGAGATCGCTCAATGTGTTCCCTGTACTAGTAGTGCGGCAAATGAGTTGTCTCCGAGCACTGTTTTCTGACCGCCGGTCAAACCCAGACGAATCGATGTGCCGCCACCGGCCGCGACGGTGCCCACTGCGGGGTCGTATTCGACAACACCTCCGATTGTTCCAGTTCCGGCTGGAATATTCTGCGAACCTCGGTTCTGGATTTTGCCCGATTGGTCAGTGCAATGCTGGTCTTTGTCGAGTGTGGTCGGCGAGACATCCTGTACGGTGCGGCGCGGGGTGTCGTAGATGCAGACCGGACCGACCGCGGTGATGAAATCCAGCTGCGCCCGACCATTCCTGACGATGCTACCGAGCTTCTCGAACCCCTTGGGTACCAACACGAGTAGCGTATCGACGGCCGGCATCCGCGCCGTGACGATCTGACTGGAAACAAGAGAATTCGCCAGCAGGAGGCTGAATGGTTCACGGCTTTGCTCGATGAGAGGCAGTATCTGATTGTCGAGGACGGTGGGACTTCGATCAAGCAGAGTGCGCAGCTGTGGATCCGAAGACCTGACCTGATCGCTCAATTGTCGAAGTGTCAGAGCAGCATCCGGCAGTGCTGCCACGTTGTCCTCGTTGGCCGCGTAGAGAGTGCGTGAATTCTCGACCAGGGTGTTGAGGTGGGGTTGGTTGAACGCGATGGCCCGGACGATAACATCGCAATTGTCAACCAGGGCTTGCAGATCCGGACCTAGTCCACCCAGTCCGGTGCCGAGTTCACGGGAGAGCGTGCGAAGGTCGGCGGGATCGACGGTGTCCGCAGTGGTATTGAAGTTTGCGATGACCGTACCCAGCGGCACCGGTATCGACGTTTGTTCACGGGGTACGACGGAGCCGTCGACAAGGTAAGGGCCGCTGTCGGATTCAGAAGACAGCTGTACTTTCAGTACCGGAACAGCGGTGTCCCGGCTGATGGCTGCAACTGAATCGAGTGGGATCTCTCGATCGGCCGAGATGTTCAGGGTGAGAACGACCAGGTCTCGTTGGGCTGACAGGCGCACGGATTCGACATCACCGACGGTGACCCCGCGATAGGCCACTTCCGACCCTTGCGCAATGCCGGCTGCATTCTCCAATTCGACTGTTACCGCGAAGCTCCCGGTGAACGGATCACCCGCACCTACTTGGCGCACAACGTAAGTCGTGCTGATCACGGCGATCAGAAGAAATGCAACGATCTCGAAGTAGACGGTCCTGTTCTTCATCGTGTACCCCCGAGCAGCGGTGTTGCCGGCGTTCCCGGTGCTGTAGGAAGCGGTGGCAACGGCGGCGCCGCACCCGGGATTATCTCGTTCAGTACTCCGGTGACAGTTCCCTCGATATCGACATTGAGATCGATATTGACGTAATCGCTCGGACTGGCGCGCTCGAGGAGAACCCGGGCGTTGTCGAGGTTTGTCATCGTGTCGCCCAATGTCGGGCCCATCGCCGAAAACTGATCGAGGATGGGCGACAACCGCTCCGTCACATCGGCTATCTGATCGGAAGACTGGTCGAGAACGGAATTTGTTGCGGTGGCGAGCCTGTCCGTCTCGTCCAGTAGATCGAGCAAGGGTTGCCGTTGGTCGGCGACGACGCTCAATGCGGGTGTGAGAGTTCGCAACCCCTCGTCGATAGTGGCGCTTTCGTCGCTGATGACCGCGCTGAGACGGTTCAGTGAGTCCAATGCGGAATTGACGGAGTCCTTCCGCTCGTCGAGGGTGCCCAGAAGTGAATCGAGGCGGGCCAGGAGGTCCGGGACGGTGCCGGCGCGGCCGTCCAGAATTTGATTGGCTTCATGCACGATATTCTTCACCTGCGCCAAACCGCTTCCGTTCAGCAGAGTTCCGACGGCGCCGAGCAATTGCGCGACGTCGGGCCCGCGCACTGTCTGTGAGCGCAAGATTCTTGCTCCGGGTTCCAGCCTTGCCCCGTTCGCGTCTGCCGGGATCTCGAGATTGACGAAGGCGTCGCCGATGGGTGTGGACAATTCGATTCTCGCCCGAGTTTCCGCGGGTAGCGGGATGGTCGAATCGATCTCGGTCTGAACAACTGCCGCAAAGTGATCGGCGCTCATCGACGTGATGCGGCCGACCACGGCCTGCCCGATTCGGACCTCGCCACCGATCGGAAGTAGCGATGCATCGACAAATTCCATGGTCAACGGATACGACTCACCCGGCATCCCTTGCCAGAGGGGAAGGTGCTGGAAATTGAGGCTGCATCCAGTCAGCATCGATGTGAGTGCAAGTGCAGCAGTTGCTCCCACTGTTGATCTTGATGCGGCCATCAACGACCCCCGCCCAAAATCCAGGCAAGATCAGGACCCGCTGCCGTCGAGGGGAATTCGATGGGGTTGATGAGTCCCGGACCACTCCTCGCGAATGGTTCGGGCGCCGAGGTCGGCGCAAATCGCGGAGCCGCCGACACCGGCGATGAGTGCACAGACCAATGGTCCAGCTTGCCCGATGATGAGAAAGGCGACTACGGCGCCGCTGTAGGCGCCGGCGCCGATTTGGTCGGCGAGTGATCCGATCTGGAGTGCAACACCAACACCGAGTGGGATCATCACCAGAGCGGACGCTACCGCTGTGACATGCGCGAGAAACCACATTTGCTCGACGGCTTCGCGCCAGGCGAGTCGCCGGCGTCGTACTGCCGTGATTGCGGCGAGGCACACATGGACGGTGAAGGTGAACAGGAGTCCGATCTCGCAGAGCAGGTTCGCGAAGAGATTCGACTTGGCTTGTGCCGGGAGCTCCGGCATGTCTTCCAGTCGACTCGCTTCTTCCGGGCGACTGTCGTTTTCAGCTGGTGTGGTCACGCAGATCGTCCTCCCGCCTTTTCCTGCAGGAAGTGCCGGCAGGGCTCGCCCAGATGTACCCCCCGTACATTTGTGGACGAAGTTTTAGTGCTTCAGATCACAAAGGGTGGCGGTATCAGGAAACTGACTCTGAAGTAAGTTCGGGATTTCCGTCCAAGAAACCTTTCCCGATGAGCCGGACAATCTCGGCGGGTGCACAATATTGGAATGCCACATACAAGTCCGCTGAACGCTTGGAAGTCCCTCCGCGAGGGAAATGAGCGATTTGTGAACGGCACGTCGATACATCCCAGCCAAGGGATCGCCGATCGGGCGAAACTGGTCAATGAACAGCATCCCACTGCAGTTCTGTTCGGCTGTGGAGATTCACGTGTCGCAGCTGAGATCATCTTCGACCAGGGGCTCGGCGACATGTTCGTCGTTCGCACCGCCGGTCACGTTCTCGACGATTCGGTGTTGGGTTCCATCGAGTACGCCGTACATATTCTGAACGTGCCGCTCATCGTCGTGCTCGGGCACGATGGTTGTGGCGCGGTCAAGGCCACACTCGACGCGCTCGACAAGGGCAAGATTCCCGACGGCTTCATCCGCAGTGTGGTCGAGCGTGTTGCGCCGTCCATCCTCATGGGTCGGCAGGAAGGTCTGTCCACCGTCGACGAACTCGAAGGTCGGCACGTCGTCGAAACCGGATCGCTCATCATGCAGCGCTCCCGAATCATTGCCGACAAAGTGGATAAGGGCACGTGCGCAATCGTCGGCGTCACCTACGCGCTGTCCGAGGGACACATGCGTTTGCAGGGCGCTGTCGGTGAAATCGGCGAGTCAATCGAATAATCGAAAGAACCACGCTCAGGTAGGCGCCGACACGCCGTCTCAGCTGACCGTTAGTCGGGCCTTCGCCAACTACCGTTGAGACCGTGTTGGAACCGAATGGGCCACTGCCCCCTCAGATTTACTGGCGTCGACGGGCGCTGGCCATCGGTGCTGCAGTCGTTGCCTTGGCCTTGATCGTCTGGTTGATTTCTGCCGTCGTCGGCGGGGGTAGCGATTCCCCCGAGGCGGACGCTGCGGCTGCGAGTTCTTCGCTGACCCCGGAAGTGTCTTTCACTCCCAATCCGTCCGGGAGCAACGGCTCCGGCGGTAGTGGCGGCGGCAACGGCGGCTCGGCCGATTCCGGCTCGGGTGGTTCTTCGGCGTCCACGTCGGGCAGCTCGACCACATCTCCGACCAGTGCCGTCCCGGTGCCGGCGGGCCAGTGCGCGGACTCGTCCCTCGCGGTCAAGGCGACTGCCGACAAGCCCACGTTTGCCGGTGGCGAGGAACCGACCTTCACGATCGTCATCACCAATATCGGCTCGGCCGGCTGCAATCGCGATTTGGCCGGTGGTCTTCAACAGGTGCTCGTCTACAGCATCGACGGCAAGACCCGGCTGTGGTCCAACGTCGACTGCTACCCGCAGCCGGCTCCGGATATCCGCAACCTCGAACCGGGCGAGCAGGCTGCATTCAAGGTCGCTTGGTCCGCCACAACGTCGAATCCGGATTGTGCCACCTCGGCGAACCCGCAGCGCAACCCCGTGGGAGCCGGCGCGTACACCGTTGTCGGGCAACTCGGAGCATTGCGGAGTGGCGCGGAGCCGTTCAATATCGCTTGAGGGATCGCGTAACCAGCGGCTCGATCAGTTATACGAGCCGGTGATCGACGTCTCGGCCAGCCGCGACAATCCTTCGCGGATGTGACGAGCCCACAGTCCGCCGATGCCTTCGACGGACTGGAGGTCGGCTGCCGTCGCGGCCAGCAGAGCCTGCAATGTGCCGAACGATCCGACGAGTCGGTTGATCTGATGGAACTGAAGTCGCGGTACGCGCATGAGGACTCGGTATCCGCGCGGCGTCATCGGGGTGTCCAGAGCTTCGATCGTGCCCGGGTAACCGAGCACCCGCGCGAGGGTGGTCAAGTCCAGGAGATCGGCGTCGGTGACGCGGTCGAGTGCAGCGAGCACGTTGTCCATTGCTGCGGTTTCGATGGGTTCGGGCCCGGCGAGGTAGTCCCGCACGATCAGTTGACGTGCAATGTCGTTGTCGCCGACCAACTCTTCGAGCTGCAGCGCAAGCTGGCGGCCGTCGGTACCGAGTTCGAGAACGTCCTGTTCGATCTCGACCGATACGCGTCGAACCATTTCGAGTCGCTGCACGACGGTCAATGCGTCTCGCAATGTCACGAAGTCCTCGATCTCGACGACGGACAGCGCCCGGGTGACCTCGTCGAGACGCGCTTTGTACCGCTCGAGGGTGGCGACGGCCTGATTCGCTCGAGAGAGGATCGTGGCTGAGCCTTCGATGACGTGCCTGATGCCGCCGACATAGACACTGACGATCGACATCGACTGGCTCACTGATACAACCGGGTACCCGGTCTGGATCGCGGTGCGCTCCGCAGCACGGTGCCGAGTGCCGGATTCGACGGTCGGGATCTTGTGATCGGGTACCAATTGTACGTTTGCGCGGACGATGTGCGAACCGTCGGTGGAGAGGACGACAGCGCCGTCCATTTTCGACAGTTCTCGAAGCCGGGTAGGTGCGAACGCCACATCGAGGTTGAAACCGCCGTCGCACAACGATTCGATCTCGTCGTCGTATCCGAGGACGATCAGAGCGCCGGTGCGGCCGCGGAGAATGCGTTCGAGTCCGTCGCGCAGAGCGGTGCCGGGTGCCAACCTGGCGATGGTCTCTCGCAATGCCGACGACGACTGGGTATCCGCCATCGCACTGATCATTGAGAAACTCCCTGCTGAGGTTGACGTCACTATGCCCGAGTCCGAAGGTCGCTGCGGACTTGTCTCCGTTTAGATTACCTATCTATGAGTAGCACCTGGACCTTGCCTGACGACCTGACCGTGCCCAAGCCCGTCGATTTCTTTCCCGCCCCGGGTGAGAAGCTGCCGCAGCACTGGTCGAAGTGCTTCGGTTGCGGTGACGATCAGCCTGCCGGAATGGCGATGAGTTTCCGGGCGGGTGAGGGCTTGGAGGTGACCGGGCGCCTCGAGGTGGCGAAGAAGTATCAGGGTGGACCCGGCGTGATCCACGGAGGGATCCTGTCCACAGCTTTCGACGAGGTTCAGGGCGTCGCCTGCATGGTGCTGGGTGTGCCGGTTGTGACCGGGCACCTCGAGATCGACTTTGCCCGTCCGATTCCGCTGGGTTCGGTTCTCGAGTTTCGTGCTCGCGTCGAAGGCACGCTCAGGCGCAAGGTCTACACGACCGCCGAGGCCTTCATCGTGGAAGGAGCCGCAGCGGATCCTGATGTTGCAGTGGGTACTTCGCGCGGGCTGTTCCTGACCATCACCCCGGAACATTTCGCGAAGACCCAGGAGTTTGTGGACGGTGTGCCGACCTCGCCGTTCGGAACGTCGTCGGTCTGACACGGGTTACTTCACCGGAGTGAGTTTGGGCCGAGGCGAACCCTGTTTGCCGCCGAGTAGACCGGCGTACGACAACGCCTCGCCCAGATTTGTCACTTCGTTGACTCTCATGCCGGGGATGTTCGGGCCTGAATCGACAGGCACGATCGCACTGGTGAATCCCAATCGGGCAGCTTCGATCAGACGGCGATTGACGCCGGCGACGCGTCGTACCTCGCCGGCCAGTCCGACCTCGCCGAGAATGACGAGCCCGTTGGGAACAGGCTTGCCTTTCACCGCGGAAGCGACGGCAATAGCCAAGGCCAGGTCTGCGCCGGGTTCCGTCATACGCATCCCGCCGACCGTCGCGGCGTAGACGTCGCATTTGGCGATCGATACTCCGGCACGGCGTTCGAGAACGGCCAGAACCATAGCGACTCGCGCGGTGTCGAGCCCACTGACCGCTCGGCGAGGAGTGGGTAGCGGCGTGGAGGCCACGAGCGCCTGAACTTCGCCCAGCAGTGGACGTTTGCCGTCCATCATGACGGTGACGGCAGTGCCCTCTACAGCTACTTCCCGATGGTGGAGGAACAGCCCCGAAGGATCGCTGATCTCGTTGATGCCCTGATCGGTCAGCTCGAAGCAACCCACCTCGTCGGCAGCTCCGAATCGGTTTTTGACGCCGCGGACCATGCGCAACGTGGAGTGCTTGTCTCCCTCGAAATGCAGAACGACGTCGACGAGATGTTCGAGCGAGCGAGGCCCGGCAACCGCTCCGTCCTTGGTCACGTGGCCGATCAGCAGCACCGGGATCCCGGTGGTCTTGGCGAGCGAGGTCAAAGCGCTGGTGACTGCCTTGACCTGCGTTACGCCACCGACGACACCGTCGACGTCGGCTGCGAGCATGGTTTGCACCGAGTCGACGATCAGCAGACTGGGTTTGACCTGTTCGACGTGGCCGAGGATGGTCGCGAGGTCGGATTCGGCAGCGAGATACATCCGCTCGTGGACGGAATTGGTGCGGTCTGCGCGGAGCCGGACCTGCCCGGCAGATTCCTCGCCGGTGACATACAGCGCGCGGTCCTCGGGGCTCCGCATCGCCCAGCGATACACGACCTCGAGTAGCAGCGTGGATTTACCGACGCCAGGCTCACCGGCCAGGAGGACTACTGATCCGGGAACCACTCCGCCGCCGAGTACGCGGTCGAGTTCTCCGATTCCGGTGGGCTTGGCCTGGGTGCTCTTGCTGTCGATCTGAGTGAGCGGGGTAGCCGGCGTCGTGGGCAGGACAGCGCTCGACCCGGCTTTCGCGAGTGATGCCCCGGCTCGACTGGCAACCGGGGCGACGACGGCGACTTCCGCCATCGAGCCCCACGTATCGCAGTCTGGGCAGCGGCCAACCCATTTGGGTACAACGGATTTGCACTCGGAGCACCGGTAGTTCGATTTAGCTTTGGCCACCGGAACAGACTAGAGGCGGGGTCCGACATGGACCCCGCCTCTAGTTCGATCGTTCGGAGTGAGCGTGAAACTCAGTGTCCGGCTTCAGCAACGTCCGGAGACTTGTCCGACTCGTTGCGCTCGAGCTTCGGGCCCGCGTCGACGGGAACCTGGACCGTTACCGGACCGGCCTTCTCGAAAGCGAAGGTGATCGGGATGGTCAGGCCCGGACGGACACCGGCCTTGATGTCCTGCAGCAGAACGAGAGCGAGTGCATCAGGTGCGTCGCTGTTCTCGTCCTTGTTTGCGATCTGCTTGTCGGCTTCGGCCTCGGCGGCTGCGCCTGCGGGAAGCTCCCCGGCCTGCAGAGATGTCTGCGGCTTGAGGGTGAATCCGGCGACCTCTTCACCGGCGACGACGCGAGCGGCGTAGTCGGTGTTGATGCTGACGAGCTTGTCGGTGGTGTCCAGGCTGTCGTTCACGATCGTGAACGCCAACACAGTGGTGCCGCCGGGCTCGATGCTGTACTCCTCGGACGAGGGGTAAGCGATGTGAACATTGCGCAGGGCGATGTCACCGACGTTGGCACTGTTGCCGTTCACAGCTGCCTGCTGGACGGCGGTTTGGCTCACTTGGCCCGAGCTGCATGCGGACAGCGCGATGGCTGCGCCTGCAGCCAGTGCAATGGCGGTAGCGACTCGGCGAGTCGGCTTGCGGATAGCAGTCACGGTTTGTCCTCCAGGGCGTCAGGTTCGCACTCCACTAGGCAGAGTAGTAGTCAGCTCTCGGGAGCCGGTCGCTGGGTGGCCACAACGGTTGTCTGCGTGGGCTTTCGGGGAGCTGTATATAGACCGCAGAGACTGGTTGCATGCACGTACAACAGGCACTGTCAACCCCTACGCTCGAGCAAGGATGCCCCTGACCTGCACAGTTGATGCATGGCCGGTTCTTCGACGTGTTAAACTAGTGGAATCGAAAGGGGCACGGGACACATGATTTTCAAGGTCGGAGACACTGTCGTCTACCCCCATCACGGTGCGGCGTTGATCGAAGCTATCGAAACCCGCACCATCAAGGGTGAGCAGAGGGAATATCTCGTTCTGAAGGTTGCTCAAGGCGATCTCACGGTTCGGGTTCCCGCAGACAACGCAGAGTACGTCGGTGTTCGTGACGTAGTCGGACAGGAAGGCCTCGACAAGGTTTTCCAGGTTCTGCGTGCACCGCACACCGAAGAGCCCACCAACTGGTCTCGTCGATACAAGGCAAACCTCGAGAAGCTTGCTTCCGGTGACGTGAACAAGGTCGCCGAGGTTGTTCGTGACTTGTGGCGTCGTGAGCAGGATCGCGGACTTTCCGCAGGTGAGAAGCGCATGCTCGCCAAGGCGCGTCAGATTCTCGTTGGTGAACTCGCGCTCGCCGAGGGCACCAATACCGAGAAGGCCGATATCATTCTCGACGAGGTCCTTGCGACAGCGTCCTGAACTGACTACATAAAAAAGCTGACAGTGTCAGTAGTAGCGCTGGTTCCCGCCGCAGGTCGGGGAGTGCGCTTGGGTGAGCCATTGCCCAAGGCATTCGTCGAACTCGGCGGGCGCACCATGCTTACACGCGCGGTCGAAGGTCTCCGGAAATCCGGTGCCGTCGACCGCGTTGTTGTGATTGTGCCGCCGGAACTCGTTCAATCGGTTGCCGCGGATCTGGGTCGTAGTGACGACGTCGACGTGGTCGCCGGGGGCTCGGAGCGGACCGATTCGGTTCGCGCGGGGCTTTTGGCTGCCGGCGACGCCGAGTTCGTGCTTGTGCACGACGCCGCGCGGGCACTCACGCCGCCGGCCATGATCGCTCGTGTCGTCGACGAGTTGAAGGCGGGCGGTGCGGCCGTCATTCCGGTGTTGCCGGTGACGGACACCATCAAGTCCGTAGATGTTCTCGGCACCGTTACCGGGACGCCGCTCCGTTCGGAGTTGCGGGCGGTCCAGACACCACAGGGTTTTTCCACGGACCTATTGAGGCAGGCTTACGCCGCGGGTGATCTCACCGCCGCGGGGAATCTGGCAACCGATGATGCCGGGCTGGTCGAGAGACTCGGCGTTTCCGTACGGACCATTGCCGGTCACGTTCACGCTTTCAAGATCACCACGCCACTCGACCTCGTACTGGCGCGAGCGCTGCTGAGTGCGGAATCACAGGACGGAATCTAGATGCGAGTCGGATTGGGCACGGACGTTCATCCCATCGAGGCCGGTCGGCCTTGTTGGATGGCGGGATTGCTGTTCGAGGACTCCGATGGATGTTCCGGGCACTCCGACGGTGATGTAGCGGTACACGCTCTCTGCGATGCGCTGCTTTCCGCGGCAGGGTTGGGTGACCTCGGTTCTGTTTTCGGGACCGGAAGGCCGGAATGGGACGGCGTGAGTGGCGCCCGAATGTTGGCCGAGGTACGCAGGTTGCTCGAGGAGAACCACTTTGCGGTCGGCAATGCCGCAGTGCAGGTGATCGGGAACCGGCCCAAGATCGGGCCACGACGAGACGAGGCGCAGCGCGTACTCACCGACATTCTCGGCGCCCCGGTTTCGGTGTCTGCGACCACTACCGACGGCCTCGGATTGACGGGGCGGGGCGAAGGGATCGCCGCAATGGCCACCGCATTGGTCATGGCAACCGGCGACGACAGGTAAGATCGCTGGTCGTGACCCTGCGCCTATACGACACCGGTACGCGGGCCCTTCGGGATTTTGTTCCGTTGGTCCCCGGACATGCATCGGTGTACCTGTGTGGGGCGACGGTTCAAGGTGATCCTCACATCGGCCACGTGCGTAGCGGCGTCGCATTCGACGTACTACGGCGATGGCTTCTTGCCGGCGGCAACGACGTTGCGTTTGTTCGCAATGTGACGGACATCGACGACAAGATCCTGAACAAAGCTGCCGACGCCGGCCGTCCCTGGTGGGAGTGGGCCACGACGTTCGAGCGTTCATTCACGTGGGCCTACGACCAGTTGGGTGTGTTGCCGCCGTCCATCGAGCCGCGGGCTACCGGTCATGTGACACAGATGGTCGAGATGATGGAACGTCTCATCGCGAACGGTCATGCGTACGCGTCGGGCGGTGACGTCTACTTCGACGTCCAGAGTTATCCCGAGTACGGCGCACTGTCCGGACATAAACTTGACGACGTCCACCAGGGTGAGAGCGCAGCCGAGGGCAAGCGCGACCCGCGCGACTTCACGCTGTGGAAGACCGCGAAGCCCGGTGAGCCCTCGTGGCCGACGCCGTGGGGCCGCGGCCGTCCGGGTTGGCATCTCGAGTGCTCGGCAATGGCTGAGTTCTACCTGGGTGCGGCATTCGATATTCATTGCGGTGGACGCGATTTGGTTTTCCCGCACCACGAGAACGAGATCGCGCAGGCAAAGTGCGTCGGCGACGATTTTGCTCAGTACTGGTTGCACAACGGCTGGGTCACCATGAGTGGCGAGAAGATGTCCAAGTCTCTGGGCAATGTGTTGTCGGTGCCGAATGTCTTGAAAAAAGTTCGCCCGCAAGAACTTAGGTACTACCTCGGTAGCGCGCACTACCGCTCCAATCTCGAGTACTCGGACGATGCCCTCGAAGAGAGCGCAAAGTCGTATCAGGGTCTCGAGGCGTTTGTCCTGCGCACGCACAAGCGTGCGGGCGGTGTCGAACTCGGCACGTGGACAGAAGGTTTCGCGTCGGCACTCGACAACGATTTGTCGGTACCGATCGCGTTGGCAGAGATTCACGGAAAAGCGAGTGAGGGTAATACCGCGCTCGCAGCGGGAGATCTGGATGCCGCACGGGTGGCTGCCGGTCAGGTGCGAGCGATGCTCGCGATCCTGGGCGTCGACCCACTCGATGCGCGTTGGTCGCAGTCCGGTGGCGACATCGAGACGGCAATGGAAGCTTTGGACGTGTTGGTGCGCGCCGATCTCGATCGGCGGCAGCAGGCACGTACGGAAAAGAACTGGGCGGTGGCGGACGAGGTCCGTGATCGCCTCATCAAGGCGGGTATCGAAGTAACCGATACCCCCGACGGACCCGAATGGTCCCTGAAGGCAGGGCAGTAACAATGGCTGGAAACTCGAGCAGGCGCGGCGCAATCCGTAAGGGCGGCACCAAGAAGGGCCAGGTTGCCGGTTCCGGCGGCAAGCATCGTCGCGGTCTCGAAGGGCGAGGCGCAACACCTCCCGCCGCGGAACGTACCAAGCATCCCGCGGCAAAGCGTGCAGCTCGCGCTGCGCGTGCGGACGAAAAGCAGAATCAGGGTCGCGGTGGCCGTCCAGGTCCCGGCCGCAAGGTTCTCGACGGTCCCGAGACAGTGCTCGGCCGCAACCCCGTCGTCGAGTGCCTGCGCGCCGGTGTTCCGGCAACGGCACTGTGGGTGGCTGTCGGAACCGAGAGCGATGAGCGACTGAAGGAGTCCGTGCAGCGCGCTGCGGACGCCGGCATCTCCATCCTCGAAGTACCTCGTAGTGATCTGGATCGCCTCAGCGCCAACGGACTTCATCAGGGCATCGCTCTGCAGGTTCCGCCGTACCGCTACGCGCATCCGGATGACCTCCTCTCGGAGGCACGTAAGCACGCCGAGCCGCCGTTGCTCGTCGCGCTCGACAACATTACCGACCCGCGCAACCTGGGTGCCGTCGTGCGTTCGGTCGCAGCCTTCGGTGGACACGGCGTTGTCATTCCCGAGCGTCGTAGCGCGAGCGTCAGTGCTGTTGCTTGGCGTACCAGCGCCGGCGCTGCTGCTCGTCTGCCGATTGCCCGTGCTACCAACCTCACTCGCACGCTCAAGGACTGGGCGTCCAAGGGCGTCATGGTTGTCGGCCTCGACGCCGAGGGTGACACCACTCTCGACGATTTCGACGGCAGCGGTCCCGTGGTGATCGTGGTCGGTTCTGAAGGTAAGGGCCTTTCGCGTCTGGTTCGTGAGAACTGCGACGCGATTCTGTCGATCCCGATGGCGGGACCGGTCGAATCCCTCAATGCTTCGGTTGCAGCCGGAGTTGTGTTGGCCGAGGTTGCTCGCCGCCGCCGCAATAACTGAGCCGCCGCAATAACTGAGCCGCCGCAATAACTGGTCGGCACAGCTTCATCGGATCCATACAGCTCAACAGCCCCCGCTTGTACCGCAAAGACGGTGCGAGTGGGGGCTTTTTTGTCCGCCGGAGTGGTTCTTGGGTGTCCTCATGGGGGAAGTTGGACAAAAAATTCTATACCGGGCATTTGGGCTTCTTCATTGCTTACAGTTAACCGCTCGGCAAGCGTTCTCGCAGTGCCAGGTAAGTATCCACGTCGATGATGCTGAAGCCGAGACGCCGAAATGTAACGCGGTCAGTTTCTCGGTGAGTTCTGTATGCAACAAACCACCTATGGATGGAGATGTTTCATGGCTAACTTTTTATCGACCAACTCTCGAACGCGTCGAGTTGGCGTAGGAGTAGGCGTACTCGCCCTTGCTCTCGGTGCCAGCGTATTGGGTGCCGGCGCAGCATCTGCTGGGACGGAAAGTGCAGGTAATTACACGTTTACCCGCACCGTGGACAATGCAAATCCGGACGTGGGCGATGTCATCACCTATACGACGCTGGCTCAGAACAGTGGTTCCATCGGGTCGATCGCCGCGTTCACTGAATCTCACGACGCGTGCCTGACGTTCGTTCCCGGTTCCGCCAAGGTAACCAAACTCCACATTCTCGGGGGAACGACCACAACCGTGGAAACTCCGACGTTGACTCCTACTACGCTGACGGTTTCCGGTCGGGGTTGGCTTAACAACTACGACAACGACGTCACGATGACGACGAGTTACACGGTCAGCGAGTCGTGCGCACCGGGGGCCGTCCTCAACAGTGGCTTGAGCATTCGCGCCTTGGGCTTCGGTTGGTGGGGAGGCCCGGGCAACAGAACCTTCGCCAACATCGGACCTTCCGTCACGGTGCTGGATTCGGAGCCAACAGATTCGACTGATCCCGAGGGCGGCGGAACCGGATCGTTGGGTAGCGCAACGGGATCGCTCGGTTCGATGGACGGCGGAACAGGATCGCTCGGTTCGGTGAGCGGAATCTTCGGCTCGAACTAGCAGCCTGACATAGACGTAGAACGGTGGCCCGAGACTCTTGCGAGTCTCGGGCCACCGTCGTAAAGCGTTTGTTCTCAGCCGAATTCGATGGAAGTGTTGATTTCCTCGACCTGGTTGGACATCGCCATGTTCTGGGTATCGGTGAACTGGTTGGCGAAGCTCACGAGGTACACGGGGGACGATTCATCTGCCTGGTAGGCGATGACGGTCATGACCGCGTAGATGGGAACGTCGAGTTCCGGCGGGGTCCAGGTTCCGGCAACGCGGATTGCTTTCTGGCCTTCGATGTCGAGGTCGATTTTCTTCACCTCGGACCAGCCGTTGAGTGTGGCGAGGGAGTCACGGGCACCGGCGAGAACTTCATCGGCGGTGGCTGTGCCCTGAGCTTCCACGGTCAGTGTGGTGTTGGGCGTGAATCCACTGGCCTCGGGCTGGTTGCTGGACAGAATGTCCGTCACGGCCCCCGAAACGCCTTCTTGGGAGTGAGTCCACTGCGCCGGAAGGCTGACGCTGATCACGGGGGCGTCGGGATCGGTGCCGGTGACCAGGGTGGTGCGTTCGCCGGTGAAGGCGCTGCCGTCGGCCAAGGTTCCGGGTGTCGTAGTGGTGGATTCTGCGTCCGTGGTGGTTTCTGCGGCGACGGTGGTTTCACTGGTGCTGCTTTCGGCTGTGGCGTCGCCGCTGTCCGAGCTGCTGCAACCCGAGAGTACGAGTGCTGTGGTGATCAGCGCGGCTGCGCTGAGAGCGATCTTGCTGCTCTTGATCCTCATGGTGGTGTGTTCCTTCGACTTCTGGCGAAGGCCGTGCGCCGACGTCAGCAGTGGCTGACATTATCAGCGACATTCAGATGTGGCGTGATGTCCGGAAAGTTACGTTACTTCCCGGTCGCATTTGCGCTAAGGCTGCTATCCCCGGGGCCGTAACGACGCCGATGACCGGGTATCCGCCGGTCACGGGGTGGTCGGCGAGGAAAACGACCGGTTGCCCGTTCGGTGGGACTTGAATCGATCCGGCTACGACGCCTTCGCTGGGCAGTTCCTGGGTGCGTGAACGATGCAGTGGTCCGGGGCCTCGTAACCTCACGCCGACGCGATCGGTGTATTCGGTGACCGTCCATGCATGGTGGAGGAGCGCGTGCACGGACGCCGGGGTGAACCACGTGTCTCGGGGTCCGAGAATGATATCGAGGGGAACTGGGCTGCCAGGGGGTGCCGGCGGCGGGATGAGATCTTCACTCGGCCATTCGGCGCCTTCAGCACCCACAAGTAGTTGATCGCCGACGCGCAAGGGCTCGGGGCCGAGCCCGGCCAATGTGTCGGTGGATCGACTTCCGAGAGTTTCCGGGACGTCGATACCGCCTCGGACAGCGAGGTAGGTGCGAAGTCCGGTGGCGGCGTAGCCGATTTGGAGAAGGTCTCCGCTGTGGAGATGGAGGCTGGAGTAGTCGGCGGCGGGCCGGCCGTTGACGGTCAAAGGCGTCCGCGCCCCGGTGACAGCGACAGTCATTTCTCCGACAGTGCGCATCACGAATCCGCCGACCGTGATTTCGAGTGTGGCGGCGTGAGCAGTGTTTCCCACAAGCCTGTTTGCGGCATCGTGGGAGATCAGATCAGCGGCTCCGGACTGGCCGACACCGACGGCGCTGCATCCCACACGACCGTGGTCTTGGACCGTGGTCAGGGGGCCGGTGCGCACTACCTCGAGCCAGGGCATAGGTCCATTGTCCCGCAGTGAGGGCGCGAGCACATAGCGATCACGTCAGGTGAACGGAGTGATCGAAACGTCGGACGCAGTGAGTAGCTTCCGAATTTCGGTAGCCATGTCGACAGCGGCGGGGCTGTCTCCGTGTACGCAGACAGAGTCGGCATTGACGGTCAGAACGGTGCCGTCGATCGCGTCGACGGTGCCTTCGACAACGATCCGGCGGACCCGTTCGGCAATGGCGACCGGGTCGTGAAGGACTGCGCCGGGCTGGTTTCGGGGAACCAGTGTTCCCTCGGGCGTATAGGCACGGTCGGCAAATGCCTCGGTGACAACACGCAGGCCGGCAGCTTCGGCCTCGGCCAGAAACACGGAACCCGGTAGGCCGAGAACCGGGAGGGACGCGTCGTAGCTGCGAACGGCGCCGACAACTGCCCGTGCTTGCTCCCGGTGGTGAACTATCGCGTTGTAGAGCGCGCCATGGGGTTTGACGTAGGTGACGCGGGAGCCGGCGACGCGGGCCAGCCCGTCGAGTGCTCCGATCTGATAAATGACGTCGGCGGCCAAGTCGGCCGGGGAGACGTCGATGAAGCGTCGACCGAATCCGGCGAGATCGCGGTAACCGACCTGCGCGCCGATCCGTACGTCGCCCGCTACTGCGGAGCGGCACGTCGCCAACAGTGTTGTCGGGTCGCCGGCATGAAAGCCGCACGCGATATTCGCGCTGGTGACCACTTTCAGCATCGCGTCGTCGTCGCCCAAAGTCCAGGCGCCGAAACCTTCACCGAGGTCGCTGTTCAGGTCAACACGAAACGTCATAGCTCGAGTCTAGGAGTCAGGCGTGCGCGGGAATCCGTCCGGCATTCTTTCGACGCGCAGCCCCGGTCAGACGGCACACCAGGTAGATCACGAACGACACCGATGTGACGAAGCTGGACACGGGAACTCCGGGTGCCAGCGACAGCAGGATGCCGCCGACGGCTGCCAGTTCGGCGAAGAGAACCGAGAGGATCGTGGCCTTGAGGGGACTCGCAGTGACGTAGGCAGCGGCCGCAGCGGGGGTAATGAGCAAGGACATCACCAACAGTGCGCCGACGATCTGCACACCCAGAGCCGCTGTGATGCCGACCAGAACGGCGAAGGCGATGGACAGTGCACGCACCGGAACGCCGCGCGCTGCAGCAACTTCGGGATCGGTACTTGCGAACAGCAAAGGGCGGTAGATGAATCCGAGTGTGCCGATCACGATGACGGCGCAGAGAAGGAGGAGTTCGAGACCGCTGTTACCCGGTGCGACGATCTGACCGACCAGCAACGAGAAACTGGTTCCGGTACGCCCGTCGTACGCCCAGAGGAACAGCACCGACAGTCCGAGTCCGAAGGCCATGATCACGCCGATTACCGAATCGCGATCTCGCGCTTTGGCTCCCAGCAATCCGAACAGTACGGCGGCGACCACCGAACCCACGATGGCTCCGGCTCCGACGCTCACCCCGACAAGCAGGGCGGCAGACGCGCCGGTCAGTGACAGCTCGCTGGTGCCGTGGACGGAGAACGACATCTGCCGGCTCACGATCAGGGGGCCGATGATGCCGGCCAGCAACCCGAGGATCGCACCGGCGATCAAAGCCTGCTGAACGAAGTCGTACTGCAGAAGGTCGATGGTCGCGGACACGTCGAACATTCGCGACATCGCGTCGGTGAACTTGTTACTCACTAGTGGTGATCCTCATCGCTGTGGTGAACGCCTTCGCCGGGTCGGAGTCCGCCTGCGCTGCCGAGAGCGTCGATGGCGTCGCCGGTTCCGACGACAACCAGGCGGCCGCGAACCTGCAAGACCTCGACGTCGGTGTTGTACAGATCGGACAGGACCTCCGACGTCATCACCTCTGCCGGCGTGCCGATGCGGAACTTGCCGTCCACCAGATACAGCACCCGATCTACCAACGGGAGGATCGGATTGATCTCGTGGGTCACGAACAGCACTGCGGTGTTGTGGGTGCGTCGACGCTTGTCGATCAAACTGGAAACGAGATGCTGATTCGCGAGGTCGAGGCTCAGGAGCGGTTCGTCGCACAGCAGGATCTTCGGATCGCCGACCAGTGCCTGCGCGATGCGCAGTCGTTGTTGCTCGCCACCGGACATGGAACCGATGGGGGCGTCGGCATAGGACTGCGCGCTGACCTGCGCGATGGCGTCGTCGACAATCTTGCGTCGACGCGCCCGCCGCAGCAGACCGGTGCCCCACTGATGTCCGTCGACACCGAGACCGACAAGATCGCGCCCACGGAGGGGGAGTCCGTCGTCGATGGATTTTTGCTGGGGGATGTATCCGACGTGAGAGTTCCCGGCGCGGGCGGGGGTACCGACGATTTCGGCTGTGCCGCCGCTGAGTTGGAGCTGTCCCAACAGGATTTTCAGGAGCGAGGTCTTGCCGGAACCGTTGGGGCCGAGCACGGCGATGAATTCGCCTGGCTGAACGTCGAGATCGAGGCCGTCCCAGAGGGTGCGGGCGCCGAAGGACAGTCGGGCGCCCTTCAGGGACACTGCAGGTAAAGCGGAAGTTTCTGTCACAAGCAGATCAGTTCTTCTCGTAAGTAAGTGAGCAAAAAAATTACTGGGCAGAGAGAGCGTTTGCGAGTGACTCCGCAGTCTGCGTCTGCCACTGAATGTAGTCCAGACCCTCGGGCAGAGTCTCCGTAACCTCGACGATGGGGATGCCCGCTTTTTCGGCGGTGGAGCGCATGTCCTGGGTCACTTTGTCCTGCGTCTGGACGTTGTAGACCAGCGCGCGGGCCTTCTTTCCCGTCAGCAGTTCGCGGGTTGCGGCGATGGCAGCGGGCGACGGGTCGTTGCCGTCTTCGATGGCGCTGGTGAACTCTTCGGGAGTGACATCTTCGAGTTCGGTAGCAACTAGCAGATAGTGCGCAATGGGTTCGGTCTGCGCGACGCCGGTGCCGGCATGGGCAGCGGCAATGGAATCGGTGATGGTGGTGATCCCGGCGAGCTTCTGGCTGTAGGCCTGCGCATTTGCCTCGTACGTCGCCGCGTTCTCGGGGTCGAGCGTGCTCAGTTGATCGGCGACGGAGTGCGCCACAGCGTCGACGGTGGGGATGTCGAACCAGACGTGTTCGTTGACCGAGCCGTGGGTGTGGCCGTCATGAGATGCGCCGGTCGTTTCGTTGGCGTGGATGCCGCCGTCGAGCAGGTTGTATGCGTTGACCGTCTTCTGATTTCCCTTGCCGGCGTCGAGAATGTCGGTGATGAACTGGTCGTAGCCACCGCCGTTGTAGACGACCAGGGACGCGTCGGTGATCTTCGCGGCCTGGGCAGGCGTGGTTTCGAAAGAGTGCGGATCTGCGGACGGCTCGTTGATGATGGAGGTGACGGTCAGTGTGTCGCCGGCGACGGCTTGCGCGACGTTGCCCCACACGTTTGTGGATGCGACGACGGTGATGCCTTCGTCTTTGGAGGAGCTGGATCCGCAAGCCGTGAGCGCGAATGCTGCGACGACCGAGACAGCGGCAATCGCGGTGGTGGTTCGAAATTTCGGCGACAATCGCACTGGGGTCTTCTCCTGAACAAAGGCGAGGCTAAACGCTATTGGAAACCGTTACCGTTACACATTAGCGCATAGTCGCTGGTAGTACATGTTCACTTCGGCCCAAACGCGCCGACCATGACGACTACCGATAGCGTCCGTCTATGCCCCGGTCACGTCAGCCACGCCGTCAAGCCACTTTGGCGTCGCTCGCCGCCGAGCTCAATGTGTCGAGAACTACAGTCTCGAACGCGTACAACCGACCCGATCAGCTCTCTGCCGAGCTTCGGGATCGAGTGCTCCAAGCGGCCAAGCGACGCGGATATGCCGGACCCGATCCGGTGGCCCGCTCCCTCCGTACCCGAAAAGCCGGCGCCGTCGGGCTTCTGCTCACCGAAGCGCTCAGCTACAGCTTCCGTGACCCGGCAGCCATGAGCTTCCTGGCCGGTCTCTCCGAATCCTGTGAAGAGGCAGGGCAGGGGCTCCTCTTGATTCCCGCCGGCCCCGGACGTCACGAAGCGGATGCCGCAGCGGTCGTGCAACAAGCCGGCGTCGACGGGTTTGTCGTCTACTCGGTCGCCGCCGACGACCCCTATCTTGCGGCTGTGCTCGAACGTCATATCCCGATCGTGGTCTGCGATCAGCCGCGTGAGATCCCCGGCGCATCGCTTGTCGGCATCGATGACCGTGCTGCCATGCGCAAGGTTTCCGACTACCTGATCAGCCTCGGGCACGCTGAAATCGGTGTGCTCTGCATGCGACTGGGCCGAGACAGGATGGATGGTGTTGTCAGCCAGGAACGGCTGCAGTCACCCCGGTTCCACGTTCAGCGTGAACGGATCGAAGGCGTCCGCGATTCGATGGTCGCGGCAAACCTGGATCCGCTTTCGCTCACGGTGATCGAACGGTACGTCCACACGAAGCAGTCCGGGCACTCCGCAGCAGCAGAGGCGCTCGCGACGAATCCGAAGATCACGGCACTGATCTGCACTACCGACGTACTTGCCCTCGGCGCTCTGGACTGGGCGCGCTGGCAGGGAATCGATGTACCGGGACAGTTGTCGATCACCGGGTTCGACGGAGTCGGCGAAGCATTGCGCGAATCGCTGACTACGGTGCGGCAGCCCCAAGAGGAGAAGGGCCGCCGCGCCGGTGCGCTCCTGATGTCGCCGTCCAACTCCGGAGTGCCGGTCGTGGAGATGCTCGAGACCGAACTCCTGGTCGGGCGAACGGCAGGTCAGGCCAAGAGCTGAGCGGGTTCGGCCAGGAGTTGAGCGCAGCGCAACAATCCGAGATGGCTGTAGGCCTGAGGATGGTTGCCGAGTGAGCGTTCTGCGACCGGGTCGTACTCTTCTGCCAACAGTCCAGTGGGTCCGGCTGCTGCAACCAGCTGGTCGAACAGTGCCTCGGCTTGCAGGCGTTGACCGATCAGGAGGTATGCCTCCACCAGCCAGGCCGCGCAGAGGTGGAACCCGCCTTCGATGCCGGGCAGGCCGTCGTCATGGTGGTAGCGGTACACCGTTGCGCCGCTACGCAATTCGGCCTCGGTGGCAGTGACCGTTGCGGCAAATCGAGGGTCCGAGGGATCGATCAGTCCCGACAGTCCGATGTGCAGGGTAGCCGCGTCGAGATCGGTGCCGTCGTAGGCGGCGGTGTAGGACTGTACGTCGTCCTTCCATCCCTTTTCGCGTACCTCGTCGGCGATCTGGTCGCGTAATTCTGCCCACTCGGGCAGTGCCTTGCGTCCGAAGCGGTCGGCCAGTTTTACGGCGCGGTCGACCGTCACCCAGCCCATCACCTTGGAATAGACGTGGTGGCGGGGGTTGTCGCGGATCTCCCAAATGCCGTGATCGGGTTCGAACCATCGGCGTTGGACGGCTTCGACCATGGCGCACACCAGTTCCCAGTCGCGATCGCTCAGGGAACTGGAGGCGCCGGTCCTTTCGCGTGCATCGGCAAGGTGTCCGATCAATTCGACGATCGGGCCGAACACGTCGAGCTGAACTTGCTGGTTGGCGGCGTTGCCCACTCGAACAGGTCGGGATCCTGCGTATCCGGGGAGCGAGTCGATAACAGCCTCGGGTGGCAGTGACGTGCCGTGCAAGGTGTACAGCGGGTGCAGACGCTCGGGGCCAGGCAGTGTTTCGAGGACGCGGTGGACCCAGTCGAGGTAATTCTCGGCTTCGGCGGTGGAGCCCACGCTCACGAGAGCTGTTGCGGTGAGCGCGGCATCGCGCAGCCAGCAGTACCGGTAGTCCCAGTTGCGGACTCCGCCGATCTCTTCGGGCAACGACGTCGTTGCCGCGGCCATGATGGAACCGGAATCGGCGTGAACCAGCCCGCGCAGAGTCAGTGCGGAGCGTTTCATCAAGTCCGGCTTGAGCTTTGGAAGGTCGAGAGTTTTTGCCCAGTCCGACCAGTAGGACTCGGACGTTGCTCGACGGTCCATCTCGAGAACCTCGGATGGGCCGATATCGTCGGTGCCGCAGCGTAATTCGAGAATCACATCGCCCTTGGACGGTTCGACGATGGCATGGGCCGTCTGTTGATTTCCGTCGGTAGCGATATTCCACTGCACGCCAGGGGAGCGCAGCACGTACGGCTCGTTGGTTCCGGTGACGCGGATGCCCTCGTCCACAACCTCGAGGGTGACCTGGCCTTGGCCGAACTCCGGGCGCGGGGCGAACGAGACTATGGCGTCGGCTCGGCCGGAGATGATGCGGGTCAGATCGGTCCGGCCGGCCGGTACGTCGTGGGGGAGGTAGTCGGTGACGGACAAGCTCGCCCACCGGGTCTGAACCGTCATCGTGCCGTCGAGGTACTTCTGGCTCAGGGGGAGCGCCGTCCGCCGCGGGCTGACACTGAAGTGTCCGGCGCCGGTTCCGCCGAGAAGATGAGCGAACACCGCTGCGGAATCGGGTTCGGGATGGCACAGCCAGGTGAGGGTGGCGTCGGGGGTGACCAGCGCGACCGTACGGGGGCTGGCAAGCATCGAGAGACGCTCGATGGGTGGTGCGTCGGCACCCGAGAGCCAGGTACGACGCTCGTCGAGCAGGAACGCCAGCGCGGCGGCAACGTCCTCGGTGCTGTCGACTCGGTAGGCGGCGACGCTGTCTCCGCTCCCGACCTTGATGCCGATATCGGGCCCCTGGAGCCTGCTGAAGGCTTTTTCGTCGGTCACGTCGTCGCCGATGAAGACGGCCGCGGTTGCGCCGTCCTGGTGGCGAATGAGGTCGAGGGCTTGGCCCTTGTCGGTGGGGATGACAGCCAGTTCGACGACGGACTTGCCTTCGGTGACCTGTACGCCGGGCCAGAGAGCTGATTCGGTGCGGACGGCGATCAATGCCTTTTCCGCGTCGTCGGCGCTGCAGTTTCTCACGTGCAACGCAACGCTGGCAGGTTTTTTCTCGACGCTCGCGCCGGCAGTGTCAGCTGCAATTCGCACCAACTCAACGACTATTTCGTCGAGCAACTTCTTGGCGTCCGCGTCGATGGCGTGAACGAATCCGATGTCGAATTCGGAGCCGTGACTGCCGACCAACTGCACTTCAGCGGGTAGCCGCGACAGTGCAGCAAGGTCCTTGAGCGCCCGTCCGGAGATGACCGCCGCCGTTGTGGAAGCAAGGCTGGCGAGCGCACGAAGCGCTCGAACCGATTCTGCGCGGGGATAGGCCTTTTCCGGGTCCGCGACAATGGGAGCCATGGTCCCGTCGTAATCGGAAGCCACCAGCAGACGTGGTGTTCGTGCCACGGCCGCCAGGGCTCGACGGAGTTCGATGGGTAGATCCTGTGCGCTCACCTTTTCAAATCTAGGTGATCAAGCGCATCCTGGCGCGGTAGGAGTTGGTCGCGCTACTCAGGTCGACGGGATCCGTCGCCCAGTAGCAGCTCGACAGTGAGCTCCAAACGATTGGCGACATCGGTTGCCGAGGATCGGCGGGTGAGCCACGCAACGAGATTGGACAACCACACGTCGGAGATGACGCGAGCGATAGCCAACTGCTCCTCGCTGGGGTCGTCTTCGGTCATTGCTCGTGCGAACAGGCGGTCCATCAATTGACCGACCTGGTCGACCTCGGCAGCGGCCGACGCGTCGGCAAACATGAATGCTCGCGTCATTGCTTCGGTCAGAAGCGGGTCGCGTTGCATGGCTCGGGTGATCAAACCCAAGATCAGTTGCATGCGCTCGAGTGGGCTCGTGCCGGGCGGAATCTTGCCCTTGGAGTCGATCTTCTCGAATTCGCGTGCCAGAGCGGACACCAGAAGGTGCACCTTCGACGGGAAATATCGGTAGAGCGTGCCGACGGCAACATCTGCTCGCTCAGCCACTGCACGCATCTGAACGGCCTCGTAACCACCCTTGGACGCCAATGTCAGGGTGGCGTCGAGGATGCGCTTACGGCGTTCTCGTTGCGCGTTGGAGCTGAGATCGTCGTCTCCGAGCGTCGCGGCTGCGACGGTATTGGAGCGGGATCGAGATGTTGCGGTCATCGACAATTTCCTTCGCGCCTTGACTCATTGCCAGGTCTCATATTAGAACACGTTCTATACAATTGTGTCACTAATTCGAGAGGCGGGAACCAGTTGTGACAATCGCCATGACCGATGAGCAGCGAGCAGTCCAGGAGTCGATCGAGGCCTGGGCACGGTCGACAACACCGATGAACATGGTACGCGTCGGACCAGCAAATTCGTGGCGGGAGAACTGGTCGGCTTTTAGCGCTCTGGGCATTTTTTCCGTCGCCGTTCCGGAGGCAGTAGGAGGCGCCGGAGCTGAAATCGTTGATCTTTCAGCGATGCTCGAGCAGGCCGCAATTGAACTTGTGCCGGGCCCTGTTCTCACAACGGCCTTGGCGGCGTTGGTAGTGGGACGAAGCTCGTCGCCGGCGGCAAAACGCTGGTCCGAGGCACTTGCCGACGGTGAAATCCCCTGCGCTGTCGTACTGGATGGCACGCCGGTAACTGCCACACGAACCGATTCCGGAGGGCTTGAACTTCACGGAGACGGCGGATTCGCCTGGGGCGGGGATACCGGCGTATCGGTACTGGTGTCCGCCGATGACGGCACCGAAATCGTGTGGGTTCTCGTGGATGGAGACTCGAGCGGTGTGACATATACCGCTACGGACACGATCGATAAATCTCGTCCGCTGGCAGGCGTGTCCTTCGATCACGTTGTGGTCGAAGCTGATCGGATCCTGGACGACGTTGCTCCGGGATCGGTGTCTGATCTTGCGGCCGTTCTCGCTTCGGCAGAGGCTGCCGGCATCGCTGCCTGGTGCCTGCGAACGGCGGTGGAATACGCCAAGATTCGTGAGCAGTTCGGAAAACCGATCGGTTCGTTCCAGGCGATCAAACACATCTGCGCCGAGATGTTGTGCCGCGTCGAGAATGCCGGGGCTGTTGCCTGGGACGCCGCGGTCGCAGCGGAGTCGGGCGACGAACTTCCGATCGCAGCGGCGGTAGCCGCGGCGGTCTCCCTGGATGCGGCTGTCGACACTGCCAAGGACTGCATCCAGGTGCTCGGCGGCATCGGCTTTACCTGGGAACACGAGGCGCACTTCTATCTTCGTCGCGCGCTCTCGCTGCGGCAGGTTCTGGGTGGATCGTCTCGCTGGCGGGCACGCGTTGCGGAACTGACTCTCGGTGGTTCGCGTCGACACCTTCAGATCGACCTCAGCGAGCTGGAATCCGAACGGTCCGAAATTCGCAGTGAGGTAGCGCAACTGGTTGCTCTGCCGGAGTCGGAGCAACGTAGCGCTCTCGCGGAGTCGGGATATCTTGCACCGCACTGGCCCGCGCCGTACGGAAAGGGCGCCAAGGCAGCGCAGCAGATTCTGATCGAGGAAGAGTTGGCGGCCGTCGGCATCGGTCGACCGGATCTGGTCATCGGGTGGTGGGCGGTTCCGACAATTCTCGAGCATGGAAGTGCCGAGCAGATCGAACGTTTCGCGGTTCCGACTTTGAAGGGCGACATCACGTGGTGCCAACTCTTCAGTGAGCCGGGAGCCGGATCCGACCTCGCTGCGCTGCGTACCACGGCCGACAAGGTCGAAGGTGGATGGAAGCTGAATGGGCAGAAGGTCTGGACTTCACTTGCCCGTGAAGCGGATTGGGCCATCTGCTTGGCGCGTACCGATCGCGATGCTCCGAAGCACAAGGGCATCACGTACTTCCTGCTCGACATGAAAACTCCCGGAATCAGGATCTCGCCACTGCGGGAAATCACGGGTGACGCACTGTTCAACGAGGTGTTCCTCGACGACGTGTTCGTGCCGGACGACTGTGTTGTCGGACAGTTGGGTGGTGGCTGGAAGCTGGCCAGAACCACGCTGGCCAACGAGCGGGTCGCGATGAGTGGCGGTTCCTCACTCGGTGGTGCGATGGAGGAACTGCTCGAGTTGGCGGGCGATCCCGATCCGGTAGTAGCCGACAAGTTGGGTGGTTTCATCGGTACCGCAATGGTCGGTTCATTGTTGGAATTGCGAACCACTCTGCGGCAGTTGGACGGCCAGGACCCGGGTCCGGCGTCGAGTGTTCGCAAACTGGTCGGCGTGCGGCAGCGTCAGAATGTCGCGGAGTTCGCGATGGAGTTGGGTGGGCCCGCGGGTTGGGTCGAGGGTCCGTTGTCGCGTGAATTCCTCAACACACGGTGCCTGTCCATCGCAGGCGGAACGACGCAAATTCTGTTGACGGTCGCGGCAGAACGAATTCTGGGACTTCCGCGCGACTAGAGGTCTGTAAAAATGTCCACGTTGGTGATACAACTAGAACACGTTCTATAAAAGAAGACGGGATTGCCAGCGTGGACTTCACCAGAGATGAAACCCAGGACGCGGTAGCCGAGGTGGCTACCGCGCTTCTGGCCCGCGAACTTCAGCCGGATGCCCTGTGGACAGCTTTCGCGGAAGCGGACCTGCTCACCTTGGCGCTGCCGGAACGACTCGGCGGCGAGGGCCTGTCCGTCACAGACGTGGGCGCTTTGCTCACCGAGGTCGGCCGGGCAGCCGCCCCGATTCCGGCACTGGCCACACTCGGCTTCGGTGTGCTGCCCATCGTCGCGCTCGGTAGCGATGCCCAGCAGGACGAACTCCTGGCCGGCGTCGCAGCGGGACGAGTCTTCACGGCGGCGCTGTCGGAGCCGGGAGCGCAGTTCCCCGAGCATCCGTCCGTCACGGCGCAGCAGTCGGGTGACTGGTACCGCGTCAGTGGGACGCTGCTCGCCGTACCTTTCGCCGAGAGTGCCCACCGCGTGCTGATACCGACCGATGCGGGCGTCGTACTGATCGACCCCAACGCGTCGGGTGTGACACTCACTCCGACACCGAGTTCCTCGGGTAGCCCTGAATTCGGGATAGTTCTCGACGACGCAGTCGGTGAGCTACTCGGCGCCGGTGCGGAATCCGTGCAAACCCTGTACCGCATCGCAACGGCGAGTATCGGCAGCGTTGTCGACGGATTGGTTTCCGGAGCAGTAGATCTCACAGCTGCCCATGTAGGATCCCGCGAGCAGTTCGGTAAGCCGTTGGCAACATTCCAGGCCGTCGCGCAACAGATCGCCGACGCCTATATCACCTCCCGGACGCTGCATGTCGCATCACTGTCGGCATCATGGCGTGTATCGGAAGGCCTTGACGCACAGTCCGATCTGGATGTGATGGCCTACTGGATAGCGCAGGAAGTTCCCGCCACGATGCAGGTGCTTCATCACCTGCACGGCGGCTTGGGAGTGGATGCCACCTATCCGCTTCATCGTTACTACTCGACGGCAAAAGACTTGGCGCGCCTGCTCGGTGGCGCTTCGCAGCGACTCGACCTCGTGGGGGCCCGGTGTTCATCGATCTGATCGACAGTCAGCGCGCACTACAAGCTGAACTTCGACGCTATTTCTCCACCCTGATCTCGCCCGAAGAGGCAAAGATCATGCGGGTCGAGCGCCACGGCCCGACATACCGCGAAGTGATCCGACGCATGGGCAAGGACGGTTGGCTCGGTGTCGGTTGGCCCGTCGAATACGGCGGACGCGGTTTCGGCGAGGTCGAGCAGCAGATCTTTGTCAACGAGGCTGTGCGAGCAGATGTCCCACTGCCCTCTGTCACGCTGCAGACCGTCGGCCCCACGCTGCAGAAGTACGGCAGTGAGGAGCAGAAGCAGAAGTTCCTCCCCGCAATTCTGGCGGGCGAAGTGCACTTTGCAATCGGCTACACGGAACCTGAGGCCGGAACCGATCTCGCTGCACTGCGTACGGGTGCCGTTCGCAGCGGCGACGAGTACATCGTCAACGGGCAGAAGATCTTCACCACCGGTGGCCACGACGCCGACTACGTCTGGCTGGCCGTGCGAACCGGATCGGCAGACTCACGTCACCGGGGTATTTCTATCCTGATCATGGACACCACGGATCCCGGTTACACCTGGACGCCCATCATCACGTGTGACGGTGCACATCACGTCAACGCGACATACTACGAAGACGTTCGAGTGCCCGCGAACATGCTTGTGGGCGAAGAGAATCGGGGCTGGAGCCTGATTACCACGCAGCTCAACCATGAGCGCGTCATGCTCGGGCCGGCCGGCCGCGTCGGTGGCATCTACGATCATGTTTTCGACTGGGCTCGTCGCGAAAACCTGCTCGAGCACTCGGATGTTCGTCGCGCTCTGGGAGAAATCCACGCGACGTACCGGCTCAACGAACTTCTCAATTGGCAGGTGGCGTCGAGTGATTCGGATTCGGTGGACATCGCCGACGCGTCCGCGACCAAAGTTTTTGCTACCGAGCGCATTCAGCGAGTAGGCCGCCTGGCCGAGGAAGTTGTCGGTCGATACGGTAACCCTCTGGATCCGGAAACAGCTGATCTCCTGGCGTGGTTGGACATGCAGGTCAAACGTAATCTGGTGATCACCTTCGGCGGCGGAGTCAACGAAGTGATGCGCGAACTGATCGCCACGGCCGGTCTGAAGCTACCTCGAGTTCCGAGATAGGAATTTCTCATGTCAGATCCCATTCTTACTGCTGATCCCGTTCTTACTGCAGCGGAGAAAGTTCGTGCCGACGGACCCAGTGCCCCTCGCACCGGCCGTGACCCCGTGAACATGCCGATGATCCTGAACTGGGTCGAAGCCATCGGTGACGAAAACCCGATCTATGTCGACGAATCAGCCGCTCGCGCTGCTGGACACGCCGGACTGGTTGCGCCGCCCGCCATGGCCCAGGTGTGGACGATGCGAGGCTTGGGAGCGCGACGGGAAAGCGACGACCCGCTGGGCCGCATGACGGACATCCTCGACGAGGCCGGATTCACCTCGGTAGTCGCGACCAACTGCGACCAGACCTATCATCGTTATCTGAAGCCCGGCGAAGAGGTCACCATCTCTTCGGTGCTCGAAGATGTTGTGGGGCCGAAGAAAACGGGTCTCGGTGAAGGTTGGTTCTTCACTACCCGAAGCTCTTGGTATGTCGGCGACGAGTTGGTGTCCGAGATGATGTTCCGGATTCTGAAGTTCGCGCCGCCGGTCAGTGAAGTGTCTGCTGCCGAACAGGCATCGTCGGGCGTCCCCGAAGATCTTGATGCCTCTCGAATGCTGCGCCCCACACCATCTCTCGACACACAGTTCTTCTGGGACGGTGTTGCAGCGCACGAGCTTCGTATCCAACTGCGCCCCGACGCTTCTGGGCATGTCGGCTCGGTACAGCACCCGCCGGTACCCGCAATCTGGAAGGATAAAGCGGAACAGACCGACTACGTGGTCGCGTCCGGGCAAGGCAAGGTCTTCAGTTTTGTCGTTCACCATGCCCCCAAGGTTCCGGGTCGATCGTTGCCTTTCGTTGTTGCCTTAGTCGAATTGCCGGAGGGCGTGAGGATGCTCGGCGAACTCCGCGGCGTGGATCCGGCCGACGTTTCGATCGGAATGGACGTCGAGGCAATCTATTTGGACTTCCCCGGTGACGACGAGACTGGTGGGACTCCGTGGACTTTGCACGCCTGGCAACCGGTGTCACAGCAGTCGGCCACTGGATTGGAAGGGGAACGATGACGCTGTCAACGGACATAGCTGTGGGAGAGCAACTTCCAGAACTCTCGATTCACGGTAGCCCCACATTTATCGTGTCAACGGCCTTGGCGACTCGCGACTTTCAAGATGTTCACCATGATCGTGACCTCGCGCAGCAGCGTGGGTCCAAGGACATCTTCGTCAACATCCTGACCGATACGGGGTTGGTCCAGCGTTTTGTCACCGACTGGGCGGGCCCACGAGCAGTGATCACCTCGATCAAACTGCGACTCGGGGCGCCTTGGTATGCGTACGACACACTGACTCTGCGTGGCACGGTGACCTCCCACGAAGATGGACTCGTTGCGGTTGCTGTTGTCGGCAAGAACAGTTTGGGTGATCACGTCACCGCGCAGGTCACGCTGACTTTCACCACTTCAGGAGATGTCGAATGAGCGCACTGTCCGGGAAAGCGACTCTGTCCGGGAAAGCCGCAATCGTTGGCATCGGGGCAACGGATTTCTCGAAAGAGTCGGGGCGCAGTGAACTTCGGTTGGCTACCGAGGCTGTCCAGGCAGCCCTCGACGACGCTGGATTGAAGCCTTCCGACGTCGACGGACTTACCTCCTTCACCATGGACACCAACACCGAAGTGGCAGTTGCGCGTTCGGTTGGTATCCCGAATCTCAAGTTCTTCAGCCGCATTCACTACGGCGGTGGAGCGGCCGCGGCCACCATTCAGCAGGCAGCCATGGCAGTGGCGACCGGTGTCGCCGACGTCGTAGTTGCTTACCGTGCGTTCAACGAGCGCTCCGGAGCGCGGTTCGGTCAGGTGAATTCCGGTCTTGTGGCACAGGTCAATTCATCGGGAACAGACAATGCGTTCTCCTATCCTCACGGCCTGGGTACTCCGGCGTCGTTTGTCGCGATGGTCGCGCAGCGCTACATGCACGTCTACGGCGCATCCAGCGAGGATTTCGGCAGGGTTGCCGTTGCCGACCGCAAGCATGCGGCCACAAACCCCAAGGCCTTCTTCTACGGTAAGCCGATCACTCTGGAAGATCACCAGAATTCACGCTTCATCGCTGAGCCGCTGCACCTGTTGGACTGCTGCCAGGAATCCGACGGCGGAATCGCAATTGTTGTCACCTCGGCTGAGCGAGCCAAGGATCTGAAGAACACCCCTGCCATCATCGCAGCCGCAGCTCAGGGCAGTGGGGCAGATCAATACATCATGACCAGCTACTACCGCGACGGACTGACCGGACTCCCGGAAATGGGACTGGTGGGGGATCAGCTCTGGTCACAGAGCGGTCTGCGGCCCTCGGACATGCAGACAGCGGTTCTCTACGATCACTTCACACCCTTTGTGCTGATGCAGCTCGAGGAACTCGGCTTCTGTGGCCGGGGTGAAGCCAAGGACTTCATTGCCGGTGGCGCAATCGAACTCGGCGGAAAACTCCCGATCAATACTCATGGTGGACAACTCGGTGAGGCATACATTCACGGCATGAACGGTATCGCCGAAGGTGTCCGTCAGATCCGTGGAACTTCCGTCAACCAGGTTGACGCTGTCGAAAACGTATTGGTCACAGCGGGTACGGGTGTTCCGACCTCGGGGCTTGTTCTCACTCGGTAGTTTCTGGGAGCGAGAATTTACGACGTGCAGGCTCTGTACCGGAGGTATTTCCGGTACAGAGCCTGACGCGTATGTTGTTGTGCTGCAGCTACTAATGCTGCTGGGCCTAACACCGCTGGGTTTAACACCGCTGGGTCGAGCGACGCGGTTTCTGCTCGGGGTCGATTGCCGGCGGCGGTATGAACCACGGTTTGTGGTCTGTGCCCATCTTGATTTCCCACTGGCCGGCGAATCCGGACTTGTTGTGCACCAACCGATGATGGCTGCGGCACAGCAATGTGAGGTTGTCCATCACTGTCGGCCCGTTCTGGGACCACGGTGTGATGTGGTGTGCGTCTGTCCAGGCGGGGACGCAATCGCAGCCGGGGAAGGCGCAGCCTTTGTCGCGGGCGATCAACGCGGTCCGTTGCGCGGCTGAGACCAGCCGTTTCAGTGGGCTGACGTCGAGGGGTGCGCCGTTCTCGTCGAGCAGAACGGTGGAGAGCATGCAGTCGCATGCCAGCATGTGGGTGCGGGTGATGCTCAGTGGTCCCATCCACGGCATGTGGCCGACGTCGAGATCGTCGAGGTTGTTGAGGTTGTCGAAATCGAGGACCGGATCACCGTCGGCATCGCCGGAAGTATGTCCGCTGGTGCTGGCGCATTTTCGTTGCTCGGCAAGGTCTTTCGCGTTGACGTGCACGTTCACGTGTGGGCGCTGGCCGCCGTCAATTCCGGTGGCAGCGTTGTCGAGGTAGCGGCGGATCAGTTCGGTGAAGGCGTCGGCGGTGCGTTTGGCGGCGGATCGCTGGTCCGGGGTGCCGTCGGCGGCCGGGGTCGGCATCGACAACCCGGACAGCGCGGAGAGAAGCATTTCGCCGGTCAGTGAGTCGACATCGCCTTTGATCGCGACTCTCCCGTTCAGGGTCGGGGAGATTCGTAGTTCGTTGCGGTCGTCGTCTTCGCCGGGTGGGGTGTCGTCGGATTCGAAGATCCGCTCGAGCACCGCGATCGCATACCGCAGTTTCGCGGTGGTGGCTTCCATCCCGGAGGCTGCGGCGAGGAGAGTGTTGATGCAGTGCGGTAATGCTTTTTCCGGCATGCCTTTTGGTGGTGTTTCGCAGAAGGCGACGATGAGGGCGGTGTGGTCGAAGGTGAGGTTGCCGGCGTCGAGTTGAGCGGCGACGGTCGGGAAGGCGCGTAGTGCCAGTCCGAGGGCGGCGATTTTGTTGCCGGCGGGGATTTGCAGCATGGTGTTGGCGGCGAGCCAGCGTCCGGCGCCGCGGTAGCAGAGCACCTGTTCGTCGGGGTTCAAGGCTAGGGCGTCGACGGCAACTACCCGAATGGCTTCGAGGCGAAGGATTTCCGCGGATGCGGTGATGGCGATTTCGCGTATGTCTGTGGGGCGCAGTTGCCAGAGCCGACTGCGTAGGCCGGCTGCGGATCCGGCGAGCATGCCGGCGGCTGCGTCGTCGGTCATGTCGTTGATGCTGTCACTACTCATTGAACACCCCCCGGTTGGATCCCCCGATCCATGCCCTCAATTATGCTCGAATGTGCGTTCGAGTCAAGGGTAATGTGAACTGCGTAAGCATGATTCAGCCTTCCATGAGGCTCACTGAAGGCCGGTGGAGCGACAAACGGGCCAGGTAGAGGTGACGTGGTGCTGTCCTGCTGCAATACTCGGGTCATGTTCGAGAACGCTTTGCTGATTGATGCGGCCGGTCAGCCTACGCAGCGGCATCACCAGGCCTTTTCGCAGGATTGGGACCGTATCAAGGAGTGGTCCGACAGTATTTACATGCCGTATACCGTGACGCCGATCGGTAAGGGGCTACGGCCGGCTTCTGACATGTATTCCGCATCCGTTGGCCGGATCGACATCACAAGATTCTGCTACGGCATTCCCGTGACTGTGGGGGAGTGCTCACCCGAGGCCGGGAACATTCTGGTCCTGACCACGATCCGCGGGAACGGTCGACATTCTTTGGCGGATGGGTCGGTGGTCAACACCGCTGCGGGCGAGACGTTCGTGGCAGATTGCAGTCGCACCGACTATTTCGTGGAGTTCGACGAGGATCATTTGCAGCTGAATTTGACTGTGCCTCACCAACTTGTCGCGGACCATTCCCAACAGTGGTACGGGATGGTCCCGGATGATCGCTTGTGGCAATTCAAGTGTTCGATCGGTGGAATAGGGTCCAGTTGGCTGGCGCTGATGGACTACGTGGTGCGAGCGGTCGCGGAGTCTCCGGAAGCCCTGTCTCGCGAACGGTTGGGTGTCCGCGTACAAGAACTTATGACTGCGCAACTGCTCGAGGAATGGGCGGCGCAGGCCGGCTTGGAACTGGCGGTCGGGGTCGATTCAGCCGAACCTGTGTACGTGCGTACGGCGGAGGACTACATCGATACCTTCGCTCGCTCGGTGCCTACGGCGTCGGAAATTGCAGTTGCAGCGGGTGTCAGTATTCGGGCGCTGACCGCCGGGTTCAGGCGGTATCGCGATACCACCCCCAGTCGGCTGTTGCGAGAGCGCCGACTGACCGGAGTGCGAAGCGAACTGCTACTTGCAGACGAAAGAACGGTCTCCGATATCGCGAATTCGTGGGGATATGTCAACCTCGGTATGTTCGCGGCGAATTTCCGGAAGCGTTTCGGTGAGCTGCCGTCGCAGACCCGCTTGCGAGCCTGAATCTTTTTTGGGGCAAACGGGACAATTCGTTTGCCGTGGGGACGATCTCCCCGGTGTCACCGGCATGATCTCAGTCGATCCGTTGTTTCCTGTCGGAGTCTTCTGCAAGGATTGATTTCGAGAGTGACATCAGGCCCTGAACAAAAGACTTTGGACTAGGAGCACGTCATGGCATCTCGACTCAACCCCTACATCAGCTTCAACGGCGACGCCCGTGAAGCTATGGAGTTCTACAAGAGCATTTTCGGCGGCACGCTGGCGCTGAGCACTTTCGGTGAGTTCGGCAACGACGGCGACGGCGCAGACAAGATCATGCACGGAATGCTTGAAACCGATGACGGCTACACATTGATGGGTGCAGATACCCCGCCGGGCATGCCCTACAACCCCGGCGACAACATCACCGTGAGCCTCAGCGGTGACGACGGTGCTGTTCTCCGTGAGTACTGGGAAAAGTTGTCCGGCACCGGAAGCGTGTCGGTTCCGCTTGAAAAGCAGATGTGGGGCGATGAATTCGGAGCTTGCACCGACAAGTTCGGAATCTCGTGGATGGTCAACATCGGAGCACCGCAGAGCTGAGGCCCGTCCTGCCCGGTTCTGCCGAAATGAGACGGAACATCTGCCGTTTCGAGGCAGAATCGGGCATGTGATCGTCGTTACATTCTTTCCGGCAGGTGGATCGAGTCGGATGGAGAAGCTTAATGACGGTCGAAGGTGTTGTGGGAAAGGCCTTTTCGAAGAGGTATTACGACGGATTGTTAGAACTGGCAGTACGCGGCCCGGATGGGGGTATTCCCAGTCGGGGCGTCCCTGGTGTGGTTGCGATGGTTACCGACCACGACGGCAACCTCTACGAGGGTTCTGCTGGTGAACGTGCTTCGGGGTCCGGAGTTCCGATGACAACAGATTCGGTGTTCGCTCTTTTCTCGACAACTAAGGCGATCACCGGAACTGTTGTGCTGCAGTGCGTCGAAGAAGGACTGCTCGATTTCGATGCGCCGGCGTCGAAGTACATTCCGGAGATCGGTGAACTGGAGGTTCTCGAAGGATTCGATGCCGGAGGTGAGCCGATACTTCGGAAACCTAAGCGCGACATCCCCACTCGCATGCTGATGTTGCACACAGCGGGGTTCGGTTACGATTTCTTCAACGAGTCGTACAACCGGTTGTCTCAGGAACACGGGCAACCGAGTGTGATCACCTGTTCAAAAGCTGCGCTCACGACTCCTTTGCTGTTCGATCCGGGTGAGAAGTGGGAGTACGGAACCAGTGTCGACTGGGCGGGTCAGGTTGTGGAGTCCATTCGTGGTCAGCGGCCCGGAGACGTGATGAGCGAGCGCATTTTCGAGCCGTTGGGTATGGCCGACACGGCGTTCAGTATGACGCCGTCGATGAAGGAACGGCTCGCACCGATTCATCAGCGCGAGAGCGACGGAAGCCTGACGCCCCTCATCGGATTCGAGTTGCCCGCAGAGCCTGAAGTGCACATGGGTGGACACGGATTGCACGGCACTGTGGGTGATTACATGAAGTTCATCCGGATGTGGCTGAACGACGGCGTCGGCATGCGCGGTCGAGTTCTGGCAGAAGATACCGTCGCTCGAGCAGTGCGCAACGGTTTGGACGGCCAGCATGTCGGTGTATTGCCAGGAGTCATCCCGACACTGTCCAATGATGCGGAATTCTTCCCTGGAGTACCCAAGGGGTGGGCATATTCCTTCATGATCAACGAAGAGATGGCACCGACCGGGCGTCCCGCGGGATCGCTCGCTTGGGCCGGCCTGGCCAACCTCTACTACTGGATTGATCGGGAGAACGGCATCGGCGGCTTCTGGGCCACCCAAATCCTGCCTTTTGCCGACCCAGGTTCTATTGGCGGCTACCTGGAGTTCGAGTCGTCGGTGTATCGCTGACTGCTTCGAAAATTCCCGCTGTCCGGGATCGAAGGCTTTATCGGTGTGAGTTCGGAGTACGCATGTAACAAGCAAAAATGTATGACGAACTAGGAGACGGCATGAACAGCCTCGAAGGCAGTTTCGAAGGAAAGGTTGCACTGATCACCGGTGCGGCCCGCGGTCAGGGCCGTGCACACGCAATCGCATTTGCCGAGCGTGGCGCCGATATCGTGATCTGCGATCGCTGTGAGAACAGCGACGCCGTCTCCTACCCGCTCGCAACCGAAGAGGATCTCGCCGAAACTGTTCGTCTGGTCGAGGCAACCGGGCGTCGTTGCATCGCGGTCAAGGCAGACACCGCGGACCGTGAGGCGATGGATGCACTCGTGGCTCGCGCCGAGGCAGAGTTCGGCAGCGTCGACATCGCCGTCGCCAACGCCGGTGTTTCGGTACCCGCTCCGATTACGTCCATGACATCGGCGCAGTGGAACGAGGTCATCTCTTCCAACCTGACCGGCGTGTTCAATACGGTCGCCGCAGTTTCAGGCGGAATGGCGAAGCGCGGGTACGGCCGCATCATCACCATCTCCTCGATGATGGGTCGATCCGGTGGCACCCAGATGGCCGCCTACGGTGCCTCCAAGTGGGGCGTCATCGGACTGACGAAGAGCGTTTCGCTCGAACTTGCCGGCTCGGGTGTCACGGTCAATGCAATTGCACCGGGCAACATTTCGACGCCAATGATCCACAACGACATGATGTACCACATGATGCGTCCGGATCTTGAAACGCCGACGATGGCCGACGTCGAACCCGTCTTCGCGACCCTGCATGCACAGCCCGTCGGCTGGCTCGATCCGTTCGAGATCACCCGCGTCGTATTGTTCCTGGCTGCGGACGCCAGCGCGCATATGAGTGGCATCGTGGTCCCGGTTGACGCTGGAGTTGCTGCTCGTTCGAACGCTTGACCAAGGATTCGTCCCGCGGTCAAACGCGGGCAGGGTTAGTTGTCGGAGTACTGAGTCTGAGCGGCGTGGTGGTCGCGCTGCAACAGACCTTGGTTGTTCCGCTTCTCCCTGAGTTCGCGACGGCATCGGGTGTATCGAACACGACCGCTTCGTGGTTGGTGACATCGACACTGCTCACCGGTGCTGTCGCGACTCCGCTCATCGGCCGGCTTGCCGACATGTACGGCAAGCGGGCGATGATGCTGGCTTGTCTGGCTGTGATGATCGTCGGTTGCTTGATCGCGGCGACCAGTCAGAGTTTTCTTCTTCTGGTGCTCGGTAGATCGATGCAGGGATTTGCCACAGCATTGTTGCCGGTGGGAATCAGCATCATGCGGGACGTTCTTCCTCCCGAAAAACTCAGTGGTGCAGTCGCTCTCATGAGCGCAACCTTGGGTATCGGAGGAATGGTGGGCATGCCCTTGGCCGGCGTGCTCTCTGCGCACTGGGGTCTGTCATCGCTCTTTTGGGTGACGGGCGCTGTGGGTCTGGTGGTGCTGATCGCCTTGCCGTTTGTCTTACCGGAATCTGCGGTAAAAACCCGAGGTAGGTTCGATTTCCTCGGGGCAATAATTCTCACGGTGGCGATGACTGCATTGCTCCTCGCCATCTCGAAGGGCACGGAATGGGGTTGGGGAAGCCCTGTAACTCTGGGCCTGATTGTTGTCGGCGTGGGATTGCTGGGTTCGTGGATTCCGTGGGAGTTGCGCACGTCGGCACCTCTTGTTGATTTACGAACCTCGGTGCGCGCCCCGATTCTGGTGTCGAATATTTGCGCCGTTCTTCTCGGTTTTGCCATGTTCATCAGTGCATTGGCGGCAACTCAGGAACTGCAGTTGCCGGTGGAATCCGGATACGGGCTCGGGCTTTCTGCCTCGGCCGCAGGCCTGGCGATGACGCCGGGCGGACTTTTGATGATCGGGCTGGCTGCCGTTTCGCCCAAGGTCACTCGTCGGTGGGGCGCCAAGATAACGTTGGCTGCCGGTGCCCTCGTCATTGCATTCGGTTATCTGCTGCGCGTAGTTCTCACCCCGACACTGCTGAGCATCTCTCTCGGAGCAGCCGTTGTGTCTGCGGGCGTTTCATTTGCTCTCGCAGCGATGCCGACGTTGATCACCGAATCGGCGCCGCTGGATCAGACAGCATCGGCGAACAGCGTGAACAGTCTTCTCCGTTCGGTGGGAACATCGACCGGAAGTGCTGTCGCCGCTGCCATATTGGCTAGTTCGACGGTCATGATCGGGGCCGCCGCGGTGCCCGCATTGCATTCGTTCGAAGTTTTGTATTCGATCGGTATGGGTGTTTCCGTGGTTGCAGCCATCGTGACATTGTCGGTTCGAGTTGACAGCCCGGCGCCGGCTCACAGGACGACGCTTTCCGAAGCAGCAAAGCAGGCAGAGGCCACCGAACTCGGGTGAGTCTCCGATGCAAGGAGACCCACCCGGTCCGCAGCGGATTACCTTCTGCTGGAATCGACCAGATACTCGAGATTCTGGTTGTACGGGTTGGCCGTTACTGCTGTGTGGGAGGCGACGCGGGAAACTTCGGCAGTCCCGCGAACGACAGTCGCGGTGATCGATCCGACCTTCAACGGAGCGAGGCAACTGCTCATTCCGGCCGGTGCGTTGCATGTAGTTGTCGTCGATCCGACCTTGACATTTACTACTGCCGGAGCAGTGAGGTACGTCAGGACTTCCACCGTGTCACGAGCGGGAGACGACCACGGCCGTAGTGCCATCGGGGCGCTCGAGAGATTGATCGGGACCGCGGAGACCAACTGACTTCGATAGCTGAGATATGCGGTGTCACGCACGATTGCCGGTGCAGCGCCGGTGCGAAACGAGTACAGACCGTAAGCACTCATATCGAGTAGTGCGAGTCCGTGCCCGGCGCTGGGTGCAAACGAAGTTCCTTCGCTATAGTCATTCCAGGTGGTGAGTTGAACCCATTCACTGTTCGAAGCAATCGCAATCTGCCAGGTATTTTGAAGATTTTGGGAGTTTTGCGATTCATCGTAGATGGACTGGATGGGCCGTGAATCTTGGAAAGAGACCGGTTGCATCCATATCTTACCCAAAGCGTGCACCGCGTCGGCTAATGCCATCGGAGAGTCTGGATTGGAGGCAGATACTGGGTTTCCTGCCGGATTTCGGGTTCCCCAGTTGGACATTCCGTAGCTGATAGATGCAAAAGCATTCCTGTTGGCGGCGGCATCTAGAAAAACGGGGACAAATGCTACGTTGATTCGATACGAGGTCGTCATCTCCGAAATGAACTGCGACCACCAACTTGCAGTTTTATTCTCGGCAAGAAATGGTGAGACGACCAGGCGTCCGTCGCCCAATTTGAACGTAGACGGCATCGATGCATACACCTTCATTTCTGCCGCAAGTTGGCCTGGCGTCGTGGTCTTGAATGCGCCGTTCATATCGGGCATGAGCATGATCTTGAAATTCGGGTCCACAGTCGCTGCAGCCTTGATCAACGCGGTGGGAACAGCTGAACCCCACCAACTCGTATCCGAGGCCGGAGACATGATATCCACGGAAAAGCCGTCGATGCCAGCAGCAATGGCCTGGCGGACTTCATTCTCGAGATCGCGTTGCCGCCACTGAGCGTCGACGAGCGATGGCCGTGGCGTCGGACGATCCCGCAGGAAACCGCCGTATCTGACGTGATTGTTGTTCTCACCGTTCACCGCAAGATATTGCGTTGTGTAGTAATCGCTGGAGGGATTCGCGTTGTCGATCGAGATCGGATAGGGGGGGAAATAATGAGCGAAGACAAGTTTTCCGTTCAATGAAGGCTTGGGTGGAATATTGAACGGAAGTGATGCCGAATTTGAATTCGGCGGCGATGTGGGCGATGTTGTAGTGATCGGCGGTGTAGTTGTCGGCGGAGTAGTGGGCGGCACAGTGCTGGTAGGTGCAGGAATCGTGGTAGGTGTATTCCCGGTACTTCCGCCAAGAGATCCTGATGGGTACGCCTGCACTGGGGAGATCAAGGTGGCCATGGCAACTAAAAGGCAGAGCAATCCGATTAAGTGACGTACGGTATTTCGGATCCATAGCACGTGAAGATTCATCTCGCAGGTAACCTTTCTTGGACCCCCGAAAGCATGATTGATCCCCGAATATGTCGATTGAAATGGACGTGTTTAATTCAGGTGCTGTCTGAAGAAGGTGTCAATTTCGATTCGAGTGTAACGCCGAAATATGCGAATTGAGTAATTGAAATCGGACATTGTGAAATAAAGTTCAATTGCGCTTGTTTTCATGTATTGAGCAGTCTTGTGGTCGGTGATCTGACGAAAATCCGTGGCATCTGTCGGTGCTCTGCGTCACACTGGGTTCTCGGGTTGCAACGTGCGGACACGGGAGGACTCATGACCGGAGCGATAGTTGCCGAGGGGTTGGTCAAGACTTACGGCACTCTGACAGCCTTGGACGGCATAGATCTCGAGGTGACCGAAGGCTCGGTGATGGCACTACTCGGGCCCAACGGTGCTGGAAAGACCACAGCGGTACGCATTTTCACTACGCTGCTCATTCCGGACGGCGGCCGTGCACAGGTAGCGGGCTTGGACGTCGTCAAGGATGCTCGGGCGCTTCGATCCAAGATCGGGGCTTCGGGGCAGTATGCCGCGGTGGACGAGTATCTGACCGGGTACGAGAACCTCGACATGGTTGGACGCCTGTATCACTTGGGTGCAAAGAACAGTAAGGCGCGAGCACGGGAGTTGCTCGAACAGTTCGACCTCGTCGAAGCCGGAGACCGCCCGGTCAAAGGCTATTCCGGAGGTATGCGTCGACGCCTCGACCTGGCCGGCGCGTTGGTGGCACGGCCGCAGGTCTTGTTTCTCGACGAACCGACAACCGGTCTCGATCCTCGGGCCAGGCTCGGCTTGTGGGACGTCATCGAAGAACTGGTAGCGCAGGGGACGACCTTGCTGCTCACCACGCAGTACATGGAGGAAGCTGAGCGGTTGGCTGATCAGATCGCCGTCATCGATCGGGGTTCGGTCATCGCGCGCGGTACTGCCGATCAACTCAAGGCGCAGATCGGTGGTGAACGTATCGAATTGAGCGTGCATGAGAGCGAACACCTCGACATCGTCCGGCAGGAACTGAATTCGTTGTCAGTGGGCGAGATTCGAGTTCAGGAGAACGTTCGACGCATCACGATTCCTGTCGCCGACGGCACCGACGCTCTGGTCACCGCTCTCAACCTCTTGTCTGCCCGCGGCATCAAAGTGTTCGATGTCGGATTGCGCAGACCCACATTGGACGACGTTTTCCTTACCCTGACCGGGCATCAGGCTGAATTGGAGGACCAGAAATGACCATGCAAATGGCGCTCGAAGACGGCCTGACCATTGCCAAGCGAAACTTGATCAAGATCAAGCGCGTTCCAGATCTACTGGTGTTCACGACACTCTCGCCGATCATGTTCGTATTGCTGTTCGCGTACGTATTCGGCAGTGCGATCTCCGTTCCGGGGACGTCGTACCGTGAGTTCTTGATCGCCGGAATCTTCACGCAGACAGTGATATTCGGCGCTACCTGGACGGGGCTGGGTATGGTCGAGGATCTTCAGAAAGGGATCATCGACAGGTTTCGTTCTCTACCCATGGCGCCGTCGGCAGTTTTGATCGGCCGAACGTCCAGTGATGTCCTCATCAACGTGATCAGCCTGGTGGTCATGTCGCTCACCGGACTCCTCGTAGGTTGGCGGATTCACTCGAGTGTCCTCGAGGCTCTGGCCGGCTATGCGCTTCTACTGCTCTTCGCCTATGCACTGTCCTGGGTCATGGCGGTTGTCGGCCTGTGGATCCGCACTCCCGAGGTGTTCAACAATGCGAGTTTCATCGTCATCTTCCCACTCTCGTTCATTGCGAATACGTTTGTCGAAACCACCAATCTTCCGGGACCGTTGAAGGTGATCGCCGAATGGAATCCGGTGTCCGCGGTGACGCAAGCGGTGCGTGAGTTGTTCGGGAACACCAATCCTGCGATGACGGTCCCTGACGCCTGGCCGCTGCAGAATCCCATTATCGCTTCGCTGTTGTGGACGGGCGGCTTGCTGATCGTCTTTGTGCCGTTCGCTATTCGTCGATACCAGAAGGCGGTCGGCAGGTAGGCGCATCGGTAGAGTGAAGGTGTGGCGGAGTCTGAACGCGTTGACGGAAGATCCCTGCGATACGCGGGCCGACGTCAGGAGTTGCTCGACGCTTTAACGCGACACGTCATCGAAAACGGTGTCGGTGAATTGACTATCCGACAGCTCGCGAAGGCAGTGGGCGTCTCGCATGCCTCTCTACTCGGTCACTTCGAGACCAAAGAGAATCTTCTTGCCGAAGTCATCGAGAACATGCGTGGCGAGTCCATTCCGATGGCCGTCCCGATACAGGTCGGCGTTGATCCTGCTCGAGTGTTGACAACGTGGTGGATCGAGCGGACAACGCCGGAGTTGTTGCCTCGCTTCGGCGTGATGATCGAGATCTACGCGCTGGCGCTTCACGACCGCGATCGGTACGGACGGTTCGTCGAACGGTTTGTCGGTGACTGGATCGAAGCGCTCGACATGGGTTTGCGCCGCGTAGGCTGCCCGGATTCGGACGCGTCTTCCGTTGCAACGTTGCTACTTTCACAGATTCGCGGATTGTCGATGGACCTCTTGGCCACCGGTGATCGTGATCGAGTGGACCGAGCATTCGAGATGTTTGTCGAAGGTTTTGCTGCGCGGGCTCAGTCGTGGGTGCCGCCAATTTTGTCGTGACTCAGTGCGCGGGTTTGGTTCCGATCACTACCGTCGCCGAAGTCTCGTCCAGTGAGGCGGTACACGCGCGCAAGCCTCCCTGTGCGACTGATTCGACGGTTCGTTCCACCTGCTCGGCGCTGGTTTCTATGAGTAGATGTCCGCCGGGTTCGAGCCAGGTGGCTGCGTCTGCGGCGACCCGACGTTGAACATCGAGTCCGTCGATTCCGCCGTCAAGCGAGATCAAGGGTTCGTGAAGACGCGCTTCGGGAGGCATGAGGCGAATGAAATTCGTTGGTACGTAAGGCGCATTGGCGACTATGACGTTGATTCGTCCGTGTAGTTCGTGTGGAAGGCAATCGTAGAGATCGCCTTCGATGACGTGTCCGGGGGTGCTGATGTTGCGCAGGGCGCAGCGCACTGCTGCAGGTTCGACGTCGACGGCATACAGGTCGATAGGTGAGACCTTTGATTGTAGAACTGCGCCCACTGCGCCTGAGCCGCAACATAAGTCGACGACGCGGTATCCGGGTTCGAGCAATGAGCAGGCTTGTGTGGCCAGGAATTCGGTGCGTCGACGTGGAACGAATACTCCCGGGTCGATGCGGATGCGTAGTCCGCAGAATTCAGCCCATCCGACGATCGATTCAAGGGGTTCTCCGGCGATACGACGCTCAATCATCCGCGCGAGTTCTGCCCGAGAGATTGTCGCGTCCAAGAGGACGGCTGCTTCCTCCTCGGCGAAGACGCATCCAGCTGCGCGAAGGGTGGCGGCGATGGATTCTTGTTGGGAGATGAATGACGGGGGATTCGGTGCTGGCATAAGAGAGCCTTCCAGGGGTGTGCCGTCTGGGCGCTCTCTCGGCCGCTACCGGAAACGGACCGTAGGAGGCTGCGCCACTACTGGCTGAGCGGTAATGGGACTCACCTCCTGCGTGTTCGTTGGCCGACCTGCATGTATCGAACATGGGCACTCTATCGAAGGGTGGAGGTTATCGCTCGGTGTCGGAAGAGACGCTTAGCGAAAATTTAGATTGACCAAATGGTAGGTCTGCTTTATTGTCTGAATTCGATCGGACCGAGTGAGACGATCGTGGTGGACGCAATCAGTGCAAGACGCCCTCGGCGCAATCGGTAGGAGAAGTACTTGAGCAAGCGACTACGCAGGACGCTCATCGGGTTGGGGGCAAGCGCGTTGGTGGCGTTAGCGCTCGCGGTGCCCGCGGCGGCAGAACCTACCGGTAGCCCGGGTGAGGTGGTGGGCCAGGAGCGACTCGGACCCGATCGAGTGTTGCCCGGTGCCGTAACCGCGACCAAGGTGACGTACTGGTCGCAAGGTCCGAAGGATTCGCCGATGATGAGTACCGGCGTTGTCTATCGCCCGGTGGGTACCCCGCCCGAAGGTGGTTGGCCGGTCATCTCGTATGCGCACGGAACAGTCGGGGTTGCAGATCAGTGCGCGCCGAGTACTAGTGGGCGCACGTCGATCTACCTGGGTTATTGGCTTGAGCAGGGTTACGCAGTGGCGGCCACGGACTACGTGGGACTCGGAACACCGGGCGTCCACCCGTACCTCGACGGACGATCTGCAGCGCACAGCGTCGTCGACATGGTGCGCGCCGCCCGCGCGGTAGATGGTGACCTGTCGAGCAAGTGGGTCGCGATGGGTCAGTCGCAGGGCGGTCAGGCGACCATGTTCACGGCTTCTCTTGCCACCGAATATGCTCCGGAACTGGACTACCGCGGCGCCGTCGCCACCGGTGTGCCCTCCAACATCGAAAACCTTGTCCCGCTCGGTGGGCCGGCGTTCCCGGCGCTCCCGTTGAAGGGCACGACGGTGTACATCGCGAATGTTCTTGACGGACTGCGTGCTTCGCGACCGGATATCGACGTCGACTCGTACCTGACGCCTCTGGGGAAGACGATTCTCGACGACGTCGAGAACAACATGTGCTACTCCGAAGCAAGTGCCAAGTACGGAACTGTAGCGCTCGGGCAGGTTCTGTCGAAGTCGCTGGACAATCCGACGTTCATGAATGCGGCACGGGAGTTGCTCACCGTTCCGACAACAGGTTACGACCGCCCGTTCTTCCTCGGTCAGGGACTTGTGGACAGGGATGTCCCGGCGCCGCTGACGCTGAAGTTCGCGGCAGATCTGGCATTGAACGGGGTGGATTTTACGTTCCACACCTACCCGACGGATCACTTGGGAACTGTTCCGGCATCCATGCCGGACAGCACTCCCTTTGTGGCGGCACTGTTTTCGGCTCAACATCCGTGTACGGGGAGTCTCTGCTGACTCGCACGATCTATCTGGCATTCACTCCGCGCAGGTAGGCGTCGATCGGAATCTGAAGTCGTCGAATACGTTCCGTCGTTCCGGGTTCGGCAGTATCACGGCTTCGCGCCCCCAAGCAGTGATCGAAGATCAACCCTTCCAGGAGGCTCAGAAAATCTGCCGCCGCGCTGTCGGGTTCGGCAACCCCGGCGGACTGGAATGCCTCGTGCGCCTTTTCCTGCGAAAATAGGCTTCCGGCAAGAAGTTTGCATAACTCCAGCTTTCCTTGCATCTCGATCAGCAGTGCGTATCGAGCGATCAGTTCGTTTCGTCGGTGCGTGAGTAAATCGTCGAGATATTCGGCGGTCAATCGGGAGGGGGCGATGTGCGTGCCGAGGAGTTCAGTGAAGGCCGATCGTGATCGTTCCACGATGTGCAGCGCGATCGACTCGAGGAGCGCTTCGCGTGTTCGGAAATAGTACGACGTCGAGCCGGCGGGCAGTTTCAATGAATGATCGACAGCGCGATGGGTGAGTGCGCGAGGTCCTTGGTCGGCGATGATCGTGACAGCGCATTCCGCGATGAGGGTCCGGCGGTCAACCTTCATATTCGCTCCTGATGCGTCGCCGGGGTCACATTGACTCGGTCGGTCCGAGGTCTCTAACCTCGACTCTACAGATGTAGAGGAGTCTCATGTTACTGGACGAAGCGCAGTTGTCGGCACGTGAATCCCTCGACGCTTTGCGGGCGAAAATCGCCGCCGGCAGGGTCGGCGGTGGGATCTACCTGTGGGGAAGCGTCGGGCGCGGAAAAACCATGCTGATGGACGAGTTCTACAACAGTCTTTCAGTCGGCAAGCGGCGCATTCACTTTCATCAATTCTTTGCGGATCTGCATGCCCGAGCTCACAGTCTCGGATCAATGGGCTCGGCATTGGAGCGCGTGGTCGACGGAATTCGAGTGCTGTGTTTCGACGAATTTCACATCGACGACGTCGCCGACGCCATGTTCATGGCGAGGGTTCTCGACACGATCGTCGCGAAGGGCGTGACTGTTGTTGTCACGTCCAATGTTCCGCCGACGGAACTCCTTCCCAACCCGCTGTTTCACGAGCAGTTCGTGCCATCGATCGAGTTGATCGAGAAGACTTTGGACATCATCGAGTTGAGCGGTGCGCTCGACTACCGAATCGGCGGAAGCGGGGGCGACGGGGACGGGCGGTTTGCGTCGGGAGAGTTCATTGTCGATGGGGGTTTCGCTCCACGTCCGAGCGAGCCAGTTCAATTGAGAATCGGGTCGAGGACACTCTTGTGTGAGGCGATTCGGGGTGGGGTCGTCTGGTTTGATTTCGATAGGCTCTGCAACGGATCAACTTCTGCAGCAGACTATCTCGACCTTGTCGATCGTTTCGACGAATGGGTTGTCTGCGGAGTCCCGGTCCTGGCCACGGCGTCGGAGTTCGCGGTTCGGCGATTCGGAAACGTCGTCGATGTTCTCTACGACGCGGATGTGCGACTGACGATTTACGCCGATGCGGATCTCGAAAAAGTAGCGGGCACCCTGCGAGATGTTCCGGGTCTCGCCCGGCTTTTCAGTAGGTTGTCCCTTCTCCGAATGCCGTCGTCAGTGCGACCGTCAAGGCTGCCGTCACGTACGGGGTGAGATTCTCGACGACGCGTGAGACTATCGCGGTGGCTACATCGAGGGGTCGCAACGGCGCACTCGGGGCCTGAGGGAGTGCCGGGACGGGGGAAGGTGCACTTTTTTCCATCATCGGTTGATACGTACCGTGTTTCGTGAAGTATCCGAAGACGGAGTCCACGAACTGTTCCGGGGCGTCGCGCGGTTTGGGCATATTGCAGATTCCGTCGCCTTCGATACAGATTTCTTGCACCGGTATATCGCCGAATCCATCCCGGGCACCGGCCATTGTGGCTCCGGGAACAACATTCGGGATCACAGTTTCTATGCCGCCCTGCGAGTTCCGTGGGTCCGCGTACAGGACGCCTTCCACTCGGGACTGGGGGATGGACCCGTCGCGAGCGATGTCGCCGAGAACGTCGCCGGCAATCCGTGCACCTTGGGAGTAGCCGGTGATGACTACGTTGCTGTCCGGGCATTGAGCGTGAAAGCTGTTGACGTCAGCTCGAAGTGATCGAACTCCGACGGCCACACTTTCGTCGTACGTCTGGTCGCCGAGCGGCCAGAAGCTAGCGGGATATGTCACCGGTTTGGCTGCGTAACCACGGGATGTGTAGCGGTCGGTGACAGGTTGTGTGGTCTGGCCCGTCGGATCCCAGGTCCCGCCCACCGAGAACACGGCTCCAACTGGGCACGGGTTGGTCGACGCAGCGGCGGTGGCAGGCATCGTGGACAGTAGTGCAGTCCCCAAGGTCACCGCACACGCAACTGATAGGGAGTGCTTCCTCATCGGCCCGTCTCCATCTACCCGTGGTCCGACGCGATTCGTTCGGTACTTGAGGAGAATGGTGACGGTGTGATGAGTCCGGGCGGTGTTGCACAGGTAAACACGACGTTGCACGTGGTGCTTACGCCGCTTGGGAGTGGCTTAACTCACCCGCCGGGTACCTGCGGCGGATTGTCCGGCACAACCACTGCGGCGATTGCCTTGGCGATGGGAACTGCATTGTTGGGGGTGGGATTAGCGGTGAGGCCGAGTGTTGCGTAGATGACGATGGTCGTCTTGGTCTGCGGTTCGTACAGTGCGACACCGTTATATCCACCGTAGGCCGGGTTCATAGCGAGCCACCCGTCCATGTGCAGGGTTCCGAACGTGAAGAACTTGTCGGTGGTCATGTTCGACAGGCCGGCTGTTGTCGGTGCCATCTGTTCTTCGAAGGCTTTGTCGGAGAGCAGCTCACCCGTCCCGAGTGCGCGAACCCATTTTCCCATGTCGGCGACCGTCGAGTTCAGGTTGCCACTGTGCAGAAACGCTGTGGGATTCCAGAAAGTGGAATCTTCGAATACACCGCGTTCGGTTGTGTAGCCGTGTAGGACAGGGTCAGGCATCTGAGGAGTCAGTGCCACGCGGCTGGCAGTCATGTCCAGTGGTTCGAAAACGCGTTGCTGCAGGAGTTCGGTCAGCGATTGGCCGGTTGCCTTCTGCATGACTTCGCCGAGCAATGTCAGGTCACTGTGTGAGTAGGCGAAACTTGTGCCGGGTGGAAACAAGGGTGGTCGGGAGTTGGCCAAGTCGAGGATCTCCGACGCGGTCCATCCTTGAATAGGGTTGGCGTAGAGGCGTTTCTCGAAGTCGGGGTCGGTCACGTAGTCGGAAATGCCGGTGGTGCTGTTGGCAAGCATTCGTGGAGTGATCTGGTCGGAACGAGGAAAGTCCGGCTCCCACTTGGCAATCGGCTCGTCGAGGGGGAGGGTACCGGCCTCGTCGAGTTGGAGGAGAACCGTCGACAGCATCGGCTCCATGGGTTGTCCGACGCGTAGTTGCATATCGGCTGTTGCGGGAACTCCGAGTGGAGACTCGCCGACAGCGCCGGTGGCAATCTCGACGTCATCGCGCCACACCCCGAACACTGCCGCGCTGAGACCGAGATCGGTAACTTGCTGACGGACGATGTCGGATATCCGTCGGGACTCCGGGCTGGTGTCGGCGCTCGGGGCAGTGCTGTGAGTGGCACTGCCCGTACTGGTTGTGGTGCCTTCGTCGGATCCGCAGGCGGAAGTTGTGGAGGCGATGGCGACGACGACCAGCATCGATGCTGCTGTGACGAGCACACGGTGATTCGAGAAACTCATGCGTGGCGTTCCCTTCATAGCGGGAGTCGAGCAGTGCGACTCGAGTGCCTGTCGCAATCGTCTGAATTTACCGCGATCGGATCGCATTCGACAGCAATTCGACTGATCGGGATTCGTCGAGCGGCGTAGCCAGACAAAAATGCCCGCCACCTCCGTGATGGAAGTGGCGGGCATTTCACGCGTAAGGACTTACGGCAGAAGCTGGTTCAGGAAGGTGTTGCTGAATACCTTGTGCGGGTCGAGCTGGTTGAACGCCGCGTTCGCGGTGTCCCAGTTGTTGTTGGCGGGGACGCCGTCGCGGTAGGTCTGCGGCAGATCGTGTTCGATGATCTGGGCGTCCTTGTACGGTAGTTCGCTGCTGAATGCCCAGCCCTTGGACCATTCGGGGCGGAAGGTCGCGTTGTCGTCGTTGTAGTGGCTGCGCATCCACTGTTCCATTTCGCGGTAGAACGCGAACATGCCGGGAGTGCCGG
>NZ_JALGQH010000012.1 GCF_022810305.1 Rhodococcus sp. ARC_M6
TGCTCACCAGATTGGTGCTCCTTGTTTCTGGAATTTTTCAACTGTCGCAAGTCGAATTATCCCAGGTAAGGGCACCAATCTTTGTTGGTGACACGGGTTTACCGCGTATTACCGTGAAAGCCCGAGGTTAGTCCGAGTGCACGCATCAGTTTGAGCACGGTCTTCTTCGCCACCGACCAGCCAGCGTTGATCAGCACCTGGTGGATGCGGCGATGCCCGTAGCGGCCGTGGTTGTCGTCGAACGCCGCTGCGATCGCGGCCTTCAGTTCGGCATACGGATCTGGATTGCTCAGTCGGGCCTGGTGATAGAAGAATGTCGACCGGGCAAGGCCGGCAACCTCGAGCAGCGTGTCCAGGCCGTGCTCAGCCTTGAGGGAGATGACGGCGTGGACCTTTACCGTCGTTCCTGTGCCCTCAAGGCTCGCAGTTTTCCCAGGTACGCGACCTCTGCCCGCAACCGCTCGTTCTCCGCCCTCAACTGCTCCAACTCAGTGCCTTCACAGGGTTCGGATTCGACAGGTCTCGGCGGGCGGCCTCTGCGTTTGGGGCGTAACCCGTCCTCGCCCTCGTCGCGGTACTTCCGCGCCCACCTCTCGATCAGCTTCGGCGACGACAAGACGAATTCCTTGGCGAGCTCGACCTTCGTCTCGCCAGCGAGGAAACGGCGCACCACATCGAGTTTGAACTCGAACGAGAACGATTCCTTGTCCGGTTTGGTCACCAACGCTCCTCTGCCGCGAACTCGCCATCTGTCGTACAACTCGCGGATCGGGTGCACGCTCGTTCCCAATTGTGTCGCGACCGCGCACGTGCCCGCACCTTCCTCGAACAACGCTACCGCTGTGACCCGCTGCTTCTCGGACAGTGAACTTCGTGCATGCATAGAACTGCTCCCCGGACGTTGGAACTGAATTTCTCAGTCCAACTTCCGGGGAGCAGTTCAATCCGTGCGTGGGCCCTTTGTGATGTCTACGTTTCGGGCCTATGTCCACATTCCTTGTTTTATGATCGCCACGTCCATCGGTCGCCGGTCCGGCGGGTCCACATCGTCTGCTCTATAAGGAATCCCTTATGCGTGTAACCCGAATTGCCCTTGCCTGCGCCGTCTCGCTGGCGTCGGCGTTGTCCCTGCCGGTGATAGCAACAGCCGACGTGGTGGAACCGCCGGCAAAAACGGTGTCCGCCGATGCATCTCCGAGAATCGCTGAGGTCACCCGGATTTCGGATCGTGAGGTTCTTCTCGACATCGACAGCCCGGCGATGCAGCGAACGATGCAGGTGAAGGTGCTTTTGCCGGCAGACCCCTCGGAACCCCGCGGCAGCTTGTATCTGCTCGACGGAAACTCCGGCCAGATCGAGGACAGCAACTGGCTTGATCCGAATAATGGAAATGCTCGGGAGTTTTTCGCCGACAAGAATGTCTTCGTGGTTCTTCCGATCGGGGGAACCGGAACTATGTACACGGACTGGCAGGAAGACCACCCGAAGTTCGGCCGGCTCAAGTGGGAGACCTTCTTGACCAAGGAGCTGCCGCCCTTGATCGAGAAGAAGTTCGATACGAATGGACGCCGGGCAATCGGCGGAATCTCGATGGGTGCGGAGGCTGCACTCATGCTCGCTCAACGTTCTCTCGGACTTTATGACGCCGTGGCCGGATACAGCGGGTGCTATACGACGGTCGGCGGTTTCGGCAAGGCGCTGACAGACCTCGTGGTAATTAACGGAATGGCCAAGTCGGAGCAGATGTGGGGCCCGGTCGACAGTCCGGCGTGGCGTGAACACGACATCTTTGCCAACGCCGACAAGTTGCGTGGAACGAAGGTGTATCTGTCATCCGGTACCGGCCTTCCCGGCCCGCACGAAACGCTCGAGACTCCGGAACTTGCTCGAGTGCTGATCGTGGGCGGTGTTATGGAACTGGGGTCAACGCTGTGCACCGACCAGATTTCCCAGGTACTGCGTGACAACGGCGTCGACGTCACCCGAAGCGCGCAACCGGTCGGCATTCACGGATGGCCGTACTGGCGCGACGAGTTGGTCCGTTCGTGGCCGCTGATGGAGTCGGCCCTGGCCGGCTGATACCCGCCCTGGTCGTCCGATGATTTTCTGCCGCCCGGGCGGTCTATCCCTACGTACACAAACGTAAGGAGTAGCTATGCCCGCAATTACGCCATGCCTGTGGTTCGACACCCAGGCGGAAGAGGCAGCAGAGTTCTACATCTCCGTTTTCGGGAAGGGAAAGATCCTCGGAATCGAGAGATACGGCGAGGGTTCGCCGTCCGGTCTCCCAGCAGGGTCGGTGATGACGGTGAGCTTCGAACTGGACGGGCAGCGGTTCACGGGCTTGAACGGCGGACCGATGTTTACCTTCTCGGAGGCCATTTCGTTTGAGATTCCGTGTGTTGATCAGGCCGAAGTCGACCACTACTGGTTTGCTTTGAGCGAGGGCGGTGATGAAGGCCCGTGCGGTTGGCTCAAGGACAAATTCGGTTTGTCGTGGCAAGTTGTTCCGAACCGGCTAATGGAACTGATGCATGATCCCGACCGTGAGAAAGCTCAACGAGCGGTCGACGCGATGATGAAAATGAAGAAGATCGATGTTGCTGAACTCGAGCGAGCGGCTGCTGCCGGCGCACCCTGATCTTCACGGATGTCGTGGTCCCGTCGCTGTGAGTGTCGACGCAAAGGGTGGCGGGCACCACTGCAGCGTCGGTACACTGGACTGAGTGAACTTTCAGCTAACGGGCGCACAGTCGGTGTTTGCCCGGGCTGCCGGATCAGCAGTGGCTACTTGCGAGTGGGCTGCGGAAACAGGTGTCGTCCGCGTATGAGTGTTTCAACCGTGCCGAATGTTGCTGCTGTAGGTCTCGATCTTCCTTCTCCGCGCTTTCCGCGTCTGCATGCGTACATCGACATTGCCGTGGTCATTGCCGTGCTGGTGGGAACTAATCTGATTGCGCACTTCACGACGGTCTGGGCGAGTATCGCGACGGTGCCGATATCGGCGCTCGTGCTCTTGGCCATGAGCAAGCGTCGAGGGTTGGGCTGGGCCGAGTTGGGGCTTTCACGCAAGCACCTCAGAAGCGGGTCGAAGTACGCGCTCATTGCCGTCGGCCTAGTGCTGACCGTAGTTGCGGTGGGTGCTTTGCTTCCGTTGACCAGGCCGTTCTTCATGGCCGACCGGTATGCGACAGTCTCCGGTGCCATCATCGCGTCGATGATCGTTATTCCGCTCCAGACTGTGATCCCCGAAGAACTTGCTTTCCGCGGAGTTCTCCACGGGACATTGAATCGAGTGAGTGGATTCCGCGGTGTCGCGGCGGCAGGTTCCTTGACGTTCGGTCTGTGGCATATCGCGTCGTCGATGGGGTTGACCAGTGGTAACGCGGGATTATCGGGCTTTCTGGGCAACGGTGTGGCGGGTCAGATTGCCGGTATTCTGGGCGCCGTTCTGGCGACGGCGGCAGCGGGACTGGTGTTCACCTGGTTGCGTCATCGCAGCGGCAGTTTGATCGCACCCATCGCGTTGCACTGGGCGCTGAACGGTGCGGGCGCTCTGGCTGCGGCTTTTGTGTGGCACGCAACCATGAACTGATCGAGACAAATCCACCAAGCGCTGACGGTGTGACTGTGATTTGCTGAATGAGTGACACAGTTGCATCGGGGCCATGTCTTTCATATTTCCGGTAGCCCGACCGTCGACACGGCGGCCGACGCACTCGTCTCCGTTCCGGACGGGGTACTGGCGTTCGATGACAGTGGCATCGTCGTCTTCTGTGGTGATTACGAGAATCTGCCCGAGCAGTTCCGACAAGGTGAAATGCACGATCATCGGCCGGGGTTCCTGCTCCCCGGATTCGTCGACACTCACATTCATTTTCCGCAGGTCTATGCCGGAGACGCGTACGGCGGCGGGCAGTTACTCGAGTGGCTCGACCTCTGTGTCTTCCCGTCCGAATCGCGTTTTGCCGATCCGGAATTTGCCACTCATGCCGCCGCATCCTTTTGTGAGCGACGGATAGCCACCGGTACCACCGCGGCGATGGTTTTCGGCTCGGCATTTCCTCACGCGCAGGACTCCTTGTTCGCAGAAACTTTGCGACGCGGCCTTCGCGTAGTCAGTGGCCGAGGTATCCAGACGGTGGGGCCGGATTCGGCCGCAGCACTCATCACGTCGGAGGAAGACGCGATCAGCCTGACCCGCGCCGAGATCGAACGTTGGCACGGCGCAGACACGGGCGACATCGACACCGCACTCCTGCACGTTGCCGTCGTACCGCGATTTTCCTTGGCGGTCACGACGGAGACCCTCAAGAACCTGGGGGAGTTGTACGACGAGGTTCGGGAACGTGGCGTCTATTTTCACAGTCATCTCAACGAGAACAACAGGCCGGGAACCGGTGAGGTAGCGACTACCCTCGCGCAGTATCAGGTCAACACCTACCTCGACACGTACGACGGCAAGTTCCTGCCGGGCTCACAGCGCGGCGGAAAGTCGTTCCTCGGACCGCGCGCAATTCTGGCGCATTCTGTTCACTGCCAGGACGCCGAGCTGGCCCGAATGGCTGAGACCGGGACGTCGATCGCGCATTGCCCGACGTCGCAGCAGTTTCTCGGCTCGGGCACGATGCCGTGGACCCGAACTGTCGAAGCCGGCGTCAATATCGCGATAGGTTCGGACTTCGGCGGCGGTGACGAGTGCCTGATCTCGCAGGTTCTCGGCGACGCCTTCAAAGTACATATTTCCGAGGTCGGTGACGCCGGAATCTCGATGCATCCGGCGGAGTTGCTGTTCACCGGCACGTTGGCGGGGGCTCGCGCCCTGGACATGGAAAGCCGCTTCGGCAACTTCGACGTCGGTAAGGAAGCAGATTTTCTGGTTGTCGATCCGAGTCGCTGGGCGCCGCTCGAAGGTTTGATCAACCACGGAACTCGCTCGCCGGACCCGGTCCTGGCGCGCGATCAGACCTTGTTCGGGCTGCTGATGGCGATGCGTGAGCCAGCAATCTCGCAGGTCTACGTCCAGGGTCGCAGGATTTCGGACTGACGTGTCGGGTTCCGCGACGGTCGTCACGGCGTTTCACCGCCTCTCGAGCGGCAGCGGCGATGTGTTCGAGGAGTGGACTACCCGCGCCGTCGACGCGGCCAAGGTAGCGGAAGGCTATGTCGGCAGCTCGGTCAGCGACGGCTCCGGTCCTGCGGATTGCGGTGTCTCCCATACCTTTACCGGGGTCGAGCAGCTACATCGGTGGCTTGATTCGCCCGAGTATGCACAGGTTGCGGAAGACGGCGCGGCGTACGGAGTTCTTGCGAAAAGCTCGGATCTTGTTCTGGTGGATGGAATTCCGCCGCCACCGGGTATCGGGGTGTATGACCATACGGTTGTCGTCGGCAGGCAAACCGAATTTCTTCGGACGCAGCACCTCTTGATCAACGCGAGTTCCCACTTCTCCGGATACGAGGGAGCGTTGCTGCTCCGTTCGGTTCAGGACGAGACGCGGTGGAAATCGGTTCTGCGCTTCCGAACAGAACAGCAACTCACCGTGTGGATGAGGTCGCCGCAGCGGGCCGAGGTGCTCCCGGAACTACGTGCAGAGTTGGCCGAGGATTTCACCGAGACCGTGCGGTCGACACCGTTCGGCACGATCTTCCGCACCGAGAACGGACACACTCGCGTGACTCCGAACTGGAAGACCGCGATGATCGTTCTTCTGGTTCTCTACCCGACCGTCATGACATTGTCGCGGTTTCTCGGTCCGGTGCTCGACGACGTCGGTGCATCACCGTGGTTGTCGATGTGGTTGAGCCAGATCGTCAGTGTCGGTGCGATGACGTGGTTCCTGATGCCGGCTGCCACACGCTGGTTCGGTCGGTGGTTGGACCCGATCGATGGTGCGAAACGTCGCACCAACATCCGGGGCACCGTTGTTGTCCTGGGTGTCTACGCGGCGACACTCGCGCTGTTCGCTTCCGTCCGATGGCTGCAGTTCTGGGATTACTTCGACTGAATGCGTCCGCGCCGGAAGTAGGCGATAGGTCCGACGAAGTTGATGGCGATGATCGCAGCCCATTTGGTTTTGCTGCCGTTCACCGACGCTCGGTCGCGTCGAGCGAGATCCGTCCAGGCCGAGATGGCGAGGATCGATTGAACGGAGAACATTGCGATGATGACGCGTCGTTGGCGGGAGGAAAGCTCACTCCAGGACTTCTTTTTACCGGTCATGACTTCACTCTGCCGCTCTCTGCGGCCGGTGGTTGTCGTAACGCGAATCGAAACCACGCGAAATCGGTGTGAATAGCGTCACGGCCGTGCTGGTCGGGTTTGTTTCGAATCGAGCCCGAGGGATTCGAATCGAGCCTGAGGGGCTCGAACAAAGCGTAAAGAACCCATGAATGCGTGTCGTGGCTGACTGATTGCGAGCGGGCAGAGTGTCCAGGGCTTCTGTGACCAGTGGAAATTGATCACGGGAGGCTGGTCAGCTCTCTCGGTACACCCACACTAATTGCTGAATATTTGCCATTATCGGGAACGGTGTTCGGATATTGTAAAGAAGTGTGCATTTCATCGCGATTTGATTACGTAGTCCGGTTGCTACCTGTGCATATGTGGATGAGATCAACGCGGGGAAATGTAACGTGCTGGACACATTTGGTGTCGCAGAAGTAACGGAAGGGCTCTACTGTTATCCCCAGCAGCCAGACAGCGGCTCGCCATCACGGACAGTTCATCACTGACAGGAGCAATAACAATGCCTAGTTCTTCGGATATCTCAGACTTCCTCGGTGCCTTCTCTGCTCTGTTCAGCTTCCTCGACTTCATCAGCGGCAGCGTCGAAGGCGTAATGCCGAAGTAGGTTCAGAAGACTTACAGCAGATCCGAAGCAGTGCCCCCGAGTCTCGGACTCGGGGGCACTGCTTTGTGTCGGACAAGGGAGTGGGCTGAGCGGTCCGCGAAATTTGGGGCTGAAGTTCCGCAAGTGTCGGACGGGGCGGTAGGACTGTGATGGAATCGAGCCGAGACAGATATTTCGACATTTCGCCCAGATTGGGCGAGCCATGCCGCTGATCGGAGCACTGTGCACGTTTCACGAAGGAATTTGTTCAAGTACGCGGCCGCGGGGTCTGCTGCCGTAGGCCTGGCCGCGCTGAGTGGAACCACGTCGGTAGCGAACGCCGGCTCGTTGGGAACACTTCTCGACTACTCGGCCGGAGTCCCGTCGGCGCACGCGATCCGCGCGGGAGGCTATGCGGGTGCGATCCGTTATGTATCCGACCGTCGTCCGGATGCGAACTGGATGGTCGGGAAGCCGGTCCGCGCGAATGAAGTCAATGCGTTGACTGCGGCGGGACTGCAGGTTGTGTCCTGCTACCAGCTCGGCAAAGGCGCTACGGCGGACTGGCGGGAGAAATTCGAAGGCGGTCGGCGCCACGCCGCGCGTGGGCTCCAGCTACATCGGGAAGCCGGTGGACCCGCGGGAGTGCCCATCTACGCGTCCATCGACGACAATCCGAGTCCATGGGAGACGGCTAACCTGGTGCGGCCGTACCTCGAAGGCTGGGCGTCGGTCATCGGCAATCAGAATCTCGGTATCTACGGCAATACAAAAGTTATCGACGCCATGATCGGTGCCGGCGTCGGAACCTGGTTCTGGCAACACAATTGGGGATCGACGGGGGTGCACCCCCGAGCGCATCTACATCAGTTCGAGATCGACAAGCGGTCGGTCGACGGCGTGGGCGTTGATCTGAATGCGATCCTCGCCGTCAACTACGGGCAGTGGTCGATGGCAGGGTCGCCCATTCCCGGAGTGTCGTTCGGATCCGTCCTACCCGCCCTACCTCCGCTACCTCCTCTGCCCCTGGGCTCTATCGGGCTATAGCGCCGAATTTGTCCAACCAGGCGCGGGCATCCTCGGGGAGGTTGCCCGCGGCTTCGGCAGCCAGGCACCAGGCTTTGGTCATCGAGAGAAAGTTCATCGGGTTGTATGCGTCTTCTTCGCGGGACCACAAGCCGTCGCCCGCGTAGTGCAGGATCGTAATGTTTGCAGCGCCGTGCGTTGAACCGTCGCCCGGATCTTCCATCGGATTGTCGATTTCGGCGATGATCCATCCGCGCTCTTCGTCGATCACGTGCCAGTTGGCGGGAAACTCCGTCATGCGCTTTCCCGGAAACTCGGTCATCGTGCGAGTGACCCACTTGCGTACGGCTTCACGGCCGTTGAGGGTTCCGTAGGCATGTTCGACGTAGACGACGTCTTCGGTGAACATGTCGGCAAACGCATTCCAATCACCACTGCGGGTGCATTCGACGACGGTGTTCTGGAACCCCGCGAATGCGTGTTCGAGTTCTGAGCGTGTCCAAGCCATGGGTGACTCCTTGGTGGGGGCGTTCAAGGGATTAGACGATCGAATCAAATTAGAACATGTTCCTATTGGTTTGCGTCGGCGATTCGCCCGACTCCGACTGTGCGGTACCGTCGTTGCCGGGTCGGGAACCCCTTACACGGAAGGAATCTATTCATGGATCTGCTCATCAACTTCATTTACACCATGCTGTCCGCGTTGCAGACCGGCAGCATCGATGGTTCCTCGTCGAGCTAGCGTCACCGCGAGGCTGATTCCCTTATGCGGCTTTCCGTTTGGGAATCAGCCACGCGAACAACATGGTGGCGCCCGCGGCGATGATGGAGATCAGGAACGTCGCTCTGAACATGTCGAGTGTCGGGAAAATGCGGTCGTGGACAACAATCGTGGCGCCGGCCAATACGACGCTCACGACAGCGGCGGAACTCGACGTTCCGATCGATCGCATCAGTGAGTTCAACCCGTTGGCAGCAGCTGATTCGGTGATCGGCACCGCTCCCATGATCAGGGCGGGCATGGACGAAAATGTCAGCCCGACGCCGGCACCGATGATCATTCCGGCCAGTACGATCTGCCAGACCGTCGACGTCGCGAAATATGCGACGGCATAACCGAGTCCGACGATGAAGCCCCCCACAGTCAAGGTGATCCGGGGCCCTTTCCACATCGAGAGTCGAGCCGAGACCGGTGAGAGCGCCATCATGACAAGGCCACCCGGTGCGAGCGCCAACCCGGCGGCGACCATGGAAAGACCCATTCCATAGCCAGTTTCCTTGGGCGCCATCAGAAGTTGTGGGAATGACAACGAGTTTCCGTACATCGCAAACCCGACCGATATCGATGCAAGGTTTGTAAACAGGATCTGTTTTCGGGCGGCGATGCGCAGGTTGACCAGCGGCGCATCCAGTCGCAGTTCCCACAGTCCCCAGATAACAAAGATTACTACCGACGCCGCAAGCAGTCCTAAAGTCTTCGGATCACTCCATCCCCAGGTTCCGCCCTTGGTGATGGGGAGAAGTAATGCAATCAGGCCGGCCGCCAGTCCCAGTGCGCCGATGAAGTCGAAGCGGCCCGGACGGCGCACCGTGGACTCCGGAATGACGAAGTACACGGACAACATGCAAATGATTCCGAGTATTGCGGATACGACGAACAGGTAGTGCCAATCGGCGGTCTGGGCGATGATTGCGGCGACAGGGAGGCCGATCGCGCCACCGACGCCCAATGTGGCGCTCATGACGGCCATGGCGCCGCCCACCTTCTTGGGTGGCAGAACGTCGCGCAGGATGGCAATGCCCAGCGGGATTGCGCCCACGGATGCGCCCTGGAGTACTCGGCCGATCACCAGCACGATGAGGGAGGGCGCCAAGGCGCAGATGACGGAACCGATGACAACTAAGCCGAGGCTGGCCAGGATCATTAGTTTCTTGCCGAACATGTCGCCGAGGCGACCACTGATGGGCGTGATCACGGCGGCGGCGAGGAGTGTCGCGGTGATTGCCCACGAGGTGTCGGACGGGGAGGCGTCGAGCAAGCTCGGCAGTTGCGGAATGATCGGGACGACCAACGTTTGCATCAATGCAACGACGATCCCGCAGAGTCCCAGGACGGTCAGGATCAGTCGCGGTTTCACGGTTGGCGCCGGGTCGGCGTGAGTGCCCGCATTCAGTGGATCTGCGTGGACGGACATGTAACTCCCGATGAAATTGCGCGGTGCCTGGCTGTGCGGCAGGAACTCTAAGTGTGCACGCTACACATTATGTGTATCCTGCACAATATGACCGCCGTGCAAGAACCGACGCCTGATCGAAACAGTGATTTGGTCGATATCGAGTACGAACTGACTTTGTTGTCGCGATATCACGCACTGGCTCAACGCGCGGAGCTTCATCTGGACCGTTCCGCTTATCTCTTGCTCGGGCGTCTCGAACTGGACCATCCCAAGAGCCTCAAAGAATTGTCTTGCGCATTCTCCTTGGATATCTCGACCATCAATCGTCAGATCGGTGCGCTTCGACGCCAAGGACTGGTTGAGCGCGTCGAAGATCCCGAAGGCGGTTTGGCTCGAAAAGTTCAGCCGACGGCCGCAGGGTTGTCGAAACTCCGTGCGGACCGCGAGCATTCGATTGTCGGCGTCGAAAGGGTACTGGGGGATTGGTCGCCGGACTCGCGACGCGCGCTCAGTGAACTTCTGCGGCAATTCAATCAATCAGTCGAGAAACTCGAGGGCCGAGAGTGGCCGCGACCGAATCCGGTGGATCAGGTCTGAGAACCAGACAAACTCGAATCAGGTTCGGGCGCAATGACAACAAGCTTCGGATGATCCTCCGGAGACGAATGGTTTCCGCGCCACGACATCAGTGACCACCGCGAAAGTCCGGACAACGCCGAGCCCAGGCTGGCGAATGATCCGGAACTGAGCAATGACGCGGTCGAGCCGATACTTCCGACGGACAGAACCGAGAAGGCACTCCCGATCGAGAGGATCGAGTACGCGCTACCGATCGAGAGAATCGATCCTTCGGAGCGAATCGACAAAATGGATCTACTTCGTGAATGTCCCATTCCTTGGTCTATCACGGCACGGAACCACACAAAAGAGGCCCGCCGAAATTCGGCGGGCCTCTTCTTGCGTTGCGTGTGTCAGATCAAGCGACCGCGAACATGCCTATGGTCGGCAGGAAACTGCAGGTGATGCGCTCTGCGCCCTCAGGCTGTGTGGTCAGCGAACCGCTGATCACGGACAGTACGCGTCCCGGACCGGTGTCGGCGATTGCCGACAACGTGGCGGGGCCGTCCGGGTTGATACGGGCAGCGTTGGTGAGGTTCTGGGTAGCGCCGCGCTGGTTGTCGATGTTGATCCAGGTGACCGTCATCGGTACCGGCTGGTCGTCGGTAGCCGGAGCGGTTCCGAGGGCCGTGAAGACAAATCCGGCCTGACCGGCGGCAGGTCCCGGAGGCGGCAGGTGTGCCGGGCCGGGAACAGCGAGGGCGGTGCCGACGGAATCGGCGGTCGCGCCGATGCAGCCCTTGCCCAATGTGGGGTAGAGGAACTGGGCGATGACGGGTGCGTTCTCGTTCGGAATTTCCGGTCCGCCGCCGCCGCTGCCGTCGAGGAAGGTGATGACCTTCTCGAGGGTGGCCTTGAGTTCAGGCGGAAGTCCTGCGGAATTAAGAATCGCACGGGCCTGGTCGAGCAGTGCGGCCTGCGGGTTGCCGGCGACCTGCATGTTGCCGGTGGCATCCACGGGACCAGCTGCTGCGCCGATGATGGCGGGGGCAAATGATGCCAGGAACTCGATCGGCACACTTCCTGGTGCCGGCGGAGCGGCCGGATCGGCCATCGCCTGTGCCGGCAATGCCAGTCCTGCTACTGCGGCAATTGCGACGGCGGTGAACGCCTTACGCATACCTCGGGTTCGAAGCACTGTTTCCCCATCCATTGGTCATACTGCGCAGATGCCGGGGCACCCACGTTTGACGGCTCGAGGGGTCACTCTATGTACAGAGCCCCCGGGTTGTACAGCTGTTCAGTTTCTGATCAGCTACGGATCCCGCAGGAGTCTATTACATGACTGGCCCCGATATGATTTCTCGGCGACCATACCTGTGGCAGAAGTGATCTATGTGAATGTTGATGCAACTGTTATGTCGGCTTATTCAGTTTCGGGGCTTACCGGCTCACGAAATTCTGAATGAGGGCATCAATTTTCCGAGCAAACTTTACATCGAGTTCGGTGATACCCCCGGCCGAATGGGTCGACAGTGTGTAGGTGACTTTTCGCCAGCGGACGTCGATATCGGGGTGATGATCGGCGGCCTCGGCAGCGGCGGCGACCTCTTGCAGGAGCGCGATTGCGTCCGGGAAGGTCGAGGATTCGACGGTGCGCGCGATGGCATCTCCGGTGCGGTGCCATTCGGGTAGGTCGTCGAGGGCTGCGAGAATTTCGGAATCGGACATCACGGTGGCCATACTCCATCATGGTGTCATGAGCGACGAGCCTGCAAGGGTGTCCGTAGTGGTGGCCGGCGCGATCTTCCGCGACGGCCGGCTGCTGCTGGCGCAGCGCGTCCGGCCACCGGAGTTGGCCGGCAAATGGGAGCTGCCGGGCGGGAAGGTCGAGGAGTTCGAGTCGCCGCCGGAAGCGCTGGAGCGAGAATTAGCGGAAGAACTGGGCGTCGAGGTTCGGTGTGGATCCCGGATCGGCGTCGATGTTGCACTCGGTCAGGGGCGAGTGTTGCGGGCGTATCGCGTCGACATGCCGGAAGGCGAGCCCGAGGCGCTTGATCACGCGCAACTCGCGTGGGTCGACGCGGACAGCTTGGAAAAGTTCGATCTGGTGGCGAATGACGAGGCCTGGGTCCCGGATCTGCTCGCCGAATTGCGATCGCTCAGGCAGCCCGAGCCTTCTTGAGGCCCGCTTTGAGCTCCTTCTTGGATGCTCCGGCGCTTTCGAGCTTCTTCATTCGCATGATGACGACGGGGCATTTGATGCACCGGGTCTTCTTGCGGCAGCACTTCTTTTTAGGCTTGAGCTGTGAGACTTTGCTTGCCTTGACTTTACCCATGTGGCGCTGCGGCTTTCCTGTGTCGAGATGGCGGAGAAACCGCACTTCAAACAAGGTTAGCGTACCCTTAAGTGTGATGTTTGACCAGGCGTAACCCCGGATGGATTCAGGGTGTTGTAAATCACTATCTGCAGGTCGGGGCCGTGATAGACACCGCACTATGCGCGAGTCTGTGCTCAGAGCGAGTAGGATTTACTAGGCCGCGGTGCCTTCTCAAGGCGATTCGTGCACCTACTCGGATCACACATTCGTACAGCGGCCACCAGAAGAGCCGTGCGTGCGAGTTTCGCGTGGCCGAATCTACTCAGCCGAATTACTCAGCCAGGAGAGCCATCGCGTGACCACCACCAGCTTCCGTAACGTTGCCATCGTCGCACACGTCGACCACGGCAAGACCACCCTCGTTGACGCCATGCTTCGTCAGTCCGGCGCCTTCGAGGAGCGCGCCGAGCTGGTCGATCGCGTCATGGACTCAGGAGACCTCGAGCGCGAGAAGGGAATTACGATTCTCGCGAAGAACACCTCCGTACATAAGCGCAACGAGGACGGCTCGATCACCGTCATCAACGTGATCGACACCCCCGGCCACGCCGACTTCGGTGGAGAGGTCGAGCGCGGCCTGTCCATGGTCGACGGTGTTGTCCTGCTCGTCGACGCTTCCGAGGGCCCGCTTCCTCAGACCCGCTTCGTGCTCCGCAAGGCACTTGCTGCCTCGCTGCCCGTCATCCTGGTCGTCAACAAGACTGACCGCCCCGACGCGCGCATCGAAGAGGTCGTCGCCGAGGCTCAGGATCTGCTCCTCGACCTCGCATCCGATCTCTCGGACGAAGCGGCCGAGGCTGCCGAGCTCGCGCTCGGCCTCCCCGTCCTCTACGCCTCCGGCCGTGAAGGCAAGGCTTCGACCGTGCAGCCCGAGAACGGCCATGCACCCGACGCCGAAGACCTCGAAGCACTTTTCCAGGTTCTGATGGAGTACGTCCCGGCCCCCAAGGGCAAGGCCGACGCACCCCTGCAGGCTCACGTCACCAACCTTGACGCTTCCGCATTCCTCGGTCGCCTCGCGCTGGTTCGTATCCACAACGGCGAACTGCGCAAGGGTCAGACCGTGTCCTGGTGCCGCGAGGTCGACGGCGAGCCCGTCATCACCAAGACCAAGATCACCGAACTGCTCACCACCATCGGTGTCGAGCGCGTTCCCTCAGAGCTCGCTGTTGCCGGCGACATCTGTGCTGTTGCAGGCTTCCCGGACATCATGATCGGCGACACGCTCGCGGATCTCGACAACCCGGTGCCGCTGCCCCGCATCACCGTCGATCAGCCGGCCATCTCGGTCACGATCGGCACCAACACGTCGCCGCTCGTCGGCCGCGTCAAGGGTCACAAGCTGACCTCGCGCATGGTCAAGGCTCGCCTCGACCAGGAGCTCGTCGGTAACGTCTCGCTCAAGGTCCTCGACATCGGTCGCCCCGATGCGTGGGAGGTCCAGGGTCGTGGAGAGCTCGCTCTCGCCATCCTCGTCGAGCAGATGCGTCGCGAAGGCTTTGAGCTGACCGTCGGCAAGCCGCAGGTGGTCACCCAGACCGTCGACGGCAAGATCCACGAGCCTTTCGAAGAGCTGACCATCGACAGCCCCGAGGAATACCTCGGCGCCATCACGCAGCTTCTCGCAAACCGCAAGGGCAAGATGGTCCAGATGGCGAACCACGGCGCAGGCTGGGTTCGTATGGAGTTCATCGTTCCTTCGCGTGGCCTCATCGGCTTCCGTACGGAATTCCTCACGGACACCCGCGGAACCGGTATCGCCAACGCTGTCTTCCACGGTTACGCACCGTGGGCCGGCGAGATCCGTGCGCGCCACACCGGCTCGCTCGTTTCGGACCGCTCCGGCACGGTTACCCCGTTCGCCATGATCCAGTTGGCTGACCGCGGAACCTTCTTCGTCGAGCCCGGCGCCGACACCTACGAGGGCATGGTCGTGGGCATCAACCCGCGTCAGGAAGACCTCGACATCAACGTCACCCGCGAGAAGAAGCTGACCAATATGCGTCAGTCTTCCGCAGACGTGATGGAGACCCTCGCAAAGCCGATCAAGCTCGAACTCGAAGCAGCCATGGAATTCTGCTCCGGCGACGAGTGCGTCGAGGTCACCCCGGAGGACGTCCGCGTCCGCAAGGTGCACCTCAACGCAACCGAGCGCGCTCGTGAGCGCTCGCGCAGCAAGTCCCGCGACAAGGCTTCTCTCTAAGTCTTTCGCTGGTAACAACCTGACAGGCGAATGTGCCTTTTGCTCGGAGTTCTTCCGGCGAAAGGTACATTCGCCTTCATGGTTTCCAGGAACCGTGCACACCTGGAAGTCGTGGACTGAGGGGCGCCCTGCACCTCGTACGGAAGGAATTTTTCTGTGGTTGGTGGACGTCGTTACCTGGCGTTGGTAGTGGCTGTGACGGCATTGTTGTTGGCTGCTTGTACGGCAGATCCGCCTCCGCCGGTCGAGAGCACCGAGACGGTCAAGCCCACGCCCGCACCGGCGACTCCGGCGATGAAGGTCGTGTCGGTCGGCATCGACGAGGTAGGCGACGGATTCAACCCGCACCTCCTCGCAGACCTGTCCCCGGTTAACTCGGCAGTGGGTAACCTGGTCCTGCCCAGCGTTTTCCGTCCGATCAGCTCGGCCGTCAATCCGGGAGTGACCGAGTGGATGCTCGACGACTCGTTCGCACTGTCGGCCGAGGTGGTCTCCGAGGCGCCGTTCACGATTCGCTACCAACTCCGTAACGAGGCGCAGTGGTCGGACGGTGCGCCGATAGCGGCCGAGGATTTCCGCTACCTGTGGCAGCAGATGATTTCGGTTCCCGGCGTCGTCAATCCTGCCGGGTACCAACTGATTCAAGACGTGACGTCTTCCGGCGGCGGAAAGACCGTGAACGTCGTGATGCGTGCGGCCTATCCGGCGTGGCGTGAACTGTTCACCGATCTTCTTCCGTCCCATCTGATCAAAGACACCCTCGGTGGCTTCAGTACCGGTCTCAGTGAAGGAATCCCGGTGTCGGGGGCTCATTTCCACGTCCGTTCGGTCGATCGTGGCCGCGACGAGATCGTTCTCGAGCGCAATGACAGGTTCTGGGGCAAGCCTTCGGATCCGGACCAGATCGTGATGCGCCGTGCGGGAACCGGGGCACAAGTGGCCGACGCGATGCGTACCGATGACTCCCAGGTCGCGCAGATCCATGCCGGTAGTGCTACCGAGATTCAGCTGTCCGCAGTTCCGGGAGTGCAGACTGCCTTCACGTACGTGCCGCGCACTCTCGATATGACCGTGAACGGGCGCAGCGCCACTTTTGCCGATGTTCGTGTCCGGAAAGCCGTACTGGGACTTATGGATTCCGATCTCCTTGCTGTGGTGGCTGCGGGCAGTGAGTCTGCTTCGGCGCCTGCCAAAGCTCAAATTCTCTCGCCGTCCGACCCGGGTTACGCACCCACAGCGCCGCCCAAGCAGAGTCGCGAACAGTCGGTCGAACAACTCGTCGAGTCGGGCTACGTCGTGGAGCAGCCGAGCGGCCCCGTGCCGGTCGGAGGAACTGTCGGACAGATTGTCCGCGACGGTAAGCCTCTCACTGTGGTTGTCGGGGCTCCGGAAAACGACGATATCGCGATCGCGGTAGCGAACACCGCTGCCGACGAGCTACGCGATGCCGGAATTGCAGTAACTGTGAAATCCGTTCCAGCAGAAGAGTTGTACGGCAAGGAACTTACGACGGGACGCGTCGACATGGTGGTGGGCTGGGTTCGCGCCGGCGCAGACCCAGCGACGTCGTTGGCCTCTCGATTCAGTTGCCCACTGGTTCCGATCGCGGTGGCGTCGGCAACTCCGGCGCCCACCTCGGTGGCACCCACGCCGACCACTGCACGTGAGTTCAATTCCGAAGCGCCGAGCAATATCTCGGGCCTGTGTGATCCGTCGTTGCAGCCACGGATCGACGAAGCCCTGAGCGGTATCGGAGATTTCGGCGCCCTGATCGCGGATGCAGAACCGAAACTGTGGGATCTGGCGGCGGTATTGCCGATCGCGCAGGACCGCACTTTGGTCGCAGTGGGAACCGGGGTGGAAGGCGTCACCCTGGCAGGCCCCGTACAGGTCGGAATTTTTGGTAATGCCACCAACTGGGTGAGGGTGAAGAAGTGACTGCCACGACCAAACGACTCCTCCTGGTGCACGCACACCCCGACGACGAGACGATCACCACCGGTGGAACCATCGCCCGGTACGTCGACGAAGGCGTCGAGGTCACCGTCCTTACCTGCACGCTGGGTGAGGAGGGTGAGGTGATCGGTGATCGTTGGGCCGGTCTCGTCGCCGGTGAGTCGGATCAGCTCGGTGGATACCGGATCTTGGAACTGACGTCGGCGCTGTCTGCTCTCGGTGTTGATGCTCCTCGATTCTTGTTGGGAGCCGGCCATTTTCGTGATTCCGGAATGATCGATACCCCGTCGGCCGCCAATCCCCGGGCATTTGTCAACGCTGACACCGAGGATGCTGTTCGCGGTGTGGTTGCGGTGATCCGTGAACTGCGTCCGCACGTCGTGATCACGTACGACACCAACGGTGGGTACGGGCATCCTGATCACATTGCGGCCAACGCGATCACCACCGCTGCGGTCGACGCCGCCGGAACTTCCGTTTACCCGGAAGCCGGGCTGCCGTGGACGCCGCAGAAGTTCTATTGGACAGTGACCGAACGGAGTTCACTGGAACGAGGGATCGCGTCCATCTGCGAGTTCCCTGAGCAGTGGCGATTGCCGGAACCGGGCGAACTGCCCAGCGTCGACGGCGCCGAGGTCACCACCGCGATCGATATCGGTGCGGTACTGGAGTCCAAGGCCGAAGCTCTCGCCGAGCACGCGACGCAGGTGACGGTCGCTCCGAGCGGCACCGAATTTGCGCTCTCCAACAACGTGGTGCAGCCGATTCTGTCGGTGGAGCACTTTGTTCTCGTCCGAGGCGCGCTCGGTGAGGTCGGCGCCGACGGTCGCGAGAGCGATCTGTTCGGCGGTACACACGACTGACCTGGCAGTTGCGGGTCAGGCATTGCGGCTCACACCGGAATGCGGTGTGATGCATGTCACCGGACGGGTGGTCCTTCGGGTGACAGCAAGGATGGTGGCGCGCACATGTTCAACTGGGACGTACAGAATCAGATCGTCGCGTTTGTCGATTCTCTGCGACCGATGGCGGGGTTTTACCACGATCAGTACTACGGATCGTTGTACGCGTTCGCGGATCAGCAAAGTCACCTCCTGACATTGCTCGGGTTCCCGCCGGTTCCGTGATCGTGGATCCGTGTGTGGACGGGACCCGCGCTCACCGGCATTCCGCCGATAGACCAAAATTGAGTCCATGACCACGGCCCCGCCGACCTCGAACACAAACATCGTGAAGACAGAAGGGATGTCGTTTCTCGATCCTGTCATCCTCGGTGTTCTGATCTTCGACGGGTTTCTGTGCGCGGTGCTCGCGGTGATCTTTCTTCCGAGCTACCTCGGCACCACACCGTTCCCCGTCAGCATTCTGGTCGCCGCTGTCGTCAACCTCGTTCTGGTCATTGCGGCGCGGACGGTGACCACGGCAGGCAAAGCCGCACTGCCGCTCGCTGGTTGGATCGCCGGATTCCTGTTGTGCATGGTCGGCGGGCCGGGCGGCGACGTTCTGGTGCTGTCGTCGCCGTTGACTCTCCTCCTTCTCATCGGCGCGCTTGCGCCGGCAGTTGTGTATTTGTTCAAAGTTGCGAGCACAGCACCCACGTCATCGAAGGATTTCGGCCGCGCATAGGGGACACTGACATCTGTGGCTGAACTAGACCTTGCGGGTGCAACTATCGCTTTGACGGCGGAGCGACGGACCGAAGAATTTGCGGCCCTCCTCGAACGGCGGGGCGCCGAGACCGTCCGTACGCCGGTAATCCACGTACTGCCTTTGATCGATGACGCCGATCTGCGCGTGCAGACGGCGGCGTTGATCGCTGATCCGCCGGAACTGGTGGTCATCAGTACGGGCATCGGGTTTCGGGGTTGGCTCGAGGCCGTGGCGTCGTGGGATCTGACCGAGCAGTTTCTGGGCGCACTGAACCGGACCCGCATCATTGCCCGCGGACCCAAAGCGATGGGCGCGATCCGTGGAGCGGGTTTGCGTGAGGCGTGGTCGCCGGCGGGGGAGTCCTCCGAGGAAGTCCTCGACCACCTTCGCAGTGAGGGCGTCGAGGGAGTGCGCGTGGCAGTTCAACTGCACGGCATCATCACCGAGTGGGAACCGCTGACCGACCTGAGTGCGTCGTTGGCGGACCTCGGAGCCGCCGTGACCGCGATATCGGTCTACCGGTGGATCCGGCCACCTGATCAGGGTCCGGTGCGGGCACTGGTGTCTGCGGTGCGGTCCGGCAATATCGATGCACTCACCTTCACCAGTGCCCCCGCCGTCTCTTCGATGCTCAGTACGGCCAAGGAGATGGGCGAACTTGAACGATTTGTTGCTGCGATGCGAGGGTCGGTGCCCACCTACTGCGTCGGCCCTGTGACAGCGGCGCCGTTGGAACTGCTCGGAGTGCCTACGATTCAGCCGGAACGATCGAGGCTCGGATCATTGGCGCGGCTGATTATCGACGATCTGCCCAGACGTCTCCGGCTCCAGGCGTGACAGCTTCGATCAGGCTCCAGGAATCCTGAGCGGGCAGGTCGATCACGGCGTAGCCGCCCGTGCCGGCCGGCGTCGCGGCAATGACGGTGGCAACTCCGGCGCGCCGCTGGAAGAACGTTTCACGAACCGTCCAGCCGATCACGCCGTCCGCTTCCAGGCTGTGCCGTTTGCGGTCGAGTGAGCCGCTGCGCGTGATCAGCCATCCGGGTAGTACGGCGTGACCAAGGCCCGTGGCTCGGTCGTAGGCGAGGGCCGCGCCGCCCACTGCCAGCACAGCAACGACGACCCACGCGTAGACCGGAACCTGAACTCCGAACGTGAGGCACGCGAGAAGTGCCACAAGCGCGATCCCGGAGGCGAACAGGCCTCGGGTGTAGCGGCGCCGACGCGCGGCGCTGCCGTGACCGACGAGGGCGACTGAGGCCTGCCGGGTATCGCCTATGACAGTCGCCATCACCCGTTCAGCTTCGGCCCGCGGACCCTGCGGCAGCAGAAGCGAGGATTCCTTCTTTTCTGCGCTCACTCCGGTCATGATGGCGTCGAGGCGAGCACCGCCGGCCAGGCGAAGCAGGAGAGGTTCTTTCAGTGTCGTACCGCGTAGGCGCGCTCGATCCAAGGTGGTCTGGCGGGTCTTGAGTAGACCGTGACTGACATGGAGGATGCGGCCGTTGTCAGTCAATGTCATGTTGCCGAACGCGATCAGATACTGAACGCACGCGAAGATGCTGGAAAGGACGAGTAGCGCTACGAGAGCAACGATGACCAATACGGTGATGCCGAGGCTTTCGAGCGAGTCGACGCTATTGGAGACTGCCGACGATTGTGCGATTGCGCTGCCGACTCCGTATTGGAATGCGATGCCGACTATCGCGGCGATAATGAAGATGCCGGTAAACGAAAAGGGCGCGTACCGTACCCAACTCGGCTGCCAGTGCCCGATCTCGGTTTCCGAGGATTCTTGCGTCAGCGGTGTTTCGGACGTGGGCTGTCCCGGTCTTTCAGGCTTGCCCTGTGCCCCGGCGAGGAGTGCGGCGCGAAGATCGGGGATAAGTGCGCTCGAGAGTGCGTTGAGCTCGAACTTGTTGGACTCGTGCCCTTTACCGGCACGCTGGCCGGTGCCGATCCGGACGATGGAAAGCCCGAGCAGGCGGTGCATGACACCGGCTTCGACGTCGACGGATCGAATTCGGCTTCGCGGCACCGAGAGCAGTTTCTTCTGGAAAACTCCGGTACGAAGCTGAACATGTACCGGGCCGATGCGGTAGGTGGTGGTGAACCATCGAAGCAGGCCGAAGATCACCAGCAGCGTGACCACACCGATGCCCCACAGATGATTCCCGCTCTGGCTGCCGAGAATGAACGAGACCACCAGGACCGGAAGTAGTTTGACGACTTCGTTGACCGGGTGAACCAGCAGCATTCGCCGGTCGAGGCGAAGCCACGGCTGTTCTTGCTCCGCGGCTTCGGCGGCCGCAGATTCGGATTCGGCGGGGATGTCGACCATGGGTTCGATTTCTTGGTATTCGGTCATGTTGCGTCACCGACGTTGCTGCCGGCGATCTGGGTCAGCTGGGCCACGGTACGGTCTGCGACATCCTGATCGAGGGCCGAGATCTTCACGGCTCCGGCGGACGACGCCGTCGTCACGGTCACTGTGGCGAGTCCCAGCATTCGGTCGATGGGGCCACGCTCGGTGTCGACGGTTTGAATCCTCGAGATGGGGGCGATGCGTCGTTCGTGGGTGAACCAGCCGGTCCGGGTATACACGGCGGTGTCGCTGATTTCCCAGCGGTGCACGCGATATCTCCAGGCTGGAACCATCAGGATGTGGACGGCGCCGCCCAGAACTGTGACCGCAGCGAGTGCTCCAACCAGCCAGGTCGGCAATCCGGGGATCAAGATCGCGGCGACGATTTCGGCCACGATGATCGGAGCCCAGGTGAGGGCGGCGGTGATTGCCCATAGTTTGGGGGCGTTGGTGCTCGGGCGCCATAACGGGTCGGCCATGGTCACAGTGGAAGGCGCGGTCATAGTGCCTACTTTGGTCGAGTTGGGGCGATCTGTCGACAACCGCCCTATGGTGGAGTGTGGCGACCGATGAAGGGAGCACGTGATGACTGAACAAGATTCGGCATTCGATTCGGAGGCACCGGAGCCGGACGCTCTGGAGCAGGCAGCACTGGTAGATCCCAATACTCCCGACGAACCTGATCTCACTGATATTCCGCCTGATGCACCGGCAGCCGATGTTGTCGATCAGCGCCGAGAAGTTGCGCTCGACGAGGAGTATCCGCCCACCTGACGGGCGCTGGTGTTCTGGGAGTTCTGGCACCGAGTGGCAGTAGCCGTCCGGTATGGCGCATGATCGCTAAGTGAACCGAACTGGTGATGACTCCGGCAAACCCACCATGCTTCCGATGCCCGGCATATCCGCGTCGGCCGGCTCGAGCGCATCGTCGAGCTCGCCGGCCCCGTCTGCTTCGGCGATGCGTCGTGTGCTGCGTCGCGCGCGCGACGGAGCGACTCTGAACGTCGACGAGGCATCGACGCTGTTGCAGGCACGTGGCTCCGATCTGACGGATCTGTGCGCGTCAGCGGCGAAGGTCCGTGACGCCGGGCTGTTGGCTGCTGGACGTCCGAACACCGTGACGTACTCGCGCAAGGTTTTCATTCCGCTGACCCGCCTGTGTCAGGACAAGTGCCACTACTGCACTTTCGTGACGGTGCCGGGCAAGCTGCGCGCCGAGGGACACGGAATGTACCTCGAACCTGACGAGGTGCTTGATATTGCCCGGGCCGGCGCCGAATTGGGTTGCAAGGAGGCGCTGTTCACCTTGGGTGACCGCCCGGAGGCACGCTGGCCCGAGGCCAAGCAGTGGCTCGACGAGCGCGGTTACGACTCCACCCTCGACTACCTGCGGGCAATGTCGATCCGAGTGCTCGAGGAAACGGGACTGCTCCCGCACCTGAACCCCGGTGTGATGAGTTGGCAGGAACTTTCGCGTCTCAAGCCGGTCGCTCCGTCGATGGGCATGATGCTCGAGACCACCGCTACCAGGCTGTTCACCGACAAGGGTGAATGCCACTACGGCAGCCCGGACAAAGACCCGGCCGTTCGGTTGCGAACGTTGACCGATGCGGGCCGTCTGAACGTTCCGTTCACGACCGGCATTTTGGTGGGCATCGGGGAGAACTTCCTCGAGCGTGCCGAGTCGATCATGGCGATTCGTAAGTCGCACAAGGCCTTCGGTCATATTCAGGAAGTCATCATCCAGAACTTCCTGGCCAAGCCGGACACCGCGATGCGTGATACTCCCGACGCAAGCCTCGACGAGTTCCTGGCTTCTATCGCCGTCGCCCGTCTGCTCCTGGGCCCGACGATGCGGATCCAGAGCCCGCCCAATCTGGTCTCCAACAGCGAATGCCTGGCCCTCCTCGGTGCCGGCGTCGACGACTGGGGCGGGGTTTCGCCATTGACTCCCGATCACGTCAACCCGGAGCGCCCGTGGCCGAACCTCGAGACCTTGGCCGCGATCAGTGCGGAGGCAGGCTTCGCGCTCACCGAGCGCACTGCCGCGCAGCCTGCCTATGTTCTGGCCGGAGCGCCCTGGATCGACCCGCGGATCGCCGGTCATGTTCAGGCACTTGCCGACCCGAAGACGGGCCTGGCCAAGCTCGACACCAAGCCGGTGGGTCTGCCGTGGCAGGAGCCGGACGAATCCTGGGAATCCAGCGGACGCGTCGACCTCAATACCGAGATCGACACGGACGGCCGCAATACCGAAACGCGCAGTGACCTGGGCAGTGCCTTCGGTGACTGGGAGACCGTGCGCGAGCAGGTTCTCGAACTGAGCGCTCCCGTTCGCGTCGACACCGATCTTCTTGCTGCCCTACGCAGTGCCGAGCGTGATCCGGCCGGATGCTCGGACGACGAGTACCGCGCCCTCGCCATTGCCGAAGGCGCCGGACTGGAAGCTGTTGTGGCACTGGCAGATGCGCTCCGCAAGGAGGCCGTCGGTGAGGACGTCACCTACGTGGTGAACCGCAACATCAACTTCACCAACATTTGCTACACCGGTTGCCGGTTCTGTGCCTTCGCGCAGCGCAAGGGTGACGACGACGCCTTCACACTCTCGGCTGAGCAAGTCGCCGATCGGGCGTGGGAAGCGCACGTCGCCGGGGCCACCGAGGTGTGTATGCAGGGCGGCATCGATCCGGAACTTCCCGTCACGGGCTACGCCGATCTGGTGCGCGCGGTCAAGAAGCGCGTGCCGTCCATGCACGTCCACGCGTTTTCGCCCATGGAAATTGTGAACGGTGCATCGCGCAGTGGTGAGAGCATCCGCGATTGGCTCACGGCGTTGCGTGAAGCTGGACTCGATACGATTCCCGGCACCGCAGCCGAGATCCTCGATGACGAGGTGCGCTGGATCCTCACCAAGGGCAAATTGCCGACGGCAGAGTGGATCGAAGTAGTCACGACGGCGCACGAAGTGGGTCTGCGATCGAGTTCCACCATGATGTACGGACACGTCGATCAGCCGCATCACTGGGTTGGTCACCTCAACGTATTGCGCGGAATCCAGGATCGCACAGGCGGATTCACGGAGTTCGTTCTCCTGCCGTTTGTGCATCAGAGCGCTCCGCTGTACTTGGCCGGAGCGTCCCGGCCGGGCCCGACCATCCGGGACAACCGCGCTGCGCATGCCTTGGCGCGCATCATGCTGCACGGCCGGATCCCCAACATCCAGACCAGTTGGGTCAAGCTCGGCACCACCGGAACGCAGATGATGCTCAACGGCGGCGCCAACGACCTCGGCGGAACTTTGATGGAGGAGACCATCTCGCGGATGGCCGGATCCCAGCACGGCAGCGAGAAGACGGTCGCCGAACTACGCGCTATCGCCGAAGGCATCGGTCGACCCGCAGTCGAGCGCACAACCACGCATGCCCGACGCGAAGGAGTGATCGCCTGATGGCGGATGTCCTGGGTGACCGCAGAGTTGTCGACGTGCTCGATCGAGCGGTCTGGGGCATCAACCCCGTCCTCGACCTTGCGTACAGCGATCCGCTCGGGATCAAGCGTCGTACGTTCGAACCCACGGATCCGGAGCGAGGCGCCGCCGAGGCTGTTCTCGACGCCGTCGCCTGGGTTCTGGATGTCATCAAATTCCCCGGCACCGCAGCCTGGTCGGTCATGTCCGACGATCAAAGATCCCAGTGGTGGACCACCAGACTCGGTGCACTCAACACGCTAGTTGTCGCATTTCCCGGGATTTTCGGAGTTTTGCTCAGCCGATTACCGATCCAGGATTTGCTTGCTTTTGCCAATCAAGCCGTCGTCCTGGTGGCTGTTGCGCGTGAGCATGGAGTGACCGCGCGCGATCAGCAAGTTGATCTTCTTGCGTCAGTTCTGTGCCGCCGCGAGGTGGAATCACGCTCGGTGCTGGCCGGTGAAAATCTTGCCGAACAGCCCGTGACCAGCGTCGACGAGACCTGGCGACCGTTTGCGCTGATCGGAACGTTGTGGCGCACTGCCAAGACTTTTCGGGCAATCAGCGACGAACTGCACAAGCGTCCCCAACGGGCGAAGCCGTACGAGATGGCCGGAAAGATCCCCGTGATCGGCGTCGTAGCCGACTATCTCGGTGAGCGCGGTGCGCTGATCCGTGCTTCGGCTGCCGGTGAGAAGTGGATAGCGATTCGGACGAAGAACGCCACCACAGTAGGCTGAAATGTGTTAAGTCGCTTGCGCGGAGCAGGTGCACCTCTGGAAGGTAGGGAGAGAAGGCAGTGACCTACACGATTGCTGAACCGTGTGTAGATGTGTTGGACAAGGCTTGTATCGAGGAATGCCCTGTCGACTGCATCTACGAGGGTGGGCGCATGCTCTACATCCACCCCGACGAATGTGTCGACTGCGGCGCGTGTGAACCTGTCTGTCCCGTCGAAGCGATCTTCTACGAAGACGACGTTCCCGAGCAGTGGAGCCCGTACATCAGCGCCAATGTCGATTTCTTCGACAACCTCGGCTCGCCTGGTGGAGCCGCCAAGCTCGGCAAGGTCGACTATGACACGCCGTTCATCAAGGCCCTGCCTCCCATGGGTGAGGAATAGAAATCTTGTCTCGTACTCCGGTTGCTGCCGGGCTTCCCGATTTTCCGTGGGATTCGCTGGCAGATGTCACAGCCAAGGCACACGCGCATCCCGACGGCATCGTGAATTTGTCGGTGGGTACGCCGGTCGACCCGGTTGATCCGGTGATCCGGGAAGCTCTGGCATCCGTTGCAGAGGTCCCGGGTTACCCGACTACGCACGGAACTCTCGCTCTGCGTGAGGCTGTTGCCGAGTCACTCGATCGCCGCTACAACATTCCGGATATCGATCCGGCAGCCGTGCTGCCGGCCATCGGTACCAAGGAAATGATCGCGTGGTTGCCGACGCTCTTGGGCCTCGGTGCCGACGACCTCGTTGTCATTCCGGAGTTGGCGTACCCCACCTACGAGGTCGCTGCGAAGTTGGCCGGCGCACGGATCATTCGTGCCGACGGGCTGAACAAACTGGGTCCCGAATCGGCATCGCTGATCTTCGTGAATTCGCCGTCCAACCCCACCGGCAAGGTGCTCGGCCTCGAACACCTGCAGAAGGTTGTGGCGTGGGCACGCGAGCGAGGCGCCATCGTCGTCTCCGACGAGTGCTACCTCGGCCTGACCTGGGAATCGGATGCACTGTCCATTCTCGATCCACGCGTCAACGACGGTGACCTGACCGGCCTGCTGGCCGTGCATTCACTGTCCAAGACCTCGAACCTGGCGAGCTACCGCGCAGGTTTTGTCACCGGCGATCCGGCCTTGGTCGCGGAACTTCTCGAAGTCCGCAAGCACGCCGGAATGATTCTGCCGCTGCCCATTCAGGCTGCGATGGAAGCTGCACTCGGCGACGATCTGCACGAGAACGTGCAACGTGAGCGCTACCGCGAGCGCCGAAGCGTGTTGCTCGACGCCGTTCGCGGTGCCGGATTCACCGTCGACAATTCCGAGGCCGGCCTTTACCTGTGGGCTACTCGCGGTGAAGCCTGCCGCGACACGGTTGCGTGGTTTGCCGATCGCGGCATCCTGGTCGCTCCCGGCGAGTTCTACGGACCGAGCGGAAGCAAGCATGTACGTATTGCTTTGACGGCTACGGATGAGCGGATTGCCGCTGCGGCAAAGCGACTCACGGCGTAGCCAATTCTCGAAAACGATTGTCCGGCACCTGAACTTCAGGTGCCGGACAATTCTTTTTTGCCGTCCGGAGTCAGTGGCCGGTAGATTCCTTTGCCGGCGAAGTGGGAACCGGAGCACCATATTCGCTGGCGGCCCATGAGGCGAGCAGTCGCAGCGCTTGTTCGGATCCGGAGTCCGGCTCTGCGGTGTAGATGGTCAGTGTCAGGCCGGGTTCGGCGGCCATCTCGAGTCCCTCGTACGCAAGGGTGAGTTCACCGACGACGGGGTGGTGGAAGGTCTTGGAACCAGTGCCGTGGTGTCGGACATTGTGTGCGCTCCATCGACGGCGAAATTCTTCGCAACGGGTGCTGAGCTCACCGATGAGGTCGTGAAGTTCCTTGTTGTGTGGGTCGCGGGCGGCTTCGGTGCGCAAGATGGCGACCGTCACCTCGGCAAAGAGTTCCCAGTCGGGGTAGAAGTCGCGTGCCCGCTCGTCGAGGAAGGTATACCGGGCGATGTTCGGCGGCTGGCCAGGCATGTCGTAGACGTCCCCGTAGAACGCGCGGGCCAGCATGTTGACAGCAAGGATGTCCATGCGTCCGTTGCGGACGAATGCGGGGCCGGCGGTGATCGCGTCGAGGGCCCACTGCAAACTCTGGTGCGGGACCCACGTTTTCGAATTGCGGCGCCGCGGGGGCCTGGCCACGGGACTTGCTGCATGGGCGAGATCGAACAGATGTGCACGCTCGGCGTCGTCAAGGCGCAATGCCTTGGCGAGACTGTCGAGGACCTCGGGTGAGGCGCCGCTGATCGCGCCGCGTTCTATGCGTGTGTAGTACTCGATGCTGACGCCGGCCAGGGTCGCGACCTCACTGCGGCGAAGCCCTTCGACCCGCCGATTAGTTCCCGCTGGGAGTCCGACTTGTTCCGGAGTGACCAGGGCACGACGCGAGGTCAGGAATTCTCGGACTTCCGCTCGATTGTCCATACGTCGACGGTAGTCGAGGCCCCGGTGTCGAGGGAGTCCCTTGCAGTACCTCCACCAACCGGGACTCCCTCCCGTGCGCATTGAGTGGTGTGCTGGTGAAGAGGGAAATTGCCAAGGCTCCCGCCTGCGACCCGTCGACGAAGAAGAAACGAAACTACCTTGAAGTCAGAGACCAAGCCGATCGAAACCGTAAGCGTGCTAGCGCAATCCGCTTCCGTCGACCCAAACACGCCGATGCCGGCCAGACTCGTGGACTCGTCGTATCCACGTGGCAACCTACCGTTGCAGGCACTACTCGTCATGGCGCTCATGGGGTTCATTCTCATCGCCACCGAAACCATGCCCGCCGGTTTGTTGCCGCACATCGCGGGCGGCTTGAACGTCTCCGAAGGAGCCGCGGGACAGCTGGTCAGCGCCTACGCTCTGGGTACCGTGGTCCTCACCATCCCGGCGATAGCATTCACCCGCGGCATGCGACGCAAACCTGTGTTCCTCGTCGGCATCCTGGGATTTCTGATCGCGAACACGATCACCGTTTTCTCCCCGGATATCGCGCTGACGTTGATCGCGAGGTTCGCAGCCGGCGCTTTCTCCGGTCTGGTGTGGGGAATGCTCGCAGGATACGCACGTCGCATCACCGCCCCCGAACTTGCCGGGCGAGCTCTCACCATTGCTTCGATCGGCACACCCCTCGGCTTGGCCATCGGAACGCCTTTCGGATCGTGGCTGGGCACTACATTCGACTGGCGCTGGTCTTTCGGAGTCCTCTCCGTGTTGACGGTTGTCACCGCCGTCCTCGCCCTGACGATCGTTCCCGATGCCCCGGGACAACGTCCGGAATCACGCGTCCCCCTCGTGCGGGTGTTTGCCATTCCCGGCGTCACCGTCATCCTCGTCGTCATTTTTGCGTGGATGCTCGCGCACAACACGGTCTACACCTATATTGCGTCCTATCTCCGGACCGCGAATGTGTCGATCTCGGTAGACGTGGTTCTGATGGTGTTCGGGGTTTCCGCGCTGATCGGCATCGCGATCACCGGCGTCCTCATCGACCGCGTCCCTCGGCCACTGATTTTGGGCAGCCTCTCCCTCTTCCTCACTGCGGGTGTGATTTTCGGTGTCCTAAGCCAGTCGCTCGCTGCGGTGTTCGTCGCCGTTGTTCTCTGGGGAGTCGCCTTCGGCGGCGCGGCGCCACAGCTGCAGACAGCTATCAGCGCAGCAAGCGGAGAGAACGCAGACATCGCCAACTCCCTGCTCGGGGTCGCGTTCAACGTCGCCATCTTCTCGGCCGGAGTTCTGGGAGCGGTACTCGTGAGCACCTTCGACGGAATGGCTCTGCCTTTCCTCATGATCGGGCTCGCCGCAATCGCCGTCTCCATCGCCTTCACTGCCCGCCACACAGCATTCCCCGCCCGCTAGCTCACCGTCACACCCATCCGACCAACCACACCCCGGAGATAGATACATGCACACCGTCACCGCTTACGCCGCCCCGTCCGCAACCGAACCCCTTGTCCGCACACGCATCGAACGCCGCGACGTCGGCCCGAGCGACGTGCTCATCGAAATCAAGTACGCCGGAATCTGTCACTCGGACATCCACACCGTCCGCGGAGACTGGGGTCCCCAGAACTACCCCCTCGCTCCCGGTCACGAAATCGCCGGCATCGTCACCGAAGTGGGTTCGGCCGTCACCAAGCACGCCGTCGGTGATCGAGTGGGTGTCGGCTGCATGGTCAACTCGTGCCGCGAATGCGTCCACTGCCGTGGCGGCGAAGAGCAGTACTGCCGCGAAGGCAATATCGGGACCTACGGCAGCGTGGACCGCGACGGCACCATCACCCAGGGCGGATACTCCACGCACGTCGTCGTGGACGAAGACTTCGTCCTTCGCGTTCCGGTGAGCATCGACTTCGCAGCGGCCGCCCCACTGCTGTGCGCCGGCATCACCACCTACTCACCACTCAAACACTGGGGCGCCGGCCCCGGCAAGAAAGTTGCGATCGTGGGGATGGGCGGACTGGGCCATATGGCGGTCCAGATCGCACACGCGCTGGGCGCCGACGTCACCGTCCTGTCCCAGACCCTGAGCAAGAAGGACGACGGTGTGCGTCTCGGCGCAGATCACTACTACGCCACCAGTGACCCGACAACATTCACCGATCTTGCAGACACCTTCGATCTGATCGTGAACACCGTCAGCGCACACATCGATATCAACTCCTACCTGCAGTTACTGACTCTCGACGGCACTCTGGTGAACGTCGGCGCACCGTCGGAACCGCTTCCGGTGGAAGTTTTTTCGCTGATCCTAGGGCGCCGTTCCTTCGCAGGGTCGGCGATCGGCGGCATCCGTGAGACCCAGGAAATGCTCGACTTCTGCGCCGAGCACGGCATCGCTCCCGAAACCGAACTCATCGCCGCCGATCAGATCAACGACGCCTACGAACGCGTCCTTACCTCCGATGTTCGGTACCGGTTCGTCATCGACACCGCGACCCTCCTCTAGACCCGGTGCGAACTGCAATCGCGACAGAAGGAACCCATGCGACAAAGTTTGTCATCGCCGGAACAGTGGCCATCGTGTTCGCCGTCACCGGATGCACGACATTCGTCGAACGTTCCACCTCACATTCGACGATTCCGGCTGCCGCCAGATCGCTCCCTTCGTCCGCGAGTAGTTCTGCCGACTCGGCAATCGAGGTGGGCATGGTCGAAGGGACCGTCGATGACGAGGGGCCGATCACGTGAGCCGTCTACCCAGTTACGTACCGCATTAAAATCTTCCGAGGTGCGGACGGCGACACCTTCGGCGCCGTAACCGCGGGCAATTGCCGCGAGGTCGGTTTCCGGAAAGGTCACTATCGAACGGTCCATCTCGGGATCCGTGAAGTGATGGACCTCGGCGCCGTAGGCGCTGTCGTTGTACATCACAATCACCAGGGGAAGTTTCAGGCGGACAACCGTTTCGAGTTCCGAAATGCCCATCAGAAATCCGCCGTCACCGAGGGCTGCGTCGGGTAAGCGATCCGGTTTAGCCAGCGCGGTGCCGATCGCAGAGGCCAATCCGTTGGCCGGAGCAGATGTGGCGACCAATGCTCGGAATCTGATCGAAGCTGAGACCATCGCGGCGGCTCACCCAATGGGTCGGCGCGTCCAGGTGCGTGCCGGTGTGCTCGCCGGTATGCAGTTTATTTCAGCTCCACAAGGGTCCGTCGTCGTCGAAATTGCTCACAGGTTGAGTGTTGCGGCGATCGTGTTCGCGAACGGCTCCGGCAATCACAGCACCGGGGTGGTGGAACTCAACGGGGCCGTGAGGTCGATGATCTCGATGGACTGGGTGCCGATTTTAGCGAGCAGTTAGTTGAGTGTCCTCATATGCCATCCTTCGATTCGAGCGAATCGGGTGTATCCGCACACTATCGAGCACTGCGTTCTGCCACTCGCCGGGTTAGCCTGAAGGAAGGTCCTCACGGGTCAAGGAGTCAACATGGACGGCGTTACCGCAGTTCCGATTCCGGTCAATGAACCGGTTCATTCCTACGTGCCGGGTAGTCCTGAGCGTGCTCGGCTTCGATCGGCCTTGAGCAGTGTGTCCAGTGAATGCATCGAGATCCCGCACGTGATCGGCGGCTCCGAAGTGCGTGGAGCAGGCGTATCTGTGGATGTCGTCGAACCTCACCGGCACGCGCATGTACTGGGCACGTTCCGCAACGGCACCGGTGAGGACGCTGCTGCTGCCATCGATGCGGCGACAGTTGCAGCCCCTGGTTGGCGTGAACTTTCGTTCGACGACAGAGCTGCGGTGATTCTGCGGGCCGCAGACCTACTCTCGGGTCCGTGGCGTGAACGAATCGCGGCGGCAACCATGCTGGGCCAGTCGAAGTCGGTGCAACAGGCCGAGATTGACGCGCCCTGCGAGTTGGTGGACTTCTGGCGATTCAACGTGCACTTTGCACGCCAGATCCTGGCCGAGCAGCCACAGTCGTCGCCCGGAGTCTGGAACCGGATGGAATACCGTCCGCTGGAAGGATTTGTCTACGCGATTACGCCGTTCAATTTCACCGCCATTGCCGGTAACCTCCCGACTGCTCCGGTGCTGATGGGAAACACGGTTCTCTGGAAGCCGTCGCCCACGCAGACGGTCGCGGCGTACTGGACGATGAAACTGCTCGAAGAAGCTGGACTTCCGCCCGGGGTGATCAATCTGGTGACCGGCGATGGGCCGGATATTTCTGCAGTGGCACTGCGGGATCGGCGTCTGGCCGGCATTCACTTCACCGGTTCCACCCGAACTTTCCAATCCTTGTGGGCGCAGGTAGGCGCGAACATCGGGGACTACGCGGGCTATCCACGATTGGTGGGGGAGACCGGCGGGAAGGACTTTGTGGTTGCTCACCCGTCGGCGGATCCCGACATCCTGAAAACAGCGCTGATCCGGGGAGCGTACGAGTACCAAGGCCAGAAGTGTTCGGCCGCTTCCCGTGCCTACGTTCCGCGAAGTCTGTGGTCGGTGATGCGTGAGGAATTCCTCGAAGAAGTGGACGGAATCACTTACGGCGACGTGACGGATCTCGAGAACTTCGGGGGCGCAGTCATTGATCGTCGGTCATTCGACAAGAGCGTGGCGGCAATCGGGCGGGCTCACGCGACGCCGGGCATCGACGTTGTTGTCGGCGGAAAATCTGACGACAGTGTCGGCTATTTTGTTCGCCCCACGGTATTGCTGGTGGATGATCCACACGACGAGGCGATGACGACGGAGTACTTCGGGCCGATCCTCTCGATTCATCTCTACGACGACAATGCACCGGACGCATTTGCGCGGATCCTGTCGGAAGCAGATTCCGCGGCCCCGTATGCACTGACCGGATCGATCTTTGCCACAGATCGCGCTGCAGTGGCGCAGGCAACAGATGCTTTGCGATTTACGGCCGGAAATTTCTACGTCAACGACAAGCCCAGTGGGGCAGTGGTGGGGCAGCAACCGTTCGGTGGTGCCCGTGCGTCCGGCACTAACGACAAAGCGGGCTCCCCGCTCAACTTGATGCGGTGGGTATCGGCTCGAACGGTGAAAGAAACGTTTGTTGCTCCCGTGGATTACCGGTATCCGCACATGGAGCCGGAACCGTGAAACCGCCTGTTGTACTGACCAATCCGCTTCGGCCGGTAATCTTGGCGGCTGCACGATCCTCTCGGTGTGAACACGCGATTACGTCGACGTCTCTGAGTCGGCAGTTGGTGAATCGGTTTGTTGCCGGCAGCGGGCGCAGCGACGCGATCGACGTGGTGAGTCGATTGCTCGACGGGGGGCGGTACGTCTCGGTCGACTTTCTGGGGGAGCACGTCACCGATACGGCTGCTGCGCAGGCAACCGTGGACGAATACCTGTCGCTGATCGAGGAATTGGGAAAACTCACCGACTCGACTACCTCGGTGCCGCCGGTGGAGGTGTCGATGAAACTTTCCGCCTTGGGCGTCGAGTTCTGTGCCGAAGATGCCGTCAAGAATGCTCGAATCCTCTGCGAGGCGGCACAGTCTTCCGGAGTTTGGGTCACCGTCGATGCCGAAGATCACACCACCACTGATTCGACCCTCGCCGCTGTTCGCTTGTTACACAACGATTTCCCGTGGTTAGGCACAGCGCTGCAGGCCTATCTGAAACGTACCGAATCGGATTGTCATGAGTTCGCGGATGCCCGGATCAGATTATGCAAAGGCGCCTACAACGAACCGTCGTCAGTGGCGTACCGGCGTCGGGACGAGGTGACGGCGTCGTATCTGCGGTGTCTTGACGTTCTGTGTGAGGGAACGGGATACCCGATGGTCGCGTCACACGATCCTGCCGTGATCGAGGCGGCGGCACACAGGGTTCGGCGACAGTTCGAATATCAGATGTTGTACGGCATTCGAGAGGACGAACAGGCGCGGTTGGTGGCTGCCGGAAACCGCGTCCGGACGTATGTTCCCTACGGCAGCGCGTGGTACCCGTACTTCATGCGCCGGCTTGCTGAGCGCCCGGCGAATCTCCGGTTCTTCCTGAGATCGCTTGTCTCTCGCAATTGACAGTCAGTGCGTTGTGAGATGCTGTCGGTATGCTGCTCCGATCACTGAATTCCCTTGCCATTGCCCGCGGCGACGATGTCGAGGACGCGATCAGGATCGGGGACACGACGCTCTCCCGAAGCCAGATTCTCGGTGCGGCCACCTCGGTTGCCGAGCGGGTCGCGCAGGCTCAGCGGGTTGCCGTGCTGGCGACACCGACGGCAAAAACGATCCTCGCGGTAGTCGGCGCTCTCATTGCGGGCGTCACCGTCGTTCCGGTTCCGCCGGACGCCGGGATTGCCGAACGCGAGCACATACTTAATGACTCCGGGGCCCAGGCCTGGCTGGGGGAGACCGACGAGTTGTGCGTTGGTCTGCCCGTCGTTCCGGTTCGGCTGCATGCCCGTTCGTGGCACAGCTACCAGGAGCCTTCCCCGGAATCCACGGCATTTGTTCTCTACACTTCCGGCACGACCGGGCCGCCGAAGGGCGTACTGCTGAGCCGCCGCGCTATCGCCGCCGGCATCGACGCTCTGGCCGAGGCGTGGGAGTGGACGGGGAAGGACACCGTCGTACACGGACTTCCGCTCTTCCACGTACACGGTCTGATCCTGGGCGTGCTGGGGCCGCTTCGGGTGGGAAGCCGATTGGTCCATACCGTCAAGCCGACCCCGCAGGCCTATGCGCAAGCCGGTGGCTCCCTCTACTTCGGGGTGCCGACGGTCTGGTCGCGGGTCGTCGAGGACGAGGCGTCGGCGCGCGCATTGTCGTCGGCGCGGTTGCTGGTTTCCGGCAGCGCGCCCTTGCCGGTTCCGGTGTTCGAGAAACTGCGCGATCTCACGGGTCTGACACCGATCGAGCGTTACGGAATGAGCGAGACGATGCTGACGCTCAGTACGCGCGTCGACGGCGAGCGTCGGCCCGGTTGGGTGGGCGTACCCGTTCGCGGCGTGGAAACTCGGTTGCGCGACGAAGCGGGCAACGACGTGCCTCATGACGGCGAGAGCATCGGCGGCCTCCAGGTGCGTGGTCCGATGTTGTTCGACGGTTATCTGAACCGTCCCGACGCGACGGCCGAATCCTGGACGGACGATGGGTTCTTCAAGACCGGTGATGTTGCGGTGATCGACGAGGGCGGATTCCATCGAATTGTCGGCCGTGAATCCATCGACCTGATCAAGACCGGAGGCTTTCGCGTCGGCGCCGGTGAGATCGAGACGGCACTTCTCGGGCATCCTTCGGTGGCTGAAGTTGCGGTAGTCGGTGTCCCCGATTCGGACCTCGGCCAGCGGATTGTGGCATTTGTCGTTCGGCGTCATTCCGAACCGGAGGTGTCCGAGACAGAGCTGATCGATCTGGTTGGTGGACAGCTGTCGGCACATAAGCGTCCGCGCGAAATTCGGTTTGTCGAGGCGCTCCCGCGGAACGCGATGGGCAAGGTACAAAAGCGACTTTTGATGCCCGAATAATCTCGTTTGGTTGGATTTTCCGTGTTCTTCGCTACACTTCCCGCCGGTACGGATTGCTCCAGTCGCACCTGCGACTGGCTTCGGGAGGGCAGATTTCATGGCGGGCGGACGGCACTCGAGCGCTGACAGCGGGCGTTCATTCGGGTTTTACGCGTTGAGCGGGTTGGTTCTGGTTGCAGTAGCTGCCACCGGAATTGTCGTTTTCAAGGCAGTCCAACCCGAGACCTGTCCGAGCGTCGACGAGTTCACTCTGGCAGCGGATCCGTCGATCGCACCCGCCGTATCCGAGGTGCTGGGCGACGTGCCGCCGGAGCAGACGGACTGCGCGCGGATCGTCGTCGAAGCTGCACTCCCGGGCGACATCGTGGGGCGTCTCGGTAAGGGCGTCGATGCACCCGATCTGTGGATTCCCGACTCCGCCGCGTGGGTCGGCAAAGCCGCTCTTACAGCGGCGGGGCCGGTTGCCACGGCGGGCGGGTCGATCGCGACCACTCCGGTCGTGCTGGCTTCGGGCGGCGGTGAGCAGTTCGCGAACTGGCTGTCGGTGTTGGAAGTGCCGGACCTTGCAATGGGCAACCCCCTGTCCACCGGTACTGCGTCGGCCCCGATCCTGGCCGCGCTCGCCGAACACAGTGGTGGGGCGGAATCGGTACGTGCGGCATTGGTGCCGCACGCGCAGTCGGAGAGTGTGCGGACCGAGGATCAGCCGGTCGGAGCCAAGATGCTGACCGAGCTGGTCAGCACCGGCAAAGTCGGGGTATCGACCGAGCAGCAGGTCGTGCAGTTCGGTAATCCGTCCATCAACGCGACCGTGCCGGCCACCGGCACCATGATGATGGACTACCCACTGGTCGTGAGCGCCTCGGACCCCGAGCGTCACTATCTGTCAGCCAAGAAAGCTGATGCCCTCGAAGTGATATTCAAGAGTGAAGCATCACAGGAAGTATTGACCCGCAACGGTTTCCGTGACGCCTCCGGAGCGACGCCGGTGGATGGCGGAATCGGAAACGTCACGGCGCTGCCGGCACCGGACCAATCCGCGGCAGATCGAACGCTCGGTGCCTGGACGCTGATGGCCAAGCCGATTCGCACCCTGGTCGCGATCGACGTGTCGTCTTCGATGGACTTCCCGGCTACCGGCGGAAAAAATCGGATGCAGCTCACGACAGCCGCAGCGCTGGCCGGTAACCAAGTTTTCCCGGACAGTGTGGCCGCTGGGTTGTGGGCTTTTTCCCAGGGTATGAACGGAACTCAGGACTACCAGGAATTGGTTCCGATCCGACGCTACGACACCATTGTCGACGGAGTGTCTCAGCGAACGCTGATGGCAGAGCAGGCCAATCGGTTGACCCAACTCAAGCGCGGGGCGACGGGTCTCTACGACACCACCCTGGCAGCGTTTCGCAAGGTACAGGAATCGTACGATCCGCGAGCAGTCAACAGTGTGATCGTGCTGACCGACGGCGCCAATGAGGATGCGGACAGTATTACTCGGGAGCAGCTACTCGATGTGCTTGCACGTGAGCAGGATCCGGCCCGCCCGGTGATCATCGTGACCATCGGTATCACCGACGATGCCGACGCAGCTGCGCTGGCGGATATTTCGAGAGTTACCGGCGGCTCCACGTACATCGCGCGTGACCCGTCGGAGATTTCCGAAGTGTTCGTGAATGCGTTGGCTCACCGCGGCGCGTAAAACCCCTCTGATGGTGAAGGATTTCGTTCGCTCAGCGAACGAAATCCTTCACCATCAGGGCTGCTTCGCCTTCCGCAGTCGGGTGTTCAGATACCCGAGTGCCGCGATTATCGCGAAGAGGACCGATGTCGAGATCAGCTGGGCGCGGGCGTCGTCGTCGAACAGCATGAGGATGACAAACGCTCCGAGCATCGCCAGGGTGGCGTAGCTGAGATACGGGAACAGCCACATGCGGATCGAGAGCTTGCCTTCGGCCTCGAGTTGCCGGCGCAACCGAAGGTGCGAGACGACGATGAAGATCCAGATGACGAGCAGTGCCGCGCCGACTGCGTTGAGCAGGATGCCGAGCAGGTCGTCGGGCAGAAGCCAGTTCAGGAGCACACTGACGAAACCGAAGAAGACCGAGAGCAATACCGCGTTGGTGGGTACACCGGTTTTCGAGAGTTTTGCCATGAACGCCGGACCGTCGCCGCGCCGGGCCAATGAGAACGCCATACGTGAGGTGCCGTAGATGTTGGCGTTGAATGCCGACAGCAAGGCAACAACCACAACAAGTTCCATGAATCCCGCGACGCCGGGGATGTCGGCCTTGTTGAGTACGGCGACAAACGGGCCGCTCTCGAGTCCCGGATCGTTCCACGGCAGCACCAAGACCATGATCGAGATGGCGCCGATGTAGAAGACGCTGATACGCCACACCACGCTGCGGACAGCGATGGCGATGGAGCGTTCCGGATTCTCGGATTCGGCGGCGGCAATGGTGACGATTTCGATACCGCCGAAGGCGAAGGCCACCACCAGAAGTCCGGCAGCGACGCCCGAGAATCCGGTGGGCATGAAGCCGCCTTGACCGAACAGGTTGGAGGTTCCTACCGGGTCGGTACCGGGAAGAAGTCCGAAGACGAGCAACACACCGACGATCAGGAAGCCGATGATGACGGTGACTTTGATTGCGGCGAACCAGAATTCGAACTCGCCGAAGTTGCTGACCTTGGCCAGGTTCACGGCGGCGAAGAACACCACGAAGACGAGGGCCACCACCCACTGGGGTACCCCGGGTAGCCAGTTGTCGACGATGTCGGAGGCTCCGGTGATCTCGGCGCCCAGAACCATGATGAGCATGAACCAGTAGAGCCAGCCCATCACGAATCCGGCCCACTCGCCGATACCCAGACGGGCGTAGTGCGAGAAGGAACCGCTGGCCGGAATCGCCGCGCCCATCTCGCCGAGCATCCGCATCACGAAGACGACTACGGCGCCCGCGACGATGTAGGAGAGCAGGACCGCGGGCCCGGCCGTCGCAATACCGACGCCCGTTCCGAGGAACAGGCCGGCGCCGATGGCTGAGCCCAGGCCCATCATCGTGAGATGTCGGACCTTGAGGCCGTGACCGAGAGCGGTGGGTGCTTCCTCGCGGGCGTCGGTGTTACTCATCAGTCGTTGGCGTGGAGTGCAGCATTCAATTCGACGCCGGTGCCCTTCCACGGCACGACCTCGACGGCACCCGATACGGAGTTACGACGGAACAGAAGGTTGGACTTGCCGCTGAGGTCCTTGGCCTTGACGACGGTGCCGTCGGGGCCGGTGACCTTGGTGCCCGCGGTGACGTACAGGCCGGCTTCGAGGACGCAGTCGTCGCCGAGGGAGATGCCGAGGCCCGAGTTGGCGCCGAGGAGGCAGCGCTTGCCGAGGGAGATCGTTTCCTTTCCGCCGCCGGACAGGGTGCCCATGATGGATGCGCCGCCGCCCACGTCGGATCCATCGTCGACGACGACGCCGGCGGAGATGCGGCCTTCGACCATGGAGTTGCCGAGGGTGCCGGCGTTGAAGTTCACGAAGCCTTCGTGCATGACGGTGGTGCCGGCTGCGAGGTGTGCGCCCAGGCGGACGCGATCGGCATCGGCGATGCGTACGCCGGCGGGGACGACGTAGTCGACCATGCGGGGGAACTTGTCGACGCTGAAGACGGTGACGACGCCGCGGATGCGCAGACGCGAACGGACCTGCTCGAATCCTTCGACGGCGCACGGGCCGAAGTTGGTCCAGACGACGTTGGCGAGGAGACCGAACTGGCCGTCGAGGTTGACGCCGTGAGGCGCGACGAGGCGGTGGGAAAGTAGGTGAAGGCGCAGGTAGACGTCGTAGGCGTCAACCGGGGCCTTGCTGAGGTCGGCGATGGTGGTGCGGACGATGACCTGCGAGACCTCGCGAGCTTCGTCGTTGCCGGCCAGCAGGGCGAGATCGGAAGGAATGTCTGTTCCCTCGACGTTCTCGGTACCGGATTTGTCGAATGTTCCCAGCTCCGGTGCGGGGAACCAGGTGTCGAGGACGGTTCCGTCCGCGGTCACGTTGGCGATACCTACTGCTGTTGCTCCCTGTGCGCTCACAGAACTAGAGATTACTGGTGTCGTGGCCGGCGGCCTATTCTGGTGCGTGTGAGCATCCTCGATCTTGCCTCGGACCCCATCGACCTGACGGCTGCACTGGTCGACATCCCCAGCGTTTCCCACGACGAATCTGCCATCGCACAGGCTGTCGAGGACGCGCTGCGTGAGCAGACCACCGGCTTCGAGATCATTCGCAACGGCAACGCGGTGCTGGCGCGGACGTCCCTCGGACTGCCCAGTCGGGTCATGTTGGCGGGGCACCTCGACACGGTTCCGATTGCCGACAACGTTCCTTCGCGTCGTGAGGGCGATATCCTGCACGGTTGCGGCACCGTGGATATGAAGTCTGGCGACGCGGTGTTCCTGCACCTCGCCGCGACCATCGAGAACTTGGCACACGATCTGACGTTGGTCTTCTACGACTGCGAAGAAATTGCTGCCACCTTCAACGGACTGGGCCGGATCGAACGTGAGATCCCCGAGTGGCTCGCTGCGGACGTCGCGATCCTGGGCGAGCCGACGGCCGGGTTCATCGAAGCCGGGTGCCAGGGAACCATGCGAGTGCGCTTGAGTGCTTCGGGCACCCGTGCGCATTCGGCGAGGTCTTGGCTGGGGGACAACGCCATCCACAAGTTCGGTGCGGCTCTCGAACGCTTGTCTGCGTACCAGCCGCGCTCGGTCGACATCGATGGTTGCGGTTACCGCGAAGGCTTGTCAGCTGTGCGGATCTCCGGTGGCGTCGCGGGAAACGTGGTGCCCGACGAGGCGGAGATGGATGTCAATTTCCGTTTTGCGCCCGACCGTAGTCAGGAACAGGCGGAGGCCCACGTGCGGGAAGTGTTCGACGGACTGGGTCTCGGTTTCGAGGTCACGGATTCCTCGCCCGGCGCTCTGCCGGGGCTGGCGAACCCGTCGGCTGCCGCACTGATCGAAGCTGCCGGCGGCCAGTTCCGCGCCAAGTACGGCTGGACGGATGTCTCCAGATTCTCGGCACTCGGTATTCCGGCCGTCAACTACGGCCCCGGTGATCCCAACCTCGCGCACAAGCGCGACGAGCACGTCCCGGTGCAGCAGATTACCGACGTCGCGGCCGTATTGAGGAAGTACTTGTCGGCCTAGCCGTTAGCCTTGCGTGCATGGCACCTGAGAAGAGTTCAGCCTCCAAGAAGCAGACCTCGTCCATCAAGCATCGCGGCCCGGTTCAGTTGCGTCGTAAACGCAAGGATGAGTCGACCACCACCGACCAGCGGTTGCTGGACTCGCGGGGACCGACCGACTGGGTGCATACCGATCCGTGGCGGGTGCTGCGCATCCAGAGTGAATTCATCGAAGGGTTCGGTGCGCTCGCGGAGGTGCCGCGTGCGGTAACCGTTTTCGGTTCGGCGCGCACTCCGGTCGACCATCCCGAGTACCTCGCCGGCCGTGAACTCGGAACTGCCCTTGCAGAGGAGGGCTTCGCGGTTATCACGGGCGGTGGCCCCGGCGTCATGGAAGCTGCCAACCGTGGTTGCAGCGAAGCGGGCGGCTACTCGATCGGACTCGGCATCGAGTTGCCGTTCGAGCAGGGGCTCAACGAGTGGGTCGACCTCGGTATCAACTTCCGGTACTTTTTTGCGCGTAAGACGATGTTCGTGAAGTACTCGCAGGCCTTCATCTGCCTGCCGGGCGGGTTCGGAACGCTCGACGAGTTGTTCGAGGCACTCACTCTGGTCCAGACGCACAAGGTCACACGCTTTCCGATCATTCTGTTCGGGACCGAGTACTGGTCCGGGCTGGTGGAGTGGATCCAGGGCACCCTCGAGCGCGAAGGAAAGATCTCCGCGGGCGATGCAAACTTGCTGCACGTCACGGACAGTGTCGAAGAAGCAGTCCGAATTGTTGTCGACGCGAACAAGGGCGTCGACGAGGCAGCAGATCTGGGGAAAGAAGAAGAATGGTGACCGATAGTCGCGAGGGCAAGAAGTTTTCGGTGTGCGTTTACTGCGCGTCGGGTCCGGTGGACGAATCGTTCCTGGCTCTGGCTACCGAGGTGGGCACGGCGATCGGTCGACGCGGATGGCAGTTGGTCTCGGGCGGCGGCAACGTCTCGATGATGGGCGCTGTGGCCGAGTCGGCACGGGCGGCGGGGGCGTGGACCATCGGTGTTATTCCGAAGGCCTTGGTGCACAAGGAAGTTGCGGATGTCGATGCCGACGAGCTGATCGTCACCGACACGATGCGTCAGCGCAAGCAGTTGATGGAAGACAACGCGGACGCGTTCATCACGTTGCCGGGCGGTATCGGGACATTGGAAGAGTTGTTCGAGACGTGGACCGCCGGCTACCTGGGAATGCACAGTAAGCCGGTGGTGCTTCTTGATCCGGTCGGGCACTACACGGGTCTACTCGAGTGGTTGAACAAGTTGGACGGCACCGGTTTTGTCGGTCGTAGGGCTTTGGACACGCTGTTGGTCAGGACCGACGTGGAGGCCGCACTGGATGCGTGCGTAAGCGACTGATCAAGTGCGTGACGGGCCACCTTACTGTGAAGTAAGGTGGCCCGAGGCGACCGCGCCGGCGCTGGATACATGATTGGGGAAACATGAGTTCGGAAGCCCGCAGGACTATCGGTCTACTGGATCTCGCGGTGAAACTGCCGTCGATGATCACTGAAGTGCCCATCCTCTTGCAGGGGGCAGCGGGCCTGACCCGCAAGCCCTCCGCCGCAGAGTCCATCGGACTGATCTTTCAGAAGAACGCTCATGCCCATCCGTCGCGGCCGTTCATCCGGTTCGAAGGCCGCGCAACCAGTTACGCCGACGCCAACACAAAGGTCAACCGCTACGCCGACGTCCTGCGAGGCAGCGGAGTCCAGCGCGGCGACGTTGTTGCGATCCTGGGCAAGAACACGCCCGAATCGCTGTTGATCGCTTTGGCTGCAGTCAAACTCGGTGCGGCCGCAGGCATGCTGAACTACAACCAGCGTGATGATGTTCTCGCGCACAGTCTTACGCTGATCGGCGCCCGGGTGCTGGTAGTGGCCGACGAGTGCGAAGAGTCGCTCGAAACCCTGCCCGACGCCTTTGTCGCGCCACAGCAACTTCTTTACAGCGAACTCGAAGAACGTGCGAAGACGGCCGACGCCACCAACCCGGCAGTGACGGCCGAAATCCTCGCCAAGGAAAAAGCGTTCTACATCTTCACGTCCGGTACCACCGGAATGCCCAAGGCCAGCTTGATGACTCACTTCCGCTGGCTCAAGTCGATGTCCGGTCTCGGACTCATGGGCGTTCGTTTGCGCAGTTCGGACACCCTGTACTGCTGCCTGCCGCTCTATCACAACAATGCCTTGACGGTGTCGCTGTCGTCGGTGCTGGCGTCCGGTGCAACGCTCGCCATCGGACGGCAGTTTTCGGCGTCGCGATTCTGGGACGACATCTCCCTGAACAAGGCAACGGCATTCGCCTACATCGGCGAACTGTGTCGCTACCTGCTCAATCAACCCGAGAAGCCCACCGATCGAGACAACGCCGTCCGTCTCATGGTCGGAAACGGGTTGCGCCCCGAAATCTGGGCAGATTTCACCGAGCGCTTCGGCATCAAGCGAGTAGCCGAGTTCTACGGCGCCAGTGAGTGCAACATCGCGTTCGTCAACGCCCTCAACGTCGACAAGACCGCCGGAATCTGCCCGCTGCCACACGCTGTCGTCGAATTCGACGAAGAAACCGGGAAGGCTCTGCGCGGTCCGGACGGGCGGTTGCGCAAGGTGCCGACAGGATCCGTCGGCCTGCTGCTCTCCAAGATCACCGATCGTGCGCCTTTCGACGGATATACCGACGAGGCCGCGAGCAACAGCAAGTTGGTCCGGGACGGTTTCAAAGACGGGGACACGTGGTTCGACACCGGTGACCTCGTGCGCAAGCAGGGCTGGGGGCACGTGGCCTTCGTCGACCGACTCGGCGACACCTTCCGCTGGAAGGGTGAGAACGTCGCGACCACCGAAGTCGAGGGCGCACTCAGTTCACATCCCGCGGTCGAGGAAGCCGTCGTCTACGGCGTCGAAATCCCGGGTACCGACGGCCGCGCCGGTATGGCAGCAGTGAAGTTGCGCGACGGTCACGCCGTCGACGACAGCAACATCGCGGCCCACCTGTACGGAAAACTTCCCGGCTACGCCGTTCCGTTGTTCATTCGCATCGTCGACTCTCTCGAACACACCAGCACGTTCAAGTCGCGCAAGGTGGAACTACGCAATGACGGATACGACGTCGGCGCAGACAGCCTGTACGTTCTCACCGGTCGTGAGAGCGGCTACGCGGGTTCGTACGACGGTTACGTCGGCGAGGTCGCAGCCGGTGCGATCCCCAAGGGCTAGAGCCCTCTCTGTCATGCCAGTATGAACGGCATGTCTTCATTCGCCGGTTCACCCGCGCAGCCAGAGCCGGCGCCCACATTGTGTGGGCGCCTCGTCGCGGTCGATCGTGCGTTGGTCATGGCGATCGTCAACCGAACACCCGATTCGTTCTACGACCAGGGCGCGACGTTCTCCGATTCCGCCGCGATGGCGGCGGTGGACCGCGCTGTGGACGAGGGCGCCGATCTGGTGGATATCGGCGGCGTGAAAGCCGGACCGGGTGATCTGGTGGATACGGACGAGGAAATCCGTCGGGTGGTGCCCTTCGTGGCCGCGATTCGCGCCAAGTACCCGGACATGCTGATCAGCATCGACACCTGGCGAAGTGACGTCGCGCTTCTTGCTCGTCGGGAAGGCGCTGACCTGATCAACGACACCTGGGCCGGCGCCGATCCCGAGTTGGTGATGGTGGCCGCCGAAACCGGGGCGGGAATTGTCTGCTCGCATACCGGGGGAGCCGTTCCGCGCACGCGTCCGCACCGCGTCCGGTACGCCGATGTTGTCGCCGATGTCGTGACCGAAGTTGTCTCGGCTGCGGAACGCGCCGTCGCCCTGGGTGTTCCGCGCGACGCAATTCTGATCGATCCCACCCATGATTTCGGCAAGAACACCTTCCACGGGCTCGAGTTGTTGCGAAAAGTGGACGTTCTTGTAAACACCGGGTGGCCAGTGCTGATGGCACTGAGCAATAAGGACTTCATCGGGGAGACTCTTGGTGTGGAGCTTTCCGAGAGGTTGGAGGGAACATTGGCAGCGACAGCAATGGCCGCGGCGGGCGGCGCCCGAGTGTTCCGGGTCCATGAGGTGGCATCTACTCGCCGGGTGGTCGACATGGTGGCGGCAATTCAGGGGCGTCGTGCTCCGGTTCGGACTGTTCGGGGGCTGGCATGAGTGTCACTGGGTCAACGCGCACCTGGTCCGAAGCCAACAGTTGGGATCACCCGAGTTGGACGGTCGAGGAACTCGAACAAGCGAAAGCCGGCCGCACCATTTCGGTGGTGCTGCCCGCACTTAACGAAGAGAAAACCGTCGCATCGGTGGTCGACACTATTCATCCGTTGCTTGGCGGTTTGGTGGATGAACTGATCGTGCTCGATTCCGGATCCACCGATCGCACCGCGAAGCGGGCCCGCGCGGCCGGCGCGCGCGTGATCAGCCGCGAGAGCGCTGTCCCGTCGCTCCCACCGGCAGCCGGTAAGGGCGAGGTGCTGTGGCGGTCGATCGCGGCGACGACGGGTGATCTGATCGCCTTCGTGGACTCCGATCTGATCAACCCGGATCCGGCGTTTGTTCCGAAGTTGTTGGGTCCCTTGTTGACCGTCGACGGCATTCACCTCGTGAAGGGGTATTACCGCCGCCCGTTGCGCGTCAGTGGGACCGAGGACGCCAATGGCGGTGGACGGGTTACCGAGTTGGTGGCTCGGCCGATGTTGGCGGCTCTGCGACCCGAACTCACGGCAGTACTCCAGCCGCTGGGCGGAGAGTATGCCGGAACTCGGGAACTGCTGTCCGCCGTGCCTTTCGCAGCCGGATACGGTGTCGAGATCGGACTGCTCCTCGATACCTACGACTCGTTGGGGCTCGGCGCGATCGGACAGGTCAATCTCGGGGTGCGTAAGCACCGCAACCGGCCGCTCAGCGAGTTGGGTGTGATGAGCCGTCAGATCATCGGGACGATGCTGCGCAGATGTGGCATCGAGGATTCTGGTGCCGGGCTGACGCAGTTTCTTGTCGACGGTGATTCCTTCGTGCCGGAGACCACTGAGGTGTCGCTGCTCGATCGGCCGCCGATGAATTCGCTTATTCGCAGCGCGGGGGTCTGACTCGGCGGACAGCTGTGTGAGAGCATCGGGGAATGCTGACGATCCTCCTGTACCTGATTGTCATGGCGCTTGTCGGCGGGGCGATCTTCCTCGCTGCGAGTGCGGTTTTCGGGCGCTCGGAAGAACTGCCGCCGCTTCCCCCGGGGACTACCGCGACGGTTCTGCCTGCCGAAGGTGTGACGGGTGCAGACGTCGACGCGCTGCGATTCCAGCAGGTTCTGCGCGGCTACAAGGCCAGTGAAGTTGACTGGGCTCTGCATCGCCTCGGAATGGAAATCGATTATCTCCGTACACAATTGGAGAAGCGGGATTCCGTGCCGAGCGAAGAGATCGCGACCGAACCCGAGACGGCCGTCGAACCGGCACCGGCACCGGCACCGGTGAGTGAGCGTCCGACAGATGACTGACGGACTGATTCGATGCGGCTGGGTGACGTCGAGCGCCGACGACACCATCTATCGGGACTACCACGACCACGAATGGGGACAGCCCCTTCACGGGCGTGACGCACTGTTCGAGAGGCTGGCACTCGAAGCTTTCCAATCCGGGCTTTCGTGGATCACGATTTTGCGTAAACGTGAGGCTTTCCGATCTGTATTCGACGGTTTCGATCCGGAGAAAATCGCAGAGTACGGCGCTGCCGACGTCGATCGGTTACTCGCGGACGCGTCGATCGTCCGCAACAGGTCAAAAATCGAAGCGACGATTTCCAATGCTCGACTACTCGTGAATTCTCCGGAATTGGACCTCGATTCGTTGCTTTGGTCGTTTGCACCGCCGCGACGCACCGCGCGTCTTGCATCAATTGCGGACGTCCCTGCAGTAACCCCGGAATCGACTGCGATGGCCAAGGAACTCAAACGTCTCGGGTTCAAGTTTATCGGCCCTACCACGGCTTATGCACTCATGCAGGCGACTGGCATGGTGGACGATCACGTTGCCGATTGTTGGGTTCCGGTACCGCCCGGAAGGTAGGCGGAACCCCCGTAAATGTGACTCAAATTCCCGGTTCCCGAGCCAATAGGGAACAATGGAGGCTACGAGCCTCGCTGATCGTTGGCGGGGCACACCGTTTGTCGACGCGCAGTGCAGTGCAGCGCAGATCTGGAGGGAGCAGAGGATGGCGGCCATGAAGCCCCGGACCGGGGACGGTCCCCTCGAAGCAACCAAAGAGGGACGAGGAATCGTCATGCGGGTTCCACTCGAGGGTGGCGGACGCCTTGTCGTCGAGCTGACCCCGGATGAAGCTGCTGCGCTCGGTGTGGAACTCACGAACGTCACCAGCTAGTCGGGTCCAGGTAGAAGAGTGCACGCAGGCTCCGTAACCGATCTTCGGTGCGGGGCCTGAAGTGTGTGTGCCTGCAGTATGTGTAACGGATATGTGGGACGAGGACCAATGCTTGCCGAAGTGATCGATCTATTGGCGTGTCCGCAATGTCGCTCTGAACTAGACCTCGTGGACGGCGCCGCAGAATGCCCGCGGGGGCACCGATTTGATATCGCCCGGCAGGGCTACGTCTCGCTGATCAGTGGTGGGTCCACCAAATTCACCGGCGACAGCGCGGAGATGATTGCGGCGCGGTCCAGACTGCTCGGTAGCGGGCACTTCAGGCCCTTGATGGACGGCGTAGCGTCAGCGTGCGCCGGTACCGCCGGAAAAGATCCGGCTCGGATCGTCGAAATCGGTTCCGGCACAGGACAATATCTCGAACACGTGATCAGTAGGCTTCCCGAGTCACGAGGCATTGCCCTCGACGTATCGAAATTCGCGGCACGCCGAGCTGCCAAAGTTCATGATCGCATCGGTTCGATCGTTGCAGATGTGTGGCAGCCGTTGCCCATTCGCGACGGGTCGCTCTCTCACGTGCTCTGTGTGTTCGCTCCACGCAACGGCAGTGAATCCCATCGGATCTTGGCTGATGACGGTTTCCTGGTGGTTCTCACGCCCACGGATCGGCATCTGCGCGAGCTCGTGGAGTTGCTCGGCATGGTTCGGGTCGACGACAAGAAGGTAGAACGTCTCGGGTCCTCGATGGCCGGACTGTTCGAGCGTGAACATTTCGAGGATGTCGAGTACGGGTTGAACCTCACCCATTCCGACATTCTCGATCTGGTGGGGATGGGTCCGTCGGCGAGACACCTGTCGACAGGGCAGCTTGCTGCCGCGGTGGAACAACTCCCCGAGCGCACCCCGATCACCGCGTCGGCAACAATCTCCACCTACCGAAAAATTAACAGCGGCGCTTGACGGCGTCGTCGTAGACCTCCAAGGTCTGCTTGGCGATTTCAGCCCACGAGAATTCGTTGATCGCTCGGACGCGGCCCGCCCGGCCCATAGCGTCGGCGCCGATTCGGTCAGCGACAACGGCGTTTACCGTTGCAGCCAGCGACTCCTCGAAAGCCGTGGGCTCGTAGGAGTTGTAGTGGACGAGGCGCCCGGTCGCTCCGTCGTCGACAACCTCGGGGATACCGCCCACGTCTGAAGCGACAACGGCGGTTTCGCAGGCCATGGCTTCGAGATTGACAATTCCCAGCGGTTCGTAGACGGATGGGCAGACAAAAACCGTTGCGGCCGAGAGTATTTCCCGGATTTGTTCGGTGGGAAGCATTTCGCGGACCCAGAACACATTGCCGCGATGCGCAGCGAGATCCGCGACCGCCTGCGCCGTCTCGGCCGCGATCTCCGGAGTATCCGGGGCACCCGCACACAGGACTAGTTGGATCGACGGATCAAAATCATGCGCCGCGGCAATCAGATGCCCGACACCTTTCTGCCTCGTGATGCGCCCGACAAACGCGACAATCGGCTGCTCGGTGTCGACGCCGATGGTAGCCAGGGCAGACTGGGCGGCCACTGCCGCCGGGCCAGGATGCCAGACAGTCGTGTCGATTCCGTTGCGGACCACATGAATACGGCTCGGGTCCAGCGACGGATAGGCGTCGAGCACATCGAGGCGCATGCCGGAACTGACCGCAATGACGGCGTCGGCGTTCTCGATTGCCGTGCGTTCGGACCACGACGAGACGCGATACCCGCCGCCCAACTGCTCGGCCTTCCACGGACGTCGAGGTTCGAGGGAGTGCGCGGTCAAGATGTGCGGTACGTCGTAGAGTGCCGCTGCCAAGTGCCCGGCCAATCCGGTGTACCAGGTGTGTGAGTGAACGATGTCGACTCCGCTTGCCGCAGCAGCCATCCGAAGCTCGGTGGAGAGCGTCGTCAACGTGGGATTAGCTCCGGCCAACGCTGGATCGGGGGAGTGAACGATCGCGTCGTCGCGGGGAATTCCCATGCAGTGGACATCGACGTCGACGAGTCGCTTCATCTGAGCGACGAGCTCGGTGACGTGTACTCCTGCGCCGCCGTAGATCTCCGGCGGATATTCCTTGGTCATCATCGCGACTCGCACGGGCTAAACCTAACCGCCCGTAGTCGATCCGGCTACCGCTCGGCGTTCTTGCGAGTGTCGCGGGTGCCATCGCTAGCGGGAGTAGTGCAGTGCGGATAGGTTAACGGTGTGAGAAGCCAGCCGCATGTGCTTGGAATCGTGCTCGCCGGAGGCGAGGGCAAACGTCTCTATCCGCTGACGGCGGATAGAGCGAAACCCGCGGTGCCGTTCGGCGGCGCCTATCGACTGATCGACTTCGTGCTGAGCAACTTGGTGAACGCAGGCTATCTGCGTCTCTGTGTGCTCACGCAATACAAGTCGCATTCACTCGACCGACATATATCCCAGACCTGGAGGCTGTCCGGATTCGCGGGCGAATACATCACCCCAGTCCCGGCGCAGCAGCGGCTCGGGCCGCGCTGGTATACCGGTAGTGCCGACGCAATTCTGCAGTCGCTCAACCTGGTTTACGACGAGGACCCCGAGTACATCGTGGTGTTCGGTGCCGACCACGTGTATCGCATGGACCCCGAACAGATGGTGCAGCACCACATCGATTCCGGTGCCGGTGTGACCGTCGCCGGTATTCGGGTGCCGCGCAGCGAGGCGTTCGCCTTCGGATGCATCGACAGCGACGAGTCCGGCCGCATCACCCAGTTCCTCGAGAAGCCGGCTCATCCGCCCGGCACCCCCGACGACCCCAATTCCACCTTCGCGTCCATGGGTAACTACGTGTTCACCACCAAGGTGCTCGTCGACGCCATCCGTGCGGATTCGGAGAATTCCGATTCGGATCACGACATGGGCGGAGACATCATCCCCGCGCTGGTCGCCGCCGGTGAAGCTTCGGTATACGACTTCAAGGACAACATCGTCCCTGGCGCCACTGATCGTGACCGCGGCTATTGGCGTGACGTCGGTACCCTCGACGCTTTCTACGACGCACACATGGACCTGGTGTCAGTGCATCCGATCTTCAACCTCTACAACCGGCGCTGGCCTATCCGCGGCGCCACCGAGAACCTGGCACCGGCCAAGTTCGTCAAGGGCGGGCTTGCCCAGGAATCGATAGTCGGCGCGGGATCGATTCTCTCGGCTGCCACGGTGCGCAACTCGGTTCTCAGTTCCAACGTGATGATCGAGGACGGGGCGACTGTCGAGGGCAGTGTTCTGATGCCGGGTGTGCGCATCGGAAAGGGAGCTGTCGTTCGTCGAGCCATCCTCGACAAGAACGTTGTCGTGGGTCCCGGCGAGATCATCGGCGTCGACCTCGAACGAGATCGGGAACGATTCGCGATCAGTCAGGGTGGCGTCGTCGCCATCGGCAAGGGTGTGTGGATCTAGCTAGAGGTTGCTTACCGCTAGATCTTGCTTGCGCACAGGAGTCCCTCGCCCAACGGTAAGAGAACACGAATGAGGCGTGTGTCGTCCGCAACAGCTTTTGCTGCTTCGCGGACGGCCACGGTGGCTGCGTCGCGTGCTGAAGGGTCCGCGACCCGGCCACCGGCCAGGGCGGCGTGGAGAACGATCACTCCGCCGGGACGAAGCAACCGGACGCCTTCGCGGACGTAATGTGGGTGGTCAACGGGCTCGCAGTCGACGAAGACCAGGTCATAGCCGCCGTCGGCCAGACGCGGCAGCACGTCGAGCGCGTCGCCGTTGATCAGGCGAGTACGGGCCGGTGCAATGCCGCTTTCGCGGAAGGTTGCCTTGGCCGCGCGCTGGTGCTCGGGTTCGCTGTCGATAGTGGTCAGGACCCCGTCGTCGCGCATGCCGTGCAACAGCCACAAACTACTCACGCCGGCTCCGGTACCGATCTCGACCGCTGTTTTTGCTCCGAGCATGCGGGCGAACATCGCCAGTACTGCTCCCACCGCAGGCGTTACCGGAGTTGTGCCGAGGTCGTTGGCTCGGTTCCGCGCCGCAGTCAAAATCTCGTCCTCGGAAACAACGTCCTCGACGTGGCGGAGTATCTGTTCGGCGTGGGTCACACCATGAGGTTATCGGGCGCCTTCCCTTGTCTGTGCAAGGCGCGCAACTTGTCTGTGCCGGGCATGTGCCGAGGCAAGATTCTCAGCAATCCCTCAGGCTCCTCATAGGGCATGCACACCGCGATGCGAAAGGGTAGGTACATCGCCGGAAATGAAGATCACCGCCGGCGATGACAGCATGGCTGATTCGGTGTTCCGGGAACAAAACACCACGGTGTTCGGTTGTCCCAGTCACCACGTGAGCTGACAGCGCCGTCCCGAGCGAGCAGGAGGACCAACCTATTTTCCAGATCAACGACGAGCCTCGCCCTCGAGAGTCGGAAGTAATGACGACGGAATCGGCTGTGGATTCCGAATTGATCGGTACTGCTGTTTTCGACGCGACAGGTGAGAAGTCCGCGATGCCGTCGTGGGACGAACTCGTCCGCCAGCACGGTGACCGCGTGTACAGACTTGCGTATCGGTTGTCCGGTGACGCCCAGGACGCCGAAGATCTGACCCAGGACACCTTCATCCGTGTGTTCCGCTCGCTCTCCGATTACCAGCCCGGCACCTTCGAGGGTTGGTTGCACCGGATCACGACCAATTTGTTCCTCGACATGGTCCGTCGCCGCAATCGCATCCGGATGGAAGCACTACCGGAGGACTACGACCGCGTACCGTCGGCGGGTCCGAACCCCGAGCAGATCTATCACGACGCTCGTCTCGACGCGGATCTCCAGGCCGCTTTGGACTCTTTGGCACCGGATTTCCGTGCTGCAGTTGTGCTCTGTGACATCGAAGGTCTGTCGTATGAGGAAATCGGTGCCACACTGGGAGTGAAGCTCGGAACGGTACGTAGCCGGATCCACCGTGGACGACAGGCGATTCGTGATCATCTGGCGGCGCAACGCGCAGCCGAATCCGAATCCGTCGGCGTCTGACGGCCGGGCAGTGAGACGGCAGGGACAGTTGGTCGATCATCTGGAGGGACGAATGACGGAGACGCGGGCACCCCGCCAGTTCGGCTCGACCGAGCACCTGGCAAGTGAGGCAATTGCCGCCTACGTCGACGGAGAACTCCGGATGCAGGCCTACCTCCGGGCCTCCCATCACATTTCCATCTGCCCCGAATGCGCCGGCGCAGTCGATGCGCAGCAGCAGGCGCGCGGTGCACTCCGACGCAGTGGCGAGATGACGATGCCACTCTCGCTTGTCGGATTGTTGAGCCAGATTCCGTCGTGCAACAGCCACACCGCCGAAAGTGCACCCGGAGCCGACGCCGGGTTCGGTGCCATCGGCAAACGGTTGTCCCGTCGTTGGCGCAAATGAGCGCTTCGGGGCGGCTGCATCAGCTTTCATTCGTCGATCAGCGATACTGGACCGCGTGACTGACGGACAGCGTGTGACTGACGGACAGCGTGTGACTGACGGACAGCGTGTGACTGACGGACAGCGGGGGCATTCCGGGGTGGATACCAATTCTTCGGCAAACGGTTCGGTGGATCGCCCGGCAGATGCGCCTGTTCTCGAACCTCGGCCTGTGTACCGGCCGCAGATCGATCCGGCGTCCCGACAAGTTTTCGGTCGCCCCAGTGGAGTCGACGGATCATTCTCGCCGACGTCGGTGCGGGGTATGCCGGCACCGGATGTGTCGGTCGGATCACCGGACCCAGTCCTTGCCGAGGCCTTCGGACGACCGGACGGCGAGAGCGAATCCATCGGCCGGGATCCCGACGCGGAATCGGCGAGCGAGCCCGAAGACGAACAACCGAGCGACCCGTGGCGTGATCCGGCGTCGTCGGTGGCATTGGGGTCACCCGCAGCGCAGACGCAGCCGGAGATCTTGCCGCCCGCCCCGAAACTCGATGTCAGGGACGTGCTGTTCGGCCGTAAGGTTGCGCCGTCGGCATTGGCAGCTCTTGCCGGAATGGCGCTGGTGATCGCATTGGTAGGCGGATTGCTGGCGACGGTGATCACCGCTGATCGAGGCGCGTTGACCAGCCAGCGGGTCACCCTGGTGCAATCGGGCAGTGGCGAACAACCTCAGTCGCAGGTGGCCAAGGTCGCGGATGCCGTGCTGCCGTCCGTCGTCTCGATTCAAGTTGCCGTGGGCGATCAGGGCAGTACCGGTTCAGGCGTCGTGATCGAAGGTGCCGGATACATCGTCACCAACAACCACGTGATTTCGTCAGCTGTCCCACCGGCTCAGAACGCTCGTATCCAGGTCATCTTCTCGGACGGAACGAAGACCGACGCTCAGATCGTCGGCCGTGACGTGAAAACGGACCTCGCAGTGCTCAAGGTGGCGGCAGACAATCTGACAGTTGCACAACTCGGAAAGTCAGATGACGTTCAGGTCGGCGACGAGGTCATCGCGGTCGGTTCACCGCTCGGGCTGAGCAAGACGGTAACTTCCGGAATCGTCAGCGCCTTGAACCGTCCGCTCCGCTTGTCCGGGGACGGCACCGACACCAATGCTGTCATCGATGCAGTCCAGACGGACGCGGCCATCAACCACGGCAACTCCGGTGGCGCTCTGGTCGACGACGAGGCCCGGGTGATCGGTATCAACACTGCGATGCTCAGCGAGTCCGGCGGTTCCGTGGGACTGGGTTTCGCGATTCCCATCGATACCGTCACTACGGTGGCGCAGGCCATCATTCGTGACGGTTTGGTGCATCACCCCGATATCGGCGTCAACGCGCGCACTGCGGTCAACGACGCCACCAGCGGTGCGGCGGTGGCCAACGTTCGTGACGGCAGTCCCGCGCAACGGGCCGGAATTGTCGAAGGCGATGTCATCGTCAAGGTCGGGGATCGCCCGGTGACGAGTGCCGACGAACTGGTGGTGGCGGTCAATGCCACGACCGTCGGACAACCCGTCAACGTGCAGTTGATCCGCGACGGACGCCAGGTCGACATATCGGTCACGCCGGTTTCCGACTGATCCAACCTCCGACCTTGCTGTGAAGTTGATCCGGACCCGCACGAACCTGGCGAGCACACAGTAGGCTGACCCTGTGTTTGGCAACATCGGTTGGGGCGAGTTCATGATCCTCCTCGTAGCGGCTCTGGTCATCTTGGGACCTGAGCGGCTTCCGGGCGCGGTCTCCTGGGTAACCAAGTCATTGAGGCAGGTGCGTGAATACGCCTCCGGCGCTTCCAATCAACTCAAGGAAGAGTTGGGAACCGACTTCGAGGATCTGCGCAAACCTCTGGCAGATCTGAACAAGCTGCGCGGCATGACACCGCGCGCTGTGATCACCCAGCACCTTCTCGACGGTGACGATTCCATTTTCACCGGAAACTTCGACAAGAAGCCGGGTGGAGCAGACAAGCCACAAAGTGGGGTGCAGCAGCCCACGACGATGTCGCTCTCCAAGAACACGCCACTGTCGGCCGGCGAGCGCCCACCAGTCGACCTCGACGCGACCTAGCCTCCGACCAGACGCGCCACAGGCTTGTACAGACAAAAGTGCCGCCCACCTTTCGGTGGGCGGCACTTTTGGTACGTGCGTACTACATGTTTCGAACGGTATTGATACCCAGCGACATTCCGGCCAGTCCGCGCTGACGGACGGCCAACTTGTCGGCGATGTCCTTCAGCGCGATTGCTGCTGCGCTGTTGGGAGCGCTGAGCACGATCGGTGTTCCGGCGTCACCGGCTTCACGGACCGCCGGGTCCAACGGGATCTGGCCGAGAAGCGGAACCTTGGCGCCGACGGCCTTGGTGAGGCGATCGGAAACCGTCTGGCCGCCGCCCTCGCCGAAGACGTCCATGCGGGTGCCGTCGGGAAGTTCGAGCCAGGACATGTTCTCGACGACGCCGGCAATGCGCTGACGGGTCTGCAGGGCAATGGCGCCGGCGCGTTCGGCGACCTCGGCGGCTGCCTGCTGTGGGGTGGTGACAACCAGGATCTCGGCGCTCGGAATGAGCTGGGCGACAGAGATCGCGATGTCGCCGGTTCCCGGCGGCAGGTCGAGCAGGAGGATGTCGAGGTCGCCCCAGAAGACGTCGGCCAGGAATTGCTGCAGAGCGCGGTGCAGCATCGGTCCACGCCAGACGACGGGGGTGTTGCCCTGTGTGAACTGAGCAATCGAGATCATCTTGATGTCGTGGGCGACTGGCGGCATGATCATGCGCTCGACCTGGGTGGGCTTGGCATCCGTGCCCAGCATGCGGGGGATGGAGTGCCCGTAGATGTCGGCATCCAAGACTCCGACGGACAAGCCGCGTGCAGCGAGCGCGGCAGCGAGATTGACTGTGACACTGGACTTTCCGACGCCGCCCTTGCCGGATGCGACTGCGTACACGCGAGTGAGTGAGCCGGGCTGAGCGAACGGGATCACCGGTTCGGCGGAGTCGCCGCGAAGGGACTTTCGGAGTTCGGTGCGCTGCGTGTCGTTCATGACGTCGAGTTCGACGCTGATGGCGCCCACACCGGCGACGTCGGCGACGGCCTTGGTGACGCGCTCGGTGATCTCGGTGCGCAGCGGGCAACCGGCCGTCGTGAGGTAGATATCGACGTGAACACTGTTGGCATCACCGAGTGTGATGCCTTTGACCATCCCCAATTCGGTGATGGGCTTGCGGATTTCCGGATCGAGAACTCGCGCGAGCGCGGAGCGTACGTCGGACTCGGTCAGTACAGACATGGCTCCATGGTAGGTCCAGGTCCTCGACGGGGAGGAAGCGAGGGCCGTGGATCAGTGAATGCGAGGCAGGTCCGATGCGGCGGGAACGATGCCGGTGGAGTAGCCCGCGGTCCAGGCCAGGACGTTGGCGACGTATGCCGCAGAGTTGTTGTAGCGGTGGATCGCTTTGGCGGCCTGAGTGATGTCCTGCATGTTCAATCCACCGTCGCACAGGTATTTTCCGGTGGTCAGCGCGGAGTCGAACAGGTTCTGCGGATCGGAGATGCCGTCACCGTTGCCGTCGCCGGCGTATTGCGTCCAGGTGGACGGGATGAACTGCATGGGGCCCACAGCGCGGTCGTAGACACTGTCGCCGTCGAGTGCGCCGCCGTCGGTGTCCATGATCACGGCCTGGCCGGGGAGGCTGCCGTTGAGGGGCAGTCCAATCACGGGGTCGAAGAGGTTGCCGTTCGCGTCGGCATCCTTGCCGTCGTGAGCGTGGCCGGATTCGACGCGGCCGATACCGGCCATCAGAGTCCACTGCATGTTGCAGGTGGGGTTTTCGACAGCGAGGATGCGCTCGGCATTCTGGTACGCCGCGACGCTGACGCTCGGGATACCGAGAGCGCCCTCTGCCATCGATGCAGGCAGTGGCGGAGTTTCCTGGACCGGTGCGAGCGGAGCAGGCTCCGGAGCTGCGACGGGAGTTTCGGCCAGGTCCGCGATCGGGAGGATCTGGGCCTGCGGTTCCTGCGTGGCCAGGGCGGCTGCGTCGGCAGATTGTGCGGCGCTGGTGTTGAAGAAGGGGATCTCGGATGCGGCGCCGGCAGAGTTGGCTGCTGTTACCAATCCGATAGGAATGAGTCCGGTTAGCGCGATGACCGAATTGCGACGGATGTGCGAATCTGTCTTCTGGTTATGCCGACCCACTGTTTAACGCCTCCTGAACCCCGGATTCGGGGTTTTCCGTCCGCTGACGGAATCGAGGCTACCTGATTTGTTGCAGTTCCGTTACTTAACCGTGATCTTCGAGGTCAGTCCGGTGCACAATGGTGTGGGTTCGTTACTTTTTGTTACCTAGAAGGCCGGCATGAACGGCAGTCCGGGGAACAGTGGTGCCGGAGGCGCAGGGGGTGCCGGCGGAGCCGGAGCGGCTTCGGGGGCGGGCGCGGCGGCCGGAGTAGTGGCGACGGGGGCCTCCGGAGTAGTCGTTTCTGCGGTCCTGTCGGTCGCCTGAGCCAGTCCCGGAGCGTCGGGGGTGGGAACCGCACACGGAAGTGCGATGCCGGCCGGCAAGGCTGCCAGGGCTGCGGGATCAAGAATCGTGCACATGTCGTCGGGCCAACGCCAGCCTTCGGCAGTCAGGAACGGCCAGACAAGGCCGCGTGACGTCATGACCGGGAGCGGGATGACGGGACCCCCGGCGGCGGCGTTGGGAACGGTTGTCGGGCTAGGTAGGAGGCCGGGCGGGATGAGTGCCTGAATCTCTGGCGACAGGGCAGGCATGTCCGGAAGTCCGGGAAGTAGAGGCGGCGTCGTCGGCGTCGTAGTGGCGGCTGCTGCTTCCTTCGCTTTGTCTGTGTCCTTTGCATCCGGTGCGACTGCGGCCGCCGCGGCCAGAATTGCGGAAGTTCCGCCGGCACTTCCGGTGTTCGCACTTCCGGTGTTGTTACCGCCGACGTAGGGAAGAGGTCCGGACGGAACGACGCCACTCTTGTAGGCCGTCGACCACATGATCACGTTCGCGGCGTACGCGGCGGAATTGTTGTATCGAAGAACAGCTTTGGTTTCCTGGTCGAGATTGCGGAGGTCGAGTCCGCCGCTGCAGAGGTACTTTGCCGACGACAATGCAGCGTCGAACACGTTGTTGGGATCGGCTACGCCATCGCCGTTGCCGTCGCTGGCATAGCCCTTCCACGTCGCTGGGATGAACTGCATCGGGCCGACTGCGCGATCATGCGTCGGGTCGCCGTCGACGGCGCCCTTGTCGGTGTCGGTGATGACCTCGTTGCCGGCGAGGCGTCCGTCCAGGACCGGCCCGAGGATCGGGGTCAGTGTTGTGCCGACGGAGTTGGTCCGTCCACCGTTGGCATGACCGGACTCGATTCGCCCGATACCGGCGAGGAGGTGCCAGGGGATCCCACACTTGGGCGCCTCGGTCATCATCACGAGTTCGGCGGAGCGATACGCATTGAGAACGATCTCGGGAATGCCGAGCGATGTCAGCACGATCGCGGCCGCTTCAGGGTTTTGCCCGGGACTGCCGGTGATCGCCGAACTAGGTGGAGCCGATCGTTGGGTGCGCACCGTTCGGGGTGTCGGTAGGAAGTCCGGTAGCGGAGCAGGCTTCGTCGATGCGGAACCTGCCAGGGCGATAGGTATCTGTGACCCGGTTGCGGGCGCGCTACTTGCAGTGAGAGCTGCCGGCCCGGTGACCGCCAACAGTCCCCCTACCAGCGTGGACACTGCAATCATTCCTCGTACGCGCACGATTCCCCTTTGCTGGTTCTCCGGTTCCGGAGTACCCACCGATAAATATATAAACGCCTGTGACTTACGTTACATATCGGTCACGGTGTGCGCACCAAAACTCAGTGAATTCTCAGTTATTGAGACTCGCGTTTCGAGGAACCTGACTCTCGATGCTTCTTCTTGGGTGTCGGTTCGTTGTCGGAGCTGAGCAACGACTTGATTTCGTCGAGTTCCCGGCGCAAGTAGTCGCGAGTTGCGACCTCGCCGAGTGCGATACGCAGAGCGGCCAATTCCCGGGCGAGGAACTCGGTATCGGCCTTGGTCTGTTCGGCGCGCGAGCGGTCCTCCTCCAGGGAAACCTTGTCCCGGTTCTCCTGCCTGTTCTGCGCCAGCAGGATCAACGGTGCCGCGTAGGCAGCCTGCGTCGAAAACGCCAGATTGAGAAGGATGAACGGATACGGATCCCATCGCAGGGCGACGACGAAGATGTTGATCAGAATCCAGACGATCACGATGATGGTCTGAATCGCCAGGTACCGGCCGGTCCCGAGGAACCGCGCAATGCGCTCGCTGACGCGTCCCACCGCTTCGACGTCGAAGTCGAAATGAAAACGACGGTTCCCTCGAGGGGTTTCCAGGCGTTGACGCGCCGAGGTGCTCGAGAATCGATCGCTCATCGTAAGAGTCCTCCGTCGTCCGAGTCGTCCTCGCGCCAGTCTTCGGGGAGGAGATGGTCGAGGACGTCGTCGACGGTTACCGCGCCGATCAGGTGATTCTGGTCGTCCACCACCGGGCCGCACACCAGGTTGTACGTCGCGAAGTATCGCGTCACCGCAGCCAGCGAATCGTCCGCACCGAGTGTCGGCAGGTCGCTGTCCAGAAGTCCGCCGACCAAGCTGGCGGGCGGTTCTCTCAGTAATTTCTGCAGGTGAACACAACCGAGATAGCGTCCGGTGGGTGTTGCGGTCGGCGGCCGCACTACGAAGACCATGCTCGAAAGCGCCGGTGTGACGTCGTAGTTTCGTGCCCGCGCGAGCGCCTCGGCAACAGTCGTCGACGCCGTCAGCACCACGGGTTCTGGCGTCATCAGACCGCCGGCCGTGTCAGGGGAGTGTTCGAGGAGCCGACGCACCGGTTCCGAATCCTGCGGATCCATCAACTGGAGCAGGGATTCGGCTTCGGTTGCGGGGAGCTCACCGAGGAGGTCGGCGGCGTCGTCCGGATCCATCGCCTCGAGGACATCCGCTGCCCGTTCTACTTCGAGGTGCATGAGGAGATCGGTCTGATCGTCGGCCGGCAATTCCTGGACGACGTCGGCGAGACGTTCGTCGTCGAGTGCCGCGGCAAGTTCTCGTCGACGCTTCTCCGGGAGTTCGCGCATGGCATTGGCGACATCGGCCGGACGCATGCCCTCGTATTGGAGAAGAAGGTGCGCGACTCCCTGGCCGGGTAACGAAAGGTCACTCTGTGTTAATCCCGCAACGTATTGCCACTCGACGACGTGGATTGCGGCCCGGCGACCCAGCCGTCCGCGATGGGCACGGACCGCGACCTTCGAGACCACCCAGTCGCGGGTCCGTCTCGATTCGATACCCAGATCGACCACCACCGCGTCGACGCCGTGAAGCTCGGTCAGCTCAGGGTCATCAACGCGCACATGTGAATCGAGCACCTGGGCGAGTGCCAGTACTTCACCGGGCCGTTGGGTGAAGCGACGGATACTGACGTTGCCGGTCGTTAGCGTGACCGCGCTCGGCTCGATGGCTGTCACACGCAGCATCGGTACGAAAATACGTTTGCGCGTGAACATTTCGATCACCAGGCCGAGTACGCGCGGTTGCTGGCGCCCGATACGAACAGTGATCACGACATCACGCACTCGCCCGATCGACTCACCGTCCGGACCGAGGACAACCAGGCCCGCCAGCCTGGCTGCAAATACCTTGCCTGCTGCTGCCATGATTGCAAGGCTAATTCGTCGAACGTAGAAATCTGCAACGGAGCCGTATTACACGTCGCAGAAAGCGCGAGACACCGATCACGAAGGGCACTCCGAGATGACTTCACGCAATCGTTCCCGCCGATCAGTCCTGGCTGTGCCGGGCAGCAGCCGCAAGATGATCGACAAGGCGAAGGGACTGCCGGCCGATGAGATCTTCCTCGATCTGGAAGATGCTGTCGCGCCCTTGGCGAAGCAGGCCGCGCGTGAGGCCGTAGGTGATGCGCTGGCTGAGGACGGGTGGGGCAAGCAGGTCAAGGTGGTTCGCGTGAACGACTGGACCACGGAATGGACGTATGCCGACGTCGTAGAGGTTGTCGGACGAGCCGGCGCGCACCTCGACGCGATTCTGCTGCCCAAGGTTCCCGATGCAAGCCATGTGCAGGCCCTGGACCTGCTATTGACCCAGGTGGAGAAGGCAAACGGACTCGAAGTGGGGCGGATCGGCATCGAACCGCAGATCGAGAATGCCATCGGCCTGACCAACATCGATGCGATCGCGACGGCGAGTCCACGCGTCGAGGCCCTGGTCTTCGGGCCGGCTGATTTCATGGCGAGCCTGAACATGCGCACCTTGGTGGTCGGTGAGCAGCCCGACGGCTACGACCGCGGTGACGCTTATCACCACATTCTGATGACGATTCTGATGGCGGCACGAGCCCACGGCGTCCAGGCAATCGACGGTCCGTACCTCCAGATTCGTGACGTCGAGGCGTTCACCCGAAGCGCCGCACGCACTGCGGCACTGGGTTTCGACGGCAAATGGGTGCTCCACCCGACGCAGATCGAGGCGGCCAACGAGGTGTTCAGCCCGCGTCAATCCGATTACGACAGAGCAGAATTGATCTTGGACGCCTACGCATTTCATACCTCCGCAGCCGGCGGTGGACGAGGCGCGGTGATGCTCGGCGACGAGATGATCGACGAGGCGAGTCGCAAGATGGCACTGGTGATTTCGGCGAAGGGGCGCGCTGCCGACATGGCACGTACCTCCGAATTCACTCCACCCGAACACGCCTGACGTTCGACATGTCGACCAATTCGAGTCGGCAAAGGGCACAATAGAGACCATAGGTATCGCGTTGTTCAGCCGTGGATTACGCGCCCGAAACGAGGAGCACTGTCGCCATGTCCAATCCGCTCGCACAATCGCCGAATGGGTCGCGCCGCGGCGGGTTGCCGACGCCGCCTTCGGGTTGGCCGATCGGCTCCTATCCGACATACGCAGAAGCGCAGCGTGCCGTCGACTACCTGTCGGATCAGGAATTCTCGGTCCAGGACGTCACCATCGTCGGTGTGAACCTCATGCAGGTCGAGCGCGTTCTGGGACGCCTCACCTGGCCCAAGGTGATCGGTGGTGGGTTGGTGTCCGGAGCGTGGCTGGGTGTCTTCTTCGGATTGGTGCTCGGCATCGTCACCGGCGGATTCCTGGCTCCGTTGATCACGGGCATCATCGGCGGCATCATCTTCGGCGTAATCACCACGACCATCCCGTACGCAGCGACGCGTGGTCAGCGCGATTTTGCGTCGACCATGCAGCTGGTTGCCGGTCGCTACGACGTGCTGTGCGAACCCAAAACTGCGGAGGCCGCTCGCGACTTGCTCGCGAAACTTGCTATCTGAGTTCTTCGCCGCGGAGGTGATGGCTTTTGTCGAAAGCTGCAGCAGCTCAGGATAATTCGCTTGCTATTTGGCCGTACTCGGCTGAGATGACGGTGAACGAATATGTTGGTCCCGCAGCGGTGGGAACCTGCACGGGGCCGGGCGCGGTGTAGCCCGGCTCGGGCAGGGGAGCCAGATCGCCCAGATCTTCGTGATGCGTGGTGGCCACCGGGGAGGCATGCGCAGTTCCGGTGATCAGAGCGATCGGGGCAGCCGCCAAAGCACCGGCGAGGGCAAAACGAGTAGCGAAGTGCCGCTTGTCTACTCGGTTCGAAACCTGTGTGGTGGTGTTCATGCCGTCTCCTCAGTTTGTAATGCTGTGCTGTCGGTCTTCACCGTATTCCGGCACCGGGGAAATATTGTCTGTGCGAAGCTGATTCCCAGGGAACTCGGATGATCGGCACAGGAGGACACATGTTCGGATCCGGGCCGTCGACAGACGATCTGCATGCTGGGCCGGAACTCGAACAGATACTGCGTGAACACGCGTACCGGGGCGCGTACCTCCAACTCGGGGTGCGTGGCGTGCTGGTCGTGTTCATAGCGTCGACGCTGATCGTTGTTCCGCCGGCTCACGGTTCCGGGTGGTGCTTTCTCATCCTCGGGTTGTACGTGAGCTGGTGTGTGGGCCTTGCTCTGTGGATCGGGCACACATCTCCCTTCGCTTCGCTCAACCGGCACACATCTCCCTTCGCTTCGCTCAACCGGCACACATCTCCCTTCGCTTCGCTCAACCGGCACACGGGTGCAGGCCCGGTGAACGCGCTCTGGCTCGGTCTTCTCGTCGACCTGGCAGTGCTCGCGACCCTGACCTTGTTGACGGGACTTACCGCGCAGGAAAGCTGGACCGCGGACATCCTCTGCAACGGACTCTTCGTGATTCCCGTTCTGGCCTGCACTCAACTGCGGACCGACATTTGCGCAGCGATCGTCGCCGCCACAATCGCAGTCTTCTTTGCCGCGAGTTGGGCGACGATGGCCTCCAACGAGGAACCGTGGGCGTCGATTCTGCTCAGCACCACGGCTCTGGCAGCACTCGGAGTAGGTGCCGTCGGGTTGACGCGAATCCAACGATCTCGGGTTCTGACAATCGCCGAGTTGGTGGGGCACCGTACAAGCCTTCTCGCGGAGCTGATGAGCCTCGAGCAACGTCAGCGTAGAGCGCTGTCGGAACAGCTGCATGACGGCGCTCTGCAGTACGTTCTTGTCGCCCGGATGGACATCGACGAGCTGGGAACAAGTGTAGATCCCCTTGTCCGGCAACGTGCACTTCAAGCATTGAGCGAGGCAACCACCTTGCTGAGATCCTCGGTTGCAGAGCTACATCCGACGGTTCTGGGTCACGTGGGTCTGGCACGGGCGATCGGAGACGTGGCGCGATCCGTGGAAGGCCGTGGAGGTTTGGCGGTAGCGGTCGAGGCGTCCCGCTGGAGGGACGACTTGCGTACCTCGGCGGACGATATCTTGTTCGGTGCGGCACGGGAGTTGCTGAACAACGTCGTCAAACATGCTGCGGCAGCGAATGTTCGCATCGAGCTTTCAGCGTCGGATCGGATAGCTGTTCTGACGGTGACAGACGACGGTCGCGGCATCAGCAGCGACAAGATTGCGGCCAGTCAGGGACGTGGCCATATCGGTCTTCTGTCACATCAACTGCGGGTTGTCGCGGCCGGCGGTTCATTCTCGATCGGACCGGGGGAGCCAACGGGAACCGTTGCGCGCGTGGAGTTACCGTTCGAAATTGTTGACGACCGATGAAAGGTGCACTGTGGTAGTGATGAACGACCGGGCTCTCGCGCGGGCAACTCTTGCTCGCCAGTACCTGATGGAGCGAGCAGATGTCAGTACGCTCGAAGCGGTCTCCCACCTCGCCGGTTTGCAGGCGCAGGCGCCGGTACCTCCCTATCTGGCGCTGTGGGCTCGGCTGAAAAACTTTGCGGCAGAAGATCTGTCAACTCTCATTGAAAACCGCCATGTTGTACGTCTGGTTGCCATGCGGGGAACGGTCTTTGCCCTCTCGGTTGCTGATGCCGCGACCTTCCGTGGAACGGTTCAGTCGATCATGGAACGAGACCTCCACACCAACACGGCACACCGCGCGGCACTGACCGGAATGGATTTCGAGGCGCTGGCGCAGGCCGGACGTGAACTGGTTTCGGAGGGTCCGCTCACTCAGATGCAGATGAGGCCTCTTCTGGCCGAGTGCTTTCCGGATCGTGCGCCCGAAGGTTTGGCGCATGCGGTTCGTGGATTGTTGCCGATGGTGCAGGTCCCGCCGCGTGGTCTGTGGGGTCGATCCGGCGCGCCCGCGTTGACCACGCTGGAGGACTGGCTGGGAACTGAAGTCGATCTGACGCCGCGGCCCGACGCGTTGGTACTGCGCTATCTGGCGGCTTTCGGTCCGGCCAGTGTGAAGGATGCGCAGGCTTGGTCGGGATTGACCAGACTCGGCGAGGTTTTCGAGCGACTACGCTCGAGCCTGATCACTTTCAAGAACGAGAACGGAACAGAACTGTTCGACTTGCCGGATGCGCCGCGTCCGGACTCGGGAACGCCCCCGGTCCGTATCCTGGCTCCGTTCGACAACATCCTGCTATCGCACGCCGATCGCTCTCGAATCCTGGACAAGCAGTACCGATCACAAGTATTTACCGTCAACGGAATCATCAAACCCGCTGTCCTCGTGCGAGGACAAGTCGCTGGATTCGCAACAGTGTCGACGACTGGCGAATCGGCACGGTTGGCAGTGACTCTCTTTGCGCAGCAACCGAAAACTGTGATCGCGGCGATCGAGAGAGAAGGTCGTTCGTTGCTGAAGTTCCTGCACCCCGCAATTTCGGCTCGGGACGTCTCCCTCGACCGGCTCACGTAGTGGGCTTGTACTTTCGGGGTGCGCGATCACGTAGTTCGGCCACGATCTCGTCGTTCCACATGTGACGCCGCACCAGACGGTATCGCTCACGGGCGATCCACAGATAGGCCTCGGCGTCAGTGTGCTCAGGCAGCATGTCCGCGTTTCTCAACATGCGGACGACGGGCAGAAATTCTTCTCCGAACCACCGGCGCGCCACGCTGTCTCGACCGAGAAACTCGCCCTTCTCCTGCATCAGCCGAAATCCCCACGCCTCCACGCACTCGCTGAGTTCCGCGTACTCCCACGGATCGGTGACTGTCACCGCTTCGCGTTGGGATCCGGTCAACGGAACTCTGGTCAGGAACAGGCGGCGATGATCCTTGATCAGGAGGTCCGCGCGCTGGGTGATGCCCTCCGGTGAGATGCGAGTGAGGATTTCGGTGACGTACGCGTCAATGGTCTTCTGGTGCATGGCACAGGCGATCGAGACCCGGTGATGGCCGTCGAGGACGAAGTGCATCGATCCGATGCGGTACAACTGGACCGGCGGAACAGATTCTCCACGACGTTGAGCGACGGCCAGGCGTTCCCAGCGTTCGCGGCTGTGCGTCGACGTGGGCCGGAAGTATTTGTCGAAATCGTTTGTCCGATCAACACTTCCGACTATCGACTCAACTGTGACCACCTGGAGACCCAAAGGTCGCTCGCCCACCTTGCCGAGAGCTGCGACGACTTCGTCGAAAGGCAGGATCGCATTGACGTCGTCAGGTTCGCGTCGTAGCCAACTGACCAGGCGCGCGACATCGGCGCGTCGACGTTGCCGCGCGAAGTCGTTCTCCGCGTCCGCCGTGGGAAAACCTGTGTCACGAGCCATGTCGGCGCCTCATGATCGTCGGAGGAATACCTGGTGAAATGTCCATCAGCGTGTAGCCGACGGTGTTGAGAACGAGAGTCCTGCCGATCTCCAGATCAGGTGGCGTCCGACCATGCGGGTGGATATGTCCGTGGATCATGACGGCGGGATCGAGCGAGTCGACGAGTGTATGGAAACACTCGAAGCCCCGATGCGGCTGGTCCTCGGCATCACCGACCCCACGGGCGGGGCTGTGTGTCAGCAGGACGTCGACAGCTCGTGTGCGCCCCGGCAACTGCGACTGCCAAGCATTGCCCCAGGCCAGGGAGCGTGCACGTCGACGCTGCTGACGTTCGGAGAACTGATTCGAGCCGGAGTTGTATCGGATCGAACCGCCCAGTCCGGCGATCCGCAGACCCGCTACCGATACTATGCGTCCGTCCGCGTTGACGGCACCGGTGGGCCCCGGCCATTGGGCCGGCATTCCCGCACGAGTCCACCCTGACGCAGATTCCGAATATCCGGACAGGTCGGCGTCGTGATTTCCGGGAACAAAAACACACGGAGCATTCAATTGGTCCGAGAGATATTCCAGATAGGGAAACGGCAGATCACCGGCGCCCAGTACGAGGTCGACGCCCAGATCGCGCACTCGGCTGCTCCACAGGAACTCGACAGTCTCGTCGCTGACGGCGAGTACGTTGACCATGCGGACTGACGCTACCGGTTTGCTCAGGTATCTGCCTGGGTAGCGGCCCGAGGACTCTGGACTGTGGACAAAGACGCCAGGATGATTAGATGGACGCGTGTCAGCCAGTGTTGTCTCCGCCGTCCGCGCTCATCTCGTTTCCAGCATCGAGGGGCCCGAACCGGCCGCTGCATCGGTGACATTCCTGGGCGTCGAGCCTCTGGACGTGCTGCGATTCGAATCACCCGACGGACTGGTTCGCTATGCGAGCGTCGGATGCTCGCGGCATCCAATGGGGGATCCGGGCGACTTGGTTGCCGATCCCACCCGTGGACCGCGCGCCGAGTTGGTGCTGACCTTGCGCGGCGGCACCGGAATCGCGTCGGGCGTCGCCCGGACACTCGCAGTCCTGGCCGCTGCACCGTCAGTCGAGGGAGTGGTACTTCTCGAAGATGCACTGCTCGATCTCGGCGAGCCGTTGTGGAAAGACACGGCCTTTACAGCAGTTCTGCTGGGGGACAGTGGGATCGAGGCATTGGAGCTGCCGGAACCGATGGATCCGGTTCGGTTCCTTGCAGTTGTCCCGATTACGGGAACCGAGGCTGCTTGGGTTCGGTTGCGCGGTGCGGACGCGCTACGCGAAGCCTGGGCTGAGGCCGGCATCGACATCCGAGATCCGCACCGAGCGGCCGCGTCACTCTAATTCTATTGTGATGCTTGGTGATCGAGAAGGTCGGCTAGGTTCTCCAAACTTGCCTGCACCGATCGTCCGTAGATCTTGGCAACAAGCGGGTCTGCCATCCGTCCGAACACTCCGCCGAGTCCGCTCTCCGTATCGAGGCGGTAGAGAACGCGGGTTCCCTGCTCGACTTCTTCGCACTTCGTGCTCAAGGTGAAGTTGATCGGACCGCCCACCGATTTGGCTGTACTTACTTTGGGCACATCGACTTCCGTGAACTCTGATGTCCAGTCGATACGCTTGCCGAGGATCCGGGTGACGCCGCGCCACTGGGTTCCGACGCCGAGGGGGCCATCGGTTGTCTGACGGCACTCGACCATTGAGTTCTCCCAGTTGGGCCAGTTATCGGCGTTGGTGAGGTAGCCCCAGACTTCGGCTACAGGACGTGAAATTACAACTGACTGTTCAACTACAGGCATCGCATTTCCTCCGAATTTGCTTGTGGCAAGGTTAATTTCGGGTTTTCATTCATCGATGCGAGGGGGATTTCGGGTAGCCTCCGAAAAAGTCGCTACCCAGTACTATTGTCCGCTGGCAGCGCGCCTAAGTACAGGCTCTAGAGCCAGTTGTTGCGGCGGAAGAGAAAAAACAGGCCAACGCACACCGATGCAATGAATGCCAGCACCATGGGATATCCGTACTGGGAACCCAGTTCCGGCATGTTCTCGAAGTTCATGCCGTAGATACCGGCAATTCCGGTCGGCACCGCGGCAATCGCGACCCACGCCGAAATCTTGCGCATGTCGGTGTTCTGCTGCACCGCAATTTTTGCCAGGGCAGCATCGACCAGAGAACTGAGAACCTCGTCGTACTCCGAGATGCGTTCGGCGACGATGGTGTGGTGATCGCGGACGTCGCGGAAGTAGCGTCGGATCTCTTTGGGAACCAATCCGCCCGCAGGTTGAGTGAGTTGCAGCAGTGGCAAACCAAGCGGTGTGACCGACCGTCGAAGCTCAACAATTTCACGTTTGAGCAGGTAGATGTGTTCGACCGCGACCGTGTTGCGGGGATTGAACACTAACTCTTCCATTCTGTCGACGTCCTGTTCCACCATCTGGGTCACCGACAGGTAGCTGTCGACGACGTGGTCGGTGATGGCATGGAGGACGGACCACGGACCCATGGCGAGTCGCTCGGGTAACTGTTCGAGCGAGCGCCGGACACTTGCCAGTTCGGAATGGTCGCCATGGCGAACGGTGACCACAAAATCGGGTCCGACAAAAACCATGATCTCGCCGGTCTCGACGATCTCGTTGGCCGTCTCCACCGACTCGTGCGGCACGTAGACGACGGTGCGCAGGACCAAGAACATGACGTCGTCGTAGCGTTCGAGTTTCGGTCGCTCGTGTGCGTGGACGGCATCCTCGACCATGAGTTCGTGGAGGCCGAAAGTTTCTGCCACATCCTGCATTTGGTTTTCGTCCGGTGCATGCATCCCAACCCAGGCAAAGCCGGTGCCGCGCTTTCGGACCTCGGCGAGTGCGGCGCTGTGCGTGTATTTTCCGGGAAGCCGCGCGCCGTCGACGTACACCGCGCAGTCCACGATGGCGCGCGCCGCGGGAATCGGGATCTTCGGGGTCGGGGTCTGCAGCGATTTGCCGTTCGGCCAACTCGGTAATGACGGCATGCGGGGCTCCCTTCGCGACAGGCGAATTGCACTGCTGCTGCGGCGCAATCGTACGTCAGCGTCCGCCGGTGCCACCGGACCGTGATGATCACGCGGATTGCTGACAGACTGTAGCGGTGCGAATAGACCTTCACACCCATTCCAATGCATCCGACGGCACGGACACCCCCGCCGCTCTCGTGCACGCCGCCCGTGACGCCGGACTCGACGTCGTCGCCCTCACCGACCATGACACCACCGCCGGCTGGACGGAGGCGGCCGACGCACTGCCGGCCGGGCTCAGTCTGGTTCGCGGCATGGAAATGTCCTGTGAAGGACGCGGCGAAAGCGGCTGGCCGGTAGCCGTCCACCTGTTGTCCTACCTGTTCGACCCAGCGCACCCCGAGTTCGCGAAAGAACGCGAACGGTTGCGTGGTGAGCGCGTCGAGCGGATTCGGGTGATGGCCTCCCTCATGGCTCGCGACGGCTTGCCCATCGATCCGGACAAGATTTTGGCGGACGCCGGTCCCTCTGTCGGCCGTCCCCATATTGCTGCGGCGCTGTTGAAAGCCGGAGTTGTGTCCAGCATCGGGGAAGCCTTCACCGATCTTCTGTCCACCCGTGGGCGCTATGACGTCCCCAAATACGACACACCGATCGAATATGCCGTCGAATTGGTGGCCGCCGCCGGTGGCGTGACCGTGCTCGCTCACGGACGGGCACGCTCACGCGGTGGTGTCCTCGCACTCGATCACATTCGCGATCTCGCCGGGTTGGGCCTCGGCGGCCTCGAAGTAGACCACCCGGATCATCGCGCTGATGACCGCGTCGTACTCCGCCGTCTTGCCGACGACCTCGGGCTCGCGGTCACCGGATCGTCCGACTATCACGGTGAAAACAAGACGATCGGCCTCGGTGACGAACTCACCGACGAGGCAGAGTTCGACAAACTGATTTCGGTGGCAACTGGCGTCGAGGTGCTTACGCGCTGATGCTCGATACCACGCTCTACCTCACCGTATTCATTACTCTGTTCGTCATCATGGACCCGCCCGGTGTTATTCCGGTGTTCCTGTCCTTGGTCGGACGCAAGAGCCGGGAAGACCGTAACCGCGCGGCCTGGCAAGCCCCAGCAGTTTCACTCGCCGTCATTTCCGTCTTCGCAGTCGGTGGGCAAGCGATCCTGAGCTATCTCCACATCGGCATCCCGGCACTGCAGGGCGCCGGTGGATTGCTGCTTCTGCTGATCGCTCTCGAGCTACTGACGGGCAAGTCGTCGAATCGCCCGGAGGGTGCCGACGACGTCAATGTGGCCTTGGTGCCGTTGGGAACTCCCATGATGGCGGGCCCCGGCGCAATTGCCGCTGTCATCGTCTTCGTCGCTCAGGCCGACGGGGAGGCGGCGTCGTATCTTGCAATCGCCTTGGCGATACTTTCCATTCACTTCGTACTGTTCATCGTTCTACGATTCTCGACAGTCTTGATTCGTGTGCTCGGTGTCGGCGGAATCTCGTTGCTGGCCCGTATCGCCGGTTTGTTGCTCGCTGCCATTGCCGTTCAACTCATTGCGGAGTCGGTCCGCGGATTCATCGTGGGAGCGTAACGATGACAAACAGTAGCGACGGGTATAGCTCGCACGGCGAGGGTGGGTACGAACCGTACGGTGATGATAAGTACGACGCGTACGACTACGACGACTACGACAGTTACCACGATTCCGACAAGCAGTGGGCATTGATTCGTGGTCTCCGCGCACTCAGCGGCACTGTCGCGGCGGGGATCGTGGTGCTCACCATCGTCGTGGCTGCTTCCGCCTATCTGGGAAGTAGCCGAGGATTCCCCGGGCCGGGATCGGCGTCGATCACCGCCCACATTGTGGCGTCAGTGGTGGCAGTGGCTGCGCAGATCATCTGTGACCGACGGCGCGGTATCAGTGCGGTCGCAGCTTCTGTCGTCGTCCTGGTGACGGCCGGGGCGCTCCTGGTGACGCAGTGGTGGGGCTGAAAAGCGCATCGATCGAAATCGGGATTTGATTGTGTTCCGGAACAAGTGGCAAACTGGAGGGGCTTCGTAGGCGGCGCCACAGCCCGGCCACGAGGTACCGGTTTTCTCGACTTGTTTCGAGGAACCAAGATTGCATGGATCTGCCAGGGCTCACCCGCCCAACACCATGACGCTTCGGACGTAATGCGGCCAACTTCTCACGCACCCCGAATGCTCTGCCTTCTCTGTAGTCGTTTGCGGAAGAAACGTTCTCCGACCTTTGTTAACGTCCCGTTTACACAGTCGAATCGCTACTTCCCAGTAACCCAGACCCGAATGCGGCTGGACTAATCAGGAGTGTCATTGTGTCCCTTGTGACTGAAGCCATCAACGTACCCAAGGTCGAGCTGACCGACGAAGAAATCTTTGCCGCTCACGTCGGTGGCAAGCTCTCTGTCGAGACCACCGCGCCGCTCGATACGCAGCGCGCCCTGTCCATCGCGTACACACCGGGCGTCGCCCAGGTGAGCCGCGCTATCGCCGCCGACGCGACCCTCGTGGACAAGTACACGTGGACCAACCGACTCGTCGTGGTTGTCAGTGACGGCACCGCGGTTCTCGGCCTCGGCGACATCGGCCCGCGCGCGTCGCTGCCCGTCATGGAGGGCAAGTCGGCACTGTTCAAGACCTTTGCCGGACTCAACTCCATCCCGCTCGTCCTCGACACCACGGACCCCGACGAGATCGTCGAGACGCTCATCCGTCTGCGTCCGAGCTTCGGCGCCGTCAACCTCGAGGACATCTCGGCACCGCGTTGCTTCGAGATCGAGAAGCGTGTCATCGAGGCTCTCGATTGCCCCGTCATGCATGACGATCAGCACGGTACCGCGATCGTGGTGCTGGCCGCGCTCATGGGTGCTGTCAAGGTCCAGGACCGCGACATCACCGCGCTGAAGATCGTTATCTCCGGCGCTGGTGCAGCCGGCGTGGCCTGCGCGAACATTCTGCTGGCCGCGGGTATCAAGGATGTCATCGTGCTCGATTCCAAGGGAATCATCTCGAACGAGCGTAATGACCTCAACGACGTCAAGGCCGAGTTGGCTGCTCGTACCAACCCCCGTGAGGTGCACGGCGGCTCCGCCGCTGCTCTCGAAGGTGCAGATGTTTTCCTCGGCGTTTCGGCCGGCAAGATCCCCGAAGAGTTCATCGCTTCCATGGCTGCCGATTCGATCGTCTTTGCACTGTCCAACCCGGACCCGGAAATCCACCCGGAGACCGCGGCCAAGTATGCGGCCATCGTCGCAACGGGCCGCAGTGATTTCCCGAACCAGATCAACAACGTCCTTGCCTTCCCCGGCGTGTTCCGCGGTGCGCTCGACGCCGGAGCCCGTCGCATCACCGAAGGTATGAAACTTGCTGCCGCCGAGGCGATCCTGTCGGTGGTCGGCGACGAGTTGGCCGTGGACAAGATCGTCCCCAGCCCACTCGACCCTCGCGTGGCACCCGCAGTAGCGGAAGCCGTCGCGGCCGCAGCGCATGCTGAGGGCGTGACCAGCTAAGAGGGACTACGGAAACCCCGATCGACCGCCCGCACACTTTGGCTGTCGATCGGGGTTTTTATGTTGGGGCGCTTGGCTTCTGGTATCGCCGACAGGCGGGCGAGATCCGGAGTGCGACGCAGTCGCCCGGTTCCCGGCACGGACGCCCACACGACAAGTGCAAGTAGGCCGTCGACGATCAGTGCGAGCACGGCGACGAGGATTGCCCCGACCATGACGCGGTCGTATTTGTAGAGAGCGATCCCGTCGAAGATGTATCGGCCGAGGCCCCCGAGATTGACGTACGCGGCAACCGTTGCGGTGGCGATGACCTGCAATGTGGCGTTGCGCAACCCACCCAGAATCAGTGGCAGGGCATTGGGAATTTCGACACGGAAGAGTACTTGCAGTTCGGTCATCCCAACTGCGCGCGCGGCCGAGGTGACGTCGCTGTCGACGTTCGCGATGCCGGCATAGGTTCCCGCGAGTAGCGGCGGAATACCGAGAATGACCAGCGCGAGAATCGGCGGCATCACGCCGAGTCCCATCAGCAGGACCAGGAAGGTCAGCAGACCCAGCGTGGGGATTGATCGCAGTGCATTGACCAGGCTGACGACAACGATCTGGCCACGGCGCCGATGCCCGATGATCAGCCCGGCGGGTACTGCGATCACCGCCGAGAGGGCAACCGCCAGCACGCTGTACCAGAGATGTTGGAGTATGCGGGTACCGATTCCGGTGTCACCACTCCAATTTGCGGGATCGGCTATGTAGTCCCAAGCGCCGGTGAAGATACTCATACCGGGTCTCCCTCCGCTGCGATGATTGCGGGTACCTTTGCCGCGGACGTTGTTCTGGTCCACGGGGTCAGCAGCCTGCCGACTAGGTACAGGATCAGATCGAGGGCCAGAGCCAAGGCGACAATCGCGATGATGCCGGCGATGATCTGATCGGGATAATCGCGGTCGTAGCCCTGTTTGAACAGAACACCCAGACCGCCGATCCCGATCAGTGACCCCACCGAAACCAGTGAAATGTTTGTCACCGCTATCACTCTGATGTTTGCGATCATCACTGGAAGTGCCAAGGGTAGTTCGACGGTCAACGCTCGTCGCAGCGGTGTGAATCCGACCGCAATGGATGCGTCGATCACGCTGGCCGGCACCGAATCCAAGGCCTCCGGGACAGCTCGAATGAGCAGTGCCGTGGAGTACACACTCAGAGCGATCACGACATTGAGCGGATCGAGAGTCTTGAGGCCGAAGACTTGGGGGATCGTGACGAACAGCGCGAGTGAGGGAATCGTGAAGGCAATACTCGCCAGAGTCAACGTGATTCGGCGCAGCCACTTGATATTGCGGATCACGGTTCCGATAGGAATCGCGATGATCAAGCCGATCAGCAGTGGAAGCAACGCCAGATACAGGTGAGTCTCGGAGTAGTCGACGACCGTCGAAAAATTGTCGATGAGCCAGCGCATTCCGCCTACGCCCCGAATCCCTCGGCGAACGCGACTCGGTTGCGTTCTTCGTCCTCGCGTCGACGTTGCTCGGCCAATTTGGCTACAACCTCGGAGCCGAAAATTCCGCCGATGACCGCGCCGTCGGCATCAACGGCAACCCCGATCCCGGAGGGAGACGAGATTGCCGCGTCGAGTGCCTGACGCAGATCGCCACCGGGTGCAAACAGGGAACCTCCCGCCGACGTCGATTGGGCGAGTGTCCGTCCCGCACGCAACCCCTCGACACCGGTGACGTCGATCCATCCTTTCGGCACACCGGAATCGGTGACGACGAGTACCCATTCACCCAACTCGAGTCGCAGAGACTTCAATTCGTTCTCGGTGGCAGTGCGGACGGAATGCACCGGCACTTCGTCGGCCGCGCGGAACGACAATCCGCGGTAGCCGCGATCGCGTCCGACAAATCCGGCCACAAAATCTGTAGCCGGAGCGGCCAGAACGTCACGCGGCGCAGCAACCTGTTGTAGGCGTCCACCGGGACCGAACACTGCGATGTGATCGCCGAGTTTGACTGCCTCGTCGATGTCGTGGGTGACAAAGACGATGGTTTTCTTCAATTCACTCTGCAACCTGAGCATCTCGGTTTGCAGATCCTCACGGACCACCGGATCGACTGCGCTGAAAGGTTCGTCCATCAACAGAATGGGGGGATCGGCAGCAAGAGCCCGAGCCACCCCCACACGCTGCTGCTGCCCGCCGGACAACTGGCCCGGATAACGCGTAGCGAGTGAGAGATCCAGACCCACCCGTTCCAGGACACCGAGCGCGGCTTTGCGTGCGGCGCGACGAGATTCGCCTCGAAGCACCGGAACGGTCGCGACATTGTCGATGACCGTGCGATGCGGAAGTAGCCCGGCATTCTGAATGACGTACCCGATGCCGAGCCTCAATTTCACCGCATCGGTCTGCGCGATGTCCCGGCCGTCGACAAGGATCTTTCCCGCTGTGGGTGTGATCATGCGATTGATCATGCGCAGGGACGTCGTTTTGCCACATCCGGAGGGGCCGACAAAAACCGTGAACGACTCGGCCTCGATTGTGAGGTCGAGTCGATCCACGGCACTGGTGCCGTCGGGATACTGCTTCGTGACACCTTCGAAGGTGATCACGTGGCTACGCGACCGGCTTGTCGAGGCCCTGCGCTGCTAGCCACGCCTTGGCCGCAGCAGCGGGCTCCGTCTTGGAATCACCCGACACCGACACATTGAGCGCCAACAACTCTTCGGTGGTCAGTTTCGCCGAAACTGCGTCGAGAACTGCGGCGAGCTTGTCCGAGGATGCCGAGGCGCGTAGGACCGGCACTACATTTTGTGCCGGAAAGTTGTTCTTGGGATCTTCGAGAACAACAAAATTGTTGGCCGGAATGGATGCCGACGTGGTGAAGATGTTTGCGGCGGTGATGTCGCCCGATGCTAGAGCCTTGACTGTTGCGGGGCCGCCGCCGTCGGCGATCGGAACAAAATTGGAGGCCGAGATGTCGAGTCCGTAGTTGGCCTTCAAACCGGGCAACCCGACAGGCCTCTCCTGGAACTCCGCGGGAGCACCGAACTTGACCTCGGCAGAGTGCGGCGCAAGATCGGCGATCGTCTTCAGATTCCACTTGTCCGCGGTTTCCTTGGTGACGACGACGGCGTCCTTGTCTTGTGCCGAGGCAGGTGTCGTGATGACCAGTTCGTTGCCCAAAGCTGCCGGGAGCGCTGCCAGGACATCCTCAGAACTGGTTGCGGTTGCACTGGTATCGAGATACTGAAGAAGATTGCCCGTGTAATCGGGGATGAGAGTGATCGACCCGTCCTTCAACGCCGGAATGTACGCCTCACGACTGCCGATGTTGAAGGAAGTCGACACGTCGAAACCGTTGACTCGCAGCGCCTCGGCATAGATATTGGCGATGGTTTCCGACTCCGTGAAGTTTGCCGAACCCACCACAATGCTGTTGGGATCGGAATTGCTGTCGCTACTGCCGCACGCGGTGAGAGCAGCGAGTGACAGTACTGTTGCCGCTGCTACGAGCAGGCGGCTGGAACGAAATCGTGAGGTGCGCATGTGCGTCCTTCCATGTTTCGGGCGTCGACAACCACTCCCGTCGCGACGAAGCCAACCGAGTGGCCACATCAGGACTGGTTACCGCGCATCGCCTGGCAAGTGTAACGATAGGTACCGACACGGCACGGGTTTCGATCAGTGAGATAAGAAATGTGAGGTTTTCGGTGGCGAGCATGCGCACGAAGTTTTCGACTGTTGTTGCAGCAGTGCTGGTCCTGCCGATTCTGAGCGGGTGTACCGACAGCAGTTCGGTGACGGAGAGCGGGGAAAGTGCAGCTTCGCAGTCGATCGTCGTTGCGTCGGGGGCGTCGCCGGAGAGTTCTGTGCTCGCGGAAGTGTATGCAACCGTGCTCGCGTCGTCGGGGGTGCCCAGCCGCGTCGAGATGCTCGGAGGAGATCGAAACGAATCACTCGCAGCCCTCGATGCTGCCCGTGTGACGTTGGTGCCTGAATTCACAGGTTCATTGCTCGCTCACTACGATCCCGCGAATACCGCGCGGGCCGCCGACGACGTCTTCGAGGCGCTGAGTCGTTCTCTGCCCGAGGGTCTTTCGGTATCCGACTACGCGAGCGCGGAAGACCGAGCCGTCGTGGCGCTCGAACACGATTCGGCAGCAGCCACCGGAGTACGAACGCTCGAGGCATTCGCACCGTCCTGCGCCGAAACCGTTGCGGTCGTATCGCCGCGATTCGTGGAAGACCGTGCGCCCGAACAGTTGGCAGAAGGTGTGGACTGCACTTTTGCGCGTGTCGACGTCTCTGAATCTGCGGACGCGCAGGAAACTGCCGTATCGGGAACCACAGCGTTCGGAACCACAACGCTGTCGCCGCTCGCGCAGTCCCACGACGTCACAGTCCTGGCTGATGCGGATCACGTTCTGGCAGCACAGAATGTGGTTCCGCTCTTTCGCACCGGGGCCTTGGACGATACTGCCGTCAAAGCGTTGAGTGTTGTCGCGGGCGAGCTGTCCACAACCGACCTGGCCGCCATGATCGAGCAGGTCAGAAGTGGTCAGGCTACGGCTAGCGCCGTTGCTCGAACGTGGTGGGATACACGTCAGTGAGGCGTAGCGTCAGCTGACGCGGTTGAACTTCCTTCGGTGTGACCAAGTTTCGATTCCAGGAACTGTCCGAGGTCGGCCACGGCATCTGCGGCTTCCTTGACGAGCGACGCCTGCGCGTGCGCGACGTGCCACAGTTTTGCGTATTCGACCAGTGAAACGTCGACACCCGCAGCGACGAGTTTATCGGCGAAAGCCACTACCTGCGGATACAGGACTTCTTCGGAACCGATGTGAATTCTTGTGGGCGGCAATATTTCGAGGTTGCCGTGCATTGGTGCATATCCCGGATCGGTCCGATCGCCGGTTCCGAGGTAGGCGTCGGCGGCATCGAACGACCAGGCGGTGTTGACCACCAGGTCGGCCTTCTTGCCGGCACTTCGATCACCAGGGTCGACCCACGGTGAGATCAGAGCGAGCGCACCGGGATGCACGCCGTGTCGTTCGATCAATCGAAGCGCGGTGGCCACAGCCAAACCCCCGCCGGCGCTGTCGCCGGCGATGGCGACACGCTGCGGTTCGTAGTCGAACTCAGTGACCAGTTGCATGTAGGCGGAGACTGCGTCGTCGAGAGCCGCGGGATACGGATTCTCCGGCGCCAGGCGGTAGTCCAATGTGTAGACAGCACTGGAAGATTCGCGGGCGAGATGAGCGGCAAGAGATCGATGGGTGTTGGGGGAACCCAACGTGTAGGCGCCGCCGTGCAGGTAGAGCACAGCCGTCGGGCGTTCGGTTACGCCCACCGTGATCTTTTCGGCGGGTCGGCAGGCCAGTTCCAGCGGGCGCACTACCGCGCCCGCCGGAACCTGCTGCAGTGGAGCGCCGGCCTCGAGCAAGATTCTCTGAATCCGGTATGGCAGCCGCGAATTGAAAGCGAGACGAAAATACGGCTTCAACAAAAATGCGACCACGGGCAGTGGAAGAGTGAACGTGCTCACCGGCAAGGCTCCTGATTTCTGTGAAAGTTCTAGCTGGACTTGGGCATCACGCGGCCGGCCACAAGGGCGACGATGCGCTGGTAACCCGAACCCACGAGCCGTACCCAGGCATCGAGAGCAATTGCGTCCATACCGATCAAGACCCGTGCCTTGCTCTTGCGGACACCATTGACGATGGTCTTGGCAGCGTCCTCCGGCGTGGTTCGCGCGAGCTTACGGTCGAAGAACTCGGAGAATGCAGCAAGATCCTCGCCGGGACCCGCAGTGGCGTTGCGGGCAATAGCGGTCTTGATTCCGCCGGGATGCACGCATGTCACCTTGACTGGATGCTTCGCGATCAACATTTCCTGACGCAGAGATTCGGTGAAGCCGCGCACCGCGAACTTGGCTGCGTTGTAGGCACTTTGGCCCGGCATCGACAGGATTCCGAACAAGCTGGAAACATTGACGATATGGCCGTCGCCCGAAGCGATGATGTGCGGCAGGAATGCTTTGGTGCCGTTGACAACTCCCCAGAAATCGACGTCGATGACGCGCTCGAAGTCCTTGAACTCCGACTTCTCGAAGGTGCCGTGGTAGGCGATACCCGCATTGTTGTAGATCTGGTTGACCTTGCCGTAATGAGCGACAACCGCGTCGGCATAGGCCAGGACCGCTTCGCGCTGCGTGACGTCAAGGTGATCGGACTTGACCTCTGCGCCAATGGCTTCCGCCAGGCGAGCAGTCTCGGCGAGGCCGACGACGTCGACGTCGGAGATCGCCAATTTGGCACCTTGGCCGGCCAGATTGAGTGCCAGTGCCCGGCCGATTCCCGAGCCTGCTCCCGTGATAACTACAACCTTGCCAACAAATTCGCTCACTGTGCTACTGCCTTCTCGTCGTCGATGTCGATCGTGGAGGTGATGGTGGTTCCGGTGACCACCGGAAGGTCCGAGGTGCTGACACTACGGTACGCCGCCAAGTCGAAATACTGTGTGGCCTTGCGGAACTGGAAGGTGAAGCCTGGCCACAGTGTGGTGTTGTTGCCGTGCTTGTCCATGTACCAGCTGGCGCAGCCGCCGTTACTCCAGACGCTCTTGGACATCGCAGCCTGCAGGTCCTTGTTGTACTTGTCCTGCTTGTCCTTGCGAACCTCGACGGTGCCGATGTCGTACTTGTCGATGGTGGCGATGGCGTCGACGAGGTAATTGATCTGCGACTCGATCATGAAGACCATGGACGAATGGCCGAGGCCGGTATTGGGGCCGACGAGGAAGAACATGTTGGGGAAGTTTGCAACCGCGGCACCCTTGTAGCCCTGCATGCCGGTCTCGTCGAAGACCTCGGCGAGCGAGCGGCCGTCCTTGCCGAAGATTCCGGCGAAGGTGGGGGAGTCGGTGACGTGGAAGCCGGTGGCCACGACGATCGCGTCGATCTCACGGGTGGTGCCCGTTTTGGACACGATGCCGTTGGCGGTGACTTCCTCGATGCCTTCGGTCACCAGGTCGACGTTGTCCTGAGCGAGGGTCGGGAAGTAGTTGTTGGAGATCAGCATGCGCTTGCAGCCGATCTGGAAGTTGGGCGTGACCTTCTTGCGAAGCGCCTTGTCTTTGATCTGCGCTTTGAGATGACGCTCGGCAGCAAACTGCAGAGGCTTCATGAAAACCGGAGCTTTGGCGAGTCCGACTACCTGTGTCTCACGCATCCAGTAGATGCCCGTGCGGCACAGCTTCTGGAATCCGGGGACGTACTTGAAAGCGAGGTGCTCGAGCTTGGTGTACTCGCGGTCTGCGCGAGGCAGGATCCACGGTGCGGTGCGCTGGTACACGTCGAGACGGGCGACCTTCTTGCCGATTGCCGGCACGATCTGGATTGCCGACGCGCCCGTACCGATGACGGCGACGCGCTTGCCGGTCAGATCGGCGTCGTGGTTCCACCGCGAGGAATGGAAGATCTCGCCCTTGAATCCTTCGATGCCCTTGATGTCCGGCAGGGACGGCTCACACAGTGCGCCGACGGCCGAGACGACGATCTTGGCGACGAACTCACCCTTGGTGGTGCTGACATGCCACTGCGACGATGCTTCGTCCCAACGGGCCGCGACGACATCGCAGTCGAAGATGTGCTTGTCCAATACCTTGTAGCGGTTGGCTACGGATTGGATGTACTTGTAGATCTCGGGCTGGGTGGAGAAGGAGCGCGTCCACTCTGGGTTGAGCGCAAACGAGTACGAATACAGATGCGAGGGCACATCGCAGGCTGCACCGGGATAGCTGTTGTCGCGCCAGGTACCGCCGACATCGCTGCCGCGCTCGACGACGACGTAATCGGTGATGCCGGCCTGGGCCAGTTTGATCGCCGCACCGAGGCCTGCGAAACCGCTGCCGATGATCAGTGTGTTGACGTAGCGCGTGTCCGCGGCAGATGCTGAAGTATCTGTAACTGGGAGACTCATGTAGGGAACGATAGGCGCTTATTGAGGAACGGTCAATAGCTTATTGACCAGTATTCAGTAGTCTGTCAATCATGGACGCAGCCAAGCGCACGCGACTGAGCCCCGACGAGCGTCGAGCTCAACTGATCGACCTCGGCGCTCGTATGTTGGCACAGCGACCACTCGAACAGATATCCGTCGAAGATATTGCCGACCAAGCCGGTGTCTCCCGGGGCCTGCTCTTCCACTACTTCGCGTCGAAAAGTGAGTTTCATCTGGCAATCGTTCGGCACACCAGTGGGCAGATGCTCAGCCGAACCGAACCCCCTCGGTCCGACAATCCGATGTCCGACAATCCGATCACGACACTGCGATCAGTCCTGGCGTCGTACGTCGACTACGTGAGCGAGAACCGAAACACCTACGTCTCGTTGTTGCGGGGAACTGCCAGCGGCGACCCCCAGATGCGTGAGGTGTTCGAGCAGACCCGCGATGTCATGGCGGCGCGCACACTCGAACAGTTGCCCAAGATCGGACTCACCAGCACCCCACAAGTGGAGCTTGCCGTGCGCGGCTGGATCGCCTTCGTGGAGGAAGCAACTATCAGCTGGCTCCGGGCGCCCGCCATCACCCGTGAAGAACTCATCGAACTCACAGTTCAAGCGCTACCCGCACTCGCGGGGGCTGCCCTCGGATTTGCTGCCGTGGCAGATCACCTTCCGCTGAGTGCAACCTGACACAGTGCACAACCTGACGTAGTGACAGAAAAAGCCGGGCCCCACACTCCTCGCGGAATGTGGGGCCCGGCCCCTTCTTGCAGAGAATCAGTTGGTCGGCAGGAACGCCTCGTCCAAAATCTCCTGCTGCTCAACGGCGTGAACCTTGCTCGAACCCGAGGAAGGTGCCGACATCGAACGACGCGAAATACGCTTGATACCGCTCAAGGTGTCAGGCAGCATTTCCGGCAGTGCCAGGCCGAGGAACGGCCAGGCGCCCTGGTTGGCCGGCTCTTCCTGGACCCAGCGGAACTCGGTCGCGTTCGGGTAGCGGTCCAGAGTTTCCTTCAGACGACGCTTCGGCACCGGGTACAGCTGCTCGACGCGCACGATCGCGACGTCGTTGCGGTTGTCCTTGTGCTTCTTGGCCAGCAGTTCCCAGTACAGCTTGCCGCTGACCATCAGAACGCGCTTGACCGGATCGCGTGACTCTTCGCCGCTCTCGATGTTGGGCTCTTCGAAGACCGAACGGAACTTGCCCGTGGTGAAGTCTTCGATGTTGCTGACTGCAGCCTTGTTGCGCAGCATCGACTTGGGGGTGAAGACCACCAGCGGACGACGGATGCCGTCCAGGTGATGGCGACGCAGCAAGTGGAAGTAACTTGCCGGCGTGGACGGAACGGCAACCGTCATCGAGCCCTCGGCGCACAGCTGGAGGAAACGCTCGATACGACCGGACGTGTGGTCCGGGCCCTGGCCTTCGTGGCCGTGCGGCAGCAGCAGCACAACGTCGGAAAGCTGACCCCACTTGGCTTCACCCGAGCTGATGAACTCGTCGATGATGGTCTGCGCGCCGTTGACGAAGTCACCGAACTGCGCTTCCCAGAGCACGAGTGCATCCGGATTACCGACGGAGTAGCCGTACTCGAAGCCCAGGCCTGCGTACTCGGTGAGAGCCGAGTCGTAGACCATGAACTTGCCGCCGTTGTCGGCGTTGGCCGCGATCTCCGCGATCGGGCTGTACTCGTTGCCGGTCTTGCGGTCGATGAGCACGGCGTGACGCTGCGTGAACGTGCCACGCTTGGAGTCCTGACCCGCAAGGCGGATCAGTGCGCCCTGCTCGGCCAACGAGCCGAATGCGAGCAGTTCGGCGAACGCCCAGTCCACGTGACCCTCGCGGGACATATCGCGACGCTTTTCCGCGACAGGCTTGACACGTGGGTGGGTGGTGAAGCCCTCCGGAACGTTGACAAACGCGTCGCCGATCCGCGCGAGAACCTCGGGAGCGACAGCCGTAGTCAGGCGAGCCGGGGGAGTCTGGTCGAGTTCGACGGACTCCGACGGTTCGGGCTGGAACTTCTCGAGCTCACGGACCTCGTTGAAGACCCGCTCGAGCTGGCCCTGGTAGTCGCGAAGTGCGTCTTCGGCTTCCTTGAGCGAGATGTCACCGCGGCCGATGAGGGACTCGGTGTAGCTCTTACGGACACTGCGCTTGGTGTCGATGACGTCATACATCGCCGGCTGGGTCATCGAGGGGTCGTCGCCCTCGTTGTGCCCACGACGGCGGTAGCAGATGAGGTCGATGACAACGTCCTTGCCGAACTTCTCACGGAAGTCGACAGCCATCTGAGCAACCCAGACACAAGCCTCGGGGTCGTCGCCGTTGACGTGGAAGATCGGTGAAGCGATCATCTTCGCGACGTCCGTGCAGTACTCGGACGAACGTGAATGTTCAGGCGCGGTGGTGAAGCCGACCTGGTTGTTCACGACGATGTGGACGGTGCCGCCGGTGCGGTATCCGCGCAGCAGCGACAGGTTGAGAGTCTCGGCAACAACACCCTGACCGGCGAATGCCGCGTCACCGTGAAGCATGAGCGGGAGAACGGTGAAGCCCTCTTCGCCCTTGTCGAGGATGTCCTGCTTGGCGCGAACCAGGCCTTCGAGAACCGGATCGACGGCCTCGAGGTGCGACGGGTTGGCCGTCAACGACACAGCAATGTCGTTGTCGCCGAACATCTGGATGTAGGTGCCGCTGGCACCGAGGTGGTACTTCACGTCGCCGGAGCCGTGGGCGGCCGCCGGGTTCATGTTGCCCTCGAACTCGGTGAAGATCTTCGAGTACGGCTTACCGACGATGTTCGCCAGAACGTTCAGGCGGCCGCGGTGCGGCATGCCGATGACGACCTCGTCGAGCTGATGCTCGGCAGCCTGGTCGATCACGGCGTCCATCATCGGAATGACGGTCTCGGCGCCCTCGAGAGAGAAGCGCTTCTGACCGACGTACTTGGTCTGCAGGAAGGTCTCGAAAGCTTCTGCAGCATTGAGCTTGCTCAGGATGTACTTCTGCTGAGCAACGGTCGGCTTGGGGTGACGAGCCTCGACGCGGTCCTGGATCCACTGGCGTTGATCCGTCTCGAGAATGTGCGTGTACTCGACACCGATGTGGCGGCAGTACGCATCGCGCAGCACGCTGAGCACGTCGCGAAGCTTCATCTTGTCTTTGCCGTGGAAGCCTCCGACCTTAAACTCACGATCAAGATCCCAGAGCGTCAGGCCGTGGCTGATGACGTCGAGGTCGGGGTGGCTGCGGAACTTGTCCTTGACGAACTGCAAGGGGTCCGTATCCGCCATGAGGTGGCCACGGTCGCGGTAGGCAGCGATCAGTTCGAGAACACGGGTGTTCTTGTCGACTGAGCCTTCCGGCACGTCCTTGCGCCAACGAACCGGCTCGTACGGGTTGTTCAACGCGTGGAAGATCTCGTCGTAGAACTCGTCGCTGATCAGCAGGTTGTGGATCGTGCGAAGGAAATCGCCCGACTCGGCACCCTGGATGATGCGGTGATCGTAGGTCGACGTGAGCGTCATCAGCTTGCCGACGCCCATCTCGGCGAGCTTCTCGTCGCTCGAACCCTGGAATTCTGCCGGGTACTCCATCGCGCCGGCACCGATGATGGCGCCCTGACCCTTCATCAGACGCGGCACGGAGTGAACCGTTCCGATTCCGCCCGGGTTGGTCAGTGAGATGGTGACGCCGGTGAAGTCTTCGCCGGTGAGCTTGCCTTCACGTGCACGGCGGACGACGTCCTCGTACGCGGCGTGGAACTGCACGAAGTTCATCGACTCGGTGTTCCGGATGGCAGCGACTACGAGTGAGCGGCTGCCGTCTTTGCCGGGAAGGTCGATTGCGAGCCCGAGATTGGTGTGCTCGGGTGTGATCGCGTTCGGCTTGCCGTTGACCTCGGCGAAGTGCCGGTTCATGTTCGGGAAGGCGTTGACGGCCTGAATGATCGCGTAACCCAGCAGGTGGGTGAACGAGATCTTGCCGCCGCGTGTGCGCGCGAGGTGGTTGTTGATGACGATGCGGTTGTCGAACATCAGCTTCGCGGGGATGGCGCGAACGCTGGTTGCCGTCGGAATCTCGAGCGACGACGACATGTTCTTGACGACGGCTGCTGCCGCGCCGCGAAGGACCTTGGCCTCTTCGCCACCGACCGGTGCAGCCTTGACCGGGGCCGCTGGTGCAGCCTTGGCCGGTGCTGCCGGTGCGGCAGCCTTGGGGGCGGGTGCCGCGGGTGCCGCGGCCTTCGGCGGAGCCGGGGGAACGGGTGGGGCGGATTTCGGAGCAGCCGGCGGGGCGAGCGTAGCTGCGGGTGCAGCCGCGTTGCCGTTTGCGGCAGTCCCGTTTCCACCTCCAGCCGTTCCACTACCCGGATTCGCCGACTCCGGCGAGTAATCGGTCAAGAATTCGTGCCAACTGGGATCCACGGACGACGGATCGTCCTGGAAGCGTTGGTACATCTCGTCAACCAGCCACTGGTTCTGTCCGAATTGGGATGTAGAACTGCTGCTCACGGCAGGTGTTCGCCTCGTTTCTATTTCGGTACCCGATCAGAGCGCCTATATACATGAGATTAGCCCGAGCGTGTGACAAGCAAATGTCCGGCACACGATTTGTGATCTGACTCACGGCAGTGTGTGATCTTTCGATCACCCATCACCTCTCGGCTGACAAATCTGCTCCATCTGTCATACGACGGGGTTTCCTTCGATGACAGTTCTCGCTGACAGATTATTCCCTTCGCGCGCCTGCGATGCATCCCAGAGTCGCGAGTAGTGACCACCGGCATACCGCAGGTGCGCGTGCGGGCCGCATTCAACGATACGTCCCCGGTCAACTACGACAATCAGGTCGGCACGGGCAGCCGTCGCGAGGCGATGTGCAACGACGACGGAGGTCCGTTTCCGAGTGACCGACCGGCTTGCCTCGAGGACCATCCGTTCGGTTGCAGGATCGAGTGTGGCTGTCGCTTCGTCGAGCAGCAGAATGTCTGGATCGACCAACTCGGCGCGTGCCAGCGCGATGAGTTGACGCTGTCCGGCGGATAGTCCTTGGCCACGCTCGCCGACCGGATGATTCATGCCGCCGCGCATCTCGGCGATCGAGAGCAACGCGCCGACGGACCGGGCCGCTTGCTCGATGAGCTCGTGGGAGGCATCCGGCTTTCCGAACGCAATGTTTTCCGCAACGGTGCCGGTGAACAGATGCGCTTCCTGCGGTACGACGCCCAGGCGGCCTCGGTACTGCGAGAGGTGGAAGTTGCGAATGTCGTTTCCGTCGACTCGGACGCAGCCGCTGCTCGGATCGTAGAACCGGGCGAGCAGTTTGACGACGGTGGACTTTCCGGCACCGGTTCGCCCGACGAGCGCGACGCTCGTCCCGGCGGGGATATGCAGTTCGACATCGGCGAGGGCGTCGACGTCGGCGCCCGAGTACCGGAAGCCCACCTCGCTCAGATGGACGTCACCGTCGAGGCGTCCCTCCAGCGGGATGAGGTTGTTGCTGTCGGCGGTTTCGATGGAACTCCGGGTGCGGAGCAGATCGCCGATCCGCTTCAGTCCGACATTTGCCTGTTGGTAACCGTCGAACACCTGCGAAAGCTGCTGGATGGGTCCGAACAGCAAACCCAGATACAGAACGAACGCGATCAGTACACCGACCGACGTCGAACCGTCGGCTACCTGCCGGGCTCCGACGAAGACGACTCCGGCAAGCGCGATGTCCGAGAGGAAGGCGATGAACGGGAAGTACAACGAGATCGCACGTTGCGAGCGCATACGTGATCGGCGATAGCTTTCGGACCGTTCCGCGAATCGTCGTGCCGCTCCCTCTTCGCGTCGATAAGCCTGGGATGCCCGCAAACCCGTGACGTTCTCCTGGAAATCCGCATTGACGACGGAAATCCGCTCACGAGATTGGGTGTACGCCACCGAGGAGATTTTGCGGAAGATCACTGTCGAGACGATCAGCGGGGGAATGACGGCCAGCGCGACCAACGCCAGAGTCACATCAGTGACCAGGAGCGCGATCGAGATGCCGCCGACCGTCAGGACGCTCACGATTGCCGTCGACATTCCGGTTTGGATGAACGAGGACAGTGCGTCGACGTCGGTGGTCATCCGCGTCATGATGCGGCCGGAGAGTTCACGTTCGTAGTAGTCGAGTCCGAGTCGCTGAAGGTGTGCGTAACTGCGGACGCGAAGTCCGAACAGGACGCGTTCACCGGCACGAGCGGTCAGAACTGTCATCGCTGCGACTATCGCCCAGTCCGCAGCCACCAACACGGCGCCGAGTACTGCCGCGATGGTCAGTGTCGAGGGGTTTTCGGTGACCACCCCGTGGTCGATTGCGTATCGGACCAGTGACGGGAACGCGATGGTTGCAGCCGAGTCGAGTGCCAGAGCAGCGACTACTGCCAGGAGGATCCAGCGGACCGGCCGGAGGATGCGTAGGAGGGAGAACTCCGAATCGGATTCGCGCAGGCTCTCGGTTGCAATTGCGGGAACTTCCCGAGCGGGCGGTAATGCATCTACCGCGGCTTGCAATGAGGGCGTGATTGCGAGACCGGATTCGACGCTGGAATTCCCGGAGTCCGATACGGCCGGCCATAGCTGCTCGGCGGTGGGTTCGTCGTGGTTGTTTTCAGGCGCGGCTCCGTTGCCGTCGATGTCGACGGGTGTATCGCCGAGAGCCGAGAACAGTGTCCGAAAGAGTGCACAGCGGGTTTCCAGTTCGTCGACAGTGCCCGAGTCGATGATCCGTCCGCCGTCGAGTACCGCGACCCGATCGGCGAGGGTGAGGGTTGATCGTCGGTGCGCGAGGATCAGCGTCGTTTGCTTGCGACGGGCTCGGAAAGCGTCGAAGATCGCGGCCTCGGTCGCGGCGTCCACAGCCGAGGTGGCATCGTCGAGGACCAGAATCCGGGGGTTCACCAGCAGTGCTCGGGCAAGCGCGATGCGTTGGCGTTGGCCGCCGGAGAGTGTCAGGCCACGTTCACCGACAACGGTGTCGTAGCCGTCGGTCAGCGCTTCGATGAAGTCGTCGGCATGCGCCATGGCTGCCGCTGCCCGGATGTCGTCGTCGGACGCGTCGCTGCGGCCCAATGCGATGTTGGACGCAATGGTGTCCGAGAACAGAAATGGTTCGTCGAAAGCGAGGCTGACCGCGGAGCGGATTTGATCGCTTCGAAGGTCACTGATCGGTAGTGATTCCATAGCTGCATCGAGCCGGATCGAGCCTGATTCGGGTGCGTAGAACCGGGGGAGCAGGAGCGCAAGCGCAGTCTTTCCGGAACCCGCCGGCCCGACGACGGCGACGGTTTCGCCGGGTTCGATACGCAGGTTGAATCCGGACAGGACTTGGCGGTCGGAATCGAATCCGAAGGTGACGTTCTCGAAGGTGACGCCGAGGGGACCTTCGGGAAGTTCGCGGGGATGCGGGGGATCGGCAATATCGGGTTGCGCGCCGATGACGTCGTAGACCCGTTCGACGGCGGCGCGCGCGAGTTGGGCCATCACGACCACCGAGGACAGTGTGCGGGTCACCCCGGTCATGGTCACGATGTAGGTCGCGAACGCGAGGAACGTTCCGATGGTGATCCGGTCGTGGAGTGCGAGATAGCCGCCGACCGCGATGACGGCGACTTGCCCTAGTTGGGGCAGTGCAGCCATCGTCGGAGTGAATTTGGCGTTGAGTCGTGCGACGCGCATTCGTTCGCCGTAGAGCGTTCGGCTGTGGGTCTCGAGCTGATCGATTGCCAGCTCTTCCTGGCCGAACCCCTTGACGACGCGGACTCCGGTGACGGTTTCCTCGACGTGCTGGGCGAGATCGGCAGCGCGTTGCTGGGCAGACCAGGTGGCGGCGTAGAGCGTCGGGCGCATCAGGAAGACGACCAGGCCGACGGCCGGAATGATCGCCAGCGCGATGAGCGTCAGCAGCGGAGAGAGCCACGCCATGATGCCGATGGCCAGCACGAATTGCAGCAATGCGCCGGCCGACATGGGAACCATTGCGAGCAGACCCTGGACGAGTTGAAGATCGGAAATCGAGCGCGAGACAACCTGGCCGGTGCGTATCTCGTCCTGCCCGCGGCCGTCGAGGCGCTGGAGCGAGCCGAGTAACGCGAGCCGTAAGTCATGTTGAACATTGAGGGAGAGTCGACCGGCCAGCATGCGTCGGCCGTACTGACAGGTGAAGCGCACGATCGCTAATGCGACGATAGCCAGGGCGGCGATCGCGATGACCTTTTCGGCGTTCTGGTCGTCTGCGGCATCGATTGCGTAGCGAGTGAGCAATGGAAAGGAAATGTCGATGGTTGCTGCCACCACCGTCACGGCGAGCGCGCCGATCACCGTCCCGCGGCTACGCCAGCAGGCGTGTACCAGTCGGCGTATCCAACCTGGGTGTTGCGCGCTCGTGTTCATCGCGATCCACGGTAGACCCGGGTGCAGACAGGCTTCGCTCAGGTGATGTCGCGGGTCCTCGTGCGCAGCCAGCCGGCGCCGGCGAAAGCGACAACCCAGGCGACCAGGACCATCGGCGCATTCGGCCAGGACGTAAACCAATCGAGCTCGACCGACGGTCCCGCATTGACGATGGTGCCGACGGCCGCCGATCCTGGCAATGCGGTTCCGATTCCGTCGGCGCCGACAGCGCCGAGCAGTGCTCGGAGAATCCACTCGCCGACCAGGAACCACAGCGTCACCGACAGAACGCCGGCCATCGAGGAACCTGTGAGCAGTGTGAAGCCGGCTCCGATCAGTGCCCACAAGGCGCAGGCGAGAATTCCCGCACCGCAGATAGCGAATAGGTCGGTTGTGAAACCGAAGTCGCGATTGAACAAGAACATCGCGCCGATGCCCACGACTTGTACAGCGAGCGCGTAGCCGACAGCGAAGGCCGCGATGACACCCAGCTTGGCGGCAATCACGCCGTCACGCCCGTGCGCGGTGAGGAACGTGGTGGCGAGAGTTTTGTGCGTGAATTCGTTTGCAACAGTGACCGCGCCGAGGATCGTCGCGAAGACGAGGGCGACGACCGAGGATCCGCCGAGCACGATTGCCGTCGACGCAAGATTGACGTCGAAGGAGGCGTCAGCTGAATCGGCAATGGACTGGACGAGCGGCCGAGTGATCGATCCGGAAAGGAAAGCGATGCCGACAGGCGCCAGTGCGAGCGCCCACCAGGTGCGCAGGGTCAGGACCTTCTTCATTTCAGCCTGAACGAGAGTCGTCATCGTTGCCCTCCCGAGGGTCCGTATCCGGTTGGCCCGAAGTATCCGGACGGGGGACCGTACTGCCCCGAAGGTGGGCCGTAGCCGACAGGGGCGACGGAAAATTGTGGTGTGGTCATCGAAATGAACAGTTGCTCGAGATCGCCGTGATCGGTAAAAACGTCGAAGATGGTCACGCCGGAGGCAGCCGAAACGGGCACCAGCGCGGAACTGTCGGTGCCGCTGACCGCCAGTCTTCCGTCCTGCATGATCTGTACGTCGGTGATTCCGCGGGCCGCCAGGGCCGTCGCGAACAGCGGCGGGTTGGAGCAGGCGACGACGAGTCGGCTTCGACGCGACGCGCGGAGGCTGTCGATGCTTCCTTCGTAGACCAGGGAACCGGAGCTCACGATGACCACGTGGTCGATCATCGCCTCCACTGCGCTCAGGGTCTCGCTCGATATCAATACTGTTCGCCCGGATGCGGCGAACGTCTGTAAGAACTGACGCAGCCAGACGATGCCTTCGCGGTCGAGTCCGTGGACGGGTTCGTCGAGTACCAGAATCTCTGGATCACCGAGCATTGCGGTGGCAAGTGCGAGTCGTTGCTTCATGCCCAGCGAGAACAATGCGGTTTTGCGATCGGCGGACGACTCGAGCCCGACCAACGCGACAACCTGCGCGACGCGCGTTGCCGGCATTCCGATAGCCGCGGCGTAGATCTCGAGATGTGCGCGCGGCGTCCGCGCGGGATGGATACCGCTGTTGTCGAGAACTGCTCCGATGGTGCGGGCCGGCGACGGTAGTCGCGACAGGGGCAGGCCGTTGACGGTCGCGGAACCTTCGGTGGGTGACACCAGACCGAGCAGCATGCGCAGGGTGGTGGTCTTTCCCGCACCGCCACGCCCGAGGAAACCGGTGATGGAGCCCGCCGGGGCATCGAAGCTGAGGTCGTTGACTGCCCGCACCGTCTTGAACGTCTTGGTCAACCCTCGAATTTCAATGGGCGCGGAGACTCGCCCCGATGCAGTTCTGGTCAAAGCTGCTCCTGCGTCGACGGCTGTTATCTGTTCCGAGCGTACGGCCCGCGAGGTTATCTGCGGAGTACCCGTGCGGTGTCGGCGCCGTCGGAGGTAAATGGATCGTCGGCGGGCATGACGATCAGATGATCGGTCCACCTCGTGGGTGCCGGACCGAATGCCTCGCGCGCATTCTTGACGACGCCCTTGCCGATCACGCGGTTGCCGGCGCCACCGATGACGGCGCCGATGCCGGCGGGAATCAACTTGCCGAGGATGAGGGCACTGCGCTTCGCAGCGTATTTTGTCACGAACTTGCGCACCAGAGTGCTGTTCATTCCTCGCATGGTGGAACCGGGGATCTTGCTGGTGATGGCCGTGCCCCAGTTCTTGGCAGTCACACCGGTTACTTTCTGGACGATCTCCATGCCCGATTCACCGAGCGCGACGGCCAGTACCAGGGCCCGTCGTTGCTGGTGATTTTCGACCGAGATGCCGTGGACCGAGGCAACTGCGAGAGTGAGGAGCGCCGACGCTTCGAGGAAGAAGGCGGACTCTGCTCCGACAGCGGCGATAGACGCAACTGTGCCGACTCCGGGGACGGCCGCGGTGGCTCCGACGGCGCTGCCACTGCCGGTCACGGCGAGGAGGAACATCTTTTCCATGCGGGCAACGATCTGAGCCGGGGTTTCGTCGGGATGTGACCTACGGACGTGATTTACGTACTTGGCGACGGCTGGAGCTTGGAGTCGGCTGCCGTTGTCGAGAACGGCGACGAGGATCTTCTCGATCCGTCCGGCGTCGTTGCTGATCACGGTGTTCGTAGACTTGGCCATCGCACTGCCCCCTCCGCAGGTGTCCCACTCGGAATCGAGGTGGACTTCGCCTTCGAGAATAGGGGAAGTTTCCGTAGCAGAGCGGGTGGTACTTGTCATACACACATATCTGAAACTACGAGGAGATGACAATGAGCGAGACTTCGAGAACATCGAGCGCAAGAATCTGGCCGACGTTGGTGTACACCGATGCGCGTGAGGCTATTCGGTTTCTCGTGAGTGCCTTCGGATTTGTGGAGAAGGCCGTGTACGGGGACGGTGATGTTGTTCATCATGCGCAGCTCGATTGGCCCGGCGGCGGCGGGATCATGCTGGGTTCGCCGCGCAAAGATTCTGCGATCTCGGGACTTCCGGCCGGCGTGGGATCGGTGTACATCGTCGTAGATGACGCCGACACACTCCATGATCGAGCCGCCGCTGCCGGGGCCACGATCACGCAGGGGCTTCGTGACGAGGACTACGGCTCACGAGGCTTTACGTGTCGTGATCCGGAGGGTGTGTATTGGAGTTTCGGAACGTACACGGGGGAGTAGATCTCGAGATTGCTCGATGTGTCGCGTTGCCCAGTGTTTATCGAGTGGCCCAGTGCTCCGGCGGCACGATTTCCGATGGAATGGGCGGATGCGGCGCGGTGCCGTTCCCGAACGGGCGGCCGCCTAGCTGTTCGCGGCCGTGCGGTTCGAGCCAGTGCGTCAATTCCGGTCCCTTGGGCACGATCTGGGTGGGATTGATGTCGGAATGAACGATGTAGTAGTGCGCCTTGATCTGGGCGAAATCGATGGTGTCGCCGAAGCCGGGGGTTTGGAAGAGATCGCGGGCGTAGTCCCACAGCACCGGCATTTCGGTGAGTTTGCTTCTGTTGCACTTGAAGTGGCCGTGGTAGACGGGGTCGAACCGTACGAGCGTGGTGAACAGCCGGACATCAGCTTCGGTGATGGTGTCACCAACCAGAAAGCGTTGCTGTGCAAGACGTTCCGTTAGCCAGTCCAGCCGGTTGAACAGCTGGTCGTAAGCCTTGTCGTAGGCTTCCTGTGACCCGGCGAAACCGCAGCGATAGACACCGTTGTTGACGTCGCGGAATATGAGGTCGGCTACTTCGTCGATCTCGGCGCGGAGCGCTACCGGATAGAGGTCGGGTGCCCCCTCGCGGTGGTACTTCTTCCATTCGGTGGACAGATCCAGAGTTATCTGCGGATAGTCGTTGGTCACCACTTTGCCGGTGGCGACCTCCACCATGGCGGGTACCGTGATGCCGCGAGGATACTCGGGATCGCGTGCCAGATAGGCGTCTTGCAGCCGGGGGATTTTCAGGACCGGATCGATACCGCCGGGGTCGAGATCGAAAGTCCAACTGCGCTTGTCGTGGACGGGGCCGCAGATCCCCATCGACAGAACATCTTCCAGGCCGAGGAGTCGGCGGACTATGATCGCGCGATTTGCCCAGGGGCATGCGCGCGCGACGACCAGTCGGTAGCGCCCCGGTTCTACGGGGTACCCGTCGCGGCCGTCTTCGGTGATCCGTGTCGGGATGTAGTTGGTGTCGCGCTTGAATTCGCGGCCACCTTCGGCGTTCGTGGCACTGGAAGATTCGGATTCCATGAAAGGCTCTTTTCCTCGGCGGTATTGACGGCCGACTCCGCGTAGAACTGTGCCAGCGTGTTTTACACGCTACGCGGAAAGGATCGCCACTGTTGCGTGTATTCCGAGGATTGTGAAACCTAATTCCCGGGCGATTGCCGCGCCGCCGCGGTGCCCGTCGGGGATGCGGAGTTGTGGTACGAGGCCCGCATCGAGGGCGTCCTCGGTGGCGAGAAAAGTTGTGCCGCAAGCTAATTTGTGTCGACGATGTGCCGGAACCGTGAGCATCGTGAGGTCTGCGACAAACCCTTGGAACTCTCGGTAAGCGGCGCAGGAGAGGGGTTGGTGGTCATCGTTCAAAGCGGTGAACCAGCGTTCGCGGTCATCCAGATCAGCAACAACAGCGTCGTCCGGTGGGCAGGCCTGCGCGACCGCGAGTGCGTCGGCACGCTCGTGGGAGATCAGAAGTTGTTCTGTGGGAACGGTGTCCGTGTAGTCGGAGAGGAAGGCGAGATCGGTGTGCGATGCGATCCGGCCGCCATGATCCTTGGTCAGTTCGAGCAGGAGTGGCGGTTCCAACAATGTGCCGATGTCCGCATCGGCGGTGCGTTCCATGAACCATCGCGGCCCGACGACGGCGTCGGCGTCGGCAAGTCGAAGTATGTGGATCACTTCGGTGGTGTCTTCGATGACCCTGGCGGTATGGGTCGCTCGCAAGGCCGAATCGCCCAGTCCGAGGTGCCTGGCCCACGCGAGTCGAATGATGTCGAGGTGATGTTCGTCCACGACGGAGAACGCTATCGCATTCTTCGGGTTGATTCAGGTGGTGCATGGCCGTATATTCCGTACCGACTATTTGGCGTGGAATAATTGAGGATCTCAACCCGGGAGGGTAATCATGGACGATGTTTCTCTGACCCCTCTGGGCATCGTCATTCTCGGTTTGCTGGCTGAACGGCCGATGCACCCCTACGAGATGTACCAACTGGCCTCGGTGCGACGTGGTGATCAGTTGGTCAAGATCAAACCCGGGTCGCTCTATCACACGGTCGGTCGACTCGAGCAGCAGAAGCTGCTCGCTTCCATCGGTACGGACCGTGAAGGAAATCGGCCGGAGCGAACGACGTACGCGATCACAGCTTCGGGTCGGGCAGCGCTCGAGCATCAGTTGCGTGACATGTTGGCCGTTCCGGTTCGTGAGTATCCGCGCCTGCCGCTCGCGTTGGCCGAGATGCACAATCTGTCGGCCGAGACGGCGTGCGAGATGCTGCGTTTCCGGATCGGTCACCTCGATGCCACGATCGCTGATTTCGACCGGACCCATTGCCAACCACCGGCAGTCGAGAAGCCTCGAATCTTCACGGTGGGTGGCGACTACGTCCGGGCGATGACCATCGCCGAGCGTGAGTGGCTGAGCGCGTTGGTTGCCGAAATCGAGACCGGTGAATTGCCTTGGCTTTCACAAGAACTCCTCGACCGCCATGTCGGCTTCGCAAGCCCTGGCACACCTACTAAGGACTGAAGATGGAAAAGCAGGTCAATCCCTGGCACGCGCTCTGGGCGCTGTGCATCGGATTCTTCATGATTCTCGTGGACAGCACGATCGTCGCGGTCGCAAACCCCGCAATCATGGAGGATCTCGGATCCGACATCAACAAGGTCGTCTGGGTCACCAGTGCGTACCTCTTGGCGTACGCGGTCCCGCTGTTGGTGACCGGCAGGCTCGGTGACCGGTTCGGCCCCAAGAACGTCTACATGATCGGCCTCGTGCTGTTCACCGGCGCTTCGCTGTGGTGCGGATTGTCCGGCAGCATCGAAATGCTGATCGTCGCCAGGACCTTCCAGGGTCTGGGAGCGGCGATGATGACACCGCAGACGATGGCTGTCATTACTCGTACCTTTGCACCCAACAAGCGCGGCGCGGCCATGGGCCTGTGGGGCGCGGTTGCCGGTGTCGCGACGTTGGTGGGACCCCTCGCCGGTGGCGTCCTCGTCGATACTCTCGGCTGGCAGTGGATCTTCATCGTCAACGTTCCCGTCGGCGTGATCGCATTCGCGCTCGCGTGGAAGCTGGTTCCGTCGTTGCCGACGAGCCAGCACAAGTTCGACATCCCCGGCGTGATCCTCAGCGCGGCCGGCATGTTCCTGCTGGTCTTCGGCATTCAGGAAGGCAGCTCCTACGACTGGAACGGCTTTGTCTGGAGCCTCATCGGTGCCGGCATACTGCTGCTTATCGTGTTCGTGTTCTACCAGTCGCGCAACAAGAACGAACCATTGCTGCCGCTCGGACTCTTCAAGGACCGCAACTTCTCGCTCGCCAACATTGCCATCACCGCAATGGGTTTCGCGATTACGGCAATGGTTCTGCCACTGATGTTCTACGCGCAGGCCGTACGTGGACTCTCGCCGACCCAGTCGGCACTGTTGATGGTTCCGATGGCAGTGCTGACCGGCATTTTTGCGCCGATCATCGGCAAGCAGGTGGACAAGACCCATCCGCGCTACATTGCGGGCTCGGGCTTCCTGCTGTTCGCCATCGCGCTGGGCTGGCTGGCGTTGGTCATGTCGCCGCACGTCGCGATCTGGGAACTGCTTCTGCCGATCGGCCTGATCGGCTTCGCTAATGCGTGCATCTGGTCGCCCCTTGCCGCCACTGCGACGCACAATCTCCCGCCCATGCAGGCGGGTGCCGGAGCCGGCGTTTACAACACCACGCGTCAGGTGGGTGCCGTACTCGGCAGCGCGGCTATCGGAGCGCTGATCACCGCACGGTTGTCAGCGCAGGGACTCAGTGGCGGCAGCTCCGAAGGCGCCGTGGGAGACCTCCCCGAATTCGTTCGCGAGCCTTTCAGCACCGCCATGTCTCAGTCGATCTGGCTGCCGGCCGGTGTACTCCTCGTCGGGTTCGTTGCATCGGTTTGCTTCGCCCGTCCGCAGCGTGGCGACGCCCACGACGAAGCTATGGCGGTCGGTGGAGCCGGAGCGCTCACCGACGAAGAGCGTCAGGAAACATCACTGCGCGATTGAGATAGTCGCCGGGGTCGAAGGCTCGCTTGATCGCCCACATCGCACCGATATCCTCCGGTGAGAGGGCCATGTCGAGATAGTTGCGTTTGAGCGAGCCGACCCCGTGCTCGGAACTGATATTTCCGCCGCGGCGCCGAACTAATTCGAGAACACGGCGGTACACACCGTCGGCATCCGGGCAGTTCAGCACATTGAGATGGATGTTTCCTTCGGCGATGTGGCCGAACAGCACCGGTATCGCGGCCGGAGCGGCGGCCGCGATGGCGGCAACCGCGTCCTCTGCGAAGCCGGCAAGTTCATCGAGGGGAAGGGCCGCGTCGAACTTGAGCGGCGGCCCGAACAGACCCACCACCTCGGCGAAACATTCACGCGCGGCCCACAATCGAACAGAACCGGCCGCGTCGACGGCAACCGCGGGAGCATCGGGCGGAGCGATCCGATCCAGGACGGAAGCCAATTCCTCGAGTGGGTCATGCGCACCCGACACCTCCGCCAAGAGGTACCACCGTCGCCTCGTCGGCACCGCGGCACCCAGCTTGCCTGCTGCCAGTTCCAGCCCACGGCCGTCGAGCAACTCCAGCGCGTCGACGCCCTCCAGTGTGCGCAGTGCTCGACCGGCGTCGACGACGGCAGTGAGTGAATCGAAACCCGTCAGAGTGGTGACTCGATGTTTCGGTATCGCCCGTAGTGTCAGATCGACGCGTGTGATCACGCCGAGGGTTCCTTCGCTGCCCACCCACAGTGAGGGGAGGTCGTATCCGGAGTTGTCGGAGCGGACCTTCGGAGACCGGTGCACGGTGGAACCGTCGGGCAGAACCACCTCGAGTCCGGTCACCTGGTCGGCCATGTTTCCGTAGCGAACCGTATGCAGCCCACCGGCATTGGTTGCGGCCATCCCGCCGATAGTTGCGGAATCCCGGGATGCGATATCGACCCCGAACTTCAACCCGGCGTGCGCTGCCGCTGAATGTACCTGCGAGAGTGTGACTCCCGAGTCGACGCTGATGCGCATCGACTCTCGGTCGACGGTTCCGATGGTGGTCAGTCGCTCGGTCGAGAGCAAGACGTCGTCGTTCTCGGGCACTGCGCCGGCCACCAGACCGGTACGGCCACCTTGCACGGTGACGGGCGCTCCGCGGGTTCGGCAGACATCCAGTACGGCTGCCAATTCTGCAGTATCGGCCGGTCGGACAAGAGCGCGTGCCCGCCCACGGTATCGGCCGGTGTGATCGGTTGACCGGGCAGCGAGGACATCGGGATCTTCGGTGACGAACCGTTGTCCCACAACGTCGGTTAGCGCTCTTCTCAGTCCGTCCACCTTTCGATCGTATGTCGAAGCGGTGTGGCAAGGTGACCGCCATGACTGCTTCCGAATCGCATCCCACTCGTCTCGAACGATTCACGACAGCGGCAGGCGCCGAGGTGGCTGTGCTGACATTCGCGCACGGCCCGCTGAATCTGTTCGATCAAGCCATGTTCGATGCCGTGATCGCAGATGTTGCGGAGCTGACCGCCGCGCCGCCGCGCGCGGTCTTGCTGCGGGCAGAGGGCAAGGTCAATTCCGCCGGCGTCGACGTCCATGTGTTCGACGGTCTCGATCCGGAACAGGGGGCCGATTTGTGGCGAGATTTGTTCGCACAGATCTGTCATCCGCTCGAGGCGCTGCCGTGCCCGGTGGTCTATGCAGCCCACGGCCTGACGTTGACGGCGGCGTTCGAAATCTCGTTGGCTTGCGACATCATTCTGGCGTCACCGAAAGCCAAGTTCGGACTGGTGGAGACAGTGGTCGGCCTGACGCCGTCGATGGGTGGGCCGCAGCGATTGGCGGAACGCGCGGGTTCCGGCCGGGCCCGCGAGCTCGTGATGACGGGCGATGTGTACGACGCGTCGACGTTGGCTTCGTGGGGCGTGGTCAATGCAGTCCACGACGACGTGGATACGGCAGCGCGGGCACTGGTGAACCGGCTGGCCGACGGACCCACCCGTGCCCATGACGCGACCAAGCAGATTGTGGCGGCGTGGCGTTCCGGTGGCATTGCGCATGCGGATGCTGTGACGCCGGCGGTGTCCGGCGCCTTGTTCGATACCGATGATCTCCGTGGTGCCGTGCGCAGTTTCCTCGACGTGGGGCCGGGAAAAGCTGTCTATGCAGGCAAATAAGTAGGAGTTATCGCCAGAGTGCTCCACTAAATGTGATCTACATCATATAGTCGAATGACCGGTGTGGGTTGTCAGTTCAGTGGAGGTACCAATGCGGTCGACGCTTGTCGAGTATCCCTGTTCGAATCAGTTGCTCACGGATGGGCGGGTAAGTCGAGCGACGGACGGATTGCTGCGCTACCGCCAATTGGATCCATCGCTCTCGGAGTTGCTCGATGTCGCGGTGCACCGCTTTTCGGTGCGCGTTGCCGTGGAGGAAGTCGACGGAAATCAGGTCACCTTCGCAGAGCTGTGGGCGGACGCCTCGCGGGTGGCCGGTGGGCTGAAATCCCGAGGTATCGAGATCGGTGACCGCGTTGCCATTCGGTTCGCTGCCGGTATCCGGTGGATGGAAGCGTGTCTCGGGGTGATCCTGGCGGGTGGCGTTCCGGTCTCGCTCGGTGCCGCGTGGGCCGACGCCGACGTGGATTGGGTGATCGCGGACAGTGGTTCGGTGCTGGTGCTGGACGGGGAACTGCCCGCGGGGCTTCCGTTCATCGACGACGGCGCTGCCCCGGAAGAGCTGGCGGTCCTTGCATACACAACAGATTCTTCGGGCGTGATGCTCGGTGTCGAGTTGACCAATGAAAATTTGCTCTCGGCCATCGAGGCGCTGCTGCATTCGCGGGACTACGGTGTCGAAGGTGTTCGAAATCTTGTGGTGGACAGTGATTTCAGGTCTATCCGGCAGTTGGTTCATGTTCTGGCGACGCTGGTGGTGGGCGGTACCGTCGTAGTGGCGGGTGATTTTTGGCGCGAGAGAGCTCATACCGTCGACATCATCACGGGGCGTCCCGAAGATCTTCTCGAACCTCGCCTTCTGGCGGCGGGGCCGGCAGCGCGGGCCGGTTCGAGGTCGGTGCGGTGGATCGACTGCAGCGGATCGCCGATCACAGCGGAACAGGAAGCGAAGTTGTTGTCCGCGTTCCCGTCGGCGCAGCACGTGATCGGATGGGGAAAGACCGAGACGTGTGGTGCCGGCCTGATTCTGCCGATGGAATCGGCGTCCACTCATTTCGGAAGTGTGGGAATCGCTTTCGGCGGAATGGAAGTCGCGTTGTTCGGTCCGGACGCACCCGAAGGATACGGTGAACTGTTGTGCCGGGGGCCGAGCGTCGCACGCCGGTACTGGAACTCGCCGGAACTGACATCGACGCGATTCACTCGCGGCTGGTTCTGCACTCACGACACCGCGCAGATCGATGCGGAAGGCTTCGTCCGTATTGTCGAGCGAAACGTCGCGTAATCCTCCGGCGGCGTCGAAAGACTACGAGAGGGACATTCATGGCAGACGAGGTTCTCACCGAACGTCGCGGGCGGACGATGATCATCACGATCAACCGGCCCGAGGCACGCAACGCGATCAATGCTGCGGTCAGTCACGGATTGGCAGCAGCAGTCGAGGAACTCGATGCCGACGACGAGTTGTCATTGGCCGTCTTGACCGGCGCCGGCGGAAATTTCTGTGCCGGAATGGATCTGAAGGCTTTTGTGGCCGGAGAGAACGTCGTCGTCCCGGGTCGCGGTCTCGGCTTCACCGAGGGGCCGCCGCGTAAACCGATCATTTCAGCGGTCGAGGGTTTTGCTCTTGCCGGCGGAACTGAGTTGGTGTTGGCCACAGACCTGGTGGTTGCGTCCCGGGAAGCCAAGTTCGGTATTCCGGAGGTCAAGCGAGGTTTGGTTGCCGGCGGCGGAGGCTTGTTGCGTCTGCCCAAGCGAATTCCCTATCAGAAGGCGTTGGAATTTGCGTTGACCGGCGATACTTTCACTGCCGAGGAAGCGCACAGTTACGGCTTCGTGAATACCCTCACCGAGCCGGGGAAGGCTCTGGAAGGTGCACTCGACCTCGCCGACCGCATCACGCGCAACGGTCCGCTCGCCGTCGCTGTCACCAAGGAGATCATCGGCGCGGCAAGTGGTTGGTCGGACGACGAGGCTTTCTCCAAGCAGATGCAGTTGATGGCACCGGTTTTTGCGTCCGAGGACGCTCGTGAAGGTGCGACCGCATTTGCCGAAAAACGGGCACCAGTCTGGAAGGGGCGGTAACACCACATGGCTACGCCAGTTGCCGAATTGCACATGCACATCGAGGGTTCGCTCGAGCCCGAGCAGATCTACCGGTTGGCCGAGCGCAATCGAATGGACTTGCCCTACAAGGATATCGATGATCTGAAGTCACGGTACGAGTTCTCCGACCTGCAGTCGTTCCTCGATCTGTACTTTGCCAACATGGCTGTGTTGCGCACAGCCGAGGACTTTGCGGACCTGACGCGGGCCTACTTTCGCCGGGCCGCAGCAGCAGGTGTCGCGCACGCCGAGTTCTTCTTCAACCCCCAGGCTCACGTAGTCCGTGGAGTTCCGTTGACCGAGGTGCTCGACGGCATCATGGACGCGGTGGCGTCCAGTGAGCGTGAATTCGGACTCAGCAGCGCTGCGATTGCCGCGATTCTTCGCGATCAACCGGTCAAGGACGCCGAAGAGATGCTCTCGGAGATCATCAGGTTGCAGGCGCCGATCGTCGGCCTGGGCTTGGATTCGGCGGAGGTGGGTAATCCGCCGTCACTCTTCGAGGACGTCTTCGCGCGTGCTCGCGCCGAAGGACTCCATGTGGTTGCGCATGCCGGCGAAGAAGGTCCACCCGAGTACATCTGGCAGGCCCTCGACATCCTCGGTGCAGAACGTATCGACCACGGAGTTCGTGCGCTCGAAGATCCGGCGCTCGTGGAACGGTTGGTGGACGAGGAGATTCCGCTGACGGTCTGCCCGCTGTCGAATGTCCGTCTGCGCGTGTTCGACAAGCTCGAGGATCACCCGCTGCGGGCAATGCTCGAGATGGGATTGATCGTGACGGTCAACTCCGACGACCCGGCATATTTCGGTGGGTACGTCGACGACAACTTCGCAGAGTTGGGTCGAGCAATCGGATTGACCGAGTCCGAACGTGAGACTCTTGCCCGCAATTCGATCAAAGCATCGTTTGCGAGCGATTCGCGGAAAGCGGAGTTGCTACGTCAATAGCGCGGTAGTCACTCTCCGAGGACTTGATCGAGGTACGCGTTCCGGAAGATGCGATCCGAGTCGTACTTGTCCCGGATCGCGATGAAATCGTCGAGTCGTTTGTAGGTGGGACGGAGGTCGTCGACGGTTCGGTTGTGCATTTTTCCCCAGTGCGGCCGGCCGTCGACGGCGCGGGCGATAGCTTCGACGGCGGCAAAATACTCGGCTTCGTCGCGGCGGTGATATTGATGCACGGCAATGTAGGCGGTGTCGCGGCCGTTGGCTGTCGAGAGCCAGATGTCGTCGGCTGCGGCAAATCGAACCTCGACGGGGAATGCGATCCTTGTTTCCGACTTGTTCAACCATTTATCGATTTCGCGGAGTACGTCCTTGACGTGTTCCACCGGAACGGCGTATTCCATTTCTTTGAATCTCACGCGGCGTGCCGACGCGAATACCTCGTAGCTGCGGTTGGTGAATTCGCGAGCACCGAGCATTCGCGAGGAAAATTGGTTAATGGCGGGGATGGCGGCCGGCACGAGAGACGCGATTCGGTTGACGCCTTCGAAAAGGGTATTCGACATGAGTTCGTCATCGAGGTAGGCGCGGACCGAATTGACAGGCTTCAGCGGTGAGTCACCGGGGAGTCTGGTGTTGCGTTTGGTGAGTACTCGGTCGGTATGGGGGAACCAGTAGAACTCGAAGTGGTCGACGTTGCGGCATTCGTCTTCCAGGGTGTCCAGAATGTGAGACAGCGTGTCGGGTTTTTCGACGGCGCGCAACGTGAATCGAGGGGAGCAGGCGAGCGTGAGCTTGGTGATGATGCCGACCGCGCCCAGGCCGATTCGTGCCGCTTCGTACAGTTCCGAATTTTGATCCGCGTCGCACGTGACGATCGAGCCGTCGGCGGTCACGATTTCGATGCCGCGGATCTGAGTTGCGAGTCCGCCGAAGCGTGCGCCGGTTCCGTGAGTACCGGTGCCGAGTGCGCCGGCAATGGATTGGACGTCGATGTCGCCGAGGTTTGTCATGGCGTACCCGCGATCCCATAATGCCTCGTTGAGGGCATGCAGGCGGGTCCCGGCAAGTACTGTGACGAGGGCGCCGTCGTCGGTCGGGACGATCGATTCGATCCCGGTGAGGTTGTCGAGGCTGACCATAATGCCGTCGGTAACAGCCACTCCGGTGAATGAATGTCCGGCGCCGACCGCCTTGACGTGAAGCCCGCGAGACGCGGCATCCACGACGAGAGCGGCGAGCTCGCGCGCGTTTCTCGGGGTTGCGAATTGTCGCGGTGTGGCGCTTTGAGTGCCAGCCCAGTTCTGCCATGTGTCCGAAACCATCGCTCAATAATGCACTTGGACGCTCGTCCAGGCAAGCATTGCGCGTAGATTCGTCTCGCTCCGTTCTACGATCAGTGGATGCTCAACAGGCTTCCGGCGGACGAACGCCGCATACAATTGGTTGAATCTGCGATGTCCATCGCTGAACAAAGAGGCGTCAGTTCGGTGACTGTGAGAGCGGTTGCCGAAGAGGCTGGTGTGTCGCTCGGCGTTGTTCACTACTGCTTCGAAAGTAAAGAAGCGTTGATTGCGGCGATGGGTGAAACCCTAATCCTCCAACTCAGCGAATCGATGCAGCATGCATTCGGACAGGTTCGGCATGCTCCGGATCTGAGCGGAATTCAAGGACTCAAGGAACTGCTGCATATCGGGTTGACCGGAATGTGGCCACTTATCGAGGCGACGCCGGATCGGCAATTGCTGACCTATGAGATCACCGCTCAGGCGTTGCGTAGTCGTAATCTCGGCGCAGAACGCGCGGGCGCTGTCGCGGATGATCAGTATCGAATCATGGACGAGCATGCCATTGCTTTTCTCGAGGAATGTGCCACTATCTCCGGCACTGTGTGGACCGAACCGTTGCCGTCGCTGGCCCGCTTGAGTCTCGCACTCATCGACGGCCTGGTGCTGCGATGGCTCGTCGATCGAGATTCGGATGCCACCATCGCGGAATTCGGTGAAATGGTTCGGGTAATCGCCAACAGGGCGATCGAAGTGCCGAAGTAACCCACCAATTCCTGGACATTCGTCCAAGTCGAGTGGTTGACTGACCACAACGCCGCGACGATTGGACACACGTGACTACAACTCTGGATCGACTCACTGCAGCTACCCGCGAACTCGACCCGCCACTTGCTGCCCTCGACCTGACTACTCTGCGCAGCAATGCCGCAGATCTGGTGCGAAGGGCCGGCGGAACTCCCGTGCGGGTGGCCAGTAAGTCCGTTCGCTGCCGCGCAGTGCTCGAAGAAACGCTCGGAAGTGGGCTGACCGCAGCAGGCGGATTTCGCGGAATCATGACCTATTCACTTCGTGAAGCGCTATGGCTGGTCAGTCTTGGTGCCCGCGACGTTCTGATGGGGTATCCCACGGTCGACCGTGGCGCCTTGGCTGATCTTGCAGCCAACCCTGTTGCGATCCAATCGATCACACTCATGATCGACGACGCCGCTCAACTCGACGTCGTCCGGTCGTCTTCTTCGGGTACGCCGCCGATCCGAGTGTGTCTCGATGTGGATGCCTCACTGCGGTTCGGCCCGGTCCACATCGGGGTGCGACGCTCACCGCTGCGTGAACCCAGTGCTGTCGCCGCGCTGGCATCCGTTGCGCGTGCACGCGGATTTGCCGTCGTGGGAGTCATGTTCTACGAGGCGCAGATAGCGGGTCTGCCGGACGCGAGCGCCGCGATTCGTTTGATCAAGAAGGCGTCGGCGCGCGAGTTGTCCGAACGGCGTGGCGCTGTTGTCGCAGCAGTCACGGATGCTGTGGGCACTCTCGAAATCGTGAACAGTGGGGGTACCGGATCGCTCGAAGTCAGTGCCGCAGATTCGGTAGTCACCGAAGTGACCGCTGGTTCGGGCCTGTACGTACCGACATTGTTCGACAGGTACCGGGCCTTCCGGCCTGACCCAGCCCTCTTCTTCGCGCTCTCAGCGGTCCGTAAGCCGACGCCTAAGGTCACCACGCTGTTCGGTGGCGGCTACATCGCCTCCGGCCCGGCTGGTCCTGCCCGCGTTCCGACGCCGATGAGCCCGCGCGGATTGAAACTCCTCCGAAACGAAGGTGCCGGCGAAGTCCAGACGCCTGTCACCGGACGGGTTGCCGGTGACATCGCGATCGGTGATCGGGTGTGGTTCCGTCACGCGAAGGCCGGTGAGCTGTGTGAGCGGTTCGAAAAGGTAAATGTGGTCGAGGCCGACGGCACCGTCACCGCGGTACCCACCTACCGCGGTGAAGGGCAGTGCTTCGGCTGAACCCAGGGTTGCGCCTGGCCCGTCCTAACCGGTCAGGCGCATGAATGCGCCGAGTTCCATCAGCCCTGCCGGGGTACTCGGCATGTACTGCGTCAACGCGTGTGACCGAACGATGATCGCGCACCACTTGCCACGGGAGACTGCGACATTGAGGCGGTTACGCGAAAGCAAGAACGACATTCCTCGCGGAACGTCTTCGATCGCGGAGGCCGCCATCGACACTATGGCAACAGCGGCTTCCCGCCCCTGGAACTTGTCGACGGTGCCCACCTCGACGTCGGTCAACCTGGCCGCGGTCAGATCGTGCTCGATGGTGCCGACCTGCGCGTTGTAGGGCGCGACGACCAGGATGTCGGACTGATCGAGGGGGCGGGTGCCGTCGAATTCGCTGGGGTCGGTCCAGGGGGTGCCCAGGAGTTCACGGATCTGGGTGACAATCTCCTGCGACTCTTCGGGTGAGTAGGTTGAGTTGCCGCGATGATCGACGAAGACGGTGTGAACTCCGGCCGCGAGACCGTCGAGTTTCCGTGCACCAGTGACAGATTCCTGCGAATGTAATTTTCCGTCGTAGGACAAAGCGGAGACCGGCGCACACAGGTCGGGATGCATGCGCCAAGTCTTCTCGAGGAAGTATCCCAGTTTCGGGGGCAGTGCGCCGTGTCCTTCGGCCAGCCAGCCGAGTGCGGATTCGTCGACTGGTTCGGGGTGAGTGCCCTGACTGACCTGGGGTAGCTGCTGCGGGTCGCCGAGCAGGAGCAAATTGCGGGCGGCGATTGAGACGGCGATCGTGTTGGCCAGTGCAAACTGGCCTGCCTCGTCCACCACGAGGAGGTCCAGGCTGCCGGCCGGTACACGATCTGTATTCGCGAAATCCCAAGCGGTACCGCCGATCACGCATCCGGTTCCTTCGGCTTCGGCGATAAAACCAGGGTACTGCTCGGATGGGATATCCATCCACTCAGCGGTCCGGCTGCGCTTACCTTTCTTTGCTACCAGCGCCGGGTCCACGCCGGCCTTCACGATGCCGCCCAGCATGTTCTCGACCACTGAATGCGATTGTGCGACAACGCCAATTCGCCAATGATGTTGCTCCACCAGGGCTTTGATCACTCGCGCACCGGTGTATGTTTTGCCGGTGCCGGGAGGCCCCTGCACGGCAACGTACGAGTCGTCGAGGTCCAGGACGGCAGCGGTGATCGCCGAGGCGTAGTCGTTGCTCGCGTTGACCGGGGGAAGGGCGGCACCGGACAGGGTTCGGGGAGTGTGGCGCCGCAGAATGTCGACCGCGGCGTTTCGTGGCAACTCAGGCAGGATTTCGCAGGCCTTGGACGCGGCGGCAGCGATGGACTTCTCCATCCGACCTGTCGGGATCGGGCGTCCGGGAGCCAAAGCAACCGGGGCATCGGTGTATTCGTCGCCGTTGAGCAATTCTTCGATGGTCACGACGTCGTGGCCGTCAACTTTGGTTACAGCGGTCACCTTCGCGTTGCTGGTGCCGCGCTGTCCGGAGGTTTCGCCCGCCACAGCGCTCGGCGCCGGTGTCTCGTAGAGGGCAAACAGGTCGGTCCCCAGGTTGACTGTGCTTCCCGTTCCGAAGTTTCCGGTCAGCTGAATATGTCGTCGCCGCTTCTTCTGTCGGGGAGTGCTTGTATGCCAGTCTGTTTCGACGTTCGAGACATCGACGATCATGACGTCGCGAACGTCGACGAGATCGTCGATCGGTACCATCAGACGGTCGAAATGCGCCCACCAGTAGGGCTTTCGTTCCCGGTTGTGATAGCTGACGGCCGCTGCGAGGAGTGCTGCGGCCTGTTGCTCGGGAGTGCGTGTCGAATCCGCTTTGTGTCCGGCGAATTCGCGCAGAACAATTTCGGTTTCGGTGAGTTCTTCTATCGGCATGGAGATTTGGCCGGTGGGCTGGCGAAGGGTAACCCCATGTTCTGCGGCGCGCTCGGCCAGCCAATTGCGCAGTCGGAGAGTAGATTCGCAATCGTACTCGTTGTAGTCGGAAATTCCTTGGAGGAGTTCGCGAGCCTCGTCGGCTTTTCCGGCGTCGCGTAATGTGCAGTAGTCGGCGTACGCCACCACTGACGCTGCCGCATTGGTGACATCGCCGCCGCGGCCGTGCTCTCCCATGTACAGCGGTTCGAGTTTCTTGATGCTGTACGAGCGTGCGCCGATCTGCACCGACTGACGAACTAGTGGGTAGAGGTCCACCAGAACGTTTTCTCGGAGCAATGTGTCGACTACCTGCTCGCCGACACCATGACGGGCGGCCAGACGAAGCAGTGCGGACTTCTCGTAGGCCGCGTAGTGATAGATGTGCATCCCGGGGTAGGCATCGCGTCGTGCCGTCACGTAGTCGAGGAAATCGATCAGCGCTTGGCGTTCACCGGCCCGGTCGTGTGCCCAGAACGGTGTGAACACGTACGTCTCGGCCGGACCTTCGACCACGCCGAACAGATATTCCAGGCCCCACTCCGACGAGCCGTCTTCGGCCCACAACGGATCACCTTCGAAGTCGAAGAAGATGTCGCCCTCGTTCGGAACCGGGAGTCCGGCGAGCACGTCTTTGTTGAACACGGTGAACTCGGCGTTGCCGGACTGTTCCTGGCGCACTTGAAGAGCAGCCTGAGCGCGCAACTTGTCGAGAGTTTGGGTGCGGATACCGTCGACGGGGCCCTCGCTTACGGCAAGTTTGTCGATCGAAGTGATTCCCGACGCGATCAACTGAGCTCGTTGATTGCCACGAACTCCGGCCACTAAGAGCAGGTCACGATGGTTTTCCACCTCGACACTGCACGTATCGCAACGGCCGCACCGCAGGTAGCGATCGTCGAGCCACTCTGCGGGCTTGCCCTCCGCTCGGTGCTCGTCAAGGACCAGCTCGAGTGCCGCCCGGCGGGCGGCAAACACCGGTGCGATGTCTCCGATGTCGTGAGACGACGTGCTGCCGTCGCCGAGCAACAGGTGCACCTGATCCGAAGCTGCGATGGCGTTGCGGTCCAGTGCGTCGGCATAGGCAGCCAACTGAAGGAGAGCAGAGACTTTGGCATGCCGCGAAAGCTTGCTGTCGTAGACCGCGTACCGATCGCCCTCGCGGACCAGGAAATCGCAGAACCCCAGGAATCTGCCGTCGAAGAAAGTTCCCTGATAGATGACGGGCGCCCCGGCGCGTGCCGCCTCGACGGTGGCAAGTGTGGCCGCGGTCAGTCCGGCACGGGTGTGCTCCGGCCGCTCCATGACAACAACGGCGTCGCCGTGTTCGGCGATGAAACGCTCCAACTGCTCGCGCTCGTGGGTATCGCCCAGCGCGGACGTCCGTTCGAGCATCGGATCTGCGTCGACACCATCGGCCGTGATCAGCCCCGTCCTCGTGTCGAGTCGTCTCAGGAGACCGAACTCGCACGTTGCGGCTGCCGAGAGGTCACTGGCGCTGTAGACGATCTCATCGTCGAGGAGGAACACCTACGCGATTGTGCCAGTGTGGTCCGACAAAAGCGGGCTTCAGACATACCGGGCGCTCAGGATGTGAGGTGAGCCGTGCAGAATGACGGCCATGCCCTTTTTCGACGGTCGAACCGGTCAGGTGCACTTTCGACGCTGGTCGGTGTCCGGCGACGCGACGCCGCGGGTGTCCTTGGTGTTCTTGCACGGGCTAGGGCAACACAGCGGTCAGTACCACCGCTTTGCGGGCGCGCTCACGTCCGTCGGTATCGAGGTCTGGGCGGTCGACCACACCGGGCACGGATTGTCGGAGGGCGAGCTGGGGGCTTCGGCGCCGTTATCCGATCTGGCTGCGGATGCCGCTACGTTGGCGGACATCGCACGGGCCGCGTTGCCCGGTGTCGCGCAGGCAGTCATGGGACATTCCCTGGGTGCTGTAACCGCATTGACAATGCTGGCACACCGGGACCACGATTTTACGTCGGCGGTGCTGTGTGGAATTCCGCGAAGCGCTGTTGCACAAGCAGGTTGGGGTGAGCTGGCAGATTCGCGGATTCCGGTTCTGGTGGTTCACGGGGTCGACGATCGGATAGCGCCGATCGACCCGGTGCGTCAGTGGGCGGCGACGCTTCCGAATGTGGAAATGCGTGAGTTCGAGGACGCCGGGCACGATCTGTTGCACGAGAAGGTTCACGCCAGCGTGAGCGTCATGAGCCGTGAATTCCTTCTCGCGCACAGTCGATGAGCTAGAACAGGCGGCGAGCTAGGCAAGCGCGTCCAGTACGTCCTTTGATGTCACGGGGTGGGAAAACATCGGGTAGTCGTAGGTGATGGCGTTCTCATGTTCCGCGACCGAGGTTCCGGCGACGCAGTCGGTGAGAGTGATGACGCGGTAACCATTTTCGTATCCGGTGCGCATGGTCGATTCGACGCAGCAGTTGGTCAGGAAGCCGCCGAGGATGATCGTTCGAATTCCTTTGCTGCGCAGAATGAAATCAAGGTTGGTGCTGGCGAAGGTGTCGAGTCCGCGCTTGCCCTCGATGAGGATGTCGCCGTCCTGTGGGGTCAGCTCGTCGACAATCGCGGCTCCCCAGGATCCCTTCACGAACGCCTTTCCGTCGACAACGCCTTTGAGGATTCCGTAGGGATGCGAGGTTATTTCGTTGTATCCCTCGGCGAAGGTAATGGGTGCGTGCATCACCGTGACGCCGGCCGCGCGGGCGGCGTCGACCAGTGTGGTGGTGTTCGCGAGTAGCCCGGTCGATTCCATGACGGGGGCGACGGCGTCGTGGAGAACACCGCCTGCGGTGGTGAAATCGTTCTGGTATTCGATGAGCACGACTGCGGTTGTTGCGGGATCCAACTCGAGCTTTTCGGTCATGTTCGACACCTGTCTACGTAGTTGTAGGTGACGCTCACGCGCACCTGTAGGTCACGAATCATCTCCATTAAACAGTTTGTCAGACAAGCAGGCAAGGGGTGGTAGCGTCGCGGTATGGATACAACTCCGTTGTCTCGAATGCCGTTGGCCCTTGCGGTCTCAGGAAGAATTCGAGCCGCAATTCTCGACGGAACATTGCCAGTGGGTGAGTCACTGCCTACGGAAGCAGAACTGGCACAGACATTCTCGGTAGGACGATCCACCGTCCGGGAAGCTCTCCGCGTGCTGCAAGCTCAGGGTTTGGTGACCGGCGCAGATACCGTGTCGACGGCCCGGCCGCGGGTCACGCACGAGAATACTGCCGATTCCGCAGCGACGGCGTTGAGTGCGGCCGTTCAGGTCGGCGCTGTCCCGCTTCGCGATCTCGTCGAATTGCGGGTACTTCTCGAGGCTGCTGCGCTGCGCGGTGTATCCGTTGTTCCGGAGGCTGCGTATGTTGCCGTCGAACGTATGCGCCAGGCCGCTGCTGTTGACAGCGCTGCCGAGTTCCATGACGCGGATGTCGATTTTCATGTCGCACTCGCCGGTGCCGGCGGGAACAAGGCGTTCGGGTTGGTGATGACAGTGCTGCGCGACGGTATTGCGGGCTATCTGATGCGTGAACTCGACGCTCTCGAGGATTCGGCCACCACATTGGCTGTTCTGCTCGCGGAGCACGAAGCCATCGTCGATGCGATCGTGCGTGGTGAATCCGACTATGCGGCAGAGCTTGTCGAGAGGCATGTGCGCGGTTTTTACGAAGGTCGAACGCAATGACCACTTCTGTGGATGTGCTTGCCATCCGGTTGCAGGAAGCCTTGGGGGAGAGGGTGACTACCAATCCCGATCGAATGGGCGCCTACCTTCGTGATCAATCGCTACTGACTGAGGCGGGTGTCCCGGCAGCCCTCGTCAAGGCTACGTCCGCCGTCGACGTCGTGGCAACGATGAAGATTGCTCACGAGTTGTCCGTCCCGGTTGTGACGCGCGGCGCCGGAACCGGTTTGGCGGGTGCCGCCAACGCGATCGACGGTTGCATCATTCTTGGTGTCGCGGGTATGAATCGCATTCTGGCGATCGACGCGGCTGCTCGGACGGCGACAGTGGAACCGGGTGTGATCAACGGTGACCTGGCAGATGCAGCTCGGGCGCAAGGGCTTTGGTATGTTCCCGATCCTGGTAGTCGGGCCATCTCCAGTATCGGTGGCAACGTGGCGACCAATGCCGGTGGAATCTGTTGCGCCAAATACGGAGTTACAGGCGATCATGTCGCGGAGCTCACTGCAGTTCTTGCTGACGGGCGGGTGATTCACACCGGGGCGAAGACGCGTAAGAACGTGGCGGGTCTCGACCTCACGCACCTGCTTGTCGGTTCCGAGGGGACCCTCGCAGTCATTGTCGAAGCGACCATGCGATTGCGGACCGCGCCTAGTGCGGCAACCACAGTCGTGGCCTTCTTCGCCTCGGCCGAGCTGGCGATCGACGCAGTCCTGGCTGTAGCTGCAATTGCAGAGCCGTGTCTGATGGAGTTGATGGACGACGTCACCATTGCAGCCGTAAACCGCTTCACGAGAATGGGTCTCGATGAAAGTGCGGGGGCAATGCTCCTCATTCAATGTGACGGTCGATCGGCGGCGGAAGAGGCGGCGGAGTGTGCGACCGCCTGTGAGCGTGCCGGAGCGAGTGAGGTGTTCCATACCGACGATCCTGAGGAAGGGGAGGCGTTCACGGCGGCAAGGCGGATGGCGCTACCGGCGCTCGAGGCAATGGGAACAGTTTTGCTCGACGACGTTGCCGTGCCCGTACCGGCGCTACCGCGCATGCTCGATTGCATTCGAACAGCAGCCGAGATGCACGGCGTCACCATTGGTACCTTCGGTCACGCTGCCGACGGAAATCTTCACCCCACCATTGTTTTCGACGCAACGGAGGCTGGAGCGCAGGGTCGTGCGAGGCGCGCGTTCGACGACATAGTCGCGGGGGCACTGGAATTGGACGGGACGATCAGCGGTGAGCACGGCATCGGTGTTCTCAAAGTGCCGTACATGGAGGACATGGTGGGTTCTGTCGAGCGGGAGTTGATGCTGTCAGTGAAGGCCGCGTTCGATCCGAAGAACATCCTTAACCCGGGTCGCGGGATCTGACGCTAACGGCTGTGGCCCGGTTCGCGTTCGAACCGGGCCACAGTCAGAAGAGCTGATCGGTCAGGAATACAGACCCGTGATCGCACCCTTGTGAGCTTCGTGAATGATGTTGCGCTTGAGCTTGAGCGTCGGCGTCAACTCGCCGGTCTCCTGAGTGAAGTCGACCTCGAGGATCGTGTACTTCTTGATCTGCTCGGGGTTCGAGACCTTCTTGTTGGCATCGGCGACGGCAGAATCGATTTCGGCGATCAGATCGGGGTTCTTGATCAGATCGCCGATGGGAGTTCCGGCCGACAGACCGTTTCGCTGCACCCAACCCGGCAGAGTTTCCAGATCGAGTGTGATCAGTGCACCGATGAACGGTTGTCCGTCACCGACCACGAGGCACTGGCTGATCAGGACGTGTGCGCGAAGTGAATCTTCGAGACCGGCCGGAGCGACGTTCTTGCCGCCGGCAGTAACGATGATTTCCTTCTTGCGGCCGGTGATCGAAACAAAACCCTCGTTGTCGATCGAGCCGAGGTCTCCGGTGTGGAACCAGCCGTCGATGATGGACTCTTCGGTGGCCTTGTCGTTGTGCCAGTAGCCGCTGAAGACTACGGGACCTTGGACCAGGAGTTCGCCGTCTTCGGCGATGCGTGCGGCATGGCCGTTGATGGGCTTGCCGACGGAGCCGACGCGTTGTGCGGCAGCGGTGTTGACCGTCACGGCGGCGCTGGTTTCGGTGAGGCCGTAGCCCTCGTAGATCGGGATGCCGACGCCGCGGAAGAAGTGACCCAGGCGTGCTCCGAGGGCGGCGCCGCCGGAGACTGCGCGTTCACATTCGCCGCCGAGTGCCAACCGCAGCTTCGAGTAGACCAGCTTGTCGAAGAGGGCGTGCTTGAGCTTGAGCGCCAGTCCGGGGCCGTTCTTTTCGAGTGACTCGCTGTACTCGATTGCTGTGGCAGCAGCCTTGTCGAAGATGCCGCCCTTGCCTCCGTCGACGGCCTTCTGGCGTGCCGAGTTGAAGACCTTCTCGAAGACGCGGGGAACGGAGAGGATGAAGTTCGGTTTGAACGCTGCGAACTGATCGAGCAGTGTCGTCAGGTCAGAAGTGTGCGCAACCGTGACCTTGTTGTCGAAGGCTCCGACCGAGATGGCGCGAGCGAAGACGTGAGCCAGGGGGAGGAACATCAGAGTCTTCTTGCCGGGAACCAGGGATTCCGGCATAGCCAGGCTGCACGCCGTGGATTCGGCGTACAGGTTGGAGTGTGTCAGCTGGACACCCTTGGGGCGCCCGGTGGTGCCGGAGGTGTAGATCAAGGTTGCCGGTGAGGCGGCCGTGACCTGGTGGCGACGGGTTTCGAGTTCTTTGTCGGTGACCGCAGCGCCGCGGCTCGTCAGCTCTTCGATGGCGCCCGATTCGATGACCAGGACCTCGCGGAGGGCCTCGGCAGCCTCGGTAACTTCCTTGATCTTCGCTGCCTGGTCAGGGGTCTCGATGAGAAGCATAGTGGTAGCGGAGTCCTCGAGGATCCACTGTGCCTGATGCGGGGACGACGTCTCGTAGATAGCGACGGTGCAGCCGCCGGCACTCCAGATCGCGTAGTCGATAACGACCCATTCGTACCGTGTTGCCGAGAGGATAGCGACGCGGTCACCGAGCTCCACTCCGGATGCGATCAAGCCTTTGGCTACCGAGGAGACCTGCTTGGCGAATTCAGCGGCCGTGACGTCGACCCAGGAGCCGTTGACATTGCGCTTGAATGGCACAAATGTGGGGTCTTCTTCGGCGTGACGGAACACAGAATCGGCCATGGAAGCATTCTCCGGAATTGAGAATGACTGTGGAACTGAAAACTCACGCACTTTGACCCCTCCAGTGACAACTGACATTTCTGATGTGCATTGCATCACATTAGTCGGTATTTTGCACTGTCGTTACTATTCGGTAGACCGAATTGCGCGTCGACCTGGGGTTTAGTGTTACTGGTTGTTTACAGTTACCTAGGCTGCGTGGTCCAGGGACCGTCCGTGAATCGAGAGCCAGCGCCTGATTGCGTAGTCCAGTCGGTCAGGTTCGACGCCGAGTTGCTCAGCGGTTGCTGCAAGGATCTCTGCGGTGTCCGCGGGGCGTTCGGCAGAGCCCAAGGTCGTGCCGATGAACGTGTCGGCGGCGGTGCCGAGGTCGGTGTGCGGAATGCCCGCCAACATCAAGAGGTGTGCCCAGGTCACTTCTGCATCGTCGCCACAGGCGTCGGCCCAGGCCCGGCGAACCGCGTCGAGTGAATGATCGGAATTGGCGGCCGAGAGAAGGTCCTCGACGGATTCGATGTGGAGGTAGTGAAGTTTCTCGGCAACCTGCTGAATATGGCGCGCCTCGATCGGAACACCGGTCGCGCTGTAGCGCCGTTTGTACGAGCCGATCTTGCCGGCCCACTGGTCCGAACTCCCGGCCTCCTCGAATGTTCGCAGGAGTTCGCGGGAACCGTCGGTGACGGGGTTCTGGTTGTGGGCCTGGCGGTAGGCCAGGTAGCGATCGACGACAGCAACTTCGCTGTGTCCGCTGCTCGACTGCACCGATTCGATGATGCACAGCGCGAGACTCGCTCGGTACGCATCCGAAGCCACCCAGGCGGAGGGGTCGCCCAGTCGGTTGCGGCAGGCTGCTGCGACTGCGTCGACGGTATCTGTCGGGATGCTCACGATGTCCTCCAGGAAAAAACTTGCCGGTGTTATTTCTTGCTCCACACGGGCTATCGACACCTGGGGTCAAAATGTTGCACACATCACATAAACGTTCCGTATTGCCTGAAAACTACTGTTCGAGGAGGTTGACGACCTCGGCGTCGGTCAACTGGTGGAAGTCTTCGAAAGCCGCACCGACGCCGCCGAGTAGAGGCGGGACATACGGACAGACGACGGCGTCGGTCAAGTTCTCGAGCAGGCGCATCGCCTCGGGCGAAGCGATCGGTACAGCCACGATCACGCCGGCCGCGCCTTGTTCGCGAGCGCATTGCGATGCGACCGCAGCGCTCGCTCCCGTTGCCATTCCGTCGTCGACGATGACGGCGGTTCTGCCGACGAGCGAGAGCGGGGTGCGACGGTTTCGAAGAACCTGTGCTCGTCGCTGCAGTTCGGTGCGTTCGGTGCGCTCGATCCGTCGCAACGTTTCCGGCGAGACGCGCTCGGCCGCAATCACGTCGTGGTTGAGTACGCGGACGTCACCTTCTCCGATTGCGCCGAGAGCGAGTTCAGGATTTCGGGGAGACCCGAGTTTGCGCACGACGATGATGTCGAGCGGTGCGTGCAGGGCGGCCGCGACCTCGACTGCGACGGGAACGCCTCCACGAGGGAGCCCGAGGATTACCGGGTCGTGTAGTCGCGCAGGGTCCAGCCAGCCGGAGAGCGTTCGTCCGGCGGCAAATCGATCTCGATACTGTGCCATGGCTGTCCTGGTGGAGAACGACCCTTCTGGTCGAGAGCCACTTTCGACGCTACTCGGGTATCCGTCACCGTTCGATAACTGTGAACCGGCGCAATGCGAGAGCCGGATTCTTCTGACGAACCTCGTCGATTCGCGAGCTCGAGACGGGTGCCGACGCGACGCCGACCTGCTCGCCGAGCGAACAGAGCACAACACCCATGGGGTCGACGATCATGCTTGCGCCGGCGCCGCCGCGCGCACTCTGGTCCGCGGCTGCGATGTACATCGTGTTCTCGATGGCCCGGGCACGAATCAGGGTCGTCCAGTGATCTTCTTTCAACGGGCCGGGAACCCACTGAGCCGGAAGAAGGAGAACGTCGGCGCCGGCATCGACGATGCGACGAGTCACCTCGGGGAATCGGAGGTCGTAGCAGGTCTGCAGTCCGAAAGTCAGACCTTCGCAGGTGAAGGTCTGAGGCTCGTCGATCTCTCCGGGTTCGATTACTGCCGATTCCAGATATCCGAATGCGTCGTAGAGGTGCACTTTTCGGTAGATGGCGACAAGTTCGCCTCCCGGGCTCATTGCGACGATGCTGTTGGAGATTCTGCTCACGTTGCGGCGTCGCTCGTTCATTCCGGCTACGAGGAAGATTCCGAGGTCCGCGGCGATGGCAGCCAGACCTGACCCGAACGTGCCGTCAACGTCTTCGGCGGTGTCGATCAGGCGCTCGTCGGTCCGGGGCGCGGTATACATGGAGTACTCCGGTGCGACTACCACTTTTGCGCCCTGAGCAGCGGCTTCGGTGGCAAGCGAACGCAGTGCGTCGAGGTTCGCCGCCTTGTCCATGCCGGGAGCGAACTGAGCAACGGCAACGACGGTCCGTGAGGGGGGCGTGGAGGTGTCCTCGATCATGGTTCTCACGCTAGGCGAAACCGCCGGTAAACGCCGATGTGTCGTAATCGATCACGAGGTATGTAGTCGTGGCTATACTCCTTCGGCTAAACTGCTGGTCAAATGAGTGATATTGAGCGTGACCCCGAACCCCCAACATTTGCCGACCTCGACATCGATGATCGGGTACTGAAGGCACTGTCTGACGTGGGCTACGAGTCGCCCTCGCCGATCCAGGCTGCCACCATTCCTCCGCTGCTCGAAGGTAAGGATGTCGTCGGACTTGCCCAGACCGGCACCGGCAAGACAGCGGCATTCGCGATTCCTGTCCTGTCGCGTATCGATACGACGGTGAAGCAGACTCAGGCGCTGGTGCTGGCTCCGACCCGCGAGCTTGCACTGCAGGTAGCCGAGGCTTTCGGCAAGTACTCCGCCCACATCCCCGGGCTGAATGTCCTGCCGATCTACGGTGGCCAGAGCTACGGCGTCCAGCTGTCCGGCTTGCGCCGCGGCGCACACGTCGTCGTCGGTACGCCGGGCCGTGTCATCGACCACCTCGAGAAGGGCACTCTCGACCTGACCAATCTCGCCTACCTCGTTCTCGACGAGGCCGACGAGATGCTGAAGATGGGCTTCCAGGAGGACGTCGAGCGCATCCTCCGCGACACCCCCAGCCAGAAGCAGGTCGCACTGTTCTCTGCGACGATGCCCGGATCCATCCGTCGCATCTCGAAGCAGTACCTGAACAACCCGGTCGAGATCACCGTCAAGTCCAAGACGTCGACGGCCTCGAACATTAATCAGCGCTACATCCAGGTTGCGCATCAGCGCAAGCTCGACGCCCTGACTCGTGTTCTCGAGGTCGAAACCTTCGAGGCGATGATCATCTTCGTTCGCACCAAGCAGGCAACAGAAGAGTTGGCCGAGAAGCTTCGCGCTCGTGGACATTCTGCTGCTGCCATCAACGGCGACATCGTCCAGGCGCAGCGTGAGCGGACCATCGGTCAGCTCAAGAACGGTGCCCTCGACATCCTCGTGGCCACCGACGTTGCCGCCCGCGGTCTCGACGTCGAGCGCATTTCGCACGTTGTCAACTACGACATCCCGCACGACACCGAGTCCTACGTGCACCGCATCGGCCGTACCGGCCGCGCGGGCCGTCAGGGTGACGCGTTGCTGTTCGTCGCTCCGCGTGAGCGTCACCTGCTCAAGTCCATCGAGAAGGCGACCCGTCAGCCGCTCGCCGAGATGCAGCTGCCCAGTGTCGACGACGTCAACGCTCAGCGTGTCTCCAAGTTCGGTGATTCCATCACCGAGAGCCTGGCGTCCGAGAATCTCGCGTTGTTCCGCAAGATGATCGAAGATTACGACCAGGAACACGACGTTCCGCTCATCGACATCGCGGCAGCACTCGCTGTGCAGTCGCGTGACGGCGACGCATTCCTTCTCGCTCCCGAGCCGCCGGCACCGCCGCGTCGTGAGCGTGAGCCGCGTGAGCCGCGCCCGCCGCGCAAGTTCGACGATCGTGAAGCTCCGCGTTCGCGTGGACCCGAGGGTCAGGAATTGGCGACGTACCGCATTGCGGTCGGTAAGCGTCACCGTGTTGTTCCGGGTGCCATTGTCGGTGCTATCGCCAACGAGGGTGGCTTGCGTCGAAGCGACTTCGGGCACATCAGCATTCGTCCCGATCACAGCATCGTCGAGTTGCCGGCAGATCTGTCCAACGAGACCCTCGAGGCTCTTCGTCGGACTCGTATCTCCGGTGTCTTGATCCAATTGCAGCCTGATTTCGGACCGCCTCAGGGCCGTCCGGCCGGCGGCCGTGGTGGTCGTGATGACCGCCGCGGTGGCGGACGCGATCGCTTCGAAGACTGATCTTTTTCACTGAACAGGCGAAGGCTGATCTTTTTCACTGAAACAGGCGCTGCTCTCCAATTGGAGTGCAGCGCCTGTTTTGTTTGTCAGTGCCTGTTCGTCAGCGTGACGGTCAGAGGGTGCTCGGTTCGAGATCGGCGGGAGCGGATTGCTCACTGCCGGTATCGAATTGAGTGCGGTACAGCTCGGCGTACCGACCGCTGTGGGCGAGTAGTTCGGTGTGAGTGCCGCGCTCGATGATCCGTCCGGCTTCGACGACCAGAATCAGGTCGGCGGCGCGGATAGTGGAGAGTCGGTGCGCGATCACGACTGCGGTGCGCCCGGCAAGGGCTTCGCCCAGGGCTTCCTGAACTGCGGCCTCGGATGTCGAGTCCAGGTGGGCGGTGGCTTCGTCGAGGATGACGACTCTCGGCTGAGCCAAGAGCAACCGCGCGATGGTCAGACGTTGACGCTCACCGCCGGACAACCGGTATCCGCGTTCGCCGACAACGGTTTCGAGTCCGTCGGGCAAGGACGCAACGAGGTTGGTGAGCCTCGCCCGCTCGAGCACCTCACGCAACTCTTCCTCAGTGGCGCCGGGCCGGGCGAGCAGCAGATTAGATCGCAGGCTTTCGTGGAACAGGTGACCGTCCTGGGTGACCATACCGACGGTTTCCCGAATGGAATCGGTGGTCAGATCTCGGACGTCGACCCCGCCGAGTTCGACAGAACCGGAATCGACGTCGTAGAGGCGCGGAATCATCTGAGCGATAGTCGACTTTCCGGCGCCGGAAGTTCCGACGAGTGCCACCATCTGGCCGGCTTCGGTGCGAAATGACAGTTCGTGGAGAACGTCCTCGCCTCCGCGGTTGTCGAGGATCGCCACCTCCTCGAGGGAAGCAAGAGAGACCTTGTCCGCGGAAGGGTAGGCGAATTTCACGTTCTTGAATTCGACGGATACGGGTCCGTCGGGAACTACACCCGCATCAGGCTTTTCGGTGATGAGTGGTGCCAGGTCGAGAACTTCGAAGACACGCTCGAAACTGACGAGGGCGCTCATGACGTCCATGCGTGCACTGGCGAGTGCGGTCAGGGGTGAGTACAGCCGAGTGAGTAGCAATGCCATCGAGACAACGGCTCCGGCATCCAACTGCCCGCGCAATGCGTAGTAGCCGCCGAGTCCGTAGACGAGCGCAAGGGCCAGAGCCGAGACAAGCGTCAGCGCGGTGACAAAGATGGACTGCAGCATGGCGGTGCGGACGCCGATGTTGCGGACCCGTCGGGCTCGGACTGCGAACTCGGTGGATTCCTGTTCGGGGCGGCCGAAGAGTTTGACCAGAGTTGCACCCGGCGCCGAGAAGCGTTCGGTCATCTGAGTGCTCATGGCCGAATTGTGATTGGCGGCTTCACGACTGAGAGCGGCGAGTCTCGCGCCCATGCGCCTGGCCGGGATCACGAATATCGGTAGCAACAGTAGTGCAAGCATGGTGATCTGCCAGGAAATTCCGAGCATGACAACAAGCGTGATCACTAAGGTGACCAAGTTGCTGACCACGCCGGACAGCGTATTGCTGAACGCGCGCTGCGCGCCGATTACATCGTTGTTGAGTCGGCTGACGAGTGCGCCCGTACGAGTCCGGGTGAAGAATGCAATGGGCATCTTCTGGACGTGGTCGAATACTGCGGTCCGCAGGTGCAGGATCAGATCTTCACCGATACTCGCGGAGAGCCATCGCGTCAGCAGTCCGAGAGCTGCTTCGAGCAGGGCCACCAGTGCGATCAGCCCGGCCAGGATCACGACCACGCTGACAGCGTCGCCACCCACGATCGCGTTGACCACGTCGCCGGCCAGCACGGGAGTGGCGACGGCCAGTGCGGCGGTAACCACGCTGAGCACGAGAAACCAACTCAGATTGCGCTTCTGGGGGACCGCGAACGTCGCGATGCGCTTGAGTGCCTTCTTCGAGAACGGCCGTCTGTCTTCCTGCCCGTGCATCGCGTTGTACATCGCGTTCCGGGCAGTTAATTCCATACTCATGTCGGCGTCCTTCGTGTCGTACCGGCACCGAACGTTACGTTGTCGGTACGACATGAAGGTAAAGCCTCAAGCGCGCTTGAGGTCAAGAACGGGATTCAGTGGCGCTTCTCGAGCCCTACTGCTTCTCTCAGCCGTTCCGCTGCTGTTCGAAGCTCTGGATCGTTGAATGCGGATGATGCGAGCAGTGTGGCCAACGCCTCCGCGAGGACATTGAGTTTCTCTTGCGAGGCTTCGCTCGCACGGCGGCCGGCGTTCTCGAGCAGCACCACCAACAGGAGTGTGAAGACGCTCGCAACGGTGTGGATGGCAACTTGCCAGGCCTTGAGGTCTGTCCACCACGGCAAGCTGATCAGCCACACCACGACGATCCCGGCGCAGATGAAGAAGAACGGGGCCTGGCTGACCCGCAGTTCGGCGTGCTCTACGAAGCGGTCGAACGATGAACGGCGGTCACCGCCTCGGCGGCTTCGTGCGGCGTTGCTTCTTCGCTCCATCACCGGGAGTTTAGTCCCATCCTCGGTCGGTGCCTCGATGCCTTGCGCAGATCGAAGGCCTTTATCGGGCCACGTCCACCACGACACGGACAGGGTCGGACAGTGTTGTCACGGAGAAGGGACGCTTCTCGGTGACGCCGATGAACGACTGGGTCACGCCTTCGAATACCGAGGATCCGTTTACCTCGGTGACGATGCCACCGGCAACTCCGGGAACGGGATTGGGCCCGGAGTACTGATCCACGCCGCTGTCGAACGGGTAGGCGGATCCGTCGATCAGCACCTGGATGACTGCGCCGCCCGTGACGTTCATGGGCTTGCCGCTACCTTCCTGAACTGCTGCGTCGACGTACTTGACCCGCCATCCGGGGGTTCCGGTGCCGCCCATTTCGTAGACGACACGATCGAAGTTCTCGTGTGCGCCTATCCGGACGTCAGTGACGGTCAGCCTCGACTCGGACACTGCTGCCGAGGTTTTGTCCGAACTGTCCGTCGGGGCGGGTTCTGCCGTGGCTCCCGAACTGGTAGGCACGGAGGCCGAGGATGTGACTGCGGTCGGTGTCGCGACGGTTTCCTGCGAGCAAGCGGTGAGGCTTACACCTACTGCGATGGCAGCGATGGCGGCAAATGATCTCGTCCGGTTCGTTGTCATGCATCGATCGTAGGGCTCGCGAATGGCGGCGAGGCAAGCGCGGTGCTCGGAGTTATCTAACCGATATCGCCGTCGACGTAGAGCCACTGGCCGTCGATTCGTTCGAACCTGCTGCGCTCGTGGAGAATCCCGTGCTCCCGTCCGAATGAGTAGTGGGCGCGGAACTCGACGATGCCTTGGGAATCGAACAGACTGCCGCGTTCGGTGTCCAAGATCTCGAGCCGAGTCCATTGCTGGTCGGGGTCCAGATCCAGCGTCGACGGCCGGTGGTCGGAATGCCAAGTCCTCAGCAGATATTCGGCATCGAACACGGCAAAAGCCGTGTACCTCGAGCGCATCAGTGTTTCGGCAGTGGGCGCGGTGGCCTGTCCGGAGAGGTATCGGCTGCAGCACTCGCCCAACGGATTCCCGCTCCCGCAAGGGCAGGGAGAAGTTGGGGTGAGGGTAGACGGGTCGAATCGAATGGGGCGGCGCGAAGTCACCGCCCCATTACAGCACGAGAACTCAGACCAACTTGTTTTCGCGGTTGTCCCAGTAGGGCTTACGGAGGTCCCGCTTGAGGATCTTTCCGGTGGGGTTGCGGGGAAGGATTTCGACGACGTCGATGCTGGTCGGGCACTTGAACTTTGCTAGACGTCCGTGCGTGTAGGTAATGAGTTCGGTGTCGGTGATCTGTGCGTCCGCGGTGAGGACTACAACGGCTTTGACGGTCTCACCCCATCGCTCGTCGGGGACGCCGATGACTGCGACTTCGGCAATTGCCGGATGTTCGACGAGTACTCGTTCGATTTCGGGTGAATAGACGTTCTCGCCGCCGGTGATGATCATGTCCTTGAGCCGATCCTCGATGAAGACGAAGCCTCCTGAATCTGCTCGGCCCATGTCCCCGCTGCGCAGCCAGCCGTCGGGCGTGATTGCTTCGGCTGTGGCCTCGGGCTTGTTCAGGTATCCCGGTGTGCGCTGCTCCGACCGCCACCAGAGTTCTCCGGTTGCCCCAGCTTCGACGTCTTCGAGCGTGACGGGATCGACGACGCGCAATTCGACGCCGGGTATGGGAGTTCCGGCTGAGGCCATGCGTTCGACTTGCGATTCGTCGCGGTGCACGTCTGGCATGAGGGCGGTGACGACGCCGGCCAGTTCGGTCATGCCGTAGACCTGGATGAATTCGGTGTCCGGCCAGGCGGCGAGCGCTGCGCGCAACAACGGAAGCGGCATGGGCGCAGCGCCGTAGGTGATGCGTTTCAAAGCGTGGAACGCGCCGACGGCTTGATCGCCGGCCGCCAGGACGCCGGCGATGACGGGGGGAACCAGGAACGCGATGTTGGCGCCCGCTGCGAGGCCTGCGAATATCGAGGGTCCGTCGGCTTCGCGGGTGAAGTAGCAGCGTCCGCCGGTGTGAATTCCCATGATGGCGTAGCAACTTCCGCCGACGTGGAACAGTGGCATCGCGATCAGGAAGTGATCGTCTGGTCGCGCCGGCAGGATTTCGAGGACGTCGTTGCTGTGTGCGAACAGGTTTCGGTGGGTGAGCTGCACTCCTTTGGGGCGTCCGGTGGTTCCGGAGCTGTAGAGAATCAGGGCAGTGCTGTCAGCGCTGACTGCGGGCCGGGCGGCCAATGGAATGGCGTCGTCGACCCAGGGTTCGAACTCGTCGTTCTCGCTTCCGACAGTGATGATCAATTCGACGGCCGTCAAGCGGTCGCGCATCGCGACGACCTGGGGGAGTAGTTCACTGCCGACGAACAGGATTCGGGCGCCGCAGTCTGCGAGCACGTAGTCGAGTTCCTCGCCGGCGAGTCGCCAGTTGGGGACGGCGTTTGCGGCGCCGAGCAGGGAAGCGGCATACGTGATTTCGAGGCAGGAGAGATGATTTTTGTCGACAAACGCGACGGTATCTCCGGCGCCGATGCCAGCTTCTTCAAGCGCACCGGCGATGCGCAGGATTCGGTTATGCCACTGGGCCCACGTGTATTCGGTTCCCTGAAAGGTCATTGCCGGTTCTTCAGGTTTGATGCCGGCCCAGTGCTCGAGTCGATCGAAGATAATTGCAGTGGCGGCGTCGGACATTCGACCACCTTTCAGTGTGTGACGGGTGTCACAAGGCTAGTGGTCGTGGCCCGTCTGCATACGTATTTCCGAGGAAGGTGACCGTCGATTCGGACTGTTCGGACAAAGCGGCCCTGAGTTTCGTTCTCTGAATATCAGGGTCGTCCCCGATGGCGGCGGCGACTTGCAGACGACAAGATGGGAGCAGTGTCAGTAGGTGCCCGCATACTGGGCGCCGGATCAATCCGAAGTGAAGAGGAAGGCGATCATGAGTTCGCACGCCCAAGATATTGCGGCCCGCGCCGTAGGCCTGTCCAAGACGTACGGCACTGGAGACACCCAGGTACACGCACTCAGTGCTGTGTCCGCAGATTTTGCGCGCGGTGAATTTACGGCCATCATGGGCCCGTCGGGCTCGGGAAAGTCGACGCTGATGCATTGCCTGGCAGGTCTGGACTCGGCCAGCTCGGGGTCCGTTCTCATCGGCGACACCGAGTTGACAGGGCTGTCGGACAAGCAGATGACGGCACTACGACGCGATCGCATCGGGTTCGTTTTTCAGGCATTCAACCTGGTGCCGACATTGACGGCCCTCGAGAACATCACGTTGCCGCTTGATATCGCCGGTCGAAAGGCCGATCCGGCATGGCTGGACAATGTGCTCACGAAGCTCGGTTTGAAGGATCGGTTGGACCACCGACCGGGCGAGTTGTCGGGTGGACAGCAGCAGCGCGTGGCGTGTGCGAGGGCACTGGCAGGCCAGCCCGAAATCATTTTCGGGGACGAGCCGACGGGCAACCTCGATTCGCGTTCGTCGGGTGAGGTGTTGTCGATTCTTCGGTCAGCGGTCGACGAGTTCGGTCAGACCGTGGTTATCGTGACGCACGATCCGCGGGCGGCGGCCTATGCGGATCGTGTCGTTTTCCTGGCGGACGGCAAGATCGTCGACGAACTGCGTGAGCCGACGGCCGATTCCGTTCTGGATCGGATGAAGCGTCTGGATGCTCCGCAGGTTGCAGTCACAGTAGAAGCCGGAGCTTGACGATATGGCTTCGGTAACCAATTCGCCGATGCGCAAGGTGTCGATGCGTAACTTGGCGGCGCACAAGGTGCGATTGGCGCTCACCGTGTTGTCGGTGGTGCTGGGTACGGCTTTTGTCGCCGGATCGTTCGTATTCACCGATACATTGCAAAAGACTTTCGATTCGATTTTCGAGAACACCGCTCAGGGCGTCGACGTTCGGGTATCGACGGAAGAACGAAATACCGGCGGTGTTCCGATCGAGGACGTCGACAAGATCGCGGCGATCGACGGGGTTCGCGCGGTTGCACCCGCGGTCAGCGGGCAGATTGTTCTGATCAATGCCGATGGTGGCGCCGTGCAGACGGGTGGCGCTCCGAGTATCGGGCAGTCGTACCTGCCGGCCGACAAGGCGATTACGGATCCGGATCCGTACAAGGTGGGTGGGCCGCCGACGGCTCCCGGGGATGTCGCGTTGAACGCGAGTGCTGCCGAGCGGGCGGGTTTGACAGTGGGGGACCAAGCGCGAGTCCTGGTACCGTCGCGCGGAATCATCGACGTAACGCTCTCCGGCATCTACACGAGTTCGGGCAGTGACACCGGCGGTTACATCGGCGCCTTGTTCACTGATGAACAAGCCCGAGGACTGTTCACCGACGGTCAGCATGTCGACTACATCGATGTCGCCGGAAACGGAGTTTCGCAGACCGATCTTGCGCAGCGGGTCGAACAGGTTTTTCCGGATCTGAAGGTGCAGACCGGTGACCAGGTTCGAGAAGAGACAAAAGCCCAGGTTGATACGGCGCTCAGTTTCATCAACTATTTCCTGCTGGCGTTCGGTGCAATCGCATTGTTGGTCGGCACATTCATCATCTACAACACGTTCTCGATGATCGTCGCTCAGCGGTTGCGTGAACTTGCGCTGCTCCGCGCCGTGGGGGCGAGCCGGGCCCAGGTCGGGCGATCGGTGGTCACGGAAGCGCTCATCGTCGGGCTGATCGGCAGTGTCATCGGTCTGCTTGCCGGTATCGCTTTGGCCTACGGTTTGCGCGGGTTGCTTAATGCCTTCGACGTGGGATTGCCGGAAGGCTCGTTGCAGGTCAGCCCACGGACCGTCGTTGTCGCGTTGGTTGTCGGAGTTGTGGTGACAACGCTCAGCGCCTATGCGCCGGCGCGTCGGGCATCCAAGATTCCGCCGGTCGCGGCGATGCGGGAGGAGTTTGCGTCCACCGGAGACTCCCTGCATGTGCGAACGATCAGCGGCGCCGTTCTCGGCGTCATCGGTGCGGTCCTGTTGGTTCTCGGTTCACGGGGAACCGGTGAGGGCGCCGCATTGACTGTCGGCGGTGGCGCTTTTGCGCTGATCATTGCTGTCCTGCTCGGTGCTCCGGCGCTGTCGCAGCCGGTAGTCGGTGTACTCGGCGCGGTATTCGCAAAACCGTTCGGCGCGGTCGGCCGGTTGGCGCGTACCAATGCCGTCCGCAATCCGCGTCGTACTGCTGCCACCGCCTTTGCCCTGACGTTGGGCCTGATGCTGGTCACGGTCATCGGTGTGTTCGGTTCGTCAGCCAAGGCGAGTATCAATGCGCTTGTCGACGTGGGTGTATCGGCGGATTACATCCTGTCCGGTCCCAATGCGATCGGTGTTCCGCGCGGCGCGGCCGACGCGGTCCGAGCTCTCCCGGACGTGCAGAGTGCGACCTCCCTCCACGGAGTTCGGGCAAAAGTGAATGGGGAGGACGAGCAGGGAGCGTCCTTGGACGGACCCATCGACGGAGTGCTCGACTACCAGATCGTGGAGGGCACAGCTGATTTGTCCGGAAACAACATGATGGTTTCCCAGACGACCTCCAAGGACAACGGATGGACAGTCGGCTCGACCCAGACCTTGACGGGATCGAACGGCAAGCAATACCCGGCTGTAGTTGCGGGAGTCTTCGAGGACAACCAACTGATCGGCTCATGGATCGTTTCGGATGAGGCGTACCGGACATTGATGCCGGCTGACAGTTTGCCGGACTTCGCAGTTCTGGTGAAGGCGAAGCCTGGTACGGATTTGACGGCGCTGCGCGGCGAACTCGAGACGGCCACCGAAAAGTATGTGGTCATTCAGGTTCAGGACCGTGAAGAGTTCAAGGGAACTCAAGGGCAGCAGATCAATACGCTGCTGGCCATTCTGTACGGGCTTCTCGCATTGGCAGTGGTCATTGCGATCCTCGGCATCATCAACACGCTGGCGCTCTCGGTTGTCGAACGACGTCGAGAAATCGGAATGCTCCGTGCGGTGGGTATGCAGCGTGGGCAGATGCGACGGACGATTTACCTCGAATCCGTTCTCATCGCGGTCTACGGCGCTGCGGTCGGTGTGCTTCTCGGTATCGCCTTCGGATGGGCGTTCGTGAGCACGCTCAAGGATCAGGGATTGGGCGAGGTCACCATTCCATGGGGCCAGGTTGTCGGGATGCTGATCGGTTCCGGTGTTGTCGGTGTGCTGGCGGCTTTGTGGCCGGCCAACCGAGCGGCCAAGACAAAGCCGTTGGAGGCAATCGCCGACCTTTAGGGGACAAGCCCTCGTGCGCACTTTTGGTTGTGTGAACAGCCAAAAGTGCGCACGGGTAGCGTTGCTTCTTATGATTACCCTTCAAGAAGTCGGCGAACGTGAGTCTTGGCGTTGCTGGCTGTGTGACGAGCCCGTTGATCCCGACATGTCGGTTAACGACCCCCGCGGCCCGAGTATCGACAGCATCAACACCGTCAAAAAGGGCGGAAAGTCCAAGGGTGGGGTCGAGCGCTTGGCGCATCGGGCTTGCAATACCAAGAAGGGCGCCGTCAAACCTGTTGTGGCGTGGCCGGATCGGTTGTTCGTCGTGGATCCCGCGCCGATCATCGGAGTGGTGGAGCAGCTCGAACGTAAGGGTGGTCGGGTTGCGGTTGCACGCTGCCCCGGCAAGGACGATGCCGAGGATGCGTCGGAGTGGTTGATCGATCGACTTTCTCGCTTGGCTCCGAATCTCAATGTCGAAACGAGTATCGATCCCGCCGGCGGAGGATTCCTTTTGGTTCTCAAAACGGTGTAGTCGGATCGGGTCCGACTTCTTTCCGGGTGTCCTAACCTTGTCGTGTGCGATCGGAGTACGGTCGAACCGAACATGAATCCGGTTTCGAGTGCGAAGGAATCCCGATGAACCTGGCATTGACCGACGAGGAACTGGCGTTCCGGGACGAGATGCGGACGTTCTTCTGCACACAAATCCCCGAAGCGACGAGAAATGCGTACGCCCACGGCGAGGAGTTGGGTCGCGACCGGATGGTCGAGGCTCAGCAGATCCTGAACGCTCACGGTCTGGCTGTGCCTCACTGGCCGGTCGAGTGGGGCGGCAAGGACTGGACTCCGGTTCAGCACAACATCTGGCTCGACGAGTTGCAGTTGGCGTCGGTCCCGGAGCCGCTGGCGTTCAACGCCAACATGGTCGGACCGGTCATCGCGGCCTTCGGTTCGCAGGAACAGAAGGAGAAGTTCCTTCCGGCGACGGCGAACCTCGATATCTGGTGGTGCCAGGGCTTCTCCGAACCAGAAGCCGGGTCCGACCTCGCGTCACTCAAGACTCGCGCAGTTCGCGACGGCAACGACTGGGTACTCAACGGCCAGAAGACGTGGACGACGCTCGGTCAGCATGCCGACTGGATTTTCTGCCTCGTTCGGACCAACCCTGACGCACCCAAGCGTCAGGCCGGTATTTCGTTCATCCTCGTAGACCTGAAGACGCCGGGCGTGACGGTCCGCCCGATCAAGCTGATCGACGGTGGCTACGAGGTCAATGAGGTCTTCTTCGACGACGTGCGTGTTCCCGGCGAGAACTTGGTGGGTGAAGAGAATCAAGGTTGGGGCTACGCCAAGTTCTTGCTCGGCAACGAGCGCACCGGTGTCACCCGCGTCGGTTTCTCCAAAGTTCGTTTGGCTCAAGCGAAAGCCCGTGCTGCCGAGGTGAAGGTCGGCAACGGCACGCTTCTGGAAGATCCCCTGTTCGCAGCCCGTTTGGCGGAGCTCGAGAATGAATTGCTCGCGCTCGAACTCACACAACTGCGGGTAGTGGCGGGATCCGCGGACGGCAAGCCGAACCCGGCCTCCTCGTTGCTGAAGTTGCGGGGATCGGAGTTGCAGCAGGCAGCGGTCGAGATCCTCATGGACGTCGCCGGGCCTGATTCGTTGCCGTTCGACGCCGGTACCGATATCGCCTCGCCGGTGTGGGCGCAACGCAGCGCACCGACGTATCTGAATTACCGGAAGGTATCCATCTACAGCGGATCGAGCGAAGTGCAGCGCAGCATCATCGCTTCCTCGATCCTCGGATTGTGAGGCGTGGCATGGATTTCGAACTCAACGACGAGCAGAAGCTTCTTCGCGACACCACCAAGGATCTGCTTTCTCGTAGTTACGACGCCGAAAAGCGGAATGCCGTTACGGATTCGGATCCGGGGTGGAGTCCGTCGGTGTGGAAGCAGTTGGCCGAGGTCGGGCTGCTGGGCCTGACATTTTCCGAGGACGACGGCGGCATGGACGCCGGGCCCGTCGAGATCGGGGCTGTCATGACCGAGATCGGCCGACGCCTCGCTCCCGAACCGGTGCTCGACGCCGTTGTCACGCCGGGTGGTCTGATCTCGGAAGGTGGTAGCGTGCAACAACGTTCATCGATCCTTCCCGTAGTGGCCGAGGGCGTGATCTTCCTGGCTTTTGCAGATCAAGAACCCGGAATCCGTTGGCCTGCAACGCAGCGAACAACTTCTGCGAAGCCGTCCGGAGATGGTTGGAGTATCACCGGTGTCAAGAATCCGGTGGGACACGGAGCCACTGCGGACATTCTGGTCGTGAGTGCCACGTTGCCCGATGGGGGAGTCGGACTCTTTCTGGTCAAGAGTGACGCGTCGGGTCTGGTGCGAAAGTCGTACGCAACCCACGACGGATTGCGCGGCGCGCAGATCGAGTTCACCGACACACCGGCTGAGGCCCTGGGTGACGGAGGTGACGCGTCGGCGCTTATCGCAGCATCGCAGATTCGTGAGCAGGCGGCACTGTGTGCCGAGGCCGTCGGCGCCATGGAAGAGGCACTGAGACTCACCACGGAATACCTGAAGACGCGCAAGCAGTTCGGGGTCCCGTTGGCCAAGTTCCAGACCCTGACGCACCGGGCGGCAGATCTGTACGTTTCACTCGAGTTGGCGCGCAGCATGAGCCTGTACGCGACGATGTCACTGTCCGACGGCGTTGTTGATCCGGTGATTGCGTCTCGTGCCAAGTTGCAGATCGGGCGCTCGGCGCGGCTCATCGGGCAGGAAGCTATCCAGATGCACGGCGGCATCGGTATGACGGCGGAGTACCCGGTGGGGCATTATGTGAGCCGTTTGGTGGCTATCGAGCACACTCTCGGAAGTGCCGAGGATCACCTGCGTGTGTTGGCTGCCGGAGTGGCCGACCACGAAATGGTCACTGTGGTCTGATCTTTCACGTCGTAGTCGGGGCCGTATCCTTTTGTTTCAGGGTGCGGCCCCGTCGCTACTTGTCAGCCGTTGCGAAGCACATCCAACCGGATTCGACGGTCTTCGATGTGGGCGGCAGTCTCGGTGAAGGCACGTTGCCAGTCAGTGGTGGATGCGCGGTTGGCGGCGCCCGAGAGTAGTGCGACGGCTTCGAGGGGGAACCGTGCCTGCGCGCTCCGCAGAGTTGAATAGTGGCTGTGTCGTGAGTGAATGCCCAACTCCTCGCCCGAGGCGGCGTGTTCGGCCGCTTCCGTTTCGAGCGCGCTCACGAGTTTCTGCGCTACGGCAAGGGGCCAGGGGTGGCCGATTCCGTCGAGTAGGGCACTGCCGTCAACGCCGAGGAGGTAGTCGTCGGCGTGGCCGTCGAGGATGTATGCGATACGTTCACGCGGATTCGCAATCGCGACGACGCGTCGATCGGTGTTCCGGCCGTCCCGTTCGAGCAATGCCGATGCCCACGCGGAGTTCGTCTGGAGAACTGTTGCGGCAGTCCAGGATTCGGTCATCACGTCGTGCCACTGCTTTTCGATCGGGATGCGAAGCGCTTCGCGGGGTGATCCGATCATCGAGTCCCACAAAGCAAGTGGTGTTGCGGTGACCACCTGTCGGAGCCACCACTTCCCGATCCCTTTGTACTTGTTGTGGACATTCTCGATGCCGTCCCGCGGCGCTTGGCTGTCGAGTGAACCGGGGAGCCGGATGACGAGGCGGGGGCGCAACGGTTTGGTTTCGAGTCGTACCCAGGCTTTGGCGCGGGCGGTCATCCGTTCGGCGAACGGCGAGCCGGGGAGTTGGCGGAGCAATTGAATGGAACGCTCGCGCACGTCGATCGACGAGTCGTCGAGGCCGCGTTCGAGTAAGTCGTAGTCGTGCTCACCCAGGCCGACCCGCAATCGGCCCAGAAAATCGCGTCGCAGCGACGGAGTTTCGGTGGCCCAGGCAATCTCGAGTTCTTCGGTTGCCAAGGCGGGATCAAGTGTCCGGATGTAGTCGAACCAGGCCATCCGGTCGTCGGTGTCGGTGGAGAGCCACAGTTCGTCGCGGCGGGATCCGACGCGTCGCAATTGTGCCCAGTCCGGGTTGTGGTCCGCAAGGTATTGACCTCGGGGGCCGGCGAGGAGGAGTAACCGTTCGCGATGTTCGGGATGGCTCAGGGCGGCTGTCATGAGTGCCGGAACCGTCGGCGCGGGTGCAACGTAGTTGTGGTGCTCGGCTACGTCGAACCACTCCGGTAGTGACGGCGACCGGGTCTCGAGCAGTGACGTCAGTTGCGCGACCGCCGCCGTCGGGAGCATTGGGCGCCCTGACGGTTTGTCGGTTCGCAGCGAGGTCATTTGCTTACGGTAAGGCAGAGGTGCGTCAACTTTTGGTTGGGGTCTGCGCGCGCCGCCCGAGATTCTGGAACAGTGGATATCGGCACCTGGGAGGGATGACATGGCAGAAGTTCACGGCGTCGGCTCGGGTGATGTAACCCCTGGGGCAGATGTTAACGGTGGGGCAGATGTGTTGGTTACCGAGCGACGAGCGCTGATCTCCAACCAAGTTCGGGCCTGGTGCGGCGCCGGGCTGATCGAATGGAATCGACCGGAACTGTCCGCTGAGGCCGCGCTTCTCCTAGCCGGGGGGTACGTCGATGACGACACGCGATCGATCATGGCTAATCGCCGCGCAGTCGGACGTTCCTTCCCGGATATCGGCGGTTGGTCCGAACTCCGGCAGCTCACCGATGAATACGCGCGAACCTGTGGGCGGCTCAGCGCCAACCGGATCGGACCCGTCCACGTAGTGCTCGAACGTCGAGTCCAAGCTTTGGAAAAACGCGTCCAAGCCGCTCGGGCAGCGGTCGTACAATCCAATCGGCATTTCGCGAGTAGCGTCCGCGCTATCCGCAAGGATCGACGTGACGGTCTGCATCTCGACGTCGACCAACGTGAGGCGCTGTTCGTGGGGCTCAGTCGCACGCCCGTTCCGATGAAGCCGGTGACTGGTCTGGGAGTTGTGGCGGGTACCGGCAGCGCCGCCCTCGACAAGCTTGCCGGGCGATTGGCACGTTTCGAGGGTTCAGGGGTCATCGCCGATACGGGTCGTCGGATAGCCGAAGCTCTCGACGGATTGGTTGACCACGACCATTCGATTGCTGCCGGCCGGTACGACGCACTGCGCTACCTGGCGGGCAATGTGTACGACCGCATCGAATCGTCCAACGCCTGGCATTCGGATCATTTTGTCATTCAACGAAATCAGCTGGACCTCGCCGACGAGGTCACCCAGATCTCCGTGGACGCTGTCGCGCTTCGGTCGATTCTTGCCGAACTCGACGAGGCTGCAACTTTCGCGCGGGACGAGGGCACCCGCGCATCGATCGACTCACGTACCGAGGCTCTCGGGGCGGTCTGGGACCAGTTGGTCGAAAGGGCGGCGGCGTTGGCGCGGATCGCTGATCTGGTCTCACGCGCCGAGGATCAGCTCAGTTCCCAGCGTGCTGCCTTGCATGCGGCGAGTTTGGACAGCCGTATCGACGACCTGTTGGCGCGCTCGGGTTCGCGGGAACTTTCAGCAGCCAATACACATCATGTGGGCGACCAATTCGACGGTGTCGACGAGTTGATGTTTGCCCATCGCGCAGCGTTGTACGGCGACATTGCACTTCTGACCTCAGGGAATGAGCGTCGGGCACCTTAGGCTCTCCGGTCGCGGCGATGTAAGGTCGAGGTAAGTAAACCGGCCGTGAGCCGGATTCGCCGGGCGTTGGCCGCGACAACTGTCCGCTTCCGCCCCACCCGCAGGCCGATCTGGCGATACCGGGCGTAACAGCTTCAAGACAGGCCGACCATGGAAGACACCGCGAGCCGCGGCATCAATGCGTTCATTTCCGAAGTGACCCAGCGTGGTGGCAAAGCCGTGCGGTTGACGCATTCGCGCCGCAACCCGGTGGAAGTGAAGGGCGGCGACGGCAGTACCCGCATCGTTCGGGTTCGCTCCAAGCTCGACGGTGACTGGCAGGCGCGACGCCAGGACGAGGACATCGAGAGTGATGACACGCGCTCCGAGTTCTGGGTGTTCGTTGATCTGGCGGTAGATCCCCACCAGTTCTTCATGCTGCCGTCGGTGGAGGTTGCCGACGATATCCGCTCCGAGGTCGATCTGTGGATCATGGACAGCCCGGGACGCACGCGCACCGGTCATCATGCGATTCCGCGGGGGCGCGTTGTGCACGGCCACGATCGCTGGGATGCTCTCGGACTGGCAGCGGTCAAGGACACGAGCATCCACGTCGAGGCGCCCGTGGCAGCCAAGCGCACGGCAACTCCGGTTGTGGCCAAGAAGCGTCGGGCCAGTGCTGCCGTCGAGGAGATCGAGGTCATCGACTTGCGCCTCGAGGTGACTGCCGATTGCCACGGCTACCGCTGGGTCGGTCGTTTCGACGAGACAACGGAGATTCTGGAGGTCATGCGGGGCCCGATGGAAGGGCGCCGATTCCCCAACCCGACTGCTGCAGCCAACGCTGTCACCGGACACATTTCCGGTGACATCGAGAGCTACGACGGTTGGGCGTTCTGGACTATCGGAAATTCCACTTTGGGTGCTCGCCGCCGCAAGTCCGCCTGACGGATCGGCGACTGTTCGGCCCTAGGCTCCGACCGCGGTGGACAGGCGTTCGAGTTCATCGAGTTCATCCGACGACAACACCAGGTTCGGCGCGTCCAGTAGCGCGGGGAGTTGTTCGACGCGGCTGACACTCGCGATCGGAGCGGTGATGCCCGGGCGTGTCAGCAACCAGGCCAAGGCGACGGTCGACATTTCGCAGTCGTGGTTGCTCGCAATATCGGCAAGTGCATCGACGACAGTCAGTCCGGCGTCGCTGAAGTAGCTCGCGGTGATTCGTTCGCGCGGGCTCCCTTCGATGTCTGCGCGAGTTCGGTATTTTCCGGTGAGGAAACCTGATGCGAGGGCGAAGTACGGAAAGACGCTGATGTTGTTGTCGGTGGCGATTTTGGCGAGTTCGGGTTCGTACGATTTCCGGTGCACCAGGTTGTAGTGGGGTTGCATGGCGATCGGTTGGGCGTACCCGTTCTCCGCGGTGATACGAAGCCATTCGCGAACACGGTCGGGGCTGTAGTTGGAGATTCCGAGATAGCGAACCTTCCCGGCCTCGACCAGTGCGTTGAAGGCCTCGAGAGTTTCTTCGAGCGGTGTGTCGGGATCGTCGAAGTGCGCGTAGTACAGGTCGATGCAGTCGGTCTGTAGCCGCGCCAACGACGCGTCTGCGGCAGCAGCGATGGTTGTTGCCTTCAGTCCCTTGAAATCAGGGTGGCTGCCCACCTTGGTGGCAACGATGACGTCGTCGTGCAATCCGCGGTCGGTGAGCCAGTTTCCGATGATCGTCTCTGATTCTCCCCCCGAGTTTCCGGCGACGGACGCGGTGTACGAGTCGGACGTGTCGATGAAGTTCGCGCCGGCTTCGGCAAAGGCGTCGAGTATCTCGAACGATGTCGGTTCGTCGGCCGTCCATCCGAAGGGGTTGCCGCCCAAAGACAAACGAAAGACGTCGAGTTCGGAGTTGCCGATAATCGCCACAGTAGAGGAGTCCTGTCGATAGAAATGCGGACGTTCTTCGTCGACGTCCGAGCCGCTTCTCGCACCGTACCGCTACTGCGCCCGAAATGAGTGCAGGGCTGTCGGTTGGGTCGAGAATGTGTGCTGATCGTGATTGCCGTCGGCGCTGGTGGGTATGGCACCTGGTACCGAATCAATTCGATGGACTCCTGATAGGAGCGTGGCGATGTCGATCGTGAATGAAGCCACCCGCGTTGTCACAGGCGCCGCTCGCATGACAACCAGCGCTGTGGGCGCAGTCGGCGGAGGCGTTGTCGGTGGGGTGAGCGGCGGAATCCGGGGCGCAGCCGGTGGCGTGCGCGACGGTATTCGGGCCGGAGCGAAGTCGACGCCGACGGCGGTTCTCACACTGGCGGCGGTCGGGGCTGCAGGGTTGGTGGAATGGCCGGTACTGGCAGCTGTGGGTGGTACGGCGGTGGTTCTACGCGAATTGGACCGTAAGGATCACGCCGCCGACGGCGCGGGGAACAACGAACACAAGCAGCATCCCCGAAAGTCCGAAAAACCTGCCGCACGAACATCGCACAAGAGCCAGTCGGCGTCCTGAGAGCATGTTTCCGGCAGTGTTTCCCTCTCTCGTCTCGAACGTCGTTCGAGCTGCACCTGCCGGGGATCTGATCGCCCGGGTGTTCACCACGTCAGTCGCAGCTGCGGGACTCGTTCCGGCACTGGCGGGTTCGTTGGCGCGAGTGCCACCGATGCCGGGATCGTCGTTGCTTGCTGCCGGGGTGGCAGCGGTGAATTACCAACCGCGTCTGCGAAAACGGGTTGAGCAGGTCATCGGTCGTTCGTTGACCGACGTCGTTCTCGAGTCCGCCACCTCGGTGGCTGATGTGCTGACGCAGGCTCCAACGGCACTGCTCGTGGATGTGGGGGTGCGGTCGCTCCGACTAGACGAGGCGTGGAATCTGCGGAGGGCGTTCTCCGAGTGGGGTGTCGCGCAGGCTTCGGACCCGTCCGATGTCGAGGAGTTGGAGGTCAAGGGGCTCGCTGAACGTCATGCGGATCGGACGGCTCTCGGTCAACTGACAGCCGCCGGAGTGATCGCGTGTGTGACAGGTAGTTCGGAGACGGCAGCAACTGCGGTTCGGGTCGCGTCGCCGCGAGCGTTGCGTGTTTCTCGGGAATCGTTCTCTGCCATGCTGACGCGGGAACTGTGGCGCCGGGAGGGATCGTTGGTTGTGGACCCGGGCGCGGTGAGAAGACTCGACCGAGTCGACACGGTACTGATCGATCCGCGGGTACTCCTCGCCGAGAAACTCCGGGTGGCTGATATTCGCGGCGTGGCAGATGCAGATCGTGTGGAGGTGTGGAACCGCGCTCGGCAAGAGTTGAGAAACGGCGAACTCTCAGTCGGCCGGCACAGTATCGACGGGGCCGAGGTTCTGGTCATCCCCGAGCGAAAAGCTTTGGCGGAAGCGGTAGTTGCCCAGTTGCATACGGCCGGCGTACAGGCAGTCGGTATCGATGTGGACAGCCTCGGGTCACTTCGCGGGGGATTCGATCAACTGTATCCAGCACCCGCCGGCATCGACGAGGCGCTGGAGTCTGCGTTGACGGCATTGTCCGCCGCCGGTGCACACGTTGCCGTGGTCACGGCATCCGATCTGGACGGACCGGCCGTCGTACGTATCGGGGTCGCCGAACCCGACTGCGCGCCGCCGGCCGCGGATATTCTCGATCACGGACTTGCCGGTGTGTGGCGGGTGCTGCACGCCCTACCGGCGGCACGGACCGCGACGCGGCGCGGCGTCGAATTATCCAGCGGTGCTTCGCTACTGGGCACTTTGGTGATGCTTCCCGGTGTGCGTGGTCGGGGGCCGGGTCCGGTCACCGTCGGCGCCGGAGCGGCGCTATGGACGGGCTATCGATTGGCTCGATCTGCGTTGAGAGCCGACGTTCCGGTCGGAAGTTCGCGCAATGACTGGCACGAACTGGGCGTCGAAGAAGTGTTGAGCGAGTTGCCTTCGAGCGAGGCTGAGGTCCGATCGTCGCGCAGCACGGAGGCGGTTTCGTTTGTCCTGGCACCGGTCCGGCTCGCTCGGGAAGCGTTGGGCGCGGTGCGATCCGAGTTGGCGGATCCGTTGACGCCGGTGCTCGCAACAGGATCCGCGGCCAGTGCGATCCTGGGCTCGCCGATCGATGCCGTCCTGGTCGGTTCCGTTCTCGCAGGCAATGCAACGCTGTCCGCGATGCAAAGGCTGCACTCGGAACGTGTTGTTCGCGAGTTGCTTCGAGTTCAAGAGCCGTTGGCTCGCCGTGTGCCGCCAGGTTCAGCTGCCGCGGAGCGAGTTCCAGCCGATGAGTTGACGGTTGGAGACATCGTCGACATCGAACCTGGCGATGTAGTTCCGGTCGATTGTCGACTTGTCCGCTGCGAGTCGCTCGAGATCGACGAGTCGTCGCTGACCGGTGAATCCATGCCTGTCGAGAAGCAGACCCGCGCTACTCCTGGCGTTCCGGTGGCTGAGCGTAGTTGCATGGTCTACGCCGGAACAACAGTCGTAGCCGGAGCGGGCCAGGGAAAAGTGACCGCCGTCGGCTCGTGCACCGAGGCGCGCAGGGTCGACGTCCGTGAACCGAGAGTCGGACCCGACGTCGGATTGTCGAGCCGCTTGCGTGAGCTGACCAAGAAGACACTTCCTGTCAGCATCGGCGGCGGCGCGTTGGTCACCGCGATGGGCTTGCTCCGCGGTACTGCGCTTCGCCAAGCAGTTACCGGCGGAGTAGCGGTCGCGGTTGCGGCCGTGCCGGAAGGATTGCCACTTGTGGCGACCCTCGCGCAGCAGGCCGCTGCTCGGAGGCTGACTTCGGTGGGCGCACTGGTTCGAGCACCGCGTTCGATCGAGGCATTAGGACGTGTCGATTGCGTCTGTTTCGACAAGACCGGGACGTTGAGTGAGAACCATCTTCGCGTTGCGGCGGTGGAACGCGTCGACGGCTGGAACGGTGATCGAATTCTGGAAGTTGCCGCACGAAGTGCGCTGGCCAGCACGGGCGACCAGGTATTTCACTCGACTGATTCGGCTGTCGTGAGCGCCGCCGAGGAAGTGTTGAAGCATCCGCTGGTGTTCGAGGGTGCTCAGGCATCGGCGTTGGTGCCGTTTCGATCGGGCCGACCGTATTCGGCGGCGTTGATCGGTCGTCGAATTGCGCTCAAGGGCTCACCGGAGTTCGTATCGGCGAGTTCTGCGCCGAAAAATGTTTCTGCACAGCATGTTCGGAGTATGGCTGAGCGCGGACTCAGAGTGATCGCGGTGGCTCACCGCGAACTTTCCGAGTCGGATGCCCAGCGGGCAGCGCAGGACCCGGATTTTCTCGAGCAATGTTGTACTTCGAACTTGGAGCCGGTGGGATTGCTCGGCCTCTCGGACACTGTGAGATCGGACGCCCGAAAACTCGTGGAGGACCTTCAAGGCCGCGATCTCGGAATCCGGTTGCTCACCGGCGATCATCCGCTCACCGCAGCGGCGGTCGCGTCGGAGTTGGGTATGGCCGTGCAACCGAATGATGTGGTCACCGGCTCGGAGTGGGAGAGCCTCTCGCGCAGCGAGCGGGAGTCGATCGTCACGGAGCGAACTGTATTCGCCCGGATGACACCGGAGCACAAGGTGCAGGTCGTTCATGCGCTGGAGGCAGGTGGATCGGTGTGTGCGATGGTCGGCGACGGTGCCAACGACGCGGCCGCGATCCGCGCTGCCAGTGTAGGTATCGGGGTGGCGGTGTCGAATAGCGATCCGGCTCGTGGCGCTGCCGATATCGTCCTGCTGGACGGTCATGTGAGTGGCTTGATCGATGCGCTCGACGAAGGCGCGCAGCTCTGGCGACGCGTACGTTCGGCCGTGGGCGTCCTCCTCGGCGGTAATGCCGGGGAGGTGGCGTTTGCACTGGCGGGCAGCGCGCTGTCGGGAGAGTCTCCGCTCAATGCGCGGCAAATGTTGTTGGTCAATCTGATGACGGATGCATTGCCCGCAGCAGCACTCGCAGTGAGCACGCCGACGGCCGAGCGCCAGCTGGACTCTCGCGGGTCAGACACCGACGACCTCTGGCGAACCATCACGATTCGTGGGGCCGCTACGGCACTCGGTGCATTGTCGGCCTGGATTCTTGCCCGGGGCACCGGCCGTCGGCGCCGAGCGTCGACGGTTGCCTTGGTTGCGTTGGTGGGGACCCAGCTCGGGCAGACGTTGATCGAATCGCGAAGTCCGTTGGTTGTCGTGACGGCCGTGGGGTCCGTCGCCGTGCTCGCTGCGCTGGTCAGTACGCCGGTGGTGAGTCAGTTCCTGGGCTGCACTCCGCTGGGACCGCTTGCCTGGTTCCAGGCTGTCGGGTGCGCGTCCGCAGCGACGGCTCTTGCCGCCGTGATGCCTCGAGTGGTCGAGAAGTTGGTGGCCGCCGAAGGTTAATCGACGATTCGGAGAACACCGATTCGGATCAGTACCGCGTAGACCTCGCGGATTGGTGGAGTCAGGACCTGGGACAAGGAGTGAAGCAAAGATTCGGACACGACGCACAGCGTGCTCGGCCAAGGTGTCGGCTCGTTGAACGCGGTTGCACGTACGAGAAAACGTAAGGAATCGAACAATGTCTCAGCAGGTCGCCGACGTTCTCGACCAACGTTCCGCAGTCGAAGCGGTCCGTTCGGCTCATCGATTCGAACTGAACCTTCCGGTGCTCGGGGCGGTGCCGCTGCCGCCGCCGGAGCAGCTCGCCTACTTTGCCGCAATGGGATTGATGGTGGCCTTCGAGATCATCGAGTGGCCGATAGCGCTCACCATCGCTGCCGGGCATTTGTTGGCGACGGAGCAGCACAACCGAGTGCTGGAGGAAGTCGGCGAAGCGCTCGAAGGAGTGTGAAATGCAGCGTGGCCCCGGCCGAATGTTCGGCTGGGGCCACGCTGTCAGTGCACGTTAGCTACTTCGCAATCGCTCGCTTCATCCCTCGCTCGACTGCCGCGATGATCTGCGGACGCAATTCCGCTGCCGGCACGATCGCATCCACCGAACCGACCTCGCGGGCCCGCTGAATGTTGTGGATCGCCTCGAACTCCGAGGCCACCTCGCCGAGCTTGTCGGAGCGGACTGCGATGCGCTGGGCATTCAGTTCCACACGGAGACGGGCCTTCTCGGTGTCGTCCTTGGTTCCGGTCAGATCCGACTCGAGCTGCTGCACCTTGGGATCGTTGTTGGTACGGGTGTTCACCTCGCGGGTGAACACGACGGCTGCGGCGGGAGCGCCACCGAGGACGGATGCAAACGATCCCTCGACGGCCAGAACTTCCATGTTGTCGTTGAGTGCTCCGGAGAACACGACGAAGGCACCGCCGTGGTAGCGCGAGACTACGCAGAACACGATCGGACCGTCGAAGTTGACGATGGCCCGGCCGATCTCGGCGCCGTACTCGAGCTGGATGTTGCGCAGTGATTCCGGGGATCCGTCGAAGCCGGACAGGTTGGCCAACACCACGATCGGACGGTTACCGCTCGCCGCGTTGATTGCGCGGGCCGTCTTCTTCGACGAGTTCGGGAACAGCGTTCCCGAGGTCCACGTATCCGGTCCGTCGGCGGGGAAGTGGCCCTTGCGCGGAATTGCGCGAGATTCGATGCCCACCACGGTAACCGGGTATCCGGCGAGGTGTGCATCGATCACCACGGAGGTGTCGGCGCCCGCCATGTCGGCCCAGCGTTCGAGTACGGAGTGGTCCTGGTCGACTACCGAACGCATGACCGTGCGGATGTCGAAGGGCTTCTTACGATCCGGGTTCTTGACGGACGAGAAGACGTCGCCGACGGTTTCGAAATCGCTCGACGGATGCGTGTGCGGGAAACTGCGCACGTCGCGGTCGATCGGGTCGGAGGTGGCCGCACGACGCGGGAAGCGTTCTCCGGGAGCGAGGTACGAGTGCGCGTAGTGACGGAACAGGATCTCGCACGCAGCGGTGAGGTCGGGTGCCCAGTACTGTGCCTGGCCGTTGGGACCCATGACGCGGTCGTAACCACCGATGCCGAAGTTGTCCTCGGCGGAGACGCCACCGGAGTAGTCGAGTGACTGCTTGCCGGTCAGCACCATTGCGCTGTCCGGGGTCATCACCAGAATTCCCTTGGTGTGCATCAACATTGTGGCTTCGGCGTTCCAGTAGGGCTGGGCGCCGACGTTGATGCCGGTAACGACGATGTTGATTTCGCCGCCGTTCTGGGTGAACGTGATGATCCGGCGCAGGCCGCGTGAGACCCAGTCCATGTTCTCGGTGCCGCTGTCCATCGAGATGGTGGCGCCGGAGGACAGTGCAAACCATTCGACGGGCACGTTCAGCTTCTCGGCGAGATCGATGGCTGCGACGACGCGGGAGCACTCGGCTTCCGCAACGGTGCCGAGAGCCTTGGTGGGATCACCGAACAGAGCGACGCGTGTCATGCCTTCGGGGTAACGCGGGGTCGGCGTATTGACCAGCCCGACAACTATTCCGGCCTTGTTCAGCCCGAACGGACGATCGACGGGAGAAAGGATTCCGGCTTCGTCGAAATCGTGCTCGACAAATGTTCCCTTGTTTCCGGTCAGTAGCGGAACCAGTTCGTACGGGTACACGGTGCCGCGGGCCCGCGAGCTCTGGACCTTCTGGGCGTACGAGTCGAGGGGGAGCAGAGGTTCGGTAGGCGGTTCGGTCTTGTTGATGACAACCCCGGCGCCGGCGCGGTACGAGAAGCGCAGCGCAACTTCCTTGGGCGCCCCACCCTTCGGATCCTTGAGGCGGGTGATCAGCGTGATCTCTTCGATTCCGGCACCCACGGTGAGGCGGGCAGCGTTCTGCGCGATCACGGAGTACCGATCAGCCGGTACATCCGCCACCGGCCACACGTAGAGCACGACGCGGTTGGCGGCGAGTCGACGCTTGTCGCCACGCTGGCTCTGGGCGCGGCGGATACCGTCCAGGCAGGCGGCGAGGGTGCGTTCGATGGCAGGCAGCGCAACCATGCGGCCTTCGTCGTCGAGTTGTGGTGTCACGTCTCGAATTTCGGCCAGCGCGATGAGGCGCTCGTCGGACGGGTTTTCCTTGGCGGAGAGGTGGAACAGGTAGGTGTTCTCCGGTGCCGGGAGGCGCTTGCCGTTGAAGTTCTTCAGACGCCACATATCCAGACGCTGACCGGTCAACGGGTGCATGTCGCGGATGATCTGGTCTTCGACCAGTTCTCCGGCGACCGGGCGGAAGGTTACCCAGCGAATTCGTTCGCCGTTGGGGTTGCAGACGATGACAGTAACTCGGCGTGCACTCGCGATGGTCCCGTTGCGGGACAATATGTTGCGCAGCTTTTCGACCAGTTCTTCGCCGTCGGCGGGATGCTCCGGCCAGTCGAGGTAGATGTCGACGACGAGTCCGCGCCCGGCGGGTGTTTCTTGAGCGACGGACGAGATGTCGTCGAGAGCTGTAGCCAGCGAATCGAATTCGGCGACTGCCGAGACGAGGTGCAGTTGTGCACCACGCAGATCGAAGTTGCCGGTGACAAAGCGACGGTCGACGTGTTCGAAGGCTCGGACGTCCTCGAACGAGTGAATCTTGTAGTAGCGCCGGGTGATCACTTCGAGGAGTGGTCCACCGTCACGGTTGCCGAGACCGATGCGTCGGCCCAGCAGGTCGAGGAGAGGCTCCGGTGTTGCTACCAGATTGGCGACACGCTGGTCGTAATCCGCTGCGTCGGGCTGCTCTTCGAGGTAGGCGAGGTTTCCGCGGATACCGTCGTAGACGTCTTCGCGAACCTTGCGGATGCGGGGCTCGTCGAAGAAGCGGAAACGAAGGTTCCGGGCGACGTCACCGATGAGCGGGAAACGAACCTGGGTGGCGACGATGAGTCGATCGAGGACTTCGTTCAGTTCCTGTGCCGAGCAACCGGGAGCTCTGTCTCCCGCCAGCCAGCCTTCGAGAAGTGCTGCGATGACCGGGATCTGGGCTTCCATGCGCTGCAGTGCGAGGAACAGGCGGTACACCGCTTCCTCGACGGCCGGGCGATCTTCGAGATCGGTGACGTCGTAGTGGCGCAGGGCACGCTCGAGGCGGGTGCGGAACGACGCCGGCACACCCTCGCGCTCGACGTCGAGTGAATGCAGGAAGGTGTGGAAATGCTCGCGCGGGCTGTGAACGGATTCGTCCTTCGCGGACTCACCGGAGGTGGGCTTGTTGCGTGAGAGTTCGCAGATATCGGCAAACGTGGTCAGCACGGCGAGTTCTGCGTGAACCAGTGCGGGATCCTGTGGTTCCAGTGCGCCGCGTAGTGCGTCGTACTCGGCGAGAACTGCATTGGCCTGCTTGCCGCTGACGTCGTAGCCACTGATCATGGCAGTCAGAGCTTCGAGCTGTGCCAGCGCGTCGTCACGGACGTCGGATCCGGAAGTCGAAGCGGGAAGGTCGAATTCGATGCGGGGCGCCTTCTCGACGACGGCTTCGTCGCTGACCTGATCAACACGCAGGAGAGGTGCTCCGGCATCGACCTGTGAGTTGACGGTGGCCAGCACCTCACGGACCTTGCCGGCGTAGGGCGCACGGACGGCGGTCTCCATCTTCATGCTCTCGAGCACAACGAGGGTGGAGCCGGCTTCGACGTCGTCACCGACGGCAACGGGAACAGCGACAACTACTGCCGGGGCGGGAGCGCGGATAACGCCGGCGTCGTCCTGGCTGATCTGGTGGCTGATGCCGTCGACCTCGACGAGGTAACGCGCGGGGCTGGAGACGGAGACTACGTGGAAGCGTCGGTCACCGATGACGAGACGCGATTCGAAATCGCCGAGACGATCGACGTCCACTTCGATGGAACCGGCGTCACCGTCGACGAGGTAGCGGTGGGGGCCGATGCGCCCGACCGTCAGCTTGTAGGCCTGGCCCTGGTAGTTCAGTTCGACAGTTCGGCCGATTGCGTGGTTGGCGCGGGGCCGGCCACCACGTGCGGAGGCGAGGAATGCTGCGCGTTCGAGGGATTCCTCGGCGTCGTAGGCATCGATCGCGGTGGCGATCAGTGCAACGTCGGCGCGGCGGGTTGTCGTATCGAGAGCGCCGGTGCGGTCCAGCCAGCCCGTGTCGGCGGAGGCCGAGATGACCTCGTCGCGATCGAGAAGGTCGAGGAGGAACGACTTCGTGGTGGTGCCGCCGTCGAGGACGACGGTGGTTTCGCGGAGAGCGGTGCGCAGACGTGCGAGTGCCTCGGCGCGCGTGCGTCCCCAGGCGATGACCTTGGCAACCATGGAGTCGTAGTCGGGCGGAATGACGTCGCCGGCCGCGATGCCGGTGTCGACCCGGATACCCGAGCCGAGGGGGAACTTCAGGAGCTGAACTGTGCCGGGGGCCGGCGCGAAGTCGTTGTCTGCGTCTTCGGCGTTGAGGCGGGCCTCGACGGCGTGGCCGAATGCGGGCGGGCAGTCTCCCACCAGTTCATCGCCGCTGGCGACAAGAATCTGCAGTTTGACCAGGTCGATGCCGGTGGTGACCTCGGTGATGGGGTGTTCCACCTGGAGGCGGGTGTTGACCTCGAGGAACGTGAACAGCTTGTTCTCGGGCTGGTACAGGTACTCGACGGTGCCGGCGCCCTGATATCCCGCAGCCTTCACGAGTTCGGCGGACACCTTCTTGAGGTGATCCGACTGCTCCTCGGTCAGGACGGGGGAAGAAGACTCTTCGATGACCTTCTGGTTGCGACGCTGGATCGAGCAGTCGCGGACGCCCGGAGCCCAAACGTTGCCGTGGTTGTCGGCGATGATCTGTACTTCGACGTGGCGTGCGTCGGTGACCAGGCGTTCGAGGAAGACGACGGGGTCACCGAAGGAACGCTCGGCTTCGCCCTGGGTGCGTTCGAGGGCAACTTCGAGTTCGTCCTCGGCCCACACCTTGCGGATTCCGCGCCCGCCGCCGCCGCTGCGAGCCTTGATGATCAGCGGGTAGCCGATAGCCTGCGCGTGACGACGAGCGTCGGCGCGGGTCTCGACGGGTCCACCGCTCCAGGGTGCGACGGGGACGCCGACCTTCTCGGCAAGAATCTTCGCGGCCACCTTGTCGCCGAGGAGGCGCATGGCGTCGGCGCTGGGGCCGATGAAGGTGATGCCCAACTTTGCGACGACCTCGGCGAATGCCGGGTCTTCGGCAACGAAGCCCCAGCCGACCCATACTGCGTCGGCCTTGGCAGCGAGCAATGCGCGCTCGAGTTCGACGTAATCGAGATAGGGGCTTCCGGTGCCGGTGCTGCGAAGGGTTACGCCTTCGTCGGCCTGGCGGACGAACATTGCTCGACGCTCGGCGTCGGTATGGAGCGCAATGACGCGAATGCCGTAGTCGTGCTCGGCGTTCAGTTCGCGTACTGCCCTGATCAGGCGGACCGCGGCCTCACCTCGATTGACCACTGCGATTCGTTTGAACATTGTCACTGCCACCGTCCTTGATGAGATTCTTGCGTCACGTACGTTGTGATCGTTGCGATATGGGCTGATCGTGCGTCACAATCCCCCGAGTGCGCATCGACAGATGACTGTCAGTTCGGTCTGTTGAGTCCGGTGATGTCGAGTTGCGGCATCACACATAGTGCATGGACTCAGAACCGCTCCAATCATTAATGAGTTACATCGTATGTCGGCTCCCAGGCAATGCCTGGTTTATTCAAGGATGCAGTATGTCGCCGCCTGTGTCACCTCGGCGAATTGAAGTGTATTAGTCAACGTGAACCATGGTTACGCCTACCGGTTAATATGCTGTGCTCCAACAACTTTCGAGCTTGTGACAGGGATCACGGTTGGCGTAAATGTGGACGAATTTGAATACTCACTGGTAACAAATTTGATTCTGCTGCCGAATTATTGGATTGTGCGAATATTACTCATCGGTACTACCGGTGGGTATTTTTTCAGCCGGATATTCGCTCATTTGTGTACACCGGAGCCCGCGGTGGCGGTTGTTCGAAGGTCCGGTGAGCTGAAGGAATCAGCTAGATTTTGTGCTGCCTTCGATCGGATGGGTCTTGCTCACCAACTTCGCATAACAGTGTTCGCGGTCGAGGCCGTTGCCGACGCACCAGCCGTGTGCACCGTCGGGATCGGGGAAAGTGACTCCGATGATCGTGATCCAGAAGTCGGGAGCACTGAACACGCTCCAGTCGTCCGACCACAGCAGTCGAACCTGGGGAAACTCCAGCCGTAAGGCGAGATGCTCGTCGAGTTGTTCCACGTCTTACCTTCGGCCACCAATCCTGGTCGCTTCGAACTGAGCTGCGGTACCCAGCGGTCGGCGAGTTCGGAACTGACGGACGGAGCATCCGCAGTCGCCAAGGCGCGCAGTGCGTCGAACGCAGTTGATTCGGCATCTCCGGTTTGCGGTGCTGCGGGGCCTGTCGCCTCCATCTTGGCATTCGGAACCTGCTGTCCCACAACGCCGGTTGTTGCACTGGCGTTCCCGGACTCGACACATTCGACCAGTATCTTGTTCCAGCTTCCTCCGGATTTGCCGGACAACGTATCGGGAGTTCTCCAGAATGTACCGATTGGAAACCTGAATTTGCGCTGGACCGATTCGGCTGCAGATGCAGATGAATTGGGGGAACCACTTGTGTTGTGTGGCAGGATGAGTGGGGAACCGGAGAAGTCCATGGGCGAGACAGACGCATTGGACGTGAACACCGCCGCGCCGGATGTGTCGAAGTACGTCGGAGTGAAGGTGAGTTCGTTCGTGTTTCCGCCGCACATTCCCGCAACGGCCCCGAATCCTGGGACCGGACCGGCCCACGCAGTATCTTCCACGACGACCGACCCGGCGGATGTAAGCGCAATTACTCCACCGATGCCGGACAACGATACGAGTCCGTCCGAAATCTTCAGTGCGTAGTGGTCGCCACTGCCAACCCCGCACTTCTTCGTCGAATAGCTTCGAGACCACTCTGACGCCGGATTATCGACACTGCCTCTGGTCAGTGTGTATTCACCTTCGCCGGGGCGGTACGCAGCGGTGAAGACAGACCCTTCGCCAACCGAGATTGCCAAAGTGTTTGGGCTGAGTGCGGATTCGCTTCGAATGGTGCCATCGTGAACATTGAAGGACTTCATTCTCGGGTTGCGCCCGAAGTCTGATTCGATGCACGGGAGGGCGCCCTCGACAACGCCGTTCGCACAACCGCCGCCGAACGTGCTCGGTGCGGACCATTCCAACTCACCTGTTCGCGAGTTCAGGGCAATCAGGCGGGACTCGTTGGAATCCGTCTGCGTTTTGGCGATAGCAGCAATGAGTTTGTCGCCGACGTCGACGAACCCGGTGGACAGGTATCGGCGACCGGCGTACTCGGGATTGACAAATGACGCTGTAGATCCCGACATGTAGTCGTGAGGATCCGCCGTCCACGCCACTTCTGGCGCAGTCGGAAAGGTGCCCTTTGTCATGCCGGGCGGAAGTGCGATTGTGCTGTCCGAGTTTCGGAAATACTGAAATGTGGCGACGGACCCTGCCGTGAGCGCCAGTACCGCCACGACTGAGACCAGTGCGATCCCTACCGCCCTTGCTCCACTTGCGTGCGGGAGCGGTCCGGCCGCTGGGTGGCCCGAATTGTTGGGCGCCGGATGCCCATCCCGCATTTGTCTGGTTGGGTGGTTTCTGCGCCAAATTTATCTGAACGGACGACACTCGACCCTTCAGGTGGATGCGCGCAATCGCGCGAAGTCCGATTCGATTGTGGCGATGTGCTCTGAAATTCCGTCGAGGCCCGCCTGCGGCAGATTCAATGTGCTTCCGAAGGACCGTGCAGCCTCCTTGAAGGGTTCTACGAGGGGTTCGTACTTGGCGACCAGTTTCAGCCTCGGAGCCTTCGCCAGGTACTTGACGCTGCCGGCGTTGTCGACGAAGTCGCTGAACTTCACCAGAAACACCGAAGGATCCGAAATAGCGCCGACGACGTGGTCCCGGTATCCAGATGCGTTGCCGTCCTGCCCGTAGTTGATTGGATTAGTCACTGCGGCAACGATTTCAGCGATTCTGGGGCCGAAGCGCTCCACGATGAGTGTCAAGGCGTGCTGCCGCATCTCGTAGGGCTCCTCGTTGACGATGGGAATTCCGCCGAGCAGGGGGATGAGTTTCTGTGGTTGGTCTTCGACCGTGTCGTGGAGGGCCGTCGCGGCCAGAACGTCGGCGTCGGCGCATCCGTACCGAATTAGCCGCAGCACATTTCGCAAGGGGTGAACGATGTAGGGATCAATGTCGGCTTTGATCCCGTTCTTTCGGGACTGCTCGAGATGCGCGAGTGTGGCGACCTCCATCGCGAGCCGCAGGGTGCCACTTTGTATCGACATCTCGTCGACTGCGTTCTCGATCGCGAAGACGAGCGTCGCGGCATCCATCTCCTTCAGGGTGAGATCTTTGAAGGCGGATGTGATCGGATCTGATGTGCTCACAGGGGGATTACCTTTCGTTGAATTGACGCTGCGTTGCCGAGCGGTTTTTGCACCGGCATCAAATTTGGATACCGTTTCTTATTGCCGTGCAATCGAATACACATCGTTCCAGCTCTGCGAACGTACGGCGTTCTGCTTCGAAGTGGAACTGGTGTCGGCAGGGCTGCGGTCGACGGCTTGATTAAAATGTCGTCAACTCCTGCCAATCCCGCCGCGCGCATTTAGGCTGAACAAATGACAGTCGATCAGGCGTTGGACAGTGACTTCCTGACCCTTGCCGATCCGTACCGCCGTGAGCTTCAGGCGCATTGCTATCGCATGATGGGTTCAATCCACGATGCAGAAGACCAGGTCCAGGAGACTTTCATTCGGGCGTGGCGGGGGTATTCGGGTTTCCGCGGCCAGTCATCGTTTCGGACTTGGCTCTACCGTATCGCGACCAACACGTGTTTGACGGCATTGGAGGGACGCGCGAGGCGTCCGCTTCCGGTTGGTTTGGGCGCGCCCAGTTCAGATCCTTCGGATGACCTGGTCGAACGCCATGAAATTGCCTGGCTCGAACCCATTGCAGACTCGTCGTTGAGCGATGTGAATGACCCAGCAGTAATGGTCGTGCGTCGGGATTCCGTCCGGCTGGCATTGATCGCTGCTTTGCAGCATTTGTCGCCGAGGCAGCGAGCCGTATTGGTGTTGCGCGACGTTCTGCAATGGAAGGCTGCGGAGGTTGCGACGGCACTGGACACCACAACCACTGCCGTCAACAGTGTTCTACAGCGCGCTCGCGCACAGCTCAACGCAATCGGGCCCACCGAAGACGACCTGGTGGAACCCACAAGTGACGCGGCCAGGACAATGCTTCGCGAATATGTTCGCAGCTTCGAGAATTACGACGTCGATGCCATCGTTGCGATGTTCACGCGTGAAGCGATCTGGGAGATGCCGCCGTTCGAAGGCTGGTACCAGGGTCCCGGGGCGATCGGGCAACTCATCGGGAACAAGTGCCCGGCCGACGGACCTGGTGCGATGCGACTGCTGCCGACCGCGGCCAACGGGCAACCGGCGTTCGGGCTCTACATGCGAGAGCCGGACGGTGTTCACCGCGCCTTCCAGTTGCATGTACTCGACGTGACGGAATCAGGGATCTCACATGTGACCTGCTTCTTTGACCTGACCTTGTTTGCACGGTTCGGTCTGCCGGCGGAACTGTAGGAGGAGAGGATGTGCGAGTGCCTTGGCTCGCACATCCCTCCGGTAGCCGACCCTTATCTACTGGGGAACCGTCGATCTACTGGGGAACCGTCGCGGCGGGATCCATCCACATGACCTCCCAGACGTGATTGTCCAGGTCGCGGAATGCGCGGCCGTACATGAAGCCGTGATCCTGGGGTTCCATCCACTTGGTACCGCCAGCTGCGATTGCGGCGTCGACAAAGCTGTCTACTTCTTCTCGACTCTCTGCCGAGACACACATCAGGGCCTCGCGGGCCTTTGACGTGTCACAGATGTCATCTGCGATGAAGTCACCGAATCGGGGTTCGTTCAGAAACATCACCGTCGCTGAGTCGCTGACGATCATCGAGACGGTGTTCTCGTCACTGAACATGTCGTTGAACTCGAAGCCGAGTCCGCTGAAGAAGGCACGTGTAGCCGAAACGTCCTTGACGGGCATGTTGACGAAGAGCAGACGGGACATGAGTAGGTACTCCTTAAACGTTGGTTGATGCGTTCTCCTACATACAGACCGCAGCGGCGGCAAAAACTCATCGAATTCGGGTTGTCCTTACTCTGAAATTGCCGAAATTCAGGTTCCTCAGGGTTGTGACCAGGCGATTTGTTATTTCGATGAACACTCGCGTAACTTATTCCAAGTCAGAGCGACACGGACACCGACTCCCGCCTCACAGCGAGAGACACGAGGTTGGACGAAGTGCCTGACGAAATCCGAAGCAGTTTCCATCCTGTATGGTTGTGCTTCACCTCCAGTTCACGACGACGATCAGCCCGGTTTGCGCCGGCGCAGAGAATCCGATAAGCTGGAAAAGTTGCCCCAGAGCAGCCGGCCAGAGGGTCGGCGGTGACGGTGTGCGCGTGTTCTTTGAGAACTCAACAGTGTGTCGATGAATGTCAGTGCCAAATTTTTGGTACTTCACATCGCGAATGATGTTCCGGGCCTTACGGTTTCGGTGCTGAGTGAGGGGTGTGAGTA
>NZ_JALGQH010000084.1 GCF_022810305.1 Rhodococcus sp. ARC_M6
GACCACCGTCGCCGGCCTCGCCGTCACCAACGCCAACGACATCTGGGGCTGGTCCAAAGACGTCCAGTTCTACATCAAAGCCACCACCCTCCGACTGACCGAAGGCGGCGGCGCCGTCATCACCTCCCGCGCCAACATCGGCCAGGTCATCCACGACTTCACCGCGTGGTACAACGGCCGCATCGAGCACTACCGCTCCCTCGGCCAGTTCCCCCTCAACGGACCCGTCGAAATCCGCTGCTGCGGCCTCGACCAAGCCGATGACGTCCAAGTCCCCTCCGCCGGCGCCCCCACCATCTCCGCGATGCGCCCCCGCCCGGACCACCCCGAGTGGGACACCGCGATCTGGCTCAACGTCCTCGGCGTCCCCGGCACTCCCGGCATGTTCGCGTTCTACCGCGAAATGGAACAGTGGATGCGCAGCCACTACAACGACGACAACGCGACCTTCCGCCCCGAATGGTCCAAGGGCTGGGCATTCAGCAGCGAACTACC
>NZ_JALGQH010000013.1 GCF_022810305.1 Rhodococcus sp. ARC_M6
ACTCGGATGGGGACTCGGAAGCCTCGGAGTCGGGGTCGCGTAGTCGCAGTGCCGCGATGCGGTCGGCTCGGGAGGACCTGTCGGCGCATGCGCGTGGGGTGGAGAGCATGAACGAGGCGTTGCACCCTCGACACGATTGATCGTCCGGCACACACGGCGCGGGTGAGCGACAGACACCTGGTGGATCACATCGTCCGGCAACCCAGGATGTGTTGCGACGTCGGTCACCGCCGCGAAACGCACGTGCGCCGGTCGAACACGGACGGATTACTACTGCGCCGGTCCGTGCCGGCACTCAACTCGACCTCTCTCCGATCGAGCCTCTGCTGCAACAACATTGACGGATTTCACATTTCCCCGACGACGTCGAGTGAACCGAGGCGCCTTGCCTCCGGGTGGCCGACAGAGCCCCCGAGGACGCACACTCGCGGCCATTTCGATGTTCGATCATCACCTGCAACTCGATACACATGTAACTTATTGCGGCAGAATGGTTACGAGAGCTGAAAGTGCGTTAAGCATCCACGTGTCGATCGAAAATGCTTCAGGTCCAGTGCTCGGACGACGCTGCCATGAGGCGATCCATCGTCTCGGGGAAAATGTGCTGGCGGGAACGGGAGGAGTCTTGGGGCTACGGCGGGGAACACCCAATTCCGGATACAACGTGCGCGAGACCTCACGAGCCGCGCGCATTACCAGTGGAGCTACTCGCTCGAGCTGAGCGGTGCGAAGGTCTCCGCGCAACACTGTGCACCGCGCCCGAACCGCAACGCCACTTTTTCCACAACCCAGCGCCCGTAGCCCTATCCCCCTCTGTGGGATGTGAACTTCAATCTCTTGCCAGCAAGCTCTCACCAACGCGCGCACAAGCTCACGCGGGCAAGACAATTCGCCCAACAACAACGGCACCTCGACCGATCGACCTACAACACACAGCCGCACAACTCACGCACTCAGCAACGTTCCGCCAGTGGAGGTTGTCGCAGACCAAATTCTCGAAGCCTTCCCCAGCCGAATACGCCCGCCAGAACGAGAATTGGTGAGAGAAGTTCCCGGATCGACTTTGCCTCCGCCCCCACGAAATGGGGATGGAGGCAACGTCAATATGTCGGTACCGGCGGAAAGATCAGCTGCCGAATCCGAAGATCTGCTCGAGCGATCCAAACAGGCCGCCCCCCCGGGGTGCCCGGAGCAGCGGGTGCCACGGTAAGAGTGACATCGAGAGTTGCGGGGGTTCCGATGCCGTTGGCGGCAGTGACCGTGAAGGCGGATGTGCCTGCTGCAATGGGGGTTCCGGACAGAACACCAGCCGGACTGAGGGTGAATCCCGCGGGGAGAGCGCCAGCAGTGACCGTGACGGCGGGTGCGGGTTCTCCGGTGACAGTGAAGGCGTGACTGTAGGTCTGGCCGACAACCCCGGCGGGCGGTACCCCTGTCAGGGTCGGTGCCTTGTCGATCGCAATCACCGATACCGAGCCGCTGATGTGGTTGGCGGTGTAGGCGTAGGCGCCGTCGGGGGTGATCGCCACCCCGTACGGCTGCGAACCGACGGTAATGGTGTCGATTGTGATGGGGGGCGTGGTGGTGGTGTTGATCACCGACACCGAACTGCTGTCGAAATTGCTGACGTAGGCGCGGGTGCCGTCCGGGGTGAACGCCACCGCGTACGGACCCGAGCCGACGGTGACGTCGGCGATCGTGATGGGAGGCGCAGTGGTGGTGTTGATCACCGACACCGAACTGCCGCCGGTGTTGGTGACGTAGGCGCGGGTGCCGTCGGGGCTGAATGCCACCCCCTGCGGATTCCTGCCGACGGTGACGTCGGCGATCCTGGCGGGAGGCGCAGTGGTGGTGTTGATCACCGACACCGAATTGCTGGAATTGTTGGCCGTGTAGGCGCGGGTGCCGTCAGGGCTGATCGCCACCGCGAGCGGCTGCGTGCCGACGGTGACGTCGGCGATTGTGGTGGGGGGCGTAGTGGTCGTGTTGATCACCGACACCGAACTGCCACTGAGGTTGGTGACGTAGGCGCGGGTGCCGTCGGGGCTGATCGCCACCCCGGCCGGATTCGTGCCGACTGTGATGGTGTCGGTGACGGTGTCTGCGGTTGCAGTACCGACCACGCCGCCAACAGAGAAGATGAGGGCGAGAGCAGCAGTACCGAATACCGCGGCAGTCCGGGACCGCCGTCGGCGTGGATGGGGTTCTACGATGACAGTCACGGGTAAGCGCCTTTCCCAAGCGGTGTCCGCACGGGGCGGTGCGGCCACAGGACGCAACCACCCGGCAAAGATAGCGGACATCGGGCACAAGATACCCAATTCGAATAATGGCCGCTTCAGGCCATCAATACGATAAGCACGTATGACCTAAAGCGGCCATAACGCAAACGTAAATGTAGAACACCGATTTTGTAGGTTGACCAGCCCTTATCAACAACGCGGGCCACGTCACGGAACACCGCACCCATCTGAAACGAGACTGCGAAATCTGCGACGAGAATCTGAAGTATCCGCTTCGTAGAACGAACACGCTCTCGTTTCTCGTGGCCACAGTCGTCCCCGGTCACCACTGCATTCCGCGGCCGCGTTTCTTCTGCTGCTCGGTCGTCTTCCGACATTCTGGGTTCAGAAGTGCGATGCACTCGGGATCTGCACTCGGCCGTACCACCGGAGGCGTGCGCTGGATGCGAAGAAAATCAGCGTCCTCAAGGGCGGTGTGCTGACAGCGTCAGATGAGTCGACGCAAACTCGGCCGAGGTTCGCGATCTTGACGCCACTGGCCGGCTTGGACACCGTCGGTTTCACAGCCAACGTTCACTGTCAGGGAAGCAACTTGCGTGTGGCCTCTTCGAGGATCATGAGAACTTCATCGGCGTCACGCCCTGCCGCCACGCCGACCATTGCGCCCAAAAACAGGCAGCTGAGAATCCGGGATGCCGACTCTATATCACCGTCGGTATTTCCCTGTGTATCGCCGGCACGGAGCGTCTCACCGATCCACTTAGCCTTCTCCGGGCCGAAGCCGACTGTCGGATCGGACGCGATCTGCGCCGGGCTGCAGGCGACGTACGCGCGGTACATGGCCTGGTAGAGAAGAGGTTTCCTACTCGCTTCCCTCAAGATCCGCCCGAACACCATCACGAGACGATCTGCGGGTGTCTCCCCGATCAACGTCCCGTGGCGCACGCTCTCTGTCGAGAGTCTGCCGAGAGCCATCAGAGCCTCTACGAGTAACTGGTCTTTCGAGCTCGCGTGTTGGTATGCCGTAGGAACCGACACGCCAGCCCTGGCGGCGATTTGCCGAATGGTGACTGCGTCATATCCGCCCTCTGTTGCCAAGGAGACAGTGGAATCGATCAGTCGCTCCCTGGTGGCCGCCCGGGCAGGCGACAGAATCTGCCGAACTAGATGAGATTTGGGTTCCATGACATGGAGTCTGGCCTGCGATCACCCTTCGACGCCAACGGCGGCGGTAAACATGCGGTTGACGTGTGTCTACTCTTCGGGTGATACTGGTCGGACCGAGGGGCAGACGTCCGGGAGTGAGATGAATCTTCATGGCGCCCACGGCCAGCAGCTCCGCAAAAATTCGTGAGTCTGCTGTACGACCTTGATGCCTGCGGATGAGCTGAGCGAGGTACCTGTCAGGTACCAGAGCGAGACGCCGCCTACGAATTGTTCGGGAAGGTGGCTATGGCCATTGACGTAAACGAACCGGTATCCAGCGTTAGGTCGACCACTACGCAATCCGAGAACGGGGAGTTCAAGAAGGACATACCGTCGTCGATGGTCGAACGGATAACGCTGATTCTCGATGCCTTCGACGGTCGGGCCGCGCGACTCAACCTCGAAGAAGTTGCGTACCGCACCCGGTTGCCTCGCTCCACCGTCCACCGGATTCTCGATCAACTCGTCAAACTCGACTGGGTCAATCATTCATCGATCGGATACGGACTCGGCCGACGCGCATTCGGACTGGGGGGCGGGCACAGTCAGATTCGTGAAGCTGCAGCTCCCGTATTGCACGAACTGCATCTGCGGACCGGACTGGTCGTTCATCTCTCTGTTCTCGACGTGCGCGATAGCGTCTACCTCGACAAGGTGGGCGGACGCTTGGCTACGGGGTTGCCCTCTCGAGTCGGTGGACGTATCCCTGCGCATTCGACGGCGGGGGGCAAGGCGATGCTTGCATGCATCACCCCGGAGCGTGTCGACGCATTGTTCGGTGCAACACTCCCTCGCCGTACCGAGAAGACCATCGGGGAGATCGGGGAGCTACATCAGGAGCTGAACCGCATCCGTCAGCGTCGAGGTTTGGCCTTCGAACGCGGAGAAGCGGCGCGGGGTGTCGCCTGTGTGGCCGCAGTGATTCGGGGGCCCGAAGGTTACGTCGGCAGCATTGCGTTGTGCGGTGACATTCGTACCGCACAACTCGAACGAGTGGCGCCCCTAGTAGGTGATGCTGCCCGAGAAGTCTCGCGGTCGCTGATCCCCGAACTGGATGCTCCCCGCCGCGGCCGTAAGGCTTTGACGGTTTCCGTGGATAACTTTTCGGCGGCGATGATGGACAGCCTTTTGTTCGCCTCCTCGGACCAGTGGATCTGAAGTACAGTTTTGGACGCGCTTTTAGGCAAATCCGCTCTGGGTCCAGGTCGCCCTTACCGGCCCTCGTCCCTGGCCGGGCGCCTCGCTCGAGGAATACGGGTACTTCGGCGCACCGTCCACGCCGCGTCCACGGTCGTGCCGACCAATGAGACTGCGCGCCAGCAACACACGATGTGGCACTACCGTCCACAGGAAATCAACAGAGCAGGAACCAACGATGCACATCACCGTCCCCGACGGCAAGGATCCCACCGAATACGTATGGACCGAACTCGTCCCGGAGATCGGCCGCGCGGCGCGCCGATTTTCACGGACGGTAACCGCGGAATCCACACTGGGTCTACGTGAGTTCGAAGCCGCGCGGCTGCGGATAGCGCAGATCAACGGATGCATCGTCTGTATGGATTGGCGTACCGAACGCGACGGGGTGAGAGTCGAGAGCACTTTCGGTGACGCCGTCGAGCAGTGGAAAACCACGGACAGCTTCGATGTCCGCACGCGACTGGCTGCCGAGTACGCCGAGCGGTACGCCGTCGACCATCACGGTCTCGAGGACGAATTCTGGGGCCGGATGAGTGCGCAGTACAGCCAAGCCGAAATCGTGGAACTCTCTATCAGTATCGGGTCGTGGATCACGTCCGGTCGACTCAATCACGTTCTCGGGCTTGACACAGTGTGTGCGATCCCGGTCAGCGACTGAGAACGTCGTCATGTCCGCGCACGTCAACGGTCGGAGCCGGTTGACCCGGCCCCGACCGCTGGCGCCAATCGCATCGACTGTAAACGACGGTTGAAAGCGGGCTCTGGAACACTTTCCGCGACCGATTCTGAAAGTATCAGTCGCTGAAGAGCATTCGTTTGCGAAGCAAGTCAAATCCAGCACGTCCGTACATTTGCCGTTTGAACAGCTTGATAGTTACGTGGAATCTGAATGGTCAAGGACATTCTCGTCTGCTCTGGTTGACAGAAACAATCGGAGCAGGGTCGCGGTCGCCGGCACCTCGATTTCGCGTGGCGTCGTTCCGGTAGGCGTCGGGACATCGAGCAGCCGGTCGATGAGGTTGTCGAGGGCGCGCTGGCCGTCCTCGACGGCTGCGCGTTCGTCGTCGTTGAGTGGGATGGCGGTGAGCATGCGTTGCAGGTTGTCCTTGGTTTCGAGCAGCTGCGCTTTTCCGGATGTCTTGGGGCGTAGAAGGCACAGCGGGCACACGCCATCCTGGGTGGGCGCTGTTCAAAGAAGGTCAGGTGCAATACTTGAGCCCGAGATCGTAGTACTGCCAGGGTGTTTCATCTCCGACCGCGTTGGAAGTGACAGCGTCGCGATGAGGATCTCGATGGTGCGGCTTTGCGGGCGAAGTACCCGGCGTCGGTGTCGGCCGAGTGAGCGTGGTGGGGCTGATTTTCGCGTAGTACTGGGTGGATTGGGGTGAGCGGTGGCCGAGTCAGGCTTGCAGGTCACACTTCGGTCATCAGTTCCTTGGCGCTATAGAGCTGGCTAGCGATTTCCGGCCGGGCCCGGTGGCTCGTGATGCTGCCTCGGACGTCGGCGGCCGGACACCTGCCTCGTGGCAGAGCATCGAGATGATCGCGTTGTTGACGAAAGGACGAGGAGACTCGGCGGGCACGGAAGGCGAACAGCAGGTCGACCCGCTCGTCTGTGGGGCGGTCGAGAAACTGCGGCTGGGTGGGGCACATCGCCTGCCAGATGTCGAGGGCCTGGCCGAGGATCGGGTCGACCGGCCTGGTGAACGCGGTGCCGGTCTTGTGCGGCGGGACGTCGAGCAGGGTTCTGGCCGAGCAGCGCGGTGATGCTGCGCGGAGTGGCCAGCGCCCGCCCAGGGTCGAAACGCCTTGGCAGCCATTCCCATTCCTGACAATCGTCGAAGAACTTCCGGATCGACGGTCAACCCAAAAGGATATTAGTGCTTCGACGGTTTGACGAAGCCTGCCACAAACCCTCTTAGCAGTACGGACATGCACAAGAGCATAGGACGGCATTGCACGAACGATGTTTAGCGACCGCTCCCTGTCCGCAGGCGAGTGACATTCATGAGAATCACCTCGCGCAACTCAGACTCCGGTTCACTCAACACCCTGCGCCGTGCAACCAACACGAACTCTATGTCACCGGCGTCAGGCAGGCCCCGCGAACTGATCTGTTCCAGACCGTGCGGTGGCAAACTCTCGGCATGCAGCACAACCCCGAGCCCTGCCAGCGCAGCCGCACGCAAACCATTGAGGCTGTCGGTGGTGCAGGTGATCCGACTACCACGTCCACTGCCTCGCAAAACGTCGAGCGCAATTTCACGCGTCAGCGACGGCGCTGGATAGGTAACAAGAGGAACCGGCCCCTCCAGATCAACGAACTGTACGGGGGCAGCATAAAGGACCAGCCGATCCTGAAAGATGAGCTCACCGTGCTGCTCCCCCCTTCGACGCTCGCCGAACATGAGGTCGATGTCGTTGTTGGCGAGCAGACGTAGGTGGTTCGTGAGATCGACACGCCCGCTTGCATATAGGTCCACTGGGCGAGTCCCGAACAATCGAACTCGCCAGGTCCCGTCGCGCCAACCATCCCGCGATCCGGTGCGGTCGAACCGAAGACAACGGGCAGGACCAACGGTCGTCGAAAACTCTATGCCGCGCAACCATCCGCCTGGCCGATTACCAAGGTTGGTCGAATCGCGCCGCCCTCCTGGGTCCGGATCAGACTGACATTCTCACACCCCTCCGTCTCGACAGGTTGACCCTGTTCACCTTGGAAAGGCGACACAACCTCACACTGCACAGCGAGGACGAACCGACACCAGAGCTGCTTATGCGCCGAATTCCGATGAGCGGCAGCGTCAGACGTCCATCCCGCTTCCCCACTGAAGAACGGTCGCCCCTCGTCGGTGGCCGGACGCAGTTCATCCGGCGGCATGCTCAGAGACCGGTTCGGCAACGACGGAGGATTCACGACGTCGTGCTCGGCCGTCGGGAGGAACGCTGTGCGTGCTCGGCCTCCGTGCGTCCGCCTTGGATGAAGTCGGCGTCCACGAGCAATAAGCGACGCCCTCACGAACGATGGTCGATTCGGTAATCGCCGGCGCGGCAGCGAGGCGAGGTATCGTCCGACTCCGTGTTGGAGGAAGAAAACCAGCAGCTACGGGCCCAGATCCGCAAGCTCGAGTCCGAGCGAGAGATCCTGCACAGGGCCGCAAAATATTTCGCGGGCGAGACGAACTGGTGACCCGCTTCGGAGCATCACCGTGTTCGACGCCCACCTGGACCGTTGCCCGGGTGGCACGGATCACGTCCTTGATGTACAAAGTTAGGGCAGCACATCGTGTTCGTTTCACTGTTACTGCTGGAGTCACCTAGAACGTGCCTTAAGCCACAGGGCCGTCGGGGCCGGACCGTATCGCAGGTCCGGAGCACTGATGGAAAGGCCCTGATCTTGCTCATACCGATGTCGCCGAGCGATTCGACGTTTTCGATAGAAAAATCCCTGGATCCGATGTGGAGCGGGGTGCCTGGCGCTGTTCGACGGCCACGGCGCCGCCGCGCGAGATCGTCGAACTGTATTCGGCAACGCGCTCGCCCCCAGTGATGGAACGCCGCAGCAGGTAAACACCCCACCGTTCGGCAACCACACTGACGGATCACCGAGAACTTCTGGAACTCGGTTTCCCTGCGCGGGTGAATTTCACAACCGCCGTCGCCCAGTGTGGGACATGCGCCTGAGCGAGGATTCGCGGACTGCCTCGACGACGATCCCGCGCCCTCGAACGGGCTATCCGCCTGAAGATCCCGGCGAGACGCTTCGCCCACCGCGTCATCAACTGTCCCTCCCCCCCCAGACCCGATATCCACCAGGTCGACTCGGGAAACGACGTAAACCCGGGAAACAACAAGGACACCACATGAACCACCCAGACCGAGACACAAACCCATCCCGAGTACAGGCTTCACGGTTCCGATCGACCTCATGCATCGCCCTCGGCTCCGCCGTGCCGGCCTCCGCGCCGGCGCTGGCATTGACCGGATCGATCGCACTGTGCGCCCTAGTCGCGGCCCTCGTCGTGGCGTGTATCGCTCTAGCCGCCCTCCTCATCTAACCTTCGAATGGCTTTCGAAACGAAACCTTTTTCAGCACAAACCAATTCGAAAATCTCACTGGAAGCAAACGTATGAACACATCGAAGCCTTCTGCAATCCCGCAGCGTGTCGTACCCCGTGGCACGATCAGCACCGAGGAAATCAAGGCACGCATCGAGACGATGTTTGCAGACAGTCCTGCGTCCGACCACCGCGAGAGCGTCCAGCGCCGGAAGGCTCGCATGGCGATGACAGCGCCCAAGCCTGAAAGGCACGGATGAAGCTCTGAACTGGCGCGATACTGTCGCCGACCTACTCATCGGAGGGTGCACGCTCTCTGGAGGATGTACGGTCTCGGCGCCAGCCGAAGGTGTTCGCGGCGGCGGTGATCAGTCATCACCCACGAGATTGCGGATCGCCCCGACTCGCTCGACCAGTCGTACTGAGGCAACGTCGGTGAACCCGCAATTGCTCCACCGTTGGGATTGCCCCGGTCGGAGTCGAGGTTCTTCCGTCCTGCCCTAACAACAGGCCTCGTTGATGTGCGATATCGTCGATGCGCGTACTCGCTTTCTCGAGTGTGGCAGCCGATTGGAGCCACTGAGACCAGGCTGGTGCCGAGCCTTGCCGCACGAATGCGAGAGCACCGGCGCCCACGGTGACACCGCCTGTTCGGTGACGGTGGGCTCGTCGTTGGTGCTCTCGCCATGGCTACGCCTTTGCGTGCAGCGCTTTGGTCAAGATGATTGCCACGTCCCAGCGTTCCAATTCGTGGGGAGTCCGGATGTGTTCGACGGTGACTGCATCGACCAGCGTGTGGAGGACGAACCATCCGAAGGACGTAGCGCTGTGGTCGATCGGTTCCGTGGTCGTCGCAGTGAGGTGCACGCGCAGACGATTGCCAGGGTCGACATCGAACGCACAGGTGAGAACGCTCAGGGGATTAGTATGGTCGAGGAGCGTACTGGCGGCTTCGTCGACTGCGAGAACGAGATCGGCCAGATCGTCCGCCGCAAGACCGCGATGGGTGGCGACAGCCCGCACATAAGCCCGCAGCACACGGAGTTGCTCAGGGGAAGCCGCAACGGACAGCACAGCCGATGAGGTTGACTCGTCGATAATCATCAATGTTCCATGACGATGCACTGGTGGCGCCCCGCACGGCTGGGTGTCATCGGAGACCTTCCCGCTGCGTGGACACACTGATCGGTGCCGGCATTCACACGGGACCATCGCAGCGGCGCGTTTGCCGAGTGACTGTTGTCGCTGAGGGTCATGGTGTGCACCTTTCGAACGATGTTCGTGCCGGCGGATTCCGGTATGTAAGGAGAGGTGTCGGGTTCTCGTGGCGCCGAACTGAGGTGATCCGGCGTGGCCCAGGGGTAGAGACTTCCTATGGTGCATTCGTAGCCACAGCAAGGGCGGATTGGTGAGGGTGGGACGCGATTTCACTGCGGGCGGCCAGATGCTGGCGGATCGCTGGACAGCGAAACTGCGCATCTCTCGGTGTGACGGCTCGTGTAGACGACGGTTGAAAAGTGGTTCTGGCCCACTTTCCCTGACGGCTCCACCTTCGCGCCGTCTGTCGTTCGGGCACGACGTGGATCGGGCGGGAGATGATCGTTCTGGTGTCCTGAGAACTGTTGTGACCTGCGTGCACTTCTTCCGCATCTGTCGGGCGTCGACATCGATTCGGTCGATGCGACCGCAGGCGGAGTCCATATTCGTGCGTCGCCGTTGCCTGTTTCGGCGAGCTGCCCGACGTGCGGTGTTTCCTCAAAACGAGTGCGCAGTCGATACGCACGCATGCTCGCCGATACGGCTACAGCTGGCCGATCGAGCTACGTTTTCCTGCAAGTGCGTCGGTTTCTGTGCTCGAACACCGGTTGTGACCGACGCACATTTGTCGAGCAGATCGACTTCACTGACCACGGCTTACGCGCCGACGTCCACAACCCGGTGCCACATGGCACCTCGACGAGGGTTCATCAAAATGAACGGCACCCAGCATTACCTGTGGCGGGCGGTCGATCAACATGGCAACGTTCTCGATGTGCTGGTTCAGTCACGCCGAAACGCGTTGGCAGCCAAGAAGTTTTGCCGGGGGCTGCTCAAAGGTTTGGAGTATGTGGCACGGGTGGTACCGGCACCCCGTCGCGGTCGAGGAGTTGACGGCTTGAATGGTCTCGCGCCAAAGCGCATACACCTTCGACGAACCGGGATCGAACTCTCGGCGTTTCATGTGCAGTTGCTCTGGCCTACATTGCGTGACCTTGCAGAGCGTGCCGGGTACAAACGCTGCACGGATGCGAAGTGCTCGTTCAAGGCTCCGGACATCGCCGAAGATCTGGACGGACTCGGGGAGTGGGTCAACATCGACATCGCTGCCCGCCACTGATCTGCCTGTCCGAATACAGAAAACGTGGCCGCCCACCCCGGAAATAGGGTGAGCGGCCATGTTTGGCGTGTGATGGCGCCTACAGGGTCAAGACATCTCAGTCGCGACCCGAAGCCCTCCAACGATCCGAGTGATCCGGTCGAGGGCGGCTCCGGGGCTGCGGTGACTGTTGGGAGGTTCCCCGTTGATGGAGTACGTCCAAGAAAGTTCTGTCACTTGGCGATTGCGGCGAGGAGCTCTCCGGGCATGCCCAGTTCGCGCTCGATACCGGCACGAGGGCGTTCTTCGCCGATCCGCATTCGCCGTGGCAGCGACCAACGAACGAGAAGCTCAATAGGTTTTGTCAAGCACGGCCGCAGGCCGTTCCGAGCTGTGGAGCGGCACGCGATGCGGGGCAAATCTCCCGACGATATGTGAATGTGAATGACGAATCGGCAACTGATCGTCTGCGCTGTTGGGCGCTTGAGACGGTGGTCTGGTTCTTCACAGTTGAAGGCGTAGCGCGTGAATTTTCTGAGCTGATGAACGTGAGTCGTCAGATGGTGTGAGCGTCGTGGTTTTCGCGGTTGGCGAACACCTCAGTCATGTGCGTCTGGGCCCAACTCCTGAGTCCGCGCGTCAGTTGGTAGAGCGAGAGGCCGAGATCGGTCAACTCGTAGGAGACGGTGACCGGCACTGTCGCCGTTACGGTGCGAGTGAGCATGCCATCACGTTCCAGCGACCGTAAGGTCTGGGTCAGCATCTTTTGGCTCACCCCGGCCACGAGACGAGAGATCTCGGAGTAACGCAGCGCCTTCGGATCGTGTACTGCATCGGGAACAGGGAAAGCGTCACCGCCCAGCGCGCACAGAATCAGGACGACCCACTTGTCCGAGATTCGATCCAGCAGCTGGCGACTGGGGCATACCGCCAGGAATGCGTTGTACTCGATCTTTGCCTGAGCCTTCTTCTGAGCTGCTGTCGTCACACGGATCACACCACTCTCTCGAGTCTTTTCACCTTCGGGTCTCTTCATGGTGAGTTACGCACTCCAAAGTGCCTACTTCCCGTTAGAGAGCTGCTCTCCAATACTGGTACAGGGACGCGGAACACGCCACCCCAGCGAACAACTACGAAGGGCACCACGTTGAGCACCTCCTCCACTTCTCTTCCCGGCGGCACCTGGACTCTCGGCGACCTGACGGTCACCCGACTCGGCTACGGCGCCATGCAACTAGCCGGACCATGGGTCATGGGGTCACCCGCCGATCACGACGGTGCACTGGCCGTATTGCGCGAAGCAGTCGAGCTGGGGATCACCCACATCGACACCAGCGGCGCCTACGGGCCCCGCGTGACCAACGAGTTGATCCGAGAGGCACTACACCCCTACCCCGAGTCGTTGCACATCGCGACCAAGGTAGGCGCGGAACGTGATACTGACGGTGGCTGGCCTACCGCCCGGCGACCCGAAGACGTGCGCAAACAGGTCCATGAAAACCTTGCGATCCTCGGAGTCGAGGCGCTCGATCTGGTCAACATGCGCATGGGCAACGCTGAGGGCCCGCAACCTGATTCGCTCGCCGAGTCGTTCTCGGCGCTCGTCGAGCTCCAGCAAGAGGGCCTGATCCGCCACCTCGGGGTCAGCAACGTCACCCCCGAGCAGGTCGCCGAAGCTCAGAGCATCGCCCCGATCGTGTGCGTGCAGAACATGTACAACCTCGCCCACCGCCACGACGACGAACTCATCGACCGGCTCGCCGCCGAGGGTGTCGCGTACGTCCCGTTCTTTCCCCTCGGTGGCTTCAGCCCGTTGCAGTCCTCGGCGCTTTCGGCAGTCGCCGGCCGACTGGACGCGACTCCGATGTCGGTCGCGCTGGCCTGGCTGCTGCAGCGTTCCCCGAATATTCTGCTCATCCCGGGGACCTCCAAGGTGGCGCATCTACGTGAGAACGTCGCAGGTGCCGGCCTTTCCCTGTCCTCTGAGGATGTGGCAGAGCTGGACGCTATCAACATCTGAATACCCCAAGGAAGTGCCTTCGGAGTCGACGGCGTGGAGGCTACGGTGCCGACGCCTGGCAGACGGTTTTCCCTGTCTACCTGCACGTGATTCCTCGGCATCTCGATAAGACCAGGGGTCGGCTCGTTCTGCCCTGGCAGTCAGGAACGCCTCACGACGGTGGGCACGATCAATGCCCTGGGTAGCCAGCTCTCCAGAACTTTGGCCGGCCGATAGACCGCGTAGTCACGAAGCATCGCCCACAGCACGTTCAACCTGCGCCGTGCGAGAGCAAGAACCGCCTGCGTATGCCTCGATATTCATCACCTGAACCGCGAACTTCGCGGTGGTTCTCGCTGCTACATCCTGGCCCGCAACACGCGTATGCTGCGACTGAGCGGCGTCGATCGCCTTCACTGCAATCTGATTGGCGTTGTACGCCTTACGTTTCCGCAACCACGTCTCCGGGCAGGCGTGCCAAAGTCTGCGGATCCCATCCGGCGTCTGATACCCCGACAATAAGATCAGCGCCGCTTTGACGTTACTGATATCCAACGACCGCTCAAGACTCGGGAAATAGGTACTCAGGAGTGCACGGAGGCGGTTGATGGTGCGGGTTCGGTCCCGCATCAGATCCGTCCGCCGCGAGGTCAGAATACCCAGTTAGATACTGATCTCGTCGCTGACCCGCACCGAATGCAAGTCTCGGCGCATCCGCGCCCGATCAACGATGATCGCGGCATCTTTCGCGTCGGATTTGCTGTCACCGCGATAACCACCAGTCGCATGATGAACCACTCGGACAGGGATGTAGAGCAGCCGCTGCTCCCGGTCGGCAACCAGTGCGATCAACAACGCAGCACCGCCGTTGGTGAGGTCCACCGCCCACGTCACGTCGTCCTCGTCGAGGCACTGCCGAAGGGCGCAACGGGAAAGATCCTCAAGCGGGGGATCGTCGTGCCGTCCGAGATCCGAAACGGACAATCCGCCGTCCGCTGAGCCGCCGACCAGTTCCGGGCGTCGTTCCCCTGCTACATTTTTCGAGGATGTACCCGGCACCGGATCAATGTTCACTTCGGAGGTGAAAATGGCGAGAAACCTCGGACTCGAGGCCGGCGTGGACGTGGCCGAGCAGATCAGAGTCGAAGCGGCGCCGTTGTTTCGCCACCGTGATTACGGAATGACCGCGATCCGCGAGATGCCGCCACCTCTCCGGCGGCCCTATCTTGTCGCGATCGCGCCTAATGGCTTGTTACTACTGAAGGTCGCCAGAGGTGCCGACGGTTGACCCTGGGACGAGTAGGCCTCTCCCACTGGCAGGAGATTAGTTCCGGAGTAGGGCGCGTTGGGAAAATCAGTCGCTCCGACATTGAGTCCGTCGTACGGGCAACCGACCGAGGTAGAGAAGCACGGGGCTGATGTACCGATCGGACTGTCGCCGAAGGAAGTTGTGTTGTACGCAACCGTCCAGACAACCCGATCGGGAAGTGTGGTCCCAGCGGGGAACGGGAAGTTGACGACCGCGCCAATGGAGCTCTGACACCGACCGCCACTTGGCTGGGACCCGCTAACACCTTGCGCCCCATCAGCATTGAATCGCCGGCCCGCGAATGCGCCGGTGCAGTTCACATTGTCTGCCGAAGGTCGGTACGGAATTGCAGCGGTTTTGGTCACCACAGCCAGGGGCGTAGCCAAGTTATCTGCAGCGTAGATTCTGGCCGTAATCGGAACATTGAAAGTATCCCCGGGGTTCGACACACAGTCTCCGGTGGACCACGCTCCGCTCACGCTGCATGCCCAGCTCGCGAACAACACGTCCAGCGACACGAGCCCTCTCGCCGTGCCCGCGAGGCCTACCGCGTCACCGTATTCATTTACCCTCTGAGCCTGGAAGCCCAAGGAGGGGCCATAGCAGTTGAGCGCGCCAGTGGCCAGGGAATTGTAGGCAAAAGCCGTGTTGCCGCTGTCGCATGCCTTCGACTTGTCGTCGACAGCACTCAGGATCGGATCGACGGGACTGCTCGACGCCGGATCGAGTGAACCGCTCGACCCCGGATCGAGTGAACCTGAACCTGAACCGAACTCGAACCCACCGGACGAACCGAACTCGAACCCACCGAAGCCCCCTGAGCCGAAGCTGCCGGAAGCGCCGGCCGGCGCCACCAGGCCGGTGGCCAGCAGACCGGCAACCAGCAGCGTTCCGGCGGCTACGAGCCCGCAACGTGACCTCCGACTAAAGAGCGAACGGTCTTTTCCAGATCTGAACATGTGTGTGCCTCCGGACTCTCTGAGTTCAACGGACGTCACGGCGAGAACTACAGCTGCCGAGGCATGCCGTACTTGTTCTTGGTTCGAGCTGGGCCCGTCACCGTCCTGCGTCTCCTCATCGAAGTCGACCGGCCGACATGATATTAACTCCACCGCACAGTTTTTGAGGCATTAATCCCAATACAGCTACCGGGGATTCAGAAAGTCGTTTCCCCGCAATATCAGCGGTGACAATGACTTTCAACGTGTGTCTGAATCAGCGTGGCAATCCCAGCACACGCTGAGCGATGACATTGAGCTGAATCTCGATGGTGCCGCCGCCGATCAGGACGGCCGGAACACCGAGGTAGTCCTGAACATACGGCTCTTCCGGACTTCCCACCGCGCCCAGCGGCCCGAGCAGACCAACCAACGCACGGGACCCGTCGCGCTGTGCTATTGCGTGGAAGACCTTCTGCACACTGGTCGCCGATCCAGTCGTGTCCTCCGTTCCGTGCAATCGTTGCAGGACGCTCATCAGATTCATCGCTCCCACGGACAGCTCGCGGCCGGTGTTGCGTCCGAGAACTCGAACCACCTCGTCGCGGGTACTCCCGTACTCTCCCCCGTCGAGCAATTGCCGGACTGTGTCCGCGGATCCGTGTCCGAACTTGGCCGTGCCCATCTTGAGTCGCTCGTTCGACAACGTGGTGACGGCCAGTCGCCAGCCGTCGCCCGGTCCGGCGACGACGCAGTCGTCGGGTACGAACACGTCGTCGAAGAAGACCTCGTTGAATTCCCAGACTCCGGTGGCCTGCTGCAGCGGGCGGACGTCGACGCCGGTGGAGTTCATGTCGATCAAGCAGTAGGTGAGGCCGGCATGTTTCTTCACGTCCGCGTCGGTTCGGGCCAAGCAGACGCCCCAGTCCGCTTCCCTCGCTTGCGAATTCCAGACCTTCTGACCCGAAAGCACCCAACCGCCGTCGACCTTGCGGGCCTTGGTGGACAGACCGGCGAGGTCCGATCCAGCTCCCGGCTCGGAAAACAGCTGGCACCACACGAGTTCACCTCGCAGCGTCGTTGGCACGAACCTCTTCTGCTGTTCCTCGGTGCCCTGCGCGATCAGGGTGGGCAACACCCACTCGGCAATTCCCGTGTCGGGCTGAACAAGTCCCCGTTGCGCAAACTCGTCACCGATGACAGCTTGCTCCAACGGTCCGGCGTCGAGGCCGAAGGGCTGCGGGTAGTGAGGCGCGGTCAAGCCTTCGGCAGCGAGTCGGGCGCGGCGGGCGCCGCCGCGTGACGGTGCCCACCCTTCCGTCGCGACCTCGTCTTCCGGGAGTGCGAGAATATCGTCGAGAACCTCGCCGACGCGTACTCGCAAGTCCGGCAACGTGTCCTGATCCACAAAAGAAAAGTCGCGAGTGGCATGTTGCGCTACCTCGCCAAGTCGCTTGGACCATTCGTCCTCGGTGCCGACGACGGACGCGATGCTCACGGCCCGCCGCCAGTACAGGTGCACGTCGTGCTCCCAGGTGAATCCGATGCCGCCGAGCAGGCTGATGCAATCGAGGGCCTGGTCGATCCCGGATGGGGCGGCATTGAGCGCCGCCTGCGCTGCTACCAGTTGCTGCTGATCGGACGTTCCCTCGGCAGCCCGGGCTGCGTCCCACGCTGCAGCACAAGCAATCTGCGAGCGGACGAGCATCAGCGCAGCCTTGTGCTGGACTGCCTGGAAACTGCCCACCGGACGCCCGAACTGGTGTCGCGTGCGCACATAGTCCACCGCGGTTTCCAGACACCAGGCTGCGATCCCGCTGGCCTCCGCCCCCAACAACGCCGTGACGATGAGGTCGACACGCACCTGGTCGATGCCTGCCAGTACCTGGTTCTGAGCGATCGAATGGCCGGCAAGTTCGAGCCGTCCTACTGACCTTGTCAGATCGAGGGCGTCGCAAGGTGTCACTGTCGCAGTCGCAGACGCCCCGGCCCCGTCGAGCCAGAACCACAGGTTCACGTCAGGCGCATCTACATCTGCCGCGCGCACGAGAAACTTGGCCGCACCAGGTAATCCGAGTGTCGGATCCGAAAGACCGTCCACAACCCAGCCGGTGGCCGTCTGGCGTGCCGTCAACCGATTCCCCGCAACGATCGCGCCGGTGGAACCCTCACTGAACGCGAGGAGCAGATCGCCGGCACCACTCGAGGCCGTCGCCGCAACAGCACTCGCAATCACGGTCGGCACATAATGTCCGGGGAACATGGACTTGCCGAACTGCTCGACCACTACCGCGAGAACATCAAGCCCGCACTCCGAACCGTCAACGGACTCCGGCAAGTGCATGTTGTGCCATCCTTGACGCACCACCGCATCCCACACCATGCCGGGTCCGCTACCAGCAGACAACGCGTCGACATGAGTCCTGGTCTCGGCGATCGGCGCGGTCCGTCGGGCAAATGCCGCAACAGAATTCGCCAGCGCCTGCTGATCCTCGTTGATCGGTAGAGCCATCAGTCCTCCTATTTCACGTGCATGGTGGTGAGCTTGGTGGAGAGTTCCCACAGATCGGCGGCGGTCGTGGGGTCGGTCGCATGGGCACTGGCCGCGCCGACGCTGCAGTCCGCGAGATAGCCACCGCCGATGGAATCGAGCTCGGGCGCGATTGCACCCCAGACCGATGTCGCTGCGGCAGCCGGGATGGACTTGAGATTCGAGAGTGAATTCGACGTCCCCGACGCCAGACGCTTCATCTCGGCCATGTCTTCTCGAGACATGTGACGCGCGATTCCGGTGGCGCACACCCCCGGATGAACTGCGAATGCATGCACACCGTCCCCTCCGACCCGTCGTTCGAGTTCGACGGTCATCAGCACGTTCGCCGACTTGGACTGCCCGTAGGCAACAAACTTGTCGTAGGCGCGGCGTTCGAAATTCGGATCGGCGAGATCAACCGGGTGAGCCCGATGTGCGTCGGAAGACACCGTGATCACTCGGGCCGCTCGACCGGATTTATCGGCGGTAGCTACCAACATCGGCAACAGCGCGGTGGTCAGCGCAAAGTGACCGAGGTGGTTGGTACCGAACTGACGCTCGAAACCGTCCCGAGTGTGCTCGAACGGCGTGTACATCACCCCCGCATTGTTAATCAGAACGTCCACCGTCATAGATCGTTCCGACAGTCGATCTACCAGTGCGCCAATACTTTCCACGTCACCGAGATCAACCTCGAAAACATCCAACTCGGCGGTGGGGTGCGCGGCGCGGATTCGAGTCGCCACTGTCCCCGCAGCAGAAATGTCACGCGCGGTGAGGACGACGTGGGCACCAGCACCGGCGAGGGCTCGGGCCGTCTCCGCGCCCAGTCCACTCGAAGCGCCGGTGACGACAACGGTTCGACCGGTCAGGTCAACGCCCGCGAGGACATCGCCGGTGGTGAGCGCCGGAACGTCTGTAGGCTGCGACGTCATTTCGGCGCAACCTCCTGCCATTCCTCGGACAGTTTCGAAACCCATTGGGGGTCACGCTTTTCCAAATAGGCACCGACACCCTCAGCGGCGTCGGGTTTGCCCATGACCCGCAAGTGCAATTCAGTCTCGAGTTCCGCCACCCGTTCAGGTTCGAATCCCCGCCGTGCGGTCTGCCACAGGAGGCGTTTGGACAACGCTGCCGACATCGGCGCAACATTTACCGCGATATCACGGGCGATGTCCAATGCGGCGGGCAACACCTCGTCGGCCGGCAGACAACGGCTTCCCAGGCCCAATCGCACGGCCTCGGCACCGTTGAATGTGCGACCGGTCAACAGAATATCTGCCGCGACCGCCATCCCCGCGATGTGCGGAACTGTCCAGTGCGACATGCCGTCCGGCAGCACGCCCCGCCGAACCTGCGGTATCGAGTACTTGGCGTTATCGGCGAAGATCCGAATGTCTGCCTGCATCGCGATAGTCAAGCCGATTCCGATCGCATGCCCGTTCACCGCGGCGATAACAGGCTTACGAAGATCGAAGGCGGGCGGATTCACGGGAGACGCCGTGAACGTGTCAGCCGGAGCGTCGAAGGTATCTGCGCCGCCACCGAGATCCGCGCCCGCGCAAAATGCCGGAGGTGCGCCGGTCAGCACGATCGCGCGAACCGCGTCGTCGTCATCGAGGGCGCGGTAGGCCGCTCCCAGCGCCCGACCCATCACCCCGGTGAACGCATTGCGCTGCTTCGGACGATTGAGCGTAATGACGGCGACGCCACAGTCAACTTCCACCGATAGCCCCGTTGTCATTGATCCACCTCGAGCGCTGAAATCATCTCCGCGATATGTTGATCCACCACCGGATAGCCCGGGAAATAGCAGCACACACGATCAGCATGGCCTCCGAAGCGCGCGATGATCTTTGCTGCACATTCTTCGGGAGTTCCCACCACCGCAATGGCGTTCATCATGTCGCGATCAATCAGGTCTCTCATCGCGTCGAATTCGCGATTCCGCGCCAGCGAATTGAGTTCCGGTTGAACGTCTTCCCACCCGTCAACCTCGAGCACCGGCCGATACGCCGGGGTGGATGCGTAGAACCCGAGCAGGCTCCGGACCCCACGCTCGGCAGCATCCAGTTCATCGGGCGTGCGACCGACACCGACCAGAACCTGGGGGTAGATCGCCAGGTCCGATTGCGTGCGCTCGCCCAGTGCGAGCCCCTCCTCGATCGCGGGCATCGTACGTTCCCGAAAGTGCCGGGCACTGTTGAAGGGCATGACGAGCAATCCGTCCGCCACCTCCGCTGCCGCCCGAGTCATCAAGGGACCCAAAGCTCCCAGACAAATTTCCGGCCTGCCGTACGGATTTGGGCCGGGGTCGAATGTCGGGGGCATGAAGGTGTGCCGCGTAAACTCGCCGACGAAGTCGAGTGGTGAACGTTCCTCCCACGCAGTGAAGATCGCCTTGACCGCCAAAACCGACTCCCGCATCCGGGCCGCCGGACGCGACCATTCGGTGCCGTAACGTCGCTCGATGTGCGGACGTACCTGCGAGCCCAAGCCCAGCCGGAATCGTCCCCGACTCAAGGACTGTAGGTCATTCGCGACATGAGCCAGATGTAACGGGCTGCGGGGCAACGCAATTGCCACGTTAGTCATCAGGTCTGTTTGGACGGCACCCGACGCCGCGACGAGCGGGACGAACACGTCGTGCGCTCCCTCGAACGTGAAAAGGCCGTCTGCGCCCAGGGCGACCAGTTCTTTCGCCCGTGCTGCCGCATCCTCGGGTCGGCCATTCAACTGAAGGTCGATCTTCACTTATGCACCGCTTTCATCTCGCGCGTCTCGGTGGCGTGCGCAGCCAACACGAACAGGGAACCCGCAAGCGAATCGACAAAGTCGTCTTCGTCCTCGGTACCTCTGGTCAACCCGCGCATTGTCGTTGCACCGGACATCAAGTCGAACAGGAACATCGCGTCTACGCCGGCCGGTACTTCGCCTCTGGCTGCGGCACCTTCGAGCAGACCTTGGAAGGCCTTACGGACCGGCGCACCGATCGCCAGCAGTCGTTGACGGGCCTCGTGGCTTTGCGAATCGGCAAGTAGGCCCGGCACACCGGCGCGCGCAGCCGGACGCGCAGCACGAACGAGGAAAACACGTACCCAGAGGGCAAGATCGGTCCGGAGGTCACCGGATTCATCAGGCAGCGGGTGCCCTCCCGTGCCATGCACTGCCTCCTCGATCAAAGCCTCCCGCGTAGGCCACCGACGATAGATAACAGGCGTATTCACGCCGGCCAGACGCGCGATCGCCGCAATCGTTGTCTGTTGGTAGCCGACATCTGCCAGGAGTCGACGTGCTGCAACGAGCACTGCCTGATCCTTGCTCAGGTCACGCGGACGTCCAGGGCGCAGTTGGATCTCGGAATTCACTATTACATAGTAACTCGTAACGTTATTATTCCGTGGAGATTTGCAACTATTTAAGTAGCGCGCCTGAAGCCTTCACCACTCGTTTGCCTACTTTCCGGGCGCTCCGTACACGTGATCCGCGCGCAGGCTCAGAATCTGGCGGCGCTCGGCGACCATGGCGCGGCGGTAGTCCTCCCAATCAGGATGCTCCTGGCCACTGATGTCGCGGTACAACTCGACCAGCGCATCAGCAACCTCGTCATGCGGGTCCGCCGCCACCGGAGTCAGTTCGGCCAGCCCCTCGATCACCGCATAACTCCAGAAATCCGGCGCGCTGACATGTAGCGATACACGCGGGTCCCGGGCAGCATTTTTGCTCTTCGCGCGGTCTGCCGTAATCGACACCGATGCAATTCGCGACTCTGCGTCCCAGGAAAAAATTATGTTGGACAGCTGAGGTCGACCGTCGCGTTTGATTGTCACCAAGACTCCATGTTTCCCTTTGGCAACAAGCTCGAGCAACGTGTCCCGGATTTCGGTGTTGTCAGTCATAGTTCGATCAACCACGACGGAGTTCACGTTGTTCCTGACGTCGGGCTGTGACTCCCGGAATTATTGGCACGTTTGCGCCAAATGATTTCCCTTGCCATCCAACGTCATTCAGAAGTAGCGGTCGGGATCGGTGGCGGCGTACGGGGCAACGGCTACTGCATCGATCCGCGGATCTGCGATGAGAAGTTCGATCGCCTCGGCCGGCCCTCCGATCACTGCGAAGTCAGGATCGATATCGTTTGCGACACACCACGCGTGATCCGACGGCCAGATGAACGCCGGGTCAGCGCCAGACGCACCGCGCGGACTGAACTGAGCATCGCGGCCCCAGTCCTTCCAATCCGTGAGTGCACCGCGGAACAGCCAGTAGTCACGGTTAGGGATCTTCACCATCGGAACGTCATCGCCGATGACCTCACATCCCCAACCGTCCCACAAGCAGAAGTAGCAGTTGTCGGGTGTGGAGGTGTAGTGGGACAGTATCTCCAGGACAACTGTGAACTGCTCGGATTCGGTGTTGTCCTCGTACCAACTGTCTACAAAGCCCACATCAGTTGTCTTCTGGCCCTCGAAGGGGGCGTCGGGAAGGAACCGGAGCCTCGCATAGGCCGGAAACCCGACCGGACCCTTCACGGAAAGTTGGTACCACGGCATATCCTGCCCAACCAACCAATCGGACGCCGATATGTCGGTACACACGCTCAGGCTCATCCGCTTATTCTTCCCGGACAATCTGCCAACCGTTCACATCTGAGTACAACGACACGCCACCACATCAAATGTCTCCCGATTCCCTACGGCACCCAACAATCGAGCTGAAATGGTAGACAAATAGAACAACGTCACTGTCCGGGCTGACAGACTGCGATCTGAAAAAGTACTTCGGGAATCATTACCGAATCCCGCGGCTACTCTGACAATGTGCGAAGAATGAGAGGTCACCGTGACAACAAGCTTCTCAGAACACATCCGCCTGGACTCGGCTTCGCTCTCGCCCCAGTCCCGTTCCTAGCCCTGCTCGCTGGGGTCCGTTACGACTGGTGGCGATACTCCCGTCCCGCAGTTATCCTCCTCGAAGCTGCAACGGTTGGGATAGCTCTTCTAGGGTTGACTGTTGTCGGCTCACTCTGGATCTTCCGGTCCTACGGTTACTGGAAACGTGAGCAGCAGTTGTCGTGGCGAATCGGGCTTGCCCCACTGGTCGTGGCGTCGACAGCCTTGGTGTTTGTGCTGGTTCCGACGCCGACGGAGAGCGCCTTCGACCGGGCTCGGGGCGAGATGGAGCAACTCGCAGACTCGATGCAGCAGAACCAGACACCCTATACCGGCCGAAGAACCGTGATCGACGTACTCGAGTTCCACGTCTATATCAGAGAGGACAACTGCGTGTATTTCGCCGACCTCGAGCAGAGCGTCGTACTCAATGCCGGGTGGATATACACGGCGAACTGCGCCCCGAACCCGGACCAATTCGGTCGTTATAACGTGGTTGCTGACAACTGGTACGCATTTCCGTAAGTAGCGGCCACGCAACAGGCCGGCAGGAGGCACCCCTGTACGGAGCGTGCACAGCAGAATCGAGCAGCTCAACAGCCTCATTGAGATCCTCGAAAGTGCAGGTGCCCAGCCGGTTTCACGAAGACTCAAGGAGTCAGAATGGAAATACGAGACACGGAAGGGCTTGTCATTCGCCTCTACCCTGACTATGGCCATCCCAGTTCTCTCTGGCCTTCGAAGGAACTGGTAAGAATCAGCCGGCCGAGGCAGCCGTACGTTCTCCCCAGCCAAATTGGGATTCACGATGCTCTGGGAAAGAAGATACTGGCGTGGACTGACCGCTTCCAAAAGTTTTTCGTGGAGGAGGTCGACGGTTTCGCATCGCGTCCGCGTTGGCTTCCCGGGATAAATGTCTTCGACTGGTATGACGAGGGCTACGAAATTATTGAGGAGCTTCGCGCACAGTTCCCCGACGTGCAGGTTAAGCCCCAATTTGCGCAGTATGTTTTTTCGGCTAACGAGCGCCGGGAAAGCATGGGGCTATTGCCGATCAGCCTTCCCAACGAACCGAAGGCTGGGTATATAAGCATTTCTGATGTCCTGCACCCCAAGGGACCGAAATAGTCGACGCGTGACCTACAAGTCAATTCCGAGTCACGGCGTCGGGCAGTCCAGTTCCGAGAATCCGGCCCTTCCCGCACCGCATTTCCTCGGTGGAGAATAGATCCATGGCCCTCACACCCGATATCCTTCGCTACACCGCGTTCAGTTCCGATCCCGCCGGCGGCAATCCCGCAGGAATCCTTTTGGATGCCCGCGGAATCGACGATCAAGAGTTGCAGGCAATCGCGACTCACATCGGATATCCGGAGACCGCCTTCATTACCGAACCAGGGTCTGCAGAGAACCAGCAGCACAGCACAATTCGATACTTCTCCCCCATTTCGGAGATCCCGTTTTGCGGTCACGCCACCATCGCCACCGCCGTGGCACTCACCGAACGTGACTGCGCCGGCACCTTCGTGTTCGAGACTTCCGTTGGGCCGGTGCCGATCACGACCCAGATCGACGAGTCAGGCATCCGTGCCACTTTCACCAGCGTCGAACCGTCGGTGACGGATATCGACCATGCTGTACTCACCGCCCTACTGGGACTCGTCGGTCTCGACTCCTCGGCCATCGACACCGACTTCCCTCCTCGACTGTCCTATGCCGGCAACACCCATCCCGTAGTGGTTCTTCGGGACCAGTCGACATTCGACCAGTTCACCTTCGACCCGTCGACAATGCGCGGACTGATGGATGCGCAAGGCTGGCCTGGGACCGTGACATTCCTGCATCGATTGGACGACAACACCTTCGAAGCGCGGAACCTTTTCCCCGCCGGCGACATCATTGAAGATCCGGCAACAGGATCCGCCGCAGCCTCGACGGGCGGATACCTTCGTGCTCTCGATCCCGCAAACACTCCCCGCCGCATCACCATTCACCAGGGCCGGCATGTCGGTAGGCCAAGCATCCTGCTGGTCGACATTCCGACGCAGGGCGGTATCTCGGTGACGGGAACAGCGGTCCCGATCACCGCAGCCGACTGATGAGACTTCTCGCCATCGCCTCGGTAGCGTCTCTGTTTGCCGTGACTGGTTGCGCGTCCACAATCCCTGAAAGAGGCCCGGTCCGCGCACCGGCCGAGATTGTCGAGGCCGCCGCGTGCGCTGCCCCGTTTACCCCCGAAGCGGTCGCGTCGACGGACCGGATAAGCAACCTCAGCCCGAGGCCGGGCACGGTACCCACCGGCTTCCATCCCGTGTCAGCGATAATGTGTGAGCTGCAAGCAGATTCAGTCGTAACAGAAGGACCGACTGCCACGTTCTACGAGGTCCGATGGACTGGCGATCTGACTACCACCATCGAATCCCTGAATGGACCGTCGACAGCACCAGGCACTGCAACTCGCGTGTGCGCGCTGTCATCAGAAGCATCGATGCCGGATCTTTGGTTGATCGACGACAAGGGTCGAGGAATGCGTGCCTCCTATCCCGAGGATCAGTGTGGGTACAACATTCCCGACGGACTCGGCGAGGTACGCGCGCTCACGGAGTCGAGCCGAACCGCGCGGCCAATCACCCTCTCGGCCAGCGGCTTACACGGATACACCGGCTGTGACCTCGATCTGCCACTGCCGACACCTGGATTGACAACCATGGACGCCGACGCCCTGTCAGTCCCAGCTCGCTCGTTCTGCCACTACAACATCGACGGGTCCGAAGTTTCGTTCGTCGAATCGGCCCGGGCGCACGACATTGCATCCCTGCGCGGGATTGCGTTTCTGGAACCAGCGTCCGAGTGCTCGCTACCGGCATCCCGTGCTTCTGCGCTGACGATAGAGGTCCGAGGCGCAGACGGCGTCGCTATGGAGAAAACCGCCGTGGTCGAAATGGACGGTTGCCAGCGGGTCCTGATCGACGGGTTTGTTCCCACCATGTCGACGCCACTGCTACTGAGCATGCTCGCGTAGCCGAACCCTGACCGATCGCAACCCAACGTCGAGCTACATTCGAACGATGACACGAGCACGTCTTCGACGGATGACGCCACTTCTGGCTGTTCTCATCGTCCTGATCCTGATCTTCGGCAGCGTCTACATGCGGGCTCGCTACCACTCGTTCAATTGGCTTGAAGCGCCGCCGCGAATTGACGTCGCCGGCAGGACGTACGAAGGTCCCGAACCGTTCACACGGGCACAGGTTCTCGAAGATTCGACGCTGCCCGACGGTCGGACTCGGGACGGTATCTCGTTCAACAAGATTGGGTGGCTGCCACCGCTGCATTCGATCTACGCATTCGGCCCGACCGAAGGGGTGTGCCGATGCGGGTATACCTCGAGTGTGAAGATCAGTTTTACGAGTACGGAATTCTCGGCGGCCCTTGACCAAGCCCGACCCGAGAAGTGATGATGGGCAATCCATTCGGCACTCCCCCGCCGATCAGTTTGTCGAGCGCATCCTGATCGACATATTTCTCGACGAGGTCGGCCAGGAGGTCGAGTTGCTGTTCACGGACCTCAGCGACCGAAACATTCTCGGCAACAACAAATCCATTACCGGCGACATCCGTCAGTAGCATCCGGCGATAGTCATCGCTTTCCAAAAGCCCGTGCCAGTGAGTCCCGCGAACCGAGCCTCGAATGCTTCCCTCCGGAGTGCCGTCGGCATTGTGCAGGAGTGGCGAGTCGCCGTTGCAAACCACCCGTCCATGGTGAATCTCGTACCCGGACACTGCAACACCGTCGGCGTTCCCCTTCACCTGGGCCAGCACCTTGTCCGCAGCGAACTCGATTTCGAGATCCAACAAACCGAGACCAGGCGTGGTGCCGGATCCCGATTCCACGTCATCGACAATCGTCTTACCCAGCATTTGGTACCCACCACAAATGCCGAGAATCGGCTGCCCGCGACCCGCTCGGGCAATGATCTCGTCGGCCAGTCCGGTACTGCGCAACCATTCCAGATCGCTCACGGTGGACTTGCTGCCCGGGATCACCACGAGGTCCGCATCGCGAACCCGCGAGGGATCCGTGATCCACGAAACCGCAACGCCCGGTTCACAAGCCAGCGCTTCGACATCTGTCGAGTTGGAGATGCGAGGCAATCGGATTGCGGCAACGGTCAGCCACGACGATCCAACTGGTGGCCCGGGTCGACCTACGGGAGCATTGCCGGTCACCCCCAAGGAGTCCTCGGCGTCGAGCCACAGATCTTCGGCGAAGGGAATGACACCCAGCGTCGGACGCCCCGTCAACTGGCGCAGTTGCTCGAGTCCCGGTTCCAGCAGTCCGACCTCGCCGCGAAACTTGTTGATCACAAACCCGGCGATCAAGGCTTGGTCACTTTCCGACAGAACCGCGACAGTTCCGAAGAGATGCGCAAGGACTCCCCCACGGTCGATGTCACCGACCACGATCACCGGAATCTGCGCCGCCTCGGCCAGCCCCATGTTTGCGAGATCTGTTGCCCGCAAATTGATCTCGGCCGGAGAACCAGCTCCCTCACAGATCACGACGTCGAAGTCCTCGCGCAACGACGCCAGATCTTCCGCCACGACGCCCCGCAACCACGCTCGATGCTGCATGTAGTCACGCGCACCGACCGCTGTCATCGCTTTGCCGCGCACCACCAGCTGCGACGTGCGATCACTTCCCGGTTTGAGCAGTACGGGATTGAAACGCACACTCGGCTCGAGCCCACAGGCCCGTGCCTGAAGTGCCTGCGCACGTCCGATTTCGCCACCATCCAGGGTGACGACGGAGTTATTGGACATGTTCTGCGCCTTGAACGGCGCGACACGAACACCGCGGCGTGCCAACATCCGGCAGAGACCGGCCACAAGCACGCTCTTACCCGCATCCGACGTCGTGCCGGCTACGAGCAGGGCACCGCGCAGGGTCAAGGCAGGGTCAGGATCTCGGCACCGGTGTCGGTGACGACCAAGGTGTGTTCGAACTGCGCCGTCCACTTACGGTCCTTCGTGACGACGGTCCAGTCGTCTTCCCAGATCTCGTAGTCGATGCCACCGAGGTTGATCATCGGTTCGATGGTGAAGACCATGCCGGGCTCGATGATCGTCTCGACGGTGGGCTCGTCGTAATGCAGAATGACGAGGCCGTTATGGAAGGTCTCACCAATGCCGTGGCCGGTGAAGTCGCGGACGACGCCGTAGCCGAAGCGATGAGCGTACGACTCGATGACGCGGCCGATGACGTTGAGTGCGCGACCCGGCTTGACTGCCTTGATTGCCCGCATCGTGGCTTCGTGGGTGCGCTCGACGAGCAGTCGATGCTCCTCGGATACATCCCCGGCAAGGAACGTTGCATTGGTGTCGCCATGGACGCCACCGATGTACGCGGTGACGTCGATGTTGACGATGTCACCGTCCTGAATGACGGTGGAATCGGGGATACCGTGGCAAATCACCTCGTTGAGGGATGTGCAGCAAGACTTGGGAAAGCTCTTGTAGCCCAACGTCGACGGGTAAGCGCCGTGGTCGATCATGTACTCGTGGGCGATGCGATCAAGCTCGTCCGTGGTAACGCCGGGAGCAACCGCTTTGCCGGCCTCTTGCAGCGCCTGCGCAGCGATTTTGCTGGCGATACGCATCGCCTCGATGGTCTCCGGAGTCTGGATCCACGGCTCGTTGCCTTCCTTGGCGGTCGGCCTCCACGCGTACTCGGGCCGCTCGATCTTGGAGGGCACGGCAAGTACAGGTGAGACGGTTCCGGGGACCAACGGTGTGCGCACAGACATGCAGAACAGCCTAGACCTCGATCCTCGAGCTAGCCGGACGCACTCCAATTCCGGAACACAGGATCGATGACAGCCCTGATCGGAGTAGACATCGTCTGACCGAATTCGGTGAAGAGTACATCGCGAGAATCGAAGGTACCCAGCTCCTTTTCAACGAACTCGGAGAAGTCCAGGCAATCGCACGAACTGGTTTCACTCCAGCTGATCGGTACCCGCGAAAGTGCGTCGAACAGGGTCTCGGCTCCGGCGTTGGCGAACGGCTCGAACGACGTCGCCTCGGCGGGTTCCACCAGCACCTCGGATACGTCACACCAGTTGCCGTCGATCAGGAACTCCGGCCAGGCCAGCAACACGCGCTCGGGGATGAAGGCATGCAATCTACGGAATCGGGGGTACCAGAACTCGCCACGCAGGATCAGCCCGGTCACCCGCGTCGTAATCCCGTGGCGACGCGCCAACGCCTCGAGAACGGCCAGACGCTGACTGCACGAGCCACGTCCCCGTCCGAGAGTGACAGAAACTGGCTGGGTGTCATCAAGTGCGTAGACAGCGCGAACTTTCTGCTGGATCGCTCGATGCGCAACCATGAGGAACTCGCGCTCGGACATCGCATCGTGCGTGATATCGGTATAAAGCTGTTCGACCCTCAGGTGACCCCAATCGAGAATCGCCGACGCGTGGACGCCGCCCACAGCATCACCACGGGTCGCGTCGCCGATTCGAAGGCCTGACATCACAGCGCACGTCATCCCTGCACAGTAACCACGTTCCGCCTGTCACACCCACACTCGACCGAAAGCGTCCGGTGATTGTGATCTCAACCGTCGGACGCCGCCGGTTTCCATGATGTCCAGGTGTATCGAACCCAGCAGCGTCGGCGCACCTCGCCACAACGCAGGTTGACCATCGCGATTGAAGAGGCCGAAGCGTCGAGCGCACACAACGCCGCGCAATTCCGAAAGTTGGAACGTCACCAACACAGTGGTGAACGGGAACCATCCTTCGATCTCCACGTCGATCAAGCCGAGGTCCCTGTTCTCCTCGATGAGTCGCGCCCGTTCCCGGCAGGCCCACACTTCGGGATCGCCAACTTCGGCTGGTGGATTCACCGGCAGGTAGGGCATGGGGAGGTCCTGTTGATCCGCTTCACGCAACTCGATTTCACCGCCTCGGCCCAACGAATCCGGTTCGGAGACATACAGATCCTCGGTCGTCGAAATCCACAATTGCCCAGAAGACGCCAGCACTGCAAGGTCTTTCGGAAATCCCGGCGCGAACGCCCAAGCGGCCGGACGGGTGAGGTGGCGGTCGAGTCGATAGTAGGCGAAACTCTCAGCCCGAGAGTTGAACACGACGTCGAACCGGTCGTCGCGATGTGCACTCGCGACATGACTCCCGGTTGCCGCGAACCACGGCCCACCCACCACAGGCCACGGCCCGAAGGATGAACTCAAGGGAATCCTCAACGCCGGGAAGAGGTTGTCGTCGAGAACTTCAGCGGACATCGAGGACCGTGACACCGCCAATGGTGCGCCGATATCCACCAACTGCACATCCATCGTCTTCCAGTACCGCCGCGGCCACGCTGTACCGATCGTGCATGTTCCGTCCAACGCGACTCTCGCGCACCAACATCCGCGGTCGAATAGTGCAGCACTCGTTCCTTGCACGCCGGTTCGCATGAATACCAGAAATCCAGACTGCTCGACGCCGATACTCTGAACATCAGCCGGTACCGTGACCTCTTTCACGCTCCCCTGAATTGTCCGGAGCCGGATCGGCGTCGGTGCGCCGCCATCGCGTCCGTATCGATGGGTCGTGTATGCGAGGACTCCGCTTACCAGTGCCGCACTAAGGACCGGAGCCTCGTCGAGCACTCGCACCACGCCTGCGGAATCACAATGCGCGATCCCGTCCGGGCCGGTGATCCAGCATCCGGACTCGTCGGCCCACAGTGACCGAATCTTGTATCCCACAATCCCCGAACCACGTATCGGTCCTGGTATGACGTGCTCGGCAACCTCGCCGTTTCCGACCCGACGCAGCAGAAGTGGGTGACTGACGTCGAGTACCCAGAGAACACCGCCGTGGCCGGCCATCGAACCTGCCTTGAATGCACGTCGCGGCGGCGCAGCGCGGAACTCGTCTTGCGGGGCGCTCATGCGCCTTTCATAGTGTCGCATTCACTCATACCGGTCACGATACCGGCAGCAGACTAAATATGACCGTACATTCGACCGACCCGAGGTAGCCCGCAGTGACCCGGCCACTACCGGGCAGACGTACTACAGGGATCGGTCGACGCGTCAACTTCGCGCGCCGGATCTACTCGCGCAGAGTTGTCAGGAACGCAATCCGATCACCGCGGTAGAGCGAACGCACACGCTCAATGGGAATGCCGTCGGGATCCACGGACGTACGGTGCAGCAAGAGCATCGGCATCGAGGTCGTGGACTCCATCAGTGTCGCCTCGCGGGGCGAAGCCAATACTGTTTCAATTCGCTCGGTGGCCGATCCGAAGACAACGCCGATGGAACGAATAGCCGCATAGAGCGACGTCGTGGCGTCAAAGGTGTCCAGCATTTCACCAAACCTACTGTCCGGCATATACGTTGATTCCAGTCCGATCTTCTCACCGTCCGCGAGCAGGACGCGTTCGAGATGTACGACAGAATCGCCGACGTCGATTCCTAACTCGGCCGAAAGTCCGTCGTCGGCGAGGATGCGCTCAAATGTCACCACCCGTCGTCCCGGGACTCGCCCCGCACTGACCGCACCTTCCGTATACGACCGCAGCGAAAGCGGTTGCACCAGCTTGGGACTCGAGACAACGGTTCCGCGCCCGCGGCGTTCGATGCGCCCCTCGACCAGCAGATCACGCAGTGCCTGACGCACGGTTTCGCGGGCGACGGTGAATCGAGCGGCAAGTTCCCGTTCGGACGGAACCGCATCTCCTACTTCGAGCCCATCCAGAATCGTCTCGATCTCTGTGCGCACGCGGTAGTACTTGGGTTCCGGTTCTGCAACACTCATCTGGCGATTCACGGGGATCAGATTACGCGAAAATTGGTCTATACCAAACGTTAACCTACTGTTCGCCTCAATTATCCCCATTGGTCTAGACCAAACGTCATTATCTCTACATGCGAATTTTGATTGTGGGTGGAGGAATCCTCGGAACGGCCCATGCCGACGAGGCAATCCGCCGAGGACACGAAGTCATCCATCTCGAACGCGAGCGTGAAGCCCGCGGTGCCACGGTACGGAACTTCGGGTTGGTCTGGGTATCGGGGCGCGCTCCCCACGAACTCGAGGCTGCCGTGCGGTCACGTGAACTGTGGGCTGACCTGGCAGTTCGAGTACCGAAGATCGGGTACCGCGCAGCTGGTTCGATTACGTTGATGCGCACCGACGAAGAAGTGGCCGTCGCAGAAGAAGCCTTTGCTCGTCCCGACGCCGACACTCGCGGTTTCACACTCCTCGACGCCGACGGTGTCCGCGCCGTCAACCCAGCACTGCGCGGCACGTTCCTCGGTGGTCTGCACTGCTCACTCGACGCCGCCGTCGAATCCCGCCAAGCCCTCCCCGCCATCCGCTCCTACCTGGAAGCCACTGGTCGGTACACCTTCCAGGCCGGCACCGAAGCCCGCGAGATCACCACCACCGAATCCGGCGTTCACATCCGCGACGACCACGGCCGCAGCTACGACGCCGACTTCGTGATCGTGTGCCCCGGAGCAACACTGGGCGGACTAGCCCGCGACCTCGCCGGTGACCTGCCGCTGCGCCGCGTGCGCCTCCAGATGATGCAAACCGCGCCGCTCGGCGAAAAGCTCACCACCGCAATCGCAGACGGCGACAGCTTCCGCTACTACCCTGGCTTCGCGGGTTCTGCCCTGGACACCCTGCGCACGGTTCAACCGCAGGAACCGACCGCCGAAGAGCACCGCATGCAACTCCTGTGCGTCCAGCGCCTACACGGTGGCCTTACTATCGGCGACACCCACGAGTACGAAGAGCCCTTCAACTTCGATGTCGACGAGGCCCCTTACCAGCACCTCGCTTCCGTCACGGAAGCCCTTCTCGGGCGCGATCTTCCGCCGATCGTCAAGCGGTGGGCCGGCGTGTACAGCCAGTGCCTCGATCCCGCACAACTAGTGCATCGCGCGCAGGCCGCCGACAACGTCTGGGTAATCGCCGGCCCCGGCGGACGCGGCATGACGCTCGGACCAGCCCTCGCTGAGCACACCGCCGATCAACTCGGTCTCTGAAACTTCTCCGACACAAAGGAATCCCCATGTCTCCCATCACACTGGCCGTTCTCGACATGGCCGGCACCACAGTCGCCGACGACGGCCTGGTGCTTCGCGCCTTCGCCGCCGCGGCCGAAGCCGGCGGACTACCCGCCGAGGGCCCGGACGCCGATGCCGCCCGTCAGTACGTCCTCGACACCATGGGCCAGTCCAAGATTGTGGTCTTCCGCGCAATCTTCGGCGACGAGGATCGTGCTCAGGCCGCCAACGCGGCCTTCGAAACCACCTACGACGCGTTGATCGATCAGGGACTCGCGCAACCTATTCCGGGCGCCGAGAAGGCGATCACCACATTGCGCGAAGCCGGCATCAAAGTAGCCCTGACCACCGGATTCAGCCGATCAACCCAGGACAAGCTCCTTGCCGCCCTGGGCTGGGAAACTCTCGCAGACCTCACCCTCTCCCCCGCCGAAGCCGGCCGCGGGCGCCCCTACCCGGATCTGATTCTCACCGCACTCCTTCGCCTGGGAATCGACGACGTCCACCAGATCGCCGTAGTCGGCGACACGTCCAACGACGTGCTCAGCGGAATCCGTTCCGGTGCATCGATTGTGGCCGGAACCTTGACCGGCGCCCACGACGAACATCAGCTTCGTGATGCCGGCGCCACCCACATCGTCGAGTCCGTAACGGACTTCGCCGAACTCCTCGTCAACTCCTGATCTCACCTTCTGAAAAAGGAATCGTCATGCGTCTCCGCCCGAACCTTGCTGCGGCCGCCCTCGCCGTGTCCGTCCTTTCCCTCACCACCGCCTGCGGTGGAACCGGCACTGCCGCGGGATCAGGTACCGAAACAGTCACCGTCTACAGCGCCGACGGTCTGTCCGGTTGGTACGAAGGAAGATTCGCCGCCTTCACCGCCCAAACCGGCATCGCGGTCAACCTCGTAGAAGCCGGATCCGGCGAAGTTGTCTCCCGAGTCGAGAAGGAACAGTCCAACCCGCAGGCCGACGTCATCATCACGCTGCCGCCGTTCATCCAGAAGGCTGACGCCCAGGGACTGCTCGAGCCGAGCGGAATCGATACCTCCGCCGTTCCCGCCGCCGAGAAGGACGCCGCCGGCAAGTACGTCCCCGTCGTCGAGAACTACCTTTCGTTCATTGCCAACCCGACCGCGTCACCGGCGCCGACGACGTGGGACGACCTGCTGACCGAACAGTTCAAGGGCAAGTTGCAGTACTCCACCCCCGGCCAAGCCGGCGACGGAACCGCCGTACTCCTGCTGCTCCAGCACCTCATGGGCAAGCAGGGCGCACTCGACTACCTCGGCAAACTACAGACCAACAACGTCGGACCGTCGTCGTCCACCGGAAAGTTGCAGCCCAAGGTCAGTAACGGCGAACTGCTGGTCGCCAACGGTGATGTCCAGATGAACCTCGCATCCATCGCCGACGACGGTTCCAAATTCGACATCTTCTTCCCCGCTGCAGCCGACGGCAACCGCACCACTATCGCGCTGCCGTACGTCATGGGTCTCGCGAAGAGCGCCCCGAGCAGCGAGCAGGCCAAGAAGCTGATGGAGTTCCTACTCTCCGAAGAATCGCAGAAGACCATTGCGAAGGATGCGCTCGGCATATCGGTTCGTGAGGACGTACGCAGCGCTGCAGGCGAATCCACCGACAAGAACACACCCAGCGGTGTTCTCCAGGGCGTCACCGTCTGGACCCCGAACTGGAACGACGTACTCACCACCCTCGACGCCGACGTCGCCGCGTACCAGAAAGCCACCGGGAGCTGATCATGGCCAGAACCAGACTGGGGCGCACGCTCCCACAAACATTGGGTGTACACGGAGCAATCGAACATTCCGCTCCCGCCATCACCTTCGACCGTGTCAACGTTGCCTACGGCCGCGGGAAGACCGCGACTCACGCATTGGTCGATTTCAATTTGCGAGTAGCGCCGGGTGAAACCGTTGCACTGCTAGGGCCCAGCGGTTCCGGCAAGTCGACGGCCCTCAAAGCCCTCGCAGGCTTTGTGCGCCCCACGTCTGGTTCTGTCAGGCTCGGCACCCGCGACATCACCGATCTCCCTCCGGCGCAACGTGGTATCGGCGTCGTCGTACAGTCGTATGCACTTTTCCCACACATGAAAGTTTCCGACAACGTCGCGTTCGGACTCCGAGCGCATCGTGTACCTCGATCCGAGATCGCGGCTCGGGTGGCGGAAGCCCTCGAGATGGTCGGCATGTCCGCCTACGGAAAGCGGCTCCCCCGTGAGCTTTCCGGCGGCCAGCAGCAGCGCATTGCCATCGCCCGGGCACTGGCGATTCGGCCGGGCGTACTACTACTCGACGAACCACTCGCCGCACTCGACGCTCAACTCCGCGAAAGTATGCTCGGCGAGTTGACCCGACTTCGTGCCGCTCTGCCCAATACAGCAATGCTGTACGTGACTCACGATCAGAGCGAGGCACTGGCCCTTGCCGACCGTATTGCGGTCATGCGCAACGCCCGTCTTGCGGATATCGATACGGCACAAAACCTCTGGAAGCGACCGCCGTCCAGCTTCACGGCCGCATTCCTCGGCGGCGCGAACCTACTGCCGTGCAACGTAACCCGGGTCATCGGAACGTCCGCGTTGGTGTCGATCGGCGGCACGCCGTTCACGGCACACGCACCCCAGCCCGAGGTCGGGCACATCGAGTGGGAGTCCGATATGGCCGCCTACCTGTGTGTTCGACCCCATGCCGTATCCGTGACATCGGCCGGAGCACGCGGATCCTTCTCCGCGCGCATCGTTTCCAGCGTCTGGCGTGGATCGACGACGCGCATCACCCTGGCTGTCACCGGTCTCGGTGACATTCGTATCGACGCCGAGGTGACAGGCCACGACGAGCGCCCAGTCGACGCCGAGGTCGGGGTTGTCCTACCACTGGACGGCAGTGTCCTCGTACCGTCGGATCGAACTCCATGACAACCACAATGGAACGCCCCCAAACACCAACGCCTGCACCGACTCGCAGCGATCCGATACCGTGGCGTCAGATCGCCTGGGCGCTGCCACCGCTCCTGCTGGTTCTGGTCTTCGCGGTGTACCCCACCGCACGCGTCCTGACCGAATCTCTGAACACCCCGGACGGCACCGGACTCTACACGTGGACTTCGGTCCTCGGATCCGAATTGTTCCGAAACGCTCTGTGGCGGACCATTCAGATCGCAGTGCTATCCACCCTGGGCTGCCTGGTCCTCGGCACCTTCCTTGCACTGGTCCTCGCGTTTGTTCCCTTCACCGGCTCCAAAGTGGTAGGACGCCTGATCGACACAGTCCTCGCGCTACCGTCGTTCCTGATCACGCTCGCCTTCACGTTTCTTTACGGAACTGCCGGCGCCGTCAACGCCTTGATCGTGCACATCACCGGCGATTCGACCGGACCGCTGAATTTCCTGAACACTCCGTTCGGCGTGATCGCAGCCGAAATCACCTTCTTCACACCGTTTGTCGTACGGCCACTGCTTGCCGCATTTCTGCAGATTCCTCGCGAACAACTCGATGTGGCTGCCAGCCTCGGCGCATCTCCGGTCCGCGTTCTCCGCCAGGTAGTCATGCCAGAGGCCTGGCCTGCGCTGCTCGCCGGCGGATCGCTGGTTCTGCTGATGACCCTGAATGAATTCGGCATCGTACTGTTCACAGGCGCGAAAGACGTTGTCACGCTTCCCGTACTCATCTACACCCGCGGAATCGTCACCTTCGACCTGCCGGGAGCCGCCGTGATCGCCACCGTCCAGGTAGCACTCTCACTCGGGCTGTACTGCCTCTACCGATTCACCTTCAACTCTCTGATGGGAGGCAGCCGTGCTGCTGTGGACACGAAGCTCTAGAGCCCTGGTTCTCGGATTCTTCACCCTCGTTGTCGGAATAGTTTTTGCGGCGCCCATCGCTACCGTGGTGGCGGCTGCGCTCGCCGGGTCGTGGACCGGCCCGCTACCATCGGACCTCGGCACCAAGAACTTCTCGGCAGCATTGTCCGACGCGAACTTCGCGAGCCTGACAGTGAGTTTGCAGACCGCCTTCATTTCCGGCGCACTCGCTTTGGTGGTCGGAACCTGGGCAGCGTTGGCAGCGAAGGAATCGCCGATGTGGCTGCGCCGCATCACCGATACCGTGTTCCATCTGCCCATCGCGGTGCCATCAGTCGCCATCGGTCTGGGTCTACTCATCACGTTCAACGAGCGCCCGATACTGCTCGGCGGTACCAAATGGATCGTCATCCTCGCGCACACCGTATTGGTGCTGGCCTTCGCATTCAGTTCGGTAACGGCAGCATTGGAACGGCTCGACCCGGCCTACCGTCAGGCAGCGGAATCCCTCGGCGCCGGCCCCTTCCGGGTACTGACCCGCGTGACCCTACCGCTTCTACTGCCGGCCCTCGGCGCGGCAGCCGGACTGTCCATCGCACTCTCGATGGGCGAGCTCGGCGCCACCGTCATGGTATACCCGGCAACATGGAAGACATTGCCGGTCAGCATCTTCGGACTCACCGACCGCGGTCAGGTGTTTCTTGCCGCAGCAAATACCACCCTGCTGCTGGCCGTCACCCTGATCGCCCTCATGGTGGTCGGCAGGATCCGCCGACGCTGAACCTGCTGTGCGCCTTTATTAACCGCGGGCGGTTAATAAAGGCGCACAGCAGATTATCCCTTGCGCAAGATGTACCGCTGAACCTTGCCGCTGGGGGTCTTGGGCAGACCCGGAACAAAGTGCACCGTCCGCGGATAGGCGTGGGCGGCAAACTTCTTCTTCACCAGGGTCTGCAGTTCCTTCTCCAGATCATCGTTGCCGTCAACACCGTCGCGCAGAACGACAAACGCTTCGAGAACCTCGCCGCGCAACTCATCGGGCATGCCCACAACGGCAGCCTCGACAACGTGCTCGTGCATGACCAGCACGCTCTCGACGTCGAAGGGTCCGATGCGGTAGCCCGCCATGATGATCACGTCGTCATCGCGGGAGGAGAAGTAGAAGAATCCGTCCTCGTCCGTCATGCCGGCGTCACCGGTGATGTAGTAACGACCATCCTCGGTGAAACGCTGCTTCGTCTTCTCGGGAGCGTCGACGTACCCGGTGAACCACATCAGCGGACTGTTGTGGGTATCGATCGCCACCCGACCCGGAGTGCGTGCGGGCGCCACCGCATCCGAATCATCTTCCAACACAGCAGCAGACCAGCCCGGCAGCGGACGACCCATCGAGCCCGGCCGTACATCCTCACGAATTTCGTCGGCCCATGCATTGACGATAAACATTCCGTGCTCGGTCTGACCGTAGTGATCGCGCACCTCGACGCCCAGTGAACCCTTGGACCACGCAACAACATCCGGCGTCAGGGGTTCTCCGGCTGATGACGCTCGACGCAGCGAAATTCCGTCGGGAACCGGCGCCTTGTCCGCACGCAAGCTGCGGTAGACCGTCGGCGCCGCAGCAAAATTGGTGACGCCGAACTTCTCGATGATCTGCCATGTCAGCGGTGCCGAGAACCCCGCGTGCAGAAGCAAACTGCGAGTTCCGGCCGCCAGCGGGCCGAGCAAGGCGTAGTACAACCCGTACGCCCAACCCGGGTCTGCAGCATTCCAGAATACGTCGTCCTCACGGACGTCGAGACCGAACTCCTGGTAGGCGTGGAAAGAAGCCAACGCGCGTACCGGCACCGGCACACCCTTGGGAGTTCCCGTCGTACCGCTGGTGAACAGCTGAACCATCGGGGCGTCGCCACCGACAGCTTGCGCAACACCGCGCGGGTCGTCGGCATCCTGCGCCGCAACGAGTGCGTCGAAGTCCAACTCGTCGCCTGCTGCGCCGCCGGCAACAATCACGCGCCAGGACGCGTCGGCCGGAATGTCTTCGCTCGGCGCGAGTTTTTCCAGCTGATTTGCATCGGAAACAACAACCTTCGCGCCGCTGGCCGTCAACCGGAAGGCGATGGCCGGAGCGGCAAAAGCCGTGAACAACGGCACGTGGACCGCGCCGCGACGCCAGATCCCGAGTAATGCCACTACGAGATCAGCAGACTTGCCCATGAGCGTCGCAACGTTGTCGCCCGGCTCCACCCCGAGATCCGCAAGCGCCGCGGCAAAGCGCGACGACTGCTCGCGGAGGAAACCGTAAGTCAAGTCTACCGAGCTGAGGTCCGCCTCGACGACGGTGAACGCAACACCATCCGCAGGGTGCCGGTCGCAGAGGAGTTCTGCGGCGCTGGCGCCTGGGGTGTCGTACTGTTCCAACAGCTCACGCACCCGTGCGGTGGGATCGGTGCTCATCGACGTGCTCCTTTGATGGTCGTATGGTTGGGCGGCGGGTTCGACGACCGACTCGTCATACATACTGCCTTGCACCTATGATCCAGCTCACAGGGAAACTTCACTACCCCCGGAAAGGGGTACGGCGTGTCCAGACTTGCATCACACCTTCTACGCCCCCGCGACGGGGACGCCATGCGAAGCGAACTTCGATCAATCGCAGCTCAGGGAGTAGTTCCAGTACTCTTCGGCGGCGAAGTGCAAGACGAAACTTTGCACCTGACCGAGTTCGTGGGCACCCGCACCAACAATCTCAAAGGTCTCGCTATCCCGCCGCGATCGGGCATGGGCGGACGCGTCGTTGCCCAACGCTCGCCGTTCGCGGTCAACGACTACGGCAATTCTCAATCGATCACCCATCATTTCGACCGACCGGTACTGAGCGAAGGACTTCATTCCATCCTCGCTGTCCCGGTCATGGTGGCGGGTAAATCGCGCGCGGTGCTCTATGCCGCCATCCGAGACTTCGCCCCGATCGGCAACCGAACGGCCGACATCATGGTGTCCGCATCGCGGCGCCTGGGCACGGAGTTGGCGATCCGCGACGAAGTCGACAGACGGCTCCAACTCCTACAAGCCGCATCCGCCACTACCGGCGACGGAATGTCCACCGAAGAGATTCGTGATGTACACGCCGAACTACGCAGCGTTGCAAACACTGTCACCGATTCCGACCTGCAGATCAAACTTCGTGGACTTTCCCAACGGCTGGCACTTCTCCTGAACCCCACGGGCATCGACCCCGAAACCACCGTGACGCTCACACCACGCGAGGTCGACGTGCTGTCCCAGGTCGCTCTCGGATGCACCAATCTTGAAACAGCGGGACGACTTTCGGTCAGCGCGGAGACCGTCAAGAGCTACCTGAGAAGCGCAATGAGCAAACTCGACGCACACTCACGGCACGAAGCCGTCGTGACGGCCAGAAAACTGGGACTACTGCCCTGAGCCGTCAGTATCCTTCGGGAAGCGCCGCCAACATATCTCGCGTCACACTCACTGCATTGTCCGAACTTCCGCCCCGGACAACAAGAGTCGCAAAAGCCAAGTTCCCACGGTAGCCGACGAACCAGGCGTGCGAGCCGCCATCGACCTCCGCTTCACCGGTTTTGCCGTACACCTCACCCTGATCCTTGACTCGCTCAGCGGTACCGCTGGTGACTACCAGGCGCATCATTCCGCGCAAACCGTCGACCATCTCCGTACTGATCAACGGACTATCGCCGTCGATGGTGGTTTCTCGACCCGAAATCAGGTGGGGCACCGGAGTGGACCCATGGGCAACCGTCGCCGCAGCCAATGCCATTCCGAACGGGCTCACTACAACCAGGCCCTGCCCGAAGCCGTCTTCGGTGCGCTGCACCAGATCCGGCGCCGGCGGTACCGAACCCGACTCCGTCGGCAAGCCCACCACGGTGTAATCCGGTCCGATACCGAACTGCGAGGCTGCGGTAGTCAAGGCATCGGGGTCCATTTCGCTGGCCAACTTCGCGAAGGACGTATTGCACGAACGAGCAAACGCAGTCGCCATCGGCACTGTGCCCAGCGAGAATTCGTTGTAGTTGGGCACACTGCGTTGCCCGATCTCGATGCGGCCCGGGCACGGCACCATCGTGTCGGGCGTCGCCTGACCGCCCGAAATCGCAGCGCCGGCAGTCACGATCTTGAACGTGGAACCCGGCGGGTAGAGGCCCATCGTCGCAACCGGACCATCACGATCGGCGGCCTTGTTCTGAGCCACCGCAAGAATTGCGCCTGTCGAAGGCTCGATGACCACCATCATCGCCTGATCCGCACTGACCGCGACGGCCCGCTGAGCCGCGATCTGAATGTTGCGGTCGAGACTGATCGTGAACGACGGAACCGGTTGCGGCGCAGTCTCCGTCAGCACGCCGATGTCGACACCGTTCTGATTGACCGTGACGACGCTCCAGCCGGCTTTGCCGTCGACCTCGTCGATGATGGTTTTCTTGATCTGTCCCAACAGATCTGGCGCAAATTCCGGATCCGTGGAAACCAGATCCGATTCGTCGGACACAGTCACACCGGGGATTCCAGCCAATTGCGCGGACACTGCTTGGTAATCGTCACTGCGCAAACGGGTCACCAGGTAATCACCCTTGACCGCGGTCGACGACTCGGCAATCGACTGACCGGTCAGGGACGAGTCGAACCGAACCAACGTCGCGGCCAAGGCATTTGCCGCACCGATGACATCTGCACTCTTCGAGCGATCGAACTTGACCCGGTACACGATTCCCGGAACCAGGACATCGGTCCCCGAATGCTCGTTGACCCGAGCCCGCGGCGCTGCCTTCGATCGAAGAGACATGGTCTGCTTGTCGCCGAGACGGGGATGCACGTCGGTAGAACTCCAACGGACAGACCAGTTTCCGTCCTTGCGACCCATCTGGATCTCACCGTCGTACGTCCAGACACGATCTTTCGGGAGGTTCCACACGTAGGTGTAGCCGACCGTCGCGGTATCACCGTTCATCTTGACCGACGTCGTTTCCGCAGTCATGGAATCGGCCTGCAACGCATCCCAGGTATCGCTCATGACCGCTCCCGCAGAATCGGGACGGTCCGTCACCGAGGCAGCTTCCTCGATGTCACGATCACCGAACGCACTCAGAAACTGCTGTGCGACGGGTTCCGGCCCCGAAGGCTTCGGAGTACACGAGCTGAGCGCCACCGCCAGGAATAAGACAGTGCAGGACGCCAAAAATTGTGCGGGGCGACTACGAGAGAACGACCGAGTATTCATCGAATCCCATACTAGGTCGAGGCCCACTCGGCAAAGCGCAGGCACGACTCAATCGAGGAGAACAGTCGCGAACGTCGCAACCTGACGGAAACCGACCCGCGAATAGGTAGAGCGCGCGATTGTGTTAAAGCTGTTGACGTACAAACTCGCAATGCGGCCGCTCGCCATGATGGACTCGGCCACGGCAGCAGTGCCGGTGATCCCGTACCCCTGACCACGGAATTCCGGGTTGACCCACACCCCTTGGATCTGACCACACCGCGACGACACCGAACCCACCTCGGCTTTGAAGACGACCTGCCCGTCCTCGATATGAGCCCAGGCCCGGCCAGCCGCGATCAGGCTGGCCACGCGATGCCGATATCCGCGTCCTCCGTCGTTGGCCCGCGGGTCGATACCGACCTCTTCGATGAACATCGACACCGCAGCCGGCAGATAGATGTCGAGCTCATCCGAGCGGACCTGGCGTACCGACGGGTTGGGCGCGCACGCCAACGGCTCGGAAACAGCCATCAGCGGCTGCTCTGCGCGAACCTCCCGAGCACTCCCCCAGTCCAGCTCCAGCATCTCCCACAGAGGCAATGCCAGTTCCGCCCGACCAACCAGCGACGAGCACATTCGCGGTATCCGGCAGGCACGGTCGGCGAACGCACGAATATCGTCGAGTTCCCCGCGTAGCGGTACCAGATTTGCGCCGGCGAAACAGAGCGACGACGTCGGGCCACCACGACTCCACAGCTCACCGTGGATCATGCGCGGGTCGACGCCGAATTCCTCGACCCGCGAGGCGATCATGCACGAGGCAATCGGATCGGCGTCGAGGACACGACGTACATCGTCGAGGTCCCGACTCCCGATCTGCTTGGCTCCAAGGAGTTTCAGCATCGACCAACCCCTCCGCTCATCGTGCGTCCATTCTTACCTGGACTGGTAATGCACTCAGATTGCCACGAACCTGAAACTTACGGGCCAGTATCTCAGCTGACGGTAACTACCGGAGCACCCTCCGACGAATCACCTTCCATGCTTTCGGCGATCTTCATAGCCTCTTCGATGAGGGTCTCGACGATCATTGCTTCGGGCACAGTCTTGATGACCTTGCCCTTCACGAAGATCTGGCCCTTACCGTTGCCCGACGCGACCCCGAGATCGGCTTCACGTGCTTCTCCCGGACCGTTGACGACGCAACCCATGACCGCGACGCGCAGCGGGATCTCCATGCCTTCGAGACCGGCGGCGACCTGGTCGGCCAAGGTGTAGACGTCGACCTGGGCACGCCCACACGACGGGCAAGACACAATCTCGAGCTTGCGCGGGCGCAAGTTCAACGACTGCAGGATCTGGTTGCCGACCTTGATCTCTTCGGCCGGCGGAGCTGACAGGGAGACGCGAATGGTGTCGCCGATTCCTTCGGCGAGCAACGCACCGAAAGCCACTGCGGACTTGATGGTGCCCTGGAACGCCGGACCGGCCTCGGTGACGCCGAGGTGCAACGGGTAGTCGCATTTTGCGGCGAGCTGGCGGTACGCCTCGACCATGATGACCGGGTCGTTGTGCTTGACGGAGATCTTGATGTCGCCGAAACCGTGCTCTTCGAACAGACCGGCTTCCCACAACGCAGACTCGACCAGCGCTTCCGGCGTCGCCTTGCCGTACTTCTCCATCAACCGGGGATCCAGGGAACCAGCGTTGACGCCGATACGAATCGGGATGCCCGCGTCGCCGGCAGCCTTCGCCACCTCTTTGACACGACCGTCGAATTCCTTGATGTTGCCCGGGTTGACACGGACAGCGGCGCAACCGGCATCAATGGCAGCAAAAATGTATCGCGGCTGGAAATGAATATCCGCGATAACCGGAATCTGGCTCTTCTTGGCGATAATCGACAGCGCGTCGGCGTCCTCCTGCCGGGGGCAGGCAACTCGGACGATGTCACAACCCGAGGCCGTCAGCTCTGCGATCTGTTGAAGCGTCGCATTGATGTCGTGCGTCTTGGTTGTAGTCATCGACTGCACCGAGATCGGGAAGTCACTTCCGACACCGACATTGCCGACCATCAACTGTCGGGTCTTGCGTCGCGGAGCGAGAATCGCTGCGGGTGCCGAGGGCATTCCCAAACCGATAGGGATGGTCACGTCTGTGCCTTCTTTCATAGCTTCACTGCAAGTTTAGCCGGGGTGTCACTCGCGGATGATTGCGCTGGTCGACGCTATCCGAAGATCTTGATGGGGTTGACGATGTCTGCCGTCAATGTCAGCAACATGAACGCGCCGCCAATGACGATGAAGACGTAGGTGATCGGCAAAAGTTTTGTGTAGTCGACCGGACCACCGGCGATCAGACCGCGACGTGCACGGAACCAGTCACGAATCCGTTCGTAGAACACGACTGCGATGTGGCCACCGTCGAGAGGCAGCAACGGAAGGATGTTGAACACACCGAGGAAGAAGTTGATCGACGCGAGCAGACCCACAAACATCGCCCATTCAGCTCGATCAGCTGCTTCACCGCCGATGACGCTGGCTCCGACAACACTGATCGGTGTGTCCTGCGCACGCTCACCACCGGTGACGGACTCCCAGAGCGCGCCGACCTTCGACGGAATATCAGCCAACGCCTTCACCGAGTCGACCAACAACTCGCCGGTGTAGTCGAACGCCGCGGGTACTGCAGTGAGTGCGTTGTACTCGATCCACGTCGCGCTGGGACCGCCGATTCCCACCGCCGACACTTCTTGCTTCACCGGGACTCCGCTGGCGGAATTCACGTATCGCTGGACCCGGTCCGGCATCACCGTGATCGACATCGACTGCCCGTCACGCTCAACCGAGAAGACAACGGGACCCTCTACTCCGCGGATCGCCTTGGCAACTTCGGGAAAGGTCTCCGTCTTCTGCCCGTCGACGGCTGTGATGCGATCGCCGGCACGCAAGCCCGCCTCCCCGGCGGGGCCTCCGCCGGAGCATTCCGTCAGATCGAAGTTTCCTTCCTGACCCAACTGATCAGGCGCAACACAGGTGACTGCCTGTACCACGGGCGGCGCCGGCTCACCCCGCCCCCAGCCGAGTAGCAGGCCGTAGATCAGGACGAGCCCCAGGATGAAGTTCATCGCGATGCCACCCGACATGACGACGACGCGCTTCCACGTCGCCTTCTTGTACATGGCGTGCGGCTCTTCTTCGGGCGTCATCTCGTCGAGTGCCGTCATGCCCGCGATGTCGCAGAAACCACCGAGCGGGAGTGCCTTGAGTCCGTACTCCGTGTCACCACGACGGAAAGAGAAAATCTTGGGACCGAAACCGATGTAATAGCGGCGGACCTTCATGCCCAGCGCCTTGGCCGTCCACATGTGGCCGGCCTCGTGCAGGGCGATGGACACGCCGATACCGAGGGCGAACAGCACTACGCCAAATGCGAAAACCATGAAGCTCTAGCCCTCCTGCTTCACGAGCTGACGCGCTCGCGTGCGTGCCCAACCGTCTGCGGCCAGAACGTCGTCCACCGTAGTCGGTTCCGCCGACCACTCGCCCGCATCATCGAGAACAGCGGACACCGTGCGAACAATGGTCGGGAAGGTAATGACTCCGTCGAGAAATGCCTGCGCAGCAATCTCGTTGGCGGCGTTGTAGATTGCCGTGAAACAGCCGCCGGCCTTGCCGGCGCTACGGGCCAACTCGACGGCCGGAAAGACCGTTTCGTCGAGCGGCTCGAAATCCCACGTCGACGCCCTCGTGAAGTCGCAGGCCGCAGCGGCGCCGGCAATTCGATCGGGCCAACCCAACGCGAGGGCGATCGGGAGCTTCATGTCCGGCGGACTCGCCTGAGCCAGCGTCGAACCGTCAAAGAATGTGACCATGGAATGGACGATGGACTGCGGGTGGACCGTGACGTCGATCCGGTCGTAGTCGATACCGAACAGCAGATTCGTCTCGATCAACTCGAGCCCCTTGTTGACCAGGGTTGCCGAGTTGAGAGTGTTCATCGGACCCATCGACCAGGTGGGATGGGCCCCGGCTTGCTCAGGCGTCACCGACTCGAGAGCGTCAGCCGTCCAGCCGCGGAACGGCCCACCCGACGCTGTGAGAACCAACCGCGCCACTTCGTCGGCGGTACCGCCGCGCAGGCACTGAGCCAGCGCCGAGTGTTCGGAGTCGACAGGCACGATCTGACCGGGAGCCGCGGCCTTGGTGACCAGCGCGCCACCGGCGACCAACGATTCCTTGTTGGCGAGGGCCAACCGTGCACCCGACTCGAGAGCCGCCAATGTCGGTTCCAGTCCCAGCGATCCGACTAGAGCGTTGAGCACGACGTCGGCTCCGCTCTCGCGCACCAACTCCGCTGCAGCACCAGGACCGGAACGCGCCGTCACGGAATGAAGCGAAGCCGCGGCGTCCGGATTGGCCACGGCGACATCTCTGACCCCCGTCGCTGCGATCTGCTCGGCCAACAACTCGACGTTGTTCCCGCCGGCAGCCAGACCGACCACTTCGAACCGTTCAGGGTTAGCGGCGATGACTTCCAAGGCCTGAGTACCGATGGAACCGGTACTGCCGAGGAGAAGGACGCGAGTGGGTCTGGTTTCCTGCACTCGTCCATTGTTCCTGATAAGACCTGAGAACAACCTTATCGACGCCCAACTACGTACGACGGCCGGTCGTATGTCACGATATTGGGCAGTAGTTCAACCGAATGAGCAGGAGGATCGACCGTGGCCGATACCCAGTTGGACGTCAAGTCCAGCGCCCCCGTCGTGGTCTCGCACGTCGATGAGGCCGAGGTCCCCTCAGCCGCATGGGGGTGGAGTGGCGAAAGCCTCAAGGCGATGCGTATTGCCGGATGGTTCTTCACGGTATTCCTTCTCCTGATGATGATCGGCAATCACAGCGGCAAGGTCGAAGACCTGTGGCTGATCGGCACTGCCGGCTTGATGGCGATCATCTTGATCCGCGACGTGATTGTCCGCCGCCACCCGCGATAGAGACAGCCGCACGCGATAGAGACAGGCAAACAAAAAGACCTCCACGAACCCAGTGTTCGTGGAGGTCTCTTGTGTTGGAGTTCTTAGTTTTCGGCAGCCAGCTGACCACAAGCGGCAGCGATTTCCTGGCCACGTGTATCGCGAACCGTGCAGGAAACACCCTGAGCGATGACGCGGCGAACGAACTCGCGCTCGACATCCTTGGGGCTGGCGTCCCATTCGCTACCCGGGGTGGGGTTGAGCGGAATGAGGTTGACGTGAACAAGGCCGCCCAGAGCCTTCTTCAGTTTCTTGCCGAGCATGTCGGCGCGCCACGGCTGATCGTTGACTTCCTTGATCATCGCGTACTCGATCGACACGCGTCGGCCGGTCTGATCGGCGTAGTAACGTGCGGCTGACAAAACCTCGGCCACCGACCAACGGTTGTTCACCGGGACCAAGGTGTCGCGAAGTTCGTCGTCAGGCGTATGCAAGGACACAGCGAGCGTGACGCTCAGCCCCTCGTCGGCCAACTTGCGGATTGCCGGAGCCAAACCGACCGTCGAGACGGTGACGGATCGCTGCGAGAGCCCGAGTCCGTCGGGAGCCGGTGACGTGATGCGACGCACGGCAGCAACCACGCGCTTGTAGTTGGCCAGGGGCTCTCCCATGCCCATGAACACGACGTTGGAGAGTCGGCCCGGTCCACCGGCGATCTCGCCGTCGCGCATCGCGGCAGCCGCGTCACGAACCTGGTCGACGATCTCAGCCGTGGAAAGGTTCCGGTCGAGGCCGGCCTGGCCGGTTGCACAGAACGGGCAGGCCATTCCGCAACCAGCTTGGCTCGAAATGCACAAAGTCGCCCGTTCCGGGTAACGCATGAGGACGCTCTCGAGCAGCGTGCCGTCGTGCGCCTTCCACAGGGTCTTACGAGTGTCTCCGGAATCACACGAGAGATGCTTGATCGGCGTCAGCAATTTCGGGAACAGCGACTCCCCCACCTTTTCCCGCACCGACGCCGGAAGATCGGTCATCTTCTCGGGATCGGCTTCGAGCCGCGCGTAGTACTGCCGAGCCAACTGATCGGCCCGGAAAGCGGGCAGACCCAGCTCTTTCACCGCTTCTTTGCGCTCTGCGGAATCGAGGTCGGCGAGGTGCCGAGGAGGCATTCCACGCTTGGGTGCATTGAAGACGAGGGGAAGAGAGGCAGCCATAGTTACACCATTCTCCCATTGTTTTGACGTTCACCCCCACCGCGGCCCGATTGTGAGCCCGTAGAGCGTGCATGTTCACCGCCATTGCGTGATGATCGACTCATGTCCAGCACACCCGAAGATCCGTCGAACGCACCCGTGTACGGTCCTACGGACGGATTCGGATCCGACCCGGAACTACCCAAGACCGACGATACGACGGCCCTCGAAAAGCACTATCCTGAACCTGTTGCCCCACCCACTTCGACGCCGCCCGGAACTGCCGTCACCGACCGCACCCGCGCCGCGACAACCTGGGTCGGCCTGGTCATCGGCGCGATCGTGCTGATCCTTCTGCTGGTATTCATCCTGCAGAATCTGGAAAGCGTTTCCGTCAAGATCCTGGCGTGGCAAATAGATTTTCCGCTCGGCATCACGATCCTGCTCTCGGCGATTGCCGGGGCACTGATCATGGCGTTGGCGGGCGGAATACGCATCGTTCAGATCCGACGCGCAGCGAAGCGGCAACTGTGACTGAAATCTAGTTACGCAATTGGCCTGAACCCGTGCTCACCAGGCATCATTGGTGTCGTGAAAATCACCGGAAAGGCCCTGATGTGACTACTCACATGGAGAGACCCGTGACCTTACGAATTGCACCTGAACAGGCAAGATCGTGGCTACTGGTCCCTGCATCCAAACCGAACACCTTCGACGCCGCCCTCGCCAGCGCGGCCGACGCCGTCATCCTCGATCTCGAGGATGCAGTCACCCCGCCCGACAAGCCTGCCGCCCGAAAAGACGTCGTCGATTTCCTGAGCGCACACAACCGTGCGTGGGTGCGCATCAATGACGCGACCACCCCGTTCTGGGAAGAGGACCTCGCCGCGCTGGCCGGACTCCCCGGCCTCGAAGGCGTCATGCTCGCAAAAACCGAGAGTGGCCAGCAGGTCGACGCCACCGCCGATCGACTCCCCGAGGGCACCAAGATCTTGGCACTCGTCGAATCGGCCGTCGGACTTGAAGCCGCACCGGAAATCGCGCGCACCGACGGAACCTTCCGGCTGGCATTCGGCAGCGGAGACTTCCGACGCGACACCGGGATGGACGACTCCCCCACCTCGATGTCCTACCCGCGCTCGCGCCTGACCATTGCCAGTCGCGCGGCCCGCATCGCCGCACCGATCGACGGCCCCACGCTGGGTACGGATCAAGATCTGCTTGCACGCGACTGCGCAATCACCCTCTCACTCGGCATGGCCGGCAAGCTGTGTATGACAACGGCGCAGACCGCCCCCGTCAATGCCGGATTGAGCCCGTCCATCGCCGACGCAGTCTGGGCACAGGACGTCATCGACGACCTCGGCGAAGACGGCTCACGGGTACGCGACGGCAGTGACCTGCCGAGACTCGCAAAGGCAAAGAAGATCCACAAGCTTGCCACCCTGTTCCACATCACGAATCAGCGCTAATTCTTCCTTAGTTCTGAATCGGTGCAGAAGGCGTCAGGCGCTCAGACTTTCGGGAGCGCCTGACGTGAGACTCCGGCGGGTCACATGATTTCCAACGACCGCGGCTTCAATCGGACATGCACGCGATAGCGAACGGGAAACGCCAGCCCGGAGACCTGCGCGAAAGCACGATCCGCAGTCTTCTCGGTGAACTCGATACCCAGAACCCGACGCAGATCGTCCCGAGTCGCGAACTCCCACCGAGTGTCCACACGGGCGAGCGAAAATCCTTGAGCCGCGAAGAACGCTTCAACAGCGGCCGCGTCGTACTTGGGGAGGTCGGCGCGCATCCAATCGCCGTACGGCGACGCATTGACGTCGAGATCCACGATCATCAGTGCACCACCCGGCCGAAGAATGCGCATTGCCTCACGGATCCCCGCGCCACATCCCTTGCCGAAGAAGTAGGCAGTCCGGGCGTGAACGAGATCGACCGAAGATTCGTCGATTCCCGTCGACTCGGCGGACCCTTCGACCACATCGATCAAGGCAGAAGCGCGTGTTCGATCACGCGCCAACTTCACAAGGGGTGGGTGCGGTTCCACTCCGACGACGCGACGCGCGTCGCGAGCAAATTCCGGAAGATGAAAGCCGGCGCCACAACCGATGTCGACGACGTCACGGTCAGTCCAGTCCACGGCGACCCGCATTGCCGCCCAGATTGCGCCGTCGACGTCCTGCGCTCGATTCTCGACCTCGTACACGTCCGGCCAGTGCCAGATGTTCGGACTGGGAATCGGCTTGGCCCGGCCCGAGAAGAACTCACGCACGAGAGATCAGACGAGTGCGTACAAGATCAGCCACGTGACAAACGCCGACGGGAGAAGCGAATCCAGCCGGTCCATGATTCCGCCGTGGCCCGGCAGGAGGGTGCCCATGTCCTTGATTCCGAGTTCACGCTTGACCTGAGACTCGATGAGGTCACCCAGGGTAGCAACGACGACGAGGACAACGCCGAGTAGAACACCGATCATCGAATTCGCGTCGAGGATCAACGTAACCGTCAGCAAGCTGCCGATCACACAGAAGATCATCGAACCGGCAAAGCCTTCCCAAGACTTCTTCGGACTGACCGCGGGAACCATCGGATGCTTACCGAACAGCACACCGGCGGCGTAACCACCGACGTCGGAACACACCACACCGATCATCAGGACTGCGACGCGCCCCGGGCCGTCGTCTTCGAGAACCATCAGGGCACCGAACGACGCCAGCAATGGAATCCACGCAAGTACGAATACCGTGATCGATGTGTCGCGCAGGAAGTTCTTGGGGGTGGCTTTCAGGCCGTGGTCGAACAGTCGCCACACCATGCACACCAACACGGTGGCGGTGAACGCGCTGATCACACCGGCAGGACCCCAGGGCCAACCCAACCAGATCGTTGCCTGGCCGCCGATCAACAACGGGATCCGGGGAACCTCGATGTCAGCTTCACGCAGACGCGTGGCAACTTCCCACGTCGCGATGAACATTGCGATGGCAACGACGGCTATCCAGCCGGGCGGCAGGAAGACCAAGGTCCCGATGACCAAGGCTCCGAGACCAAGTCCGACGCCGATGGCGGCAGGAAGATTCCTGCCGGCCTTCGACGTAGGCGGCTGCGCGCCAACAGCGCCCCCCGTCGGCCCGTCCGTGACGGGACCGCCGGCGGTTCCCTCTTGTGCGTGCACCCAAACTCCCTGATCTACTCCCGACAAACAAACACGTGGAACGCGCGGAGGACTAGACCTCCATCAATTCCGCTTCCTTGTGTTTGACGAGCTCCTCGACAACGTGCACGTACTTGGCCGTGGTCTTGTCGAGTTCCTTCTCGGCGCGCCCGACCTCGTCCTCGCCGGCGTCGCCGTCCTTCTGGATGCGGCTGAGCTCGTCCATCGCCTTGCGACGGATGTTGCGGAGCGTGACCTTGGAATCTTCACCCTTGGACTTGGCCTGCTTGGCAAGTTCACGACGACGTTCTTCGGTGAGCTGCGGAACAGAAATCCGGATGATGCTGCCGTCGTTGGACGGGTTGACACCGAGATCCGAGTTACGGATCGCGGTCTCGATGGCATTGAGCTGCGAAGCCTCGTACGGCTTCACGATCACCATGCGAGCCTCGGGCACATTGATGCTCGCGAGCTGCGTGATCGGTGTGATCGAACCGTAGTAGTCGATCACGATGCGAGAAAACATGCCGGGGTTTGCGCGTCCGGTACGAACCGAGCCGAGATCGTCCTTGGCCACCGCGACAGCCTTTTCCATCTTTTCTTCGGCCTCGAAGAGCGCTTCATCAATCACGGCTGTTCCTCCATGTCGGTCTGCTTCTTGTCGTTCAGGATCGAATTGTCGAACGAATTGTGGGTGTCGGTCACGACTTGACCAGTGTTCCGATCTTCTCACCGGACACCGCACGTGCGATGTTTCCCTCGATCAGAAGGTTGAACACCATGATCGGCATCGAATTGTCCATGCACAGGCTGAATGCCGTGGCGTCGGCAACCTTGAGCTCACGTTCGATGACCTCGCGGTGCGTGATCTGCGTGTACATCGTTGCGGTCGGATCGAGACGCGGATCGGCCGTGAAGATGCCGTCGACGCCCTTCGCCATCAAGACGACCTCGGCACCGATCTCCAGTGCGCGCTGCGCCGCTGTGGTGTCCGTGGAGAAGTAGGGCATTCCCATGCCTGCGCCGAAGATGACAACGCGACCCTTCTCCAGGTGCCGGCGTGCACGAAGTGGCAGATACGGCTCCGCAACCTGACCCATCGTGATGGCAGTCTGCACGCGGGTGTCGACGCCTTCCTTCTCCAGGAAATCCTGCAGAGCCAGGCAGTTCATGACCGTGCCGAGCATGCCCATGTAGTCGGAACGCGCGCGGTCGAGGCCACGCTGCTGCAGTTCGGCGCCGCGGAAGAAGTTTCCGCCACCGATGACCACTGCTACCTGCACGCCCGATCGGACGACCTCCGCGATCTGCTCAGCCACCTTGGTGACCACATCGGGGTCGAGTCCGACCTTGCCGCCTCCGAACATTTCGCCGCCGAGTTTGAGCAGGACCCGCTTGAATCCTGGACGTTCGTTGGCTGGTTCGGACATTGTTCTCCTCAGTTCGATACAAGACCCGGTGGGGTCCTTAATTCCTTATTCAATCGCCGAATTGGTACCGGCGATTCACAAATTTTCAGGACGATCTGTCGAGACGCGTCCCGAAGGCACTCTTATCCTGCCTCATCGGAGGCCACAGGTACACGTAGACCCCGCCGGATGAGCGATGCTCTTCTGGCGGGGTCCATGTGTACGGGCTCCGGATTAAGCGGAAGCGCCGACCTCGAAACGCACGAAGCGCTTGACGGTCGCGCCGGCCTCGTCGAGGATCGCCTTGACGGTCTTCTTGGAGTCGGTAACCGAAGACTGCTCGGTCAGTACGACGTCCTTGAAGAATCCGTTGACGCGGCCTTCGATGATCTTCGGCAGAGCCTGCTCGGGCTTGCCTTCTGCGCGGGCGGTCTCTTCGGCGATGTGACGCTCGGAAGCGACGATCTCCGCGGGGACCTCGTCACGCGTGACGTACTTGGCCTTGAGGGCTGCAACCTGCATAGCTGCTCCACGAGCAGCCTCGGCAGCGGCATCGCCTTCGCCGGTGTACTCGACGAGAACGCCGACAGCGGGCGGCAAGTCGGAGCTGCGCTTGTGCAGGTACACGGCAACGGGGCCGTCGAAGGTTGCGACGCGGCTCAGTTCGAGCTTCTCGCCGATCTTCGCGGACTGCTCCGTGATGACGGTCGCGATGGTCTTGCCGTCGAGCTCGAGCGCCTTGAGAGCGTCAAGGTCAGCAGGCTTACCGGCAGCGGCGACGGTGACGATTGCGTCGGCCAACTTGATGAAATCTTCGTTCTTGGCAACGAAGTCGGTCTCGCAGTTGATCTCGATCATGACGCCGTCCTTGGCGACGACGAGACCTTCAGCGGTGGTGCGCTCTGCGCGCTTTCCGACATCCTTTGCGCCCTTGATGCGCAACTGCTCGACAGCCTTGTCGAAATCGCCATCGGTTTCTACGAGTGCGTTCTTGCACGCCATCATTCCGGAGCCGGTGAGCTCGCGGAGCCGCTTGACGTCTGCGGCGGTGTAGTTCGCCATGGTGAGCGATCCTCCTCGTTTGTCTGTTTCGGACGTGGTCTTCGGTGAAGCAATGCCCTACCGGTGAAAACGGCCCCGACCAAAGGAACTCTGGTCAGGGCCGGTTTCAGGGAATCAGGCCTCGGTGGCCGGTGCCTCTGCGGCGGGGGCAGCCTCAGCCTCGGCAGCCGGAGCTGCTTCTTCGGCGGGAGCAGCTTCAGCGGCGGGTGCAACGTCGGAGAGCAGTTCCTGCTCCCACTCGGTGAGGGGCTCGCCGGCTGCAGTCTCGGGCTTTGCGTCCTTGTCGGCGCTCAGTCCGGCACGCGCCTGCAGGCCCTCGGCAACCGCGGAAGCGACAACCTTGGTGAGCAGTGCTGCGGAGCGGATGGCGTCGTCGTTGCCCGGGATCGGGTAGTCGACGAGGTCGGGGTCGCAGTTGGTGTCCAGGATCGCGATGACCGGGATGTTCAGCTTGCGAGCCTCGGCAACTGCCAGGTGCTCCTTGTTGGTGTCGACGATCCACACAGCGGAAGGAACCTTGGCCATGTCGCGGATACCACCGAGGGTGCGATCCAGCTTGGTCATCTCACGCGTGAGCATGAGGATTTCCTTCTTGGTGCGACCTTCGAATCCACCGGTCTGCTCCATTGCCTCAAGCTCCTTGAGGCGGATGAGACGCTTGTGGACGGTGGTGAAGTTGGTGAGCATGCCGCCGAGCCAACGCTGGTTGACGTAGGGCATTCCGACGCGAGTGGCCTCAGAAGCGATGGACTCCTGTGCCTGCTTCTTGGTGCCGACGAAGAGGACGCTGCCGCCGTGGGCAACCGTCTCCTTGACGAACTCGTACGCCTTGTCGATGTACGTCAGCGTCTGCTGGAGGTCGATGATGTAGATGCCGTTGCGGTCGGTCAAGATGAAACGCTTCATCTTCGGGTTCCAACGACGGGTCTGGTGCCCGAAGTGGGTACCGCTGTCGAGCATCTGCCGCATAGTTACAACAGGCATTGTTGTTCTCTCTCTCAATTCGGTTGCTGCGCAGTGCCGGTGGCACCGCGCCCTGGCGCCCACACGGCCGTCGGACCCGTATCCGGAAATACAGGACCAGCCGAAGGCCGAAAAAACGTGCGCGGGCGCGCGAAGTCGGACTGTGCGAACACAGACCGCTCGACAAGTGTACGTCCTTGTCCGGCAATGCCATAACCAGGCCGATACCGCAAGGCACTCTTCCCGATTGGGGATACCACCCAAACCTGTGGATAACCATCTTGATCTGCGCTTTCACGGCATCGGCAGAGCTCAGGATCAGGGGATGACACCTTCCGCATTGCTGCGGCGCATCGCCGTCACACTGTGCACGCCGGCCCTGATGGCCACCTTTTCCATCAACCCACAGGCCTTCGCGGATTCGCGATTCGACTGGCCGTTGATGCCCCAACCCCGGGTCGAGCGAGTCTTCGACAATCCGGAGAAGAACTGGCTCCCCGGGCATCGTGGTGTCGACCTGGCGGGAGCCATCGATCAGGCGGTGCTCTCAGCCGGCACTGGAACCGTGGCCTTCGCCGGGACGGTTGCAGGAAAGCCGGTGGTATCCATCGACCACGTCGGGGGCGTCCGAACTACCTATGAACCTGTCACGGCAGTGGTCGCGGCGGGCGAACGCGTGGGAATCGGAACGATGATCGGCACACTCGAACCGGGACACGAGGGCTGCGCCGTGGCCGCTTGTCTCCATTGGGGACTACGACGCGGCCGTGAGTACCTGGATCCTCTCGGCTTGATCCACGATCAGCCGCTCCGACTCAAACCACTTCGACGCTGACGAAGCGGGCATCAACGCCATTCGGCGACGGCGTGGCGCCCGGCAGAATCGGCGAAGTCGTCGGCAACCATGGCAGCCAACTCCATGAACGCCCGCTTGGTTGCCGGCCGGAGCAATTCCAGGTCCATGACCGATCCTTCGGCGAGGTGTTCGTCGAAGGGCACTACCTTGACCGCCCGGCACCGACGCATGAAGTAATCGGTGAGCGCGTCCATGTCGATGACACTCGAACCGGGGCGCGCGGCACTGACGACAACAACGGTTCGCTCGACCAAGTGCCCGTATCCATGCATCTGCAACCAGTCCAAGGTTGCAGCAGCGCTTCGCGCGCCGTCGACCGCCGGCGAACTGACCAGCACCAATGAATTGGCGAGGTCGAGAACCCCGGTCATTGCGGAATGCATGATCCCGGTTCCGCAGTCGGTCAGAATGATGTTGTAGTACACCTGCAAGATGTCGATGACCTGGCGATAGTCATCTTCACTGAACGCTTCGGAGATAGCCGGATCCTGCTCGCTCGCCAAGACCTCGAGCCGACTGGGCGCCTGCGAAGTGTGGATCCGCACATCCGAGTAGCTGTTGATATCCGGCCTCGCCGCGATCAGATCCCGAACCGTCGACCGTGTCTGCAACGGAACACGCTGCGCCAACGTCCCGAAATCCGGGTTGGCGTCGACAGCTACAACACAGTCGCCGCGAAGTGAGGCGAATGTCGATCCGAGTCCGACGGTGACCGTTGTCTTGCCCACTCCCCCTTTGAGCGAAAGCAGGGCAATTCGGTAGTCGTTTCGGATCGGCTGCTCGATCCGCGCCACCAGCGCCTGGTCACGGAGATCGGAGCTGGACTCTCCGAGATTGACAAACCCTCCGGTAGCCCGATGAAGGCCCCGTCGCCAACCGCCACGCGGAGTTCGCCTCGCATGCTTCAGTAATGCATCAGCAACCAAGTCCTGATTGGTAACTTGCTGTTGACTCGACTGGCCTGCAGCTTGCGGTGGCGCCGACCACGACTCCTGTGCCCACGCCTGAGATTCCGGCGCAGGAACCGGCACCAGGGCGATGGGAGTCGGTTCTGCAACCCAGGCAGTCTGGCCGGCCTGCGGCAGGTGTTCCACGTTTTGGCGATTCACGATTCCCCCGGAAATTGCATATCATCGAGCGGCACAACATGGTTGTCCAACCTTGCCGATTCTCCACTCTTTCACTTCGCGACGCTACCAAATCACGCAACAGAACTCCCGCCACGAAAATTTTCATGCCCGTGGATGCGCCTGATCGTGGACTGCCCGGAGTCGTTCGACCGATACATGCGTGTACAGCTGAGTAGTCGCCAGGCTCGAATGTCCGAGCAATTCCTGGACTACGCGAAGGTCCGCTCCACCTTCCAGCAAATGCGTCGCTGCCGAATGCCGCAGTCCGTGTGGTGCCAGATTCGGAGCTCCGGGAACCGCCGCCACACTCTCGTGCACTACCGACCGCGCCTGGCGTTGATCGAGTCGTCCGCCGCGCTTGCCCAGCAACAGTGCGCTGCCGGATTTCTCCGACGCCATCATCGGCCTTCCGGACTCGAGCCACTGCTCGATTGCCGATTCGGCCGGCAACCCGTACGGCACCGACCGCTCCTTGTTTCCCTTACCGAGCACACGCAACAACCGACGATCCGCATCCACGGATTCCAGGTCGAGTCCACACAGTTCCCCCACACGAATTCCGGTGGAATACAAAAGTTCCATGATCAATCGATCGCGAAGTGCAACCGGATCACGTTGTTGCGCTCCAATTTTCGACGCTTCCATCGCCTCGATGGCCTGATTCTGACGCAACACGACCGGCAAAGTCCGCTGGGCCGGCGGGGCAGTCAACCGCGAGCCTGGGTCGGCCGAAATGCGAGCAGTCTGTGCAAGCCACGCCGTGAATCCCCGCGCCGACGACACTCGCCGTGCGACCGTCGTTCGGGCCGTTCCCGCCGCATTCTGTGCGGCCAGCCAAGAACGGAGTACCCGCAGATCCAGTTCAGCCAGTTCGACGCCAGCCGACTGCCCGGCAAGATGCTCGAGCAACGACCGGACATCACCGACGTACGCGCGGATGGTGTGCTCCGAACGCCCACGCCCGAGTCGCAGGTGTTCGGCATAGGCATCGAGATGGATCGACAGCGACTGCGGCAATTCGTCATACATCCTCATAAGGTTGCCTGCCTCGTGTAAAACGTCAAACACCCTCGCCGATACGGTTGGTCGGTGAACCGCGCAATTCCCTTGAAGATGCTAGGCATTCTGGCCCTGATTTCAGCAATCGCACCACTCGCCACCGACATGTATCTGCCGGGACTGCCGATCATGGCCGAGTCACTCGACACATCCGCCGCCAGCGTCCAATTGACGCTGACAACATTCATGGCCGGACTGGGAATCGGTCAGCTGATCATCGGGCCGATCTCCGACGGAATCGGGCGTCGACGCCTCCTGCTCGGCGCCGCAGCGATCACCACGCTGGCAAGTGCTGCGTGCGCTCTCGCACCCTCCATTGAATTCCTGATCGGCGCACGCCTGATCCAAGGCCTCAGCGGCGGGGCTGCGATCGTGCTCGCCCGCGCATGCATTGCCGATCGCGCCCGAGGCAACGGAGCGGCGAAGTTGTTCAGCATGATGATGATCATCGGCGGCGTCGCTCCCGTCATCGCCCCACTTCTCGGTGGAGTGCTCCTCGGTCCGGTTGGGTGGAGAGGCATCTTCTGGGTACTGACGGCGGCGGGCGTCGTCATGGTTGCCGGCGTGATCACCCTGGTACCGGAAACATTGCCACCGGAACGGCGGCACGGCGGCGGATTGAAAGCACTAGTCGCGAACCTGGGCTACGTCACCGGAAACCGTCGTTATCTCGGCTACGCGCTCGCCTTCATATTCGGATTCGGCGCCCTGTTCTCATACATCTCCGCGTCACCGTTTGTCGTACAGAACGTCCTGGGATTGACCCCGTCACAATTTTCGATGGTGTTTGCGGTCAACGCGGTGGGCATGGTTGTGTCGGCAACCATCACGGCACGACTACTCAGCCGCGTGAATGCACGTACTCTCTTGATCTTCGGAGTTGGCCTGCTCACACTATCTGGTTTCGCATTATACTGCGCTGCAGCGCTTTTCAACTCAACCAATCCGGCTGCCCTACTCATTCCGCTGTTCGTTTCGGTATCGAGCATCGGATTTATCATGGGTAACGCAACAGCGCTTGCCCAGGGCGAGGTCACCGCGGCAGCCGGTACCGGCTCCGCATTGATGGGCGCGGGCCAGTTCGGATTGGCGGCAGCAGTGTCACCGCTGGTGGGAATTGCCGGACCGGATACCGCCGTTCCGATGGCTGTAGCAATTCCCACCTTCGGCTTGCTCGCCGCATTGGCGTTGACCCTACTCACCCGAAGCTGTGATGCCGAAGAGAAACTGTCGACGAAGCGTTAACGTTCGGACACTGCCAATTCCGACTTCCAGACCCTGAATCCCTCTTCTGTACGTCCCCGACGCCAGTAACCTGAGATCGATGCGGATCCCGCTGGAACACCGCGATCCTTCCGGATGTACGAGCGCAGATTATGCATGACAGCTTGCGCCTCGCCGTGAATGAATACCTGGGGAGAACCCGGGAGCCATTCGAGTGCCCTCACTGCCGCGATTAGCGGTGCATTGTCGCCGGCTGATTCCTCGCCGACTAGGTCCGAGGACGCACCTCGGTACACCCAACTGACGACAACGCCTTTCGGGGTGTCGATGGCAATCTTGTCCTCGACCCCGCCGACCTCGAGGACGACGTAACCGATTGCATCTGGCGAAAGCCGCTCGACGGCGGCTGAAATTGCCGGAATCGCAGATTCATCACCCGCATAGAGATGCCAATCCGCCGATACTGCCGGCGAAAAGGCGCCGCCGGGCCCTCTCATGGTTATCTCAGCACCATCTGACACGGACGCAGCCCACGGGCCCGCTATCCCCACGTCACCGTGAACCACAAAATCAATCGCAATCTCGCGAGCTTTGCTGTCGTAACTTCGGATCGTGTACGTCCGAAGCACCAAGTCGTCAGCAGTTGCGAATTCGATCTTCACATACGAGTCACTGAACGCACTGGGAGTGAAGCTATCGAATCCTGGACCGCCGAGAAACACCCGCACCATGTGTGGGGTCAATTTCTGCGTACGCAGGACGGTCAGTGTTGTCGTCGGCTTGGCCACAGCCACATCCTCCAAAGTTAGTGTTACCTAACGATGGTACATGGATTTCCGATTTACGACGGTCGAGAGAAAAGAAACACGGCCGGTCGATCTCACAGATAACCGGTCGGATCGGCAGACGGTAAATAGCTCAAACCGACCAACCCGAATGAGTGAACGGAAATACCGTAACGATATCTTCGTGGAAAGTCTTCAAATTCCGACCAACAGCAAAGCAAGGGTAAATACAACTCTGGCACCCCACAAATTCTGTGGGGTGCCAGAGAAGTTCAATGCACTCTAGTGTGCTGCATCGAATGCGTCGATGATTTCTGCCTTGATGCGGCCACGCGGTGCAACCTCGTAGCCATTCTTCGCTGCCCAGTCACGGATAGCCTGCAAGGTCTCCTTGGAGCGCCCCGAACCCGATGTGGCCTGCGGAGATGTGAGCTGCGACTTCTTGCCGCGACGAGTGGTCACCTTGGCTGCAGCGTCGACGAACGGCTTGACCGCGGCGTCGAACTTTTCTGCATTGGTAGCGCGAAGATCGATCACATAATCGGTTCCCTGGTAGGAGAACTCGATACGATCACCGAAACCGTCATCGATCGGCTTACCGTCAAGATCGTCAATGAGTTGCCGAATCAGCTTCTCAGCCATTGCACTCCTCTTTCAATGAATGTTTCGCTTTCGGTTCACAATACACAGATTCTCGCCCATGTAACAAAGATGCCCTCAGAATCGATCCGACATCGAACAGACCCCGCGGTACGAATTGGGGATGGGTTAGCGACATTGCATTGCTTCAAACGTGATGCTAGCACCACACCGGGCCGATTCATTTCGATGACCGATAGGCGGCATCACTCACATCTCTATCTCGCCGATACCGACTAATCGGAGTTTAGGCACATCGACCTGAGACTTTCCTGAGACTTGCTCACGACATTGATGCGCACGAAGCCAGTCACACTCCCGCATCCCGCCGACATATCCGCATGCCCACCCTGCGAAAACGCCCTGACATGCCGACAACCCGAATCTCTTGCACTCACACCGATCTGCCCAATGATTTCGACGAACCATCCAGCAAATGGCCGATCACACCATATCCAACCAAATCGGCTGAAACGGCGAGGGCTATTTGGCACGAAACCATCCGCTGCCATCGGAACCGACAAATCCCTCCAACTCGAGCAGCGGAAGCGTCGCGCGTACCTGAGAAATCAGCAACCCTGATCCCTCGGACAACTCATTCGTGCTCCGTGAACCGGCTCCGGGTAATGCTTCGTAGACGAGACGAGAATTACCTTTCAATGAGTCGATGTCACGAACCGCTGCGGCATCGGATTCCGAGTCGACAAGATTGAAGGGTCCGGACACCTCTACTACATCCACGGCATTCGCCACCAAATGGGCTTCTCCTTCGCGGATCATTCGATGGCAACCAGCCGACGAGGCCGATGTCACCGGCCCGGGGACTGCCATTACAGGATGCCCGAGTTTCCGCGCCCAATTCGCAGTGTTCCGCGCACCGCTGCGCCATCCTGCTTCGACAACGACAACACCGTCGGATAATGCCGCGACCAATCGGTTTCGGGCCAAGAATCTGAACTTGGCCGGCGTCGTTCCCGGCGGATACTCACTTACCACCGCGCCCGAGTTCACAATCTGACGCAATAGACGCGCGTGCCCTGACGGATAGGCACGATCTACTCCGCAGGCCAGCACTGCAACAGTGGTCCCACCGACACCCAACGCTGCACGGTGAGCTGCCCCGTCGATCCCGAAGGCCGCACCGGAGGTCACTGTCCAACCGTCCACTGCCAGATCACCCGCGATCTCGGCGGTGACATGTTCCCCGTAGGACGTCGAGGCCCGAGTTCCCACAATCGCCACCGACCGTTCCGTCAATTCCGAAAGGTCGCGAGAACCCAAGACCCACAGAACAAATGGCGGTACCTCACCCGACGCTGCATCAAGCCCGTCGAATGCGAGCAGTCGCCAGGCCGGCCATTCGGGGGAATCCGGCGTGACCAACCTTCCGCCCATCGCGGCCATCAGATCCAGATCACGTTGCGCCGTATCGATATGTGCACGGGCGCGAGTCTTCTCCTCCAATGACGACGGCAGGTCACGGGTCTTCACTGCGTGCGCAGTCTCCTCGACTCCGAGGTGCTCGACCAATGCCGACAGGTGGACGCTCGGTCCTTGAGCAACCGTCGACAGGTATGCCCAAGCGAGTTGTTGCGGATCATGCGCGGTCATTGGAACCCCCTGTCCCTGAAATCGAGTGCTGTCACGACCTGATCTGCCCCGGGCATGGTTTCGCCGGCCAAATCCGACACTGTCCACGCAACTCTGATCGCCCGATCTGCCCCTCGAGCAGTGATCAAGCCCTTCCGGAGTGCACGCTCAACGGGCGCCAAGGCCTCACGGGAAAGTCGGAACTTCTGCCGCAGCGCCGGCCCCGGCACTTCGGCGTTTGTTCGCCATCCGTATTCACTCCAGCGCTCCGATGCCGCGTCCCGCGCCGCCGCCACTCGGATTCGCACACTCTCGGTGCTCTCCCCCACCTCGTCGATCAGCGCGCCGGTTGCTACCGCCTGCATCCGTATTCTGATATCGACGCGATCCAGTAGTGGGCCCGAAAGTTTGCCGAGATAGCGACGCCGCGCTGCGGGCGCGCACACACAATCCGCGTCACGTGGCGGCGCGCACGGGCACGGATTTGCGGCCAGGATCAGTTGGAATCGTGCCGGGTACCTCGCGACGCCGTCCCGGCGGGCAATGCGAACTTCGCCGTCTTCCAAGGGCGTTCGCAAAGCCTCGAGCACTTTGACGCCGATCTCGGCGCATTCGTCGAGGAACAGCACTCCGCGATGCGCCCGACTCACCGCACCCGGACGCGCCATCCCACTACCACCACCCACCAACGCACTCACCGACGAACTGTGATGCGGCGCAATAAACGGCGGCATATCGATCAACGGATGATCCGCAGTCAATACACCCGCCACCGAATGAATAGCCGTCACCTCCAACGCCTCACTCTCCGTCAACGGTGGCAATATCCCCGGAAGACGCTGCGCCAGCATCGTTTTCCCGATCCCCGGCGGACCCGTCAACATGAGATGATGGGCACCCGCCGCCGCCACTTCGATAGCCCACCTCGCATCCGCCTGCCCCACAACCTCACTGAGGTCACTGACCCCAATCTCCTCAGCCCGCTCGAAAGGCTCCGGCACCGGCAGATAAACCTCACCCCGCAACCACGAAATCACCGAAGACAGATCGTCAGCGCCCAGCACCTCGATGCCCTTCACCAACCCTGCCTCCGCCATTGCCGCACGCGGAACAACCACCGTGCCCCACCCCGCCCGCTTCGCGGCCAACACCGCCGGCAGCACACCCCGCACCGTCCGCAACCGGCCATCCAACGCCAACTCCCCCAGAAAGACAGTTGACCGTAACTCCTTGCGCGGCAACTTTTTAGCCGCATCCAACACGGACAAGGCAAGGGCCAAATCGTAAACACTGCCGACTTTCGGCAACGTCGCCGGCGACAACGCCAAAATGACTTTGCTGTCCGGCCACTCCTCGTTGGAATTGGTGACGGCCGCGCGAATCCGATCCCTCGATTCATGCAAAGCCGTGTCCGGCAGACCCACCAAATGCACGGCGGGCAGACCCCGCCCGATATCAGCCTCGATCTCCACGATCTGACCGTCGACGCCACTGACCGCCACCGAATGCGCCCGTCCCAGCGCCATCAGAACGCGTCCACAAAATGCTCGATCACCGGTTCCTGATTACGACAAATCAAGACAGCCACCACATCGAAACGCACTTTCGACCACGATCGGCCCGAATCACCGAGCCACTGCAGCGCCAACACCCGAATCCGACGACGCTTCGCGAACGTCACTGCCTCCGCCGGCGACCCGTATCCCAGCCCGCTGCGCGTCTTCACCTCTATGAATACGATTCGATCGTCTTCGGTGGCAATGACATCCAGCTCGCCGTACCGGCATCGCCAATTCCGTTCGACGATGTCCAGACCAGCATCGATCAGGAATTCGGTAGCCAGATCCTCGCCTCGAGCACCCAACGCAATATTCCCCGCCATCACAGACCCCCGAAGTTAATACTTCCCGCGCGCCCGCAGATACGAAACGCGTCCCACGCGTCACAGTGCCCCACCGAAACCGCGGACCGGAAAATGGAAACTAGCCTGTGGATAACCAGGCACTTGTGGAATTGAGGAGCGGCGCAGAACCCTCCGGCGAGGCAACTTGCCGATAGATAACCAGCGAGATCGAGAATGTCGCCCGGTGACACCTAGTCACCGGGGTCACGCGAGGTAGTAACGGACGTTCCTGCAGGTAGCGGCAACATTGTGGCGGTCATTTGAAGTCGCCCCAAGATTTCGCGCGGCTAATCACTCAGCACGGCGATGGTTACGCAGTCATTCATTCGCAATCTTATTTTGGAAATATTTTTGCCGATTCACCCCAAGATGGACATTCGTCCTGTAGACATAGTGACGTCCGACCTCAGAGGCTCCAAATCGTCGAGGTCGGACCTGCATCCCAGCCTGACGCGGGGGCGTCCAGGAATCAGAATTGCACGTACGCCCGATCGAATGGAGTACTACACAACATGTCTCGCCGCTCACTACGCCACGCTGTGGCAACCGCCGCGTCCCTGGCCATGCTCGCCACCGGCGTCACCGTTGGACTCGGAGCCTCGGTGGCTCAGGCCGCACCTGCTTGCGCGAAAGCCCAGTCAATCACCGACAGCTGGGCCGGCTCCTTCGGGGCGCCTTATACCCTCGCCAAGGAGATTGCCGGCGACGGCACCGTCGCACCGGGACAAACCGTCACCTACATCACCAAGATTTCCGGGTCGGGAGCACTGGCCAACTCAATCTGGGACTACCACCCGGCTGGGTTCCAGTTGACGAAGGCTCGCCTGAACGTCAGTTGGGCTGTGGGAGGTCAGTCGTGGTCGGACGTCACTGACACCGCCATCCAAGACTCGTCAGATAATTCCGTTACCGTCCGAGGCGGTGGGTGGACCACAGTGGGTGGCGCCGTCATCGCCCTGGAAACCACCTACAAGGTCCCCAGTAACGCCCAGGTTGGCTCCAAAATCGACAGTGGCGGCGGCGCCAATCTTGTCCTCGCAGCCGGGTACTGGGACGTCAACCCGATGGGCGTCTGCGTCACCATCCGTCAGCCGAATCCCGTTGAAGCCGGCTCGGGCAGCCTCGACAATGCGGGCCTCGGCTCGGTAAACACCGGATCGGGCCAGGTCTTCGGATCCATCACCGACCCGCAGGGATCGATGACCAACGTCATCAGCGGAATCCTGGGCAATGTCATCGGCGGCATGAGCTAACTCAGCTAAGCGAAGACTAGGGGCGGAGCCACCAGCGCATGCTGGTAGCTCCGCCCCTTTTGCGCCGTACCCCCTACCGGGCTTCCGACGCACCGACCAATCTGACTTCGCGGCCTTGCCAGCGAGACCGAAGCCAGCGGTCGTGACTGGCCACCACGATGGCACCCGGGCCGGTACCCAGAGCATCCTCCAACTCGTCGCACAGACGCGGTGAAAGATGGTTCGTGGGCTCGTCCAGAAGCAGCAACTCCGGTGGACGCGCCACCAACAATGCCAGAGCCAGACGGCGGCGTTGCCCTACGGACAACTCGACAACGACCTTGTTCAGATCCCAAGTCGCCAGCAGCCCAAGCGAATTCAACGGAATCGACTCCGCACTCTCCAGGCCGAGTACCTGATCGTAAATTTCCTGAGCGGTGTGGTCGGTCCGATCGAACGTAGTGTCCTGAGCCAGTAAGCCCGTCGTGAGTCCCGGCCGCCGCACCGTGCCGGCAGAGTCCAGCGTGCCCGCCATTACCGCAAGCAACGTGGACTTGCCGGCACCGTTCAATCCGGTGACCAGCAGCCGATCTGTGGTCGCAATGTCGAGGTGATCAATCGACAATCGACCCGGAACTCTCACTTCCCGCAAAGTCAGCAGGAACTCACCCGGCGACGGTGTGGCGAGCGCGCCGGGCTTGAACCTCAGCGGATGGGGAGGTTCGGCAACCTGATCGCGTTCCAGCTTGTCGAAGCGGCGGGTGGCGTTGCGAACTCGACGCGCAATCTGGTTCTGCACTCGCCCACCGGCGTGGCCGTATCCCATCTTTTCGTTGTCCTGCTTCAAGCGATTCGGTGCAACCTCGTGCGCGCTGACACCGGCCGCATAGCGCAACGCCTCCAATTCCTCCTGCTCGTCACTGAAACGCCGTTGCCAACGTGCCCGTTCGGCGACTTTCTGCGCCAGATAGGCGGTGTAGTTGCCGCCGTACCGGGTGGGACCGTCCACCGCTGGATCAAGATCGATCAGGTCTGTGCAGACGGCGTCTAGAAACGCACGGTCGTGGCTGGCGACCACAACGACACCCGGCAGACTGCGCAACTGTTCGGCCAGAAACTCCGCCGCCTCGTCGTCGAGGTGGTTGGTCGGCTCGTCAAGCAGCAACGCCGACGGCCGCCGAACCATCAGAGCCGCCAACGCCAACCGGCTTCGTTGCCCACCGGACAACGATGCGAGGGTGCGCTCGCGCGGCGCGTTCGCAAGACCGAGCCCGGTCACGACGATCTCTGCGCGCCGGTCCGCATCCCAGACTTCGTACCGCTGGGCGTAGTCGAGGCGTTCCGCGTAGGCGTCAAGCACATCGGAATCTTCGGGCGCCAGCGCGAGTTCCTGTGCAAGCCTGTCGAGTTCGACGATGGTCTCTCGCGCGTCGAGGAGTGCGTCGTCGAGCACGTCCGCGATCGTCGAAACGTCATCGAACGACATTTCCTGCTGCAGGAAACCAAGATCGAGGGGACGCTCGACACTGCCCGCGTCGGGTTCGTCCGTACCGGCGAGCAACCTCAACAGTGTCGACTTCCCGACGCCGTTTTCGCCGATCAGTCCGATCCGGTTGCCCGGAGCTGCTGTGAGCGAAACTCCGTCGAGCACTCGGCGTGTACCGAGCGTGCGGACCAGATCATGGGCGAGTAAAGCTAATTTAGGCACGTAAAACCGCCAAAGTCGAAGGTGAAAAACACGGTATGCACCGCCAGGCAGGTTTACCACCCGAACACCACTGGCCTTGCCTCCGAGCAGCGGGAGTAGCCGAATCGATTCCCCGACAGCAAGAAGTGAATTTGCCTACTAGTAGCTGTTTACCAGCAGAAACCCTGCCTGAATTGCTCGCAACCGCTAGAAGTTCAGGGAGCTCGAGCGTCTACTTTTTGCTGGTATGGATCCTGCGATGACCCTTGACATGGATTCCGTCCAACCAAAAGTGACACAGGTTACACCTGGGCGACATGACCAAATAGTCACTTTTGCGCAACCCTCAGATACGATCGAGGCGTGGATATGGTCACAAATGGACGCTTGTCTCCGACAGCCGCGTTCGGTCTCCACGTTTCTCATCCATCGTGACCCGGCCAGCATTCCCATCCCTGACGCGGGGGCGTCCAGGACTTGCAATTGCACTAACGCCCGACCAAATGGAGACCCACAAATGTCACGCACCTCAGTACGCCGCGCTGTAGCTACCACCGCGTCCCTCACTCTCATCGCTGCCGGCGTCACCGTCGGAATGGGCGCCGGAATTGCCTCCGCCGCACCGACCTGCGAGCAGACCTCGAGCGACACCAAAAACGACATCTCGACAGTGGGCATCACTCACACCTACAGCAAGACAGTCACCGAAAAAGAGGTGGCTGCCGACACTGAGGTGACGTACGAGACGACCGTCGGGACCACCTCAATCGGCAGCCCGTACGTCTACAGCGTCACTGACTTCGCACCTACCGAATTCGGCGCACCGGTCAGCGCCAGCGTTACTGCGTTCCACGTGCTCGGTGGCATGAAGACCGAGCCAGTCTCACCCACCGTTGACGGACCCGGCTACCGGGTCGCCAACACGGGCGGATGGATGGTCAACGCCGGCAACCCGCTGAAGGTCTCCATGACCTACAAGGTTCCGGCCGGCGCTTCCGTAGGCGATCAGATCACCAGCGGTGGCATGGCCACCACCGGCACCGTGGGCGTCTCGAACACCCTGAAGGACCTAACCTCCTGCTTCACCGTTCGCGGCAAGAACGCCGGCGAGTCCGTCTCCGGCAGCCTCGACGGTGCGGGCCTCGGATCCTCCGACGGCAACATGTCCTCGACCGGATCGCTCAGCGACTTCATCGGCGACGTCATTTCGCGGATCTTCTCGAACGGAAGCTAGTCCTAGTCCGTACCACTGACCGTGAACCTGCCCGACGCCACCGCGCTTCGAGCCGGTCCACGGTTTTGGTCTATCCGAGGCCGTTTCGCCCTATTCTCGGTAGATGACAAGTCCTCGCACACGCCACTTCGCGCAGGCCGCAGTAGTCGCAGCATCGGTTGCGGCGGTTGCCCTCGGCAGCACCGGGATTGCGTCGGCGCAAGACGAGTGGCCGCCGATACCCCCGTACCCGAGCCCGTCGGTACCGTTCGACAATTCGAATTTCCTCACCCCTGACAACCCGGTGTACTGGAATCCACTTGTGAACGAGGACCGACTGACGTCGCCGTTCGGCACCAGCACGCGCATTGTGTGCACTTCCTTTCACGGAGTCCTGACCGGTTGCTGGCAGGCCGATCAATACGGAAATCCGCACAGGCTTGTGCGTCTGCATGCCAATTTTCCAAGCGTGTCGGGATCCGGTCTTCCCGGCGGCGGACCCGGCCACTTCGTCTATCCGGGATTCATCCCTGGAAGCTGATCAAGATTCTTCGAATCTTTGTTCGAACAGTGCTAACCTGAAACAGGACGCACCGACGAGCACATCGAGGACCGCCATGAACGAGACAACAGAGGCAACTCACGAGTTGCAGCGATTGGTCGATGAGTTGACGGTGCTCGATCAGCGCCGCGTAGATATCGGCGAAAGTTTGGTTCACCTCGAGTACGTCTATGCGAACGCCGGTGCCCGGCAAGAAGCAGCAGCAGCCCGAAAAGCCTTCCAGGAACAGTACGTCGGCAGAATTTACGAGCTTGCCGACGGCCTGCGCACCTGAAAATAGGTTGCGCCCACCACCTCTCAGCGAGCATTGTCATCCCGGCACACCACAAGAGAACCACCAGGTTCCGATGTGCATAATGTGGGAGAAAATGATGGAGAAGATAACCAAGAGGCTGTGGAACTGGGCATCGATCCTCGACGAGAAAACTCGCGAGCAAGCGTTGCGTACGTCCCAGATGCCTTTTGTCCAGCCGCATCTGGCGTTGATGCCCGATGCGCACCTCGGCGCGGGAGCAACTGTCGGTTCGGTCATCCCAACCGAAGGTGCGATCATGCCCGCTGCTGTCGGCGTGGATATCGGCTGCGGGATGATCGCGGTCAAGACTCAGTTCAATGTGAGTGACATCGAAGGCCGCGACCTGAGCGCACTTCGCCACAGCATCGAACGCTCCGTCCCCCTCTCGGCCGGTGTCTACAACAAGACTCTGACCGACACCACGAAACCGCGTATCGCAGAACTCGAGACCATGGCCGGCGATCGCTTGCCGTTTTACGATCAGTTCAAGAACAACTGGCGGTTTCAACTCGGAACGCTGGGGTCCGGCAATCATTTCATCGAGGTCACAGTCGACGAAAATGACGCGCTCTGGCTATTCCTGCACTCGGGCAGTCGCGGTATCGGCAACAAGATCGCGCAGCATCACATCAAGATCGCCAAGGAGCTGTGCGCCCGCTGGCACATCGACTTACCTGACCCGGACCTGGCTTACCTGATAGAGAAGACACCCGAATTCGATTGTTACATTACCGATCTCAACTGGGCGCAGCATTTTGCCCTGTTGAATCGCGAGGAAATGATGGATCGGGTTGTCAAGGACTTCGCACACTTCATGGGCGACGGCACGCCGGCCGTCATCGAGGAACTCGAGCGGATCAACTGCCACCACAACTTCACCCAGAAAGAGTTCCACATGGGTCGCGGCGTGTGGCTGAGCAGAAAAGGTGCGATCAAAGCCGACGTCGGCACTCCCGGATTGATTCCAGGCTCCATGGGAACTGCCAGCTACGTCGTAGTCGGCAAGGGCAACGTGCCGTCGTTCAAGTCCAGCCCGCACGGCGCCGGACGTGTCTACGCCCGTAACCGCGCCCGGAAAACATTCACGATCGACGATCTCGACAAGGCCATGGTCGGCATCGAATACAAGCGGTCGACGGCGTTCCTGGACGAGATTCCCGGAGCGTACAAGGACATCGACGTGGTGATGGACGACGCGAATGACTTAGTCGAGATCCGTCACACCTTGCGTCAGATAGTCAACGTGAAGGGCGACTGAGCGCACAACTGACAAGGCCCGCAAAAAACACGAATGGCCCCGCCAAGACAATCGGCGGGGCCATTCGTGGAGTAGGTTCAGTCGGGCAAACGCAGGTCCGGCTTGTCCAGCTCTTCGATGTTGACGTCCTTGAACGTCACGACGCGCACGTACTTCACGAATCGCGCCGGACGGTACATGTCCCACACCCACGCGTCGGACATCCGCAGTTCAAAGTAGATTTCGCCATCCGAATTATGCGGTAGCAGCTCGACCGTGTTGGCGAGATAAAAACGTCGTTCCGTCTCCACGACGTAGGAGAACTGTCCGACGATGTCCCGGTATTCGCGATAGAGCGAAAGCTCCATCTCGGTTTCGTATTTCTCGAGATCCTCGGCACTCATCGGTTTAGCCAGTCCTCCCAGTTCGTCTGAACATCTATCATCCCGTATGGCCTGCACGCTGCTGCACCCGGAGTCCCGCAGCAACAACATTGGCGTACGTCATGCGATGCTCGGCGCACGGACCCAACTCCTCGAGCGAGTCCATGTGCAGTGGCGTGCTGTATCCCTTGTGTATCGCAAATCCGTATCCGGGATGGATACCGTCCATCTCTTCCATGACGTGATCACGCGTCACCTTGGCAAGAACACTGGCCGCGGCGATGCACGCAGCAGCGGCGTCGCCGCCGATCACCGGTAGGGACGGCGCGGTGAGGCCGGGCACTCGAAAGCCGTCGGTGAGAACGTATCCCGGCGGCGTCTCGAGGCCGGCGACAGCACGTCGCATTCCCTCGATATTGGCGACGTGAATTCCGATCCGATCAATTTCTTCGGCCGCGACCGAAATGACGCTCCATGCCAAGGCCAGCCGCTTGATCACCGGAAAGAGCTCTTCGCGGGCCCGTTCGGTGAGTTTCTTCGAATCATCCAATCGCGCAAGGGCTACGTGAGGTTTGGGCGCCAATACACAGGCCGCGATCACGAGCGGGCCGGCGCACGCACCACGTCCGGCTTCGTCGACACCCGCAACCGGACCCATCCCGGTTCGATACAGCGCAGACTCCATCGTTCGCAAACCTGTCGATCTGCGAATGACGACGCGAGGCGGCCAACTACTCGAACTACTCACGGTCCTACAAACTCAATTACCTTGGGGGTTAGGCGAACTGATGCTGCCCATGCGGGAGGGCGGGAGAACGATGAAGCGCGCCTGGCCGATGACGTTGTCCAGTGGGATGGTCCCTTGAAGTTCGTCTTGAACGTGAGCACGCGAGTCAGCGGAGTTGCTGCGGTTGTCGCCCATCACCCACACATGCCCCTCAGGAACGGTGACGGGAGCGAAGCAGCGGCCGGATTTCACGGCGGTAGTGCAATCCTGGACACCGGGGGTGAAGGGAAAGTCCATCTTGACGTAGGGCTCGTCGAGTGGCTTGCCGTCGACCATGACCCGGCCTTGTTCGTCACAACACTCGACGGTCTGCCCGCCGGTGGCGATAACGCGCTTGACCAAATCGTTCTCGTCCGGCGGAACCAGGCCCACCCACGAGCCGACCTCTTGAAGGCCACGCTTCACAGTGTTGTCGGACCGATTGGACGTGTATCGCGTGTTCCACGAATCGGGGCCCTTGAAGACGATGACGTCGCCGGGTTCCGGATCGCCGAAGCGGTAACCGATTTTCTCCACGACGATCCGGTCGCCGGTACAGCCGGTACACCCGTGCAACGTCGGTTCCATCGACTCGGACGGAATGAGAAAGACGCGAAAGACAAAGGCTTGGAGCACAATGCTCAAAACAAGCGCTACACCGATCAGTATCGGAAGTTCCCGAAAGAATGATCGCTGTTTCTTGGGCTCTTTATGTGAAGTGTGAGGCTTTGCCGAAGTCGGTTCCTCAGAACTGACGGATCCATCGTGATTCTCGGTACCGGACGACAATGCCTGCTCCTTCGAAGAATCTTCCACAAAAACAGACTAGCCCGACACCGCGCGTACGCGGTGCCGGGCCAGAAAGAAAGATCAGCGCTTTTCCTTGATCTTTGCCTTCTTGCCGCGCAGCTCGCGCAGGTAGTACAGCTTGGCGCGACGGACGTCACCGCGGGTCAGAACCTCGATGGAGGCCAGCGTAGGGCTGTGAACCGGGAACGTACGCTCGACACCGACGCCGAAAGAAACCTTGCGGACGGTGAAGGTTTCGCGAACGCCGCCACCCTGACGACGAATAACGACGCCCTTGAAGACCTGCACGCGCTCCTTCGAGCCTTCGATAACCTTGACGTTCACGTTGAGCGTGTCGCCGGGACGGAAGGCCGGAATGTCGTCGCGAAGCGACTTCTTATCCAGGAAGTCCAATGTGTTCATGTGTAATCCTTGCGTTTGCAGGAGCAGAGGAACCGAGCGGCGCTCGCTTCGGTTGCCCGAATCGACGCTCGTCTGGTTCGTGCCCAGATCAAGTACTGCTGCCTGGTCCAGGCAACCCGTCCATTGTGCCAGACGTCGATGCGATGGGTGAAACCGGAGGCGGCGGAGCTGGGTGAATCGTGTGGTCGAGCACTTCTTCGGCTGCTGTCATCGCATGCTCGACGCTCGGTGAACCGGCAATGACATCTTGGATGTAGATCTTGGCCCGGATGACCGGCCGACGCCATTTCCGCTCCCGCTCGAGCGCACGTCTCATCTTTTTCGGTTTGCGTGTGTACCGCCAGCGCGCCCACGGAGCGCCAGGTCTACTGAGCCGGACCGCGCCGACTATCAGCAACGGCAGAACGAACAGGCCGACAAGACCGGTCCAGATCTTGCCTTTGAGAATCACTATCGCAGCCAATCCGAAATTGATCAGTGCGATGAATACGAAAATCAGCTTGACCCAGGGATTTCGTTCCTCCCGGAACCCGGCCAGATCCAACAATTCGAGCGGCCGGAAACCGAGCAGCACCAGTCCGGTGACTGCGACGGCAACAAATACCGCGTCAACCGACGTTCGGCCCTGTTCTGACCAGTACACGTCCTTGAGATAGAAGATCAGCGCAAATTCGTCCAGCACCAGCGCGGCGCCCATACCGAAGATCGCTGCGAGGACAGCGCCGGTCGTCTGAGAGCCATCCACGTAGACGGCTATCAGAGCGCCACCGGAGATCATCATCGCGACAACCCCGAACACCACATGGTGAACATGCTGGCCACCCGGCGTGATATTTCCCGGCCACCATTTCACCTGGGCGCGAATCATCCGCACGCTCAGCCGAATCAACAGGAACGCGGACAGAAACCCGAGGAGAAAGAACAGCAATGGGAGTCGGCCGTGGCCGATGATCTCGCGTTCGAGCCACTCTCCCATCACTGCCCTCGTTCCTGCCTGTAACCCACCGGGTCCCGATCAGTTGCGGTAAACCGGGGATTTCGCATCATCGAACACGCTATTTTCCGAAACCCGCATTTCGCAAGGCATCAGCCATCGAACCCGCCGCCGGCGCGCGGTTTTCGGGACGCTTGTCACGACCGCCTTGCTGGGGGCCGCCGCGGCGTTGCTGACTGCCCTGCCCCTGACTCTGTCCCTGCCGCGCACTCTGGCCGCCGCGCGAACCCTCCGGCTTACGCGGTGCGCCCACCTCGTCGTCCAGGCGCAGTGTCAGTGCAATTCGCTGACGCGCCTCGTCGACCTCGAGAACCTTCACCTTTACGACGTCACCCGACTTCACAACTTCACGCGGATCCTTGACAAAGCTGTGGGACATCGCCGAAACGTGAACCAATCCGTCCTGGTGCACGCCCACGTCGACAAAGGCTCCGAAGGCCGCGACGTTGGTGACAACACCTTCCAGAACCATGCCCGGCTTGAGGTGTGACACTTTCTCGATACCGGCTGCGAAGGTGGCAGTCTTGAATTCCGGGCGCGGGTCACGGCCTGGCTTTTCCAGTTCGGAGATGATGTCCGTGACGGTCGGGAGACCGAATCGTTCGTCGACGTAATCGGCGGCCCGCACCGATCGCAGAGCCGTGGCGTTCCCGAGGATGGTCCGCACATCTCCACCGGCCCCGGCAACGATCTTGCGGACGACGGGGTACGCCTCCGGATGCACGCTCGACGCGTCGAGCGGATCGTCACCCTCGACGATTCGAAGGAAGCCCGCACACTGCTCAAATGCCTTGGGCCCCAACCGCGAAACATCCTTGAGCGCCTTGCGGGTTCGGAACGGCCCATTCTGATCTCGGTGCGCGACAATGCTTTCCGCCAACGAACCCGCGATGCCGGAGACTCGCGCCAGCAGTGGCACAGACGCGGTATTCACGTCGACGCCGACGGCGTTCACGGCATCTTCGACCACCGCATTGAGCGAGCGGGAGAGAAGTGATTCGGTGATGTCGTGCTGGTACTGGCCGACACCGATGGACTTGGGATCGATCTTGACCAACTCGGCCAACGGGTCTTGGAGGCGACGCGCGATGGACACCGCTCCTCGGATCGACACGTCGAGGTCCGGAAGTTCTTGGGACGCATACGCCGAGGCGGAGTAGACGGAGGCGCCCGCTTCGGACACGACGATCTTCATGAGATTCGGGGCGCCGGTCTTGGCGATCAATTCGGTAGCGAGGGTGTCGGTCTCACGCGAAGCCGTCCCGTTGCCGATGGCGATCAACTCGACGCCGTACTTGGTGACCAGCCCGGCCAGAACCGCGAGCGAGGCATCCCACTTGTTGTGCGGCTGGTGCGGATAGATGGTTTCGTAGGCGAGAACCTTGCCGGTTCCGTCGACGACGGCGACCTTGGTGCCGGTCCGAAGTCCGGGATCGAGGCCCATGGTCGGACGTGCGCCCGCCGGTGCCGCGAGCAGGAGATCCTTGAGGTTGGTCGCGAAAACGTCGACGGCGTCCTTCTCCGCGGACTGACGCAGCCGCATGCGCACATCGACTCCGAGTGTGACCGCAAACTTGGTCTTCCAGGCCCATCGAACGGTGTCGAGGAGCCAGCGATCGGCTGCGCGCCCACGGTCCGCGATGTCGAACCGGGTGGCGATTCGTCCTTCGTAGACGGTCCGCTCCCCCGGCGACGATTCCTCGGTGTCGGCCGCCATGGTCACCGACAGGACTTCTTCCTTCTCGCCGCGAAGAACGGCAAGAATCCGATGCGAGGGCAGTTTCGCGAAGGGTTCCGAGAATTCGAAGTAGTCAGCAAACTTCGAGCCATCGGATTCCTTGCCCTTACGGACTGCGGAAACGACCTGTCCGCGCTTCCACATCAGCTCTCGTAGATCACCGACGAGATCGGCATCCTCGGCAAAACGTTCGACCAGGATCGCGCGAGCGCCGTCGCGTTGCTCGTCCGAGTACTGCGCGGGGTCTGTGGTGGGATCGCCGATCAGTGCGTCGGCAACGGGCTCGTGGCCGGCCTCGCGGGCAATCTGCGCCTTGGTACGACGCTTCGGCTTGAACGGCAGATAGATGTCTTCGAGCCGAGCCTTCGTGTCGGCAATCATGATCTGACCACGCAGTTGATCATCGAGTTTGCCCTGGGACTCGATCTCGGTGAGGACGGCGTCGCGGCGCTCGTCGAGCTCGCGGAGATAGCGCAAACGCTCCTCCAGCAGGCGCAGTTGCGCGTCGTCGAGAGTGCCGGTGACTTCTTTTCGATACCGGGCGATAAAGGGCACAGTGGCACCGCCGTCCAGGAGGTCGACGGCCGCAGCCACCTGCCCTTCACGGACGTCGAGTTCCTCGGCAATACGCTGGTTCACGGTCTTGAGAATCACGAGATCCGACCCTACCGCTATCCTGTGACAAGTAGACCGGCAGACAGCGCCGGCTCCAGAGCGCCAGGGGAAACGATGACTGCGCGGTTCGTCCGGATACTCGCCATGGCGGCTGCAGTTACTTTTGCAGCATCATGCAGCGGTGTGGAGAGTCCCGACGTAAACGCTGCTACCCAAACTCCGGCCTTCCCCGACACCGACGTACCCATGGCGCCGACACTCGAAGCCAGGCTCATTCAAGCCCAGTCCGCCGCGCTCGAGCGCGGCGCAGACGTTTCGATTTCGGTGTTCGACCGAACGTCGAACCGGTATCTCGAAGTCGGTGGCGACCAACAGATCGAAACAGCATCTGTTGCAAAGCTTTTCATCGCCGAAGACCTGTTGCAGCAAGACACACACGGCCAACGAGCACTGAGCGACGACGACTGGGTGCTCATGGAAGCCATGCTCGAGGCCTCCGACGACAATGCGGCCAACACCCTGTGGGAGGCCGCCGGCGGCCCCGATCTCGTAACCCGCGTCGCGGAGCGCTACTCATTGGTTTCCACCACCGCTCCTGTAGACGGCATGTGGTGGAACACCGAGACCACGTCCCACGACCTCATCACCTTCTACGACGGCATTCTGGACGACGTCACGCAGCTCGGCGAGGACCGCTCGAGTCGGCTCGTCAATGACCTGCGCCAATCCACACCCACAGCGGCTGATGGATACGACCAACGTTTCGGCCTCCCGGAAGCCCTGTTCGACGAGCCGGTACTGGGCGTCAAGCAAGGGTGGATGTGCTGCATCAACGATCGATGGCTCCATCTGTCCACGGCCGTCGTCGGCGAAGACAACAGATACATCGTCGCTATTGCGTCCCGCGAGAACATTCAATATCCGGGCGACGACAACGACGACGCGTACCCGGATACTTCGTTCACCGATGTGATCGACGACGACAGCGCGCTTCATGCACGCGACACCGTGACAGGCGTGACACAGATCCTCTTTCCCGACGGAGCAATCGACGATTGGTCGAAACCCCAGACGCCGAATGAGCAACCGGTGCAGGAAGCTTCGGGCCGGTAGTTCTCACCAGCTGTACGACGTCACCGCATCCACAACGCGGTCTTGCTGATCTGCGCTCAACATGGGCCACAAGGGAAGTCGCAGAATTGTCGTTGAAAACAATTCACTGCGAACGCACGGTTGCGGCGTGCTGCCATAGCGTTTGCCGGCGGCACTGGAATCGAGCGGAACATAGTGAAACGGTGCCACGATTCCCTGCTCGGCGACATGGCGAATCATTGCGTCACGAATCTGCTCGTTCGGCATCCTGACGTAGAACAGGTGAGCGGTGTGCTCGCAGTCCGGCGGGACCGTCATGAGATGGACGTCGCGCTCCTGCGCCCAGTCCGCCAAGCCCGTGCGGTAGCCGTCCCACACTCGATGCCGCTGCGCCTGGACTGTTTCGAACTCGGACAGTTGAGCGTCCAGCACCGCCGCATTCAGTTCACTGGGGAGATAGCTCGAACCGATGTCCTGCCACGAGTACTTGTCCACCTGGCCTCGGAGGAACCGAGCCCGGTTGGTGCCCTTCTCCCGGATGATCTCGGCGCGCTCCATGAGCGCGTCGTCGGAGAGCAACAATGCGCCGCCCTCGCCGCAGTGAATGTTCTTCGTATCGTGGAAACTCTGGGTGCCGACGGCGCCGATGGTGCCGAGTTTGCATCCCCGCCAGGAACCGCCCAATCCGTGTGCGTTGTCCTCGATCAAAGCGATTCCATACTGCTGGGCGAGCGCCAACAGTGGTTCCATATCTGCGGCCACGCCGCCGTAGTGCATGACGAGTACAGCTTTGGTGCGCGCTGTGATTGCGTCGGCGACTGCTGCGGGGTCGATGTTTCCGGTTGCCAAGTCGATATCGACAAACACGATGGTCGCGCCTCGGAGCGCCACTGCGGTGGCCGCGGAACTGAATGCGAAGCTCGGCACGATCACCTCGTCGCCCGGTCCGAGTTCCAGCAGGAGCCCGCCCAGTTCGAGCGCATGGGTGCAGGACGTGGTTAGCAGAGCATGCTTCGAGCCGGTGATTTCCTTGATTCTGGCCGTCGACGACGCGGTGAATCGGCCGTCGCCGTGAATATGATCCGACTCCAGAACCGTTGCCAGATTATTCAATTCGTTGACGGCACGGTAGGGCCGACTGAAAATGATGCGGTCAGTGCTCACGAGCTGCGCCGTTCGTTTCGGATCCTGCGCTCGGCCGACCGGAAACCGGATCTGCCCACCGCGGCGAATCCACCTTCAGATACAGCGGTTTGCCCACCAGGATGTGCAGTGCCACGCCGAGATACTCGGCGATGAGGCCAAGTGAGAACAAGATTGCGCCCGAACACACGAGGAGCGCCACGATCATCGACGCCCATCCTTCGGGGTCGTTGTTGTCGCCGGTCACGGCTTGAACGAAGATCACCGCAGCCACGATCACACCGGCGAGCGCAAGCGTCACGCCGAGCAGGCTGACCAAGCGCAGGCCGCGGGTTCCGCTGCACAACACCATCTTCCAGAACAATGAGAACAGGCGGCGATAGTTGTATCCGGATTCCTCGCGCCCTTCGGCGCGCAAAACGACCGGCACCGACGCGGTATTTCCCACCACCCAGGTCAAGGCGACGTCCAGGTAAGCGCCATTGGCGGCGACTTCGGCGAGTTGCCGACCGATATCGCCACGGATGAGCCGAAAACTTTCGAATCGAGCTGATGCCGGGAACGAAAATACCGTCGCCAGAACAGTTTTTGCGCCCCTCGACGTCACGTTTCGCAAGAATCCGTGCGGACGGGTGTTGGTGGGCTGGGAATAGACGAGGTCGGCACGCTCGGCCAACGCCGTGTCCAGAAAGGAACCGATGCAGGCCGGATCATGCTGCCCGTCCTCGTCCATCGTGACTACCCAATCACCGCGAGCGGCAGCCATCCCGGCAATCGTCGCAGCGTCCTGGCCGTAGTTGCGGCTGAGCCAGACAACACGAACCTGCTCGAAACGACGTTCCAACTCGAGGAGAACAACATCGGACCGGTCCGGGCCGTTGTCGTGAACCAGAACGATCTCGTCGACAGTGAACTCTGCACCGGAGGAACTGACGCAGGGACCGGAGAGTCCGTCCAGTTCCTCAACCAACGCCTCAATGGTCTTCTCGCCCTGGTAAACGGGCACTACGACGGAAATCGAGTGCACTCGCTTCTGCTCCCTTCGAGGGTCTCGGCTTGTGCCGAAATAGTGGGCCACCGGCCTCACACCGTCGCGAACTTTAACACGCGCATACGTGACGGACCTGAATGATCCCGGCGGTTCGGACACACGCGTCGCCAGGCATTGGGTCACCGATGTTAAAGTCTGGAACTCGTGGTGGAAACTCGAGGTCACGCCCGGCTCGACGTGTACAAATGGGGCGCTGTTACGGCAGTTGGTGTGATCGCGGGATATGTAGCGGTCATCCTCGCCAATGCGCGCCATTTCTATACCGACGACACCGAGTCCCAGTACGCCCCATTGTGGGTAATGCTCGGACAGCACCTGCGATCGGGCGACCTACCGGTGTTGATCCCCGAGCATTGGATGGCGGGTAACTACGCCATCGAGGAAGCCGGCCTTCTCAACCCACCACAACTCCTGATCAACTTGATCGCGCCATCGTTCGACAACTTGGCGTTGTACGCCACGCTCGTAAAGTTGGTCTTCGCGATCATTCTCGGGCTCGGCGTGTATCGGATCTGCCTCGAATACGGTTCGAAGCCCGCGTGGGCTGCTGTCGCCGGAGCGTCGATTCCGTTCACCGGATTCTTGCTCTTCTTCGACGAGGCCAGCTGGATGACAGCGTTCACCGGCACCGCCTGGATGGTGCAGGCGTGGGCGTCAGCGATCCGGTACTCCCGCGGCAAGAGCGGGCCCATACCGACGTTCGTGTTCCTGTATCTGGCGATATCCGTCCAATATGTCTTTCCGGCCGTCGAATCTGCCCTGATGATCGCTGCAGTGGCCATCGGTGAGGTTGTCTACCAACGACGCTGGGCACCGTCGCTGCGACTGCTTGCGGTGGCTGCAAGCGCCGCGCTGGTCGGTATGGCTACGTATATCCCGAGTGTGCTCACCGCCGATGTCACGTGGCGAGGCGCATCGGAGATCAAGAACGACCAATTCCTTGCTGTTCCGTGGTCGGAATCTCTGAACGCCAGCCTGCCAAGCACCTTGCCGGCCTTCACCTCCTGGTGGGGCTATATCCAGACGATGCCGATGGTCTACATCGCCTGGTTCCTCATCCCCGCGCTGGCATTCATCGACTGGGGCAAGGCCCGCGGCGCGGCGCGCGAACTGACCAGCCTCGGAATCTTCACGGTGGCCGTGTTGATGTGGACTGCCGGACCGAGCAACATCGGCCCCTTGCGATGGCCGGCCCGCGTCCTGCCGATGGTTGCGATCGGACTGCTGGTGCTGGTCTGCACGCTCCTGGGCCGGTACGCCACCACCAACAACTTGCGACGACGCGCCACCGCTGCGGGACTCCTGATCGGCCTGCTGCTGGTGCGTTCCGCGTCAGCCGCTCCGAGTCACCTGAAATGGCACATCATCTCAGCCCTCGCGGTTGCAGCTCTCGGCGCCGCAGTGGTGTGGCTCGGCCGAACCAGGGGTACCGCGTTTGCGTGCGTTCTGGCGATAGCCGCGGTCTCCCCCATCGCCTACTCCCAGGTTCGGGCCGCCCAGCCGACCCCGATGAGCTGGAATCTTCCCGAATCTCGTTCGGACATGACTGCAGCCTTCCCCGATTTCGACGGCACAACACTGCAACTCGCGGATCGTGCTCTGATCGCACCGGGCGACCGCACATTGAGCGGCGCCTACGGATCACTCGCCTTCGGGAACTACCCCAAGGATCTGGGGCTCACCTACACCAGCGGCTACACCCCCAACGGGCACTACTACTTCGGCAATATCCTGTGCATGCGTTGGGATATGAGTGTGTGCCCCGACGCTTTCCGAAACGCTTTCGCCGTCGAACCGGCCACCGGCCGCACTTTCGTCGATCTGATGAACGTAGACCGAGTTGTCCTACAGAACGCCCTGTATCCGAATGCTCGCAGCGGGCCCGCGCCCGACGGCTGGAAATGGGTCGACTACCCCGGCCACGAGAACTACATTTCCGTACTCGAACGGATCGACGGACCGGTCTCGATCCGCAACGGTCGAATCTCCGATACCCAAGGCGTAGAAGCTACTTCGATCGCCGAATCGAACCTGTCGAGCACTCTTCGAGTGAGCTCGGAAAGCGGCGGAAAGGTCGTGTTCGCACGCTTGGGCTGGCCGGGCTACCGAGCGACGCTGAACGGCGAGCCGGTGCCCATCGACGTAGTCGCGAAGTCCTTTGTCACCGTGGATGTTCCGGCCGGCACGAAGGATGCCGAACTGGTTCTCACCTGGCGGCCACCGGGCTGGAAGATCGGCGCCGCTTCAGCGATCGCAGGATTGGCCGGACTGGGTATCCTCGAATGGATGTACCTGCGCGGCCGTCGCCGTGACCGAATCGCCGATGCTCCGAGTGCACTACCGTGAGCACCGAAGAGGCCCACACTGCCGACCCGGGGCCGCTTCTGCGGATCGTGAAACATCAGCCGATCGCGTTTGCCATTGTCGGAGTGGCGAATACCGTGATCGGGTACCTTCTGTTCGTTCTGTGGATGCTGATACTCGACAACGAGAAGCTCTACCAGGTTGCACTGATCGGCGCCTACAGCGTCAGCGTTCTCATAGCGTTTGTGCTGCACCGGACTTTGGTTTTCCGGGTACGCGGCCAAGTGACCCGCGATCTCGCGGCGTTTGTCGTCGTCAACTCAGGCGGACTTGCTCTCAACCTGATCTTGGCGACGATTGCCGTATCGGTTTTCCACGCGCCACCACTGCCGACACAGGCAGTGGTGATGCTGATCGTCGCCGGCGTGAGCTTCTTGGGACACCGCTACTTCTCGTTCCGGCGCAGTCCGGCTGGCAAGCCCTAGTCGCGAGGCAACGCACGGTCGACTGCCATCTCGACCACTACGCGAAGATCTTCATCCCCGAAAAGATCCGGCAATGTGAGACGGTCGACGACCAGCCAATTCAAGGACATATAGAGCAACCGGACGGTGGTCGCGTCACCAGGTACTCCCGACGCCAGGTGATTGGCGACGTTCTGTTCAAAATCCTCGCGGATTCGTTCCGTGAGCACTAACCGCAGGTCTGGTCGACGGGTCGCCTCCAGGCGCAACTCCATGAGCGCAAGGAATCCCGTCCCGAATGAGGTGACTCGTTCGACCACGTCGAGCATGAGCGTCACCAGTCGCTCACGATCGGTGCCGTTGGCTGGATCGATCATCGCATCAATGTTGTCCGGCAGCAGGCGCTCGTAGATCCGGCCACCTACTTGAGTAAACAGGTCATTGCGACTCGAGAAGTAATTCGATGCAGTCCCGTTCGGCACGGCTGCCTGTGCGTCGACGGCTCGAAATGTCAAGCCTCTAGCGCCCTCTCGCGCCAGCACCTCGATTGCCGCATCGATCAGCGCCAGCCGACGTCCCGGGTTCTTTCGCACTTGACATCACTTCTTTCACAACCCTAAGTTAAACCACTACAGATAGAGTACTACGAACGGAGTTCTTCATGCGCAAGCTTGTGTACTACGTCGGAACGACGCTGGACGGCTACATCGCAGGTCCCGGCGGAGAGTTCGATTTCTTTCCACTTTCCGAACGGATGACCGCGTCGCTCAACGAGCGTTACCCCGAGACCGTGCCTACACACATCCGGCCTCACATCGGTATGGACAGCCCACCCAATAGAGTCTTCGACACCGTCATCATGGGCCGCGGTTCCTATGAACCTGCACGAAGTGTCGGAGTGAGCAGTCCCTACGCGCACCTTCGGCAGTATGTCGTCTCGACGACTCTCTCCGACATCGACGATCCTGCGATTAACATGGTGCGCAGCGATCCACTTACGACGATCAAAGACCTCAAAGCCGTAGAAGGACAGAGCATCTGGCTGTGTGGCGGCGGAAAACTTGCCAGCGCGCTACTACCCGAGATCGACGAATTGATCATCAAGAGATATCCGGTCATCGCCGGCGCGGGAATACCGATGATCGTCGGCACATTTGAGCCGACACTCTTCACACCCACAGCCAGTGAGGAATTCGACAACGGTGCGAGCGTCACCTGGCTGAAGCGAAACAGCTAGGGCAGGAGATCCGGCCGACGCTCGGCGGTGCGGGCCAGAGACTGCTCATGACGCCACGCCTTGACCTTGGCGTGATCACCGGACAGCAGAACGGGCGGAACCTCGAGGTCTCGCCACACCGCCGGGCGTGTGTAGCTGGGGCCTTCGAGAAGTCCGTCGGAGAACGAATCCTCTTGATGTGAAAGCTGATTGCCGAGAACGCCGGGCATCAGACGCACAACAGCTTCGACCATCACAAGGACGGCTGCTTCACCGCCGATCAGCACGTAATCACCGATGCTGACTTCCTCGACACGCACGCGCTTGGCCGCGTCGTCGAAGACTCGCTGATCGATACCCTCGTACCGACCGCACGCGAAGACCAGATGCTTTGCCTTCGACCAACGCTCGGCTGTGGCCTGAGTAAACGGAACGCCGGCGGGAGTGGGCACCACCAGAATTGTTTCCGCGTCGTCCGGCCCCTCGGATTCGGAACGTCCGATGACGTCGTCGAGAGCGGGACCCCAGACCGTGGGCTTCATGACCATGCCCGGTCCCCCGCCGTACGGGGAATCGTCGACGGCTTTGTGAACGTCTTGCGTCCAGGATCGAAGATCGTGAACGTCTACCGAGATCAAGCCACGTTCAATTGCCTTGCCCAACAGGGCAGCACGAAGCGGTTCGAGATACTCGGGAAAAATTGTGACTACGTCGAGACGCATGAAGAGATCAGTCGCTATCGGAGTTCGACTTGTCACCGAAATCCGGGTCGAGAAGGCCCTCCGGAGGCGCAATCTCGATGAGACCGTCGGCCGTGGATACCTTTGTCACGATTGCAGCGACAAAAGGAACCAACAACTCGCCGGATGTCTCACCGGTGCGCCTGATGGAAAGCAATTCGCCTGCGGCGGAATGTAATACCTCGATCACGGAACCAACTTCGGTGCCGTCGGCCAGTACGACCTTCAGCCCTTCGAGTTCGTGATCGTAAAACTCGTCCGGATCATCGGACGGTTCGAGATCTGCGGTGTCGATGACAAACATCGTGCCCCGCAAGGCATCTGCTTCGCTCCGATCGGTGATACCGACAAGGCGCAGCAGAAGCCGCCCGGAATGATTCCGGGCAGCTTCTACCGTGTACGACTTCAGTGTCGACTCGCGCGGCTTGTGTCCGTTCAGCACGGTGCCAACGGCAAAGCGTTCTTCGGGTTCGTCAGTACGAACGTCGACGACAAGCTCACCTTTGATGCCGTGTGACTTTGCGACACGGCCGACTACGAGTTCCACTGTTTCTGCCGTCTACTGATCGGTGTCGACGACGTCGACGCGAATGCCACGGCCACCGATACCGGAGACCAGGGTCCGCAGAGCGGTCGCGGTACGTCCGCCCCTGCCGATGACCTTGCCGAGATCGTCAGGGTGCACATGCACCTCGACGGTACGTCCACGGCGTCCGGTCATCAGTTCGACGCGAACGTCGTCAGGATTGGCGACAATGCCGCGAACCAAATGCTCTACCGCATCAGCGACGACGGCACTCACTTGTCAGCAGCCTCGGCGTCTGCAGCGGGAGCCTCGGCAGCAGCCTCGACCTCTTCGACCTTGGCGGCCTTCTTCTTCTTGGGGGTGATTGCTTCTGCAACCGGCTCGCTCTCAGCCTGCGCGAGGGCAGCCTGGAAGAGTTCGAGCTTGGAGGGCTTGGCTTCCTTGACACGCAAGGTGCCTTCGGTGCCCGGGAGGCCCTTGAACTTCTGCCAGTCACCGGTGATCTTGAGGAGGGCTTCGACGGGCTCGGTGGCCTGTGCGCCAACGCCCAACCAGTACTGTGCGCGCTCGGAGTCGATCTCGATGAAGGAAGGCTCTTCCTTCGGGTGGTACTTGCCGATCGTCTCGATCGAACGGCCGTCGCGACGGGTGCGAGCGTCGGCAATGACAACGCGGTACTGAGCGTTGCGGATCTTGCCGAGGCGGGTGAGCTTGATCTTGACAGCCATGGCTGTGGTACTCCTTCAGCGCGCACGAATGCGGCGCGCGTGTCACGTGCAATTCAGCAACTCACACGAATTTGTGAGTCCGGTTTTGCCTCTAACCTGTGACCGTCGCAGCGGTACGTAACCGGTTGCGACGAACAGTCGTCCATTCTGCCAGATCCGGTTCCCCCGGCGAAATCCGGGGAGCCGAATTCAGTCGAAAAGGTTTCCGCGAAGCATCACTCGAGTGGGCTTCGACAGCACAGCGGTGTTTCCGCGCGGATCTTCCTCGAAAACAACGAGGTCAGCGGGCGCCCCTTCGACGATCCCCGGCGCCCCCAACCAGCCGCGTGCGTCCCAGCAAGCCGCCCCGAGAGCGTCGTGCGCCGACAGTCCGGCCAATTGGAGCTCGGCCACCTCGTCCGCGATGCGGCCGTGCAAGATCGATCCCCCGGCATCGGTGCCGGCATAGATCGGAATACCCGCCTCATGGGCGGCGCCGATCGTCTGATGACGCCGCGCATGCAGATCGCGCATATGCGCCGCGTAGATCGGGTACCGCGTTGCCGAGTCTGCAATTCCGGGGAAAGTCGCAATGTTGATGAGCGTCGGAACCAAGGCGGTTCCGCGAGAGACCATCAAATCGATGGTCTCGTCCGTCAACCCCGTGCCGTGTTCGATGCAGTCGATGCCGGCATTGATCAGACCCGGCAAAGCGTCCTCGGCGAATACATGCGCCGTCACCTTGGCACCTTCGGCATGAGCTGCCGCAATCGCTTCGACCAGAATCTCGTCGCTCCACAGCGGCGCGAGGTCACCGACGGAACGATCGATCCAGTCGCCGACGAGTTTGACCCAGCCGTCGCCGGCTCGCGCTTGACGCGCTACCTCGGCAGGAAGCTGCGATTCGTCGTCGAGATCAACGGGCAAGCCCGGGATGTATCGCTTGGGCGCAGCAATATGCTGACCGGCTCGAATGATCCGCGGAAGATCGAGACGCTCATCGATGAAGCGGGTATCGACGGGTGAACCGGCGTCGCGCAACAACAGCACTCCGGCATCACGCTCGGTTTCAGCCTGCGCAATCAAACCGTCGATGCTCTCCCCGCCGCCGCCACCGAAGCGGATTCCGACATGGCAATGCGCGTCGACAAGTCCGGGAGCGATCCAGCCCGATTCCACGACGGTCTCGGCGCCGGCGACCGGTTCGAAGGTGATCCGGCCGTCGACAACCCACAGTTCGATGGGCGCAGCATCGGGCAGACCGATCCCCCGCAGATGCAGAACACTCATTTTTTACTTCTTGGGAAGCTTGAGCTGCGAAAGGTCGATGCCTTCGAGTCCGGGAGGCAACTGGTCGAGTCCCGGAGGCATCCCGGAGAGATCCGGCATTCCCGCGGGCATTCCGCCAGGCATTCCCGGGAATCCGCCCATACCAGGGAATCCTCCGCGCATCTTGGGCTGCGTCGGACCCTTGCCGCCCTTCTTGCCCTTCTTGCCCTTCTTGCTACGCACCTGCTTACGTGCGCCGGGCAGGCCCATACGACCGGCCATGGCGGCCATCATCTTTCGAGCGTCGAAGAACCGGTCCACCAGCTGGTTGACGTCGGAAACCTTGACACCCGAGCCGTTGGCGATACGCAGGCGACGCGACGCGTTGATGATCTTGGGATCTTCACGCTCGGCCGGCGTCATACCGCGAATGATGGCCTGAATGCGGTCGAGCTGCTTCTCGTCTACGTTCGCGAGGGCTTCTTTCATACCGCCGGCGCCCGGGAGCATGCCCAGGAGATTGCCGATCGGGCCCATCTTGCGCACGGCCATCATCTGGTCGAGGAAGTCTTCGAGAGTGAGCTGACCGGAGCCGATCTTGGCTGCAGTCGCCTCAGCCTGATCGGCGTCGAAGACTTGCTCGGCCTGCTCGATGAGGCTGAGCACGTCGCCCATACCGAGGATGCGGCTGGCCATGCGGTCCGGGTGGAAGACGTCGAAATCTTCGAGCTTCTCGCCCGTGGACGCGAACAGAATCGGCTGGCCGGTGACCTCACGGACGCTCAGCGCGGCGCCACCGCGGGCGTCGCCGTCGAGCTTCGTGAGGACGACGCCGGTGATGCCGACTCCCTCACGGAACGCGTCGGCCGTGCTGACCGCGTCCTGACCGATCATCGAGTCGAGAACGAAGAGGGTTTCGTCGGGGTTGACGGCGTCGCGGATGCCGGCGGCCTGAGCCATCAACTCCGTATCGATACCGAGGCGACCGGCTGTATCGACAATGACCACGTCGTAATGCTTGTTACGTGCTTCTTCGACACCCGCGCGAGCTACCTCGACGGGGTCGGCGGCGGAGACACCGAGTGCGTTGTCGCCACCACCGATAGAGGTGCCGGGATGCGGCGCGAAGACTGCCGCTCCGGCGCGCTCACCGACGATCTGCAGCTGGGTGACAGCGCCGGGGCGCTGAAGGTCACAGGCGACCAGAAGGGGTGTGTGGCCCTGGTCCTTGAGCCACTTGGCCAGCTTTCCGGCCAGCGTGGTCTTACCGGAACCCTGCAGACCGGCCAGCATGATGACCGTCGGCGGGTTCTTGGCGAACTGCAGTCGACGCGTTTCGCCGCCGAGAACCTGAACGAGTTCTTCGTTGACGATCTTGACGACCTGCTGGGCCGGGTTGAGTGCGCCGGAAACCTCGGCGCCCTTCGCTCGTTCCTTGACCTTGGCGATGAAGCTGCGCACCACTGGCAGCGCTACGTCGGCCTCGAGAAGTGCGAGGCGGATCTCACGGGCCGTAGCGTCGATATCGGCGCCGGACAGACGACCCTTACCACGCAGATCCTTGAGAGATCCGGTCAATCTGTCGGAAAGGGATTCGAACACCGAGTGCGCTCCTGAATGTCGTGCGAGTTGGCCGTGGATATTCTCGGGCACCAGCCTAGCCGTTACGTCCGCACCGATCCCAGCCGATGCGGACGTAACCGTCCGGGAGTGTCTCTACTCGGGTGTCTTCTCGGGCGGTGGCAGCGGGACAACACCGAGAACTGCGTCCTCCACACGTTCCCGCATCGCCCTCGAATCAGCCTGTCCGAAGTCGAGACAGAACGAGTCGATGACGGACGAGCCCAGGGTCGCGACCTTCGCCCACCGAATGTCGGCGCCGCTGTGCTCGAGCGCCGCTGCCAAGCGGCAGAGCAAACCGACCCGATCCTCGGTACGAAGCTCGAGAATCGCCTGACCTTCACCGGGTGAGTCGAACCAGATCACCCGCGGCGGGGCCTGCGCGTACAGAACCGGCACCGCCGAATTCTTGTTCGCCTGGATCGGATCCTCCCACTGGTCGGCCCGCGCTTCTGCTTCCTTGGCATCGAGTAGTTCGAGCAAATTCAATTCGCCCGCCGACGCGCGGATCAATTCCTGACGTAGCAGCACCGCCTGGGGTGGTGTCCCGAACCGCGGCGTCACCACGAACGTATTGACCGCCGATCCACTGTGGGCACCGAGCGAAGCGGAATGCACCCGCAACGACGCCAACGCGAGCACGCCCGCGGCTCGCGAGAGCAAGCCCGGGGTATCCGGGGCGATGATCGTGACAAGGAAGCTGTGCAGATTCTCCGCCGGAACCAAGGACACATGCACACCGCCGTCCTCGGCGACCGTCAACTGCTGCGGGTCGAGAGGATCGGGTACCGGCAAGCCCTCCCCGGCCATCAGTAGTCGGCAGCGGCGCACCAGTTCACCGATCAACGACGATTTCCAGTCACCCCACACCCCCGGGCCAGTGGCCATCGAATCGGCCTCGGCGAGCGCATGCAGCAGATCCAGGAGAGTTCCGTCACCGCCGAGAGCGTCGACAACCCGTTGGACCGTTGCCGGATCATCCAGATCTCGACGCGTCGCAGTTTCCGGCAACAACAAGTGATGTCGCACGATTGCGGCCAGCGTTGCCACGTCGGAAGGCCAGAGCCCCAACCGATTTCCGATCGCGGTAGCCAACTCTGCGCCCACAACACTGTGATCGCCCCCGCGCCCCTTTCCGATGTCGTGAATCAGAGCGCCGAGCATCAGCAGATCCGGCCGAGCGACCCGCGTCGTGAATCCGCTTGCATACGCGGCAGTTTCGACAAGGTGCCGATCAACAGTCCAGGTATGCACCGCGTCGCGCGGGGGCAGATCACGAATGGTGCCCCATTCGGGCAACAGTCGCCCCCACAATCCCGTGCGATCAAGAGCCTCGATAACCGGCACGGCGCGCGAACCCGACCCCAGCAACACCAGAAGGTCGTTGACAGCATTCTTCGGCCAGGGCTCACGCAATTCCGGAGCGTTGTCCGCCAACCGATTCAGCGTCGACGCCGAGATCGGTAGACCGCCGGACGCCGCAGCCGCCGCCACCCGCATGATGAGTCCCGGATCCTTTCGGGGCCGGGCATCGCGCGCCAGCACCACTTCCCCGGCATGCTCGACAACACCTTCGTCGAGCGGACGGCGAACTGGCGCCCGACGTAACCTCGACAAGCCACGGCGAGGCAAAGAGTTTCCGGCAGTACGGATTCCGACATCCACCGAGTAGCTGATAGTGCGCGCCGATTCACTGAGTAGGCGAGCGAGGTCAAAGCGGTCACCGATCCGCAGTGCTGCACCGATCTCGTCCGCGTCCTGCGCGCGCAGCTGATCTCGGGCACGACCGGCAACCCGATGCAATTCGGTACGCACGTCCAGCAATCGCCGATGCGCCAAAGCCAGACCGCCGCCCGGCGAATGGGGACCGAGACCAGGCATGCCGTCCGTCAACTGTGCGATCGAGAGGGCATTGAGCAATTGCACGTCACGCAATCCCCCGCGGCCGCTCTTGAGATCCGGCTCGGCGCGATGCGCGATCTCACCGCTGCGCTCCCACCGCGTACGGGTCTGAGCGATCAGCTCGTCGAATCGACTTCGAATATCCATCCGCCATTGGCGCCTGACACCGCTGATCAGCAAATTGCTCAGCTCGACGTCGCCGGCGATATGCCGAGCCTCGAGCATGCCCAGCGACGCGGTGATATCGGTCGCCGCGACCTGAAGTGCCTGCGGAATGGTCCGCACACTGTGGTCGAGTTTGATGTGCGCATCCCAGAGCGGATACCAGAGGCTGTCCGCGACCTGCGCCACCACAGCCGGATCCATGTCGTCGTGCAACAAGATCAGATCGAGATCGGAATACGGCAGCAACTCGTGCCGCCCCAGTCCACCGACCGCCACAATCGCAAATCCGCAGTCCGGTTTGATTCCCAGTTCTGTGCCCTTGGTGGTCAGCCAGAACTCGTGCAGGTCCACCAGAGCATGTCGCAGAGCCGGAGCGTCGAGCTTGCGTTTCGCTGCACCGCCGGTCAGCAGGGCCTTGCGTGCGCGGGCCAGGTCCGCGGCTTCGTCGGATCCCCCTGACGAGACCGGCCCTGGCCCCGTCGCTTTGGCGACGGAACCAGGGCCGAAGTTCTCGGACCCTTTCGGGTCAGAGTGCATCGCTACCGCGTTCGCCGGTGCGAACCCGGATAACCGACTCGACCGGTGAAACCCAAACCTTGCCGTCACCGATCTTGCCGGTGCGGGCAGCCTCCACGATCACCTCGACCACCTTGTCCACCGCCGCGTCGTCGACAACGACCTCAACCCGAACCTTGGGCACGAAGTCCACGGAATACTCCGCACCGCGATACACCTCGGTGTGGCCCTTCTGGCGACCGTAACCCTGAACTTCGCTGACTGTCATACCCAGCACCCCGGCCTGCTCGAGCCCAGTTTTGACGTCCTCGAGCGTGAACGGCTTGACGATTGCTGTGATCAGCTTCATGTGCTCATCCCTTTCCAACTCTGAAGTGCTGCGATTTCACTCTAATCACGTGCTGATCACGCGAGGTCGTATGCGGTCTCTGCGTGTTGGGTCTCGTCGATGCCGCGAGCTTCGTCCTCGGCCGAGATTCGCCAGCCGAGAGGCTTGAGAGCAAAGCCGATAATCGCGGTAAGTACGCCGGTGAAGATGAGAGCTGAAAGTGCAATCACGATCTGAACCACCAGTTGCTTGTAGTCGCCGCCGTAGAACAAACCTGTCGACGTAGCGAAGAATCCGATACCGATAGTGCCCCACAGACCCGAAACCAAGTGGACACCCACAACGTCGAGCGAATCGTCGAAACCGAAGCGGAACTTCAGGCCGACTGCCAGAGCGGACAGAATGCCGGCGACCGCGCCGAGGAAGATCGAGCCGACGGGACTCAACGTGCCCGCAGCCGGAGTGATGGCGACCAGACCGGCAACCGCACCGGAAGCAGCACCCAGGCTGGTGGCGTGTCCGTCACGGATACGTTCCGTGAGCAACCAGGCCAGGATTCCCGCACAGGTGGCAGTGGTGGTGTTGATCCAGGCGAGACCGGCGTTACCGTCAGCGGCAAATGCCGAACCTGCGTTGAATCCGAACCAACCGAACCACAGAAGCGCTGCACCGAGCATGACAAACGGCAGGTTGTGCGGACGGAACGCGGTCTTGCCGAATCCGGCGCGCTTGCCGACGATAAGAGCGAGAACCAGAGCGGCAATACCGGCGTTGATGTGAACGACCGTGCCACCGGCAAAGTCGATCGGTGCGACGTTGGCGACGGTGACTCCGTCGTCATTGACCATGGTTCCGAACATCTTCGCGGCAATGCCGTCCTCGGAACCCGAAAGCAATCCGCCGCCCCACACCATGTGAGCGAGCGGGAAGTAAACAATCGTGACCCAGATGCCCGAGAAGAGCATCCACGTACCGAACTTCACGCGCTCAGCCAAAGCACCGCTGATAAGTGCGGTCGTGATAATTGCGAATGTCACCTGAAAAGCGATATCGATGACATTGGGATAACCCCAGGCGCCGGCGATGAAATTACCGTCCGCGTCGGTGATGCTGTCCTTGAGCCCGAAGAACTCGAAGGGATTCGCGAATATGCCACCGATGTTCTCGGTGCCGTAGGACATCGACCATCCCCACAGCACGTAAATGACACCGATAACGGCCATCGAACCGAACGACATCATCATCATGTTGAGCACGGACTTCGACCGTGACATGCCGCCGTAAAAGAATGCGACACCAGGGGTCATCAACAGGACCAGAGACGCGGCCATCAGCATCCATGCGGCGTTACCGGAGTTCGCCAACAATTCGTCGGTACTCACTTACTACCTCCTAGTCGCACGTGCTTGGGTTGCACGTCGTTGAGTAGAAGACTGCTGGGCTGGTGTTTCGTCCGTGGCGCGCTCGCGTTTCGCGCACGTGAACCAATTACCCAATTTTGTTGCAAGTAAGTTTCGTACTGCCAACTACGCCTTTTTCGACCCTCCCGGCGCGCCTTTATCAACCGCCGAGGGCTGACAAAGGCGCACCGCGGAATCAGCCCAGAAGGGCGTCGACAAACGCTCCCGGCTCGAACGGAGCCAAATCGTCGGCGCCTTCTCCGAGGCCGACAAGCTTGACCGGAACGCCGAGTTCATGCTGAACCTGGAAGACGATTCCGCCCTTGGCCGTGCCGTCCAACTTGGTCAACACAACGCCGGTGATATCGACAACCTCAGCGAATACACGAGCCTGAGCGAGCCCGTTCTGGCCGACCGTGGCGTCGAGCACCAGTAGAACGTCGTCGGCCGATGCCTTCTTCTCGATAACGCGCTTGACCTTGCCGAGCTCGTCCATCAAACCGGTCTTGGTGTGCAAACGGCCGGCAGTGTCGATCAGCACGACGTCGACACCCTCGTCGATACCGCGGGCCACCGCGTCGAAGGCAATCGCTGCGGGGTCTCCACCTTCCTTACCCCGAACCACCTCGGCGCCGACGCGCTCGGCCCACGTCTGCAACTGATCGGCCGCAGCGGCACGGAACGTATCTGCAGCACCCAGAATTACCCGTCGTCCGTCCGCGACCAGAACGCGAGCCAACTTGCCCGTCGTGGTGGTCTTGCCGGTTCCGTTGACACCGACGACCAGGAGGACGGCCGGGTGGTTATCGTGCGGAATTGCCCGGATCGAGCGATCCAGCTCGGGACGCAGCTCCGCGATCAGGACCTCACGCAGCAGAGCGCGCGCTGCCGCCTCGGTCCGAACACTGCGAGCCGCCATCTGCGCCCGCAAGGTGGTGACGATCTTCTCCGTGGTCGCCGAGCCGATATCCGCGATCAGCAGGGTGTCCTCGACCTCTTCCCACGAGTCCTCGTCCAGGTCGCCGCCACCGAGAAGGCCGAGCAAGCTCTTACCGACTGCGGACTGCGAACGTGAAAGTCGACCGCGCAGGCGATCAAGCCGGCCCTCAGTCGGGTCGATCTCGTCGAGAACCCGAGGCGCGGGCTCCACGACAACGGGCTCTTCGACAACAGGTGCCTCGATCGGAGCCTCGACGACGGGCTCTTCGACAACCGGCTCTTCGACAACAGGTGCCTCGATCGGAGCCTCGACGACGGGCTCTTCAACAACCGGAGCCTTCTCGACAACCGGCTCTTCAACAACCGGCGGCTCTTCGACAACCGGCGGCTCTTCGACAACCGGCGCCTTCTCGACGACCGGCGGTTCTTCGACAACCGGAGCCTTCTCGACGACCGGCTCTTCAACAACCGGAGCCTTCTCAACAACCGGAGCCTTCTCGACGACCGGTTCCTCGACGACCGGAATCGGTTTCGGCTCGACGGGTTTTTCCGGTTCCACCGTCACCGGTGGTGCCGTCGCGGTGGACCCCTCACTGAAACTGAACCCGCCACCGGCTTTGTAGCCGCCTGACTTGTCCTTCTCGGGGGCACCGAGTTGGGGCTTCGTCTCCGGCGCCTTGAGCGACACCTGACTGCTGCGGTAGCGCAGGAAACCAGCCACGAGGGCAATGAGTATTACGGCCGCTACAGCCGCGATGATGATCCAAGCCTGGGTAGTCACCGAGCTATTCTTTCAGGCTCGGCAAGAGAAAGTGACCAGGCCTTACCGAACGGCGAGGTCTTGGCCGCGTAGTCGTTGTGAAATGACGGCCGTGATTCCGTCGCCGCGCATGCTGACGCCGTACAGAGCATCGGCAATTTCCATGGTCGGTTTCTGGTGCGTGATGACGATCAGCTGCGATTTTTCACGCAACTGTTCGAACAATCCGATGAGCCGACGCAAATTGGTGTCGTCGAGTGCCGCTTCGACTTCGTCCATGACGTAGAACGGTGACGGCCTGGCGCGGAAGATCGCCACGAGCATCGCGATGGCGGTCAGCGACTTCTCGCCGCCGGAAAGCAAGGACAACCGCTTGACCTTCTTTCCCGGCGGGCGAGCTTCGACCTCGATGCCGGTAGTGAGCATGTCCGACGGGTCGGTGAGGACCAGTCGGCCTTCTCCCCCGGGAAATAGTGTCGCGAAGACTCCGACAAACTCGCGCTGGACGTCCGCGAAGGCCTCGGTGAACACCTGGAGGATCCGGGCGTCGACGTCCGCCACTACGGCCAGGAGATCCTTGCGCGCTGTCTTGACGTCCTCGAGTTGTGTGGACAAAAAGGTGTACCGCTCTTCGAGTGCGGCAAATTCTTCCAGTGCCAACGGATTGACCCGGCCTAGGGTCGCGAGGTCTTTCTCGGCTCGTTTGGCTCGACGCTCCTGGGTGGTTCGCTCGTAGGGCGCGGGTGCGGGCGCGGTGACCTGCTCGCCGCGCTCCTTGGCTTGCTCGTACTCTTCCAATTCCAGTGCCGTCGGGGGCAGTTCGACGTCCGGTCCGTACTCGGAAATCAGATCGTCGAGGCCGATCCCGTACTGCTCGAGAATGGAATCTTCGAGTTGCTCGATTCGCATCGCGGCCTGGGCTTTGGCCACCTCGTCGCGGTGAACGGCATCGGTCAACGACGCCAGCTGCCCGGTGAGCGCTTTGGATATCTCTCGAACCTGATCGAGTTTTGCCAGGCATTCGGTTCGCGCCTGTGACAGTTCGTCACGATGCGCCACCGCCGACGCTACGACGCCCTCGAGTTCCGTCGCCACTCGTCGGCCGGATTCTGCAACTGCCGCAGCAACTTCGGCTGCGTGAGCGCGCGCTTTCAGTGCCCGCTCCGCGCGAACTCGTGCCTCCCGTTCAGCGGTGGCGGCGCGGCGCAGCGAATCTGCTTTGCCTCGAACGGATTCGGCTCGCTCCTCGGCAGTTCGCACGGTGAGCCGCGCATCCATTTCGACGATGCGCACTTCGGCGAGTGCCGCTGCTGCCATCTCGCGGTCGGTGGCGGTCGATTCCGGCGCTCCGGCCTCCGCAGTCCCGTCGGTCTCGGCAAGCCGCAGTCGTTCTTCCAATTCTGCTAGCGCAGTGAAAGATTCATCCCGACCGGATTCCACGCGTTCGCGCTGGACGCTCAAGCGTTCCGATTCTGTGTTCGCGATACGGACTGCCTGACCCAAACGCCCCAAATGTTCGTAGATCGACGACATCGCTGCATCCGACTCGTTGAGCGCAGCCAGGGTTTGTTCCGCAGTTTCCTGCCGTGCAGCCTGCTCGGCCAGTCCCCCGGCCAATGCTGCTTCCAATTCCTCGGACCGCGCCTGCGTCTGGTCCAACTCTGCGGCTGAGACGTCGATAGCGGCTTGGACTTCGAGTGTGCTCGGACGTCGATCGGAGCCGCCGATCAGCCAACCCGTTCCGTGGAGGTTTCCGGATTTGTCGACGGCACGAATTGCATTGTGCTCAGCTACTACTCGAACCGCGTCGTCAAGGTTGTCAACCAGAACGATATCGCCCAGTAAGGCATTGATTCCCGCCCGCAGGTCCTCCGGGCACTCGATGACGTCGACGGCGCGTCGAATGGCGGACGGAAGATCGACCGATTCAGAAGGCTCGCCCACACCGCGAACGATCAGCGACGCCTGACCACCATCGCGTTCCACGAGAGCTGTCACCGCCGACTGAGCAACGCTCAGCGATTGCGCGACAACAGCATCCGCTGCCGGACCCAGTGCCGCGGCAATCGCGGTTTCGTATCCCGGTTCCACACGCATCTCGCCAGCCAGTGAGCCGGTGACGCCTTCGAGGTTCTCGAGGAGCCAACCGGCGCCGTCCTTGCGCTGCAACCCCATTGACAGTGCTTCGATGCGTGCGCGGAGCGACGCAATGCTTTGTCCGCTCGACTTCTCTTCGGCGCGCAACTCGTCGACTAGCCGATTGATCAGATCAAGAGCCTCGAGCGCCCGTTCGTGATTTGTGTCGAGTCCGACCTCACCGGCGTCGAGGTCGCCGATGCTCGCCGCCGCCGCCTCGAACTCCTCTTCGGCAGTAGCGGCGCGGCGCGTCGACTCCTCGATGGCTTCGGTGAGCCGAGCCATGTCGGCATCCACCGATTCGACCCGAGTCCTCAGAGTATCCACCTGACCGGACAACCTGGCCAAGCCTTCGCGGCGGTCTGCGACGGCCCGAACTTCCGCCATGTGCGCTCGTTCCGCTTCTGCGGCAGCATCTTCGGTAGCCGAGAGTTGTTCACGGGCCGCTTCGGAAGCTGCGCGCGCAATCTCGACCGCCTCGATCAGCTCCGCTTCCTCCGCCGCCAAACGCTCAGCGCGGGCTTCCATCTCGTCAGGATCCTGGCCGCGGCCACCGACAGGTTCGGTATCAAGATGACGCGCACGTTCCCGGGCAATGCGCACCGTTGCATTGACTCGTTCAGCGAGAGCCGACAGCTGAAACCAACTCTGTGCCGCCGCTTCTGCACCGGGCGTGAGCCGCGCCAATGCCTGCTCTTGCCGACCAAGTTCCAGATTTGCTTCGTCCAGCGCAGCCGCCACCTGATTATGCTGCTCGCGCGCCGTCTTCTCGTCTTGCGCTTGGTCGCTGAGATCGGTGCGCTTGGTCACCAGATCGTCGGCAGCCAACCGCATCTTGGCGTCACGCAGGTCTGCCTGCACCGTCTGGGCGCGGCGAGCAACCTCAGCCTGACGTCCGAGTGGTTTGAGTTGGCGTCGCAGTTCTGCGGTGAGGTCGCTCAGCCGAGCGAGGTTGGCCTGCATCGAATCAAGCTTGCGTACTGCCTTTTCCTTGCGGCGCCTGTGTTTGAGGACGCCGGCGGCTTCTTCGATGAACGCTCGACGATCCTCGGGGCGGGATTCCAAGATCGCAGCGAGCCTGCCTTGGCCGACGATCACATGCATCTCACGACCGATACCCGAGTCGCTGAGCAGTTCCTGAACGTCCATCAACCGGCACGCAGAGCCGTTGATCTCGTACTCGCCGGCGCCATCACGGAACATCCGACGCGTAATCGACACCTCGGAGTAGTCGATCGGGAGCGCGCCGTCGGAGTTGTCGATGGTCAACGTCACTTCGGCGCGGCCCAGCGGTGCCCGGCCGGACGTTCCCGCGAAGATGACGTCTTCCATTTTTCCGCCGCGCAGCGCCTTGGCGCCCTGCTCGCCCATCACCCAGGAGAGCGCGTCGACGACATTGGATTTTCCGGAACCGTTGGGGCCGACGACGCAGGTGATGCCAGGCTCGAACCGAAGAGTCGTTGCCGACGCAAAGGACTTGAAGCCTTTGAGCGTCAGACTCTTGAGGTGCATGGGTGAAACTTTACCGTTCGCGGAGTCAGCGTTCGACGAACCCGGACAGGTCTCCTCGCGGTGTGTCCCAACTCTCCACCACCAGGTCGACGGTTCCCGGAGTGGTACCCGAACGCAACAGCGCTAGCAGCCTTTGCGCTGACTCCCGATCACCTTCGGCAACAACGAGAACGCGACCGCCTCGTTGATTCGACGCGTACCCGACCAAACCCAATTCCAAGGCACGAGCGCGGGTCCACCAGCGAAACCCGACGCCCTGGACAAATCCGTGTACCCACGCGGTCAACCGCACCGGATCAGTCACGACGAACCGCCGCGCACCCGATCAAGACGGTGCACTTCACCCAGAAAACTGGTGGTGTACAGCGCATTCGGATCCCAGCCTGGCCCCGCACCGAACTTCACCGCCGATGTCAACGGCAGACCTGAAGCGATGTCACACGACGTTCCCCACTCCGGATCCACTCGTACAACCTTGCCACCGACATTGAACGCCACGTACAACGCTCCATCCGGACCGACTGTGAGATCGTCGGCCATGTTGGCCGGCCCGAAGCCCGGAAGCGTAATAGTCCTCACCGGCCCAAACAGATCGTCGACATCGAGAATGTGGATCGCCGTTGTGAGGTCGAACGTTGTTGTGACAAAGACATTCCGGCCCGAACGCGCCAAACCGTCGACCGTCCCCAGATCCTTACGCACCACCGTCACCTGACCGTCACGCCCGATCACCGTGAGTCCGGGATCGGTGAGAGTTCGCGTAGTCAGAAAGCGATCACCGCCGAGTGCGACAAGGCCATTGGGCATCACCAGAGAATCGGCGACGGTGGTCACCGAAGCATCCGAGGTATCAACCCGTCCTAGAGTTCCGTCTGCGATCCCGAACAGGCCTGAGACAGTGGAGTTTCCGGTGGTGAAGTACACGGCACCATCTTGTGCAACCAGCCCACCCGGCCCGTTTACGTTGTTCACCAGCGCCTTTCGGCTTCCATCCGGCGACACTGTCAGCAGTGAGCCCTGACCGACGAGCGCCGATTGTGACAGCACCATCGACCCTGTGCCGTCGAACTCCAGGTTTTCGAGCATCCCCGCGCCGGAAGTGACGAGCGTCGACGTCCACGGACCACAACCGTCCCCGGCTGAGGCAGCCGCCGGACCGACAACTGCCACAGCGCAACTCACTGCCAGCGCAGCGACGACACAGCCGGCGCGGAGCATCAAGCCTCCGTGTCGATTGTCAGCGTGACCTTGGTACCGGCCTTGAGTGTGCGACCGACGGTGCAGACCTTCTCGACGGAACGTTCGATCAACATGATCAATCGTTCCTGGGCGTCCGCGTCGAGTTCGCTGAGATCGAGTTCGAGGACCTCGTCCAGTTGCGGGTACACCTCGTTCTCCCGATCAGCTGTTCCCGAGACCCGAATCGTGGCGTCGTAGTTGTCACCGAGACGCCGCGAGATGGGGAAATCAGAACTCATACCCGAGCAGGCAGCCAAAGCAATCTTGAGGAGTTCGCCCGGTGTGAATACTCCCGGTACAGATTCCGAGCCGATCAACACCGCGGCGCCGCGAGAACTCTTGCCGGTATACAGGCGGGTTCCGGTGCGCTCTACCCAGAGTTCGGTGGATGCAGTCTTGTCAGTGCTCAGTTCAGCCATGCCGCAATCTTGCCATCCCGACAGAAAGGAAGTGCGCGGACCTAACGCTTCATACTGCTTAGATCTTGGCGCTTCGCTTCATACTGCTTAGATCTTGGCGCTTCGCTTCATACGAGGCGCCGGCTGACAGCGCGGGCAACTGAACGACGATCGGTTCATGAACTTCTCACGCGTGATCGGGGCGCCGCAACGCGGGCAGGGAAGATTCTCCTGGCCGTAGGCCGACAGTGACCTGTCGAAGTAGCCGGATTCGCCATTGACGTTGACGTACAACGCATCGAAGGACGTACCGCCTTGCTCGAGCGCTTCACTCATGACGCTGTGGGCCGCGGTCAACAATTCACGTAATTTCGGCTTGGTCAGGGTCGCAGCAATTCTGTTGCCGTGAACCTGTGCCCGCCACAAGGATTCGTCGGCATAGATATTGCCGATGCCGGAGACTACAGTCTGGTCGAGTATTGCCCGCTTGATTTCGGTGTGCTTACCGCGCAGGACGGTCACGACGGATTCGAGATCGAACGCCGCGTCCATGGGATCTCGGGCAATGTGTGCCACCGATTCCGGCAGGAGAGTCCCGTCGACCTCCATCAGCGGCGAAATCGACCAACCACCGAAAGTGCGCTGGTCGACAAACCGAAGATCGGCTCCGGAATCCAGAGCCAGACGGATACGGAGGTGCTTTTCCCAGTCCACGCTCGGAGGCTGAACCAGCATTTGGCCGCTCATTCCGAGATGAACCACCACGCCGACACCGGCCGGTTCCAGAACCAGCCACAGGTACTTTCCGCGGCGCTCGGCAGAAGCGATGGTCTGCCCGGTCAACTGACCGATCAGATCCTCGGATCCGAGAACATGCCGACGGATAGCGCGGGGATGGAGAACTTCGACAGTCTCGATCGCCGCACCCACAGCATGAGACTGCAGGCCGCGGCGAACGACTTCGACTTCGGGAAGTTCAGGCAAAGCAGAACTCAGCCGGCAAGATCGGTGACAACAATTGCACCGGAAGCTTCTTCGGATGCTTTCTCCGACATCGCTTTCCACGCAGTGCTGGCGGCCTTCTGCTCGGCTTCCTTCTTGGAACGGCCGACACCTACACCCAAAGGCTTGCCACTGATGAGGACTGTGGCCGTGAACTCTTTGTCGTGATCGGGTCCGGTAGCGGTGATCTCGTAAACGGGAACACCGGCGCCGTGCTCAGCGGTCAGTTCCTGGAGGCTCGTCTTCCAATCCAGACCGGCACCCAGAAGCGGAGCACGAGTCAGAAGATCGTCGAACAGATCGAGAACCACGCGTCGCGCGGTTTCGATTCCGAACTGCAGGTGAATGGCACCCAGAATGGATTCCATGCCGTCGGCGAGGATGGACGGCTTGTCACGGCCACCCGTCATTTCTTCGCCCTTGCCCAGCAGCAGATGCGCTCCGAGCCCACCCTCACCCAGAGTCCGCGCAACCTCGGCGAGTGCGTGCATGTTGACCACGCTCGCACGAATCTTCGCGAGATCGCCCTCGGACTTATCCGGATGGGTCAGGTAGAGATTTTCCGTGACGGTGAGACCCAGAACTGAATCCCCGAGAAACTCGAGACGTTCGTTCGTGGGCAATCCGCCGTTCTCGTACGCGTACGAGCGGTGAGTAAGAGCCAGGGTCAGAAGACCGGGCTCTATTTCGACGCCGATAGCGGCGAGGAGCTTGTCGTGATTGCCCTCGCCGCCAACGGCTGAAACTGTATTGTCGCTTGTCATAGTTATTCTCCGGGGAGAATTACGCAGCAGCGGTTACCTGGCGGCCCTTGTATGTACCGCAGGACGGGCACACGATGTGGGGCATGGTCTTCTCGCCACAGCCACGGTTGGGGCAGGTAACGAGGGTGGGCACAGTGGTCTTCCACTGGCTACGACGCGACCGCGTGTTGGATCGCGACATTTTGCGCTTGGGGACAGCCACTTCTACTTCTCCTCGGCTTCGGTGATCACAAGATTTTCACTGGTGTTTGATTCCACGCCAAATTTGGCCGCGAGACCAGCCCAGCGAGGGTCAAGTATGTCATGCCCATGCCCAGATTCCGCAATCGCCAGGCGAATGCCACATTCTGAGCACAATCCCAGGCAATCGTCACTGCACAAAGGCTGGAGCGGAAGCGCCAGTCCTACTGCATCGACGATGACCGGTTCCAGATCGACTTCTTCGTCTTCGACCCGGTAAACCTCACCCTCCTCCGTTGTCTCCTCGGTGGTGCTGTCCGGGTAAACGAACAACTCCGTGAGGTAGACGTCCACAACACTCGTGAACGGCTCCAGACAACGCGAGCACTCACCCGTAGTGGGTGCGTGCACGGTACCGGTGACGAGAACGCCCTCGGATACCGCTTCCATGCGAAGGTCGAGATCTATGTCCGAACCTACTTCGATCGCGATCAGATCGAGGCCGACGCGGCTCGGGGAAGGAAAAGTTCTCTCGACGGTGCGCATCGACCCTGGACGCCGACCAAGCTTGACCGTGTCCAGCAAAAATCCCACATCAGAAGACTGATGCGATGAATTGCGGCGATACTTCGACAAAGAGAACTCACCTAACTGTTGAAACTGGGATGGGCAACCACTCAACAATACCCGAGAATGCAGGCCAGACCGAATCCGGATAGAAGTAGAGGGGCTCGTCCTTGCGGATGAGCCCCTCTACTTCACAAGATATTCAGCGTCGACGCTCGGGGCGCCGCTCCTCGTCGAGGTAATCCGGCACACCTGAACCCGTCCGCAACTGCTGACGACCCCGGCCTACCGACCTCACCGTCCCGCTCAGGAACTCCTCGAATTCCGCAAGCTTCGTATCGACGTACAGATCGCACTCGGAGCGCATTCGATCGGATTCCGCATGCGCGGTATCGATCACCCGAGCCGATTCGGTATGCGCGTTCTGGACGACCTCGGTCTGCGACACCAGTCGGGCTTGCTCGGCGCTTCCCTCGGCGACAGAACGGTCGTAGGACGCCTTGCCGGCGTCGATCATGCGCTCGGACTCGGCGCGTGCCCGCCCGGTGACGGCGTCGTACTCGCGTCGACCGTCGGTGACGGTACGTTCTGCTTCTTCCTCGGCATCGGCAACCAGCTGATCGGCGTGCGCGCGCGCCTCGGAAACCATCCGATCGGCTTGGGCCTTCGCGTCGGAAAGGATCCGATCAGCGTCATCGCGTGCATTTTCGACCGTCGAGGTTGCTTCGGAGTTAGCGCTACTGACCGTCTTTTCGGCAGTGGAGCGTGCGTCCGAAACCAACTTGTCACGGTGATCGAGGACGTCTTGAGCGTCGTCGAGCTCACTCGGAATAGCGTCACGAACATCGTCGAGCAGCTCGAGCACGTCGCCACGGGGGACCACGCACCCGGCAGTCATGGGGACGCCGCGTGCCTCTTCGACAATCGCGACCAGTTCGTCCAGCGCCTCGAATACCCGGTACACAAGCAACCCCAATCTTTACCGGCCAATGTCGGCCCACATCGTCACCGGTTCACATGAACCTGTGCCCGTTCCTCTTCAAGTTTGCCGGAAGATGGGCTCACCAGGTGTGTGCGGGTGCGGTGTGTCGGGGATCAGCTGTTTTCGGCGGCACGTTCTGCGATACGGGCGAGCAACCGGGTGTGTACGTTCTCGGGCAGCATGTCGGCTACATCGCCGCCGAAAGTCGCGACTTCCTTGACCAGCGAGCTGGAGAGGTAGCTGTAGGTGGGATTGGTCGCAACGAAGAGCGTGTCGACGCCACTGAGCTTCTGGTTCATCTGAGCCATCTGCAGTTCGTAGTCGAAGTCATTGGCACCGCGAAGTCCCTTGACGATCGCGGTGAGACCTTCCTGCTTCGCGTAGTCGACCAAGAGCCCGTGCCACGAACTCACGCGCACGTTGGGCAGATGGCTCGTCGCGTCTTCGAGCATCTCGATGCGCTCGTCGACTGTGAACATCCCACGCTTGCTCTTGTTGATCATCACCGTGACGACGAGCTCGTCGAATTGCGCAGCAACTCTTCCGATTACGTCCAGGTGACCATTGGTCACGGGGTCGAAGGATCCGGGGCAAACGGCGCCAGTCATGAGTCCAGACCGTAGCAGGTTGCAAGTTCGATCCGGGCTTCGCCGTACTTCTTGGCCTTGACCGCTTCGAAGCCTTCCGGCCACGCAGTCTCCGGCGAACGAGACGAGCGTTCGAGCACGACTATCGTCCCCTCCCCCACCCACTTGTTGCTCCGAAGATTCTCGAGCATCGAGATCACGGCCTCGTCGGTAATCGCGTACGGCGGGTCCGCAATGACGATGTCGTATTCCCGCGCACTCGGCCCCGAGACCACCGCCGCGACCGGAGCGGCCCGCAGGACCGCGCCGGTCAATGAAACCGTTGCCATATTGTCCTTGATCACAGCAGCAGCCTTCGCGTCGGACTCGACGAGCATCACATGCTCGGCGCCACGCGAAAGCGCCTCGAGGCCAAGGGCTCCCGAACCGGCGAACAGATCGAGAACGGCGCAACCGTCGAGGTCGATTCGCGCCTCGAGTGCGCTGAACAAAGCCTCGCGGACCCGGTCCGAGGTGGGCCGGGTGCCGACCGGCGGGACTCGCAGACGGCGACCGCCTGCGAGTCCGGCGATAATGCGTGTCACTCTGCTGCGCTCTCCCCTGTCGACACGACGACCAGGAGGTCGCCGCCTTCAACCTGCTGGACAGCACCGATCGCGATACGGGAAACGATGCCGGCGCGAGGCGAGGTGATTGCCGCTTCCATCTTCATGGCCTCGATCGTGGCGACGGTATCGCCGGCTTCGATCTTCTGGCCGACGGCGACGGCGAGTGTGACAACACCCGCGAACGGCGCGGCAACGTGTCCGGGGTTGTTCTTGTCGGCCTTCTCGGCCACCGGAACGTCGCTGGCGATCGAGCGGTCACGAATCGAGACCGGACGCAACTGCCCGTTCAGGATGCACATGACGGTGCGGTAGCCACGCTCGTCAGGCTCGGAGATGGCCTCGAGTCCGATGATCAACTGAACACCCGGCGCTAGTTCCACGCGGTGTTCTTCGCTGCGTCGCAGTCCGTAGAAGAACTGGTTAGCCGAAAGTCGCGAGGTATCACCGTACTTGTCGCGATGTTCCAGGAATTCCTTGGTGGGACCGGGGAACAGGAGACGATTCAACGTTGCCTGACGATCCTTCGACGAACCTTCGAGCAGAGCCTCGTCCTCCGGTGAGAGCGCCGCTTCGGTCTTGGCCGGTCCACGGCCTTCGAGCGCCTTACTGCGGAACGGTTCCGGCCATCCGCCGGGAGGCGTGCCCAGTTCTCCGCGCAGGAAGCCCACCACCGAATCGGGGATGTCGAACTTGGCCGGATCAGCAGCGAACTCCTCGGACGGAACACCGGCACCGACCAGGTGCAGCGCAAGGTCACCGACAACCTTCGACGACGGCGTGACCTTCACCAGATGGCCGAGCATGCGGTCTGCGTCGGCGTACTTGGCTTCGACTTCCTCGAAGCGGTCACCCAGTCCGAGAGCAACGGCCTGGGTGCGAAGGTTGGACAGCTGACCGCCGGGGATCTCGTGCGTGTAGACGCGTCCGGTCGGGGCCGGGAGCCCGGACTCGAACGGCGCGTACACCTTTCGTAGCGCCTCCCAGTACGGCTCGAGGTCGCAGACGTTCTTGAGGTTCAGGCCGGTATCGAACTCCGAATGCGCCGCAGCGGCCACGATCGCAGAGAGCGCCGGCTGGCTGGTTGTACCGGCCATTGCGGCCGAAGCACCGTCGACGGCATCGGCACCCGCTTGCCAGGCCGCGAAGTACGTCGCCAACTGTCCGCCGGGGGTGTCGTGGGTATGGACATGCACCGGCAGATCGAAGTTACTACGCAAGGCAGTCACGAGCTTGGTGGCCGCCGGAGCGCGCAAAAGCCCTGCCATGTCCTTGATTGCCAGAACATGAGCACCGGAGTTGACGATTTCCTCGGCGAGACGGAGGTAGTAGTCGAGCGTGTACAGCGTCTCGTTCGGATCCGACAGGTCACCGGTGTAGCTCAGCGCCACCTCGGCGACCGCAGTTCCGGTCTCGCGGACCGCGTCGATGGCCGGTCGCATCTGGTCGACGTTGTTGAGTGCGTCGAAGATTCGGAAGATATCGATTCCGGTATCGGTAGCCTCCTGCACGAATGCACGAGTGACCTTCTCGGGGTACGGCGTGTAGCCCACCGTATTTCGGCCGCGCAGGAGCATCTGGAGGCAGATGTTCGGCACAGCTTCACGCAGTGCGGCGAGGCGATACCACGGATCCTCGTGCAGGAAGCGAAGTCCCACATCGTAAGTCGCGCCGCCCCACGCTTCGATGGACAACAGTTCCGGTGTCAACCGCGCAACGTGGCCGGCGACTCCGAGAAGCCCACTGGTGCGGACACGCGTGGCCAGCAACGACTGGTGCGCATCACGGAAAGTTGTGTCCGTGACAGCGACAGCCTTCTGCGCGCGCAGGGCCTTCGCAAATCCCTCGGGGCCGAGTTCGAGCAAACGCTGACGGCTACCGGCCGGCGGCGGTGTCGAGAGATCGATGACCGGCAGTTTGTCCTGCGGGTACACCGACGACGGGCGCTCACCGTGAGGCTTGTTCACCGTGACGTCAGCCAGGTACGTGAGAATCTTGGTGCCGCGGTCCGCCGAGCTACGCAGCGTCAGCAACTGGGGGCGTTCCTCGATGAACGAGGTGGTGACGCGGCCGGCACGGAAGTCCTCGTCGTCCAGAACTGCCTGCAGGAACGGGATGTTGGTGGAGACGCCGCGGATACGGAACTCGGTAACCGCGCGCCGCGCACGCGCGATGGCAGCCTCGAGGTCGCGTCCACGGCAGGTGAGCTTGACCAGCATCGAATCGAAGTAGGCGCCGACCTCGGCACCCAAGGTTGCGCCGCCGTCCAGGCGGATGCCCGCGCCGCCCGGGGTGCGGTACGCGGTGATACGTCCGGTGTCCGGGCGGAAACCGTTGGCCGGATCCTCGGTGGTGATGCGGCACTGAAGCGCTGCGCCCCGAAGCTTGATCTTGTCCTGCGTCAGGCCCAACTCTTCGAGAGTGGAACCAGATGCGATCTTGAGCTGCGACTGGACGAGATCAACATCGGTGACCTCTTCGGTGACCGTGTGCTCTACCTGAATTCGCGGATTCATCTCGATGAAGACGTGATTGCCACGCTTGTCGAGCAGGAACTCCACGGTGCCCGCGCACGTGTAACCGATCTGCTTCGCGAACGCCACGGCGTCGGCGCAGATCCTGGCGCGCAGTTCCTCGGAAAGATTGGGGGCCGGCGCGATTTCGATCACCTTCTGGTGGCGACGCTGCAAGGAGCAGTCACGTTCGAAGAGGTGAATGACGTTGCCGTGCTCGTCCGCGAGGATCTGAACTTCGATGTGCCGCGGATCGATGACCGCCTGCTCGAGGAACATCGTCGAATCACCGAACGCCGACTCTGCTTCGCGCGCAGCGGCTTCGATGGACTCCTTGAGCTGGGAACGTTCCGCGACGCGGCGCATACCGCGGCCACCACCGCCGGCAACAGCCTTCACGAAGATCGGGAACGTCATGTTCTCGGCAGCAGCCAGCAGTTCGTCCACGTCGGAGGAAGGCTCGGACGATGCGAGCACCGGCAGGCCGGCCGCCTTGGCCGCAGCGATGGCGCGGGCCTTGTTTCCGGTCAGTTCCAGAATCTCCGAGGAGGGGCCGACGAACTTGATGCCCGCCTCCGCACAGGCTGCCGACAGGTCGGGGTTCTCGGACAGAAATCCGTAGCCGGGGTAGATGGCGTCGGCACCGGCATTTTGTGCTGCGGCCACGATTTCCTCGACCGACAGGTACGCCCGAACCGGGTGCCCCTTCTCCCCGATCTGATAGCTCTCATCTGCCTTGAGACGGTGGATCGAGTTCCGATCCTCGTACGGGAACACCGCGACGGTTCCGGCGCCTAGTTCGTAGGCGGCGCGGAAGGCACGGATCGCAATTTCGCCACGGTTCGCGACGAGCACTTTGGAGAACATTGGAGAAAACTACCCTGATATCACTTGGCACCTGCGGGCGGCATCTCACATTTCGGACTGAATCGAGAAACAAAACTCCGTGGTCCTGCTGCTATTCGTATTCAGCTTGTCGCCATACCTGTCACGATTTTTCCAGGTACTCGATCCGATCGGAGTCCAGAGCCGCCGTCACCATCGACGCGAGTGCGGGATGCGCGTCGAGTGTGGGATCACGCTCGATGATCCCGGAAGCGAACTCCCGGGCCGATTCCAGAATGTCTCCGTGCGCAATCAGCGACAGCAATCGCAGGTTCGACGTTGTACCCGACTGCGCCGCACCGAGGATGTCTCCTTCTCGTCGCGTCGCGAGGTCGAGTTGCGCCAACTCGAAGCCGTCGTTTGTGGCGGCAACGGCCGAAAGCCGTGCGTATGCCGGCCCGCCGGGACTGCTTCCCGTCACCAGAATGCACAAACCCTGATGCTTTCCGCGCCCGACTCGACCACGCAACTGATGCAACTGACTGACACCGAAGCGCTCCGCGTCGACGATCACCATGACCGTCGCATTGGGGACGTCCACACCGACCTCGACGACGGTAGTGCAGACCAGCACGTCGATGTCGCCGACGTTGAACGCGCTCATCACGACGTCCTTCTCGTCCGACGGTAAGCGTCCGTGGAGGAGTCCGACCCGCAGGTCGGCCATCGGTCCACTCGACAACTCTTCGAAGACGTCCACAGCAGACTTGGTTTCGGGTTGTTTCTCCTCGGTGAACTGGTCTTCGCCCACCGCTTGTTCTCCGTCACCGATTCGCGAGCACACCACGTAGGCCTGACGCCCGTCCGCGACGTCCTCACGAATCCGCTCCCACGCACGATCCACCCACTGCGGTTTCTGTTTTGCCGGCACCACACTGCTCTTGATCGGTGTCCGTCCCCGAGGCAGTTCGCGCAACGTCGACACCTCGAGGTCGCCGAGCACCGTCATCGCGATCGTTCGTGGAATCGGCGTGGCCGTCATGACAAGAAGGTGAGGACTCAGACCCTCACGGGCCCGGGAGCGCAGTTGATCGCGCTGCTCGACACCAAATCTGTGCTGCTCGTCGACGACAACCATGCCGAGGTTGAAGAACTCGACGCTGTCCTGAATGAGCGCGTGCGTCCCGATCACGATTCCCGCGTCACCCGTCACGGCGTCGAGTAGCGCGGCGCGTTTGGCTGCGACCGGAAGTGAGCCGGTGAGCAGGGCGATGCGGGTGGAGTGCTCGGCACTGCCCAGTTCGCCGCCGGTAGCGAGAGGCCCCATCATTGCGCGCAGTGACCTCGCGTGCTGATTGGCCAGTACCTCCGTCGGCGCGAGCAGCGCACATTGATACCCCGCGTCGACGGCCTGGAGCATTGCGCGCAACGCGACGATTGTCTTTCCGGAGCCCACTTCACCTTGCAGGAGTCTGCTCATCGGTTGCGTTCGGGCAAGGTCTGCCGAAATTTCCGCCGCGACGGCTTGCTGTCCCTCTGTCAGAGTGAAGGGAAGCATCGCCTCGAATTGCTCGGCGATACCGCCCGCGACGGGTGTGCACGCCGGTGCCACTCGCTCGGAGTTATCGTGTCGGCGCATCGCGAGAACCAACTGCAAGGACAGTGCTTCGTCGAATCGCAGACGCTCACGTGCACGTTCGATGTCTTCCTTGGTGTCCGGCAGGTGCACCGTGCGCAGCGCTTCGTCCAATCCGACGAACTTGTGTTCGGCAAGAGTGTCGGAGGGCAGGGGTTCCGGAACCGGATCGAGTTGATCGAGGATCTGACGGACGCACCGCATGATCGTCCAACTTTCGACCTCGCGAGTGGCCGGATACAGCGGGATGAAATCACGTTCGAAGATTGAATAGTCGAGTTCGGCACCGAGACCCGAGCTTGCCCGAGCCAGGCCCGCAAGGTCACCGGCACCCTTGACCGACTTCAGTGGTACCACCGAATCTTCTTCCCCCGCACGAGGTTCCGGAAGGATCAGATAGCTGGGGTGCGTCAAGCTCCAACTGTTCCGGAAGTACTTGACCGTGCCCGAGAACATCGCTCGCACGCCCGGCTTGATGGCATGCTTCACCTTGTACGGGTTGAAGAAAGTGACGTCCACCGTCTGCGTATCCGTCGTGAGCGACACCTTGAGCATCTGCCCGGTCCGGTTCTTCATGTTCACCACCGTCGCGGACGCAACCCTCGCGATGATCGTGAGGTGCTCACCTTCCGGCGGCTCCTTGTCGGCCAGGCCCTTGCCCGCCGACGCGTAGCGGTGCGGATAGTGGCGCAGCAGGTCCTCGACCGTGCGGATCTCGAAGGCCTCGACCAGTGCGTCCGCAGTCTTCTTTCCCAACAACTGATCGAGCCCGTCGGCAAGCGTCGCCATCAATTCCTCCGCAGGTTGTCGATAAACACAGGTCTTCATCTACCAGTTGCCACCGACAGAGAAAATCACTCGACGCCGAGTTGGAACAGGTCTCCGGGCTGATCACCCTGATAAACAAGCACGTCAACGCCGGGATACGTGGCTTCGACGTGCTCCTGCAACCGCACCGCCAATCCGGCCGTCGCGTCGGCGCCCATGAGAAGCGTCACTAATTCTCCGCCGGATCCCAAGGCCAAATCGATCAATCGCGACGCCGACGCCACCACATCGGGTCCGATGACTACCACCTCATGACCCATCAAACCGATGGCATCTCCCGGGTCGCACGTACCGACGTAGGTCAATGACCGCTCCACTGCGATCCGCAGCGAGCCCCAGCGTGTGGCCGCGGCCGATTCCGACATGGTGAATCCGTCGTCGGCGACATTACGACTGCCGTCGTGGACTGCGAGTGCAGCCAACCCCTGGACCATCGACGACGTCGACAGCAGGAGCACCTGGTGAAGGGGGTCACGAGCGGCAGCACTCACCGCGACCAACTCCTGCGCACTCAACGCACCGTTCGGCAGTACGAGCACTTCACTGCGGTCCATCGTCCGGATGCGGCCCAGCAACTGAGCGCGGGTCACCGGGGCGTCGTCACACCGCAGCACCGAGGCACCTTCGCTCTCGAATAGCGCTGCCGCGCCGTCGCCCGCCACCACCGCCAGCACTCCACGCGCGTCGTAGCCGCTGAACTTCGTCTCACGACGCGCCACCAACTGATCACGTTCGTCGACGAGGAAACTGCTGATTCGAATCCCGTGAACTCGCCCGGCTTCGAGACCTGCCTCGACCGCAGCACCCGCATCACAGCAGTGCACGTGAACCGACCAACCTCCGAAACCGTCACTCACGATCACGATGGAATCGCCCATCACTGCCAGACGAGTGCGGAGAGCTGCCATCCGATCGTCGTCCGAATCGTCGACGAGATACATCACTTCAAAGTCTTGAGCCGAATCGTCACCACACTCGACCGGCCCTGATTTCCTGGCCCAATCGTGATCCAGCCTGCTGATATCGGCGATGAGGCCGGGGCTGCGCCCGAGGTCGCCGAGGTCCGTCCGATCGAGAGCGCGTCCCGTCACGGATTCGACCAGAGCGTCCAGAATCACCACCAGCCCGAGCCCGCCGGCATCGACGACACCCGCCGACGCAAGTACCTCCAGCTGCTCAGGTGTTTTGATCAACGCTTGCGCCGCCGCATCCGCCGCTACGAGCGCCACCGAACCAAGGTCGGCACCGACGCACGCCGCGGCTGCTTCACCCGAAGCCCGGAGAACCGTCACAATGGTGCCTTCGACCAGGTCCGTAACCGCCCGAGTTGCCAGTGTGGTTGCAGTCTGAAGCGACACTGCGAGGTCGTGGCCGTCGATGCGGTCGCCCCGCACCGTCTCCGCGATCCCACGCATCACCTGCGACAAGATGACGCCGGAGTTGCCGCGCGCCCCCGACACCGCTCCCCGGGCAAGCGCGTTGGCTATGCGACCGGCGCTGGTGACGTCGCCGTCCAAAGCTTCGGCCGAGTCGAGCGCAGCGCGCATGGTGAACAGAAGGTTCGTACCGGTATCGGAATCCGGGATGGGAAAGACGTTCAGTCTGTTGATCTCTCCGCGCCGTGTCTCCAGACAATCGACCGAGCGTCGCGCCCATCGGCGCAACAAGAGGCCGTCCGCACTCTCACCCGCAATCCCACCGGTGCTCAGCCGCTGCACTTCCCCCACTGAACAGCTCCCCTCGGTCCGGACCAGACGAATGCCGTCGAGGGTAGTCCGGCGGGCACCGCAGACGGCGTCACGGCAGCCGGTTTGGTCAATCCACCGGTCAACAGTTACTGTTACACGGTTGCCTCGAACGGGCTACACCAAACACTGCTGCATACCGTGCGCTTTTGGCACATTGTCTACAACAGTGTTCACTGTTGCAACGTTCGACTACACAATGAGCTACACAATGAGCGACGTAAGACCGATTCGGTATCGCAGTCATCGACAGCGTATATTCGAATTGTTATTCCGGCCGCCCTGCAATGTAGGGTAACCACTTCAATATTCATTTCTAACAAGGAGTTCGCGACTATGGCTGCCGTCTGCGACGTATGCGCCAAGGGGCCCGGCTTCGGTAAGTCGGTCTCGCACTCGCACCGGCGAACCAATCGTCGCTGGAACCCGAACATTCAGTCTGTTCGTACCGAGGTTGCCCCGGGTAACACCCGTAAGGTCAACGTGTGCACCTCCTGCCTGAAGGCAGGCAAGGTCGCTCGGGGCTGATTGCCCGAGCACAATAATTGCAGGCTCTGCCCCCGACACTTCCGGTGTCGGGGGCAGAGCTGTTTTTGCAGGTTGCTTCACCCGGCGATGCCCCTGCGAGTAGGCGCGCACAGCACCCGTAATGTGCTTGAGGTGACTTCCATCGATGACCTCAGCAAAGTGACGCTCGACGAGGGCGTTCTCCGCATCACCATTTCCACCGCCGCCAACGGCACCTCACTCGACGGCGAGGGCATGGAACAGGGCGCCCGAGCTCTGGAAACCCTCGGCAACGACGTCGGCAGCATTCTCCTGGTCGGCGAAGGCGCCAACTTCTGCGCCGGCGGCAACGTTCGAGCCTTCGCGTCGGCGCCGGATCGCGGCGAATACGTCGGCCAGGTTGCCCGGACATTCCACACCTTCGTACGTGCACTGGACGCCGCACCGGCTCCGGTCGTTGCCGGAGTTCACGGCTGGGCAGCCGGCGCCGGCATGAGTCTGGTCTGCCTCGCAGATGTCGCCATCGGTGGCACCAGCACCAAACTTCGCCCCGCATACCCGTCGATCGGGTTCACTCCGGACGGCGGGATGTCCTGGACGCTCCCCCGCATCGTCGGCGCAGCACGCGCCCGCGAGATCCTGCTCAACGATTCCGTCCTCGGCGGCGACGAAGCCGTACGCCTGGGCATCCTGACGCGCCTTGTCGGCGACGACGAAGTTCAGGAAGAAGCCCTACGCCTCGCCCGTGCCCTCGCGCACGGACCGAGTTCGTCGTACGCCGGCATCAAGGAACTGTTGCGCTCGTCACGCACCAACACGCTCGCCGAGCAACTCGATGCCGAAGCCGCATCCATCGCGCTTGCCGCCAACGGTCCTATCGGTCGCGAAGGCGTCGACGCGTTTGTCGAGAAGCGTCGACCCGATTTTGTGGCCGCAAAGCAGGCCTGATCCGATCTGCGTGACCGAACCCTCTCACCACAGCGGTTCGGTCACGCCTGCGGTCGATCCCAGATTCCAGTCGACCGGCTGGGCACCCCGTTCGGTCAGCAGTTGATTCGCCCGACTGAACGGACGCGATCCGAAAAATCCTCGCGACGCCGAAAGTGGTGACGGGTGCGCAGATTCGATGATGGGCGTATCGCCCAGTAGCGGTGCCAGAGTTGCTGCGTCGCGGCCCCACAGAATTGCCACCATCGGTGTGGTCCGGGCCACAAGTGCACGAATTGCCTGCTCCGTCACCGGTTCCCACCCCTTCTTCCGATGTGATGCTGCCAACCCCGGAGCTACTGTGAGCACTCGATTAAGAAGCAACACACCCTGATTCGACCACGGCGTCAAGTCTCCGTTGTCAGGAATCGGCAGTGAAAGATCCTGGTGATATTCCTTGTAGATGTTGGTCAGGCTCCGCGGGATGGGTTGCACGTCCGGGGCTACCGAGAAGCTCAGGCCCACAGCATGACCAGGGGTCGGATACGGATCTTGGCCGACAATCAGCACTTTGACATCGTCGAACGGGTTTGTGAACGCGCGCAGGACGTTCTCACGCCGCGGCAGATAGTCTCGCCCGGCGGCGATCTCGCTATCCAAGAAATCGGCCATCGCCGAGATCTGCTCCGAAACGGGTTCGAGCGCAGTGATCCAGCCCGGGTCCATGAGGTCCGTGAGCGGCACCATCAGTCGATCCTGCGCAATGCGTCTCGATAGTGCGCAGCGTTGGCGGAGTACATCGCCACGTTGGATTCGAGATGTCCCAAGGGAACCTCGTAGCCTTCCCGAATCTTGGCCGGTACGCCCAAAGCCATACTGCGCGGCGGAACCTCGAAGCCGCGCGCGATCACGGCGCCCGCGCCGACTATCGAGCCCGCTCCGATCACCGATCGGTTGAGGACGATCGATCCCGATGCGATCAGACATCCATCACCGATGGTGGAGCCTTCGATGTGCGCACTATGGCCCACAACACATCCCACCCCGATGATCGTAGGGTCGGTGGCAGTGCAGTGAATCACAGTGCCGTCCTGGATGTTCGATCCAGCGCCGACGGAAATGGTTCCGTAGTCGCCGCGCAAAACGGCCTGCGGCCAGATCGACGTACCCGCCGCAAGTTTCACGTCCCCGATGACCACCGCATCGGGGTGCACGTATGCCTCCGGGTGAATTTCCGGAACTTTGTCTCCTAGTGCATAAACAGCCATGAAGAGAACCTATACCGCGGGGGTGCCGGTAGCAGAAAAGCTGTTCCATCCACCGCCGGAGGGCCTGAGGTCGCCGTCCACTACAACACCGGAACCGGCCACCACGTCCCCGATCACAGTCCAACCAGTCGGCAGTTCGTTGTCGAGAGCAAATGTGGCTGCAAATCCGTGATCTTCACCACCGGACAGAATCCATTCCAGCGGATCGACATTCAATGAAGCTGCCGCGTCGGCCACTGCCGGAGACGTTGGGACGGAACTCGAATCGATTCGGACCTGTACGCCGGACGCAGTCGCCAGGTGACGAAGATCAGCGATCAGTCCGTCCGAGATGTCCGTCATGGCATGGGCCCTGCCGGCTGCAGCCCAAGCAGATTGGTAGGGCGGTTGCGGAACCCGGTGCCTCGCCAACAGATCCGGAAAGGTTCGACGCTCGGCCAGGAGAAGTGCCAATCCCGCTGCCGAACAACCGAACAGACCGGAAACGGCGACACGATCACCTACCTGAGCGCCCGAGCGAGTTACGGCCTGCCCTCCCCCGAGGTCACCGAGAACTGTCACCGACACCACAATTTCCTGTGACTGGACCAGATCACCACCGACAACCCCGGCGCCCAGATCTGTTGCAGCGTCCCAGATTCCGGCCGAGATCCCGTCCACGATGTCGATCGGAGTCGATGGTGGACACCCGATGGACACCGTGAATGCCGTTGCCCGAGCCCCCATCGAGACAACGTCGGCAGCATTCTGCGCCACCGCTTTACGCCCGACGTCACGTGGCGAGGACCAATCGAGCCGAAAATGCCTACCCTCGACCAGCATGTCCGAAGAGATGACGACGCGGCCGTCGGCAGCAGTGACGATTGCAGCATCGTCACCCGGACCCAACTCCGTCGTGAGCGGCTGAATTCGGCCCTCGAGTGAGCGTGCGATGACACCGAACTCCCCCACGTCTGCCACTGACCGTGCGTCTTCGCTCGGGGTCGATCCTGATGACGAGATGGGCTCTCCCAAGTGCCGGCGCAGTTCCGGGGAAATCGGCCTGCGGTACCTTCAAAGCTGTGGCTTAAACCTATCCGAACGTGGAACCGAGCGAAGAACTGAGCATGTCTGAAAACACGTCCCCCGAAGAGAACGACGAAGCAGCCGAGCGTCGTAGCCCGGCGTTGATCGCCACCGCCACCGCGCTTCCTGTCGCATTGATCATCGGTCTGGTGATCGCTGCCGTTGTTGCCGGTAAGAATCCCGAACTCGAACCGGTGGCCCTGGGCCCGGTTCCGGCCCCCACTGCGGATTCGGCTGCCTGTGTATCGCTTCTCGGCGCACTTCCCGAGACCATCGGCGACTTCGAACGCGCCGAACTCGTAGAACCAGCCCCTGCCGGTGCCGCAGCCTGGCAGCGCAGTGAGAGCGAACCGATCGTCCTGCGCTGCGGACTCGACCGGCCGGCCGAGTTCGATCAGGCCGCAGCACTTCAGGTTGTAAACGGCGTCCAGTGGTTCCAGGTCTCGGGAACCGACATCGGTTTGGCGGCCAGCACCTGGTTTGCGGTGGACCGCGGTGAGTACATCGGAATCACCGTTCCCGACGGAAACGGCCCGACACCGATCCAGGAGTTCTCGGACACCATCTCCGCGACGCTTCCGCAACAACCTCTGGACCCAGCGCCGATCGCGGTGCCTTAAGAGCGCTTAGCGCAGGCCGGTCAGGCCCATTCAGCGCAGGCCGGTACCGCGCGCAATCGCGGTATCGACCAGTGCGGAAAGCAAAGTGCCGTAATCGATTCCGGTCGCCTTCCACATCTTCGGGTACATCGAGATGGACGTGAATCCGGGCATGGTGTTGATCTCGTTGATCACCGGGCCGTTTTCGGTGACAAAGAAATCCACTCGCGAGAGTCCCTGGCAGTCGAGTGCGGCGAATGCCCGGACGGCCATCTCTCGAATCTGATCGCTGACAGCCTGGTCGAGGACAGCGGGAACGTCGAATTCACAGACGTCGTCGAGGTATTTGGTATCGAAGTCGTAGAACGCGTCGGAGTCTGCGTCGTCGGCCGGCATTCGGATCTCGGCAACTACGCTCGCTTTGACGTCGCCATTCGGAAATTCGAGTACACCGCACTCGACTTCTCGTCCTATGATCGCGCCCTCGATGATCACCTTGGGATCGTGAAGGCGTGCGTGAGTGATCGCGTTGTCGAGTCCATCCCACCCGGTCACTCGGGTAATGCCGATGGAAGATCCGCCACGTGCCGGCTTGACGAAGACCGGTAGGCCCAATTGCTCTTGCTGCTCTGCGGTCAGCGTTGCTGTTCCCGGGCGCAGAACAACCTGCACTCCGACGGGAAGGCCTTCGGCTGCGAGGAGCTTCTTCGTGAATTCCTTGTCCATTCCGGCCGCGCTCGCCAGGACGCCGGGTCCGACGTAGGGAATGCCGGCCATTTCCAGCAGTCCCTGAATGGTTCCGTCTTCGCCGTAGGCGCCGTGCAGTACCGGGAAGATGACGTCGACGGTTGCCAGTACGGCACCGGCATCGGCTCCGTCGAGTGCCACCACAGCACCGGCCCGGGTGGGATCAGCGGTCAATGTGACGCCGGTTCCGTTTTTATCGACGGTCGGCAACTCACGTCCATTGATGGCCAGCGACTCGGGGTCCGTCCAGCCCAGGACCCAGGCACCGTCGGTGGTGATTCCGATGGGCACGACCTCGTACCGCTCCGGATCGAGATGGCGCAGGACGCTTCCTGCCGAGACGCAGGACACAGAATGTTCATTGCTCCGGCCACCGAAGATCACGGCTACGCGGGTACGGCTGTTATTCACGCGTCAAACCGTACCGTCGAATAGCGTTCGGCATGCGCGCGGGAGGCTCTGAATCTATGGACCGAACGGACGCCCGGTAAGCGCGCGCTCGACATCGGCGAGTAAATCGGCGGTGTCCTCGATGCCGCACGAGATCCGGACAAACCCCTCACTGACACGATCACCCCACCTCGCCCGCCGATCAGCCGTCGTATGAATGCCACCGAAACTGGTGGCCGAGGACACAAGTTTGCTGGCCTCGACAAACGCATGGAACGCCGACGCAGATTCCAATTCGATACTGACGAGGCCACCGAACCGACGCATCTGGGTCGACGCGATGTCGAAGGAAGGGTCGTTCGCCAACCCGGGAAAGCGCACCGACCGCACAACCGGATGCTGCGCCAGCATCTCGGCAAGTGCTTGCGCGTTCTCACATTGTCGGCCGAACCGAAGACCGGCCGTCCCGAGGCTGCGATGAGCGAGCCACGTCTCGAACGGACCGAGCACGGTTCCGGACAGCGTTCGCTCGCGTTCGATCTTCGCAGCTATATCGGCATCGGACGTTGCGACATATCCCATCAACAGGTCACTGTGCCCGCTCAGTGTCTTCGTGCCGCTGGCCACCACAACATCCGCGCCCAACTCCAATGGACGCTGACCAAGCGGTGTGGCAGTGGTGTTGTCCACCACCAGAACTGCACCCACTGCATGACACACCTGCCCCAGCGCGCGCAGATCCACGACATCGAGCACGGGGTTGGACGGCGTCTCCGCGACGACCACCACTCGCCCCCTCAGCGACGCCAGAAGATTCACGAAACCCGGATCACCCATTGCGGGCGTCGACACCTCGCGGACAGCGATTCCCAGGGGAGCCAACGCCTCTTCGGCGTACAGACGCACCTGGTAGTAGCCGTCCGAAGGCACGACCACGGTATCCCCGGACGTCAGCAGGCTTCGCAACGTGATCGTGACGGCGGACATCCCCGACCCCGTCACGACTGCGCGATCGGCACCTTCGAGGTTGGCGAGCACAGCTTCGAGTGCCCGCCACCCCGGATGGGAGGCCCGCGCATACGTATCTTCTTCGGAGCCCTCGTCGGCCGAAAGCTGATACGGCGCAGCAAATATCGGACCGACCTGCATCGGCTGACCGGGCGTGTGTGGGCCGGCGACCCCGCTCACGCACCGGGTGGAATCACCGTAGCTGTCGGCTGCTGTCATTCAGGTTTGGTCCGACGCCCGAGTAACTGACCGATGGCATCACTGACGGCCATACCTTCGTGGCAGACCCGGTGGACTGCGTCGGTCAGCGGCATCTCGACGTCGTAACCCGCAGCCAGAGCGCGCACGGACGTACAAGATTTCACGCCTTCGGCGACCTGTCCGTTGGTTGCTTTCTGCGCCGATTCCATCGAGCCGCCGCGCCCCAGCCGTTCACCGAAAGTGCGGTTTCGTGAGAGGTTCGATGTACAGGTTGCAACCAGATCGCCGATTCCCGCGAGACCGGCGAGGGTCGAAGCCTGCGCCCCGAGTGCAACTCCCAATCGGATCGTCTCGGCCAGACCACGGGTGATGATGCTGGCAATCGTATTGTCGCCGTATCCACTACCGGCAGCCATGCCGCAGGCCAATGCGATCACGTTCTTGCAGGCCCCGCCGATCTCGCAGCCGATCACGTCGGAATTTGTGTATGGCCTGAAATATCCTGTGGCGCAGGCATTTTGAAGAGCCAATGCCCGCGAGGAATCCGAGCAAGCGATGACCGTTGCAGCGGGCTGCCGACTGGCGATCTCAAACGCCAGGTTCGGTCCCGACAGCACAGCGACACGACCGGGTTCGACGCCGGTGACCGACACGATCACCTGACTCATCCGCATCAGGGTGCCGGTTTCGATTCCCTTTGCGAGACTGAGCAGAGTGGCGTCCGGCCCGATCGAACCCTTCCACCCCTCCAAATTTCCCCGGAGAGACTGCGACGGAACGGCCAGAACTATGAAGTCGGCTCCTTCCATCGCGTCCTCGTGCCGGTCCGTCGCACGGATGGACTCGGGTAGGGCGATGCCGGGAAGATAGTCACTGTTCTCGTGCGCGTCGTTGATCCGCGCGGCGACCTCCGCCCGCCGCGCCCACATCGTCACGTCGGTACCTGCCTCGGCCATGACCTTGGCCAGGGCCGTTCCCCAGGAACCTGCGCCCAATACTGCTGCTTTACTCACACAGTCACCTCGTCTACCCCTCGTGACGTTCGCCAAGACGCCGGTTATGTTGCGACCAGCAAAGAAATCGTGTGCACAACAGTATCGCCAGTCCCCCCGATCAGGGCGGTCGACGCCCCGGCTCGGCAGGTAGCGACAGACATACCCGGAGGCGACTGGCAAGATCGCAGTATGAGCACAGTAGAGCCGAGCACGCCGAGATCGGAGAGTCGGCCTCTACCCGTCCCGTCAGGGCGGCGCCCCATGCATGCCATCGTTGCCGTCAAGGACCTCCGATCTGCGAAGTCCCGGCTGGCCACCGAACTAGATGCCGACGCACGTGCCGATCTGGTGCTGGCGATGCTCCACGACACTCTCGCCGCGGTCTCCGACGTCGCCGCCATCGACGGAGTAACTGTTGTAACACCGGATCCGACGGTTGCCGCACTTGCCTACGCAGCGGGCGTTCACGTGTACGCCGACCCGATGTCGTCCGACCGCAGTGAGGTGTCCGGAACGAGTCAGCCGTCGGGCAAGGAAAGCTCACTCAATTCCGCACTCAGCGCGGCGGCATCCCACATCCGCGCCGAGTCCGGCCGGGTGGATCTCGTTGTATTGCAAGCTGATCTCCCGTCGTTGCAGCCCGGCGAACTTTTCGAAGCCCTCACCGACGCCCGAACCGGTGGGCGGTCGATAGTCGTCGATCATCACGGGACCGGTACCGCAGCATTGTTCTCGTGCGATCCCGATCTGCCTCTCGATCCGCGATTCGGTCCCGAATCCGCTCGTGGGCATACAGATTCCGGGGCACGCCGGCTCATCGGAGATTGGCCGGGGCTTCGCACAGATGTCGATACGGGAACCGACTTGGAAACGGTGCGCGCATTGGGCGTCGGGCCGGCCACACGAGCTTCCTTGAAACGGCTCAACCGAACTGCGTCGAACACGCGGTAAATTTCTTTGTCGACAATTGTCGAAGCGCGCGCTTGTAGGGGATGATCGACGTGTGAGCAACGGCGAAGCACTCGAGCACCGCAAGTCCGCAAAAAACACAGGCACCAGCAGCCCGGACGGAACTGTGACCGGCGCATCGGAAACCGGAGACGGGCATCAACCTTCGGCTGCGTCCGTGCATGTGCGACCCCCGATTCCGGGTTCGGTCACCCACATTCCGAGCGCGCCGCCGGCCGCCACCAAGGCAGTTCCGGCCGAACTCCTCGGCGGGTTGCCCGAAGATCGTTATCTCAACCGTGAACTGAGTTGGCTCGACTTCAACGCCCGCGTTCTGGCTTTGGCTGCCGACGAGTCGCTCCCCCTCCTGGAACGTGCAAAATTCCTGGCGATCTTCGCGTCGAATCTCGACGAGTTCTTCATGGTTCGAGTCGCCGGCCTCAAGCGCCGCGACGAGACCGGACTGTCCGTCCGTTCCGCTGATGGACTTTCACCGCGTGAACAACTGGCATTGATCGCGCGTCGGACGCAGGAACTCGCCGACAAGCACGCTCACGTTTTTCTCGAATCCGTCCGCCCGGCTCTAGCGGCCGAGGGAATCTCGATCGTCCGGTGGTCCGATCTCAGCGAGGACGATCACGAGCGACTGTCGGTTCATTTCACCGAACAGGTGTTCCCCGTTCTCACGCCGTTGGCCGTTGACCACGCGCACCCGTTCCCCTACATCAGTGGCCTAAGTCTCAACCTCGCAGTGACGGTGAAGGATTCCGTCACGGGCGGTGAGCACTTCGCCCGTGTGAAGGTACCGGACAACGTCGGCCGCTTCGTTCGGGTGAAGAGCACGACGTCGTCATCGACGATCGACTCGTTCATCCCGATGGAAGAACTGATCTCGGCGCACCTCGAGGTCTTGTTCCCCGGCATGGAAATCGTGGAACACCACGCCTTCCGGATCACGCGCAACGCCGACTTCGAGGTCGAGGAGGACCGCGACGAGGACCTCCTGCAGGCATTGGAGCGTGAACTCGCGCGCCGACGTTTCGGATCTCCCGTCCGGCTCGAAGTGGCTGACGACATGACCGAGCACATGCTCGAATTGTTGCTTCGTGAACTCGATGTCGACCCGGCCGACGTCATCGAAGTTTCGGGTCTGCTCGACTTGTCTTGCCTCTGGCAGGTTTACGCCGTCGACCGACCAGCGCTCAAAGACGCACCGTTCGTTCCGGCGACGCACCCCGCGTTCGGTGAACGCGAAACACCGAAGAGCGTATTCTCCACGCTGCGTGACGGCGACGTTCTCGTCCATCATCCTTACGATTCATTTTCCACCAGCGTTCAGCGATTCATCGAGCAGGCGGCCGCTGACCCGCAGGTTCTCGCGATCAAACAAACCCTCTACCGGACATCTGGTGATTCACCGATCGTCAACGCACTCATCGATGCCGCAGAAGCCGGCAAGCAAGTTGTCGCTCTCGTCGAGATCAAGGCTCGCTTCGACGAGCAGGCCAACATCAAATGGGCTCGCAAACTCGAACAAGCCGGAGTGCATGTCGTCTACGGACTTGTCGGGCTCAAGACGCATTGCAAGACTTGCCTGGTGGTTCGGCGTGAAGGCTCCACCATCCGTCGTTACTGCCACATCGGTACCGGAAACTACAATCCGAAGACCGCGCGGTTGTACGAGGACGTCGGATTGTTCACAGCCGCACCGGAGGTCGGTGCCGACCTCACCGACCTCTTCAACTCCCTGACCGGCTACTCACGCAAGACCGACTACCGGAACCTTCTGGTTGCTCCCTACGGAGTGCGACGCGGAATCATCGAGCGCATCGAAGCGGAAATCGCGCACAAACTCGCCGGGCGTGACGCAGCCATTCGAATGAAGGCGAATGCGCTTGTCGACGAACAGGTTATCGACGCGCTGTACCGGGCCTCGAAAGCCGGCGTGCCGGTTCAGATCGTGGTCCGCGGTATCTGCGCTCTCAAACCGGGTGTGCCGGGGCTCAGCGACAACATCGAAGTCCGTTCCATCCTCGGACGATTCCTCGAGCATTCACGGATGTTCCATTTCCGCGCCGCCGACGAGTTCTGGATCGGCAGCGCAGACATGATGCACCGCAACCTCGATCGGCGCGTCGAGGTCATGGTTCAGGTCAAGGATCCCAAGTTGGCCCGGCAGTTGAGCGAAGTCTTCGATTCCTCGCTCGACTCCCGCACCCGCTGCTGGGTACTGCATCCCGACGGAAGTTGGGTGGCATCTCCCGAACACGGCGAGGATGTACGCGAGCATCAACATTCGTTGATGCGAAGTCGTACCTCCAGCGGATCTTGAAAGTCGCGATCACCATGACTGACAAACCTGTGAAAGCGAATATCTTTGCCGCCGGCGCAGTGTTATGGCGAAAGGCACTCGATAATCCGCAGTCGATCGAGATCGCAGTCATTCATCGTCCCAAATACGATGATTGGTCTTTCCCCAAGGGGAAACTGGATCCGGGTGAGACTTTCCTGACGGCTGCTGTTCGCGAAGTTCAGGAAGAAACGTCGATGAGTGTTCGGCTCGGTCGCCATCTCGGTGGTGTCACTTATCCGATTCCGGGGCACCGCAAACTGAAACGCGTCGAATACTGGGCGGCTGAAGCAGTCGGCGGAGAGTTCGGCGCGAACAGCGAGGTCGATGTACTCCATTGGCTTCCGATCGACGAAGTACCGGACCATCTCTCATATCCGATGGATCGGATGATCCTGCGCCGCTTCGTCGCGGTACCGACCGATACCCGAACAGTCCTGCTGGTACGTCACGCGAAGGCTGGAAGTCGCAAGCGGTACAACGGCGATGACACTCTTCGGCCTCTCGATGCCACCGGCAAGGAGCAGGCCGCGGCATTGGTAGGTCAGTTACGGCTCTTCGGCGCCGACTCCGTCTATTCCGCCGACCGAACTCGATGCATCGATACCGTGTTGCCACTCGCCGAAGCGCTGGGAGTCGAAGTTGTGACGGAACCCCTTCTGAGCGAAGAGGGTTACGACGCGGACCCAGCGGCCGCCCGGGCGCGAATCCTCGAGATTGCGTCTTCAGGCGGCACACCGGTGATCTGCAGCCAAGGAGGCGTCATCCCGGATCTGATGGCCTGGTGGAGCAAATCAGCCGGTGTAACACTGCCGTCCGCACGCAACCGCAAAGCGAGCACCTGGGTGCTGTCCTTCGTCGACGACCAATTGGTTGCTGCCGATCATCTGGACAGTCCCCTCCCCAAGGTCGCCAACGCGTAAAGGTAGTTACGCAAAGTATTGACCGGCAGACGAATTCATAAACGCCGAACACAAAAGAAGAGGCGCAGTCGCGATTTCGATCGCGACTGCGCCTCTTCTTTTACTGCATCGGGTATTTCACCCGAAAGCGACTACTTGGAAGCGCGCTTGGCCGGAGCCTTCTTGGCCGGAGCCTTCTTGGCTGCAACCTTGGCCGGAGCCTTCTTGGCTGCAACCTTGGCCGGAGCCTTCTTGGCGGGAGCCTTAGCGGCAACCGTCTTCTTGGCTGCAACCTTGGCCGGAGCCTTCTTGGCGGGAGCCTTAGCGGCAACCGTCTTCTTGGCGGGAGCCTTAGCGGCGACCGTCTTCTTGGCTGCAACCTTGGCCGGAGCCTTCTTGGCGGGAGCCTTGGCGGCAACCGTCTTCTTGGCTGCAACCTTGGCCGGAGCCTTCTTGGCTACCGTCTTCTTGGCTGCTGCCTTCTTGGCTGCTGCCTTCTTGGCTGCTGCCTTGGTAGCCGGTGCGGCTACGCCACGCTTGACTGCCGGGCCACTGGCCGGAAGCTTCTGGCCGCCAGCGATAACGGCCTTGAACTGCGCACCCGGACGGAAAGCCGGAACCGACGTCGGCTTGACCTTGACGGTCTCGCCGGTACGCGGGTTGCGTGCGACACGTGCCGCACGACGACGCTGTTCGAAGACGCCGAAACCGGTGATCGTCACGCTCTCGCCACGGTGGACGGCGCGGACGATGGTGTCCACGACGTGCTCCACTGCATCGGTTGCTGTGCGCCTGTCCGAACCCAGCTTCTCAGTCAGAACATCGATGAGCTCTGCCTTGTTCATTGAAATTCCTCCGCAAATAATGGTCCACCGTAGGACCGACTGAGAACTACGGTAAACCTGATAACGGCAAGAGTCTATGTGCCACGCCAATTCTCAATCAACGTAACCCCGAAATGGTGACCTATTTCTCTCTCTCGCCGCTATCGGCGATTTCCGTTCAGCCCTGCGAAATTTGGGCCGGGAGGGTAGTCGGTTTCCATGAAGGCCTTGACTTTTCGAACTCGGAAATCGCTTCTACCTGCCGCAATGTCAGTCCAATGTCGTCGAGTCCTTCAAGCAGACGCCACCGCGTGTAGTCGTCAATCGTAAAGGGCACCACCGTCGTTCCGGCTGTCACTGTCCGATTTTCGAGATCGACAGCCAATTCGAGTCCCGGCTGCTCGTCGAGCAATTTCCACAGCAATTCGACGTCGCCCTGCTCGACCTGTGCTGCCAGCAGACCCGCTTTTCCGGCGTTGCCGCGGAAAATATCTGCGAAGCGCGAAGCGATCACGACCCGAAAACCGAAGTCCGATAGCGCCCAAACGGCATGCTCCCGCGAGGATCCCGTTCCGAAATCAGGTCCGGCAACGAGGACACTGCCCTTGTCGTAAGGCGCGACGTTCAGGACGAAGTTCGGATCGCTACGCCATCCGGCGAACAGTCCGTCCTCGAATCCCGTGCGCGTCACCCGTTTCAGGTAAACGGCGGGGATGATCTGGTCGGTATCGACATTCGAGCGTCGCATCGGTACGCCGATACCTTTGTGCGTGGTAAAGGATTCCATCGAAAATTCTCCTCGAGTGTGTAGGTACGTCAGACCAGATCGGACGGTGCCGACAAAGTTCCGCGGACTGCTGTAGCGGCCGCGACGAGCGGCGAAACCAGATGGGTCCGGCCACCTTTGCCTTGTCGGCCTTCGAAATTCCGGTTCGAGGTCGATGCCGAACGCTCTCCCGGCGCCAATTGATCAGGGTTCATGCCCAAGCACATCGAGCAACCTGCCTGACGCCATTCCGCGCCCGCCGCTACGAAGATGTCTCCGAGGCCTTCACTTTCGGCCTGCGCCCGGACCCGCATGGAGCCGGGAACGATCAGCATCCGAACACCTTCTGCCACACGGCGACCCTCGAGAACACCCGCAACCTCACGCAGGTCTTCGATTCGTCCGTTAGTGCACGAGCCGACAAAAACGGTGTCGACGGAAATATCGCGCAACGACATTCCGGCGTCGAGACCCATGTAGGTGAGCGCCTTCTCGGCTGCCTGACGTTCGTTCTCGTCGACGATCTCTTCCGGATTCGGCACACGGTCACCCAGCGGTGCACCCTGTCCCGGGTTGGTTCCCCACGTGACGAACGGTGTCAGCGAACTCGCGTCGATGCGAACCTCGTTGTCGAATACCGCTCCGTCGTCGGTCTTCAACTGCTCCCAAGCCGCCACCGCGGCATCCCAGTCCGCGCCGGTCGGCGCGTGCGGGCGACCCTTGATGAACTCGTAGGTGATCGCGTCCGGTGCGATCATGCCGGCGCGGGCACCGGCCTCGATCGACATGTTGCAGATGGTCATACGCGCTTCCATCGACAACGTGCGGATGGCTTCGCCGCGGTATTCCAGAACATATCCCTGCCCGCCGCCGGTGCCGATCTTGGCGATGACGGCGAGGATCAGGTCCTTGCTCGTGACACCGGGCTGCAGTTCACCGTCAACGGTGATCGCCATTGTCTTGAAGGGGCGCAACGACAGTGTCTGTGTCGCCATCACATGCTCGACCTCGCTGGTGCCGATTCCCATTGCAAGAGCACCGAAAGCGCCATGGGTCGAGGTATGCGAGTCACCGCAGACAACGGTCGTTCCCGGCTGAGTCAGACCGAGCTGCGGTCCGACGACATGCACGATCCCCTGATCCAGATCGCCCATGCGGTGCAAGCGAACTCCGAATTCCTCACAATTTCGGCGCAGCGTGTCGACCTGAGTCTTGGAGACGGGATCGGCAATCGGCTTGTCGATGTCGATGGTCGGGACGTTGTGATCCTCGGTGGCGATCGTCAGATCGGGGCGACGCAACTTCCGTCCCGCCAACCTCAGTCCGTCGAATGCCTGCGGGCTCGTCACTTCATGGACGAGGTGAAGGTCGATGTAGATCAGGTCGGGAGCCTGACCTTCGCCCTTCACGACAACGTGGTCGTCCCACACCTTCTCGGCGAGAGTGCGTGCTTTCTGTGCCATGTCTTCCACCTCTGTACGTAGCCTCGCGTCGACGAACTACGGGCTGGCCCGCCGCGCGTGAAGATAAGTCCGACAGCCCAACACTTTTCATGCTGCGCATTAATCCCCGGAAGTGGAAGCTGGTGACCTGTAGGAGATCATGCGCTACTATCCCACTATGCGAGAAACTGGTATCGACCTATGAGACAGCATAGCGGCATCGGCGTGCTGGACAAAGCAATGGGCGTGCTTCATGCAGTAGCCGAAGAACCGTGCAGCCTCACCGAACTCTGCGCGCGCACAGGGCTACCCAGGGCAACGGCTCACCGCCTCGCCGTCGGCCTCGAAGTCCATCGACTTCTCGCCCGCGATTCCGACGGCCTGTGGTGCCCCGGTCCCGGACTCGCCGAATTGGCTGCCACTGCCAATGATCCTCTGATTGCCGCCGCGGGTCTCATCCTCCCCCGGTTACGCGAAATCACCGGCGAGAGTGTCCAACTGTATCGACGCGAAGGTACGCAGCGCGTCTGCGTCGCGTCGATGGAACCACCGACCGGTCTGCGTGACACCGTCCTGGTCGGCGCACGACTCCCGATGAATGCCGGCTCGGGCGCCAAGGTCCTTCTCGCGTGGGCAGATCCGCAGACACAGCGCACTGTTCTCGCCGACGCAACCTTCGGCGAGCGAGTTCTTCTCGAAGTCCGCCGGCGCGGTTGGGCGCAGAGCGCAGCCGAACGAGAACCCGGAGTCGCCAGCGTGGCAGCGCCCGTACGGGACTCGGCCGGCACAGTGGTGGCGGCAATTTCGGTTTCCGGACCGATCGACCGGATGGGTCGACGCCCCGGCGCCCGATGGGCAGCCGATCTTCTCGCGGCGGCAGAAGCGCTTCACAAGCGCCTGTAATCGGACACGTAATCATGTAATCCGTGCCACAGTAGGGACTTCAGGAACTACACCTCCCCACCACGATCGAGGAGAGCTACGCCGTCATGACAGGGAAACAGCGCAGTCAGATCACGATGACCGACTCCGAAATTTCGGAGTTCGTCGAAAAGAACCGCACCGCAACGATGGCCACGCTGAGCGCAGACGGCATGCCTCACCTCATCGCTATGTGGTTCGCAATCGTGGACGGCGAAATCTGGTTCGAGACAAAAGCGAAGTCCCAGAAAGCTGTAAACCTTCGACGCGACTCCCGGATGTCGATCTTGATCGAGGACGGCCTCACCTACGACACCCTCCGCGGAGTCTCGATGGAAGGCATCGGAGAAATCGTCGACGCCCCCGAGGCACTTTTTGCCGTGGGTGTCAGTGTCTGGGAGCGATACACCGGACCCTATTCCGAGGATCTCCGCCCCGCTGTCGACGCCATGCTCCACAAGCGTGTGGCAGTGCGATTCGTACCTGATCGCACTCGGTCGTGGGATCACCGCAAGCTCGGCATGCCGGCCATGCCGCTGTCCGGGTCTACAGCTCCCGCCCCGGAGGGCGTAGCTTGACCATCAGGCCCCCAGCTTCACCAACAGGCCGCAACGAAGGAGTACACAGATGAGCGAGCAGGACAGCAGCACCCCGTCGGAGTCCGAAACACCAGCGGAGGCGAACAAGCGCAAGTTCCGCGAAGCACTCGATCGCAAGAACCACGGCAATGCGACGTCGGCCGATCATCGTGACGGTCAGTCCAAAGTCCACAACACTCACGGCTCCGCCGACCATAAGCGCGAATTTCGCCGCAAGAGCGGATAAGCCGCACACCCCATACGTATGAGATGACAATCACCCCAGTCGAATTCGGCTGGGGTGATTGTTTTACTCGATTTCAGTATCAATAAGAAAGACCCTCCAATCAATGATTGGAGGGTCTTTCTTTTGTAGCCCCGACGGGATTCGAACCCGCGCTACCGCCTTGAGAGGGCGGCGTCCTAGGCCGCTAGACGACGGGGCCAGGACACGCTTTACGCATGTTCTATTCTTTGCACTTCAAGAGCAACCTTGCGGGCTGTTCTGTGGAAGCTCAGCAAGCCTAGCTTGCTTGAGTCCGGCTGCAAAATCGACCGGATTTTCGCTGGGGTACCAGGACTCGAACCTAGAATGGCGGTACCAGAAACCGCTGTGTTGCCAATTACACCATACCCCAATGAATTTCTTCACTGTCTTGCTTGGCCTTGCTCGCTCCGCTTCGCTGTTGTGCTCGGCGGCTCGTCTCCGGCCGAAAAGAAGATTACCAGTACCCCTGCCCCAAACACCAAATCGTATGGTCAGAGCTACTTTTTCACCATTTTTCGGCCGGAGACCACCCAAACTAAGCGGTTACCGCTGCCCTACCGGCACGCAAACGGGCGATAGACACGTCACGACCGAGCAGTTCCATCGACTCGTAGAGCGGAGGGCTGATGTGAGAGCCGGTGATCGCCACCCGCACCGGCGCAAACGCCTTACGCGGTTTGAGCTCTAGATCCTCGATGAGCGCCTTCTTGAGGGCTTCCTCGACAGCAGCCGTCGTCCACGACTCGATCGCCTCGAGCGCGGCAATAGATGCGTCCAGAACCGGACCCGCATCTTCCTTCAGGTTCTTGGCCGCCGCGGCCGGATCGAGCTCGAACGATGCTTCGTCGACGAACAGGAACTTGAGCAGATCCCAGGCGTCGGAAAGAACCACGATGCGGGTCTGGACGAGGTCTGCGGCAACCGTGAATGTTGCTTCGTCCACGTCGTCACCGATGTGACCCTGGTCGACCAGGAACGACTTCAGGCGCGCCGCGAAGTCAGCCGGCTCGAGCAACCGAATGTGCTCAGCGTTGATCGCGTCGGCCTTCTTCTGGTCGAACCGTGCCGGATTGGAGTTGACCTTGGAGATATCGAACGCCGCCACCATCTCGTCGATCGAGAAAACGTCGTGGTCGTCGGCAATGCTCCAGCCCAGCAGGGCCAGGTAATTGAGCAGGCCCTCGGGAATGAACCCGCGGTCACGATGAATGAACAGGTTGGACTCAGGGTCACGCTTGGACAGCTTCTTGTTGCCCTGGCCCATCACGAACGGAAGGTGACCGAAAGACGGGGTGAAGTCCGCGACACCGATCCGGATCATCGCCTCGTACAGAGCCAACTGACGCGGCGTCGAAGAGAGGAGGTCTTCGCCGCGCAGAACGTGCGTGATCTTCATCAATGCGTCGTCGACAGGATTGACCAGTGTGTAGAGAGGAATGCCGTTGCCGCGAGTCAACGCGAAGTCCGGCACGGTTCCGGCCTTGAACGTGGTCTCCCCGCGAACCAGGTCGTTCCACGTCAGGTCATGGTCAGGCATCCGCAAACGGACTACCGGCTTGCGCCCCTCGGCAATGTAGGCCGTGCGCTGCTCGTCAGTGAGATCCCGATCGAAATTGTCGTAACCGAGTTTGGGGTCGCGTCCGGCTGCCTTGTGCCGCGCTTCCACCTCTTCGTTGGTCGAGAACGACTCGTAAGCCTCACCGGCTGCTCGCAGCTTTGCGACGACGTCGAGATGCAGATCACGACGCTCCGACTGACGGTACGGCGCGTGCGGCCCACCGACCTCCGGACCCTCGTCCCAGGTCAGCCCCAGCCAACGCAAGGCATCGAGGATTGCCTGATAGGACTCTTCGCTGTCCCGCTGCGCATCGGTGTCTTCGATGCGGAACACGAAGGCTCCACCGTGGTGTCGTGCGAACGCCCAGTTAAACAGGGCGGTGCGCACCAGACCCACGTGCGGGGTTCCGGTAGGTGACGGACAGAAACGGACGCGTACTTCGCTGTTGGTCATGGCTCACTTGGCTCGGCGATGATGGATGGTCGTAATACAGATTAGTCCCGTCGCGCCGTTGCCTACCTGCAATGCGCGTCAGCGCCCCGGAAGTACATTCATACGGCTCGTGTCGCCGTCGTAGTACGCAAGGAGTCGTTTGTCCATAATCCGGCGCCACAGCGGCGGTACCCACGCACAGACGATCATGACGGCGTAGCCGGCGGGCAACTGCGGCGCATCCGGGGCGCTGCGCAGGCTCTGATAGCGCAGACGCGGATTTGCGTGGTGATCACTGTGCCGCTGCAACTGATAGAGGAACAGGTTGCTCACCACGTGATCGCTGTTCCAACTGTCTTCCGGCGAGCATCGAACATAGGAACCGTCGTCGCGCTTGCCGCGCAGCAGACCGTAGTGCTCGAGATAATTTGCGGTTTCGAGGAACGTGAACCCGGCGATGGCCTGCACGGCAAGCCACGGTGCGATCTCCCAGCCGAAGACTGCGATGAGACTGCCGAACAGCACCACGCTCATCGCCCAGGCATTGAGGATGTTGTTCCGATACGTCCAGGTCCGCAGACCCTGCCGTTCGAGGCGGGCACGTTCGATCCGCCAACCCGAGCGCAGACCGCCGAAAACACTCCGCGGCAGAAAGAACCAGAAATTCTCGCGGTATCGCGAACTCGCGGGATCTTCGGGGGTTGCCACCCGGACGTGATGCCCGTGATTGTGCTCGACGTAGAAGTGCCCGTAAAAGGACTGGGCCAGCGCGATTTTCGCGAGCCACTTCTCGAGCTTCTGACTCTTGTGACCCATCTCGTGGGCCGCGTTGATGCCGACGCCGGCAACAACTCCGACGGTCATGGCGAGGGCGAACTTCTCCCCCGCTGCCATCGGCGAGTTCACCCAGCACCAGCATGCGAACACGAGTCCGATGAACTGCAGCGGAAGGAACAGGTACGTGCACCAGCGATAGAAGCGATCCTCTTGCAACTCGGGAATCTTGTCGTCCGGCGGGCTGTTTCCGTCCTCGCCGGCCAGCAAGTCGATGAGCGGAATGACGATGACGATCAACCATGCCCCAACGGCCCAGAACACACCCAGGCTCAACTTCTCCACTAGGAACCAGGCCGCGAACGGACTCAACGGCACCAGTAGACCTAGTGGCCACAAATAGCGCTTTTTGTCCCGCCACACGAGCGCGTCAGCCTTGGCTGGGCGCGGCGACCGAGTTCGATGATCAGATGCAAAGGCACCCATTGGCCACCGCCTCCATTTCCGAAACTTCACGAATACCCCACCGGTATCAATCCAGCTATCGGTCAGACTACGGGCAGACGTTACAGAATTGGAAGTCATGTTACCGAACAGTTAAATTGCCCGACTCGTCACCAATATGAAGATCACTAAACCTAAAGATGCAGGTAAAGTGACTATCTCACCTTGTCGGTATCTAAAATTTCAATAACGTCCACCAAAGATGTGATGCGTGCTACACCAAGAAAGAGTAGCCAATTCGGACTCGAGCGACTTTTCAGCTATCGAAACAAGCAGACACAAACCACCCTGATACGACAAACGCTCGACCGGGAATCCCCGGTCGAGCGTTATGAACGTGTGCCGTCAGCGCTTGGCAATCACCGGGTTGGTCAACGTGCCGATACCGGAGACGGTCACCGATACGGAGTCACCGTCGACGATCGGACCGACGCCTGCCGGGGTACCGGTGAGAATGACATCACCCGGCAGCAGTGTCATCACTGCAGACACCCATTCGATGATCTTGGGAATGTCGTGCAGCAAAAATGCAGTGCTGCTGTCCTGCTTCACCTGACCGTTCACCTCGGTCTTGATGTCGAGGTCCGACGGATCGAGCGCCGTCTCGATCCACGGACCGAGCGGGCAGAACGTGTCATGCCCCTTCGCGCGGGTCCACTGACCGTCATGACGCTGGTGATCGCGCGCCGACACGTCATTGGCAACGGTGTAACCGAGGACGACGCTCAATGCCTTGGCAGCCGGAACATCCTTGCACGGCTGACCGATGACGATCGCGAGTTCGCCCTCGTAGTGAACTTCGGTTGAGCTGGGCGGCAAGACAATTGGCGCACCCGGGCCCACGATGGAGGTATTCGGCTTGAGGAAGATCACCGGATCGGCCGGTGCCTCGCCGCCCATCTCGGCAACATGATCCGCATAATTCTTGCCAATGCAGATCACCTTGCTGGCAAGGATCGGCGCGAGGAGCCGCACATCGGCTAGTGGCCAACTACGGCCTGTAAAGGTGGGATTCCCGAAGGGGTGCTCGGCAATTTCCTTGGCGACGAGGGCATCCTCGTCACCTTCGATACTGACAAACGCAACACCATCGGGACTGGCAATTCGACCAAGACGCATGGGTGCAAGTCTATCGGGGCCGCGCAAACGACTGACGCGCGCAAGCCCTAAGGCCTGCGCGCGTCAGCGGAGAGCATTCACACCATGAGACTGGTCACTACAGTGCTGCGGTGACTACAGTGCTGCGGTGATCCGGTCGCCGATATCCGTCGTGGAGATGGGACCGTCGCCACGCGAAGCCAGGTCAGCGGCAACAACAGCCTCGATCCGAGCAGCATCGGCCTCGCGGCCAAGATGACGAAGAAGGAGTGCAGCCGACAGGATCGCTGCCGTTGGATCCGCAATTCCCTTGCCGGCGATGTCCGGAGCACTGCCGTGCACAGGCTCGAACATGGACGGGTTGGTGCCCGACGCGTCGATGTTTCCACTTGCAGCCAAACCGATGCCACCGGTCACCGCGCCGGCGAGATCGGTGATGATGTCACCGAACAGGTTGTCCGTGACGATGACGTCGAAGCGCGACGGGTCGGTGACCATGTAGATGGTGGCGGCGTCGATGTGGCAGTACGCGGTCTCGACGTCCGGGTACTCCGCGCCGACTGTCTCCATTGCACGGGTCCAGATAGCGCCGGCATTGGAGAGCACGTTGGTCTTGTGGATCAGCGTGAGGTGCTTGGACCGAGTCTGCGCCAACGCGAACGCGTAACGCACGACGCGCTCGGCGCCGAACCACGTGTTGATCGAGACCTCGGTGGCAATTTCGTGATCGGTGCCGACGCGGATCGCTCCACCGTTGCCGGTGTACGGGCCTTCGGTGCCTTCACGAACCACGACAAAGTCGATCTCGGGCTTCGCTGCGAGCGGCGACGTGGATCCCGGGTATTGCTGCGCCGGACGGAGATTCACGTGGTGATCGAGCTGGAAACGCATATTGAGCAGCAGTCCACGCTCAAGGATGCCCGGTGCAACGATTCGCGGATCGCCGATGGCGCCCAACAGGATTGCGTCGTGCTGACGAATCTGGTCGAGCTCGTCTGCGGGCAGCAGTTCACCGGTGGCGTTGTAGCGCTGGGCACCGAGGTCGTATTCGGTGGTCTCGAGGTCCGGAACCAACTTGCCGAGGACCTTGAGTGCCTCAGCTGTGACCTCGACACCGATTCCGTCACCGGGAATGACCGCAAGCTTCATTGAATCCTCATATCTGTAGAACTGTGCGCCTTTATTAACCGCCGGCGGTTAATAAAGGCGCACAGTGAGAAACAACAATCAGGAAAGGTCTACCTGGGCCACGCGCGCATCAAGCTGCGAAACGATTGCCTCGACCTCGGCATCGGCAACTACCTTGTCGACGCGGAGGATGACCGTTGCGCCTTCGCCTTCGGCGTCCTGGCTCAGTGCTGCAGCCAGGATGTCGATGCCGGCGTTACCGAGAACGGTGCCGAGGATACCGAGGACACCCGGACGATCGCTGTAGTGCGCGATGATGTTGTGGCCTTCGGCGCGCAGGTCGAAGCTGCGGCCGTTGATGTTGACGATCTTCTCGACCTGGTGCAGGCCGGTGAGTGCACCCGTGACGGAGGTGACGGTGCCGTCAGCGGCAACCGCGCGAACCTCGACCGCGCTGCGGTGAGCGAGTGCCTCGGAGTGCTTTTCGACCGACACGGTCACGCCGCGCTGCTCGGCCAGAGCCGGTGCGTTGACGAACGTGACTGCTTCGTCGCTGCTCGCGGAGAAGACACCGCGGAGAGCTGCGAGACCGAGAATGTCGACGGTTTCTGCGGACAGCTCGCCGGTGGCGACAACCTGAACCGTCTGGACTGCCTCGGGCGAAAGCGTTGCCGCGAGCAGACCGAGCTTGCGGACAAGTTCGAGCCACGGAGCTACTTCGTCGCCAACCGGACCACCGGAGACGTTGACGGCCTCGGGAACGAACTCGCCGGCGAGTGCCAGGAGAACACTCTTGGCGACGTCGATGCCCGCGCGGTCCTGAGCTTCGGACGTCGAAGCGCCGAGGTGCGGGGTGACAACAACGTTGTCGAGCTCGAAGAGCTTGGAATCGGTGCACGGCTCGGTGTTGAACACGTCGAGGCCGGCGCCGCCGACCTTGCCGGAGACCAGAGCGTCGTACAGTGCGTCTTCGTCGATCAAGCCACCACGAGCGGCGTTGACGATGATGACGCCGTCCTTGGCGCGGGAAAGACGCTCGGCATTGATCAGGCCGGCCGTTTCCTTGGTCTTGGGGAGGTGCACGGAGATGAAGTCCGCGCGCTCGACCAGCTCGTCGATGGTGACCAGTTCGATACCGAGCTGCGCTGCGCGCGCTGCGGGCAAGTAGGGGTCGTACGCGATGATCGTGGTCTCGAAAGCGGCGAGACGCTGAGCGAACAGCTGACCGATGCGGCCGAGGCCGACGACGCCGACAACCTTGTCGCGGATCTCGACGCCGTTGAACTTGCTTCGCTTCCAGGTGTTCTCGCGCAGGGTCTTGTCTGCGGCGGGGATCTGGCGAGCCGTCGCCATGAGCAGTGCAACTGCATGCTCGGCAGCGGAGTGAATGTTGGACGTCGGTGCGTTGACAACCATCACGCCGCGCGCGGTGGCAGCGGGGATCTCGACGTTGTCCAGGCCGACACCGGCGCGGCCGATGATCTTCAGCTTGGTGCCGGCGGCCAGAACCTCGGCGTCGACGGTGGTGGCGGAACGTACGAGAATCGCGTCGGCCTCGGGCACAGCTGCGAGCAGAGCAGCGCGGTCGGGTCCGTCGACCCAACGCACCTCCACACCGTCGCCCAGTGCCTCAACTGTGGACGGCGCGAGTTTGTCGGCGATCAGAACAACGGGGCGGCCAGGCTGGCTCACGTGCAAACTCCCTGATTAGGTGGGTGTGGGGGTGGTTTAACCCCCCGTAGTTTAGTGCGCGCCGACTCGGTATCCACAACTCGGTAGGCAATACCACATAGTGGACACTTTCGCGGGCGAATTCGTAGGCGAGAATTGTTCGGGTTCCGGAGGACCCGAAAAACAACTCCGGCCCAATGCCGCGCCGGTCCAAGACAATTGGACCGGCGCACCATCGGGCCGGAGTCAATGACAAGCTGAAACAGCGTTATTACGCGGTTTCGGTGATCGGACGATCGACCCAGCTCATCAGGTCGCGCAGCTTCTTGCCGGTGACCTCGATGGGGTGCTCGGCGTTAGCCTTGCGCAGGCCTTCGAGCTCGGTGTTGCCGTTCTCGACGTTGGCAACCAGACGACGGGTGAACTCGCCGGACTGGATGTCGGCCAGGATCGCCTTCATGCGCTCCTTGGTGCCGGCGTCGATGACGCGCGGTCCGGAGAGGTATCCGCCGAACTCAGCGGTGTCGGACACCGAGTAGTTCATGCGGGCGATGCCGCCTTCGTACATGAGGTCGACGATGAGCTTGAGCTCGTGCAGAACCTCGAAGTACGCCATCTCGGGCGCATAGCCGGCCTCGACCATGACCTCGAAACCGATCTTGACCAGTTCTTCGGTGCCGCCGCAGAGAACAGCCTGCTCGCCGAAGAGATCCGTCTCGGTCTCTTCCTTGAACGTGGTCTTGATGACGCCGGCGCGCGTTCCGCCGATGCCCTTCGCGTAGGACAGTGCGAGGGCCTGGCCCTCACCCTTCGGGTCCTGATCGATGGCGATGAGCGCGGGAACGCCCTTGCCGTCGACGAACTGGCGACGCACCAGGTGGCCGGGGCCCTTGGGGGCAACCATGCCGACGGTGACAAACTCCGGAGCCTTGATCAGGTCGAAGTGAATGTTCAGGCCGTGGCCGAAGAACAGCGCGTCGCCGTCCTTCAGGTTGGGCTCGATGTCATTGGTGAAAATGCTCGCCTGAGCGGTGTCCGGTGCGAGCACCATGATGACGTCTGCCCATGCGGAAACCTCGGCCGGCGTGCCGACCGTGAGGCCAGCTTCTTCTGCCTTGGCGCGGGACTTGGAGCCGTCCTTGAGGCCGATGCGAACATCGACACCCGAGTCACGCAGGCTCAGCGAATGCGCATGGCCCTGGCTTCCGTAGCCGATCACAGCAACCTTGCGGCCCTGAATGATCGACAGATCGGCATCGTCGTCGTAGAACATCTCGACTGCCACAGTTCTCAACCTCTCCTTGGATTATTACGTGTCTAAAAGTACTTAGCGGGTGGCCGTGATCGACTTCGGCCCTCGACCGACTGCCACGACCCCGGACTGAACGATCTCCCGGATACCGTACGGATCAAGCATCCGCAGCAGTGCATCCAGCTTGGACCGAGTACCGGTCGCCTCGATGGTGACGGACTCCGGAGAGACGTCGATCACCTTGGCGCGGAACAGGTTCACCGTTTCGATGACCTGGGTGCGCACGCTTGCATCTGCGCGCACCTTGATGAGCACGAGCTCGCGAGCGACGGAGGCTTCGCCATCCTGCTCGACGATCTTGATGACGTTGATCAGCTTGTTGAGCTGCTTCGTCACCTGCTCGAGGGGGAACTCGTCGACGGTGACGACGATAGTCATACGTGAGATCTCGGGGATCTCGGTGCCGCCCACCGCGAGGGACTCGATGTTGAATCCGCGACGGGAGAACAGTGCGGAGACGCGAGCCAGCACGCCTGGCTTGTCCTCGACGAGAACACTGAGGGTGTGACTGGTGCTCACTTCTGATCCTCCCCTGCGCCCGCGGCGGGTCCGGCTTGCTCGCGCGTCATGGCTTCATGGATGACGGCGGGTTCGGCTACTGCCTCGTCGTCGTCGAACAGCGGCCGGATGCCCCGGGCCGCCATGATTTCGTCGTTGCTCGTTCCGGCGGCAACCATCGGCCACACCTGGGCGTCGGCGGTGACGATGAAGTCGATCACGACAGGCTTGTCGTTGATCGACTGCGCCTCACGGATTGCAGCCTCGACGTCTTCTTCACGCTCGACGCGAATTCCGTGGCAGCCCAATGCTTCTGCGAGCTTCACGAAGTCCGGAATGCGGATCGCGCCGTGCGTTCCGAGGTTGGTGTTGGAGTAACGCTCATCGTAGAAGAGCGTCTGCCACTGCCGCACCATGCCGAGGTTGCCGTTGTTGATGAGGGCAACCTTGATCGGGATACCTTCGAGCGCGCAGGTAGCCAGTTCCTGATTGGTCATCTGGAAGCAACCGTCGCCGTCGATGGCCCACACCTCGGTGTCGGGCATACCCATCTTGGCGCCCATGGCCGCGGGAACCGCGTAACCCATGGTGCCGAGTCCGCCCGAGTTGAGCCACGTGCGGGGCTTCTCGTAGCTGACGAACTGCGCCGCCCACATCTGATGCTGGCCGACGCCGGCGCAGTAGATGGCATCCGGTCCGGCGAGCTTGCCGACGGACTGAATGACGAACTCGGGGCTCAGCTTGCCGTCGGTAGGGCGGTCGTAGCTCAGCGGGTAGGTACGACGGATGTCGTTCAGGTACGCCCACCATTCGGCGAGATCCAATGAAGTGCCCGTCGCCATGTCGGCACGGATCGCCTCGATCAGCTCGGTGATGACCTCTTTGCAGTCGCCCACGATCGGGACGTCTGCGTAGCGGTTCTTACCGATCTCGGCCGGGTCGATATCGGCGTGGATGACCTTGGCGCCGGTGGCAAAGGAACTCAGCTGTCCGGTGACGCGGTCGTCGAAACGCGCACCAAGGGTGATCAGCAGGTCACTGCGCTGCAGTGCTGCGACAGCGGCAACCGTGCCATGCATACCTGGCATGCCGCAGTTGAGGTCGTGGCTGTCCGGGAATGCGCCGCGGGCCATCAGCGTGGTGACGACGGGGATTCCGGTCAGCTCGGCCAGTTCGAGCAGTTCGGGTGAGGAGTCGGACTTGATGACACCGCCACCGACGTAGAGGACCGGAGCCTTGGCGTCGGCGATCAGACGTGCGGCTTCGCGAACCTGCTTGCCGTGCGGCTTCGTGACCGGACGGTACCCGGGCAGACGCATCTCCGGCGGCCACGAGAACGTGGTCTGCGCCTGCAGGATGTCCTTGGGGATATCGACCAGCACGGCGCCGGGGCGACCGCTGGACGCGAGGTAGAACGCTTCCGCGATGATCCGCGGGATGTCGATAGCGTCGGTGATCAGGAAGTTGTGCTTGGTGATCGGCATCGTGATGCCGGAGATATCGGCTTCCTGGAAACCATCGGTACCGATGAGACTGCGGGCGACCTGTCCGGTGATCGCAACGACGGGCACCGAATCCATCTGTGCGTCGGCGAGGGGGGTCACCAGGTTGGTGGCACCAGGACCTGAGGTAGCGATGCAGACGCCAACCTTGCCAGTGGCCTGGGCGTAGCCCGTGGCAGCGTGACCTGCACCTTGCTCGTGGCGAACGAGAACGTGACGCACCTTGACCGAATCGAAGAGCGGATCATAGAGCGGCAAGACGGCTCCACCGGGAATACCGAATACCGTTTCCACCTCGAGCTCTTCGAGGGCTCGAACGACAGACTGCGCGCCCGTTACCCGCTCAGGCGGGAGCTGGCGACGGTTGACCGTCGACGTTGCGGCAGCCGCGGTTGTCGGGCTCGGTGTCCCTGACTTTCGCGGCGAGGGTTGAGGCCGTGCTGTTGGTGCGCTCACTTGGAAATCCTCTGATTCTGGATCCGGGCAACAAAAAACCCCCGTCAGCGTCTGCTGAGCGAGGGTGGCGCGTCGTTATCTGGTGAGTTGAAAATTATCGACTCAAGCGACGACGCGCCGGCCGATTACGAGCAACTCATTCTGTTTCACGCACTCGACAGTAGAGGCGCTAGTCGCGAACGGCAAACTTGGTGAGTCAACCGTCCCAGAATCTGAGATACATCAGCTGCAATGCGAAGATGTAGAGGTGTCAACTTCGCAGCAGCCCGTGCCACCGGTTCAATCATCCCACACGCCGAAACCACTTCGGCACGTCATCCGTATTTCGCAGCTCGCCTACATGGCGTGCGCGTTTCTCCTCTTCGCTGTCAGCTTCCCCATCTTCGGGTGGCCGGTCGCCTTCGGGTGGTTGGTAATCCTCCCGATCTTCGCCGTCTATGTGGTTGCCCGCCTACGTACCACCGTCAGCAACGACGGCCTCGAGGTCCGTTCGTTGTTCTCGCAGCGCACCCTCTCGTGGGACGAAGTCAAGGGCTTCCGCTTCCCGAAGCGCAACTGGGCCCGCGCCGAACTCACCGACGGAACCGAGGTGACACTGCCAGCGGTCAGCTTCCACCGTCTACCCGAAATCGCCATTGCCAGCGGTGGCCGCATCACCGACCCCTTCGCATCTGCAGCAGCAGCCTTCGACGCTGAACAAGCCGAGCAGGCCGAGCAGGCCGAACAAGCAGCCCAGACCGATCAGCCCGCAACCGACTCGGATAACCAGCCCGAAGAAGAACAAAAGTAACGCCCGAGTAGCGTTGAATCGCCCTCGCTTCAATTCTTTTCGCCGCGCGGTGCACTGCACCTGACTTTCGCGCGGCAAAGAAGTAGATCAGCAACGATCACATAAGGAATACGCCCATGCCCCCGTTGAGGTCACGCACCACCACCGTCGGACGTAATGCTGCCGGAGCCCGATCCCTGTGGCGCGCCACAGGAATGACGGATTCCGACTTCGGTAAGCCGATTGTCGCCGTCGCGAACTCGTACACCCAGTTCGTACCCGGCCACGTGCATCTCAAGAACGTGGGCGAAATTGTTGCCGAAGCAATCGCGGCAGCCGGCGGCGTCGCGCGCGAGTTCCACACCATCGCTGTCGACGACGGCATTGCCATGGGTCACGGCGGAATGCTCTACTCGCTGCCCAGCCGCGAGATCATCGCCGACTCCGTCGAATACATGGCCAACGCGCACACCGCTGACGCCTTGGTGTGTATCTCCAACTGCGACAAGATCACGCCCGGCATGCTCAATGCTGCGATGCGCCTGAACATCCCGACCGTCTTCGTCTCCGGTGGACCGATGGAGGCCGGTAAGGCTGTGGTCGTCGGCGGCGTGGCACAGGCCCCCACCGACCTCATCACCGCCATCTCGGCGTCCGCCAACGACGCCGTCTCCGACGAGGGCCTCGACGAGGTCGAGCGCAGCGCCTGCCCGACGTGCGGTTCTTGCTCAGGCATGTTCACGGCCAACTCCATGAACTGCCTCACCGAAGCTCTGGGCCTCGCGTTGCCTGGCAACGGTTCAACCTTGGCGACTCACAAGGCTCGCCACGCGCTCTTCTCTCGCGCCGGCACCACCGTCGTCGAGGCTGCTCTCAAGTACTACCGCGACGGCGACGAGTCGGTGCTGCCGCGCAATATCGCAACCCCGGCTGCGTTCCGTAACGCCATGGCTCTGGACGTCACCATGGGCGGCTCGACAAACACCGTTCTGCATATTCTGGCCGCCGCGCAGGAGGGTGAGGTCGACTTCGACCTCGAAACCATCGACGCCATCAGTCGCAAGGTGCCGTGCCTGTCCAAGGTCTCCCCCAACTCCGACTACCACATGGAAGACGTCCACCGCGCCGGCGGAATCCCCGCACTGCTCGGTGAACTGCGCCGCGGCGGACTCCTTGAGACCGACGTGTCGACCGTGCACACCAAGAGCTTCGACCAGTGGCTCGACGACTGGGATATCCGCTCCGGCAAGGCGACCGACGAAGCGATCGAACTGTTCCACGCCGCTCCCGGCGGAGTTCGCACGATCGAGCCCTTCTCCACCGAAAACCGTTGGAGCTCACTCGACACCGACGCGGCCGGCGGATGCATCCGCGACGTCGAACACGCTTACACAGTCGAGGGTGGCCTTGTTGTCCTGCGCGGCAACGTCGCCGTCGACGGCGCGATCCTCAAGACCGCCGGCATCGACGAAGACCTCTTTTCTTTCCAAGGCCCCGCGCTGGTTGTCGAATCTCAGGAAGAAGCCGTCTCGGCGATCTTGCAGAAGAAGATCAAGCCGGGCGACGTCCTCGTCGTTCGCTACGAGGGACCCAAGGGCGGCCCGGGCATGCAGGAAATGCTGCACCCCACCGCTTTCCTCAAGGGCGCAGGCCTGGGTAAGCAGTGCGCGTTGATCACCGACGGCCGCTTCTCCGGCGGAACGTCCGGACTGTCCATCGGTCACATCTCCCCCGAGGCTGCAGCCGGCGGAGTCATCGGTCTGGTGCAAAACGGCGATCAGGTTCGTATCGACGTTGCCACCCGCACCCTCGAGATCCTCGTCGACGACGACGTCCTCGCTGATCGTCGCGCCAAGATGGAAGCCTCCGAACGCCCGTGGCATCCGGTTGATCGTCAGCGCACCGTCACCACGGCTCTGCGTGCGTACGCAGCGTTGGCGACGTCAGCAGACAAGGGCGCAGTTCGTTACGTCCCGTAACTAGCAGCACCCGAGAAGGTCCCCAGCCGCCTGAACTGCTCCCCGGAAGTTGGACTGAGAAATTCAGTTCCAACGTCCGGGGAGCAGTTCTATGCATGCACGAAGTTCACTGTCCGAGAAGCAGCGGGTCACAGCGGTAGCGTTGTTCGAGGAAGGT
>NZ_JALGQH010000085.1 GCF_022810305.1 Rhodococcus sp. ARC_M6
GACTGCCCCGATAGCGCCGGTGATGAGGTCGTCCCACATGAACCAGAAGCGCCGCTGACCCGGTGTTCCGAACAGATAGAGAACCAGGTCGTCGGCCAGCGTGATGCGACCGAAATCCATTGCCACCGTTGTGGTGTCCTTGTTCGGAGTAGCACCGAGGTGATCGATACCGTCACTGGCATCGGTGACCATGGCTTCGGTTCGCAGAGGGACGATCTCGGAGACCGTTCCCACCAGAGTTGTCTTTCCGACGCCGAATCCTCCGGCGATCACGATTTTTGTCGATTTGACGCGAGACGGTGCGTCAGAGTGCCCGAAGTCCACTGAGGGTCCTTTCGATCAATTCGCGGCGCTCGACGCTGGTCGCATCGCTTCGCAGAGTGGCTTGTACTTCCAACGCCCCGGCGACGACGAGATCCGCCACCAGAACCCGTGCAACCCCGATCGGAACAGCAAGGTGCGCAGCGATTTCCGCGATGGAGATTCGC
>NZ_JALGQH010000014.1 GCF_022810305.1 Rhodococcus sp. ARC_M6
GGTGGCAATGGATTTCGGTCGCATCACGCTGGCCGACGACCTGGTTCTCTATCTGTTCGGAACACCGGGTCAGCGGCGCTTCTGGTTCATGTGGGACGACCTCATCACCGGCGCTATCGGGGCAGTCGTCCTCGTCGACACGCGACGGCTCGAAGACAGTTTTGCGGCTGTCGACTTCTTCGAAGCCCGTGGGCTTCCGTTCATTGTGGCGGTCAACCGCTTTGACGGTGCACCCATCCACTCGGCAAGCGATCTTCGTCAGGCTCTGGCACTGCCCAATCGAATTCCGTTGATCGAGATCGATGCGCGCAACCGTGAGTCCGCCAAACAGGCACTGATCGCGGTTACCGAATACTCACTCGAATTTCTTGCGGCCGCCGCTCTCGCTTGACCCAGCTTGACCAACCAACACCATTGGCACTGAAAGGAACTGGCATGTCGGATGAAATGCATCATTTCTCGATGGGACTCTGGCTGCTCGGACTCGCCTTCGTCGTTTCCGTCGTCGGATCGGTTGTCGGCTTGGCGTGTACGCGTCATTCCGCAGCCGCCACCCATACTGCGGCGCGGATGCGCTGGTTGTTCATGGGGGCTCTGTCTATCGGCGGTGTAGCAATCTGGCTGATGCACTTCATTGCAATGCTCGGATTTGCGGTACCCGGCAGCCCCATTCGATACAACCTGACTTGGACGATCGTCTCTGCCGTGATTTCCGTGACCGCCGTATTTGTCGGTCTCTTGATCCTCGGAACCACGTTCCGTTTGAGCAAGCTTCTCGCGGGCGGTCTCGTGGTGGGTATCGCGGTCAACATCATGCACTATCTGGGTATGCGCGCCTTACATTTTCAAGGCGAGATTCACTACAACATGTACTTTGTCGCGTTGTCGGTATTGATCGCCGTTGTCGCCGGCACCGCAGCGCTGTGGTTCACGATGGTCCTGGAATCCACGGTCCTGCGGTTCATTGCCGGTGTGATCATGGGAATCGCCGTCGTCGGAATGCACTACACAGGAATGGCCGCTGTCGAAGTTACTCACGATCCGTCGGCGCCGGCGCCACAAGGCCTCGAAGTGTTCGCGTTCCTGTTTCCCGTCTTCGTGCTCGGACTCCTGGCATTGGCTGTGCCGATTGTCGGAGTGCTTACTGCTCCCGACCGGGCAACCGCCCAAATGGAATCTGCCGCCGATGATCTCGCCTTCGAAGCCCGGGAGTTCGCCGACCGGTAAATCAGGACGAGATCGGGCCGTGCAGCTTTTCGTAGGCAGCTTTCTCTGCGTCCTGGCGCGACATCTTCTTCGCGTTCTCGAGATCTGCCGGCAATCCGTGGCGCTCGAGACGACGGGACCGGTTCTGCGCCATATAGGAAACTGAATAGAAGAGCGCCAGCAGCACACCGAGAAGGACCATCGACGCACGCAGTGCCCACGGGCCCGGAAACAGCATGAAGATGACGAAGACCGGCAGGAACGGCACCATACTGCGCACCAGGTGCCGGGGTACGGCCCAGTCACCGACCAGGTCGTTGCGTACCCATTCACGCATGGAATCGGGCAACTTGCGGCCAAACGAATAACCAAGCCACTGAATAGGATTCGGTGCGGCAGTCATAGTCTTCTCTTTCATTGGTCCAATGCGCCAGCGCGCAACGCGGCTTCGTTGACCCGAGTCAACACCGAGTGCAACTCTTCGAGTTCAGCCATCCCGACACCGAGTTTCTGCACCACGGCCGGCGGAATCTTTTCCGCCTCGACACGCAGGGCAGCACCGGCATCGGTCAGATCGACGTCCAACTGACGCTCGTCGGCGCGGCTGCGCGTGCGCGTGATCAAACCGGACGCTTCGAGCCGTTTCAGGAGGGGCGAGAGCGTCGGCGAATCAAGCTGGAGCGCTTGCCCGATTTCCTTGACCGCCATCGGAGTCTTCCCCCACAGCGCCAACATAACCAGATACTGCGGGTGCGTAAGCCCCATCGGCTCGAGCAGTGGCCGATACACCGACAACACCGCCCGATTGGCGACGGCAAGTGCAAAACACACCTGGCGGTCGAGTGCCAGTGGGTCGTATGCCTGCTCCTGCGTGGTCATAGCACTCAGGCTAGCAGATTAGTTAGTGCGATAACTAGTCTTGCACTAACTAATCTGCATGACTGTGGGCGACGCAACTGTGGGCAGAAGTGCGGAATAGGCAGCGAATCTCCCCGGTTGAACAGCTCCGTGACTCTTTCCCACGCTTCGACCACATCCTCCGCACTGCGCGGCCTGTTCGAGCCATTCGCGGTGAAATCGCTCTCGTTGCGTAACCGCTTCGCCATGGCCCCGATGACCCGCGCTTTCTCTCCGGACGGAATCCCCGGCGCCGACGTTGCCGAGTACTACCGGCGTCGCGCAGCCGGCGGCGTCGGCCTGATCATCACCGAAGGTACGTACATTCCGGACCCGGCCGCCGGACCCCACACACGAGTACCACGCATCTACGGCAGCGAGAGCCTCGACGGCTGGAAGTCAGTTGTCGACGCCGTCCACGCCGAGGGCGGATCGATCATTCCGCAGCTCTGGCATCTGGGTGTCGAACGTGGCGACAAGCCTCAGCTCAATCCGGACGTCCAGACCGTCAGTCCTTCCGGACTGGCATTGGACGGCACTCCGTTGGGACGGGAATTCACTTCCGCGGACCTCGAAGACTTGAAGCAAGCTTGGGTCGACGCCGCACTCAACGCGAAGAACACCGGCTTCGACGGCCTGGAACTCCACGGAGCGCACGGCTATCTGCTCGACGAATTCCTCTGGGCCGGAAGCAATGTTCGCACCGATTCCTACGGCGGATCACTGGAAGCCCGTACCCGATTCCCCGCTGAGGTTGTTGCTGCGATTCGCGAGGCCGTCGGAAACGAGTTTGCAATCGTCTACCGATTCTCACAGTGGAAGTCGGGCCAGTACGACGCTCGAATCGCTCAGAGCCCCAGTGAACTCGGTCGCATCCTCACTCCCCTTGTCGACGCAGGAGTCGATGTGTTGCATCCGTCGACGCGGCGTCACTGGGAACCCGCGTTTGCAGAACTCGACGGCGACGACGGCAAGCTCGGACTTGCCGGATGGACGAAGAAGCTGACGGGCCTGCCAACCATCACCGTCGGATCGGTCGGACTCGATTCGGTGTTCACCACCGCATTCACCGCCGACGCGGCATCCTCGGTCACCGGACTGGAACGTCTCGAATCTCAGTACGAGGACGGCGAATTCGACATGGTTGCCGTCGGTCGTGCACTCCTCGCCGATCCGGAGTGGGTGGAGAAGCTCCGTACGGGACGCACCGATGAACACATCGCGTTCACGGCAGAACACCGCTCGCATCTGAATTGATCTTTCAACGTCAACGGCGCTCCCACTCTGATGTGGGAGCGCCGTTGACGTTGAAATACTTGGTTCTAGCTTCCGAACACCGCCGGATCCGGACCGATGCGACCGGACGGGTCATCGAGAGCGCCGATGGCGTTGATCTCGTCCGGCGTCAATGCAAATCCGAAGACGTCGAAGTTCGCTTTGATCCGCGCGGGCGTCACCGACTTGGGGATGACGACGTTCCCGATCTGCAGATGCCAGCGAATGATCACCTGGGCTGTGGTGACGCTGTGGGCGTCGGCGATCTTCTTCAGGACAGGATCCGTCAGAACCGTGCCCTGGCCGAGTGGACTCCACGCCTCCGTAGCGATTCCCTTGCCTGTATGGAAGGCGCGCAGTTCCGACTGATTGAACTTGGGATGAAGCTCGATCTGGTTGAGGACCGGCACCTCGCCCGTCTCACCGATGACGCGTTCGAGATTCTCGATGGTGAAGTTGGAGACGCCAATGGAGCGAACCCGGCCATCGGCCTTGAGCTTCTGAAATGCCTTGAACGTCTCTACATAGAGGTCCTGTGACGGGACGGGCCAGTGGATCAGGTAAAGATCGAGGTAGTCGAGGCCCAATTTGTCGAGGCTGGCGTCGAAGGCTGCGAGCGTCGAGTCGTAGCCCTGATCGCTGTTCCACAACTTCGTAGTGATGTAGAGGTCACCGCGGTTTATGCCGGATTCTGCGATCGCACGCCCGACACCTACTTCGTTGCCGTAGATCTTGGCGGTATCGATACTGCGGTATCCGGCCTTCAGCGCGGTCGAGACGGCTTCCTGGGTTTCGTCGTCCGGAACCTGGAAGACACCGAATCCCAACGCAGGAATCGTCTTGCCGTCGGCCAGCACAATGCTCGGAACAGAGGTCACGTCTTGTGGTTCGGTCATACCTAGGCAACGCGGCACTCCGGTGGAGTGTTCCCGCACCTGCCCCCTTGTCCTGCCTGAAATGGCCGTCTACCTTGGAAGACAAGCCTTAGAATCGCCTCGAGAAAAGAGACGGCGATGAATGTTCCGTACCATCTCGCCTACAAAGTCGGAGTCACTCCGTGGGAGCACACGGGCCGCGGCTTCGACGCACAATTGTCAGCGCTCCTCGACAAAGTTCCCGTCCCCGAAAACGGACGTGCGCTCGATATCGGCTGCGGAACCGGCAGACATTCCATCGAAATGGCCGAGCGTGGTTGGCACGTCACCGGCGTCGACTCCGAGCAGGAACCCCTGGACAAAGCCCGTATCCATGCTCGCGAAGCCAGTACCACCATCCGATTTCTCCATGAGGATGCCGCCGATCTGCACATCGCCGTCGACCCGGGCAACATGCTGGTCCTGGACATCGGCTGTTTTCACGGGCTCAACGAGCACGAGCGTCATTCTTACGCGCAGTCGGTGAATGCCGTCACGGCGCCCGGCGCGTCGATGATCATGTTCGCTTTCAGCCACGGGCATCGCTGGCCGATGCCACATGGCGTTTCGCGTGACGACGTCGTGCGCCACTTCGACGGTTGGACCATGGGGTCCAGTGATCCAGCCGACGTGAGCGACGCCGGGCTTCCGGTTCGCGCGGCGCATCCCTGCTGGTACCACCTGGTTCGGCACTAACCCTGTGCGCCTTTATTAACCGCGGGCGGTAAATAAGGGCGCACAGCACAGGGGATACTTGACGGGTGACTGCAACACTGCGCATCAGCGGACTCTCAGCTTCCCGGGGCGAACGCACCCTGTTCTCCGATCTTGATCTCACCGTCGCTCCCGGCGACGTCATCGGCCTCGTCGGCGCCAACGGCGCGGGCAAGTCGACGCTCCTGACCGCGCTCGCCGGAACCGGGACTGCGGATGTGGAAGGTTCGATCACCCTGAGCCCACCCGACGCTGCGGTCGGCTACCTCGCCCAGGAACCGGACCGCATCGAGGGCGAAACCGTCCTCGAGTTCCTGGGCCGACGCACCGGAGTCGCGCACGCCGAAGAGGTCATGAATGCGGCTGCCGAAACCTTGGCCGATTCCGAAGAAGATCTGTACTCCCCCGCACTCGAACGGTGGCTGACGCTCGGGGGCGCCGATCTGCTCGAGCGCGCCGAAAAGGTTGTCGACGAGCTGGGTCTGGGTGTTCCCCTCGACGCCCACATGACCGCGCTCTCCGGTGGCCAGGCCGCTCGCGCCGGACTCGCGTCACTGTTGCTCTCGCGCTACGACATCCTGCTGCTCGACGAGCCCACCAACGATCTCGATCTGCGGGGACTCGAACAACTCGAGCGCTTTGTCGACGAAACCCGTGCCGCACTCGTGGTGGTCAGTCACGACCGTGAATTCCTCTCGCGCACCGTCACCGGAATCGTGGAACTCGATCTGGCGCAACAGAACATCGCGGTGTACGACGGCGGCTACGAGTCATACCTCGCCGAGCGTGAGATTGCTCGCCAGCACGCCCGTGAAGCGTTCGAGGAGTACGCGGGCACCCGCTCCGATCTCGAAGATCGCGCACAGATGCAGCGCAACTGGATGGAGCACGGCGTCCGCAATGCGCGTCGCAAAGCGAAGGACAACGACAAGATCGGCCGCGGATTGCGTACCGAATCGACGGAAAAGCAAGCGGCCAAGGCCCGTCAGACGCAGCGTCGTATCGAGCGGCTCGACGTCGTGGAAGAGCCCCGTAAGGAATGGGATCTGCGAATGGAGATCGCGGCGGCCCCGCGTTCAGGATCTGTCGTGGCAACTACCAACGGCGCCAAGGTAACCCGCGGATCCTTCACGTTCGGGCCCGTCACCACGCAGATCGATTGGGGCGATCGCATCCTGATTACCGGCGCAAACGGCGCCGGCAAGACGACACTACTGAATGTTCTCCTGGGCAAGCTTGTTCCGGACGAGGGCATCGCATCCCTCGGATCCGGTGTGGCGATCGGCGAAATCGACCAGGCCCGTGGCCTTTTCGAGGGCGATCAGCCGGTGGTCGAGGCTTTCGGTGCTCAAGTTCCGGAGTGGCCGGATGCTGATGTCCGGACGTTGCTCGCAAAATTCGGCCTGCGCGGGCACCACGTACTGCGGTCGGCGCAGTCTCTGTCTCCCGGCGAAAGAACCAGAGCAGCATTGGCTTTGCTTCAGGCGCGCGGCGTGAACCTTCTGGTCCTCGACGAACCCACCAATCACCTCGATCTACCGGCAATCGAACAACTCGAGCAGGCGATGGAATCGTTCGAGGGCACCCTTCTGCTTGTCACACACGATCGCCGCATGCTCAGTTCCACGCGAAGCACCCGTCGTTGGCGCATGGATGGCGGGCAACTGTTCGAGGAGTGACCAACTGGGTCGAATAATTCGCGCGCTTGCGCAGACATCACGCGTGTGCAACTATTTATGAGGCGTACGCAATAGTTGCATGCGCGCTATAGGTGGCCGAATGCACACAAAGCCGTCGGCTCGCCTCTCCGAGAAAGGCACCCCAGAAATGTTGTCGATCCCCGAAAACACGCTCACGCACGGAACAACCGGCGAGCCGATCACCATCCCCCAACTCGGGTACGGCGTATTCCAGGTTCCGGATTCACAGACCGAGGACGTAACCGGCGAAGCCCTCGACATCGGCTACCGCCACATCGACACCGCCGCAATCTACGGAAACGAATCCGGCGTCGGCCGCGCCATCGCGGCGTCGAGTATCCCCCGGCAGGAACTGTTTGTCACCACCAAATTGTGGAACGACGACCAGGGCCATGACACCGCACTCGCAGCCTTCGACACCAGCCTGGGCAAGCTCGGCCTGGACTACGTGGATCTGTACCTGATCCATTGGCCCGCCCCGGAAAAGGGCCTCTTTGTCGAGACCTGGGCGGCATTCGAGAAGATCCTCGCCTCCGGTCGCGCCCGCGCCATCGGCGTCTCCAACTTCTTGCCGGAACACCTCGATCTGCTGGCCCAGCACAGTTCGATCACACCCGCCGTCAATCAGATCGAACTACACCCGAGGCTTGCGCAGCACACGTCACGGGAGTACGCCCAGTCTCGCGGCATCGAGATCGAAGCCTGGAGTCCACTGGGCCAGGGAACCATCCTCGACGATCCGACGATCGCCAAGATCGCTGCGGCACAAGGCAAGTCCGTGGCTCAGATCATCCTCCGCTGGCACATCGAGCAGGGACACACCGTACTGTCGAAATCAGTGACTCCGGCACGCATGCGCGACAACGCCGACATCTTCGACTTCGCGCTCACCGCAGAAGATTCGGCCGCGATCGCCGGCCTCAACACCGACTCTCGCGTCGGACCGAACCCACTCGAACTCAACTGACCGAACGAGCCAGCGTCAGCAGTACCGAGTCGACGGATTGCTCGGCGAGTAGCTCATCCAACGGCAGATGGCGGAACAGGGCCCGGTAATAGATGGGCGCCGCCAATGCATCGAGAACAAAATCCAGGTCGAAGTCGTCGCGGATCTCACCGCGAGCACGAGCCGATTCCAACACTGCTGCAGTCGAATTGCGTCGCGGCTGAAAAAAGTTCGCCTGGAAATCGCGGGCCAATTCCGGATCTGACGCCAGGTCTGCAACCAACGCCGGCAGAACGGCACCCACGACAGTATCGCGCAGGCCGACAACCAACGTCGAGATACCGGCGACCAGATCCGCTCTGAGATCGCCGGTATCGGGCGTCGGATGGGTACCGATCTGCGCCTGGACCACATCCACGACCAAATGCCGCTTCGACGGCCAACGTCGGTAGATCGCCGGGCGATGCACTCCGGCTCTCGTTGCTACCGACCCGATGGAAAGCTCGCCATACCCCTTCTCCCCCAACAACTCCAGAGTCGCAGAAAGTACAGCGTCGTCAATTCGCTCGTCGCGACTGCGAACCATCTACAGCACCGGCCTCGGCATGAGCACCAGTCGCCATCCGTCGGGATCTTCGAAAGTCATTCCCGCATTCTCCGCCCAATACGGATTCTCGGATTCGACGGGTTCATGTCCGGCCTCGCCAAGCCGCTGCACAACCTTGTACATCGCATCCTCTCCGGCGAAGTACAGAACCAGAAGATTGTCGGCGCTGGGCGCGGGGCACGGACTTCCGTCGACGTGAGTAGTGAACTCGAGGTGATAGTTCGCGTCGGGTAGCCCGAGCATGATGCCGTCGAAGCCGGCGTGCCCGGAAAATCGATACAGCTCGCGAAGTCCGAGGCAATCGCGATAGAACGCAATCACTTCTTCCAGCTTGTCGGTGGGGCGGGCGACTCGTACTTGGACGACCGCCAGATTGTCAGGCCACGTTGTCATATAAAAACGGTACAGTACGTACCGTAACAAATCTGGGTCGGGCTTGTTCGCCCAAAAAAATCGGACGACCATGCCGAATACCGTCTACAAACGATCATTCTCCGGAAACGGCGCTTTGGGCATGAATCGGGGACGCGCAAACAGCACCGACAGATTGGTCGGCTGAGATTCCACCGGCCGGTCCGATCGATACAGCAGCGCCCGTTGCGGCAGGCTCACCCACTCACTGACAAAGATGTCTCCGATCCGCTGGACCGGAACATGCGAGCCGTCTTCGAGTCGAACTGTCACATCAGCTCCGGCGTCGGACTGTCCGTAGACAACCCACCAGGATTCACCCTCGACGTCACCGGGAGTGTGTTGACCGATGCCGATGACTGCGCCCTTTTCCAGGCGGTCGTGCCAGATTTTCTCGCGCGAGGCAGGCGCCACGCTGTAACTATCATCGCTGCGAACGGATACGGCAACACGGGACTTCTCGAGCACCAACTCCTCGACAACCAACTTTTCGGTAACCACCGGCTCGCCCCTTTCGGTTTGGCCAAGCCTAACGCGGTCGACCCTTCCAGGATGGGAACCGGACACGCTGCACAGTTGCGAACATTGACAAACTGTTGTGTTTTTACAACACTTTGATAGATGAGCCCAGTCCGCCGGGGAGACTCACTCCCCATCTTCAATCGAATCGCGGTGCTTCGCGCCGAGCGGAAGATGAGTCGGATCCAGCTCGCACAACTTGTCGACGTCAATCCGCAGACAGTCGGTGTACTCGAACGCGGCGACCACTATCCCAGCCTGGACCTCGCATTTCGGATCTCCGATGTTTTCGATCTCCCGGTCGAAGCAGTGTTCTCTCGTACGGAGTTCAGCCCCCTGTCCACAGAGGTCTACCGATCCGACCACTATCCCGAGGAGAGTGAAAAGCCAGGTGTCTGAAACAAATCTGATCGATCGCTACCAGGCTCACCGCACTCGAAGGTTCCTGCAGAACGAGGAAGTGTTCAAACACTGGTTGCCCACCTGGAGAACTCGCCGCCGACGACGCGTTCTGGTGCGGGCGCTCAGCCTCGTGTTCGTCGTGATGATCGCAGTGGCCGTCGCATGCCTGTTCAACACCATGGTCGCGCTGGTATGGCCCGTGATCACCATTGTGTTCATGGCACTGTTCACGTCGTTGCAAGTAGTTTCGGGACGCCAAGGCGACGCCCCGAGGCAAGCGCTGGACGAATGGGAAATCCAGCAACGCAACAATGCTCGCTCCATTGCATTGACCGTGACCCAATCGTTGGTGTTCTTTGTCGCGATATTCCTGATTTTTACCTCGTCGGTGGGTTGGAATGTAGAGAAACTTCCGTATACAGGAGGACTGCTTGCAATCACCGCGATGCTGATCGGCGCATGCACACCGGCAATGATTCTCGCCTGGACCCAGCCGGATCCGGAACCTGGCGACACCGACTAGCCGAACCCACGCCTGCACCACGTAAGAGCAACACCCGAACGATGAGAAGGAATCATGGCCTCAACCCTGACAATCGACGGAATCTCGAAACGCTACGGCGACGTCGTAGCGCTCGACAACCTCAGCTTCGAAGTGCGCCCCGGCGAGATCTTCGGGTTTGTCGGCAGTAACGGCGCCGGCAAGACCACGACGATGCGCATCGCCCTCGGTGTCCTCGCAGCAGATTCGGGGGAAGTACGTCTCGGCGGCAATCCCGTAGACCTCGACGTACGACGCACCATCGGATACATGCCCGAGGAGCGTGGCCTCTATCCCAAGATGAAGGTAGGCGCCCAGCTCGCCTATCTTGCCGAGCTGCACGGACTTTCGAAGGCAGATGCCCGAACGGCAACCACCTTCTGGACCGAGCGCCTCGGTATCGCCGACAGAGCCAAGGACACCGTCGATTCGCTCTCGCTGGGCAACCAGCAGCGAGTTCAGCTCGCCGCTGCTCTGGTGCACGATCCAGCGGTACTTGTTCTCGACGAACCGTTCTCCGGTCTGGACCCGGTTGCCGTCGACGTCATGAGCGACGTATTGGTGGAGAAGGCCCGCACCGGTGTACCGGTCATCTTCTCGAGTCACCAACTCGAACTCGTGGAGCGCCTCAGCGACCGCGTCGGCATCATCAGCCGTGGCAGTATGCGCGAGGTCGGAACAGTCGACGAACTCCGCGGCAAAGGCAACACGCAACTCGAGATCCTTGCACCCGACGCCCCACCCGGCTGGGCTGATCATCTCATCGGTGTCAGCACCGTCAGCCACCGCGACGGACGCACACTTCTCAGTGTCGACAATGCCGCCGACGACCAGCAGATTCTGCACGCCGCCCTGAAAACCGGTCCGGTGCATGAATTCACCCGTCATCGTCCCTCCCTGACCGACTTGTTCCGAGAGGTGGTTTCAGCGTGAGCACTCCGCTAAGCGGTACCCGCGCCATTGGTTTGGTCGCCAAGCGCGAATTCACCACCCAGATTGCCAAAAAGAGCTTTCTGATCAGCAACATCATCATTCTGATCGCGATTATCGGCGGCATCATCGCCTTCTCCTTGTTCTCCGGGGGCGACGAGGATAAGTCGAAGATCGGTCTGGTTGGAAGTCAGTCACTTTCAGCTGCCCTTGTCAGTAATGGCGAAGCCATCGGCACCGGCGTCGAGGTCACAGAAGTCAGCGACGAAGCGACGGCCCGCACCCGTGTGCAGGACGGGGACCTCGATGTTGCGGTCATCCCTTCCGCCAACGGCGGCGCCACCGTCATCACCAACAAGGAGATCACCACCAACCTCCGCGCAATCATCGAAGGTTCCGTGGCCGGGAAAGCGCAGTCGGAAGCACTGACCGAAGCCGGCGTCGACCCCGCGCAGCTCGCCGCGTCCACTGCAGGCGCTAAGGTCACCCTGGAAACCTTGGATCCGCCGGATCCCGAACAGGGACAACGCATTGCGCTCTCGATCGCTGCTGTCGCCCTCCTGTACATGCAGATCATGCTGTTCGGAACGTACGTTGCGATGGGTGTTGTCGAGGAGAAGTCCAGCCGTGTCGTCGAACTCCTCCTCTCGACTCTTCGCCCGCTGCAGCTGTTGTGGGGGAAGGTCATCGGGATCGGCGCAGTCGGATTGCTCCAGCTAGCCGCCTATGCCATCGCCGGGGTGGGCACCGGCCTGGCCACCGGAATGTTGACCGTGACCGGTACCGCGATCGGTGTTCTGATCGGTACAGTCGGCTGGTTCATCCTGGGCTTCGCATTCTTCGCTGTCCTCTATGCTGCAGCAGGTTCCATGGTTTCGCGGCAGGAGGACGTCAACGCAACGGCCGCGCCGCTGGTCATTCTCATCGTGGCAATGTTCGGTATCGCGTTCTCCACCGTCGGAAACCCCGAGGGCACACTGAGCAATGTACTGAGTTGGATTCCCCCGTTCTCGGCCATCCTCATGCCGTTGCGTATCGCCGCCGGAGTTGCGACGCCGTTCCAGATCGTCGGAACGATTGTCCTCATGCTCACGGTCACCGTTTTGTTCTCGATCATCGCCGCAAAGATCTACCAGCGCTCCATCCTTCGTATCGGCAAGGTTGTCTCCTGGAAAGAGGCCTTCGGGCGCTGACCTCACTGCCGGGCCGGGGCCGGTAGGTTCGTCCGGGACGAAGTAATCGGCGAAAACGGAGGGTGCTGTGCGTATCTCGGCCCAGGAACTACTGACTCACGTGCTTGATCCTGGGAGCTTCGACTCCTGGGATACCGAGCCACTCGACGTCCATCCGGGGCCCGAATATGCAGCAGACCTCGCCAGCGCCCGAGCGAAGAGCGGTGCCGACGAGTCGGTGATGACCGGCGTCGGCACCGTTCGTGGGCGGCGAGTAGCGATAATCGCGTGCGATTTCAGCTTTCTCGCCGGTTCCATCGGTGTCGCGGCTGCAGAACGAATCGTCTCGGCTGTCGAACGTGCCACGGCGCAGCAACTTCCACTCCTCGCCTCGCCGACATCCGGCGGAACCCGAATGCAAGAAGGCACTGTCGCCTTCGTGCAGATGGTCAAGATCGCGGCGGCAGTCGCCGTCCACAAGGGCGCTCATCTCCCCTATCTCGTGTACTTACGCAACCCCACTACCGGCGGAGTCTTTGCATCCTGGGGTTCGTTGGGCCACATCACCATTGCGGAACCCGGTGCGCTGGTGGGCTTTCTCGGGCCACGCGTGTACGAGGCCCTTTACGGCGAGAAGTTTCCCGACGGCATCCAGACGTCCGAGAACCTGTATCGCAACGGCGTCATCGACGGCGTGGTTCCCGTCGAGCGCTTGCGCCTGCTGGTCAATCGAGCGCTGTGTGTACTCAGCGATCCGCCGACACCGACTACCCTCTCTCTTGCGGAGGCGCCAGAGCTCCCGGACGTACCGGCCTGGCAGTCGGTAATGCTCTCGCGGCGTTCGGATCGCCCCGGAATCCGGCAACTGCTGCGTCATGCTGCCACCGAACAGGTACCGCTCAGTGGCACTGGTCAAGGCGAGACCGACAAGACGATCCTGCTCTCGCTCGCACGTTTTCGTGGCTACCCTTGCATCCTGCTCGGGCAGGATCGAAGTGGTCAATCTGCGCTCAACACCATGGGCCCGGGAGCCCTGCGCGAGGCCAGGCGCGGCATGAAATTGGCGGAAGAACTTCAACTTCCGCTCGTTCTTGTCATTGACACACTCGGGGCTTCATTGTCCAAGGAAGCCGAAGAGCGCGGGCTGGCTCCTGAAATCGCGCGCTGCATCGCGGATCTCGTGATGTTGAAAACGTCGACCGTGTCGGTAATTCTCGGCCAGGGTACCGGCGGCGGCGCCCTAGCTCTCCTGCCGGCCGATCGCGTCCTCGCCGCACAGAACGGTTGGCTCGCACCGCTCCCTCCCGAAGGTGCCAGCGCCATCGTGCACCGCGACATCACGCATGCCCCCGAAATGGCCGCGGCTCAGGGAATTCGATCGTCGGATCTTCTCCGCGACGGAATCGTCGACGCTATTATTCCCGAAATGCCTGATGCTGCCGACGAGCCTGTCGAGTTCTCCAAACGCGTCGGAGCAGCGATCGCGCACGAGCTCGCACGCCTGACCGAAGAAACCACCGTCGACAGGACCACTGCGCGGATCGCTCGCTATCGAAATTTGGGAGTACCCCGATGACGCCGAGACCGACGACACCGCAGACAACGGACCAGAAGACGATCACCGTGAAGACACTGCCGCACAACTACGACCGCGCAGCGCTCGCACGATTCGAAGTGTTTCTTTTTGCTTCGGTAGCAACGGTACTCGTCACCCGCGGATACCTCGCTGCCATGGGATACCCCCAGATCGGCGGCGGCGGACTGCATGTCGCGCATGTCCTCTGGGGTGGACTTTTGATGGCTGTCGCCATTGTCATGACTGCCATCACGGAAGGGAGCCGGATCCGTGCTCGCACTTGCTTGATCGGCGGCATCGGATTCGGCCTGTTTATCGACGAGGTGGGAAAGTTTGTCACCTCCGATGTCAACTACTTCTACCAACCTGCAATCGCAATCATGTACGTCGTCTTCGTTCTGTTTTACCTGATAGCACGTGAAATCGTGATCCGGCGAGGACTGAACGACCGACATCGACTTGTCATCGGTTCACGAGCATTGTCAGACCTGGCGCTCGGGCAGTTGGACGAGGTTCATTACCACCACGCTCTGCGCGTTCTCGACGGAATACGAGATCCCGAACTCGCGGATCTGGCCGGGTCGATCAAGACCGGACTGCACTCGCACACCCCGACTGGCGGCGGTGTCGAATCGCAGCTCACAAATTGGCGAAATTCCGTCTCCACTCGCCTCACCGCAGTCCTCGGACATCGCATTGTCCGTCGAATCGTGTTGGCGCTTTTTATCGTGGAAGCACTGGGTTCGATAGCCACCGCCGTGATCGCAATGTTCACAAAAGTGGAGATCGTGGCCGAGGATGTCTCGGATCTTGTTGTTCTCCTATCGACCGCAACTTCGACGATCTTGGTGATTCTGGGCGTGTGGTTCCTATTCCGCAACCGCTATCTACGAGCCTTGCGACTGCTCCGGGCATCGATCGTCATCAGCCTCCTTGTGACTCAGGTGTATCTGTTCACGCAAGATCAATTCGGAGCGCTCACCGGCTTTGTACTGTCGCTCTTCATGCTGGCCGTTCTGCGTGTCACCATCCGAACCGAGGAGGCAGCAGCAGAAGCTGCGCCTGATCGCAGCCTCGAAATGCGTCACTGACCGACAGTTCCGGCCCGCCCAGCGCACAAGAGTGGGCTTCCGGCTTCTGACGTCCTTCTTTCGCGGTCCTCGAGTAAAGTGCAACAAGTCAGCGGTACCAGAAGGTCATGAGAGGACCCACGTCGATGAGCGAGCGCGAGCAGACGGCCCACACCACCTATGCCGACGCGTATCGCGAGAGCATGGAGCAGCCGGAGCAGTTCTGGCTCGATGCGGCTCGCGCTGTGGACTGGGATATTGCCCCCACCAAAGCTCTCGACGACTCCGCAACGCCCGTCTACCGCTGGTTCCCGGATGCTTCGCTGAACACGAGCTTCAATGCTCTTGATCGCCACGTACGCGACGGACGCGGAGACCAGACGGCACTCATCTTCGATTCAGCGATGGTTCCGGCCAAGACGTCGTACACGTACTCCGAACTGCTCGAGCAGGTTTCACTGTTCGCTGGTGTCCTGCGCGATCAGGGCGTCGTCGCCGGAGACCGCGTCATCATCTACATGCCGATGATCCCCGAGGCTGCGATTGCCATGCTGGCCTGCGCGCGCATCGGCGCGGTGCACTCCGTGGTGTTCGGCGGATTTGCCGCCAAGGAACTCGCAACACGTATCGACGACGCCGGCCCGGTGGTGCTGGTGACAGCGTCGGGTGGCCTCGAACCCGGGCGCACCATCGAATACCTGCCGATGGTCGAGAAGGCTCTGCAGCTTTCCGCCACTCCGGCTCACACCGTCATCGTCAAGAATCGTGAACAGATTCCCGGATCCGCTGCCGACTACAAGTCCAGTGGCGCAGCGTGGTTCGACTGGGACGAGTTGATCGCCGACGCCACTCCCGCGGATCCGGTCTCCGTTGCTGCGACGGATCCGCTGTACATCCTCTATACCTCGGGTACCACCGGTAAGCCCAAGGGCGTTGTTCGTGACAACGGCGGACACGCAGTGGCGCTCACCTGGACGATGAAGAATCTGTACAACATCGAACCAGGTCAAGTCTGGTGGACTGCTTCCGATGTCGGCTGGGTGGTCGGCCACTCCTACATCGTCTACGGCCCCTTGCTCGCGGGCGCAACCACCGTCATGTACGAGGGCAAGCCCGTCGGAACCCCGGATGCCGGCGCCTTCTGGCGCATCATTTCCGAATACAAAGTGTCGGCCCTGTTCACCGCTCCGACGGCGATTCGCGCTGTCCGCAAGATGGATCCTGATGCGGAAGAGCTTGCGAAGTACGACATCTCGTCTCTGGACACGTTGTTCGCCGCCGGAGAGCGCCTCGATCCCGACACCTACGAGTGGGCAACCCGCGTATTGGATCGTCCCGTCGTCGACCACTGGTGGCAGACCGAAACCGGTTGGGCGATCTGCGCCAACCTCCGCGGTCTCGAACCCATGGAGATCAAGGCCGGCTCCCCCACCGTCGCCTGCCCCGGCTATCGCGTCGAAATCGTCGACGGCAAAGGCGAACTCGTGGGACCGGGCACCGAAGGCAACATCGTCATCGGCCTGCCGCTACCTCCCGGAACGCTCGCCGGACTGTGGCGCGACGACGATCGATATGTCAGGTCGTACCTCTCCACCTTCGACGGCTACTACCTCACCGGCGACTCGGGCTACATCGACGAGGACAACTACGTGTTTGTGCTCGGCCGCAGCGATGACGTGATCAACGTTGCCGGACATCGCCTTTCGACGGGAAGCATGGAAGCCGTCGTTGCCGGCCACCCGGCCGTCGCGGAGTGCGCCGTCATCGGTATCCACGACGAACTCAAGGGACAGCGGCCCAGCGGCTATGTCGTCCTCAAGTCCGGCGTGGACATCGACCCCGACACACTCCGGAAAGAATTGGTAGCCCGGGTCCGCGATCAAATCGGTGCTGTTGCCACGTTCCGCGATGTGACCGTCGTGCAGGCGCTCCCGAAAACTCGATCCGGCAAGATCCTGCGCAAGACGATGCGTCAGATCGCGGACAACGAGGAGTACACCGTGCCGTCGACTATCGAAGACATGTCCGTTCTGGATGATCTAACGAAACTTCTTCGGGGATAGCAATTTTCACGATTCCCCCTACCCGATCCAGTACGAGCACGCAGTATGAGGATGTTCTGCGATTTCAGTACTTCAATCGGGTAGGGGAAGTTTCATGGGCACATTGGACGGACAGGTAGCGTTCATTACCGGAGCAGCACGCGGGCAAGGCCGCGCGCATGCAGTCAAGCTTGCTTCGGAAGGCGCCGACATCATCGCGGTAGATCTCTGTGCGCCTGTTGCCACGGCCGGATACGACATGGCGACCGAATCGGATCTGGCCCAAACGGTGAAGCTGGTCGAGGCACAGGGCCGACGCATTTCTGCCTCCGTCGCCGATACCCGCGATCTTGATGCTCTGAAGGCGGCAGTCGACGCCGGGGTCGAGAAGTTCGGGCGTCTCGACATCGTCATCGCCAATGCCGGCATCGCCGCGTCGGCAAAGCTGTCCTGGGATCTCAGTCCCGAAGAGTTTCGCGAGTTGATGGACATCAATGTCACCGGCGTCTGGTTGACCACCAAGGTATCCATCCCACACATCATGAACGGCAACCGCGGCGGATCGATCGTGCTGATCAGCTCGATGGCGGGGTTGCGCGGCGTTCCGGGCATCGTTCATTACTCGGCGTCCAAACATGCCGTCCGCGGATTGGCGAAGTCACTGGCCAACGAACTCGGTTGGGCCGACATTCGCGTCAACTCCGTTCACCCCGGCAATGTACGCACCACGATGATCGACAATGAACCGATGGTCCGAGGATTCCGACCGGACCTGGAAAATCCGGTTCTGGAAGACACTGCACCTATCATGTCGAAGCTGAATTTGCTTCCACATCCGTGGGTGGACCCCGAGGTGATCGCGGACGCGGTGTTCTATCTGGTGGGGCCGGCGGGACGGGGAATCACCGGAATCGCGTTGCCAGTCGATCTTGGGACGTCTGAGAAATTCGCCGGCGGATAAACGCCAGCGAGTTCGGGACACAAAAAAATTGCCGCTGCCGGATGGGTCTCGAGCACCATCCGGCAGAAGCAATTCTCGGCTTGATCAAGCCTTCGTAGCAACAGAACAAGTAGTCGGCAACCTCATAGGCGCTCCTCGTCTGAAGTAGGAAACTCATGTGTGGGATGCGCAACAAACCCAAGACCAACAATAGATCCATTTTCGCCAAACCGCGCGTCAAACGGCAGTATTTTTTCAGATTCAGACAATCACGGCAAGCCTCTCATCACCTACGATCGACAGAAATCGCTCAACGCAGGGGGAACGCGCTATGTCCGTCAGTTACACCGTGTCCGATCCGATTCATGGGGATGTCGATGTCCTGTTCGACCCCGAAACGGGCGTCGTAGAAGTCAGCAACGGAGGTTCCCTCGCGACCCTGACGCGCACAGTCAGCTCCCCACATCGCGAGGGCATTCCGATCGGTACCCGCGCCCAGTCCGAACTGTCGCTCACTCTCGACGGCGACGCTGGGAAGCTCGAGGTAGGCAAGGGCGTTTTGTCACGTCGTTCGTACACGGTGTCGGCTGTCGTCGACGGATCGACGCTGACTTTCGTCCCGGTCGACGACGCAAACAGTGCCTTCATTCGCGACGGGAATCGTCTTGCATTGTTCTCGAAGGACGAGGAGACGGATCCTCGGCGCACGGACGCGGTCTGGACGACACCGCCGACTCGCAACGAACTCGTCGTCGGATACGCGCTGGCCGAGGCGTTCGATTGTGGCGCACTGAACGGGGCCGTTGCACTATTCGAATCCCTGATACTCGGCACTCCGCAATAGTGCTCAGAGCAGGTGAATCACCAGAAGGATCACCGCGATAGCCGGGAACAGCATCTGCACGACCGCGGCGCGAGCTTTGTCCGGCGAGGAGAGAATCAGGACGAGTCCGGCCGCAACCATCGAACCCGTGCCGGCCAATACAAGCGTGATTCCGACGGCTGCAGAACCCGTAGCCGCGATCACGATGCCGATCACGGTGACGACGGCCAGGAAGAGGTTGTAGAAGCCCTGGTTGAACGCTAACGGCTTTATGGTGAGCGCTTCTTCCTCGGACTTCACACCGAACGTCGCCCGAGTCTTCGGTGCCGTCCAGAGGATCGATTCGAGAACAAAAATGTACACATGTACAACGGCTGCGAGCGCCGCGAAGATGTAGCCGGCAACGTTCATCGGTGGACTCCTGAATGTGCAGATGAATTTTGTATCGGTCAGTTCAATATATACTGGATCGGACGATACAGAAAGGGTTGAGTTCGATGGGCCGATCACAGGAATTCGATACCAAGACCGTCGTTGCCGCAGCTCTCGACGTGTTCTGGTCGCGTGGATACGAGGGCGTGTCACTCACCGACCTCGAAACAGTAACCGGCTTGAGTCGGTCCAGCCTCTACAACTCTTTCGGCAACAAACGTGGTCTCTTCGATGCCGCCGTCACGATGTACCTCGATTACGTCATACGTCCACGCCTGCGCGGACTGACCGAAAATCCGGGCGTCGACGCCGTGGATAAATACCTCTACTCACTGAGCGTTGCCATCGCCGCCATGACGCCGGAATCACCACGTCGCGGATGTCTGCTCCTGAACACTGCCACCGGTATGGGCGCGCATGACGACGCGCTCGCCGAAGTGGTCCGCAATTATCGCCGAGAACTCTCCGACGCACTCCGGTCCGGATTGATCGCGATATTTTCTGATGCACCGGCTCTCACACTCGATGATCGAACCCGAATTCTGCTGTCCTGCACGATCAGCGCGCTAATCCTGGCCCGAGTCGACACACTGCAGGCAATCGCAATTCTGGAGTCTGCCCGCCGAATCACCATCGAGTGGCAGAGTTAAACCGAAACCTTCGGTGCGAGAACCTGGTCCACCAACTCGGAAACCCGTAGCAGGGACAAGGGTTCAAGGTCGAACAATATGCGGTAGACGATCGGTGCGACAACGTGATCCACCACCGAATCGCCATCCACCGCAGAAGCTTCGGGCCAGCGCGCAAGAATCACATCGATCTGGGTGCGACAGAAAAACGCGCATTTGAACTTCTTCGTACCGTCTGGCGCTAGCGCTTGATCGTCACTCATCAGCACATCACGAAGCGCGGCACGCCCCACCGACGTCGACATCTCTTCGAGGTATTCCTGCGACCACGCCGTCAAATCCCCACGCAGCGAACCGGTCTCACGTGGCGGAGCGTCGGGACGCAACTGCTCGATCGACACGTCGGCAAAGACCTCGTTGATATCGCCCCAGCGCCGGTAGATCGTAGACGGAGTGACACCCGCATCAGTCGCAATCATGGGCACGGTGATATCGGCCCGCTCATGCCACTCCAACAGCGCACGAGCAGACGCGCGCACGGCCTGTTGAATGCGTGCACTGCGGCCACCGGGGCGCGGACCTGCGGTCGGAGTCATAGATCCGATACTAACGCAAAGATATTGCGTTAAGCCAGGGCTGGGCGTACCGTCCTAAAAGCAAAGAATTTGCGTTTGATCCCCTTAGCCGTACCGAAAGCCCCACGCGATGACAACAACCGTTTTACAGAAGACTGTGGGCACCACACGCCCCAGCCTCGGCCGTGGCGCCTCGTTCACACTCATCGCGGTCATCATCGCCACCTTCCTCGGCGCGTCCGCTACTCCAACCCCTCTGTATGAGCACTACCAGCAACTGTGGGGATTCTCCTCGCTCGGATCGACGCTCGTCTTCGGCATCTACGCTCTGGCACTGCTCGCGACGCTATTGACGGCCGGGTCACTGTCCGACCACATCGGCCGTCGGCCAGTCCTTCTCGGAGCCCTTGCCCTCGAAGCATTTTCGCTGGCTCTCTTCGCGTCGGCCGACGGCTTGACCATGTTGCTCATTGCCCGCGTCATACAAGGGATCGCTACCGGCGCTGCCATCAGCACGCTGGGTTCTTCCCTCATCGACCTCGAACGCACACCGGGACGGGGCGCAGTCATCAACAGCGTTGCTCCGACGGTTGGCCTGGCCGTCGGCGCTGTGGGTTCCAGCCTCATCACCGAACATCTCCCGCGCCCCACCAGCACTGTCTATCTTGTCCTCCTCGTCATCGTCATACTCGAAATCCTTGGTGTCTGGGCAGTTCCCGAAACTTCCGGCGGACGGTCCGGTGCCTGGAAATCCATGAGGCCAACCCTCTCTGTTCCACGGGAGGCGCGCACGATGATCGCGCTGACTGCACCGTGCTTGATTGCAGTCTGGGCGCTGGGTGGCTTCTACCTCTCACTCGGGCCAGCCTTGGCGCGCAACGCACTTGACGTCCACAGCTCGTTCATCGGCGCGGTCATGGTCGCCACACTCACCGGATTCGGTGCCGCCGCTGTGCTCACGTTCCGCAGTCTCGGCGGTCGGACAGTCATGCTGATCGGCACCACCACGTTGATTCTGGGCGTCGGAATCACCCTTTTGGGTGCCGAAATCTCTTCCACCGTGGCGATTTTTGCCGGAACTGCCATCGCAGGAGTTGGATTCGGGGCAGGCTTCCAGGGAACGATTCTCACCGTCATGCCACTCGCCGACAATCACCAGCGGGCAGGCCTACTGTCCACCGTGTACGTCATCGCCTACCTCGCCAATAGCCTTCCGGCATTGGTCGCGGGCTATCTCGTCGGCAAGATCGGACTGGTCGACACCACCCGCGGCTACGGCGCGTTTGTCATGGTCTTGGCGGCAGCGGCATTGATCGGACTCCTGGCCACCGGCGAGCGGAAGACGTCGGTGCCGTCGGTCATCGAGTAGTCGCCCCGCTCAGCCCTTGATCTCGGCGTACCGCTTCAGCGCCTCCTCACGCTCGTGAGCGTGGTCCACGATCGGATCCGGATAGCCCACTGGGCGTATCCCTTTCGGTGAATGCACAGCTTTACCCGGAATCCCCCGCAGTTCGGGAACCCACCGCCGAACGTAGTTGCCTTCGGGATCGAACTTCTCACCCTGCGTGGTCGGATTGAACACCCGAAAGAACGGTGACGCATCGGTTCCCGAACCGGCGGTCCATTGCCAGCCATGCTGATTGGATGCCAAATCGCCGTCCACCAGGTGCGCCATGAAGTGGCGAGCACCGCGCCACCACGGAATATGCAAGTCCTTCACCAGGAATGACGCAACGATCATCCGGACCCGATTGTGCATCCAATGCTCGGACGCCAGTTGACGCATCCCGGCGTCGACGATCGGAAAGCCTGTCTTACCCTCGCACCATGCCTGAAATGCCACGTCCGAGTCGGTACCGCGGTCGTGGCGCAAACGGTCGAACTTCGCGTCGTAGTTTTCGCGCGCACTGTCCGGCCGCTGAAACAGGATGTCCGCGTAGAAATCTCGCCAGGCCAGCTGGCGACGGTAGGCTTGCGGTCCGTCGCCGGTACGCCTCGATAAATCCGCCAACATGGTTCGCGGATGAATGGTGCCGTATTTCAAGGGAATCGACATCCGACTCGTCGTATCGAGGTCGGGCCGGTTGCGTTCGTCGTCGTACCGAACAAGACTGTTCTCGCAGTAGTCTTTCCACTGTTCGAGCGCGCTGATCTCACCGGCCGGGTAGAGAATCTTCCCGTTCGCCGCGGGAATTTCCTCACGCGGAGGTCCACCATCGAGATCGTCCGGATCGAGCCATCGGACTGTCTGCGCATCTGTTGCAGCCGGTCCTCGCCAGCCATGTTCCATCCACCGACGGAAATACGGTGTGAATACCTTGTACGGATCGCCGTCTGCTTTGGTGACGCGCCCCGGCGCAACGGCGTAGGGCGATCCCGTCGCGATCAGGTCTATCTGCCTCACCACCGCCGCATCTCGCCGCCGTCCGTACGGTCCATAGTCGGCACTGATGTGAACTTCCTTGGCACCAACGGATTCCGCTACGCGTGGGACCACGTCGACCGGATCACCGCGAACAACCATCAGACGTCCGCCCAGTTGCTGGTCGAGCGCCGTCAAATTGGCAAACAGTTGATCTTGGCGGGGCGATCCCGCCGGCCCGAGCAGCTTCTCGTCGAGGACGAACAGCCCCAACGCTTCTCCCCCGGAATCAGCTGCAGCAGTGAGCGAAGGAAGATCGCTTACCCTCAGGTCACGGCGAAACCAGACGACAGAGTTGTTCACACCCTCGAGCCTACCGACTACTCAGCGCGGGCTCGGGCTCCGACACCAGCGATGGCGCCTTCTTCATTCCCGCAACCACGCACAACGTAATTCCGACGGCAATCCAGCACGTCAGCACCAAAATTGGCTTCGCCGCACCATGGCCGTCGAAGAACGCCAACGAACGGACCGCAGCACCAGCAGCACCCGGCGGGAGCAACTGCCCGAAGGCGCCCCAGCCTGCCGGCAGCCACGCGCCCGTGGTTGCCATTCCGGAAAGCGGGTTGGCCACGAACATCATGAGAACGGCCCCGAGCGCGAAACCCTTCATACCCAGCAAGGATTCAAGACCCAGAATGGTCAGGGAAATCGCGGAAATTCCCAGTGCGAGAGCCAATGAGGTGAGGACATAGTTGCCGTCCAGGCTGTGGGTGCCGAACTGCAGAATGGCCGTCAAAGCAAAGCCCGCGACCACCGCGATACCGGTGGCGCTGGACACCCGCTTGCCGATACTGCGCGGAAACAGTTGCACCAGAACAATAGCGGGCATCATGCCGCCGAAGACCAGCGGCAAAGCGAGAGCGGTGAGCCCGGCGCCGGCCGGGTCGTCCTTCGTCAGAGGAACGACGTCTTCGACGACCACCTCGGTCCCGGAAGCTTCGGACAGTGCACTTGCCACGCCGGTCAGGGTTTGAGCAATGGGCGTACCTCCGGCGGAAGCGATCAACATTCGTGAACCATTCGCATCCACGACAATTCCGCCGACCACGTCCCGGTTTCGGATTGCGTCGCGAACAGCATCCTCGTCAGCGAACTCGTCGAACGCGAATGCACCCGGCTTGTTCTCGCCGAGCGACGCCGTGATCTGCGTCGTCGCCGGGGCGGGACCGGCGATTCCCAGCTTCAATCCGTGCGCGCCACTGTTGACCGAAGGCAAGACAAACGCCAGGAGCATAAGACCGATGACGGCGGAGAGGCCGAGCACCACGGCCAGTAGTTTCTTGCCGTCCTTCGGATCGGAGACAGTCTCCATGAATAACCCCTTCGCAAGTGGAGGATTTCCCTCCGGCTCTTGTGGAAGATATTCCTCCGGTTATGATGTGTTGTCAATACCGGAGGTGTGAAATGAGAGCCGATGCGCTCGAACGCAGGAATGCGATAGTCGGGGCCGCGCGCGCGGTGTTCACACAGCGCGGGCACGACGCGCCGCTCGACGCCGTTGCCGAACTCGCCAATGTCGGCATCGCCACGCTCTACCGAAATTTTCCGACGCGCGAGGACTTGGTGACGGCCGTTGCCGTCGCGACGCTCACCGACGCTCGAGAAGCCGCCGAAACCGCACTCGCAGGAATGCCAACCGATCCGAGTCTGGCCTGGCAAAGCTTGGTAGACCGACTCGTAGAGCTGAAGTTGGGCGCGCTCATCCCGGCACTGGTCGAGCGTAGTTTCGCGGAGTTCCCACCGAAGGTTCTCGAGGCCCGCGAACTGACCAAAACCCAGATGACCGCCGCAATCCGCGCCGCACAATCCGCCGGACTCGTCCGGCCTGACCTGCACCCATTCGAGTTCGTCCTGGCTCTGGCCCGGCTGACCCGCCCCCACCCCGAACTGTCGGACGAGGCGATACCGAACCTCGTTCCACGGCTGGTTGCCATATTCGTGGCAGGCCTACGACCGGACGGCACCGACTTGCCGGTCTGATTAACAAAACTGCCATTCCTGGCAGTGCACAATGGGACGGTGACCGAGACACCGCTCATCCTCGTGGTCGACGACGACGCCGACGTCCGCACCTCACTCGAACGTGGGCTGCGGCTTTCGGGGTTCTCGGTCCTGACTGCTGTCGACGGCGCGGACGCCCTCCGGGTGATCGCGAACAAGCACCCGGACGCGGTAGTTCTCGACATCAACATGCCCGTCCTCGACGGCACCGGAGTGGTGACGGCCTTGCGCGCGGCCGGCAACGAGATACCCATCTGCGTGCTCAGCGCCAGAAACTCCGTCGACGACAGGATTGCCGGACTGGAATCCGGTGCCGACGATTACATGGTCAAACCGTTTGTCCTCGCCGAATTGGTAGCGCGCGTCCGCGCGATGCTGAGGCGGAGCAATGCCCCCGCCGGCGACCACTCCGGCGCCGCCAACACCCTGCGCATCGGAAACCTCGACATCGACCTTTCCGGTCGACGCGTTCGCGTCGACGGCAACGAAGTACCTCTGACCAAGCGCGAATTCGAATTGCTCGAAGTCCTGGCCCACAACTCGGGAATCGTCCTCACTCGCGAACGCCTCCTCGAACTCGTGTGGGGGTACGACTTCGTAGCGGACACCAACGTCGTCGACGTGTTCATCGGGTACCTTCGCCGAAAATTCGAGTCCGGCGGATCGCCCCGCCTACTCCATACCGTCCGCGGCGTCGGATTTGTTCTTCGGGAAAATCCGTGAAGCGTCGGCGCTTCTCATTGCGAATCCGCGTCGCAGCCGCCGCAGCCCTGGGGGCGACGTTCATCGTTCTTGCACTGGGCGTGGTCGTTGCACTCGCGATCGCGCGAAACAACCTCGCGCAGTTGGATCGTCGACTCGAGACCGCGTCGACGGTTGTCGTGGCCAATGCCGCCACCGCAGGTCCGTTCCTCGGTGCTTTCGGCGATGCTGGTGCGTTCTCGGTGACCATCCGCAACGACACTGACGGCAAGGTCATGTCCAGTACCCCCACCAGGCTTCCGGCTCTGCCGGTGGGTTCGGAAACCGTCGAGGTTGACGGAACCATGTATCGCGCCTACACCGCCGAAGCCGATGGAATCAATGCTCTTGTCTCACTGGCAGTTCCCTACGCAGAGGCCCGCGACATCACTGTCGATCAGCAAAAGCAGGTGGCCTTGTTCGGGCTGGGCGCTGTAGGCGCGGCGGCCGCGCTGGGCTGGCTGTTCGGCGGACCGGCAGTGCGTCCACTCGTTGAATTGACACGCCGGATCGCCCGACGCGACCCTGACCTCGCCACCCAGGTCTCCGGCATTCGAGAAGCGGATGAGCTTGCGGCAGCCGCAGAATCGATGCTCAGGGACGTTGCCAGCGCACAGGCAGCCACGACGTCGGCTTTGGCCACGGCTCGAGATTTCGCCTCGGCAGCAGCACACGAACTCCGAACGCCGTTGACTGCCATGCGCACTGACATCGAAGTGCTGTCCATCCACGATCTGGATCAGTCGCAAAGACACGAAATTCTGGTCGATCTCGCGCGCGCCCAAGGACGAGTGGAATCGACATTGCGCGACCTCGAGCGGCTAGCCAAGGGCGAGTTGTCCACTGCCGAGGACTTCAAGGACACCGATCTGATCGAAGTGTGTGACATCGCCGCCGATGAAGCGCAACGCCTCCATCCGCATCTACGGGTGAGCGTCGAAACCACCGATTCGCCTCTTCCCTACCGCATTCACGCACTACCGGGCGGCATCCGGTTGATCCTCGACAATGCCATCACCAATGCCGTGCGGCACGGCGGCGCCACCGAAGTGCGGATCACCCTGGGATGCCGCCCCGGCCCGCCCGCGACATTCACCATCACCATCGACGACAACGGGTCCGGCATTCCCGAAGGCGAGCGCGAGGCCGTGTTCGAGCGGTTCACCCGCGGCTCGACTGCCGGTAAATCCGGCTCAGGGCTGGGGTTGGCCCTGGTCGCTCAGCAAGCATCACTCCACGGCGGCAGCACCTCACTTCACGCCAGCCCGTTGGGCGGAGCACGTCTATTTGTCGAACTCCGAGACACGCCTCGGCAGAACTGAATCAACGGCGGATTTCGAGCTCGACAACAGCTACTCAGACGCTTGCAAAGGCATTCTCGGCGTCGTCAGGTTCGATGACGACATCTGCTAATCCGTTCTTGATCATGTAGGAGATCAGTTTGCCGATCAGCGATCGTTGATCCTCCAGCGCCTTCACATCGGACGAATCGGGGTCCGAATACACCTTCAGTCGGCTTATCTCTGCCGACAAATCGTTCTCGGCATCAGCCATCAGATACCAGAGCCCTGGTTTGACCTGTATATCCAAGCTCGTGCAGGCGATCTGCTCCATGAGGCCAATCGTAAGCCGGGTCGTATCGACCACCGAAACCTTTGCGCCGGCAGGAATCACAGCGGCCGCCGCAAGTGCTGCACCACCTCCGAACGCGAGACCACCCACCATCGCGATACCACCGACCATACCGCCCGGGCCGAACGCCGCCAGACCGCCTACGATCGCCGCCCCGCCGAAGGCTGCCGCTGGCGCCGCAGCAACCAATCCGATCGGTCCGAGTGCAATCAACCCGAGGCCTACTGTGGCTGTCAGAACTCGTCCCCACGGTTTCCCGCGTTTACCGACAACGGAAGCCTCAACGGTCTGCAACGCCTTGCCGATTTTTATGCCAGTTTTGGGCTGAAAGCCCATCTCGACAGCTATATCAGCTAATGCGTCAATTTGGGCGCTCCCGACCTCGATATCGTAGGGCTCGACGAGGTTGGTCAATGCCAAGGTCAGCAACGTCCGTACCGCCTCGGCAAAATCCCAGCGGTATGGCAACGGCGGAAGCTTTCCTGCCACAAGCGATTCAAGTTCCATCGACGGCGATCGGTTCTCGAGTTTCACCTTGTGCTGCCAATTGGCAGCAGCGTTGTCCTGGCTCACCCTCAGCGCGGCGGCGTACCTCTCGGCCACCTTCGGGTCCTTGATCCGACGGCGCACCGCATGCGCATAATGCAGCAGCAGAAGGGCATTCGCCTCGCCAATGGTCATTTGAACTGCAAGTCCGTGGCCCACGATTCGGGTATCGATTGTCGGGTACAGAACGTCGGCAACCAAACCTGCAATCGCAGGGTGCGCCAAGTACGACTCCGAATCATGCTTGTGCGTGGAAACTTTGAAATCTCGGGCCGCAGGAAAGGCAGTAGAGAGCCCCCTCCCCGCCGTCACCGGGTCATTTGTTCCGAAGAAGTTCGACCAAGCGTCAACCCGTGTATACGGAAATCGATTCAGTAACCGGTCATTGTTGACAGCGAAGACCCGTGCACCCGCTGGACTGCCGATCGTGATGAACCGCCGAACCCGGACACTTTTCGGTAGTCGTCCAAGGAGATCGATCCCAATGACACTGCCCAGACTATGCGCAATCAGGATAATCTCGCCCGATTTCGGCATGCAGCCGAGAATATGATGCAGAACTGCTCCCCGGAGATTTTCGTCGGAGACATAGCGTTTTACTTGTCCCAGCACTGCCGGCCCCAGTGCAACAGCGCCTTTCTGGATCGTCGTGAGCATCCCGTTGGGCAGTCGGCGGAGACCAAACGCCAAAACTGACGGATCCATCGCCATTTTCCGAAGAATGTCAGCCTGCCGGCGCTCGAACTGTAAGCGACTGGTCCCGTCGTCAGTCACCGTGTACGTGCTGGGCGGAAGTTTGGCACTCGCACCCTTGACCGACAACAAATGCGAATACTTCGGTACGCACACGTCATCCCAGCCGACAGGCAAATGCCCCTCACCCACAAGACCCTCGTTCAATCCCTTGAGCCAGGAAGCATCCGGGTCGCCGGTACCGACCCCATGCAAATACACAACCTTGACCGACACGTCGCCTCCGTCACATCACAGCCGAAGTGGCCCCCTACGAATGCGAGTCACAATACAAGGGCATACAGACAAAAGGCCGGATACCGGCAACCCTCCTGCTAAATGCTCGGCAACACCACGTTGACGTGCTCGCCCTCTTCGAAGATTGCGGAGGCCGGTCCCACGATCAAGGGATCCGGGGTTCCCACAAGCTTGTGATCCTTGTTGGGGTATTCGAAACTGGCGAGCACATGACGCATCGCTTCGAGTCGCGCCCGCTTCTTGTCATTGCTCTTGATCACGGTCCACGGAGCGTCGCCCGTATCCGTGTAGAAGAACATCGCTTCCTTGGCCTGGGTGTAGTCGTCCCACTTGTCAAGGGAGGCAAGGTCTGTGGGTGACAGCTTCCACTGACGCACCGGATCGGTTCGGCGAGCGGCAAATCGTGCCAACTGCTCTTCTCGACTGACCGAGAACCACAATTTGTGCAGATGAATCCCGGAGTTGACGAGCATGCGTTCGAATTCCGGTGCCTCACGCATGAATTCGAGATACTGGGTCGGGGTGCAATATCCCATCACACGCTCGACGCCGGCGCGGTTGTACCAAGACCGGTCCATCAGGACGATCTCGCCACCACTGGGCAGGTGCGCGACGTACCGCTGGAAATACCACTGCGTTCGCTCGATGTCCGTCGGCTTCTCGAGGGCGACGACGCGAGCCCCGCGAGGGTTGAGATGCTCGGTGAAACGCTTGATCGAGCCACCCTTGCCGGCCGCATCGCGGCCTTCGAAGATGATCAGAACTTTCTGACCGGTGTCCTTGACCCACAGTTGCAGCTTGAGTAGTTCGATCTGGAGCCGGCGCTTCTTCCGCTCGTACTCACGGCGCGACATCTTCTTCTCGTACGGATAGCCCTGCCTCCAGGCATCCGCGAATTCAGCAGATTCCAGCCCGCCAAGTTTTGCCGTCAGACTCGCGATCTCGTCGATCTCCTGCGCGTAGTCCTCGGTCACGGAAATCCTGGCTGCGGCAACTGGCAGGTCGGGAACCCGTCCGTCCACACCATTCGACTCTGGACTCATGAAATGTGCGCTCCTTACCGTCGAGCATCCGGAAAGTGAATTTTACGCGCTCCTGCCCCGCCACGTAGGATCTCTGCGGCAATTGCCATCACGCACGTAACGACACGTCCTTGCATCGCAGCGCACCGATGCACGCACGGTACTTTGATTCGAGGTAGCCACGACGGCTGCCGCTCAAGCACGAGAGAGTTCTGAAAACATATGCGCGTTGACGGACGGGACATCCCGGTAACGGGAAGCCTGCTGCCGCCGCTGCAACGCAGAACCAGCGACATCATGCGTGTGGCCGTCGCTGCTGTACTCATGGGCGGTGTGATCGCCGGTTCATTGATTACACGCAGCCAGTGGGACGCTCTCGAAACATCGGTGTCGAACATCGTCGGTGTTCTCTCCCCCAGCCTGTCGGACACGGTCTATCTTCTGTACGGCATCGCGATCCTGGCTCTGCCGTTCGCAATTCTCATCGGACTGATCGTGGGCCGACGATGGAAACTGCTCGCGGGATACGCCGCCGCCGGACTGATCGCGCTCGTCGCGCTGTCCATCACCGGAACCGGTATTTCGGCACCCAAATGGCACCTCGACGTGCCGGATCGACTCGACGCCACCTTCCTCTCACAGTTCCTCGACGACCCTCGCTGGATCGCGATGCTGGCCGCTGTTCTGACCGTATCCGGTCCGTGGCTGCCCAAGAAGTGGCGTCGTGCCTGGTGGACCTTGCTCTTGCTGTTCGCCCCGATCCACCTTGTGGTCAGTGCGATCGTGCCGGCAAGGTCGATGCTCGGACTGTCCGTCGGTTACCTCATCGGTGCCGTGATCGTGCTCGTCGTCGGCACTCCGGGCCTCGAGGTTCCCTTGGATTCCGCGGTCCGGGTGCTGTTGAAACGTGGCTTCCGTGTCACGGCTTTCCGTGTGGTCAGTCCGTCGGGCATCGGCCCTCTCGTCCTGTCCGCGGCGATCGATCAATCCCCGGACGGCGAACTGTGCGACGCGTTGACCGTCGAACTGTTCGGACAGAATCAGCGCAGCAGCGGTGCGATCCGCCAGACCTTCCGCTGGATCTCGTTCCGCAATCGTGAAACTCCCCCGCCCTACGGATCTCTGCGCCGCGCCGTCGAGCATCGCGCGTTGATGGGGATCGCCTTTGCCGACATCGGGCTCGCCAGTTCCAAAGCCGTCGCGATCTCGGTACTCGATCGCGGCTGGCAGATGTACGCACGTCCCTCGCCGCGCGGAATCCCCCTCTCCGTCGCAGCCCAGGAGCAGAAGACCGAGGACCTCGACGCCGAAGGTGAGTCCTCGAAACTTATCGACGCACTGTGGCAGACACTGCACACCGCCCACGTCCATCAGATGGCCCACGGCGACCTCCGCGCATCCGAGATCCACGTCGACGGCGGAACGGTCCTGTTCGGCGGGTACGCGTACTCCGAGTTCGGCGCCACCGAAGTGCAGATGCAGTCGGACAACGCACAACTTCTCCTGACGACTGCATCACTTTTCGGCGTCGACCAAGCAGTGGAGACCGCCATCCGAATTCAAGGCGCAGAAACCATTCTCGGGGCCAGCGGCCGGTTGACCACCGCGGCGATGCCGAACCGGATCCGCCGGGGAATCCCTGACTCCACCCCGCTGATGACCGAGATCCGCGACGAGGTCGGCGCCAAGAACGGCATCGAGAAAATCGCCCCCGCGCAGGTCACCCGATTCAGCCGCAATCAGATCATCCAGTTGGTGCTGCTCATCGGATTGGTCTACGTCGCGTACCCGTTCCTCAGCCAGGTACCGGCCTTCATCACCGAACTCAACACCGCAAACTGGTGGTGGGCACTCCTCGGCCTTGCCGTCTCGGCACTGACCTACGTCGGCGCCGCAGCGGCCCTCTGGGCCTGCGCATCATCCATGGTCAGCTACCGACACCTCCTGATCATGCAGGTAGCCAACACATTTGCGGCGACGACGACCCCCGCCGGCGTCGGCGGCTTGGCACTCAGTGTCCGCTTCCTGCAAAAGGGCGGACTGGGCACCGTCCGAGCCACCGCAGCGGTTGCCCTGCAACAAACCGTTCAGGTAGTCACCCACGTCGGTCTACTCATCTTCTTCTCGATCGTTGCCGGCCGAGACACCAATCTCTCGCACTTCATTCCGGGTTCGACAGTGCTCTACCTCATTGGCGGCATCGCACTGGGAATCCTGGGCGCCTTCATGTTCATCCCCAAACTCCGGCGGTGGCTCAACAACGATCTGAGGCCGCAGGTCACCGAAGTCCTCGGAGAGCTGAGCCAGTTGGCGCGCAATCCCACTCGCTTCCTCATCATCGTCGGCGGAAGTGCCGCAACAACTCTCGGCGCAGCCCTCGCATTGTGGGCAAGCGTCGAAGCATTCGGCGGCGGAACAACGTTCATTACCGTCACCATCGTGACCATGATCGGCGGAACTCTCGCTTCGGCCGCTCCGACGCCCGGTGGTGTCGGAGCCGTCGAGGCCGCCCTCATCGGCGGACTGACGGCATTCGGCCTCCCGCCGAGCATCGCTGTCCCGTCGGTCCTGCTCTACCGCGTACTGACGTGCTGGCTGCCCGTCTTCTGCGGCTGGCCGACCCTGCGGTGGCTACAGAAAAACGACATGGTGTGATGTCGAAAACCCGTCTGTGACGGATACTTTCCAGCCTGGGGTTGCAACCGTTCGGCAATTCGGACGGTTTCGTGTTGTTCAGTGCAGTTCCAGATAGTTGACAGTCAAGGATCAAGCAGCACGGAACGGCCAGAATGTGTCGGACAGTACTGGCTCGGATCCGTGCGGCGACGCGTCAGAGAGTGCCGACCACGGCAATCCGGATCGGGTGCGAATGCGCCGCATCGTTCGTGTCGGTACGACGTTGTATTTTGTCGGTTGTCGGGCGATGACCGGCAACAGCACTGACTCTGGGGGGGAGTTGATGATCGGATGCCGGACACAACATTTGATGCGGCACCAGCTGCGGAAATCGTCGACCCACCGTCGGATCGAACGGTGATCCGGGCGTTCGTGTACGTCCTCGATCCCACCCCCGCCCAGACCAAGATGTTGCGCTCGCACTGCGGGGCGCAGCGGTACGCCTACAACTGGGCACTCGATCAGGTGAAAGCGAACCTCGATCAGCGGACCGCCGAACGCTCGTACGACATCCCCGATTCGGAGTTGACACCGCCGGTGTCGTGGTCGGCGCACAGCCTGCGCAAACAGTGGAACACCGTCAAGAACACGGTCGCGGTGAATCGTGAGACGGGTGTGCCGTGGTGGCCGGAGAATTCGAAAGAGTCCTACAGCAGCGGCATCGCGAACTGCGCCACAGCGTTGTCGAACTGGAAGGATGCTCGGACCGGGAAACGTCAAGGAACGATGGGCTTCCCGAGGTTCAAGAGAATGCAGGCTGCGCTCTCGTGCCGATTCACCACCGGCGCTTTCGGATTTGCCACCACTCGTGGGGATCGTCGCCATGTCCAGTTGCCTCGGATCGGGGTCGTCAAGACTGCGGAATCGACCCGCAAACTTGCCCGCAAAACCGCAGCGGGAACAGCCAGGATTCGGTCGGCTACCGTCGTCACCGGCAGCGCCACCGGCACCCGGCGCGGCACGTCGGTCGTCGGCGTCGATGTCGGCGTCAAGCACCTCGCGGTTCTCTCCACCGGGGAGATGATCGAGACCCCGAAACATGCACGCAAACAAGCGAAAACACTACGTCGCCTGCAACGCCAAGCATCCCGGCGTGTCGGTCCGGATCGCCGCACCAACCAACAACCCTCCCGGCGGTGACAGGACACCCAGGTCAAGGTGCGGCGCGTACATGCCAGCATCACCAACAGTCGCCGGGACTACCGCCACAAACTCACCACCCGACTGGTGAACGAGTTCGACACCGTCGTCGTAGAAGACTTGAGTGTCGCCGCAATGACAAGGTCGGGTGGCGTCTACACGAAGGGGTTGAATCGGGCGTTGCATGATGCCGCGTTCGGCGAGATCCGGCGGCAGGTCGCCTACAAATCGGATTGGGCGGGGACCGGTCTGGTGGTGGCGGATCGGTGGTTTCCGTCGAGTAAGACCTGCTCGAAGTGTTCGGTAGTGAAAGCCAAACTGCCGTTGAAGGTTCGGGTGTTCGTCTGCGATGTGTGCGGTTTCCGCAGCGATCGTGATCACAACGCTGCTCTGAACCTTGCTGCTCTCGCAGCACGTGTTGAGGATGGCACGTCTTCGGCGAGTTGCGGACGAGACGGTAAAGATGCCCGACGGAAACCAAACGTAAGACCTGCCACCGCGCGGGCGGACGGTACTGCCGCGGGAACACCACATGGTGGTGAACGTGGCCGGGGCAATCCGGTCGCTCGTGGCGAGTGCATTAAACAACACTCAAATGAACGGGATCAGGAAAGACCGCCGGAGCCTGAACGCCACCTGATCCGTCGAGACGTCACGCCGTTCCACGGGATCGATGCACCAACTGTTCGATGCCGTCGAGAAGCAAGCCGAGCGAGAAGTCGAAGTCGATGTCTTCGGATTCTTCGGCAGCAGGCTCGTCTTCGAGCCCACCTTCTGCTATCACAGCACTCAGGTGGGGGAAATCTTCACGATTTACGACACGTGCAATGACAGCCTGGTACGCCGCTTCGTCAGCAACAGTTTGTGCGGCCAGATCTACGACGAAACGAGCACGGCCGATCACGAACAGCGAGACATTGGTGATCACTTGAAACTTCGACGCCGCAGTCAGTTCCACGCCCGCCAAGGCGCCCAATCCAGCGTCCAACCAGGCCATGTTGTTGGGTCCGGTCGGCGGAGCAGTGATCGGTAACTTGAGCCACCACGGCCGACTGACCATCATTGCGTATTCCTGATTTGCCCACGCTTCCAACTGAACTCGCCACGACGCATCCTTGGGAAGTACTGGCGGAGGTCCGACTACTCGATCCGAAATCAGTTCGAGCAGTTCGTCTTTGCTCGACACGTATCGATAGAGCGACATCGTGGTAAATCCGAGCGATTTGGCGACCCTGCCCATCGACAGGGCTGTAACGCCCTCGGCATCAGCAAGTTCGATCGCAGTGTCGAGAATTTGTTCGAGACTGAGACCGCGTTTGGGACCGCGTGTGCCCGGCTGATCCAGACCCCAGGCCAACTCCACAACTTTCGGTAACGCGCCGTCGTCGCCGGTGTCCATACAGTCCCATCTCTTCGCTCTTGCCATCATCCTAGAACTGTGTACGCTATAAACACGAGTTTATGGCGTACACAGTTCCCTATCGGAGGTTCCGATGCCAACAAAAGTCCCCGCAATCTCGGCCCGCAGAATCCGTAAGCGCTACGGCGACCAGCATGTACTCGACGGACTCGACCTGTCAGTACCCTCCGGATCCGTCTACGCCCTACTCGGAGCAAACGGAGCCGGAAAGACCACGGCAGTCAAAATTCTCACAACCCTCATCCCGTTCGACTCCGGCAATATCACCGTCGCGGGACATTCACTTCGCGACGATCCGCAGAACGTTCGCCGACGGATAAGCGTCACCGGCCAGTACGCAGCGGTCGACACCCTGCTCACCGGAACCGAGAATCTGGTATTGCTCGGCGAGCTGAATCATCTGGGCCGGAAGGGTTCCCGACACCGCGCCGAAGAACTACTCCAACAATTCAACCTCACGGAATTCGGAGGCAAGCGTGCAGGCGAATACTCCGGCGGCATGCTCAGGCGACTCGACATTGCAATGAGCCTGGTAGCGCAACCGGAGATTGTTTTTCTCGACGAACCCACGACAGGCTTGGACCCGCGCAGTCGCCACGAAATGTGGTCCATCGTAAGAACTCTCACGAAGTCAGGTGTCACAATCTTTCTGACCACCCAATACCTCGACGAGGCAGACGAGTTGGCAGACACCATCGGCGTATTGAACGGCGGCCGACTGGTCGCCGAGGGAACACCGGACGAACTCAAACGGCTGGTTCCTGGTGGACACGTGGCGCTGCAATTCGAAAATCCGGCGCAACTCGACTACGCCACAACAGTATTCCCCTACGCGCACAAATCACCCGAAACTTTGACCCTGCAGATCCCGTCGGATGGAGCCGTGTCGTCGATCAGAACAATCCTCGACTCCATCGACGACCCAACGGTCACCGTCGAAAAATTCTCCGTACACACACCCGACCTCGACGACGTGTTCTTCGCCTTGACCGCTCAATCCAAGATTGCGAGTGTCCGATGACAACAACCGTTACCACCGATTCCGCGGTGATGCTCCGGCGAAATCTCAAACATGTTCTACGCAGCCCGGATTCGATGATCACGGCAATAGCGCTACCGGTCATACTCATGCTGCTCTTCGTCTACGTGTTCGGCGGAGCCATCAACACCGGCAGCGAGTACATCGACTACGTCGTTCCCGGAATCATTCTGCTGTGCGCAGGTTTCGGCGCATCGACCACGGCTGTGAGCGTCTCGAGCGACATGAAGGACGGAATCATCGATCGCTTCCGGACCTTGGCGATCGCGCCGTCGTCGGTCCTGACCGGGCACGTGCTCGCCAGCGTCGTCCGCAACATTCTGACCACGGCAATCGTGATCGTAGTCGCCCTGATCATGGGCTTTCGCCCAACCAGCGATCCACTGCGCTGGCTCGCTGTCGCCGGCGTGATTATCGCGTTCGTCTTCGCGATGTCATATCTTTCGACAGCACTTGGCCTCGTGGCCAAAAATCCCGAAGCCGCAGGCGGATTCACCTTCGCCATCATGTTTCTGCCCTACGTCAGCACCGCCTTCGTTCCCGCTGAATCCATGCCGTCCTGGCTTCAGGGATTTGCGCGGCATCAACCGGTCACACCGATCATCGAGACGGTGCGTGGGCTCCTGATGGGGACACCGATCGGAAACAGCGCCGTCATCGCACTCGCGTGGTGCCTGGGAATCGCGGTCATGGGATTTGTGTGGGCGAACTTGCTCTACCGACGCAAGACTACGAGTTGACCCGAGACCCGCGCGCGACCGGAGCCTAGACGCGTCTCCGGATCGCGGCGGCCAATTGATCCACGGTCGGGTATCCCTTCAACCCTTCGTCCGTTCGATAGACGCGGCACGCCAAGTCGGTAACTCTGTCAGCGTCAGGGAAAGCGTCGACACCATCGATCAGGATCGTCGGTGATCCCGCGAACGGTACCGCCGCTGCCTCGTCATCGGTGGCCAGCAATCGGTACGACACTGCGACGTCGACCAGACCGACCTTCGCCAGCGCTTCCTTCACTCGCACACCGGCTTCGTCGGAGTTCGGGCACTGATCCACATACAGAATCTCGATGTCCATACCGTCATTATCGCCACTGCGACAAAAGAAGCGTCCTGCCCGACCAGACGGTCGAGCAGGACGCTTCTTGAAAATCTGTACCAGCGGTACTGCGACTTACTTGGCGTTGAGCAGATCGATCACGAACACCAAGGTCTTGCCGGAAAGCTGGTGGCCCGCACCGGCCGGGCCGTAGGCGAGCTCCGGCGGGATGGTGAGCTGACGGCGTCCGCCGACCTTCATGCCGGGAATGCCGTCCTGCCAGCCCTTGATCAGACCGCGGAGCGGGAACTGAATGGACTCGCCGCGGCTCCAGGAAGAGTCGAACTCTTCGCCGGATTCGAATTCGACACCGACGTAGTGAACGTCGACGGTGCCACCGGGAACGGCTTCGGTGCCTTCTCCGACAACCAGATCCTTGATGACCAGATCGGTCGGCGCGGGGCCTTCCTGGAATTCAATTACGGGCTTGCTACTCATGATGTTCTCCTGAACTACGAGCCGGACAGGTCCGGGTGTCGAGGCGAAATTGTTTTGGTGAGTGAAACTAGTGGAAAGTCATGTCGCCAGTAGCGCGTTAGCGGGACGTCATGTCTTTGTAGTCACGCTCGGTGTAGCCGGTGTAAATCTGACGGGGGCGGCCGATCTTGGTAGCCGGATCCTCGTGCATTTCACGCCAGTGTGCGATCCACCCGGGCAGACGACCCATGGCGAAGAGCACGGTGAACATGCGCGGCGGGAAGCCCATCGCGCGGTAGATCAGACCGGTGTAGAAGTCCACGTTCGGGTACAGCTTGCGCTCGATGAAGTAGTCGTCGGTGAGAGCCGCTTCTTCGAGTTGCATTGCGATGTTGAGCAATTCGTCGTCGCCGCCGAGCTTGCCCAGGATATTGTGCGCGGTCTCACGGACCAGCGCAGCGCGCGGGTCGTAGTTACGGTAGACGCGGTGCCCGAAGCCCATGAGCTTCACGCCGTCTTCCTTGTTCTTGACCTTGCGGACGAACTCGGCTGCGGTGCTTCCGTTGGCCTTGATCTCGTCGAGCATCTCGAGCACGGCCTGGTTTGCGCCGCCGTGCAGCGGGCCCCAGAGTGCGTTGATACCAGCGGACACCGACGTGAACATGTTGGCATCGGAAGAACCGACCATGCGCACCGTGGAGGTGGAGCAGTTCTGCTCGTGATCCGCGTGCAGGATCAGCAACATGTCGAGTGCCTTGGCGACCTCGGGATCACCCTGGTACGGCTCGGCCGGGAAGCCGAACGTCATGCGCATGAAGTTCTCGACCAGGCTCAACGAGTTGTCCGGGTAGAGGAACGGCTGTCCGACGGACTTCTTGTACGCGTACGCCGCGATGGTCGGCAGCTTCGCGAGAAGACGGATGGTGGAAAGCTCCACCTGCTCCGGATCCTCGGGGTCCAGGGAATCCTGGTAGTACGCCGAGAGCGCATTGACTGCCGAGGACAGAACCGGCATCGGGTGTGCGTTGCGCGGGAAGCCGTCGAAGAACCGCTTGAGGTCTTCGTGCAGGAGTGTGTGGCGACGGATGCGGTCCGTGAAGGACTCGAGCTGGACCTCGGTCGGAAGCTCACCGTAGATCAGCAGGTAGCTGACCTCCATGAACGTCGACTTACCGGCCAACTGCTCGATGGGGTATCCGCGGTAGCGCAGGATGCCCTTCTCGCCGTCGATGTAGGTGATTGCGGAACTGGTGGATGCAGTGTTCACAAAGCCGGGGTCAAGGGTGGTGTACCCCGTATTGGCCAGCAGCTTTCCCAGTTCGATGCCGTCATTGCCCTCGGTTGCCCTGGCAATGGACATCGTGTGCTCACCACCGGGGTAAGTAAGCGTGGGCTTTGTGTCATTGTCAGCGGGCACGAAGGATCCCTCTCAAGCTCAAACCAACGAGTAACTTCATACGATTCAACTAGAAACTAGTCGCACCGAACAAAACATGCCGAGGGAGGGTAGCTCCGCGAAGGATTTCAGCCCGATCGGAGTTAGACATATCCCCCGAAACTGAAACAAGTTTCATTGCCTTGGTCACGGACGTGCTGGGTCCGATGTTCACACCCCCCAACCTATCGTGAACTGCTTGTTTGCCGAAGGGTTGTCATTTTGCACCCCATCGACCTGCCGTGAATCCCGCCTCACAGCCGAACTGCGTTCACCAACTCACCTCCATCGAGACCGTCCACAGCTTCGTTACGCGCTCCCAGCATTTGGGATGGGGATCACAACGCGTGGATCCCCCAAGTACCCGTCCACGTCTTCCCCGGCCCGAGAACCAACATGTCGATTCCCGAATTGAACGCGTCGGGCGGGCACGTCATCGGCTCGAGCGCCAACGCCCGCCCACGATCCGGATACCCCTTGTCGTTTGCGGGATCTGCGATGAACGCCTGAATCCAGGGGAACTCACGCGTCGTCCACAGTGCCGTCCCGGTGCCGTCGGGCGCGAGCAACTCGTGCTGCGTACGTCCGCTGCCGTCGACGACGTCCAGCGCGCTGTACGGCGTATCCAACTGCACACCTTCGAGCGAACGCGGCGTTCGGAAATCGAAATCCGTGCCCGCAACAGGCTGCGAATACGCATTGGGCAGTAGCCGCTGGGGATCGATCGGCAACCGTGTCCCCGCAGCCAGGTGAAGAGAACATTCGTCGAGCGGAAAATCGCCGGCCCGGATGAAGGTGTGCATTCCGAGTCCAAACGGCGACGGCGTCGCCCCCTTGTTGGTCGCAGTGTGCGTCACGGTCAAGCCGCTCTCGTCCACTGCGTAGACGATCGTCAACTGCAGCGGGTACGGCCAACCCTTGTGTAATCCCACGTCGACGGACAATTCGACGCGACTGTACGTGTGGTTGACCAGACTCCAATTACGTCGACGAACGAACCCGTGGCTGGCATTCCCCAGAGCAGGCTCCGTGATCTCCAGCTGATGTTCGATACCGTCGAACATGAAGTGGCCGTCACGGATCCGATTGGGCCACGGCGCCAGCACCAAGCCGGCGGACAACGGTGGTTTCGAACCGAGTTCCCACGTTTCGGTAAGCGCACGACGCCCCGACGGACCGTCGTGATCGAGCAATCGCAATCCGGCTCCCGCCGCAGCGATCTCGGCCCGGTAGCCGCCACCACGGATCTCGAACCCACCTCTACCCGTGCTGTGCGGTTGCGTCATGGACTTAAGTTTCCACCACGAACCGTCCGCAAACCAGGACGTCAGGCGGCGCGTCCCACCTTGTACCGAACGAACGTCGGGAAGGCGATTGCCGCCACGACGACCCCGACAACCACCAGAACGCCACCGCCGGCCGCCGCCACCCCCGTTCCGAACAGGAATGCGGCGCCGCCGTGCAGGACGTCTCCGATACGCGGGCCACCCGCCACGACGACGATGAAGACGCCCTGGAGCCGTCCGCGCATGTCGTCCGTCGCGACCTGTTGGAGCATCGTGCTGCGGAACGCGGCCGACACCATGTCGACGGCACCACCGAATGCCAGGAACGCCACCGCTGCCCAGAGGTAGATCACGCTGGACTCCGGACTCGCGAAGTAGACGACCACACCGAATCCGATCATCGACAATCCCCACAAGACAATGCAGATCAGAATTGCCTTGCCCTGGTATTGAACTCGTGGCAACCACCCCGAAAAGACGCCGCCGAGTACGGCACCCGCCGACATCGCCGCGAACAACAAGCCCAGCGCGAAACCGCCCTCGGGTGGGCCGCCGAAGGTTTCTTCCGCAATCTCCGGGAACAACGCCCGGGACATGCCGAACACCATTGCGATGATGTCGACGACAAAGGACGCGAGCAGCACCTTCTGTGTCGCGAGATAGGAAAACCCACTCAGGACTTCTCGGAAACCTGCGCGCTTCGACGTTCCGGTCGGCGGTATCGACGGGAGCTTCCACACGGCCCACAACGTGGCCAGCAGGAAGATCGAGTCCAGCAGGTACAGCAGAGCCAGACCGGCCGTCGGAATGAGCACACCCGCCAACAGCGGCCCGGCGATCGCACCGAACTGCACCACCGTCATGTTCAGTGAGTTCGCGGCCGGCAACTGCGCTCCCGGAATCAATCGCGGAATTATCGCGGCCCGGGTCGGCTGGTTGACCGCGAAAAACGCCTGTTGCACCGCGAACAGTGTGAGAACCAGCCATACGTTGTTCACGTTCAGAGCAGCTTGAATCCAGAACAGCACCGACGTGACACCGAGGCCGATCGAGCTGATCATCAACAGCCGTCGACGATCCATCACGTCGGCGAGGGCGCCACCCCACAACCCGAAAATGATCAGGGGAACAAGACCGAAGATTCCCGTCAAACCCACATAGCCGGAACTGCCGGTGATGACGTACACCTGCTGCGGGACTGCGACCACACTGAGTTGGGCGCCGATAACCGTGACGATTCCGGCGGTCCACAATCGTCGATAATCAGGATTCTCGAGCGGAGTCGTGTCCGCGAGAACACTCTTCACGGCTGGAGACGAACTGCGGACCACTGACCGTCGACGACGGCAGTTCGGACCCGATTGTGCATGCGGTTGGCGCGGCCTTGCCAGAATTCGACGATCTCGGGGCGGATCAGGATCCCGCCCCAGTGCGGTGGCACCGGAATCTCACCGTCGACGCCGAAGCGCGCGGCGACTTCACGGAGTTGTTCGTCCAACGCTGCCCGTGATTCGACGGGTTGTGATTGCGACGACGCCCAGGCCCCGAGCTGAGACCCTCGCGGCCGGGTACTCCAATACCCTTGTGTCACTTGATCACTCACATGCTCGGCCGCGCCTCGAACGATGACCTGCCGGGCGAGCGTCAGCCAGGTGAAGTTCGCCGATGCAAAGGGATGCACGTCCAGCTGACGCGCTTTGTCGGAGCGATAGTTGGTGAAGAACAGAACCCCGGCTTCGGACAAGCCCTTACAGAGAACCGTCCGGGACGTCGGGTGCCCGTGTTCGTCGAGAGTGGACAGTGTCATCGCATTCGGTTCGGGCGCCTCGGCCTCGACGGCATCGAGCAGCCACTGACGCATGAGCGGAAGCCAGCCGTTCTCGACTTGACTCACGTCCAATTCGACGCTCATCCGGTCGTGTACAGCCTCGGATTCACTGCCGGGTTGCGGATACCCCACCCGCATCGCAGCCAGTTCGTTGTTCACTACCACCGGGTCCTGATGTTCCTTCGACACAGCCCAGAACGCTACTCCCGGGTACTCACCGGTCACCGGCCGTGCGGGACCCGCTAAAGTTTGCCGTGGCTAGACCCGATTCGAATCGCAGGCCGCATCAGCGACCGCAGCCGATCGGGACGAGAAGATTGCGCAAGACAACTTGAAGTGCGTGCTCATCCCGCAAGCACTTGACGCGCAATCGCTGAAGGCTGAGGCAGTGCGACTCTGACCGGGCGCACTCGAACGAGGAGAGTCCACGAGAATGGCAGTGAGCGCAGGAATACCCGACGATTTCGTCAGCGGACTCGAAGGCGTAGTCGCCTTCACCAGTGACATCGCCGAGCCCGACAAAGACGGCGGCGCACTGCGCTACCGCGGCGTCGACATCGAAGATCTGGTCGGCCAGAAGGTTACCTTCGGCAATGTATGGGCCCTGCTCGTCGACGGACGCTTCGGCGCAGGCTTACCGCCCGCCGAGCCGTTCCCCCTCCCGATCCACACCGGTGACGTCCGTGTCGACGTCCAGGCTGGACTCGCGATGCTGGCTCCCATCTGGGGCTACGAACCAATCCTGGACATCGACGACGAAACCGCCCGCGACCAGCTCGCACGCGCATCCGTCATGGCACTGTCCTACGTCGCACAGTCGGCGCGCGGCATCTACCAGCCCGCAGTTCCGCAGAAGCGCATCGACGAAGCCAAGACCGTCACCGAACGCTTTATGGTCCGCTGGCAGGGTGAGCCCAACCCGGCCCACGTCGAGGCAATTGACGCGTACTGGGTCTCCGCCGCCGAGCACGGCATGAACGCCTCCACCTTCACCGCCCGCGTCATCGCCTCCACCGGCGCCGACGTCGCGGCTTCCCTCTCCGGTGCCATCGGCGCCATGTCCGGCCCGCTGCACGGCGGCGCACCGGCACGCGTGCTCCCGATGATCGAAGAGACCGAGCGCACCGGCGACGCCCGCGCCCTGGTCAAGGGAATCCTGGACCGCAAGGAAAAGCTCATGGGCTTCGGTCACCGCGTTTATCGCGCCGAAGATCCCCGTGCACGCGTGCTCCGCGCCACAGCGAAGCGTCTCAACGCCACCCGCTACGAAGCTGCTGCAGCACTCGAGCAGGCTGCTCTCACCGAACTGCGTGAGCGTCGTCCGGACCGTGCGATCGAGACCAACGTCGAGTTCTGGGCTGCTGTCATCCTGGACTTCGCCGAGGTTCCCGCGCACATGATGCCCGCCATGTTCACGTGTGGCCGCACCGCCGGCTGGTGTGCACACATCCTCGAACAGAAGCGTCTCGGTAAACTGGTTCGTCCGGCCGCCATCTACACCGGCCCGGCACCCCGCTCCCCCGAGTCCGTCGAGGGCTGGGATCAGATCAGCCACGCGTAACACCTGCTCTAATCACCAATCACGGTAGTACAGAACACAAGTGAAGGAACAGAAAGAAGCGATGACCTCCACACCGATCATCCCCGCCGATCTCAAGCCCGCTGACGGACGCTTCGGCTGCGGTCCTTCCAAGGTTCGCCCCGAGCAGCTGCAGTCCCTGGTCGACGTGGGCGCTTCGGTGTTCGGCACCAGCCACCGCCAGAAGCCGGTCAAGAACGTTGTCGCCAGCGTTCGTTCCGGCCTCGCCGATCTGTTCTCACTGCCCGAGGGCTACGAGGTTGTTCTCGGCAACGGTGGAACCACCGCGTTCTGGGATGCGGCAGCATTCGGCCTCATCCGCGAGAAGTCGCTGCACCTGACCAACGGTGAGTTCAGCTCCAAGTTCGCTTCGGTTGCCAAGGCAAACCCGTTCATCGGTGACCCGATCGTCATTTCCGCTGATCCGGGCAGCGCACCGGTGCCGGTCTCCGACCCGTCCGTCGATCTCATCGGCTGGGCACACAACGAGACCTCCACCGGTGTCGCAATCCCCGTCTCCCGCCCCGCGGGTTCGGAGAATGCCCTCATCGCCATCGACGCCACCTCGGGCGCCGGCGGACTGCCGGTCAACGTTGCCGATTCCGACGTCTACTACTTCGCTCCGCAGAAGTGCTTCGCCTCGGACGGCGGCCTGTGGATCGCACTGATGAGCCCGGCTGCTCTCGAGCGCGTGGAGGAGATCAAGACCTCGGGTCGCTGGACCCCCGACTTCCTCTCCCTGCCGATCGCCGTGGACAACAGCTCCAAGGATCAGACGTACAACACCCCGGCGCTGGCAACCCTGTTGCTCTTCGCCAACCAGATCGAGTGGATGAACAGCAACGGCGGCCTCGACTGGGCCACCGGACGCACCGCTGATTCGTCCTCCCGCCTGTACAACTGGGCCGAGGCCAGCGAGTTCGCCACCCCGTTCGTCACTGATCCGGCACACCGCTCGCAGGTTGTCGGCACCATCGACTTCAACGACAATGTTGACGCTGCTGCTGTCGCAAAGATCCTGCGCGCCAACGGAATTGTCGACACCGAGCCGTACCGCAAGCTCGGCCGCAACCAGTTGCGCGTCGGCATGTTCCCGGCCATCGATCCCGAAGACGTTTCCCAGCTCACCAAGAGCATCGACTGGGTCGTCTCGCAGCTCGGCTGAGCCATTTCTCGACTCGTTCCATCTGCTGGCCCCGATTCTTTCCGAGTCGGGGCCAGCAGTGTATTCAGACCAATCCGGTGGATTCCGAACTGAACAGCTGCCACGCGCACTAACATCCCAATTGTGTACTGAACTGGGATTATTGTCGCCAATCAGACCGGGGGACCTCATGTCCGAATCAGAATTCGATGCTGCATCCGTCGATTCATCCGTCTCGTACGGACAACCGGTCGCGACTGGGCTGGCGATGAAACGCCGGAGCCCGTTTGACTTGCTCGCCGACGCTGTCGTGGATTCCGACCTTTGCCTTCGGACTGAACACGCTGTACCTGCAGATCGAATTGAACAAGGTCGTCGATCGCTATCCCGGCGCACTGCCGGAGACGCCGGTCCCCTGTACGTGTGACCTAGGTCCGAGCGGCACACCCTTCGGGAGTGTCCTGCCGGACCGCTGATCACAAATGAATTACAGTAAATTGCGGCGCAAAGTCGCGAGCCGACGCGATAAGGGAGGTCAATGTGCGAGAGCTTCGAGTGATCGGACTTGAACCCGATGGATCGCATGTGGTGTGCGCGGACGCCCAAACCGGCGAGAAATTTCGTATCCCCGCCGATGACAAACTGCGTGCAGCATCCCGGGGCGATATGGCTCGACTGGGCCAGATCGAGATCGAAACCGACAGCCAGCTCCGCCCCCGGGAAATCCAGGCCCGCATCCGCTCCGGCGCTTCCGTCGAGCAGGTATCGCGAGAAGCCGGAATTCCCGCCAGCAAGGTCGAGCGATACGCCTACCCTGTCCTCCTGGAACGCTCCCGTGCAGCGGAAATGGCGCAGGGTGGCCACCCGATCCGCGACAACGGCCCAACCGTGCCTACCCTCGCAGAGATCGTCACTCACGCATTTCGCGCCCGCGGGCACACCATCGACGACGCCACGTGGGACGCCTGGCGCGACGAAGACAATCACTGGGTTGCCCAGTTGCAGTGGCAGGCCGGACGCAGCACCAATGCCGCGCATTGGCGCTACCAGCCGGACGCACACGGCGGGACGATCGTTGCACTCGACGACACCGCATTCGATCTGATCGATCCCGATTTCGGTCGTCCGCTACGTGGTCTGGCACCCGTCGTGGACGAGAAGCCTGAATTATCACGGGTTGATAACGAAATTGTTCCGGTCGAAGAAGTCAAGACCGAAATCGATATCCAGACCGAGGTGGCAGTTGTCACCGAAATCCCGACAGTCACCGAAATCCCGACGGTCACCGAAATCGCGGCTCCGGCAGAGTTTTCACCGCCAGTCGAAATCGAGCCCGAACCCGTAGTTTCCGAAGAAATTCCGGAACCGGCGGCAGAGACCACACCCAAGACAGCACCCCAGCAACCATCCACCAAAGACAAGCGCGGAAAACCTGCTCTCCCGTCGTGGGACGATGTTCTCCTTGGCGTACGTAGCAGCGGACGCTGACCCTGCAACCATGCGCCCCGACAGGCAAGTCGTCAGCCGATTCGTCGTATTCTTCTTAAAAGCTAAGTACAGGAGAAAGGGCGATCGGTGGCGGCACGGGTATCAACAATCTGGTTTATCGACAGCAGTGACGCGCGCGCCGAACTGAGCACGTACCCCCAGCCTGACCAGAACGCGGCACTCACCGTGGCAAAGCGCTTGTACCCCGACAAGGACTTCGAATCCCTCGGGCCACATCCACTGTCGACGGCCGCCACCGTGCAACCCGGCTACGTCTTCATCGGCGTGTACCAGAACATCAGCGTCGTCTGCAGCACCGAACTGAGTTCCTTTCTCCCTTCGGAACTGCCTGCAACGTGGCTACTTTCGCCCCCCGCGCCGCGCACATTGCTGGTCAGCTCCGTCCCTGGCCGCGCTCAGGGTTCCTTCGCACTGTGGGAAAACGGCCATCTGCAGCGTTCGTTCAGTGCACTGCCGATCGACATCGTCGAGAACATCGGCATCCCTGAAACCTGGGAATTGCCGTATTGGGCCGGCGAGCACCCCCTGCGTTATCCCGCCGGTGTGTTGCCCGACCCGCAGTCTTTGCCGTTCCATCCCCAGCAGTTCGCTGAAGCCGCCAATGCAGAGTGGCTCGGCTTCCGGTACACGGGGACCCCCCACAACGACGACCTCGACAAGACCCAAATCTTGTTGTGGGGCTTCAAGATTCAGCAGAAGGTCGAAGCGCCGAAGATCATGTTGGAGCTTGTGGCACCCAAAGTGAAATTGGAACTTGCCGCCCCGGAAGTGGAGCCGGCGCCCAGTACGGTTTCCATTCCGGAACCGGAACCGGAGCCGACGCCAGAGTCGGAGTCGGAGTCGGAGTCGGAGTCAGACACGACCGAGGAACTTCATCCTCCGATCGAAGAACTCGAGTCCGAGACCGAGACTGTGGAACCGATTGCCGAAGCTGCAGAGCCGATTGTCGACGCGGCAGCCCCAGAACCGGCAGCCCTGGAACCTTCAGCACCGGAACCTTCAGCACCGGAACCGACGAAGCGTGGCCGCCTGGCACGATACTTCGGTTTCCACTGACACATCGGGCAGAACCGGACCCGATCAGGCCGCTATCGCAGTGATCCAGCCCAACGGAATACCCGCGACCGCACCGTAAACCACCCACCGCCACACGGGTACAGCTCGCCACCGCCAGACCGTCGGCGCCAATCCGCCGACGGCGACGATGTTGACGACGATCGCCAGCACCGCGTTGATGTCCGCGAGCCCCTCACTGAATGCGGCCACGGCAACTGTGGACAGCATCGCGGCAAAAATCGACACCGCGACGCCGGTAGCCCAGGGAGTTCGGCTCGGCATTACTGCATTGTCCTGACGCGTTCATAGAAGGCCATCGCAGCAGCAGTGGCGACGTTGAGCGAATCGGTTCCCGGCGCCATGGGAATCTTGGCGCGAATATCCGTGGCGCGCATGGCATGTTCAGTCAAACCCGGGCCTTCGGCGCCGAGCAGCAACGCAACTTTGTCGCCGGTCATCGCCTGAGCCAGGGTCACGGCCTCAGGATTGGGGGTCAGAGAGATGAGCTGAAAATCGTTGCTGCGCAATTCTTCCAGATCGTAGGGCCACTTTTCGACGTGCGCGAACGGCACTCGCAGAACATGGCCCATGGAGACGCGAACAGAACGTCGGTACAGCGGATCAGCACATCCTTTGCCGAACAGAATCGCGTCGACACCGAGACCGGCGGCGTTGCGGAACATCGAGCCGAGGTTTTCGTGGTCGTTGACGCCCTCGAGGACTGCCACCGTTTTTGCGTCCTGCAAAACATCCGAGATTGCCAAAGGCGACGGCCGACCGGCTGCGGCAAGCACCCCACGATTGAGATGGAAGCCCACCACTTCGGCCATGACTTCAGCGGTGGTTCGGTAGAAGGGAACGTCGACGCCGTCGAGATCGTCGGCCAACTCGAGGAGACGCCGCTCGACGCCGAGCAGGCTGAGGGTCGGGAAGCGGGAGGTGAGGAGTCTCTGCGTGACAAAAACTCCTTCGGCGATGACCAGACCCTTGCCTTCCGGCAGGTCCGGACGGCGATCGGAAGAGTTGAGATCGCGAAAGTCATCCAGCCGAGGATCGGCGGGATCTGAAATATCGATAACGTGAACCACTGCTCTATCGTGCCGTATCGCGCACGGCAGCTAAGTCACGACTCCCGTCCGCGCTGAACATCGAAGCAAAATGGGCGTCGAGAACTTGCGCAACGGCGGCGGGATTCACTCGCTTCGGATCGTTGACGCCTTGCACAGCGAGACCGTCGACCACCGCATGCAAACGCATCGCCTCGACTTCCACCACGGCCTCGGGCCGAAGGAATCCATCGTTCCGCACTGCCTCGACGAACTGACGGAAGTGATCGAACAAGACTTGATCGGTCCGATCGCGTACTGCAGTCAACGCCGAATCTGTCTGGGCTGCGGCCGCAAAGGCGATGGACACCTGCATTTCCTCGCGGCGATCGTCGTCGAGGGGAACGAACTGATCCGCGAACTGACGGATGGCGCGCCGCATATCCGGGTCGAATTCGATAGCGTCGATCCGCTTTTCGACGCGAATGACCACCAACTCCATGGCGAAGACCAACAACTCTGACTGCGTCGCGAAAAAATGCCGAAGCGAACCGGTAGACATTCCCGCCTCGTCGGCGACGGTCCGAACGCTGGTGGCCGCGATCCCGTCGCGTCTGATGACTCGCCAGACGGCTTCGGCTATCTGCTCACGCCGCATCTCCGGGCTCAATCGTTTCACCACTTCACAAAACTAACACGACTGTGCTAGTTTCCGTAACTAATACAGTCGTACTAGAAATGAGGTCTCATGATCATCCACCTGATCGTCGCCTGCGAAATCATGTTCTGGGTCTTCATCGCCGCAGGACTAGCCGCCCGCTATCTACTCCGAAAGCCGACGCTCGGCGCTGCGTTGTTGATCTGCGCGCCACTGGTCGATGTTGTGCTCCTGGTCGCGACAGCTCTCGATCTGCGCGGCGGAGGCCAGGCAAACTTCAGCCATGGGCTCGCCGCCGCGTACATCGGCGTCTCCGTCGCGTTCGGGCACAGCCTCGTCTCGTGGGCCGACGCCCAGTTCTCCTACCGATTTGCCGGCGGTCCCCCGCCTGTTTCGCCGCCGAAGTACGGCACCCCGCGGGCAGTGCGAGAGTGGCGAGAGTTCGGTAAAGCCGCTCTGGCCTGGGCCATTTCGTGCGGCCTACTCGCCGTCGCGATCTTCCTCGTCGACGACGCCGGTCGGACCGAGGCGCTCGAGGGTTGGATCAGCAACCTGACGCTGGTCCTCGGAATCTGGGGCGTCGTCGCGCTGAGTTACACGCTGTTTCCCAAACGAGAAAAGCTCACGGCACGCGGTTAGCTTCCACCGCTTGCTCGGCCGCATCACAGACAACAGCGGGTCGCACATCGAAAACCGGCAACCTACCGCCGCCTTCGGGCATCTTCAGTCGTAGTTTCAGGCGCTCGCTGCGCAGCAGATACACGCCGGCAAAGGCGCCCGCCAACAGGGAGATCGCTCCGCCCACGATCAGCGGTGCCCGGGGATCAACAGTGTCAGCCACCCAACCCAGCACCGGACTTCCGAGCGGTGTTCCGCCGAGGAAACTGAGCATGTAGATGCCCATGACCCGTCCGCGCATCTCCGAAGGCACCGACATCTGCAGGATATTCATCGCCGAGGTACTGAAGGTCAATGTGAGTGCGCCGGCGGGTATCAGCATCAACGCCACCAACGGATAGGTCGGCATCAGGCCGACTGCTATTTCGAAGGCACCGAAGGCCGTCGCGGCAAAGAGGAACGTGCGCAATCGTGGTGGGTCCTTGCGCCGCGCGGCGTACACCGCTCCCGCCAACGTCCCGACCGCCAGTGTGGTGGAGAGCAGTCCGTAGGCATCGGCGCCCCGATCGAATGTGGTTCGGGCCATCACCGCGAGGCTGATCGGAAAGTTCAAGCCGAACGTCGAGACCATGAAGACAGTCAGCATGATCACGCGCAGATCCTTGCGCCCCCACACATACCGGAATCCGTCGCGCACCTGTCCTTTGGCCCGGGGAGCAGGTTCCGACGGCGTCAGTTCCTTGGTGTTCATGAGATAGAGCGCGATGAGAACGCCGGCAAACGTCGCAACATTGAGCAGAAACACCCACCCGGTGCCGATGACATTGATCAGCACACCGGCAATTGCCGGACCGATGATGCGGGCGGTATTGAAAGTCATGGAGTTCAACGCAATTGCGTTGGACAGGTTTTCCTTGCCCACCATCTCGATGGTGAACGACTGCCGCACCGGAGCGTCGACCGCAGAGACACATCCCAGGGCAAACGCAATGACGAAGACGTGCCACATTTCGACGATTCCGCCGACGTCGAGCAGTCCCATCACCAGCGCGCACAACGCACTCGCCCACTGTGTGAAGATGAGGATTCGACGCTTGTCGTACCGATCGGCGAGGACGCCGCCCCACACCGAAAGGAACAGAGTGGGTCCGAACTGCAACGCCATCACGATGCCCACGGCCAACGCATTGCCGTCGGACAGCGTCAGTACCAGCCAGTCCTGGGCGATGCGCTGCATCCACGTTCCGACAAGCGAAACGATCTGCCCGGACGCCCAGAGTCGATAGTTTCGGTTGCGGAGTGCGGCAAACATGCCGGAGTCGGGATCGCGGGGCACCACCCCATCTTGCCTCTACGATCGTTCGTTCCGGTAATTATCTTGTACCGAAATGATGCAGCGAGGTTACTCGGACGCGTTCACCATGGCGGTGATGATGCCGACAGCTCCGCGAAGCGTCGCGAGTTCGTCAGCGCTCAAGCCTGAAAGCTGCTCGTTCATCCAGGCCTCACGCGCATGAGTCTCGTCGGCAAGCAAAGCCTGGCCGGCGCCGGACAACGTCACGATAATCTGACGCCCGTCGGTGGGATGGGGCGAACGCTCCACCAACCCCATTTCGGCGAGGGAGGCAACAACCCTGGTCATCGAAGGTGGTTGAACCTTCTCCCGAGCCGCGAGGGCACCGGGCGTCATCGGCCCGTCTTGGCTCAGGGTGGCCAGGGCAGAAAGCTGCGTCAGAGATACCTGCGCATCAGCCCTTCGGCCTCGCAGGTGCCGACTGAGACGCACTACAGCCAACGACAGATCACTGGCCAGCGCACGGGTTTCGGGGGTCACGCGAGAACAATACGTCAACAACTAGCCGGTAACCGGGTTATCGGGCACCGGCTAGTTGAAAGTTTTACGTAAGTGCGTCGGTAATCGGTCCCACCGTGAAGTAGGCCATGAAGAGAGCCGCCACGACCCACAGCAAAGGGTGAATCTTCTTGGCTTCACCACTGGCCGCGTTCAAGACGACCCACGAGATGAATCCGACGCCGATGCCATTGGCAATCGAGTAGGTGAACGGCATGACGACCATAGTCAGGAAGGCGGGAAGGGCAACCGAGAACTTCGTGAAATCGATGTCACGAACCTGCCCGATCATCAGTGCACCGACAATTACCAGCGCCGGCGCTGCTGCCTCGATCGGCACCACCGAATACAGCGGCGTCAGGAACATGGCGACCAGGAACAGCAAACCTGTCACGACATTCGCCAGACCCGTGCGGGCGCCCTCGGCAATACCCGAAGCCGATTCCACGAACACGGTGTTCGACGACGCCGAAGCTCCACCACCGACGATCGCACCGGCACCTTCGACGACCAGAGCGCGGCCGACGTTGGGAAGGTTGCCGTCCTTGTCGGTCAGTCCGGCTTCTTTACCGAGGCCCGTCATGGTGCCCATAGCGTCGAAGAAATTGGCGAGAACCAGGGTGAACACCAACAAGCTGGCAGCCAGAACTCCGATTCGAGTGAACGCACCGAACAGGCTGACCTCACCGACCAGACTCAGATCGGGCATGCCTCCGAACATGTCGGGGATCGCGGGAACGCTCAGGTTCCAGCCCTTCGGGTTGGTTCCGAGCGACGGTCCGACGTCGGCAACAGCCTCGATGATCGCCGCCAGGATGGTCGTCACGACGATGCCGATGAGAAGGCCACCGCGAACCTTCCGCACCACGAGGACGCCCATGAGGAGGACACCGAAGATGAAGACCGCAGTCGGCCACGACGCGATGGAACTGTTGATGCCGAGCCCGACGGGAACACTCGTGCCCGCGGCGTCGGGGATACGACGGACAAATCCTGCGTCGACGAAGCCGATGAAGGCGATGAACATACCGATACCGGCTGCGATCGCCGATTTGAGCGCGTTCGGAATCGCATTGAACACTGCGGTTCGGAAACCGGTGAGCGCCAACACCACGATGATGATGCCGTCCAGGACCACCAGTCCCATGGCTTCAGGCCAGGTGACCTGCGGGGCGATCGTCACTGCGAGCAGGCTGTTGATACCCAGGCCGGCCGCGATGGCAAACGGATAGTTGGCGATGACGCCGAAGGCGATGCTCATGAGTCCGGCGACCAATGCCGTGACGGCAGCCACCTGGTTGACCGGCAAGATGTTTCCGAGGACGTCGACCTTGGCGACGGCGTCATCGGCTGAGAAACTGCCGAGGATCAGTGGGTTGAGCACCACGATGTATGCCATTGCAAAGAATGAGACGACACCGCCGCGAACCTCCGTGGAGATCGTGGACCCTCGTTCACTGATCTTGAAATATGTGTCGAGAATTTTCCCGGATGCCGCCATGTGTTTCTTTCCCCATCGCTTTAGAGGTCGCCTGTGCCGGCGCGCATGAAGGCCGGTCGCACTAGGGAGAGTAAGGCACGAGGGCCCAGGTAGCGTTAATTTCGTGAACGAGACTCCGAACACAACAAACTTGATTGAGCGATTGTCCGCACCGGGACCAGCTCTCATCATCGGCACGGCGGGGTGGGTAGTCGCCACCGTCGTGGTCCTGCTGAGCGGCGACCGCTGGTCCGACGCCCTACCCGTCTGTTACGCCGGGATCGGCGTCGGGTTCCTCGGGTACGGCTTGTTCTGGATTCAGCGCCGAGCAGCGCTACGAGGCAGCAAAGGCGCCCAACAGGGTGCGGGTCTGACCGACTAAGTCAGCACAGCCTGCCGGTGGCGCAGCCGGTTCGTCCCCCAGATCCACAGACCCGCCCAGATGACACCGAATGCCCAGCCGGCCAGGACGTCGGTCATCCAGTGCGCGGCCAGGTAGACACGAGAAAGCCCGACTGCGACGGTGTAGACCGCAAGCATCGCGAGCATGGTTACTTTTACGAGCCTCGGCAATGTCAGCCGAACGATCACCGCGGCCACCACCGTCGCGAGAATCGCCGTCATCATCGCGTGCCCCGACGGGAACGAGTACGAGTCGATTTCGATCAACCGCTCCGGAATCGGTGGACGGGTGCGCGTGAAGATATGTTTGAGTCCCGTCATCACCAGCAACCCGGTGAGCATGGAACCCGCCACCAGTAGAGCGTCGACGCGTCGGGAGCACATCAGAAGTGTGATGGTCAGGACGCTCGCGATCGACCACGCGGCCAGGGTTCCGCCGCTGTCGGTGATGACGTCCACGGTGTCGACCAACCACGGTGTGCGCGCACTTACAGCGCTGTCGAGTACCCAAATATCGAACGACACTGTTTCCTCACGTCTCTTGCTGTTGTGCCCACACACGCATCACGTGATGGACACCATCGCTATCCACCCACCAGGGCACGGTCACGGTTCCCTCGGCTGCGCCGCTCAGTCGGATCGTGAGCGCGTGGTGAATCACCACCTCGCCCTCGGGCACTTCTCGTCCGAGGGCGGCAAATGCCAGGACGGCCTGCGGCTCCTCGGCCCACAACCGGGTAACTCCACTGCTCGTGACTCGACCATCGACAGCCGACGACGCAGTCGCGATGTCCAGCAGATCAGCCAACGCTTCCGCGGTCTCGAAGCTGCCCAGGACTACTCGCTGCGCGGGCAACGCCGGACCGAACCACGGACGATCGAGCACCAGGGCGTCGCCGGGTTCGACGAGGTCACCGGACAGTCCGCGAACGAAGCTCGGCAAGCTCAGCTCGTCCAGATCGAGAACGCGACGCCGGGCGGCATCCGCCAGGTGGCGATGAGCGCGTGCAACGACGGCCGGTGTGGGCATCCGCAAGGGATCCGCGAGTCGATCGAGGAGGAGCTGAGCCAGTTCCGGGTCCTCGACGGTATCCGCCGCGAGTACTCCGCGCAGATCGTCGCCTTCCGGGTGGTCTGCTACGTCGAGCAATCCCTCGAACGTGCGGTCGTGGGGTGCTCGCAGCAAGCCCAGGATCTCGCCGCCCAGTTCGGCATTCGAACGCAGCCACCACGCGGTGTACCCGCGTCGGTCACTGAGCAACGGACGCGTCGCCGGCGACTCCATGAGAAGCGACAATGCTGCCGCCCAACGATTTTCGTCGACCAGATCAAGGTCACGCACAGCCTCGATATGCTCGGGATCCTCACTCAGGGTGTCCCACCACTGATCCTCGGAATCGAGATCGTGATCCGGGCCCGACGGCAACTCTTCTCGAAAGACGGTGAAGCCCCAACCGACACCGACTACTCGAAGTGCTTGCTCCCCCACCTGTTCCACAAATTTCGGGTCCACGGTGCCGAACGGTGAATCGTCAACCAGCACGGTTGCCAACGGCGCACCCGGCAGTAACAACTGATCGGCGGAGCGCAGTTCTCCGTCAGAATCGGGAAGCAACACTTCACCGATCCACGACGGCAACGCACCCGGCGCGACATGCGCGGCCAGAGCCAACACGGTCGCCGCTAATTCCGTTGCGACGGAATCATCCTGATCGGCAGCATCTTCGATGAGTGCGTGCAGCGCCGGGTCGGACAGCAAATCTGTTGCAGTCGCACCCACGGCGCCCAACCGCGCGAGCAACGGGTGCGATGCCTGCGGGTGAACTAGCCTTGTCCACGGCACCGGTGGCACCGAATCGCCGAGTTCGGTACCCAGAACCACGGTTCGCGGACCGGTGACAATTCGCCCGTCCGACAACGGGACTGGAAGCGTCCCAAGCTCTTCCACCGACAGTGCATCGATGACAAGCGGTTCCAGAGCGCCGTAGAGGCGCGACCACCACGACGGTTCCCGTTCGAGTCCGCTGAGCAGTTCTGCGATTCGAGCCAGCCCGATTCGGTGTGTCGACACTGCCGCCAGAGCACGTTCGTGGCGCGGACCCGAAAGTTCCGGCACGACCAAGCCGCCGATGATATCGGTGAGCAACTCCGCCAACTCGTCACTGAGCCCCGGAACCACGGACGCACGCTGCGGCGCCCGGTCCGGCTCGCCCACGACGGGAAGCCAAGGATTTTCCTGCAGTTCCTTCAGAAGTGCCTCGCGCAGAAGCGAATCCGTCTCACTTCGCGCAAAGGCCGGCAGCGGGACCAGAGTAGTTCTTCGATCGACCGGCAATGCTGCAACAAACTCGGCGTATCCCGCTGCGAGCGGCGCGATGGGTGCACCGGGCAGGATTCGTCGCCGATCCGGCTGCATCGCGATGTCGGCGACAACCAGCGTCGGGATGGACAGTTCTTCATCGGATCGCGTCGGCGCCCGGAGAACGTCGTCGCCGACCGGCACGGCCACTCCGTGCTTGACGGGAACGATCCAGCGAGCACGGGCAGTTCGGTACTGCCACCACACGTGGGAATTGATCGAGACTTCGGTCAGTCCGGATTCCAGGACTCGCTCGGTTCGTTCAAAGGTTTTGTCACCCAACCGAATCGAAGATAATCCGGGAAGTTCGAGAAGCAAATCAACTGCCTCGGCAGCCATCCGGGACACCAATGCGCCGCCGTCGATATCATCGCGCAGCGTCAGCACCACCTCGGAATCGACACCGGCGCCGGGCCTCTCGTCCGACGGCCACACCAGCCGCAGCACGGGCACGCCCGAGTCCGGAACTCGCAGGCCGGCTTTCTCGATCTCTTCACGAGTCCTCTTGGCGGAGAACCGAATCGATCCGGTCGTCGACCGCAACTCGAGCTCGTCACTGACCGAGTGCACAGCCGAGAATCCGACACCGTACCGACCCACGACGCCATCGTCGGCGTTGACCTTGCCGGAAGCCCGGAGTGCGGTGAGTGCGTGAACCCCGTCCTCGTCGAGCGGCCGGCCGGTATTGGCGACGGTCAGAACCGCACCGTCCAACACAACACTCAAGGATCCCGGTACGCCTGCCCTCGAAGCCGCGTCGGCAGCATTCTGAGCCAACTCCGTCAGCAATCGGTCGCGGTAACCCGCTGCGGCCAAATCGGATTCGGTGGCCGCGTCTTCACGTAATCGGGTAGGCGAATCCGCCCACGCCCGTAGCGTGGCCTCGCGGAGCGCCGCCGCCGCGAACGGGTCGTCTACTCGGTGGATACCGAATCCGAATCTTCAGCGACTGCGGCCTGCGCCGGCATGGCAGTCAACTCGATAGCCCCGTCGTCATAGGCGTCGAACGCCGGTGAACCGGCACCGAGAGGGAGGGTGGTGTCGGAATGCGCGCCGCAGCCGTAATTGGCGTGCACAACACGGCCGTCAGCGGAAAGCTCGTTGCCGCAGACGCCGAATGCAGCACCGAGCGATCCTGCCAGCGGAAGGAAGAAGCCGCACAGCCCACACGTGGACGGAGCTGCCTTCGCCATTTCCGATTCAGGCCCGAAGTCTCCCTCGAACCAGCGCTGAGCCGCCTCCAGCCGACCTTCGCGACTCATGACCTTCTTGCGTCCGAAACCGAGTTCCAATTCAACGTCGTCGACCTCGGGGTCACCAGTGGCGACATATCCGGGGACAAGACGTGGATCCTGCGCCGGCGGAGCCAGCAGATCGCCGACCGACAAGTCGCCGGGACGAATCCGCTGATCCCAGGGCAGCCACGCGGGCGCCACCAATGCATCGGGGCCGGGCAACAAAGCGAGTTCGCTGATGGTGGCCCGGTGATCGTTCGGCCCGGCCGCTACGACAACGGCCCACTGCCACCCGTCGTAACCGGGAATATCTGCGGCGAATCGATGGGTAGCGGCAAATTCATCCTCCGACGTGACGCCGAGGTATGCACCGACGCCACCCTCGTGCAGCTCGACAACAGCTGCTCGGGCAAGCTCGACGGCATCGGCCAGTACGGGGCGCGGCACTGCACGCTCTGGAGAAGTAGCAACACTCACTCCTCCAGTTTGCCGCACCACTAGAAGTCCGCAACGCACTGGGCTGCAATGCTGGACAGATGAGTGGGTCACGCGCCGGTTCCGCAGCTGTCGTCTCGGCGCTCGCAGTGATCACTTCAGTCGTGACGGCCTGCTCTCCGACAGGTCCCGGAACCCCTGCTGCAGACGACAACGGGCCGGTACCGACCTTGTCCGTCGAGGTCGTCGACGTCCATCCGCATGACGCCGACGCCTTCACCCAAGGCTTGGAGATCGACGGCAACAGACTTTACGAAAGTACCGGGCGAGTCGGCGAGTCATGGGTGCGTTCGACGGAGCTCGGTAGCGTCCCGGGTTCCGGCCCCGAAATCGCCCGAGCGGATCTGGCGCCACCGTTGTTCGGTGAAGGCATTACCGTCTTCGGAAACTCACTGTGGCAATTGACGTGGAAGAACGGCGTCGCAATCGTCCGTGACAAGGACACTCTCGTCGAACGGGACACATTTCCACTCACCACTCAAGGTTGGGGCATCTGCGCGCTCGAGGATCGGTTGGTAACCAGCGACGGGTCCTCCACCCTGACGTTCCACGATCCGGATACCTTCGACGCGACCGGTTCCGTCGACGTCACTCGCGACGGTAAACCACTCTCGAATCTGAATGAACTCGAATGCACCGATGACGGAATGGTCTACGCCAACGTCTGGCAGACGGACACGATTGTGTCGATCGATCCGGAAGATGGCCAGGTGACCAGCGTGATCGACGCGTCGCCTCTGCGCGCCCGGCTGAACACCGATGGATCCACTCACACCGTCGACGTTCTCAACGGAATCGCACAGATACCGGGAACCGACCGCTTTCTTCTCACTGGTAAGTACTGGCCACAGATATTCGACGTGCGATTTGTGGCCTGAATCGACTTGGCCGCCCAACTCGTCAGGGGTGTGCGTGGTCGCCTCCGCAGTACTAGGACAGAATTGAGTGGTGACCGGACCGCGCGAACCCTACGACCCCGATACTCGGCGAATTCCGAACGAGTCTGCGGGGCAGACCGACTCTTCTGGTCAGGCAGTCCACCCGGGTTACGACAACTACCCACCGGCCGCGCGTCCGTCCGGCCGACGTGCTCCGTTGCCTCCGCTGCACCCCATTCCCGAGTCCCGTGACGAAGCTCCGGACACGTCCGATTCGAAGGGTCCCGGCTCGAAAGGCGATCCTGCCGACGCCCCGAAGGCGCCGCCGATGCCGCGCAAGCTCACGGTCACCCGAGTCGCGGCAATGCGCAGTCGGGAACTGACCAACAAAGGTATTGCGACGTTCCAGCGTGCAGCCAAGGCCGACGGCGCCGACAAGTCCGGCCTGACTGCTTTGACCTACGCGGTGATGACCAACAACGCGACCGACGCTGCTCTCGCTGTGGCCCTGGCAAATACGTTGTTCTTTTCCGCAGCCACCGGCGAAGACAAAACGAAGGTCGCGCTCTACCTCCTGATCACCATCGCTCCGTTCGCGGTGATCGCACCTCTCATCGGACCGATGCTGGACCGGTTGCAGCGCGGGCGCAGAATCGCGCTGGCGTCGTCGTTCGGCATTCGAACGTTGTTAGCCCTGATCCTGGTGTTCAACTTCGACAGTTGGATCCTGTATCCGGCCGCGCTCGGAATGATGGTTCTGAGTAAATCGTTCTCGGTACTCAAGAGCGCGGTCACTCCACGTGTGCTCCCGCCCGAGATAGACCTGGTCAGAGTCAATTCTCGACTCACGGTTTTCGGATTGATCGGTGGCACCATCTGCGCCGGCGCCGTCGCGGGCGCACTGGCACTGGCGTTCAAATCTCCCGGCGCGCTGTGGTTCGCCGTGGTAGTCACGATTTTCGGCGCGTATCTGAGTATGCGAATTCCGTCGTGGGTCGAAGTCACCGAAGGTGAAGTTCCCGCCACCATCACCTACCACCCGGACGAGGCACATCGCGCCGGCGGTGGACGTGCCCCTGGCATCAAGAGCGCCAAGGTTCGCCAGCCACTCGGACGCGCCGTCATCATCGGTTTGTGGGGCAACGGAACAATTCGTGTCCTGACCGGCTTCCTCACGCTGTACATCGCGTTCGTCGCCAAATCCCGAACAGACCACGAACCTCTCCAGCAGGCCATGATGCTCGGCTTGGTCGGCGCCGCTGCAGGCTTGGGCAACTTCGGCGGCAACGCGGCCGGCGCGCGACTCAAACTGGGTAGACCGGCCGTCGTCGTTCTTCGATGCACCGCATCCGTCTGGATCATCGCGGTCATCGCAGCGTTGACCGACAACCTGATGACAGCCGCTCTGGCCACTCTGATCGCGTCGGCTGCCAGCGCTTTGGCCAAGGTTTCACTCGACGCGTCACTGCAGCACGATCTGCCCGAGGAATCGATCGCGTCCGGATTCGGTAGATCTGAAACCGTCCTTCAGCTGAGTTGGGTACTGGGTGGCGCGCTGGGCGTTCTGCTACCTACTGAATACTGGATCGGGTTCACTGTCGTTTCCGTGTTCTTGACGATCGGTCTTCTGCAGACGTTCCTGTGTTACCGAGGCAGCTCACTTCTGCCCGGACTGGGCGGCAAGCGACCAGACCTGGCCGAGCAAGAAGTGACAGAAGTGATCTACACCGGCAAATCCGATCGAGGACAAGGAAGTACTCCGCAGTGATCATGCGTGCAAGAACAAAGAAGATCGTGGCTGCCATCAGTGTCCTGATGGTGGTGGCACTAGCTGTTTACGCCTCGGTTTTGTTCGTGATCATCAAGAACATCAACGACGAGCCCGACAAGCTCCCGCAGATCACTGCCTACGCTCATGGTCGGACCATCGAAACCCAGCCGGCGGGCTTCTGCACGATCGACTTGTCTCAGTGCGCTCAGATCGGCGATATCTACGAGCTCGACGTGCCGCAGGGATCCGCGTTGCAGTTGTCGTTGTCGAAGGACGTCTCGTCTGCGGAATGGGCGATGCTCGCCGTCTACGAAGACGCCGACGGCAATCAGTCCGGCGAACCTCGTTTCTTCGAGGCTGACGAGGCGATGGCAGTCACCGTCGAAGCGCAGCCGGAGAAGCAACTTGTGGGAGTGGAGATTCACCTTGCTGTCGGTGAAGGCAGCGAACAGGGACTCCTGATCTGGTCGATCAAGACCAGCTGATCCAGAAGAAAATGCCCGGCACACCAATTCGGTGTGCCGGGCATTTCTTTGTTCTCAGGCAGGTCAGCTGTCGAGCTCGCGGGCCACCGCGCGGACAACCTCGGAGATCCGCTGAGCAGTCTTGCGGTCCGGGTACTTTCCGTTGCGCAGGTCAGGCTGAACCTTGGCTTCGAGCAGCGTGATCATGTCCTCGACCATGCCGTGCAGTTCGTCCGGCGTGTGCTTGCGGACAATCGGCTCACGGCGCTGCGTCGACGCACCGCGCAGAGTCGGGGCAGGCTCGAGAACCTTCAGGCTCAGTGCCTGCGGGCCGCGTCGGCCGGCCGCCATGCCGAATTCGACCTTCTGGCCCGCCTTCAGGCCCTCAACACCTTCCGGAAGGGCAGAGGCCCGTACGTAGACGTCCTCCCCTTCTTCCTGCGACAGAAAGCCGAAACCCTTTTCGACGTCGTACCACTTCACCTTGCCGGTCGGCACCGCGTTCACCCGCTCATCACTCGACTGGGGCTTGTCGCCCCAATATTCTCGGGAGGCTCGAGTACGAGCCCCATGGTCCTGCTCAGCTTCGATCGAGAGGTTCGACCGAAGAATGCAAAAGAACGCGCCCCGAACTTGCTTGACGGGACGCGCAATCACTCCACAGTCTACCTGTGACCAACCGGTATCGGCACTCGCATTTACGGGCACTACCCTTGTACCTGTGGACTCTCAACCGAACCCGAGCACTTCCGGAACCGGAAACGGTCTCTTTCGTATCGCAATCGGGCTGTTTCTTGTCGGATTGCTCGGTATCGTCGCTATCTTCGCAGTCAAGATCTTCAGCGACACGCCTCCGGGATTGGTGCTGTATCTGTTCGCGTTGGCCTGCCCGATCGGTTTCCTTCTGGCCATCGTCTACACGTTGAGGTCCGGTCGACGCGCTCGCTGAGTTCCCTCACGTCCTACCGAAAGGTCACTGACCATGAGATTTATTCTGAATATCATCTGGTTGGTCCTCGGTGGTCTGTGGCTGGCGCTGGGGTATTTCATCGCCGGCATCATCTGCTGCATTCTCATCATCACGATTCCGTTCGGCATCGCGGCCTTCCGTATCGGCATCTACGCACTCTGGCCGTTCGGCAAGACCGTTGTCGACAAGCCGACGGCCGGTGTCGGTTCGATGCTCGGCAATGTCATCTGGTTCATCGTCGCCGGCATCTGGTTGGCCATCGGCCACATCGTCACGGCTGTCGCGATGGCGATCACTATCATCGGAATCCCCCTGGCCATCGCGAATCTGAAGATGATTCCGATCTGCTTGATGCCCCTGGGCAAGGAGATCGTCGACGTAGACCGCGTCAACTACGCATAAGCTCCACAGCTGTTCCAGATAACGGTGTGACCTTAATCACGTTACGGATCGATAACGGAACAGCCACAGGAGAGCTGTCACTGCAGAACACCCCGCTACCTGGGCAGAGTCTCCTGCTCATTTGCCCCACGCTCTGTATCCCGTTCGACGCGCCGCGTTATCAAATGGTGACACGGACGAGCGGAGCCGTTACCGTGAATTTCGGCCGGGAAACTCGGCCACCTCCGGCCCGCCGCGCCAAGCCTTGTCCCGCGGGTACCGGAATTTCCTAAACAGACATTCCAGGGACGAGGACGGGGGACCCAAAGTCCTCTCGGACACCGGTTCGGTTGTTTAACCAGTCGAATCTTGGGGTGAAGCCAGACCCTTTCCAGCCAGGAAAGGCGAGGCCGGGCAACCTCTCAGCCCGAACCCGACAGCTGACCTCGCAGGCGCGTGTGGAGAGGAATTCACCATCATGAGCGGACGCCATCGCAAACCCACCACTGCAGGCCGCACTGTCGCCAAGGTCGCCGTCACCGGCGCCATCATGGGCGTAGCAGGACTCGCAGCCGCAGGTACCGCCAGCGCAGCGCCTGATTCCGACTGGGATCGCCTCGCACAGTGCGAAGCCGGCGGTAACTGGGGAATCAACACCGGCAACGGCTACCAGGGTGGACTGCAGTTCTCCCCCAGCACCTGGAACGCACACGGCGGCGGAGAATATGCCGCCACCGCCAACAACGCCAGCCGCGAGCAGCAGATCGTTGTTGCCGAGCGCGTTCTCGCCAATCAGGGATGGGGCGCCTGGCCGTCCTGCTCCTCGAGCCTCGGCCTGAACAGCGGCGCAACGCAGCGTTCCGCTCCGGCCACCGTAACCACACCGGCCACCCCGGCACCCGCTCCGGCACAGGTCGCTCAGGCCGTCGCACACCCGGTTTCCGAGGCCATCGATCAGGCCATCGCATTCGCGAAGGACAACGGCGTCGTCATCGATCCTCAGATCCTCGCAGCTGCAGATACCGCAAAGTCCTTCCTCAAGTAGGACCGCGATCTCGCGTTCCCCTCGAACGCACAGCAAAAGAACATACGAAGAAGGCCCGCACCGATTGGTGCGGGCCTTCTTCGTTGTTGGTAGTTAGCGGTTGATGACGGTGTACGGATGTATGTAAGGAAGTGACTCCACCGGCACGGGGAAGGTGGTGTCGTCGCCGAACGGTGAAAGTCCACCTGAGCGGGTCGATGACAATTCGGTCACTGCGTGATCTCCGTCTGCAGTTTCCGGCCATCCTGGATCTACATAGTGCTGCTTCGAATTGTTGGCCACGAAGCCATTTTGACAGGACGCCGTTACGCAGTACATACCAGGTCTCTAATCTGATAGGCGATGACCGAAATACGTGGCACCTCGACGGGCAATTCCCGAGCTGACAGTCTGACCGAATGGCTGTCGGCCCGCACTGACGCCGAGTTGACGGAACTGCTGCGTCTGCGGCCCGACCTCGCAGTACCGCCGCCCAGCACAATGGTGGTTCTCGGCGGCCGTGCTCAGCAGCGCGCATCGGTCAGTCGGGCCGCTGACGAGCTGGACACGCTCGATTTCGGGATCCTCGAGCTGATGGCACTGGCCGGGGCCGAGGAAACGCCGATATCGCGCAAGGAGCTGAACGACGCTCTCACCGAACGGGCCCTCACCGGCAAGGGCAAGGTCACCAAGAAGGCCGTCGACGCGTCTCTCGCGAAGATGCGTGCGGCTGCGTTGATCTGGGGCACGGATCCGATCAGCATGGTGCCGGCTGTCATCGACAGCATTCCGTGGAGGGTCGGCCGAGCTCTCGAACCCGTCGAGTCCATGTCGGAAGTCGAAATCACCACAGCACTGAACGCGCTCGAAAAGCGTGAGCGTGATCTGCTCGAGACTCTGGCCAATTCCAGCCCCATCGGCAGAACCCGCGACGCCGCTCCGGAGACGCCGGCAGACCGCCCGGTGCAGAAGTTGCTTGCATCCGGCTTGCTCCGCTGGCTGGACGAACAGACTGTGGAGCTACCGGCAACTGTGCGTCAAGCGATCCGCGGTGAACCTGTCTTCGATCCGACCACCCTCACCGCACCGATCATCACGGGAGACAAGCTCAAGCCGGCCGACGTCAATGCCGCGGCAGCGGGCGAGGCCCTCGAACTGGTTCGCCAGAGCGAAAAGGTTATTGCCGTGCTCGGCGCCGCACCCGCTCCCGCACTGCGGGCCGGTGGGCTAGGCGTACGGGAACTCAGGCGCATCGCGAAGGCTGCAGAACTCGACGAGAGCCGCGTCAACTTGCTGGTCGAGCTTCTCTCGGCGGCCGGGTTGATCGCCAGCGGTACGCCCGACCCGACTCCGAGCGTCGACACTGCGGACGACTACTGGACGCCGACCGTCGCTGTGGACGGTTGGCTCAACGCTACGACGGCACGCCGGTGGGAGGTCCTGGCGTCTGCCTGGATCGACGTTCCGCGGGTCCCTTGGATGATCGGGATGCGTGATCCGTCCGACAAACCGATAGCGGCACTGGCCGAGGAAGGCCGCGCGCCTTCCGCGCCTCGCGACCGTGCGTCAATTCTGGGGTTGTTGGCCGAACTCGACAGCGGCCAGAGTGCGTCGCCCGCCGAGGTCAGCCGTCTGCTGGCGTGGCGGCATCCGAGGCGGATCGGACGCCTTCGGACGTTGGCCGTCGAAAACACACTGGCCGAGGCGTCGGCACTCGGATTGGTTGCCCGGGGTGCCCTGAGTTCGCCCGGCCGCGCAATGCTCCACGGCGGCGACGCCGAAGCCGAGATGGCGGCTGTGTTGCCCAAGCCCATCGATTACTTCCTCGTCCAGGCCGACCTGACCTTGGTGGCTCCCGGCCCGCTGGTACCGGATCTGCTCGAGCAGGTGACGTTGGTGGCGGATATCGAATCGGCCGGCTCGGCATCGATGTATCGCATCACCGAGGGCAGCATCCGTCGGGCACTCGATGCCGGGTTGACTGCAACAGAACTACAGACGATGTTCAGCACCAAATCCAAAACACCGGTCCCTCAATCACTTTCATACCTCATCGACGATGTTGCGCGTCGACACGGCCGATTGCGTGCCGGAGTCGCGGCGTCGTTCATTCGATGCGAGGATCCCTCCCTCCTGGCTGAAGTACTGGCGTCCGCTGTCGCGGAATCGTTGGCCTTGCGGTCGCTTGCGCCCACCGTCGCTGTCTCCCAAGCTCCACTGCGAGAAGTACTCGCGGAGCTGCGAGCCGCCGGATTTGCGCCGGCCGGTGAGGATTCGTCCGGAGCCCTGGTCGATCTGCGACCACGCGGCGCGCGGATACAGAATCGCCGCTTGCGGCAAACGCCGCGCACGCAGTCGAGCCCATCGCCGGAACAACTCGATTCGTTGATACGAACGATGCGCGCGGGCGACCGTGCATCCAGCCCCGGTCGCGGCGGTGTTCGCGCAGACGGATCGAGGGAAAGCAGTACCGCCGCCATCGCGCTGTTGTCCTCGGCCGCGAGAGCGGGCAAGAGCGTCAACATCGGCTACGTCGACGCCCAAGGCGTGGCTACACATCGGATCGTCGATCCCGTCAGTGTGGGCGGTGGACAGTTGGATGCATTCGATCCGGCGAGCGGCGCAGTGCGCCGGTTCACACTTCACCGGATAACTTCGGTGACCCCGATCGACGAAAAAAAGTCGTGACTGGCTTTTTTCTGTAAATGAAGTATGGTCGTGGTCAGTTTGTGATTGCCACACTTCAAAAACTGAGGAGCGACAATGGCTGACAAGGCGCCGGGAAAGAACATGAAGAAACCCGCCCAGTCGATCAAGGAACGCCGCGCAGAAAAGCGCGAAAAAGCTGCGGATTCTTCGGAATTGATTCGCAAAAGAAAGCGGAGCTGAGAAAAAAGCCTTCTTTTTCACTGACGACAGATTTCATCATGCATTCCGAAACTGACACGCTCAACCACCTACACGAAACGTTCGACCAGTTCAGGTCCAGTAGCCGCGGCGCAGATCCCAGGTCACGTGGATATGCTGCCGGGATGACACTGGCTGCGGTCTGCGTCCTCGACGAGCACGCTCGTCGGCCCGGAATCCTGTTATCGGGTCGTTCGTAGCACAAAGGATTTCTGCTGTGAAAAGAACTATCCACGCCCTCGATCGAATTCAAACTCGACTCGAATCAGAACTTGATTCGACGCCAGGCGACAGCGAAAAGAATATCGGTTATCGATCTGGAATTTCGGAGGCGATAACTCACGTCATGGAAATGCGAAAGACAGCAGTGGCCCAGAAATAATTAATCTCCTCCGCCAGGAATAGTCGTCAACTGTGCCACGTTGACGTAGGGGTGCCCCGAAACGGGCACCCCTATTTCGCGTGGTGTTTTGCCCGCCACTTGGCGTATTCACTGCGTTACCAGGACAATGGCAGGGTTGCCGCGCGCAGTACGTGCCGCGCGCCGCAATCGCGACACCGCCACATCCGCTACACCAGGAGGATTTCGTGACCGACGGACCGTTGATCGTCCAATCCGACAAGACTCTGCTCTTGGAGGTCGATCACGAGCGCGCGGGCGAGGCCAGGCAGGCTATCGCGCCCTTCGCTGAGCTCGAGCGAGCCCCCGAGCACGTCCACACCTATCGCATCACTCCCCTGGCGCTGTGGAATGCGCGCGCGGCCGGCCATGACGCCGAGCAGGTTGTCGATGCGCTCGTGTCGTTCTCCCGCTTCGCGGTTCCCCAGCCACTGCTCGTCGACATCGTCGACACGATGGCCCGGTACGGCCGACTGCAGTTGGTGAAGAGCCCGGTCCACGGCCTGATCCTGATCAGCCTGGACCGTGCTGTTCTCACCGAGATCATGCGACACAAGAAGATTGCGCCGATGCTCGGCGAGAAGGTCGACGACGACACCGTCATCGTCCATCCGAGCGAACGTGGCCGTCTCAAGCAGATGTTGCTCAAGGTGGGCTGGCCCGCCGAGGACCTCGCCGGTTACGTCGACGGCGAGGCTCATCCCATTGATCTTGCCTTCGAGGAAGGCCATTGGGAGCTGCGCGACTACCAGCAGATGGCTGCGGATTCGTTCTGGGCCGGAGGTTCGGGTGTCGTCGTACTCCCTTGTGGCGCCGGCAAGACGATGGTGGGCGCGGCCGCCATGGCAAAGGCCAAGGCAACCACTCTCATCCTGGTCACCAATACCGTCGCCGGGCGTCAGTGGAAGCGTGAGCTCATCGCACGGACGTCACTCACCGAAGAAGAAATCGGGGAGTACTCGGGCGAGCGCAAGGAAATTCGACCGGTCACGATCGCGACGTACCAGGTCATCACGCGTCGAACGAAGGGTGAGTACAAGCACCTCGAACTGTTCGACTCCCGAGACTGGGGCTTGGTGATCTACGACGAGGTGCACCTCCTCCCGGCTCCCGTGTTCCGTATGACGGCGGATCTACAGTCTCGTCGACGCCTCGGCCTGACCGCGACGTTGGTGCGTGAGGACGGCCGCGAGGGCGACGTCTTCTCACTGATCGGCCCCAAGCGGTACGACGCTCCGTGGAAGGACATCGAGGCGCAGGGGTGGATTGCTCCGGCTGACTGCGTCGAGGTCCGTGTGACCATGACTGATGCCGAGCGTATGGCGTATGCGGTCGCCGAGCCCGAAGAACGGTACAAGCTGTGCTCGACGGCGCACACCAAAGTTGCTGTCGTGAAATCGATTCTGGCCAAGCATCCGAATGCGCCGACATTGGTGATCGGTGCGTACCTAGATCAGCTCGACGAACTGGGCGAGGAATTGAACGCACCGGTGATCAAGGGTTCGACCAAGAACAAGGAACGCGAGATCCTTTTCGACCAGTTCCGCAACGGGGAGATTCAGACCCTGGTGGTGAGCAAGGTCGCCAACTTCTCGATCGACCTTCCGGAAGCGTCTGTTGCCGTCCAGGTTTCAGGGACGTTCGGATCACGACAGGAAGAGGCCCAGCGCCTCGGCCGACTGTTGCGTCCCAAGCACGACGGCGGACAGGCTCACTTTTATTCGGTGATCTCACGCGACACTCTCGACGCCGAGTATGCAGCGCACCGTCAGCGTTTCCTCGCGGAGCAGGGCTACGCCTACCGGATCACCGACGCAGACGACCTGCTTGGCCCCGCCATCGGCTAAACACGTTTTTGTAACAAGTTTCAGCAATTAGTTGGACGTATGTCCATTTGTCGATATGGTGTCCCGTGTCACAGTTGTGTCCAACGGCCGGGAGTCATGCATGCGCTCAATTTCACGTCTACGTGGTCGACGACCGGGCGGAGTCGTTGCACTTCTGACGACTTCGCTGCTGGCCACGACGTTGCTCGTCGCGGTCACCGGCGTCGGCACCGCAGCCCCGAGCGCCCCGGACAACACCGTGTATCAGCTGGCCAACGGTTGCTACGCCGTGCAGAGTGCGTCCGGCGACTTCGTACGACGCGACGCCGCCGGCTACCGGACGGATCAAGTATCGGTAGACGAAGCTGAGGGGTTTCGACTCCACGCTGCGCAACTCGGACGGTTCATGCTGTACGGCACCGACGGATCGATGCTGGCCCACGACGGCGCCGACGCTGTGGTCGCCACTGCGGTCGCAACTCCGTTGACGGACTGGACTGTGATGTCCAGCGACGAAAACTTCGTCCTCACCGCCACCACGAACGGCCGACAGTTGGTCACCCGTGACGCATCCTTGGCGATGGCCGAACCCGGCAGCCAACCGGATGCCGGTTCGTTCACCCTGGTTCCTCGTACCGGCTGTGCAGATTTCCCGGAATCCGAAGTCAATGCCACCGGCAATCCGACCGAGATCGGTCTGGGCGGCGAAGTACGCGGATTCATCGACACACACGTACACATGAATGCTTCCGAGTTCATGGGCGGAAACCTGCACTGCGGAAGGCCTTTCGATCCTCAGGGCGTTACCGCGGCACTGGTCGACTGCCCGGACCACCAGCCCAACGGCATGCCGGCTCTCCTGGAAAACGTTCTCTCCTACGGCAACCCGTTCGAAACCCACGACACCACCGGTTGGCCTACCTTCGCGGATTGGCCGGCCCAGGACTCACTGACCCACGAGCAGACGTACTACAAGTGGGTGGAGCGGGCGTGGCGTGGCGGACTCCGTATTTTCACCAATCTCTTTGTAGCCAACCGCATTCTGTGTGAGCTGCACCCCAGTAAGCGCAATCCGTGCGACGAGATGGAAACGGTACGCATTCAGGCTGAGCAGACCCGTGAACTCGAGGACTACATCGACGCGCAGTACGGCGGGCCGGGACGCGGCTGGTTCCGTATCGTGAGCTCCCCCGCCGAGGCCCGGCAGGTTGCCGCCGACGGAAAGCTTGCCGTCACACTGGGCGTCGAGATTTCGGAGCCCTTCGGTTGCTCCCTCCGCAACGGTGTAGCGCAGTGCGACGAAAATGACATCGACCGTGGCTTGGACGAACTCTACGATCTGGGCGTCCGGCAGATGATCGTGACGCACAAATTCGACAATGCACTCGGTGGTACACGTTTCGACGGAGGCATTACCGGAGTTGCCGTCAATATCGGTAACTACCTGGGTACCGGAGAGTTCTGGCAGTCCGAGCCCTGCCAAGGCATCGCCGAGGACAACGAGCTACCCACCAAGGTTGACGGCGCCCAGAATCTGATCGGGATGCTTCCGCTCGGCGTGACACTCCCGGTGTACCCGGCCGGGCCGCAATGCAATACACGCGGACTGTCTTCCTTGGGTGAGCACATGATCCGGGGATTGATGGACCGCGGGATGATCGTCGACATCGACCATCTGAGTGTCAAGGCTGCAGACGAAGCCCTCACAATCCTCGAAGCTGCGCAGTACTCGGGCGTCGTGTCGAGCCACAGCTGGAGTGACCCCAGCTACTACAAGAGGATCTACGCACTCGGCGGGTTCGTGGCGCTCTATGCCGGTCAACTGGAATCGTCCGACGGCACATCCGAGACCGACGGCAAACCCAAGGAAAAGGGTTTCATCCAGGCGTGGCGAGAAGCTCGGGAAATGCGCAGTGACGACTACTACTTCGGTTTCGGATACGGCGCCGACACCAACGGATTCGGACCCCAGGCCGCGCCCCGAGGCGATGCGGACGTCAATCCCCTTCAGTACCCGTACACCGCATTCGACGGCACCGTCATGGACAAGCAGCATGCCGGAACCCGCGTCTTCGACGTCAATACCGACGGCGTTGCGCAGTACGGACTGATTCCCGACTGGATTGCCGACATGCGTATCGCGGGTGGGCCTGACGGTGACGCGATCATCGACGACATGAGCCGCGGCGCCGAGGCCTACCTGCAGATGTGGGAGCGAGCGCGGAACTAGCTACGCTGGTGGTGGCCCCTGAAAACCTCGGGGACCACCACCGCCGTTCCACCTTCGAAGGAATACATCAGTGGCTGATTTCGAGTTCACCGTCGACAAAGCTCACGCGAGGTCCGTCAACGACACGTTGGCCGACGTTCGTCGTCTGCAGATTTCTGCGGTGATCTTCGCCGTGTTGCTGGCTGCCGGAGGAACTTGGCTGATCCTCATCGGAGACGTCTGGTCCATCATCGTCGGCGCTGTATTGGTCATCGGCGCCCTCAGCTCGTTGGGCGTCGCGCTGTGGGCACCACGTAAGGTCGGCAACGCCGAAAAGTTGTATCGCGAGAATCCGCTGGTTCCCGCAATCGTCAGCGAAATCCACCCCCGAGCTGCGACGTTGACCGCACTGATCGAAATCGCGAAACCGTCTGCAAAAGCCCCCCAGTACGCACTGGTCAGCCGCAATGTCCGGCTCAACCCGAAGTGGAAAGTCGGCGATCGCATTCCGTCGGTAGCCCTGCGCTCGGATCGTTCCACTCGGAGCAAGTCCGACGTCTGGGAGATGGTCAGCCCCATGCCGATCGAATGGGGAACCAAAGACTCCGCAGTACTCGCCCGAGCGGTAGCCGCAATCAGCGCTAGCGAGTGGAAATTCCTCCAGAGCCGAATCTCTGATTCCGAGGAAATTCGCACCCACCCCGAACGCCGCGTCCTGGTCGATCCCGCCGACCTCCCGGACAACCTGCGCTAACGCAGTTTTGGGCTAGCGGCCTTCGCGGACGCGATTCCCTTTAGCGGAGAGCCGGCAGTACTTCGCGTTCGAACAATTCGATGCCCGACGTGTCGTAGGCAGCCTCGGGGAAGTAGAAAATTCCGTATTCGAGCCCTTGTACCTTGAGTGCCGACAGATTCTCGATGATCTGTTCGGGGGTTCCCACTGCCGGCATTCCACGGAAGGCGTCCAGCGACGCGTCGGCCGCGGCCTCACCGACCAGCGGCGTCAGACGAGACTTCAGCGTTTCCAGTCGCTGCGTCACTTCTGCTTCCGTTGCACCGATGGCGACGTTGTAGTTCGCCGAGCGCACGATGGCGTCGAAATCGGTCCCCACTGTGTCGCAGTGCTTCCTCAGGATCTCCGACTTGCGGGCAAAAACTTCAGGTGTGCCGTCGAAGTTGGTGTACTGCGCGTACTTTGCCGCGATCCTCAGCGTGACCTTCTCGCCACCACCGGCTATCCACAAGGGAATTCCGCCCTCCTGCAACGGAAGCGGACGGCAGATGGCGCCGTCGACCTGGTAGTACTTGCCGTCCAGCGTCGCACTGCCCGTGGACCATGCCTGACGGAAAATCTGAATGCCCTCGTCAAGCCGACCGAGACGTTCACCGGCGGAAGGGAACCCGTAACCGTAGGCATTCCACTCATGCTCGTACCATCCGCCGCCGATACCCATCTGGACGCGCCCACCGCTGATCAAGTCGGTAGTGGCGGCGACCTTGGCCAGGTAGGCCGGGTTGCGGTAACCCATGGCGGTACACATCTGACCGAGCCGGATACTCGACGTCGATGCGGCAAGCGCTGCCATCAGAGTCCACGCCTCGTGCGTGGCTTCTTCCGTCGGAGCCGGGACTGTGTGGAAGTGGTCGTACACCCAGACCGATTCCCACGGTCCGGCTTCGGCACGCAGCGTGAAGTCGCGCATAACCTCCCATTGCTGAGCGGGGTCGATGCCGACCAGGTCGAGACGCCAGCCTTGAGGTACGAACAGTCCGAATCGCATGTGGCGAGAGTACCTACCTACCGCCATGTTGCGCGCGCGGAATCTCACTAGACTCGAAGAATGTACATGCCGACGACTACGCAGGCCTTCGAATCCCACCGCGGCCATCTGATGGCCGTCGCGTACCGCCTGACCGGCAGTTTCAGCGATGCCCAGGACGCCGTGCAGGAGTCGTGGATACGGCTACAGAATGCAGAATCCGAAAAGGCTGCCGGGCACGAGATTCGTGAACTACGCGCATGGCTCACCACCGTGGTCGGAAGAATCTGCCTCGATCGCCTGAAATCTGCGGCCGTTCGTCGAGAAAGTTATGTGGGACAGTGGCTTCCGGAACCGATCGTCACGTCGACCTCGGCAACCTCGCCTCCCGATCCACTCGACTACGTCGTGCAGCAGGAAGAGAGCCGGCTAGCCGCACTGATCGTTCTCGATACCCTCACTCCTGCGCAACGAGTCGCGTTTGTCCTGCACGACGGCTTCGACGTGCCGTTCGCCGATATCGCCCGAATCCTGGGCATCGAAGTCGCTGCCGCTCGCCAACTGGCGTCACGCGCACGCAAGGCCGCATCCGCAGCTCCCGAACCAGTAGGGAGCGAGGAACATTCGGCTGCGGTGGAACGCTTGGTCGCGGCCATCGCCAGCGGAAACTTGGATGACGTGATCGCAGCGCTCGACCCGGATGCCGTATTGATCGGCGACGCCGACGGCAAGACCCGCACCGCGGTCAACATCGTGCGCGGCAGTGATCGGGTCGCACGGTTCTACCTGGGACTGGTACGCAAGTACGGACTGAACGCGGTGATGTCGATTTCTCCCGCCTTGGTCAACGGTCAACTCGGCTGCCTCATCGCCGGATCCCCCGGCGACGACGACCATCCGCCGTTCCCGACGCGCGTTGCAGGATTCACGGTTCGCGGCGGTGTCGTGTGCGCGGCCTATGATCTTGCGAATCCGGACAAGCTCAGCGGCGTATCAGTATTCGATCACACAGAGTCCAAGCGCAAGTAGCGCGATTCCCATTCTTCGAGGTGAGGTTTGGAGACCGGCGTTCCGAACCAGAGCCTGTGCAGCACATCGGATCCCAGATGATGGAGATCGGTGTGCTCCGCCCACCGCTGCGTGGCCCACTCCGGCTCGTTGTGTGCAGCATCGATTCCTGCCATCACGCTGCCTCGCAGTTCGAAATCCAGGTCGCGACGTAACTCGGATAGTTCCGACCAATTAGCTTGCGGCGCATAGTGCCTTGCCCGGATCTCGGTGAGCAGCTTGTGCAGGACACTGCGCGCCCGGGCGTCGACCCAAGTCAAGGTTCGCCGATGCGCGTGGCGGCCGACGCCCCACAATACAATCAACGCCACCGCTACTCCGATGGCAGTTTCCAGCATTCGACTCAGGATCAAGTGCTCAACTGTTCCGTGAGCACCACCGGCCGCACCGAGAAGGATGGCCATCGGGGTGATGAAAATGACTGCGACGCCGTAGTTTCGCACGAGAAACATCTCGATACCCAGCATGAGAACAGCGAATACGGCGACGATCACGAGGCCCGTCGGGCTCCACAGGTACACCGCGCCGAGCACCAGTAGACCCAGAATGGTCCCACCGATTCGGTGAATGCCGCGATACGTTCCCAGAATTCGATCCGGTCCTTGATGGAGAACCATCGCAGCCGCGATGACAGCCCAATCAGGCCTGTCGATACCGAGCAGAACGGTGGAGGTGCCCGCCGCAGTACATGCCACCAACAAACGCAGAGCGGTTATCGTCGCACGACTCGACGGATTGCACGCGCGCAGGAATCTGTATCGAATTGTCGGATCCGGCAACGGCGGGTGCGCTCCGATGTCGTCGACGTCAAATGCGGGGTCCGTCAGCAACTCCGGATCGTGATCGCCGGAGATAGTCCTCGCCATCACTATCTGCGCGTGTTCCAATTCCCGAGCGAGAGGGTGATGCGTCCCGGCGATTCCGCCGCGGTACAAGCACTGCCAGGCGTCGTGCAGTCGCAGTGCCGCAGCGTGACGGCTGTCCCGCACCGACTCCGACGACCGGTAATTCGGTTGTGCGGCAACATACTCGTCGACAGCGACAACGGCAGCCCGGACGACACTTTTCTCAACGGCTCGGGGCGCCCACAGGATTCCCGCCATGGACACGACCACCGCACTCACCCCGCCCACAGCAGTCCACAAGGCAACTTCCCGGGGCGGTTGCCCCGGCGTGGCAATCACGGAACTGATCTCGGTCGTCAGCAGCAAAAAGAACGATCCCGGCGGCCCCAGCCGAAGTGCGTCGACGGTGAACGCACAGGACGACACAACGACAGCCATGACGAGCACCACGAGTACGAGAAGCGTCTCCGATGATCCCTCGGAAATCGCGCGATGAACAGGTTCGCCTACCGAAGCACCGATGAACGAGAGGATCGTCAACGCCAAAGCTGCGATGCCGACGGCCTTCCATCGACTCCGGTACGGCCGACCCTCACCGTAGATCGACGCGAAGGCTCCCAAGCCGACCAACAGGGAGGCGGAGCCGTAACCCAGAAGCGTCGCGATTGTCGCCGGTATCGCGAGCGCAAGCGCTACTCGGACTGCTCCGGGAAATCTGTTTCCGACCGGCGGTAGTCCGAACAGGACGCTACGGGCCGGACGCGGCACTGGCACTGCGGCAACCCCTGGTCGTACTTCGTCGGGGTCCACTATCTGTCCTTCGTGCCGTCGTATCTCTAATGGTGAGTATCTCTAATGGTGAGCATCCCTATCTGTGTCATCCCATTCTTGCCCTGCGGTACAGCCCACCGCGCAGCGGGTCCAGCCACGTACGGCTTATTGACACTTCGTCAACAGTGTGGATGATTGACGGAGCGTCCCACGTACGGGTCGCACTGCACCGATCGGGAGAACGACGATGACGCAAGGATCCACAGCAACCCGCACGGACGAATTCCGTTCACCGTGGATGGACGACGAATTGGCCGCCGTCGCCGAACTGGCACAAAACTTCTTCGACAAGCACGTCACGCCGCATCAGAAGCGATTTGCCGATCAAGGATTTCCCGACAAGTCCGTGTATCGGGAACTCGGAACCCTGGGCCTGGCAAGCATGTCCATTCCAGTCGAGTACGGCGGTGGAGGCGGAACCTTTGCTCACGACGCCGTGCTGTTCCACGAGCAGGTAATGGCCGGTGACCACTCACTCCAACTCGGTGTGCACTCGGGAATCGTCCCCCATTATCTCAATGCCTATGGCACCCAGGAACAAAAACTGCACTGGCTACCCAAACTGGCGAGCGGCGAGTGGGTCGGCGCCATCGCGATGACGGAACCCGGCACCGGCTCGGACCTGCAGAACATCACCACCCGGGCCGTCCGCGACGGCGACGACTACCTGATCAGCGGCGCAAAGACATTCATCTCGAACGGGCGCAACTGCGATCTGGTGATCATTGCCGCCAAAACCGATCCGACGCTCGGAGCCCGCGGCGTATCGCTGATCGTGGCCGAGGTCGACGACAACACACCAGGTTTCGAACGAGGCCGGATTCTCGAGAAGGTCGGACAGAAAGGCCAGGACACCACCGAACTGTTCTTCGACCAACTTCGCGTCCCGGCAGCCAATCTCCTCGGCGACCGCGAGGGCGCAGGATTTGTGCAGTTAATGCAGCAGTTGCTACCGGAGCGCCTGATCTGCGGTGTGGCCGCTACCGCTGCAATCGAACGCGCTCTGACACTGACCATCGAGTACACCAAGTCGCGAAACATGTTCGGGCAAACACTCTTCGACCTTCAGAACACCAGGTTCGAGCTTGCCGAATGTGCAGCAATCGCCAAGATCTCCCGAACATTCATCGACGACTGCATCGTCAAATACCTTGCCGGGCAACTCGACGCGTCCACCGCAGCAATGGCCAAGTACTGGCTCACCGATCAGCAGTGCGCGGTAATCGACCGATGTGTCCAATTGCATGGTGGATACGGCTACATTCTCGAATACCCCATCGCGCAGATGTACGCCGACGCACGCATCTCCCGGATCTACGCCGGATCGAACGAGACGATGAAGGATCTCATCGCGAGGTCGTTGTAGCCCCATTATCCGTTGCCAGAGTGGGGATTACGTCGCGGACGATGGCAAGCAAGCTGACCACCAACAACGTGTGCACTTGTTCACGCTCCAGCAACCCGGTTACAAGCCACTGCTTGCTGGCAGCCTTTGCCAGTCCGCCGTACGCAACGATGGCAGCGTGAACCGTAGCCGCATCTTCGCCGCCCGGATGCAACTCGAGGGCATCCATCATGCGCTGCGCCGCAACAGAATCCGCATCGTGCAGAATCTGGTCCATTTCCGGGTCGCGTCGGAGATCGTCGGACATCACTGTGGACATCCACAGGCCGCGGTGCCGCCCGGCAACGTCCAGCCAGCGATCGATCACGGCACCGATGCGCTTCTCGGCACTCGCGGAGCGTGGAAGGCGTTCGACAGCCAATTCGGGGATGAAGACAAACCGTCGGACGACGTCCAGGTACAGATCACGTTTGGAGCCGAAATAGTGATTGAGCAGTGGACGTCCGACGCCGGCAGCCTTGGCCAACTCCGTCATCGACACGTCGGCGTACGACTTGTTCTCGAAAACCTTTGCGGCACTGACAATGATCTGTTCGCGCCGATCTTGCGGGCCAAGTCGTTTTCCGGTCACGCCTTGCCCGCCGGAGTGCTGTTCACCCTCGCCTGCGCCTCGATCATCAGCGAGATGTGCTCCACCAGACGCTTGCGCGAGATCTTGGAGGACTGAGTGTGCGCCTGATAGATGAACGCGAGTGCCCCGAACAGTCCGACCGAGTTGAGTTCGGAGTTGACGGCATCGCGCTTCTCGCCGCCGTACATCGCTTCGAGCGCGAAGGAAATCGGGTTGGTGAACTCTGCCATCAACTCCCGGCCACGGTCCCACAGGGCAGGTTCGGCCTGGGATTCGACAAACATGATGCGGCCGCGCCGCGGGTCCTTGGTGACGTAGGCGGTAAAGGCCTTGACAACATGTCGAATCAGCAAGGGCGGTTCGACGGGTGCGGTTTCGAGGGCGGCCAGAATTGTGTCTCGCGCGCCGAGAACAACCTCGTCGAGTACCGCGACCAGCAGTTCGTCTCGGCTACCGAAGCTCTCGTAGAAGTACCGCTCGGTCAGCGCAGCTTCGCGGCACGTCGCGCGCATGGTGGCCGCAGCAGCGCCTTCGGTGCCCATAATCTGCATTCCGGCTTCGATCAGCTGAGCACGCCGGGCAGCGCGTCGATCTTCTGGTTCCAGACCACGCCACCGTCGCGGGCCACTGCGTGCAGTCTCGGTGTCCGTCATGTCTCCATGCTCTCACTCCGGCGCGATAGCCAGGGCCCCAGGTTATCCATTCCATAACTGACATCACCATCCGTCAACAATTCCAATTCTGACATCAACCGCTGTTGACATCATCTGATGTCAGACTTACTCTTCGTTCAGTTGTTCGCGCACCAATCAGGAGGCGTCACACATGGTTGAGATCGACACAACCGCGAAGCAAGCCACTCCTCGAGATGAATCGAGAACTCGCCGCACCCGAGTAGTTGTCATCGGAGCCGGCTTCGGCGGGATAGGCACTGCCGTTCGCCTCACACAGGCTGGGATCGACGACTTCGTCATCCTCGAACGTGCCCAAGAACCCGGCGGAACGTGGCAGGTCAACACCTACCCAGGCGCACAGTGCGATATCCCGTCCATTCTGTATTCCTTCTCGTTTGCCCCCAATCCCCACTGGACCCGCCTGTACCCGCTGCAGCCGGAGATCTACGACTATCTCCGCGATTGTGTGCGGAAGTTCGATCTCGAAGACCGACTGCACTGCGGCCAGGAAGTCACCGACGCATCGTGGGACGAAGACAGGCAACTCTGGCGGGTCCACACTCAGGACTGCATCTGGGAAGCGCAGTTCCTGGTTGGCGCCACCGGCCCTTTCAGTGCGCCGGCCGTCCCGAACCTGCCGGGCCTCGATTCCTTCGAAGGCCAGGTGTTCCACACAGCAGACTGGAACCACGACCACAATTTGAACGGTGAACGCATCGCCGTAGTCGGCACGGGTGCGTCTGCAGTTCAGATCATTCCGCGGCTACAACCGATCGCCCAGACGTTAACCGTCTTCCAGCGAACACCCACGTGGATCCTGCCTCATCCCGATCAGCCGATGACCGGTTGGCCCAGCACGCTTTTCGAGCGAGTGCCGGCTGCTCAGCGCATCGCCCGTAAGAGCCTCGATCTGTTGCAAGAAGCCATGGTTCCGGGGTTCGTGTACAAACCTGCTTTGCTGAAGGGTTTGGGCGCCCTGGGCCGCGCACATCTGCGTCGTCAAGTCCGAGATCCCAACCTGCGCGCAAAGCTACTCCCCCAGTTCACATTCGGTTGCAAACGCCCGACCTTCTCCAATGCCTACTATCCCGCGCTGGCTTCAAGCAATGTCGACGTCGTGACCGACGGCATCGCCGGGGTTCGTTCGAACGGAATCGTCACCGACGACGGAGAATTGCACGAAGTCGACACCATCATCATGGGCACCGGCTTCAAAATGGGCGACAACCCGTCGTTCGGCATCATCAAAGGCCGCAACGGACGCAGCATCGCGGAGACGTGGAACGGTAGTGGCGAGGCGTTCCTCGGCACGACGATCAACGGTTTTCCCAATTTCTTCATGATCCTCGGCCCCAACTCCGTGGTGTACACCTCTCAGGTCGTCACCATCGAGGCTCAGGTCGAGTACATCTCGAGTTGCGTACAACAAATGGACGAGCAGGGAATTCGCACTATCGAGGTACGTGCCGACGTTCAGCAGGAGTTCGTGGACGAGACGGACCGGCGGCTCGCGACCAGCGTGTGGAACACCGGCGGATGCAGCAGCTACTACCTCGTCGACGGCGGCCGCAACTTTACGTTCTACGGCGGATTCAACCGTTCTTTCCGCGCCCGAACCCGACGAGCCGATCTGACGCATTACGAGCGACGGTGGCCGGTCGTCGAATTATCGATTCGTGTTGAGGACGGGGCGAGCGGAGCGAGGGGGAATGTCGACGGGGCGAGCGGAGCGACGGGGAATTTCAGAGAATCCGTGAGGAGCCAGTGATGCTCGGAATCAATACTTTTCGAGGCAAGCCCGTCGTAGCCGCGACCGGGGCCCGCCGCTATACCGACGAGGCTCATGCAATCGCCGCCCGTGACGTCGAATTCGACTGGGACGGTGTACCGCTGCACTACGTTCCGAACGAACCGATGGTCACCCACGTCATCAACTTCATGCATCTGGTCCTCCCGGAGGGCGAGCGCGCCATGTCCGCGACTCTCGCCGAAGCTCTACCTCTCATCGAGGATCCTCGGCTACACGAGGAAGTAGTGGGTTTCGTCGGCCAGGAAGCAACCCACGCGTCGTCGCACAAGGGCGCGCGTGAGCACCTTGCCGAACTCGGCATGAACATGGAACCGATGTCGAGCCGCATGGATTGGCTGGTGGACAAGATCCTGGGCGACAAGGGTTTGAGCGGAAAAGCCAAGCACGCGTGGCTCTGTGAGCGCCTGGGCTTGTTCGCTGCGATGGAGCACTTCACCGCGGTCTTCGGCGAATGGCTCCTCACCGATCCTGCATTGGAAAACGCCGGCATGCACCCGATGATGCTGGACATGGTCAAATGGCACGGCGCCGAAGAAGTGGAACATCGGAACGTTGCTTTCGACGCGTACATGTACGTCGACGGCAGCTACGCGCGACGTGTCCGAACGGCACTGCTGGCCAGCTTCACCCTGATCGTGCTGTTCGGCGCATCGATGAACTATCTGTTCCGCCAGGATCCGTCAAAAGCCAAGGGCCGCTTCTGGCCTCTGCAATTGATCAGCGCGACGCGTCGCGGCCTGGTACCCAATCTCAAGTTCTTGATCACCGAAATGCCTCCGTACCTGCGACCGAGTTTTCACCCGTCACAGATCGGCGACATGGACGTCGCGATGCGCTATCTCGCGCGTTCGCCGGCCGCGAATCACACCTCCTGAAAAGGGCTTACGGATGAACAAGACCAAGGCTGACCACGCCACGTCTTTCGACCCACCCCGGTCGTTTCGACTGGCCGCTCAGGCGACCGACGCCTACCGCCGCATCTTTGCCGCCAGTGCTGCGGCGCCCCTGCTTTCCCGCCCGAAACCTGTTCGCTACAGCGGGTTCGACATGATACTCGAAGTGTCGTCGGTACAGTCGGAATGCGAGGACGTTGTCAGCATTACCCTGACTGCCCCCGACGGAGAAGCCCTTCCGGCGTGGATTCCCGGAGCACACCTCGACGTCTACCTGCCCTCCGGCAAGCAGCGGCAGTATTCACTGTGCGGAGATCCTGGCGATCTGTCCTGCTATCGAATTGCCGTGCGGCGCATCGCCGACGGCAACGGCGGATCACGCGAGATTCACCACGACGTTGTGCCCGGCATGCAATTGAATGTGCGCGGACCACGAAACGCCTTCCCTCTCGTCGAGGCACCGTCGTACCTGTTCATTGCCGGCGGAATCGGCATCACCCCAATTCTCCCCATGATTCGGCGCTGCCACGAGCGTGGAATACCTTGGAGTCTGGACTATCTCGGCCGAACTCGGGCCACCATGCCGTTCCTCGCGGAGATCGCGGGCTTCACCAGCGGACAGGTCACGATTCGACCCGACGACGAGTTCGGAATACCCGATATCGCATCGATGGTCTCCGCTTCCACGCCGGGCGCTGCGGTGTATATCTGCGGTCCGACGCCGCTGATGTCCTCGGCACGTGAAGTCATGGTGGCCGTCAACCCCACCGGTTCCCTACACAGCGAACGTTTCTCCCCGCTGCCAGTGGTGGACGGAAACGAGTTCACGGTCCACCTGGCCAAAACTGGTGTGACCGTCGACGTGGGCACCAAGGAGAGCACCTTGGCAGCCGTCAGACGCGTCCTCCCGGGTGTTGCCTACTCCTGTCAGCAGGGATTCTGCGGAACATGCAAAGTACACGTTCTCTCCGGAAACGTCGATCACCGCGATACCTTACTCACCGACACTGAACGGAGTGATTTCATGCTGACCTGCCGATCACGCGCTACCGGTGGAAGTTTGGTGTTGGACCTGTGAAGCGCTCCTACGCCCTCGAACAAGCAGACGCCGCATTCTTCCAATCCGCACCGATCACGATCGTTCACGCGATCGAGAGTGACGTGGATCCCGAAAACCTCTGGTGCACATTGACTGCCGATGACGCACTGGTGTCCTGGGCGCGTGGACTCACACGAGCAGACTGGACCTCCACCAGGCCGTTCGGGGTGGGCTCGACTCGCGTTGTCGAAGCCGCCGGCGGTGTTGCCTCCTTGAAGGAAAGGTTCTTTCGCTGGGACGAAGGAACGCAGATGTCATTCTATGTCGAGGCTGCCTCGCTTCCCGGATTCCGCAAGTTCGCCGAAGACGTCCTGGTGCAACAGATTCCGGGCGGAAGCCGCCTCACCTGGACCTTTGCCGTAGAACCACAGCGATGGTTCTCGCCGGCGCTCGCGCTCTCACGGCCGGTCCTCCACCGTGTCACCAAGGGATGGGCGCAGGGCGCCATTGACCACGCACGCCAAGGAGTCCGGAGATGAAGACAACTATCGAACGCGGCACCGATGTGGCCGACGCCGTTCGCACTGCTCGTGTCGCTGCTACGTGGTGGGCCGGACTGGCATTTGACGAGCGCGCCCAACGTCTGGACCGGTGGCGCGGAATCATCGCACGCCGAGCACCGGAACTAGCGGAGATCATTCATCTCGAGATGGGTAAGCCGCGCCCCGACGCGATGCTCGAAATTGCGATGGCTCTCGAGCACCTCGCCTGGGCGTCGAAGAATGCGGGCAAGGTGCTCGGCCGACGGTCGGTCCGATCGAGCTTGCTCACGATCAATCAGGCTGCGAGCCTGGAGTACCGGCCACTCGGTGTGGTCGGGGTGATCGGCCCGTGGAACTATCCGATTTTCACTCCGCTGGGATCCATTTCGTTTGCTCTGGCCGCCGGCAATGCCGTGGTCTACAAGCCGAGTGAGTTCGCGCCGGGTGTCGGCGAGTGGTTGGGGCGTGCCTTCGCGGAGGTCGTACCCGAGCATTCGGCACTGCAGGTGATCACCGGTGACGGATCTGTCGGAGCAGAGTTATGCCGGTCCGGCGTGGACAAGATCGGTTTCACCGGATCCACCGCGACCGGCAAAAAGGTCATGGCAGCCTGCGCCGAGACTCTCACTCCCGTACTCATGGAGTGCGGTGGGAAAGATGCGTTGATTCTCGACTCGACTGGCAACGTCGATGCGGCAGCCGATGCCGCGGTCTGGGGCGCACTGTCCAACTCGGGTCAGACGTGTCTCGGTGTCGAGCGTGTCTACGTGCACGAAGACGTCTACGACGAGTTCCTTGACAAGACAATTGCTTTGGCGTCGAAGATCCGATCGGGCTCGGGCGCGCAGGACAAAATCGGCCCCATCACGATGCCGTCGCAAGTGGATATCATCCGCCGTCATCTGACGGATGCGGTTGCGAAGGGTGGACGAGTAGTCCTGGGCGGGCCGGATGCAATCTCAGGCCAATACGTACAGCCGACAATTCTGGTCGACGTACCCGAAGACAGCCTTGCCGTCACCGAAGAAACCTTCGGCCCGACGATGACCATCGCCAAAGTCCGCACCATGGACGAGGCGATCATGCACACCAACGCGTCGCGATATGCGTTAGGGCTCAGCGTATTCAGCAAGAGCGGCGTTGCCATCGCAGACCGGATTCGTTCCGGAGGCGCTTCGGTGAATTCATACGTCATGTACGCCGCAATTCCCAACCTTCCGCTCGGTGGTGTCGGCGAGTCCGGATTCGGACGCGTCCACGGCGCCGACGGACTCAAGGAATTCACCTACGCTCGGGCCCTGAGTCGCCAGCGATTCCCCTCGTTGCTACCGCTGACGACATTCCGTCGTACCACCCGAATCGATTCGCTGATCAGGGTTCTCATTCGCGCACTACACGGAAGGCACTGAAAAGATGACAGGACGCTGGTCAGCAGTGACGGGCACGGTCCGCGATCTCGGCATTCCGTTGCCGGGTCGGCGAGTCGACTACAACGTCTCCGGAAAGGTTGTCCTGATCACCGGGGGCGGGGACGGCATCGGATTTGCCCTGGCTCGCACAGTGCACTCGCGCGGCGCAACTGTGGCACTCGTCGATGTGAATGGATCGTCGCTCGCTGCGGCCAAGACCGCGTTGGGCTCGGACCGCGTGGTGACGGTGACAGCTGACGTTCGCGATCGCGAGGCCATGAGAGCGGCCGCGGACTCAGTCGTGAACCAACAAGGACGAGTAGATGTGGTGGTGGCCAATGCCGGAATCACTCCTCCCCCGGCAACATTGAGGCAGATCGACCCGGCTGAATTCGACCGGGTCATCGACGTCAATCTGATCGGTGTGTTCAACACCGTGCATCCACTGATCGACGAGGTCGTTCGCAATCGCGGGCACATCGTTGTCGTGTCGTCGGCAGCATCGTTTGCGCCCGGGGTTGGTGGCGCGTCGTACATGATCAGCAAGGCCGGTGTCGAAGCTCTGGGCCGCGCACTGCGTTTGGAAGTAGCTGGCCATGGCGCGACTGCTGGAGTTGCCTACTTCGGAATGGTCGATACACAACTGGCGCGGGCAACGCTCGACGATGACGAGATCGGACGCAAGCTCGACGCGATGCTTCCCGGTCCACTGCGTCACCGGATCTCCCCGGAGCGCGCGGCAACAGTGATCGCCGACGCCATCGCGCGCCGCGCCGGCAGAACGCTGGCGCCCGCTGCCTGGGAACCGTGGGCGTGGGGCCGCGGCTTCATCAACATCCTCGCCGACAGCTATCTGGCGCGGGATACGCAGACACAGAATCTCATTCGCGAACTCGAGACAAGAACCGACAACACCACCAGATCCAGGAGCGCCTCATGACCACACTGTGTTCAGCCTTCCAACGAGTCTCCGCCGTGGCGCCCGACGCCGTCGCCGTGAGAACCATCGGTGGTACCCAGACTTTGACGTGGCGCGACTACGCCGATCAGGTCCGTGACGTTGCAGCGGGATTGACCGGGATCGGAGTCGAACGGGGCGACACCGTTGCCCTGATGATGGGTAACCGGATCGAGTTCTATCCGATCGACGTGGGTGCCCAGCACGTCGGAGCCACCGCTTTTTCCATCTACAACACATCTTCGCCCGAAGCCATCCGCCACATTCTCACCAACTCGGGTGCGCGGGTTCTTATCTGCGAAGCGAAATACGTGGAGAAGGTCGAGCAGTCAGGGGCATCGGTCGAAACCATTGTCGTCATCGATGCCGATTACGCCGATCTTCCGGACGGAATCCTGACGCTTGATCAGCTGAAGGCCTGGGCTCCTGAGACATTCGACTTCGAATCAACATGGAACGCAGTACAACCCACTGACGTCGCGACCTTGATCTACACGTCCGGAACCACCGGAAACCCCAAGGGTGTCGAGTCGACGCATACCGCCATGTTGTTCGAAACCAACGCGGTCAGCAAAGTCCTACCCGTCGAATTCGGTGACCGCATCACGTCGTACATGCCATCCGCGCACATCGCGGATCGGATGACGTGTCTGTACATGCAGATGGTGTTCGGAACCGAAATCACCGTGGTACCCGACCCCTCGATGGTCGCGGCCGCACTTCCGGACTGCCGTCCCACCATCTGGGGCAGCGTTCCCCGAGTGTGGGAAAAGCTTAAGGTTGCAGTCGAATTGGCGGTGGCCAACGAACCCGACGACGCACGTCGCGGAGCGCTCCAGTGGGCGCTGGCCGTGGGAGGCAAGCGCCTCGCGCTGTTGCGGACCGGCGACGTTGTTCCCCCGGAATTGGAAGCGGAGTATGCCAAGGCAGATTCCATGGTCCTGTCCGCGTTGCGCGCAAAACTCGGCTTTGCCGAATTGAAATGGGCAATTTCCGGTGCCGCTCCAATTCCACCGGACACGCTGGCATTCTTTGCTGCACTGGGTATTCAGATTTCCGAGATCTGGGGCATGTCCGAGTTGACCTGCATCGCCAGCACCGCGCCGGCTGATCCCACCAAACTCGGGACGGTCGGAAAACTTCTTCCCGGCATGGACATGCGCATCGAGTCCGACGGTGAACTGCTCGTACGCGGCCCGCTGGTGATGAAGGGCTATCGCGGCGAGCCGAAAAAGACTGCTGAGGCACTCAGTTCCGACGGTTGGCTCTCGACCGGTGACATCGTCACCGCAGATTCCGACGGATACCTGACGGTGATCGATCGAAAGAAGGAATTGATCATCAACGCGTCGGGCAAGAACATGTCCCCGGCCGCAATCGAAACAGCCGTCAAGACGTCGTCATCGCTCATCGGCGAAGTAGTCACAATCGGTGACGGCCGACCGTTCAACACTGCACTGATCACGCTCAACGCGGAAGCTGCCCTGGATATCGCACGCACGCTGGGACTGGCGGCAGATGCTGCCGTGTTGGCCAAGGACTCCCGGATCGTCGACACCATTGCTACTGCTGTCGGAGAGGGGAATTCACGACTGTCGCGGGCGGAGCAGATCAAACGTTTCTGCGTACTGCCCACGTTCTGGGAGCCGGGAAGCGACGAACTGACTCCGACGATGAAGCTACGCCGCAAGCCCATCGCGGAGAAGTACTCTGTCGAAATCGCCGTTCTCTACACGGATTCCAGGACGGGCGACTTCTACGAACCGGCGCCCTGCGCGTAGATCAACGTTTCGGTAGCTTTCACGACAAACGTAGCGGCTGAGCCCGGAATCAAATCGAGCTCGGCCGCTGCGGTCGCGGTGATATCGGCCGACAGACCCGGCTGCCCTGCCTCGTCCTCGGCTCGCACCCGAACATTGGCTCCCCGGTTCTCGATTTCCGCGACCGTCACAGTGAACGCGTTTCGGGGGCTTCCGTGTGGAGGTTCGAGATAGACGGATACCGCTCGAGGCTCGAATACGGCGACGGCGGAACTACCTCGAGGCACGTCAATCTCGGCGATCCCGTAAATGTCGATACCGGACGAAGTACGAATCATGCCACCCCCCAGCATGTCTCCGGTTCGGAGGTTGACTCCGGCAATCCTCGCGGCAAAGGCACTACGTGGACGCGTAAGAACCGTGCGTACGTCACCACGTTCGACTATCCGCCCACCGTCCATAACCACCACTGCGTCCGCGAGAGCAAGTGCGTCGAGAGCATCATGTGTCACCAGAACGGCTGTGCGCTCGCCGGTTCGCAATACCCGGCGCAGCAACGACCGTAGGGCAGGGGCCGAGGCCACGTCCAGTGCCGCCATCGGCTCGTCGAGGAGAAGCAACTCCGGTTCTGCCGCCAGCGCCCGCGCGACGGCAACCCGCTGTGCCTGGCCCCCGGACAACTGCGACGGCTTTCGGTCTGCGAGTTCAGCGGCATCAACGGCGTCAAGCCAGCGGCGGGCAATCTCCGCCGATTCGCGCCGCGATCGACCGGCACTGCGAGGCGCAAACGCAACGTTGTCCGCCGCACTGAGATGAGGAAAGAGCAGTGCGTCCTGGGCAAGGAGCGCCGTACCGCGCTTGTGCGGCGGCAGGGCGATTCCGGCTGCGGTATCCGTGAGAACTCGCGAGTTGAGCTCGATCATCCCGCGATGTGGATGATGCAGTCCTGCAACAGCAGCCAGCACTGTGGATTTGCCGGCGCCGTTGGGCCCGAGAATCGCTGTCACTTCCCCGGCCACGACGTCGAACTTGGCGATAACGTCGCGTTCCGGTATCTCGACGTCGATGTGCAGTCCGCTCACAGTGATCCCGCCGTTCCGCGGCCGCGAACTGCAACGACGATCACCACTGCGACAACAACGAGCACCAGCGAAAGTGCCACGGCTGCATCCGGATCTGTCTCGCGCTGCAGATATATTTCCAGCGGCAGGGTTCGGGTCACACCTTGGAGGCTGCCGGCAAACGTCAGCGTCGCTCCGAATTCTCCGAGTGCTCGGGCAAACGCCAGGACCGCACCCGAAACGAGGCCGGGTAGCACCAGCGGAAGAGTCACTCTGCGAAGCACTGTGGTCGGTCTGGCCCCGAGCGTCGCGGCCACGGCCTCGTAGCGAGTTCCTGCCGTACGCAGCGCGCCTTCGAGGCTCACCACCAAGAAGGGTAGCGCAACAAAGGTTTGCGCCAACACGACAGCGGTCGTGGAGAAGGCGATCTGAATTCCGAGCACCTCCAGCTGCTCACCGATCAGCCCTTTACGGCCGAAGGTGTAGAGCAATGCGATGCCGCCCACGACCGGCGGCAAAACAAGAGGTAGGAGGATCAGCGACCGCAGAACCGACAGACCCCGAAAACTGCTGCGTGCCAGCACCACAGCCATCGGGACGCCAAAGAGAATGCAGAGAATCGTGCTCAGAGCGGCCGTCTTCAAGCTCAACTTCAACGCGGCAATCGACGATTCCGAGGTCACGAGTTGCCAGAACTGCGACCAGTGAACGGTCGACATCATCGCTATCAGCGGGACTATGACAAAAGCCCCGCCGATCAGCGCGGGGAGATAAATCCAGACTGGCAACCCGAGCGGAGCGCGAGTTGCCGGTTTGATTCGCATCACGGGGCGGCAAATCCTGCGTCACTCAGAACAGTGAGGCCCTTCGACCCCTTCACAAGTTCAACAAACTTTGTTGCGGTTGATGCATTCTTCGAATCCTTCAGCACCGCAACCTGGTACAGGTTGACCACCGTGGCGGCTTCGGGAAGTGCAATGGTCTCCACCTTGTCGCCGGCTGACTTTGCGTCCGTGACGTAGACGATTCCGGCATCAGCCTGACCTGAGGTGACCTTGTTCAGCACGTCGGTCACCGACGATTCCTCACTGACCGGCCTCAGTGCTTGGCCGGTAGCGTCTTCGACCTTCGTCGTGGCTGCGCCACACGGAACCTGCGGGGCACAGATCACCAATTGTGTTCCCTCTTGCGCCAAATCAGCGAACGACGTGATGCCCTTCGGATTTCCGGGCGGAACAACAATCGTGAGGGTATTGCTCGCGAAGTCCGATGGTGTTCCTTCTACGACGCCGGCGTCGGTGGCCTTCTTCATGTTTGCGGCGTCCGCTGAGGCAAATACATCGGCCGGAGCGCCCGCGATGATCTGCGCAACGAGGTCCGACGAGCCGGCAAAACTGAAAGTTACTGTGGATCCTGGGTTCTCGGACTCGAATTCCTTGCCGAGTTCGGTAAAAGTTCCCTTCAATGACGCTGCCGCAAAGACCGTGATGTTGCCGGTCACGCTTTCGGCTGTACTCGCAGGCGCGGTCGATGTCGTCGAACTGTCCGGACTGCTGCATCCAGTCACCAGGGCAAGCGAGAGTGCACCGGCGGCAACGATTCCGAGAATTCTTTTCATTGTTTCCCTTACGGCGTTTCTACGATGACAGTGGTGGCTTTTACTACGGCAACGGCGATGCTGCCGACTTCGAGACCGAGTTCACGGACTGCGTCGGTACTCATGAGCGAGACCACGGTGAACGGACCACATTGCATCTCGACCTGCGCCATGACTTTGTCTGTGACAACTTTGGTGACGAGGCCCGCAAACCTGTTGCGCGCCGAACTCCCACCGCTCAGTGGATCGGTCGGAGCGGGCGCGGAATTGGCGCGAGCAAACACAGCCAACTCGGCGCCGTCGATGACCTTGCGGCCCGCGTCGTCCGTCGAGGCGCTCAGTTGACCTCCGTCGACCCAGCGCCGGACGGTGTCGTCACTGACACCGAGCAGGCCGGCCGCTTCCCGGATTCGTATGTTGGGCACCACGTGATCGTAGGGTGTGACGCTGCACGAAACAAGACAATACAACCGCAGATACGTGACAAATAGGCAAATTGAAACGCACCTGCGGATATATCAGGGTCAGTCTTCCGCCCACGGGACACGGCAGGAGTCGGTACTGAAACCTTGCTCGGTAATCCCGAGCGCGGAGTACATCCGGGAGCGCATGTTCTCCAGGCCGATCTGATAGGTCAACTCCACCACCCCCGCCTTTCCGAACCGCCGCTCCAGATCCGCCACCTGCTCGTCGGTAACGCCGTGCTCACCGTGCGGATCCCCCGTCATCGCGTCGGCGTAGGCGATTGCTGCTTTTTCGTCATCGCTGTAGAGCGGCGAATCCTGGTAATGGGCAATCTCTTTCAACCTCGCCACATCGAGGCCGTCCAAGCGCGAGAGCATCGTGCCGAAGTCGACGCACCACGAACAACCCACCGTCCAGGCCACCCGGTAGACGGCAAGTTCGCGGACATTCACCGGTAGGACCGTCGACGCCTTCTTCACAGCCATTTCATGACGGGCTGCGGCGAGAAACAATTTCCGATGGTTGGCGAGAACTGCAAAAGGTTCGGGGACCTCACCGAACTGTCGGGCGGTGAACTTGTAAGCCACTTTGATCAGTGGGCCGGCATCAGTCGGCGCCACGGATGGAATGCGCGTCATCACAAACCTCCAGATTTCCTCGGCCGCCGTAATTCGACGCCGTCTACAGAGTTGGACGAGGAAGCAGTTCTAAACGTGACAGGGCAGCCCTCCTGCGGCGATGTGAAGATACAACTCCAGCCGACTAAGCTGCAGGGATGCCTTCGACGCCCCGCAACCGCACTGTCTCGCGTCTGCAGCCGTTCGCGTCCACGATCTTCGCTGAGATGACAGCACTGGCGACTCTTCACGACGCCGTCAACCTGGGGCAAGGATTTCCCGATACCGATGGCCCCGCTGCGATGCTCGAGGTAGCCAGGCGGGCAATCGCCGAGGGCGTCAATCAGTACCCTCCCGGACCGGGCATGCCCGTCCTGCGCCAGGCAATCGCTGCCGACAGACTTGCGCGCTACGGCCTGGGTTTCGACCCCGATTCCGAAGTGCTGGTCACGGTGGGTGCCACCGAAGCAATCAGCGCGGCAATCCTGGGTCTCGTGGAACCGGGAGAAGAAGTAGTTCTCATCGAGCCGTATTACGACTCGTATGCTGCATCGGTGGCCCTGGCCGGCGCCGTGCGTCGTACCGTTCCGCTGCTCACGTCGGGTGACAAATTTGTGGTCGACCTCGATGCGGTCAAGGCCGCGATCACCCCGAACACGAAGATGCTGGTAGTCAACAGCCCCCACAACCCCACGGGAACTGTATTCACCGAGGCAGAACTGCGGGCACTCGCAGAGATTGCGTGCGAACGCGATCTGATCGTGTTGAGCGACGAGGTCTACGAGCATCTGGTGTTCGACGATCTCACGCACACCCCGATGGCGTCGTTGCCCGGAATGCGCGAACGAACGGTCACAGTGTCCAGCGCCGCAAAGACTTTCAACGTCACAGGCTGGAAGACTGGATGGGCGATCGGCCCACGTGAGCTCATCGACGGCGTACGCGCAGCAAAACAATTCATGTCGTTTGTTGCCGGCGCTCCGTTCCAGCCTGCGGTGGCCTACGCATTGACCAACGAACAGCAGTGGGTCGCAGACCTCCGAACCAGTCTGCAATCCAAGCGTGACGTGCTGAGCGACGCTCTGTCCGACGCGGGATTCACCGTGCATTCCGGCGGCGGCACCTACTTCCTCCTCGCGGACATTCGCCCCCTGGGCGAAACCGATGCCGGAGATTTCTGCCGTGCGCTTCCGGAACGCATCGGAGTCGCTGCCGTCCCGGTGGACGTGTTTGCCGACAACCGTGACAACTGGAAACACCTGGTGCGGTTTGCGTTCTGCAAGCAAGACCACATTCTCTCCGAAGCTGCACGCCGCCTCCATCTGCTGCAGGGAGCCGCTCACCCATGAGCGCCCGGACCATCCCCACAGCATTTGTCCAGCGCTACCTCATGTTCTCGCCCGACAACAACATCGATCTGTCGAACGCGTTGCGGGCAGCGGGGATTGACCTCGCCACCCTGTCCGACCCGCGCGCACGCCTGACCCCCGCCCAGGTGACAACCTTCGTTCAAACCACCTGGCAACTCACCGACGACGAATTGTTCGGCCTCGGCGGCGCTCCGGTTCCACGAGGAACATTTCGGCTGATCTGCCTGACATTGATTCACTGCCGCGATCTCGGTACCGCCTTCGCCCGGATGGCTGACGTGATCCGCGCATTGCCCGGTCTGGCACCCTTGTCGATCGAGACCGGCGAGGACAGCACCCGCATCAGTTTTTCCGTCCAACCAAGAGCTGAAATTTCCGAACCGGATGTGGCAGCACGTGTTACAACCGATTTTGTCCTCATCCTGCTTCACCGTTTTGCGGCCTGGCTGATCGGCAAACGCGTGCGACTTCGCGCCGTCGAATTCCCCTACGCAGCCCCCGATGCCCGGTTGGCTCAGGACTACGACTACATCTTCGGTGCACCCGTCACGTTCGGTGCATCGCGCGCAGCTTTGGAATTCGACAACTCCGCGATGCGGGCACCGATAATCCAGACTGAGGAATCCCTCGAGGAGTATCTACGCGAATCTCCGATTCAGCTGATGTCTGAGCGCGACTACGACAGCAGAGCATCAGCACAAGTGCGTCGAGTCATCGAACTCGGCGTGAAGGGTCGCACCTCGACGGCAGACGAGATTGCCGAGATGCTCTCGATCAGCGTGCCTCATCTGCGAAGGTTGCTTCGCCGCGAAGGTACGTCACTGAATCAATTGCGCGAAGAAGTGCTCCGAGATATCGCGATCGCCGGACTGGGACGCGGCGAGTCCGTCGAACTACTCTCGTCCCGCCTCGGATTTTCCGAGCCCAGCGCCTTCCGTCGCGCCTTCAAGCGATGGACCGGCGATACTCCTAGCTCCTACCGCTAGCTGACGCAGAATTCGTTGCCTTCCGGGTCCGACATGGTGATCCACACACTCGGGCCTTGTTGTCCACGGTGCAGAACCTTCGCGCCAACCGTCTCCAGGTGGGCGGCCACATCCTCGCGGTTGTCCCCCACCCGGATGTCGAAATGGAGGCGGTTCTTCACGGTTTTTGATTCCGGCACGAGTTGGAAGAGAACCCGTGGCCGTTCCGAATGCTCCGGATCGCTGATAGCGGCGCCTTCTCTCCAGACGAGCACGCCCTCGAACGTCGTGGTGTCGGATTCTTGCGCGTGACCAGCGGCGACGAGGCCTCTGATGAAGTCCTCATCGCTCGGCTCGACTGCCCATCCGAGTGCACTAGCCCACCATTTAGCCTGCTCATGCGGGTGTGCAGAATCTACTGTGACTTGAAATTCATATCCCATGTTCTGACGTTAACGCTGCCCACCGACATTCCGTTTCAGTCCACACTCTTGATCGTCTTCATCGTGATGAGCGAGGTCACCCGCGACACCGCCGGCAGGCCGCTGAGTTTGGTGGCCAAGAACTGTTCGTAGGTCGCGAGATCCTTGACTGCGACGCGGATGAAGTAGTCGGGGATCCCGAAGAGTCGTCGACATTCGATCACCTCGTCGAAGGCTGCCACACGCGATTCGAAATCCTCGATGGTGGCTTGGTCGTTGACGCTGATCTCCGCGGTCACGATCACCTGAAACCCCCGGTCGAGGGCTTCCGGACTAACAACAGCCCGGTAGCCGGTGATGACACCGTCGGCCTCGAGTTTCTTGACCCGACGTAGGCACGGCGACGGCGTCAGCCCCACCAGATCAGCCAATTCCGTGTTGGTCAGACTGGAGTCCTGACGGAGGTGGAACAAAATTGCGTCATCCATGGCATCCATGCGGATATTATTGCGCAGAATTCAAAATTTGCGCATTCTGGGCAATCGTAAACCTCGCATTTTGTACTACATTTTCGTGGTGATCGAATCATCAACATCGACGGACACAACTGCCGTCGATGCCCACTCTCAGAGCCCGGCGTGGCAACGCGCCTTTCAGCTGTCACTGCCGGTCGGCATCGGCCTGTTGCCGCTCGGCGTTGCCCTCGGCGTCCTTGTTGTACAACAGGGCCTGAATCCTTGGTGGGCAATAGTTTTCACCTCGTTGATCTACGCCGGATCACTCGAGTTCATTGCGGTCGGCATGGTTGCCGCAATGACCCCGCTGCCATACATCGCACTGACGGCATTGCTGGTCAACTTTCGACATGTCTTCTACGCGTTGAGCTTTCCGCTGAACAAGGTGCAGAATCCTCTCGCGCGCTTCTACAGCATGTTCGCCCTCACGGATGAGGCCTACGCAATGTCGGTCACCACCGACCCTAAAGCGCTGTCGGGCCGTGTCATCGTTTTCTCCCAACTCTTCCTGCACAGCTACTGGGTTGGCGGCGCAATTCTCGGAGCTACGGCCGGGCAGTGGATTCCCGATTCCCTTGTCGGCCTGGATTTTGCGCTCACAGCACTGTTTGTCGTCTTGTCGATCGAGGCGATGCGCGCCCAGAGCGGATTCGTGATTCCCGCGGCAGCAGTAACCTGCGCTCTGCTGGCTCGTCTGATCGCACCCGAGCACGTCCTGCCGATCGCAATGGGCGGGTTTGTTGCGTTCCTGATCGTCCGTTACGTCGTCAACCAGCGAACAATTCAGCACAAGGCGAGCACCGATGCCTGACACCACGTACATCTTCAGTGCCGTCGCGACGATGGCGATCGTTACATTCGCGTTGCGCGCCATACCGTTTGCAGTGTTGAAACCTCTCCGTTCGTCGGCGCTCGTCGCCTACCTCGGCATCTACATGCCGGCCGGGATCATGCTGATCCTGGTGATGTACTCGCTGAAAAACGTCTCGGTCACCGGCCCGTCGCACGGGATTCCGGAATTGGTTGCCGTCGCGGTCACCGCCGGAATCCACTTGTGGCGCAAGAATGCGGTCCTGAGCATCGTCGTCGGCACAGCCTTGTACGTGGGCATGGTCAATACCGTTTTTGCGTGACTCACTGCCCATCCGGAAGCAAAGCACCTTTACTCCCAGATGGGCAATTTGTAACCTGAATACCCTTATCTGAACAGCTGAACACATATACGATTTCAGTGGTGCAAATCGGTCCACAACTCGAAATCGGCGGTGTTCGATGACGACGACAAACGCGACAGGGACAAGAATCATCGGCGCGTGGCGGAGCTTGGACCGCCCCCAGCGTCGCAGCATCATCGGAATGACTGTCACAGTAGTGGCGCTCAACGCCCTCGGCTGGGGCGTCCTCCTCGGCCTGGTAGTCCCTGGTCATTACACGATCGAAGGCAGCGTCTTCGGCATCGGACTCGGCGTCACTGCCTACACGCTCGGAATGCGCCATGCATTCGACGCCGACCATATTGCGGCCATCGACAACACCACACGCAAACTTGTGGCCGACGGTAAAAAACCTATGTCCGTAGGGTTTTGGTTCTCACTCGGGCACTCAACGATCGTCTTCGTTCTCGTAGCCCTGCTTGCGCTGGGCGTCCGTCAGTTGGCCTCGAGCCTCTCCGACGACAATTCCGATCTCGCAAAGTGGACCGGCCTATTTGGAACCACCATTTCCGGCACCTTCCTCATCCTGATCGGCGTCCTGAATCTTGTGTCGCTCATCGGGATTCACCGCGTCTACACCAAATACAAGGCGGGAAATTTCGACGAGGAGCAACTCGAGAAGGAGTTGGACAACCGCGGAGCCCTGAACAAGATTCTGGGACCGGTCATGAAAATGGTGCGCAAACCCTGGCACATGTACCCCGTGGGATTGCTCTTCGGTTTGGGCTTCGACACCGTCACTGAAGTCGGACTCCTGGTGATAGCCGGCGGCGCCGCCGTGACCGGATTGCCCTGGTACTCGATCATGGTCCTGCCAATTCTCTTCTGCGCAGGCATGGCTCTGTTCGACTCGATCGACGGATCGTTCATGAACTTCGCCTATGGCTGGGCCTTTGCGCAGCCGGTCCGAAAGATCTACTACAACATGGTGATCACAGGCTTGTCCGTCGCAGTCGCTCTACTCATCGGAACACAGGAAATCATCTCGATCTTCACCGAGAAACTCGATATCGATACCGGAATTCTGGGTGCCGTCGGAAATCTCGATTTGGGTGCGATGGGTTTCATCATCGTGGGGTTATTCGTCGTCACCTGGCTCGTAGCCGTCGCGGTATGGAAGTTGGGCCGTATCGAGGAGCGTTGGCAAGCGCAATCTGCGGCGGCAGCTGAATCTGCGTAGGTTTCGCCGCCGAACTTCGTGGGTACAGAACGAGAGCGGCCGCAATTTCGGAGCGAGGGGTCTGCCGCAAAGTAGGTCTGCCGCCCGGCTGTCACTCGCCGGGAGGTGGGCCGCCCTCCACCTCCAGCAGAGAATCCGCGACATTGAAGCGGCTAAGCTCCGCCACAGTTATAGAACATATGTTCGATAACGGGTGTACCGTGGATCCTATGACCGCCATGATGCAACCGTCGCTCTTCGACAACGGTGACCTCGGCGTCTCGTTGGCCGATCTCGACCACACCCTGCAGCGACGCCGCCTCACAGCAGGCGCGTGGGTCGATCATCGGCCGGCTTGGCTGACGGGGTCGGCAGCAGTTTTCGACAACCTCGAGAATTCCGTACCCTGGCGCGCCGAACGACGCCAGATGTACGACCGTGTCGTCGATGTCCCCCGTCTGGTGCGTTTCTACAACGAGAACGAACCTCTACCGGATCCCCTACTCGCCGAGGCGAAAAACGCATTGAGCCGGCATTACCGCGACGAACTCGGCGAACCGTTCACCACGTCCGGCCTGTGCTTCTACCGCGACGGCTCCGACAGCGTCGCCTGGCACGGAGACGACACCGGGCGTAGTCGCACGGAAGACACGATGGTGGCCATCCTGTCGCTCGGCGCAGCCCGCCCGCTACTGCTTCGGCCGCGCGGCGGTGGTGAATCGATCCGCTTCAACCTCGGTCATGGCGATCTTCTGGTCATGGGCGGTTCATGCCAACGGACGTGGGAGCACTGCGTACCCAAGAGCGCCCGCGCACTCGGCCCCAGAATCAGCGTTCAGTTCCGCACTCTCGGAGTCAGGTAACGGCACAATCCAGACCGGCCCCGTCACCACACAAGGCCAGCTGCCGGACGCCGGCGACGGCCGCATCTCCAGGGCGTCCTTGAGGAAACTGACCGGTTTCCCTGCATATGGGCGGTTTGACATTCGTATGTGAGCCACTCAACAATCATGCGAACAACCCGTGAACATGTGTTCGTTATACGAACAATGGCTCTTCCGTCTATGTCCTGGAGAAAGCAATGAGCACTATCGAACGACCCGCGACACGCGTTCGCGCCGCGATGTGGGTCGCCCCACTGTGTTGGATCGCCGTCCTCCTCGACGGATTCGACCTCGTGGTCCTGGGTGCAGTCATCCCCTCGCTGCGCGAGTACGGCGACTGGAATCTGAGCACAAGCGCGATCACGATCATTTCGACGTTCGGCCTCGTCGGCATGACGATCGGTGCACTGACCATCGGCACCCTCACCGACATCATCGGTCGACGCAAGGCACTGATCTATTCGGTCGCGGCCTTCTCGCTGTTGACGCTGCTGTGCGCAGTTGCACCCAACCCGTTCATCTTCGGAGCGCTCCGCTTCCTCGCCGGAATCGGCCTGGGCGGCGCACTTCCCACCGCGTTGGTCCTGGTGAACGAATTCTCGAAGAAGCAAGGCGGAGGCTCTGCCTCCACGATGCTGATGACCGGCTACCACGTCGGAGCCGTCGCCACCGCAGCTCTCGCCCTCGTGCTGATCGACCCGTTCGGCTGGCATTCGATGTTCATCGTCGGCGCAGCACCGGCGCTGGTGCTGATTCCGTTGATGATCAAGTACTTGCCGGAATCGCCGGCTTACCTGCTCGCCCACGGCCGTCGTGAAGAGGCCGAACAAATCGCCGCGCAGTACGGACTCGTACTCGAGGCCGCGCCGGCCGCCGATGCATCCGCTGATGCACCCGTCGCAAGCGCAACCAACCCGGTCAAGATGCTCTTCTCGCCGAAGTTCCTGCGGAACAGCATCGCTATCTGGGTCACTTCGTTCATGGGTCTGCTTCTCGTCTACGGCCTCAACACCTGGCTACCGACGATCATGCGTGAGGCCGGCTACGAACTCGGTGCAGCTCTGACGTTCCTGCTGATCCTCAATGCCGGTGCCGTCGTCGGCCTGCTCGTCGCGGGCCGCGTTGCCGACAAGGTCGGCCCCCGCACGGCTGCCATCGTGTGGTTCACCGGTGCGGCCATCTTCCTGGCGCTGCTCAGTGTCAAGGCAGGCGGCGCCATCTACGTCATGGTGTTCCTGGCCGGCTGCTTCGTCTTCAGCGCCCAGGTGCTCGTGTATGCCTTCACCAGCGCAAACCATCCCGCGCACATCCGCGCGACGGCCCTCGGATGGTCGGCCGGCGTCGGACGTCTCGGCGCAATCTGCGGCCCGATCCTCGGCGGCGCACTGCTCGGTGCCGGATACGCAGTGCCGTGGGGCTTCTACGCCTTTGCACTGGTCGGCCTGATCGGTCTGGTTGCGATCTCCTCGACCCGCAACATCGGTACTGACGCCCCCTGACGTCCGGACCAGTAGGCAAGAGTCGGTAGACGAGACATTCTCGTCTACCGACTTTTCTTGTATCCGAACGAGATTCAACCTCGAGAGCCTCAGGAAATCACTACATATCTCGAAACGCCGAGGACGATACTGCGAGCGTGAAAAAGTAAACTTTCACTCAGTGAAATTGACACTAGCTAGGCCATGAGCTGAGAGGCGAAGGTAGTGGGAATCGCCAAAACCAATCCTCAGCACAACCAGGAGTCTTCACATGGCCACCACGCGCACCCAGGTCGGAATCATCGGAGGTGGCCCGGCCGGCCTCATGCTCTCGCACCTATTGCACCTGCAGGGCATTGATTCCGTGGTACTCGAATCCCGTACCCGCGTGGAGGTCGAAGGCACGATCCGTGCCGGTGTACTCGAGCAGAACACTGTCGATCTCATGGTGGACACCGGTCTCGGTGACCGGTTGAAGCGAGAAGGGTTGGAGCATCACGGAATCGAATTGCGTTTCGGTGGTCGCGGACATCGCATCGCGTTCGACGAATTGACAGATGGTCGCGCGGTCACGGTCTATCCCCAGCACGAGGTACTCAAGGATCTGATCGAACGTCGCCTTGCAGACGGCGGCGACATTCGCTTCGGAGTCTCCGAAGCCCGCGTCCACGGCCACGAATCAGATACCCCGAGTATCACTTTCGTCGATTCCGACGGAAACGAGCAAAAGCTCGATTGCGCTCTTGTAGCCGGTTGCGACGGTTCTCGAACCGAAACGCGGAAGCTCATCCCCGAATCCACGGTACGGACCGATCATTTCCGCCAGTACCCGTTCGCCTGGTTCGGAATCCTCGCGGAAGCACCGCCGTCATCGGACGAACTGATCTACGCCAATCATGAGCGCGGTTTCGCACTGATCAGCACTCGCACTCCCGACGTTCAGCGCCACTACCTTCAGGTCGACCCCAACGATTCCGTGGACAACTGGTCCGACGATCGAATCTGGGATGAATTGCACCAGCGCGTCGACGGCGAAGGCGCAGAGATCAAGGACGGCAAGATCTTTCAGAAGTCGATTCTTCAGTTCCGCAGTTTCGTCTGCGAGCCGATGCAGCACGGCAATCTGTTCCTCGCCGGCGACGCCGCACATACCGTGCCACCTACCGGCGCGAAGGGCATGAATCTTGCCATCGCAGACGTCTTTGTGCTCTCGAAGGCGATGGACCACTTCTTCGTGAACTCGGATCGAAAGCTGTTGGAGGCCTACACCGCGACGGTCCTTCCGCGAATCTGGCGGACGCAGCACTTCTCGTGGTGGATGTCGTCGATGCTCCATCGACTGCCCGACGAATCAGGTTTCGGTCACCGCCGCCAGTTGGCTGAACTCGACATGGTGACCCGTTCTGTCGCGGGCCGCACACTGATCGCCGAGAACTACGTCGGCACACCCCTGATCTTCTAGTGCCGGCTCGAATGGTCGTCGACTGTCAGTCACAATAAAGAGGTGACAGTCGATGACCGTTCCCTGATCGGCCGCGCATTTACCGTGCTCGGCGCATTCGACGCCGGCTCTCCCCGGTTGAGCCAATCCGAGATCAGTCGGCGTACCGGTCTGCCGCTACCGACTGTTCACCGATTGTGTGGGCAACTGATCGTCCATCGCGCACTCGAGCGAATGGATGACGGTAAGTACGAGATCGGTGTGCGCCTCTGGGAACTCGGGGCACTGGCGCCGGGCGCTCACGGTTTGCGGCACGTGGCGTTGCCCTTCCTCGAAGACCTCTACGAAGCCACTCACGAGAACGTGCAACTGGTAGTTCGTGAGGGCGTCGAGGCCTTGTATCTCGAACGCTTGTCGGCACACTCTGCTGTCTCGGTGATCGGCAGAGCCGGCGGGAGGTTGCCCCTCCACGCGTCAAGCGGAGGATTGATTCTGCTGGCCCACGGCGGTGCCGAACTCCTTGATCGAGTACTCGACCGAGGGCTGGAATCGTTTACCCCTCAAACCATTACCTCCGAACACGTGCTGCGCACCAAACTCGACGACATCCGACGCACCGGCTTTGTCACCTGCCGTGAGCACTTGAACGCCGGAACACTCGCCTTGGCCGCACCGGTCCGAAAAGGTCGGGGGTCCGTCGTCGCGGCCGTGTCGATTGTCGTTCCGGTAGAGCATGATCCAGCTCCACTGGTCCCGGCATTGATTGCTGCGGCACGCGGCATCTCACGAAGAATCGATCTGGCATTCCTCGACTGATCGGCGCGGGAACTATGCGAACCCGCGCCGTATCAACCTCCGTCAGAGAATCAGTTTCGCACCGGTCGCAGCAACTACGTCGTCGACGCTCACACCCGGCGCCGTTTCGACCAGAGCCAGACCGTCGGCAGTCACGTCGATAACAGCCATGTCCGTGATGATCCGCTGAACGCAACCCTTGCCGGTCAACGGAAGTGAGCACTCTTCGACGATCTTGTGCTCACCCATCTTGGAGACGTGTTCCATCATGACAATGACGCGCTTTGCCCCGTGGACCAGATCCATCGCGCCGCCCATCCCCTTGACCATGTGGCCGGGAATCATCCAGTTCGCGAGGTCACCAGTTGCACTGACCTGCATGGCACCGAGCACCGCGACGTCTACCTGACCGCCGCGGATCATGCCGAACGAGGCCGAGGAGTCGAAGAACGACGCACCAGGGAGAACCGTGATGGTTTCCTTACCTGCATTGATCAATTCCGGATCGAGTTCATCTTCGGTCGGGTACGGTCCGACACCCAAAACGCCGTTCTCCGAATGCAATACGACGGTGATGTCAGTCGGAAGATAATTCGGAACCAGGGTCGGCATGCCGATGCCGAGGTTCACGTACTGCCCGTCCTCGAGTTCGCGTGCGACTCGCGCCGCCATCTCTTCACGGGTGAGTTTGGTGGGTGTCACTGCGGTCATGCTCGTACCGTCCGATTCTCGATGCCGACGTTCACGGGGCCGACGTGGACCACTCGCTGAACATGGATGCCGGGGGTGTGAATTTCGGCAGGATCGAGTTCGCCCGGCTCGACGAGGTGCTCTACCTGAGCGATGGTGATCCGACCCGACGTTGCCGCAGCAGGATTGAAGTTCTGTGTGCTCGCGCGGTAGACGAGGTTGCCGTGGCGATCACCCTTCCACGCATGAACGAGTGCGTAGTCGGCGACGATGCCGCGTTCCATCACGTAAGTAACACCGTCGAACTCGCGAGTTTCCTTGGGCGGGCTGGCAAGTGCGATGCCGCCATTACCGTCGTAGCGCAGTGGCAGGCCACCGTCGGCAACCTGAGTACCGACACCCGCCGGAGTGAAGAATGCCGGAATACCCGCTCCGCCGGCGCGCATGCGCTCGGCGAGTGTTCCCTGCGGCGTGAGTTCGACTTCCAATTCACCGCCGAGGTACTGGCGGGCGAACTCCTTGTTGGAGCCGACGTACGAGCTGATAGTCCGGCGGATCCGCCCGTGTTCGAGGAGCACACCAAGCCCGAAGCCGTCGGTACCGCAGTTGTTGCTCACGGTCTCGATCGACGTCGCGCCTTGCTCGAGCAGTGCATTGATGAGGATTTCCGGCACTCCGACGAGCCCGAATCCTCCGACAGCAATAGTTACGCCGTCCGGCACGTCCGCGACGGCCTCGGCTGCAGTGGGAATGACTTTGTCCATCATGTTTATGACAGTAGCGCGAAGCGTGCGTATTGTGAACCCCAGTACGCATTGCGAACACTGCTAGGGCTCAGCGTCTCACAGGAGATGCCCGCAACTACCGCCCGAACTTTGCCGGACGTTTGTTCTGGAAAGCGCTGACACCTTCGGCAAAGTCGGCACCCGCCAGCAGTTCCAGCTGACCCGATCGCTCGCGCTTGAAAGCAGCGTCGAGTTGACCGAGCGTGGCGTCGTTGATCGCGTCTTTCGTCCGATGAAAGGCAGTTGCCGGGCCGTCGACCAGACGGCGAGCGAGAACCTCGACCTCCGCATCGAATTCACCGTCCGCATACACCTGGGCAATGAGCCCGGCCTGCAAAGCATCCGATGCAGTAAGCCGCTCAGCCAACAGCGACATCCGCATCGCTCGCGCGCGACCGACCGATGCCGCAACCAGTGCCGTGGCACCACCGTCGGGCATCAGCCCGATCCTGGCGAAGGCCAGCAGGAAGTAGCTGGATTCGGAGGTCACCGTGAGGTCGCAGGCCAACGCCAGCGACACTCCGACACCGGCAGCCGGACCGCGCACAGCCCCGATCACCGGACGCGGAAACGCCCGAATGGTGGCGACGACTCGATTGGCTGCGTCGATGGTCTCGGGCGACGACGGGCTGGACAGATCCACGCCCGCCAAGTCGGCACCGGTGCAGAAGGCCCGCCCGGAACCGGCGAGAACTGCGACCCGTACGTGCGGGTCGTCCGAATGCCGCTCGAATGCATCGACTATCGCGTCGAGCGTTTCGACATTGACGGCATTCATGCTGGCAGGGCGGCTGATTGTGACGCGAAGAATGTTGTCCTCGACAGTGCAAACGACACCGGGATCGACGGTGGTCATGGCGAATTCCTTTACGTAGCACTGGACACGAGAACCAGATTTTTGACCTGCGGCCGCCCAGATGGTAGCTATTTAGCGAGCGTTAAGTAACCATAGTACAGATTTAAGGAGTCCCTGTGGCCGACGAATCGATCACTGCCGAGCCCGCCGCTCTCTACGAGCGCCGAGGACCAATCGCAATCATCACCCTGAATCGTCCACGCGCGCTTAACGCGGTCAACGGCGAGCTGGCGACAGCCGTCGGCACACTGATCGAGCAGGCCGACACGGACAATGACGTCCGCGTCATCGTCATCACCGGCGCCGGACGCGCTTTCTGCGCGGGCGCCGATCTGAAAGCACTCGGTAGCGGCGCGTCACTCGATGCCGACGGCCATCCGGAGTGGGGCTTCGCGGGGTACGCCCAGCACTGGGTGAGCAAGCCGACCATCGCCGCAGTCAACGGATTTGCGCTGGGCGGCGGCACAGAACTCGTCCTTGCGTCGGACCTCGCCGTCATCGACGAGCAGGCACAACTGGGCCTGCCGGAGGTCAAGCGCGGACTGTTTGCCGCAGCCGGCGGCGTGATTCGCATGCAGCAGCAGATTCCCCGCAAAATCGCTCTCGAACTCGCACTCACCGGCGAACCCATCAGTGCCGCCGACGGACTGGCCCTGGGCCTGGTCAACCGGGTGGCACCGGCTGGTACAGCCCTCGAACTGGCCCTCGAACTGGCCGAACAGATCGCTGCGAACGCCCCCCTCTCGGTCCGCGAGTCGAAGGCCATGATCCACCGCACTGCTAATTCTTCGGATTGGGAGCAGGACGCGTGGGACAAGAACGCTCAGGCCATGAAAGTGGTCTTCACCAGCGCTGACGCCCAGGAAGGCCCGAAGGCCTTCGCTGAAAAGCGTCCACCGGCATGGCAGGGACGCTGACCTCAATCGAGTCACCTTCCGCTCCAAGACAATCGCCCTACACACGCCGGGTTCCCATCACCACCCGACGTGCCTGAACACCGAGCCTGAGGCAGAAACCCGATGCAACGTAAGCACTTCGAAGCCGACCACGAGGACTACCGCGCAACCGTCCGCGAATTCCTCGCCCGTCAGATCGAACCTCACTACGCGAAGTGGGAAGAGGATCGGCTTGTCGACCGCACGGCGTGGGTCGCTGCCGGCGCGGCCGGCATCCTCGGCCTCAACATCCCCGAAGAATACGGCGGCGCGGGCGTCACCGATTATCGGTTCCGGCATGTCGCGTTCGAAGAATTCGCCCGCACCGGCACTACGTCGTTCGGCTCCGGCCTGAGTGTGCACGACGACATCGTCGTCCCGTACATCCTGCATCTCGGCACCGAGGAGCAGAAGGCCCGCTGGCTGCCTCGAATGGCTAGCGGTGAGGTGATCACCGCGATCGCCATGACCGAACCCGGTGCCGGCTCGGACCTGCAAGGCGTTCGGACTTCCGCAGTTCGGGACGGCGACGAGTGGGTAATCAACGGCCAGAAGACGTTCATTACCAACGGAATCCACTCCGATTTTGTGATCGTCGTGTGTCGCACCGATCCGGACGCCGGGTCGAGGGGCTTCTCACTGATTGCCGTCGAACGCGGCGCTCCCGGGTTCACCCGCGGACGCAAGCTCCACAAGGTCGGACTGGCCGCTCAGGACACCGCAGAACTTGTCTTCGAGAACGTGCGCGTTCCGGCGGAGAACCTCCTCGGCGCCGAAGGCAAGGGATTCCAGCACCTGATGGAAAACCTTCCGCTCGAGCGGATCTCCATCGCAGTGTCGGCAATCGTGGCTGCCCGCGCGGCCTACGAGTGGACCAAGAACTACGTGTTCGAACGAAAGGCGTTCGGAAAGCCGATCGGCGATCTTCAGAACACCCGATTCGCCCTTGCGGAAATGCGTACGGAAATCGAGGTGACCGAATCACATATCGACCGTGCAGTTATCGCGTTGAATGCCGACGAGCTCACGGCAGTTGATGCGTCGATGAGCAAGTGGTGGGCGACGGAACTTCAGAAACGCATCGTCGACCGCTGCGTGCAGTTGCACGGGGGCTACGGCTACATGATGGAATACCCGATCGGCCGTGCCTACGTCGATTCCCGGATTCAGACCATCTACGGCGGCACCACCGAGATCATGAAGGAAATCATTGGCCGGGACATCGCCGCCGAGTTTCGCTGACTCGAGATCCTTGAACAGGATTGACGGACAAGGCCGTTCACGTCACTGATGGCCGAGCGGACCGATGCGCTCGGTCTCGGACTCACCAAGTTCGAGACCGAGTGCGCCGATACACATCTGATCCAAAGTATCGAGCAGGCTCACCTCGTCCGCCTCGTCGCCCTGGACCAACCACAGATACAGGGTGTGGTCGACCATCGCCGCCATAGCGCGGGCAGCCATGACCGGATCGAGGGATGCTCGGACGTCGCCCTGCTCCTGCCAGCGAGCGATAGCCCGGGCCGTCCGATCGATCAGCTGGCGACGATGTTCGTGGCGAAGTTCGCGAAATTCGGTGTTGAATGTCGCGACCTGTTCAACAATGGCCATGAGCTTCGCATTGCGGCGGTACGCCTGGTAGTACAGCCGGTTGGTGGCAATCAATCTCTCCGCGGGAGACAGGTCGGGATCGAGAGGTTCACGGCGATGCACGTCGTCGAAGAGCCTGGTGCTCAACTCTTGGAACACGTCGTCTTTCGACTCGAAGTACCGGTAGAAGGTTCCGTAGGAGACTGACGCTTCCTGAGCTATCTGCTCGACGCGGGTTTCGAGAAACCCAACGTCCTCGAAGACCTTGCGCGCTGCGTCGAGCACGCTGTCCCGCGTCTTTCGACCCCGCGCAGTCAGGGTGTCGACGGACGGCGGCGCTGAGGGTGTGCCGGCAGATAACTTACTCACCGTCATGAGTCTCCAAGAAACTGACATGACTGTCAAGTCATGTTAACTCGGCGAATACAAAGCGCTCGACCCCTCCAGCGTAGACATGCCACACGGGAAGGGTCGAGTCCAATTCGAAATCAGTTGTGCGACAGCCGAAGCAAGTGCCGCGGATTCGCCACGCGCAGCCGGGCAAGTACCGAGGTCGAGATCAGCCGACCAACGGCTGCATCCGAGTACGAGATGACGCCTACCCGAATTCGATCGGCAAGGTCAGCTTCGGATGTGCAATCGAGAGCTGCGAGCAAGTCCGCCAACTCCCCCGTGCTGTCGCCGGCACCGAGCTCCCGTCCTGCTATGCCCAGCAGGTTGACGCAGATCCTCAGCAGGTACCTTTCGCGTTCGTTCACCCCGTCGAGCACTGGAGCAACATCATCGCGAAGAGTGTCGGCGACGAGTTCGAGAATCTCCGACAGGCTCGGACGGTCGTGCAACGACGGAGCCGTCACGTCCGGTAGCGACGCGACGTCGTCGAGCAGACCGAGAATCAGAAGCAGGTCGTACTCGGACTCACACACTCGTCGTCCGATCGCGGCCAGTTCGATGGACTCCTCGGCGCCACCGAGGTGCCGCTGCGACTGGAACTGACTCAGCACCAACCACCGCAGCGTGCCGTACGCCTCCCACCAGTGCAGTTCAGTGTCCGACGGCCGAATGCCCGTGGCGCGTTCATAACCATCGAGTAATTGTTCGCGGGTACCTATCCCCGCGACCGGCAGCTGCGCGCCAAAACGCCACGCGCGCACGCAGAGCCAGCCGAGATCCTCGATCGGATCACCGAGGTGAGCAAGTTCCCAGTCCAGCACTCCGCGAATTCCGGCGCCGTCGACCAACACATTACCGAGCCGAAAGTCGCCGTGTACCAACGCCTCCGGACGTTTGGCCGGCCGGTTGTCCCGAAGCCATCGAAGTCCAACCTCAACGGCGGGACGAGGTTGGTCCATACCCCGGTACACAGCCTCGAGCGCGTCCAACGGGTCGCTGCTGTCGAGCATCCCGAGAGTCCCGGTGTCGGCACTGTGAATCTGTCCGAGCACGTAACCCATGTCCTCGGCGAGATGCGTCCGCACCTCGTCGAACTCGGGATCCCGCTGCAATTTACGCGGGATCGACTCACCGACAACCATGTCCATCACCAGATACGGGGCATCTATGCCCGGTGCCGTATCCCCCGATGCAAGGACAGCCGGAACAGGAACTCCGACTGCGGAGGCTGCCCGCAGGCATGCCACCTCGGCTCGCATCCGGTCGGCGTCGCCGTGCCCGGGTGGATCCCGTCGCAGCACAACGTCCTGCGATCGGCCGTCCACATCGCAAACCTCGACCGCCCAGATCTGACGGCTCGCGCCACCGGTGAGCTGACGAGGTTCGCCGACGGTCATTTCAGCGCCGAAGGCGTCACTGAGCGCAAGCAGGATTCCGTCACCGAGACTGCCGGCAGCGTGAGTCACAGCCATGGCGCGGCACTGGGGTCGCGTAGCAGTCGACGCGCAGTCGACATGCGGTGTACCTCGTCCGGACCGTCGTAGACGCGCGCATAGCGCGCCTGGCGGTACATCCGTTCGAGTGGGGTGTCGGCGGTCAGTCCGAGTGCGCCGTGCACCTGGATGGCGCGATCGATGACGTCGTGCAGCATCCGGGCTCCCCAGAACTTCACGAGACCGATCTGGATTCGAGCATCCTCGCCGGAATCCATCACACGGGCCGCGTCGAGGGTCATCAGACGGGCTGCCTGAATCTGTGCCGCGGATTCCGCTATGTACCGGTGGATCTCGCCTTTCTCGGCAAGAAGCGACCCATGTACGTAGCGAGTATTCGCGCGCTCACACATCAACTCGAATGCGCGCTGCGCCTGACCGAGCCAGCGCATGCAATGGAAGATGCGGCCGGGTCCGAGACGGTCTTGGGCGACGACGAAGCCCTTGCCCCGTTCGCCGAGGAGATTGGCCGCCGGCACTCGAACGTCGGTGAGCCGGACCTCGTAGTGATCGCTGGGGTCGTGGCCCATGGTCGGGATCGACCGGACAATTTCGAACCCGGGGGTGTCGGTCGGCACGATGATCGCGCTGATCCGGGAGTGCCGGGGCGTCGACTCAGGCTCCGTGCGAGCGAAGACCGAGCAGTACCCCGCGTTCGCCACACCAGTGGTGAACCACTTGTGCCCGTTGATAACCCAGGTGTCGCCGTCGAGTTCCGCGTAGGTCTCGATCAGCGTGGGATCGGAGCCTGCGGTATCCGGCTCGGTCAAACCGACCGACGGCAGGAACTCTCCCGCGACGATCGGCGGGATCCACCGCTGCTTCTGCTCGTCGGTGCCGTGCTTGCGCAACATCAAGGTGTCCTGCATGGATACCGAACCGACTGCCAGCTGGCCGAATTCGGACCGTCCGATGACCTCGTTGAGGTAGACGAAGTCCAGGAACGGAACTCCGCCGCCGCCGACGTCTGCCGGGTGCCCGAGCGCCCACAGGCCTAGTTCCTTTGCGCGCGAGCGCAGTTGACCGAGAGTCTTGTGGGCGGCCTCGTCCTCTTTCGCGAGGACGGATTCCACCGGGATCACCTCGTCGTCGATGAAAGCGCGCAACCGGGTACGCAGTTCGGCGATGTCGCCTTCGGGTTGGTTCACAGTCATGAGTGCCTCCTTGTAGCAGCAGCAAGTTGCAGGGGCCGGGTGGCGGCCGAGTCGACGTACTCGTCGATGCGAGTGATCAGTCCGTTTTCGACGCGGACGAACAGGCTGGCCGGAATCTCGAGTGGGCCGTGTCCCGGAAGAGTGCCGCGCACGACGTGCTGTTGAGCAAATCCGTCGGGCAGCATGTAGCGCCGGATGTCTTCGTAGCGGAAGTTCTCGAGGGTGCGGGATAGCCAGCGCAGGGTGCGAAGATTCTCCGCAACCGTCTGCTCCAGCCCGTCGTCGTTATGCCAGATGCGCGCGTCCGGCGAATACAGTTCGGTGAGTGTCGCTTCATCACCACCGGAGACGGCGGCAAAGAAGCGATCTGCGAAGTCCTTCATGCGAAAATGCTTCTCCTCAAGGCAGTTACAGCACACAAGCTACTGTCTCCGACCCTGCCCGCAAGGAGCCGGGTGTTGACAGATGACGTGTGTATGGACAAACTATCCAAGAACATGACATGACTGTCAAGTCACATTCTTGCCCCGTTTCGCGCCATGCCATTCCCCCGAAAGGATCGCAATGAACGCCAATCCGAAGTTCGAATTCCGCGGAATCAATCACCTCGCGCTCGTGTGCTCGGACATGCAGCGCACTGTCGACTTCTACTCGGGAACCCTGGGTATGCCGCTCGTCAAGACGCTCGATCTTCCCGGCAACCTCGGACAGCATTTCTTCTTCGATTGTGGAAACGGAGACACGCTGGCGTTCTTCTGGCTGGCGGATGCGCCCGACGCAGTTCCCGGAATCTCGGCACCGGCCGGACTGCCTGACCGGGACGAACTCGTCAGCGCTGTCGGCTCGATGAATCACGTCGCGTTTGCCGTCCCGCCGGAGAAGTTCGACGAGTACCGTAAGCGACTCAAGGCCGACGGCGTGCCGCTGAGCATCACCCTCAACCACGACGACAGCCCGGAGGGCGCGTCGCGAGAGATCCATGAGGGAACCTTCGTCCGTTCCTTCTACTTCCAGGATCCCGATGGCGTCCTTCTCGAATTTGCTTGCTGGACCAAGGAATTCACCGAGGCTGATGTAGCACACACACCGAAGACCGCCGCAGACCGCACCGTTCCCAGCGCTTCCTGATACCCAAAGATTTCTGAAAACCCGAAAGGAACCAGCATGCCGCGTCTTCGCGAAATCCCCCGCTCCGAGGTAACCGACGAGAAGATCCTCTTCTTCTACGACCGTCTGTTCGGCGCCGACAAGGACCCCGCCGTCGATCACGGCACCATCCACGGCACCCCGGGCGACTGGTGGTCCGTCTTTGCTCAGTCCCCCGACGTGTTCCGCCATGCCGTCAAGGGATTCGCTCTGTACCGCAATGCAGACCTCGATCCACTCCTGCGCGAGCTCGGCCAGGCCCGCGCCGGATACGCACGCGGCAGCCAATTCGTCTTCTCCCAGCACTGCAAGCAGATGCGCTCCCTGGGCATGACCGAGGAGAAAATCGCGGCCCTCCCCCACTGGCAGGTCAGCGACCTGTTCAGCAACATCGAACGTGCCGTCCTCGCATACACCGACGGACTCGTCTACGACGGCGGCCGCGTACCTGACGAGGTATTCGCAGTCCTGAAAACGCACCTGTCCGACAAGCAGATCATGGAACTGACGTACATCACCTGCATGTACGACATGCACGCCACCATCTGCCGAGCTCTGAAACTCGAATTCGACGATCGCCCCGAACTCATCGAGGAAGTTCGAATTCCCGACGGCGTCGTTGTCGCCGACCTGTCCGCCGACCTCTCCGGGGAATGACCCGCTAGTCTTCATGAAGACTACCCACTACGTAAGGACTGAACATGGAACTTGTTGCCATCCTGGAACTTTCATTCAAGCCTGATTCCCTCGATGCCGCACGTACTGTCATGACGCGAGTACTCAAGGAAACACGAGCATTCCCCGGTTGCATTTCCGTGACGACGGTCGTCGACAGCAAAAGCCCCACCACGTGGCGATTCATCGAAACCTGGGAATCGGCCGAGCACGACGCCGAATACCGCAAGTTCCGCGCCGGCGAGGGAGCTATCACCGACCTCGGACCGCTACTTGCCGGTGCACCGTCTCTGACGACGGGAACCGTCGACCCCCAGGTCTGATCGAACGTGCTCAGACGAAGGCCTCCTGTCGCGCAGTCACGACGGGAGGCCTTCGTCGTCACGTCAGTTGGTCGCTTGAACGGCGGTACCGGCAGACTCCAAGTCAGCCCATTGACTGTCATCGACACCGGCCAGCGAGGCGAGGACTTCCCGAGTATGTTCGCCCAGACCAGGCCCCGGCACCGGAGTGGCCGGCTGCGACCGGGAGAACTTAGGTACGACGCCGGCGGCGGGAACTGCAACCCCGAACTGGTTGACGAGGCGGACCACCATGTCTCGCGCGGCATACTGCGGATCGGCGAGCATGTCCGGTGCCGTGTAGATTCGGCCGGCCGGAACACTGTTGTCCTCCATGGTCTTCAACAGCACATCGCCGCTCATCGTCGATGTCCACTCACCGATGATGGCGTCGATCTCAGCCATGTTGTCGCCGCGCGGGCCATGGGTTGCGAACTTCGGATCGTCAGCCAACTCGGGACGACCCATTGCAGTGCAGAGCCGACGGAAGACGGTATCGGCATTGGCGGCGATGATGACCTCAGCTCCGTCCGACGTGGGATACACATTCGACGGCGCCACGCGGGGCAGCACCGATCCCGTACGCCCGCGGGTGATTCCGCCGATTTCATGATCGGCCATCGTTGATTCCATCAAGGCCGCCACTGCCTCGTAGATCGCGACGTCCACTTCCTGACCCCGGCCACTGACAGACCGCTCATGGACCGCTGCAAGGGTTCCGATCACTGCGAACAGAGCAGCCAAGGAGTCCCCGAGGCTGATGCCCACGCGGGTCGGAGGTAGTCCGGGATTGCCTGTCGTGTGACGGATTCCGCCCATCGCCTCACCGACGCTGCCGAAACCTGCATCCGTCGAGCGCGGCCCGTTCTGACCGAACCCCGAGACATGAACGAGGATGACGCGCGGGTTGATTTCCGAGAGGGTCGGGTAGTCCATCCCCCACTTCGCGAGCGTGCCGGGCCTGAAGTTCTCGAGAACGATGTCAGCTTCGGCGACCAGCTTGCGCACCAATTCGCGCCCGTCAGGCTGGCGCAGGTCGATCGCCACCGACTTCTTATTCCGGGCAATCGAGGGCCACCACAGGCTTTCGCCGTCCACCGTGACACCCCACCGCCGCATCGAGTCACCAGATTCGGGCGCCTCGATCTTGAGCACCTCGGCCCCGTAATCGCCCAACAACTGGCCCGCGAAAGGGCCGGCGATGAAGTTTCCCAGTTCGAGCACGCGCAGGCCGCTGAGCGGACCGGAAGTTGTAGTCATGGCGAAATTGTACACAATCTGGCGACAATGCTCGATAATATCCCTGAAACACGCCACTCCTGCATACAAAGACAGAAAGTCTGTCGGGATAGGCTTGTTTCGCATCAAACCCACATCAAACGAAGAGGCACCGTGGCAACCACACCGCAGGCACCGGGTCAGGTCGCCTACTCCCAGATCCGTCAGGCGATCGTCGAAGGACGCTACAAGCCTGGCCAGCGTCTGATCGAACAACGGATCGCCGAGCAGTTCTCGCTGTCCCGCACACCGGTGCGCGAGGCGCTTCGGAGACTCGAGGCCGAAGGTCTTGTGCTCAGCGAGCCGAACCGTGGATCCATCGTCCGAACCCTGTCGGTGGAGGATGTCTCGGACCTGTACGGACTTCGCGCCCGACTCGAGGCGTATGCCGCGGAACTGGCTGCCTCGCGCATCGACCCCGCCACTCAGAAGGTTCTCGACGCGGGGATCGAAGCTTTTGCGCTCGCCCTGACACTCACTTCGGTTGACCCTGTCGAGCAAGTTCGAGCGGTCGACACGGCAAACAGCCAGATCCACCGAGCCATCATGGCCGGTGCAAAGCACGAGCGACTGAGTCGCCTGCTCGAACGGACCACCGACGTTCCATTGGTCTTCCAGGCATTCCGCCAGTACGACCGCGCCCAGACCGAGCGGTCGCACCTGTTCCATCAGCTCATTCGCGACGCGATCGTCGCCGGCGATGGAAGCCGGGCGTCCGCACTTATGCACGAGCACGTCCTTCAGGGCCGCGATGTACTTCTCGCCCACCTCGCGGTAACCAGCAGCGACGAGGTGGACGAGTTGTTCGGCGTCTCAGCGTGGGAAACCGCCGGCGCGGGCGAGCTGGCCGGGAACCTGAGCCCCGAGTACCCCGCCGAGCCAGTCTGACGCCGTGATCAATTCGGGAAGCAGAGCACCCGTGGCGATTCCACTGCGGTCGAGGAGATAGACCAGATCCTCGGTCGCGATGTTGCCGGTGGCATCCGGAGCGAAGGGGCATCCGCCAATTCCGCCGATCGACGAATCCAACACTGTCACACCTGAATCGATTGCCGCGACAGCGTTTGCATAGCCGGTGTTGCGCGTGTTGTGAAAATGGGCGCGCAACCGAATTCCGGGCGCGATCGCCGCGGCCCCTGCGACCAATCGTGCTACCTGGGCAGGCACTCCCACCCCGATCGTGTCGGCCAGCGCGATCTCGTCCACCCCCAACTCGGCCATCTGCCCCGCCAGGGCAAGGACCGCAGACTCGGACACCTCCCCCTCGAACGGACAACCGAACGCGGTGGCGATGGTGGCCGACACCCCGATGCCGGCGGACCGGGCATCGGCGACGAGATCACGCACTATGTGCACCGAGTCCGCGACCGACATGCGTTGGTTGCGCTGACTGAAGGTTTCCGACGCCACGACGACGACGTTGACCTCGTTCACGCCTGCTGCCACCGCGCGATCGAAGCCGCGGCGATTGAGTACGAGACCGCTGTACGAAACATCGTCACGACGAGGCACCCCGGCCATGACGGCCTCCGCATCGGCCATCTGCGGCACCGCGGCCGGGTGCACGAAGCTGGTGGCCTCGATGCGACGTAGCCCGGAAGCAATGGCCCGCTCGATCAGCGCAATCTTGTTCGCCGTCGAAACCTGTACTGCCTCGTTCTGCAGCCCGTCTCGAGGACTCACTTCAACAATCTCCACGGCATACCCTTCCTTTCCAGCGCTGCTCGGCAAGCCATACACTGATCACGAATTATTGTATACAAACCATTTTCCACACCGGAGTCGGCAACATCGCGAAAACCGGTCACCGTCTACACGCCACCACCATTCCACCTGTTGAAATTCAAGTCCGATCATCCAACCGCCTCCGGCATTCGCTTGTGATCCATGGCACTTCTGAGTTAGATTGTGTGCAATTCACGGCCGCTTGATCTCGTTTCGACTGGAGCCCCACATGTTGTACAGCGATCTTCTACGGCGGAACGCCACTCGCTTCCCCCACAAGACTGCACTCGCAATGGATGACGGATCCGATACCCGGACCTACGCCCAACTCCACCAGCGCGCACTACGCCTGGCCAACGGTTTGAGCGGTCTTGCAGCTCCCGGCGACCGAGTGGCCCTGCTGTCCGAAAACAGTCTCGAGTACGTCGAGGCCTACTACGGTGTCCCGGCTGCCGGAATGGTCCTGACCCTGCTCAACTACCGCCTGCACCCCAAAGAGTGGGTCTGGATCCTCAATGATTCCGGGGCTCGTGTGCTGATGGTGGAAGCCAAGTATCTCGAGGTGATCGCTGATTATCGATCCGAACTCACGAGCGTCGAACACATCGTCGTGATCGGCGAGGGCGCAACGGGTTTCACGACCTACGAAAACGTCCTCCAGTCCGCGTCGACGATTGCCCCCCAGCTTCAGATCAGCGATGACGACGATGCCTGGATCCTGTACACGAGCGGAACGACGGGCAAGCCCAAGGGAGCCCGGTTGAGCCATCGCAACCTCAACACCGCTCTGATCCAGTCCGCGATCGAGTACGACCCGCGTCCGGATACCTGCTTCCTCAACGCAATGCCCCTGTGCCACATCGCGGGCTATCTGACCCCGCTGCACCAGTTCCACGGCGGATCAGTGGTGATGATGTCTGGCTGGGACCCCGAACGCTGGATGCAGTTGGTGCAGGACAACCGCGTAACCAGCGGCGGCTTCGCTCCGACCATGATGCAAATGCTTCTCGCACATCCGAAGATCAACGACTACGACCTGAGCAGCCTCGAGTGGATGGGCTACGGGGCGTCCAAAATCCCGGCAGATGTGTTGCGCCAGACCATTGATCGGTTCGGGCCAGTCGTCTATGCGGGCATGGGAATGACAGAACTCGGCGGCAACATGCTCACGCTCGACAAAGCTGCGCATATCCGCGCAGCCAACGGCGAGGAGCACCTGCTCGACGCCGTCGGCAAGCCGATGTCCCTCGTCGATGTCCGCGTCGTCGACCCGCTCGAAAATGACTGCCCCACCGGAGAAATCGGTGAGATCGTCGTTCGAGGTGACCAGGTGACCAACGGCTACTTCGGCAATCCGGAGGCGAATGCCCAGAGTTTCGAGGGCGGTTGGTTCCACACCGGCGACCTGGCACGTCAGGACGAGGAGGGTTTCCTCTACATCGTCGATCGAGCCAAGGACATGATCATCTCCGGCGGCGAGAACGTGTACTCCAGCGAGGTCGAGAACGCGATCTACACCAACTCCGACGTCCTGGGGGCGGCCGTCATCGGAACGCCCGACGAAAAGTGGGGCGAGGTTGTCACCGCCGTCGTCGTCCGCAAGCCCGGCACCACGCTTACCGCCGACGATGTTGTCACCAGCTGCAAGTCGCAGCTCGCCGCCTTCAAGCAGCCCCGCAAGGTCATCTTCATCGACGAAATGCCCCAAACCGTCAGCGGCAAGATTCGCAAGAACGTCCTGCGCGATCAGTTCGCGACCAACTGACGCTAACACCTGCAGCACACGAACTCCCGCAGCACACGAACCGAGGAGACCCCGATGTCTTTCACAGTTGTCACCACCGGACTCAAGTTCCCGGAGGGGCCGGTAGCACTGCCCAACGGCGACGCATTGGTCGTCGAGATTCACCGCGGCACGCTCACTCGAGTCACTCCCGACGGCACCAACACCGTGGTCGCAGAGGTCGGCGGTGGCCCCAACGGCACCGCTATCGGCCCCGACGGCCGCGCGTACATCGCCAACTGCGGCGGGATGATCGCCACCGAAGTGTACGGCTACGTCTTCGCCGGAGGCACCCCCGAGGACTACACCAGCGGCAGCATCCAAGCTGTCGATCTCGAAACCGGCGAGGTCGAGACGCTCTACACCGAATGCGACGGCGTCCCACTCCGCGGCCCCAACGATATTGTCTTCGACGCGCATGGCGGCTTCTACTTCACGGACCACGGCAAAAGTAACGAACGCGGTACCGACCATGGTCGCCTCTACTACGGCACCAGCGATGGTTCATCCATCCGCCTAGTCGCCTCAGAGATGAATGGCCCCAACGGAATCGGCCTCTCCCCCGACGGCACGCGCCTCTACGTCAGCGAGACGTACACCGCGCGGGTCTGGTGGTGGGACGTTACCGGTCCCGGCGAAATCGTCGGTGGCCAGACACTCGCCGGCTCCGGCGGTGGAAACTTCCTCTGGGGTTCGCCCGACTTCCGCTACTTCGACTCGCTCGGTGTCGAAGCCAATGGCAACATCTGCGTCGCATCGCTGGCGACACCCGGTATTTGTGTGATCAGTCCGGACGGCGAATTGGTCGAGTTCGTCAGCATCGACACCGACGGAGATCCCGGCATCACAAACATCTGCTGGGGAGGCGAGGATATGCGAACGGCGTACGTCACCGCATCGAGCACCGGCAAGCTGCTCCGATTCGACTGGCCCCGAGCTGGTCTCGTTCTCAACAACCAGGGTTCCTTGGTCTGACAGTCCCGCACGCCGCATCGTCACCACCAATCGCAGCGACGATGCGGCGTGGAGATATCGTCGAATACTGCGCTGTCTCCGATTCGCCAACGCCGAAGATCGGCTGAAATCCGAGATACCGTGCGGCGCCGCTCCTGCCGAAGATCACGCCGGCGACCCTCGCCGTCGTAGCAGAGCGAACAGCAGCAGATCCGGGTTCCGGTGTAAGTGAATGTCCAGCAGCAGGTTCCCTGTGACTGCGACGACCAATCGAACACCGGGATAGGCGGAAGATCGCAGAGTTCACCGCGATGATCATGGGACGCTTCGATACCCAACTCACGACGAGTCAGGCGAACCCACAGCGGTGCGTGTGAATCAGTACGGGACAAGGCAGTGCCTTTCGGGCTCGTGCGCCCCGACCCGCTATCCCCGAATGAGGACGGACCGGGGCGACGGTTGGTCACCCGCGCCCAGCGCCTGCCGCATAACGACAATCAGTCCAGCAATGCTGCTACCACCAAAAGCGATGCATCCGCATCCCCGCGCTGCCCTCGCATACTCGACGGGGTTTGAGCCAGCGAGCCTTCCGCGACGTCGTGGTCATGACGCCACTCGACAAAGGTCCGGTGCTCGACCATGTGCCAGCGACCGGCGCGACGCTCGAACCGGTCGAGGTACCGACCGCCCGCAACGCCCTCGTAATCCTCACTTCGGCCGTCCCAGAACGCATTTGTGGGAGCTGTGGGCGGAACTCGGTGGTAGGCAGTGACGTAGGTTTCAACTTCAGCGACGTCACCGTCGAATGAAAAGAGCATGTTGCCCGTCTGATGATGAGTGCGCTCGAGGGAACCCATCGACACGCGTGCGTTCTCCACCATCTTCTGCCAGGGCAGCTCGTTTCCGATGAAGACAGTTTTCCCGTCCTCGTGGAATACGCTCGCCATCAGTTCCCAGCGGTTCCGATCCACGGCATGGCAGAAGCGATTGACAACATCGGCGATTTCGGCGCGGTCAACAAGCCGACTGACGTCCGCTCGGCCGAGATCGTTTGTGCGCCAACCCTCGACGACCGATCCTGAGATACCGTCCTCTCGCTGTCCCCGTGCCCGCGCAGTGACAGCAGCCAGGCCGCCTTCTCGCGACGGACGGTGATTGCGCCACTCCGTGAGCAGGCGTCGGTCCGCAATCCGCCAGCGACCGTCGCGGAGCTCGAATCGGTCGATATAGCGAGCACCGAGCATAACTTCGTAAGCCTCGCCCATGCCACCGAACGACCCACCGGCAGGCGCATCATGCGGCACGGCATGGAATGCCGTCACATAGGTCTCGACATGTGCGACGGTCCCGTCGAACGCAATCATGATGTTGCCGACCTGGTGATGCGTCGCGTCGACAGGTTCGAGAAGCGCGGAGCCTTGCGCGACGAATTCGCGCCAACTTCCGCCGATCGAGGACAACCGACAAGTCGCATCCTCGTGGAAAACCGAGTCCATCAACCACCAGCGCCGACGATCCGTCGCATGGCAGTATCGGTGGATCACATCTTCGATTTCTGCTCGGGCAGATAGTGATTCGAGCGTGTACGTAGTGCTCATGTACCTCTGTCCGTCCTACGCTTCGGCAGGCACGCTTGCCGGCAGATCACACGAAGCGGTGCCGTCGTCGTTGAGCACGCACACCGGGCAGTCTTCCAGATCAGCACCGAAGGCGAGATCCGCCGCCTGCACCATCTCGGCAAAAAGCTCCTGGCGCTCAGATCGCGGCACCCGCGGATCCCGCGCCGGACGCAAGCCGAGCTCGATCAGCGTCTCGAGCTGGCGGTAGCCGGCCGTGGTCGGGTCCACGATGGGGACACTCGAGCGGGCAGCGAGGATCTCGGCGACCGGGCTCATGCAGTTGCAACCCAGGATGACCGACTTGGCACCGTCTCGAACTGCGAGTTCGATCTCGACAAGGATGCGCTCGATGATGTCCTCGCGTCCGGCCTTCATCTGAGTGAGGAAATTGTCTTCATCGGCCAGAGTGCTCTGCTCAGCATGGGTCGAGACGTAGCGTACCGAGATGCACTGCCGTCCAACAGGATTATCGCGCAGGAGACGCTCGTAGACGAAGTCCATTGTCTCCGGCCAGATCGTGACGATGCTGAACTTCTCGCCGAGAGCCGCTGCAGCCAGCAGGCTGGCCTCACCACTACCGACCACCGGGATATCAGCAGCGGCGCGTGCGGCAGCCAAACCGTAGTCCGGAACACCGCCGATCATCACTCCGGCGTACCCGTCGCGAGCGGCCCGCATGGCGGCCTCCGCGTAAACAACATCGGAGAGCAAGAGGTCGACCGCGTCGATCGGGGTCACTCGAATCTCCGTGTATACCGACTCGACGGCGTACCCGGGCGCGATCAGGCGATCGGGGACCGGACTCTTCGGGTTGCCAGTATTCATTTCGAGATATGCGATCCGCTTGGTCAACTGACTCTCCTTGATTTCTCAGGTGATTCGAGCCACTTCCAGCGACTCCTGTGATGAGGCTATCAGAAGTACTTTCTACTGTGAAGAATGACGAATCCGACGCCGAGAAGCCCGGAAAAGACTGCGCAACAAACAGATACAACAAAGCCCGGCCAGTACGAAAATCGCACTGGCCGGGCTTCACGAATCCTAGGCGTCCCGGTAAAGATCCCCGTGCTGAACGCGCATGACCTTCTTGTCGAGCTTGCCCACGCTCGTACGTGGAAGCGCATCGACATACAGGATTGTGTCCGGGAGCTGCCATTTGGCAAATGCACCTTGGAGAAGCGCATGGATCTCCGCGAGAACAACGTCCTCACCGTCCGTCGTCACCATGATGACGACCGGACGTTCCTGCCACTTCGGATGCTCGACACCGATCACTGCGGCCTCGGCTACCCGAGGATGCGCAATGATCGCGTTTTCCATGTCGATCGACGAAATCCATTCGCCACCACTCTTGATGACATCTTTGAGCCGATCCGCAAGTTTGAGATAGCCGTTCTCGTCGATGGTTCCGATGTCACCGCTTCGCCAGTAGCCGTCAAGGAATCGGTCGGCATCGTCGTCAAGCTTGTGGTATCTCGCGGTGATCCACGGCCCCTTCAGCAGGACCTCGCCCTGACTCTTGCCGTCGTGAGGCAAGTCGTTGTCCTCGGTATCCACGATCCGCACGTCGACACCGCCCGCGGGAAGACCCTGATAGCGCTTGATGTTCCACCATTCGTCCTCCGACACCTTGCCCTGCAAGGTGACCTTGCGGCCGTAGTTGACAAAAGCCATCGGGGCAGTCTCGGTAGCCCCGTAGGCATGGATGAAATCAGCCCCGGTCAAGTCATGGAACCCACGCATGAGCGAGAGCGCGGGCTCAGTAGCGCCGGACAACAACCGAGTTCGACTGAAGTCCGGCTTGACGTCGAGAGTCTTGATGTAGTCGAGCATCGGCTGGAAGATTGCCGGAGCACCGTTCGCGACAGTGACACCCTCGGCGATCATCACATCCGCCAGCATATTGGTGTCCTCGGCCGAATACCGTCCGGGCAGAACGACCTTGGCCGCGACGTAGACAGCGGACTGCGGCAAACCCCAGGACTGACTGTGGAACATCGGCGTAATCAGCATGACCGCGTCGGCTGCGCTCATCGCGTAGGACGAGGCCTGCGTCAGGGTGTGCAGATAGATCGCTCGATGCGAGTAGTAAACGCCTTTGGGCCGACCAGTGGTCCCGGTCGTGTAGCAAGCACTGTAAGCGGAGCTCTCGTCGATCATCGGCCAGTCGATCTCCGGCGATGCCTTCGCGACGAGGTCTTCGAAATGACGGACATTCGGCAACGTGGTGACGATGTCGGATAAAGGCTTGTCGGACATCACAACCCACGTGATCTCCGGCGCGAATGGCGCCACCGACTCCGCGACACTCAGCAAACTCTCGTCCACCAGAACGACAGACGCACCGCCGTGCGTCGCAACGTAACCAACATCCTCGGGCGCCAGGCGCAGGTTCATCTGCAGCATCACTGCTCCGGTGCCGGGGATCGCCCAGTAGAGCTCGAAATGCCGCTTGCTGTTCCAGTCCAGGATTCCCACGACATCACCGGGCGCGACACCCAGATCGGTCAGGGCGTTCGCGATCCGCTTGATGCGTGCATACGCGTCGGCGTACGTGTAGCGGTCCCATCCCCCGCCACTCGTGCGATAGACGATCTCGCGCTCGGGGTAGTTACGCGCCGAATGACGGATCAACGTGGTCGTGTTGAGCTGATAAGAATCGTCATTCGTCGACGGATGTCCCTGGACAATCGCGGTCATTGCGCACTCCTCGAATCCGGTTAGTTGCGGGCGGCATTGAGGTGCCGGATGCTGACCCAACGCGTGACGCGCATTTGCCCGTGACGCCAAGGAACCTGAACGTGCTGCCTGGACTTTATGTTTCGTGGGTATGCACGCCCATTTACCGCATCATTCTGCATTGCAGAACTTATCTCTGCAAAGAGAATTGCATAGGCCAACAGCCCTAGTCAAGGACGAAGTCCGAAACCTGAGACCGCCAGGACGTACTCAAGCACCAACCATGGCTAGCGCGAGATCGGCGTACTCCTTCGCAATCTCGCGCGGCGACGGGCTAGTCCCCGGCCGGTACCAATCGGCTACGGCAACGCACATCGTGACGATCGCGGTGGCAGTCGACGTCGCCGGCACTGTTCCGACCCGCCCGTCGTCGCGGCAAGCCTCCACCGCCGACTGAATAATTTCCCGAACCTTCCGTCGCGACTGGAGATGGCGCAACCTGCCAGACTCGTCAAGCGAACGGAGTTCCGTGGACGCGAGCACCGCCGAGGCCTGACGGTACGTATGGAACAGGATCACGCACTCGACAAGATTCGTCACCCTCTGAGCAGGTGAATCCGCTTCGGCATCTGCAGACACGCATCGACTGATGAGCTCGGCCATCGCTTCCTGCAACAATGCCGTGAGCAGTGCGTCCTTACTCTCCACGTGGTAATACACACCGGCCATCGACAATCCACACCGGTCGGCGACCATCCTGACGGTGGCCCCATGGAAGCCCACCTCCACAAAGACGTCGAGCGCCGCCCGAAAGACCGGGGTGAGGTCCAGCCGTTCGAAGTCCCGCCAATCCTCGAACCGTTGGCCAGTGGGCTCGGGCGGGCGCAGATCAAGCTGCACTCCGAGCACGGTTGCCAGAGCCTGCAGGCGCTCCGCCCCCGGCAGACTCTTTCCGTTCTCGAACTCACTCAGCGATGACGGACTCATGCCGATCTGTTGTGCCAGCTGACGGAGCCCCACGTCACGCTCGATACGCGCCGCGCGCATTCTGGCACCTAGCCCGTCCCCACCGATTCGTCCCGTTGCCGCCATGGGCACCACGGTATCCCGCCGACCCGCAACTACACGGCTGGTCGGCCACCATTCGTTCGAAATTTAGCGATCGATAGATCTTGACGATCCGAACAATCGGCAATACGGTCTCCACGAGACGCGCGAGCGACGCACGTCACAGCATGAGTCGAGCATGAGTCGACTACGTGCCTCTCCCACCACGCATACACAGACGGCGTCGACCAGGGCGCCAGTAAGGACACCCCCCAATGAGCGACATCCTCGAGTTCGCAGCCCAGTTCTTCAACGCCGTCGAGGGCGGCGACATCGACGCAGTGGCCGGCTTCTACCGCGACGACGTGACCGTCTGGCACAACTTCGACAACGTCAACCAAACCCGTGAGGACAACCTCGCAACCCTCGCGGGAATCTCCGGACGCTACGACGCCTTCGGCTACGAGGACGTCCGCCACACTGCCGTCGAGGATGGCTTTCTCCGCCAGCACGTCATCAAGGCCACGATCGGAGAAAAGACCGTCAACGTTCCCGCAATCCTGCGCGTGTACGTCGAGAGCGGCAAGATCCACCGCATCGAGGAGTACTTCGATCGCGGCCAACTCGACGTCGTCTTCAGCTGACCTGACCCGCGAAAACACCCCGAAGAAACATGACGCGAGGGGTTCGATGCCTATCACGATCAACCTGATGTTCGAAACTTAGCGATCGATAGGTCTTGACGAACCGAACACCCGGTAATACCCTCGAACCGAGGAAGCGGCGCGATGAGCGTCACAAAGCAAGGAGAGTGTGAGATGACAAATACAGAATTCGAGCTCGGTGGCGTATGCCATTTGGCGCTGGTGTGCCAGGACATGGAACGCACCGTCGACTTTTACACCAACGTCCTGGGCATGAAGCTGTCCATGACACTCTCCCTGCCTGGCGGCGGCCAGCACTTCTTCTTCGACATGGGCGGCGGACAGTTCATCGCATTCTTCTGGTTCGCCGATGCCGCGCCGCACGCCCCCGGCATTGCGGCGCCCGCAGCAATCCCCGGCATCGGCAAGGAGATTGCGTCGGCACACGGCTCCATGAACCACGTCTCGTTCAAGATCCCGCTCGACAAGTTCGACGAGTACAAGGCCAAGCTCGAAGCCAAGGGCGTACAGACCGGCCCCATGCTCAACCACGACTTGTCCGAGCGCGGGATCAGCTTCGGGGACAGCGACTCCACCTTCGTGAAGTCGATCTACTTCTTCGACCCCGATGGCATCCTGCTCGAGTTCGCGGCTTGGACGCGCGAACTGCGCGAGGACGACGTCAAGCACGCGCCGCGAACCTCCGACGGCGGCCTTGGCACCCCGGTTGGGGCGGCCGCCAAGTGAGCAAGATGCTCGAACTCGCCGACAAGATGTTCGGAGCCCTCGTGCTCGGCAATGTCGCTGTACTCGACGCGATCTATCACGACGACGTGAAGATCTGGCACAACTGGGACAACGCCGAGCAGTCCCGCGAGGACAACCTCCGCATCCTTTCGGGCATCCCCACCCGCTACGACGATTTCGGTTACGACGAGCCGCGCTGCGTTGCCCTCGAAGATGGCTTTATGCGCCAGCACGTCATCCGGGCGACCATCGGAGACAAGACCGTCAACGTGCCCACGATCTTTCGGGTATTCGTCGACGGCGGCAAGGTCCGCCGCATCGAGGAATACCTGGATGCAGGGCAACTCCGCAAGGTCTTCGCCTGAGTAGAACGCAGTCAATAGAAAAGCCCTGCCGATCAAATCGATCAGCGGGGCTTTTCGTTGTACCAGATTGCCGCACAAGAAGATTCACCCCGTCTCGAGATCGCAGAAAAAATGCTGCGGCGTAATCGACCTCACGACCGAGTACACGCCCTCCCAGTTTCCTCTTCCAGGAAGAACTTACTTCTGCTACGGTGCTGTACGTGACGTGAGTCTCGCTTGGTGGTCGGCGAGCCAACTGCATCCAATTCCCAGTCTCAGCGTGAACGCGCGCCAGGTCTATTGACACACCCCTGAAGGATGGCAATGAAGCGAATAATTCAAAGGCGGGCGCTTTCCGCCTTGGTTCTCATATCGACTTGTGGGCTCATAGCCTCCGGATGCGCTTCCTCCGCCGGCTCATCTGACAGCAGCAACGCACCGAAACTCGTTAGGGCTGAGGTGATTGGCGAGCAGTCACCCGAGGGAACCGCTTTGGAAAATGCGACTCTGACGTATGCATCTCATGCACTGACCAATACTCTCGACCCGATCAAGGGCAGAACCTCCGCCTGGCTCGGCGGCACCGAAATGGCCGCAATTTACGACGTCCTGGTGCGGTGGGACCCAGAATCGGCAGGCATTGTTCCTCAGATGGCCGAGTCGATCACCGAGGCTCCCGACAGACTTTCATGGACCGTCAAACTTCGTGACGGGGTCAAGTTCAGCAATGGCGACACCCTGGACGCGGCGGCCGTTGTTGCCAGCACCAATCGCATGACCGAGGGCAACGCAACAAACACCGACCAGTTCCGGGCGAACGTGCGATCCATGGAGACGCCCGACCCCCAAACCGTGACCTACTACCTGAACAATCCGTGGAACGACTTTCCCACACTCCTGACTTCAGGGTTCGGCATGATTACTCATCCGGACTCGTTCAAGGACGGAAAATTTGTCGACCCGATCGGTGCTGGACCGTTCACCGTCAAATCTGTCAATCCCGGAGTCGAACTCGTTCTTGCGCCACGCGAGGACTATTGGGGCGGGAAGCCGAGAATTGGCGGACTCAAGTTCGTAGATCTTCACGGTGAACAGCCAATGGTCGACGCTCTCAAGACTGGCGAGGTGCAGATGGCGTATCTCAGAGGGGGTGAGGCCATCGAGACGATGCGCGCCGAGTTCCCCGGTTACTACGAGCCGGTAAGCATGGTCGACAACGGCCTTATCAACATCAGGGAAGGCCGTGCCGCCCACGATATCCGGGTCCGGCAGGCAATTGCGAAGGCTATCGACCCTGCCGTGATCAATCAACGCGCCAGGGACGGACTGAACTCCCCTGGACTCGAACTGTTCCAAGAGTGGTCCAACATGCACGGGTCGATCCCCGGTCCTACTCAGGACGTCGAGGCCGCCCGCAAGCTTGTCAATGAGGCTAAAGCAGATGGATACAACGGAAAATTGACGTTCGCATCGCTGACAGATCCGGCGTCGATCGATCTGGCGCTGGCGATGCAGTCTCTGCTCCAAAATGTCGGCTTCGAAGTTGAGATCCAGCCCAATGCGACCAAGAATGATATTGCCAAAGTATTCTATGTGACTCACGACTTCGATGTGAGCGTTGGTGGCACAGCGGTACCCGACTCCGCCCCGCTCCTGCGGCTTCAAGGCCTGCTCACGACGGGATCCAGCCAAAACGTAAGTGGCTACGGCAATCCCAAGATGGATGAGGTGATCTTCAAGATTCAGACTGCCGCCACTGCGGAGGATCGCCGGGCCGGATTCGAGGAAATGCAGACTATTCTCAACGAGGATGCGCCGATCGTGCCGTTGGGTTCGGGCGCAAACTTCGTCACCTGGGCACCGAATGTCCACGACGCAAAGCCTGGCATGGATGGGCTGACACTCTTCGACAAGATCTGGATCTCGGACTAGGCAGCACCCGCCTCGACTTGTCATGGACATTCGAGCAAACGAAGCAGCCCCGCCGATGAATTCGATCGGCGGGGCTGCTTCCTTGTATTACCCTGTTACACAGTAATATTCATACCATTTTCAGATCACAGGAAGAACGCTGCAACCTCGTCCACCGCCTGGGCCAGGGCGTCCGCAATCTCCTCACGGGTCACCTCGGACATCCGACTCTTGGGCGTGGACACGTTCAACGTGTAGCGCGCCCCGCCGTACTCGCCAAGCGAGACCGACACCGACGCAACTTCATCCTCGGACTCTTCGTCGCTGGTAGCGAAGCCAACTTTGCGAATCTCCGCGAGCTGGCGCAGCAGCGCCGAACGCTTGGTGATCGAGTGCGAGGTCAGGCCCGTCAGCTTCTCCTCGGGATACAACTCGCGCACCGCTCGGTCATCCAGCGCAGCGAGCAACGCCTTGCCGGAGGATGTGCAATGCGCCGGCATCGTCATCCCCATGCGGGACCCGACACGCACCGCCCTCGCGCTCTCGACCGAGTCCACGAAGGTCACCGTGTTCCCGTCGAGCCGGGCCAGATGGACCGTCTCACCCAGACTCGTCGAGAGACGCTCGAGCACCGGATGCACCCGTGCCCGAACGTCCGTCTGACGCAGAACCGCGAACGCAATCGTCGTCAGGGCGGGCCCCGGCTCGTAAGCGCGCGAGCCCTCGACCTGACGAACGAACCCGCGGTACTGCAACATCGCCAACAACCGGTGAGCGGTCGACGACGCCACCGAGAGGTACTCACTCACATCGGTCAGCCGGATGCTGCGGCGTTCGCCCAGCAACAGCAGGATCCGAAGTGCGTTATCGACCGACTCGATCGGATACTGCGGACGGTTCGGAGATGAATTTTCCTTTACGGTCACGCAGGTAGCGTATCGGCAGTGGTGCGCAAAGCATTCTTGGTGACCTTGCCCGACGCGTTTCGCGGCAGCATATCGACCAACACAAGGTCGGTCGGCAGCTTGTAGCGGGCCAACCTCTCCCCTGCCCACGCGCGCAGCGCTTCGAGAGTTAACTCCGCTGCGCCCGGCTTCAGCGAGACCACCGCGACTGGGGTCTCGCCCCAGGTCTCGTGGGACCGGCCGATCACGGCGACCTCGGCGACGTCGGGGTGACCTGCCAATGCGTTCTCGACTTCGGCGCAGTAGATGTTCTCGCCGCCGGAGATGATCATGTCCTTCGCGCGGTCCACGACATAGATGAAGCCCTCGTCGTCCATCCGCACCAGGTCACCGGAGTGGAACCAGCCGCCGGCGAAGGCCTGCGCCGTCGCCTCCGGGTTGTTCCAGTAGCCGGTCATGAGCCCCGGGCCGCGGTAGACGATCTCGCCGACCTCGCCGGGCTGCACATCCACCATGTCGGGGTCGACGATGCGAGCCCAGACGCCCGGCGCCGGTCGTCCGACAGAGCCGAGCTTGCGGCGCGAGTCCTTTGCCTCGAGCACACACGTGACGGGGGACATCTCGGTCTGCCCGAAGAGCGCAAGGCTCGACGCGCCCGGCAGCACCTCACCCATCTTGCGGAGCAGCGTGTCACTGGCCGGCGCGGCGCCCCAGGAGCTGACACGGAGCCGGGACAGATCCCGCGGCTTCCGGCCCTGTTCGTCGCAGACTGCCTGCCACTGCGTGGGCACGAGGAACGTCGAGGTGACTCGCTCGCGTTCCGCGACGTCGAGCAGGGCACCCGCGTCGAAGGAGACACTCGGCAGGATGACCATCGTGGCACCTACCAGGATCGACGGGGCCACCAGGCCGATGGTGCCGATGTGGAAAAGCGGAGCGGCACAGAGGCTGACCTCGTCATGCATCTCGAAGCGGAACGCTACGAGATTCGTGGTTGATTGCGCCGCTAGGTTGCGGTGCGTGAGCACTGCTCCCTTGGGCCGTCCGGTGGTGCCCGAGGTGTACATCAACAACGCTGACTGTGCCTCATCGACCTCGTCGACCGGTGCGCCCGGACCGGAGTGAGAGAGGAGAACGTCGTATGACGTTGCGCCATTAGTACTCTCACTGCCGAGCTGGAAGACCTGCACCGGACCCGCAGCCTCTGCAACTGCGGCGATTCCGGTGGTGCTCGCCTGTTCGTCCATGACGAGGACGGCAGACCCGCTGTTGTCGAGTGTGTACGCCACCTCACCGACACTCAGCCGGAAGTTGATCGGCACCACGATAGCACCGATTCGGTTGGCGGCGATCATGATCTCGATGTACTCGGCCTGGTTGCCCATCAGCAGTGCAACGCGGTCGCCCGGGCCCACACCGCGCTCGACAAGGGCGGACGAGACTGCCACTACTCGCTTCTGAAGCTGCGCCCAGGTTATCCGACGGTCACCGAACACGATTGCCGTAAGGTCACCGCGCTCGAACGCATACCGCGCAACCTGATTGACCCAGTGCAGCTTGCGCGCAAGTGCCAGGTCATCCATCTCGATCATCGTATTCACCACTGCGCCTTGGGGAAACGGTCCGCGATCCAATCGCACATCACGTCGGCGACTGCGGCGCGGGTCCCAGGTTCCTGGAAGTAGTGATCGCCGGGCAGATCCTTGCGCGACTTGTCCTCACTTGCGAAGGCGTTGAAGAGCGCGTCCGCGTCGCTCGGGAACACACCCGAATCACCGTCGGGGTTGATAACCAACGCCGGCACGGTGATCTTCTCCATGTGCATTTCCGCACGGCACTGGGATTCTTCGAGGCTCCACATGTGCAGCCAGTTCCGCAGCGTGCTCCCGGCACCGATGCCGCGGTCGCCACGGTTGGCTGCCGGAGTCGCCCCGCGATAGCACTGCCCTTCCGGTCGACTGCTCGGTTCGAGCGTCGCATCCATCATTCGGGGATCCGCCCATGTGCGTGGGACACCGAAGTGCCGGTCGTAGTAGCCCGCGGCGGTAACTCGGGCTAGCTCTTCCTGAGCCCAGGCGGTGATCCGGTGGTTGCGAGCAACCTGCGCGGCGCGGTACTTCTCGATGAACTCCTCGGAGTACGGCGGACCGTTTTCGGCGTTGAACAGGTCGAGTTCGGGATCGGTCAGTGTCGGGTCGTTCTCGTCGACGACGGCCGCGTCCAGCCAGGCGGTCAGCACATCGGGCCGACCGCCGTGCGCAGCGAGGGAAATGTAGGCATCGCCGGCGATGAGGTCGTTGATCCCCACTGCGGGTTCCATATCGCGGGCAGGACGGATACACGGCGATGTGGCCTGCGCCTGGTAGGCCGCCATCAGTGAGCCGCCGCCGGAATTGCCAAGCAGGATAACCTGATCCACGCCCGCGTGCTCCTTCAGCCAGCGCACGCCTACGCCGATGTCGACCAGGGCTTGATCGAGGTTGAAGAGCTCTTCGTAGCCGCGGTAGCGGGTGTTCCAACCCAGGAATCCAATGCCTCGCGCAGCCATGAACTCGGCGATGTAATGCTCCGAGAAATCAATTTGGTAGTGCGTAGCGATCATCGCGATGCGCGGCTTCTTGCCGGCCGGCGTGTAGTACAGGCCCTGGCACGGGTAGCCGCCGGCCCCCGCGCGCTTCGCGCCGGGGGACTCGGTGCTGACAAATTCCTTGTGGATGGTCGGGCTGGTGGTAGCGCCGGTCATGGTTAGACAACCTCGTATTCATTGAGACTTGCGTACTTCTTCAAATGCGTAAACATCAAATCGACCCGTTCGAGGACGATGGGATCCGTCAGCCGGCCTTGTTCGTCAAAGTGATTGGGCGCAAAGCTGAGGAGAATCTCGGGCCCCGGCAATACCGGTGACCGCGAGAAGACAAAGGTGTGACGCAGTTCGAACTGGCTGCGTGCTGTGCCGAGGCGGCCGGGCGTCGCGCCCATGATCGCCACCGGCTTGCGCTCGAGTACCGAGTGTCCGAGAGGAAGCGAGAGCCAGTCGAGTGCGTTCTTCAGAACACCGGGGACGCCACCGTTGTATTCCGGCGTGGCGATCACAAGAGCATCAGCGGCCTCGACCTCGGCGCGCAGTGCGTGGACACTCTCGGCCTCGTTGCCGAAATCGTCTTCATTGAGCATCGGGATCTCGCCCAGCAGCTTCGTGATCCGCACGTCGACGTCGTCTGGCGCCATTGCCGCGGTCGCTTGGAGGAGCTTGCGGTTCCACGATTCTGCGCGGAGGCTGCCCGCAATCGCGCAGATTACAAATTTTCCGTCTTTCATCATGCAGCTCCCAGATAGGCCGCGACGACAGCTTCGTCGCGGATAACCTCAGCGGGCTTGCCGAGGGCAATTCGTTGACCAAAGTTGAGGACACAGACGCGATTCGAGATACCCATGACCATCTTCATGTCGTGCTCGACGAGCAGGATGGCCACCCCGAGGTCTTGGTTCACCTTCACGATAGTTTCCGTCATTTCGGCGGTCTCGTCGTGGTTCATACCCGCGACGGGCTCGTCGAGCATGATCAGCCGTGGTTCCATCGCCAGCGCCCGCGCCAACTCGATGCGCTTCTGTGTGCCGTGCGGCAGCGATCCGACCGGGGTGTCGGCCAGATGCTCGATCTGCATCAGCGCCGCGACCTCGCGCACCGTCTCCACCGCCGCCTTCTCCTCGCGCGCCGCGCGGCCCAGCCACAGCATGTTCTCGAGGGCACTCGCGCGCATCGCATTGTGCCGCGAGAGCAAAAGGTTATCCAGCACCGTCATAGCCGGGAAGACTTCCACGTTCTGGAAGGTCCGGGCGATGCCCTTCTTCGCGATCTTGTGAGCCGGCAATCCGAGGAGTTCCGCGCCGGCGAAGCGCACCGAACCGGACTGCGGTGCGTAGACGCCGGAGATACAGTTGAACAACGAGGACTTGCCCGCACCGTTCGGACCGATAACGGAAAACAACTCGCCCTCGGCGATCGAGAAGCTCACACCGTCAATAGCTTTCACCCCAGCGAAGCTCAGGGAAAGATTCTCGATCTCCAACAGGTTTGCACGCGTCTCAGACATGCTGGATCGCTCCTTCGGTATCAATTCCCTTGTCCCGCACAGGCTCTGATGTTCCTATTGCCGACGCACCCAGGTAGAGCTCGGCAATTTCCGCGTCGTCCCGCAGGTCCTCCGACTTGCCTTCCTTGACCACGCGGCCACCTTCGAGGACGTAGGCATACTGGGCAATCGCCATCGCCATCGCCGCGTTCTGCTCAACGAGCAGAATGGAGGTGCCTTCCTTGTTGATGGCAACGATCACGTCCCGGACATCGGCAACGATTTTCGGCGCCAAGCCAAGGCTCGGCTCGTCGAGCAGCAGCACCTTCGGCGCAGACATCATCGCCCGCCCGATCGCGAGCATCTGCTGCTCACCGCCCGAGAGGTAGCCGGCTTTGCGCGCCATCAGGTCGCCCAGCCGCGGGAAGTGGTGCAGCACCCGCTCGCGCGCCTCGAGTTCCTGGGCCTTGCGATAGCGCCGCACGTAGGCGCCGCTCGCGAGGTTCTCGGCCACGGTCAGTCCGGGGAACACCTGTCGACCCTCGAGCGCCTGTGCGAGGCCTGCCTTGACACGCTTCGACGAGCGCTCATTGGTGACGTCCTTGCTCAGCAGTTCGACCTTGCCCGAGGCAACCGTGCCGCCGTGCACGCCGAGCAGACCCGAGACCGCACGCATCAGCGTCGACTTGCCCGCGCCGTTGGGCCCGAGGAGGCTGACGATCTGGCCTTCGGGAACCGTGAGACTCACGTTCTCGAGCGCCAGCGATGCTGCGCCGTAGCGAACACTGAGGCTTTCGATTACCAGCGAGTTCATTTGCTACCTCCGGAGATTCGGGCTCGGATCCAGTCAATAGGTCGCTTGAAGAGTGCGACCAAGCCCTTGGGTTCGAAGATGAGAACCAGCACGATCACGAAGCCGTACAGGAACTGCGAGAGCAGAGGCGCAGTGACGCCGCCGTCAGCGCTCGCGTCCTTCGAGACAAACGGAAGGTACGGCGAGAGAACGTTGACCATCTCCGGCATCGCCTTGATGAAGAAAGCGCCGAGAATAGCGCCCGCGACCGTTCCCATACCGCCGATGACAACCATGGCGATGAAGTCGACGGAAACCATCATCGTCCACTGACTCGGCGTGAAGTAGCCCATGTAGGACACGAGTAGAGCGCCGGAAACACCGGCAAAGGCCGAGGAGATGACGAAGGCGACGACCTTGGTCCTGGTCACGGGGATACCGGCGACGCCGGCAGCAATATCCCGGTCCCGGACCGCCATAAAGGCCCGACCGAGCCGCGAGCGCTTGAGGTTCCAAGTCAGCACGGTGACGACGAGCAGCACTGCCAGCGCGAAGTACCACCACGCCTGGAACGAGGTCAGGATCTCCTCGCCTCCCGACGTCCAGTAACCGTCCAGAAGGTCCTGCCCGTTGATTTCAACCGCCGGTGCCGTCCGACCATTGACACCACCGCTCAGACTGGTCCAGGTCTCCCAGACATACGTACCGATGAAAAGCAAGGCCAACGTTGCAACAGCCAGGTAGAGCCCACGGATGCGCACAGCCGCCGGAGCGACCACCCCACCGGCGAGTCCGGAAACCACAGCGGCGGCGGGCAACCACACCCAGACCGGGAGTCCCTCATCGACTCCCAGCCAGGCTGAGGTGTACGCACCGATCGCCATGAATACCGCGTGGCCCATCGAGATCTGACCGGCAAATCCAGTGATGACCTGCATACCGAGCGCACCGACTGCCGCAATCAGCGCGAAGATTCCGACGCCCATCCAGAGATCGGACTGCACGACCCACGGAACAACGAGCATCGCCGCGACCCACACGGCAACCCACACGCGCGTACTTCGCTTCTTCGTCCGCACGACAGGGGCGGGATCACCGGCGGTGTCATCGTTGATGGGTGCGGGGGGTTCGAGAGTTGTTGTCATCGGTCAGACCCTTTCAATGCTTTTACTGCCGAAGAGCCCGTAGGGCCGGACCACGAGCACGGCAAACATGACGATGTAGGGCAGAACCTCATGCAGTCGGCCGCCACCGATATCCGAGAGGTAGTAGGACCCCATCACCTGGATCAGGCCGACGATCAGGCCGCCGACGATCGCGCCCACCAGCGAGTCCATGCCGCCGATCACGATCGCAGGAATAGCAAGTAGCGCAACGATACCCAAGGAAGGCGAGACGACACGGGGGAAGGATGCCAGGAAAACACCGGCCACCACGGCAAGGAACGCCGCAAGACCCCACGACAGTGCGAACATTCGTCGCACATCGATTCCCTGCGCGAGCGCCGCCTCCTGGTGACTGGCGGTCGCGCGGAGCGCCAGGCCGTACGGAGTCTTCTGGAAGAAATAGGCCAGCCCGGCGAGGACCACCACGGAGGTGCCGATCGTCGCGATCCCACTCCACGGCAGCACCACGGAACCGACAGTCACCGTGCCGGAACCGACGGGGCCGGCCGAGCCATGAGTGCCGACACCCCAGATCATCAGGATCGCCTGGTGAAGCATGATCGAAATGCCCAGTGTCGCAAGCACAACGGTGGTCACGGATTTGCCGACCATGCGGCGCAAGAAGACCGCCTCGATCAAGACGGCAAGGACCACCATGATGACGACCGCAACGAGGAACGCCAGCCCCCAGGGCATGAAGGCCATCAAGGCCAGCACCGTGTAGGCGCCCAGCGCCACGATCTCTCCGTGGGCAAAGTTGAATGTGTGTGAGCCCTTGTACATGATCACAAACCCGAGAGCGATCAGTCCGTAGACCATTCCTAGGGCGACACCCTGGAAGCCGAGCTGCAAGAAGAGCGCCATAGCCCCTTCTACTCCTTTAGTCGAACAGTATGTTGACCCGATACACCGTCAAGGCGCCCGCCCTCATCACCAACGGGCACCCTGACGAGTCGATCAGAACCCGTTTGCCTCGCCCCAGGCGCGAGCCTGATCGGTCTCGGCCCAGTCGGTCGTGGGGATCAGCAGACCCTCTGCATTGACGGTGTTCATCCGGCTCTGGTAGCTGACGATCGAGTCACCGGTACCGAGGTTGACCGCCGGCAGGATGCCGCCGAAGTCGATGTCAAGATTCTGCATCGCAGCCAGAACACCCTCACGGGTGAGATCCTTGTTCTCACATGCCTTTTCCAGCACCGCGACCGTGGAAACGCCACTCAGCCAGCCAGCGACCTGGAAGTTGCTCGGCTTCTCGTTCGGCGCGTACTGCGCCAGCGCAGCATTCATGTCCTGGATGCCCTGGACGTCGTCGTTAAGTGCGCCGTAACTGGCAGAGACGTAGAAGTTGTCGGTCAAGCCCGCTAAGGGCTTGGCCAGCGCAGCATTCCAGGCTCCCGAGTAACCGACCCACATCGGCTTGAAACCGAGCTGGGCAGACTGTCCCACCAGGCCTGCAGTCTGGGCCATGGTGTTGGCCAGAACCACTACCTGGGCACCGGAGTTCTTCAATTCGGTGGCCTGAGCGGTGAAGTCGTTGTCAGCGGGGCTGTACGTCGGGCTGGCGACGACCTGCACTCCGGGAATCCGTTCCGCGGCGAACTTGACCGAGTCTGCGTATCCCTTGCCGTACTCGTCCGCAGGCGCGACGACAGCGATCTTGAGCGGGTTGGCAGCGCTGGCGCCGGCCTTCTGTGCCGCCCAGACCAGACCGTTGATCAGTTCGACCTCGAAGGGCGGCGTGTAGATTGCGACATCCTCGAGCTTGAGTGCAGCGGTGTTCAGCGATGCCGAGAAGGTCGGGAGGTCATCCTTCGCGATACTGTCCTTGACCGCCATCAGGGAAGACGTACCGATCAGCTGCGGAATCATCACAACCTTGTTCGCGATGGCACGGTACTGCTGGGTGGTGACCTGAGGGTCGTACTTGGTGTCCATCTTGTGGAGGACGAGTTGACGACCACAGATCCCGCCCGCGGCGTTGACCTGGTCCAACTTGATTTCCAAGCCGATCGAGCCGGATGTTGCGGGCTGGGCCAGTGGACCGGAGTAGTCGGTGAGGATCGCGAGGTTGATCTCGCTATCGCTGACGCCCTTTCCGGTCTTGACCCCATCCGCACTTGCGGAGTCTCCACCGGCCGACCCACCGCAAGCAGTCAACGTGAGCATCGTGGCGATTGCGAGAGCTGGAACAGCTTTCCTCAACATCTTCAGTACGTCCCTTCGGGGTTGTGACCTGACCCACACCAAAACTGTGGTCCTGAGCATTGAACAGGCATATGGGCCATCAAGTCAAGACCGTCTTAGCGATCGCTAAGCAAAAAGTATAGTCATTCAACCTGGACTAATGCCCACAAGTTTCTCTGTGCAGAGGAATGCTCTGCCAAACAGTCGACCAGGCGCGCGCAATCGCAGAGGCCAAATCGGTTACACAGCCCGAAGTGCATCGACTCCCGCCAACGCAAGGCCGAAACCGTGACGCACCACACTCCCGTAGCGCCAAATTGTACACAATATGACTTCATATTTCGACATCTGCAGTCAATTTGGCCATTTCTGCATACAAAGATTCCCACCTGCTCCGCTCGGTAGATTCGAAATCGGGCGCACACGGATTCGATACCGTGCAACCCCCGACAAAATCTGCTAACTCCGGCCAGGCACTGCCGATCCGTCGCAAGCGTCCGACGCTGCGCGAGGTCGCCGAAACTCTGTGTGCATCGCCAGAGAGGTGCCCACGCGCACCTGACGAAACCAGTTGTTACCGAACATGATCGAGAGCATCCCCGCACGATCGACGCATGTGGGCAGATTCGACGATGCGGTAAAGGCAGCGTCAGGCGAACCAATCGAGACCGACACCGTCGGAACCCACTCCCCCGATGCCGACTACCGGACCTCTCCGAACAATGAAGCCCCGGAGAGTAACTGAGTAAATCCGTCAGAGTCGGCCGGGACACCGATATCCGGCAAATGAATCCGGTCAACGATTTTCCGACTCGATAGCGTCCACAGGACAAGTGCAATTCCGGGGCGAGAGCATCAGCGGAAGTTACTGTGGCCCAAAAACTCATCGATCCGAGCACTCACAGTTCAGGGAAATCAAATTCGGAACCAAACATGAATTCTCTTGCATCGGAAGACTCTCCGAAGTTCACCTACCCACCGTGATCCCGTCACCAAAGTTCCGAATCGACATCACAAGCTCCCAGCAGCGACCGGATAGTCGTGCCCTTCGACTATTGACGTTCCCCTCATCACCTGACTACTTTGATGTGCGATGCGAAATATCGCACATTGCTAGGCATTTCGATTCCCATGTCCACAGCAAGCCCACAGAGGCGGCAGGCCCGTGACGGCCGATGGACACACAGACCCACACAGTTCGGGAGTTGTTGCATGAGTATCGATGTCGATAAACACATGATATCGGCGCGCACCGAGACGGAACCGGTGTTGCACATGGAGGGGTTGTCGCTAGATTTCATCACCGACCACGGATGGACCCGCGTCGTCGACGGAATCGATCTGTCGATACCGGCGGGGTCGATTGTCGGTGTCGTCGGGGAATCCGGGTCCGGAAAAACGGTGACTTCGCTTGCGGCGATGGGCTTGTTGCCGGCTGCGACGTCGAAGGTAACGGGGTCGATCCGGGTGGCCGGACGGGAACTGGTCGGTCTGACGGACCGCGAATTGGCCGACGTCCGCGGTACGGAAATGTCGATGACCTTCCAGGAACCCCGGCGTAGTTTGGATCCCGCTTTCTCAGTCGGATCCCAGATCGCCGAGGTACTACGCCGGCACGACGGAGTATGACGGAAGCTGCCTGGACGCGCGCGGTGGAGATGCTCGATGCGGTAGGAATCGACAACGCGGCGGTACGCGCCCGCGCCTACCCGCACGAGTTCTCCGGCGGAATGTGCCAGCGTGTGATGCTCGCGATCGCCATGGTGTGTAAACCGAAGCTACTGATCGCCGACGAGCCGACCACTGCATTGGACGTGACGGTACAAGCGCAGATGCTCGAGTTGATGCGAGAAGTGCAGCAGCAGTTCGACGTTTCCATTCTGTTCATCACCCATGACCTCGGCGTCGTCGCGCAAATGTGCGACTCCGTCAGCCAGATAGCGCTTCAGGCACCGGATCGCTTCCAGTTTCGAATGGCCTTCGCCGGTCTTCTTCGCGACGTAGGCCTGGGTTTTCGGGTCGAGTCGAATACGGCCGATGACGGCAAGCGAGAGCGTGACCGCTAACAGGCCTTTCAATCTTCTCTTCCAGGAAGAACTTACTTCTGCTACGGTGCTGTACGTGACGTGAGTCTCGCTTGGTGGTCGGCGAGCCAACTGCATCCAATTCCCAGTCTCAGCGTGAACGCGCGCCAGGTCTATTGACACACCCCTGAAGGATGGCAATGAAGCGAATAATTCAAAGGCGGGCGCTTTCCGCCTTGGTTCTCATATCGACTTGTGGGCTCATAGCCTCCGGATGCGCTTCCTCCGCCGGCTCATCTGACAGCAGCAACGCACCGAAACTCGTTAGGGCTGAGGTGATTGGCGAGCAGTCACCCGAGGGAACCGCTTTGGAAAATGCGACTCTGACGTATGCATCTCATGCACTGACCAATACTCTCGACCCGATCAAGGGCAGAACCTCCGCCTGGCTCGGCGGCACCGAAATGGCCGCAATTTACGACGTCCTGGTGCGGTGGGACCCAGAATCGGCAGGCATTGTTCCTCAGATGGCCGAGTCGATCACCGAGGCTCCCGACAGACTTTCATGGACCGTCAAACTTCGTGACGGGGTCAAGTTCAGCAATGGCGACACCCTGGACGCGGCGGCCGTTGTTGCCAGCACCAATCGCATGACCGAGGGCAACGCAACAAACACCGACCAGTTCCGGGCGAACGTGCGATCCATGGAGACGCCCGACCCCCAAACCGTGACCTACTACCTGAACAATCCGTGGAACGACTTTCCCACACTCCTGACTTCAGGGTTCGGCATGATTACTCATCCGGACTCGTTCAAGGACGGAAAATTTGTCGACCCGATCGGTGCTGGACCGTTCACCGTCAAATCTGTCAATCCCGGAGTCGAACTCGTTCTTGCGCCACGCGAGGACTATTGGGGCGGGAAGCCGAGAATTGGCGGACTCAAGTTCGTAGATCTTCACGGTGAACAGCCAATGGTCGACGCTCTCAAGACTGGCGAGGTGCAGATGGCGTATCTCAGAGGGGGTGAGGCCATCGAGACGATGCGCGCCGAGTTCCCCGGTTACTACGAGCCGGTAAGCATGGTCGACAACGGCCTTATCAACATCAGGGAAGGCCGTGCCGCCCACGATATCCGGGTCCGGCAGGCAATTGCGAAGGCTATCGACCCTGCCGTGATCAATCAACGCGCCAGGGACGGACTGAACTCCCCTGGACTCGAACTGTTCCAAGAGTGGTCCAACATGCACGGGTCGATCCCCGGTCCTACTCAGGACGTCGAGGCCGCCCGCAAGCTTGTCAATGAGGCTAAAGCAGATGGATACAACGGAAAATTGACGTTCGCATCGCTGACAGATCCGGCGTCGATCGATCTGGCGCTGGCGATGCAGTCTCTGCTCCAAAATGTCGGCTTCGAAGTTGAGATCCAGCCCAATGCGACCAAGAATGATATTGCCAAAGTATTCTATGTGACTCACGACTTCGATGTGAGCGTTGGTGGCACAGCGGTACCCGACTCCGCCCCGCTCCTGCGGCTTCAAGGCCTGCTCACGACGGGATCCAGCCAAAACGTAAGTGGCTACGGCAATCCCAAGATGGATGAGGTGATCTTCAAGATTCAGACTGCCGCCACTGCGGAGGATCGCCGGGCCGGATTCGAGGAAATGCAGACTATTCTCAACGAGGATGCGCCGATCGTGCCGTTGGGTTCGGGCGCAAACTTCGTCACCTGGGCACCGAATGTCCACGACGCAAAGCCTGGCATGGATGGGCTGACACTCTTCGACAAGATCTGGATCTCAGACTAGGCAGCATGCCGCCCCAGCAACCGAACCACTCCCCCCGGTGTCCAAGTTGGGGCGGCATGAGGCCGCGCCAGCGGAATCGAAGCCCGGCGATGAACGCAGTCCATGGGAAGAGAAAGAATTGAAATCGCTTCTCGCAGATACCGTGGCGTCCTATTGTGGTGCGCCGGACCGGCAACCCGGGAGTCGTTTCAGATTCTGCGGGGCCGGTTGTGTTCGAAGATATGAAATACGAGGAACTGCTGTGTATTGCGAGCTAGCTGTCCGAAGGAGACGAAATCGATGAACATCGGCGCAATCGGTAAGAAATTGGGCCAGCTCGTCATTGTGCTCTTGCTCGTCAGCTTCGGA
>NZ_JALGQH010000015.1 GCF_022810305.1 Rhodococcus sp. ARC_M6
TCGAATGTTGCGTATGTGATTTACACGTCGGGTTCGACGGGTCGCCCGAAGGGTGTGCAGGTTCCGCATTCGACGGTGGCGAAGTTGTTCGCGAATACGGAGAGTGTGTACGGGTTCGACGAGTCGGATGTGTGGACGATGTTCCACAGTTATGCGTTCGACTTTTCGGTGTGGGAGCTGTGGGGTCCGCTGCTCTACGGTGGCACGTTGGTTGTGGTCGATTACGTGACGTCGCGTTCGCCGGAGCAGTTCCTGGAATTGCTGGCGCGGGAGCGGGTGACGGTGCTGAATCAGACGCCGTCGGCGTTCTATCAGTTGGCTGAGGCTGATCGGTTGGTATCCGAAGCTGGTGCGGCGCCCGCGTTGTCGTTGCGGTGGGTTGTGTTCGGCGGTGAGGCGCTCGAGCTTCGGCGGTTGTCGGAGTGGTTCGGCCGCCGTGGTGATGTGTCGCCGACGTTGGTGAATATGTACGGCATCACGGAGACGACGGTGCATGTGTCGCATCGTGCTGTGGATGCGGTGATGGCGGCGGGTGCGTCGGCGAGTGTTGTGGGTCAGGCTATTTCGGGTCTGCAGGTGTTCGTGTTGGATCGGCGTTTGGCTCCGGTGCCGGTGGGTGTCGCGGGTGAGATGTATGTCTCGGGTGTGCAGTTGGCTCGGGGTTACCTCGGTCAGTCGGCGTTGACGTCGACTCGTTTTGTGGCGAGTCCGTTCTCTGCTGGTGAGGTGCTGTATCGCACGGGTGACGTCGCCTCGTGGAACGGTGCGGGGGACTTGGAGTATCTGGGTCGCGCGGATGATCAGGTGAAGGTCCGTGGTTTCCGGATCGAGATCGGTGAGATCGAGTCTGCGGTGTTGGCGGATGTGTCGGTGGCGCAGACGGCTGTGGTGGTGCGTGAGGATTCGCCGGGGGATCAGCGTCTGGTGGCGTATGTGGTGCCGGCGATCGGCGCGAGTGTGTCGGTGGACGAGTTGCGTGTGGCTGTCGCGGGTGTGTTGCCGGAGTACATGGTGCCGTCGGCGTTTGTGGTGTTGGATGCGATTCCGTTGACGGTGAACGGGAAGTTGGATCGTCGGGCGTTGCCGGTGCCGTCGTTCGAGGTTGCGGTGTTCCGGGCTCCGGCGTCGGTGGTGGAAGAGGTTGTTGCGCAGACGTTTGCGGATGTTCTGGGTGTAGAGCGTGTGGGCTTGGATGATGATTTCTTTGCGCTTGGTGGCAACTCGTTGGTGGCGACGCAGGTGGTGTCGCGTTTGGGTCAGGCTTTGGATGCTTCTGTGGGTGTGCGGGAGTTGTTCGAGGCGTCGACGGTAGAAGGTTTGGCGGCTCGTTTGGGCTCGCACGTGGGCGGCGGTTCACGCATCGCACTGACTGCGCAGACGCGTCCGGCGCAGGTGCCGCTGTCGTTCGCGCAGCAGCGGATGTGGTTCCTCAACCAGTTGGATACGTCTTCCGCTGCCAGCAACATTCCGATGGCTATCACGCTCACCGGTGAGCTGGATCAGACTGCCTTGTACGACGCCGTCATGGACGTGCTCAAGCGCCATGAGATTCTGCGCACGGTCTACCCCGAGGTTGACGGCACCGGCTACCAGCGGATTCTTCCGGCTGCGGCGGTTCCGGTGAATCTTGCTCCGGTGCAGGTCGATGCGTCCGACATCGTGTCGGCAGTGACCGAATTCTGTTCGGCCGGTTTCGACGTCACCGCTGAGGTTCCGTTGCGGGCCACACTGTTCCAGGTTGGCGACAACAGTTTTGTCTTGGCCATCGTCATCCATCACATCTCCACCGACGGTTTCTCGATGGGACCGTTGACTCGCGATGTGATGAGTGCGTACTACGCGCGGTCAGTAGGAAACACTCCGACGTGGGCGCCGTTGCCGGTGCAGTATGCCGACTATGCGCTGTGGCAGCGGGAGGTCCTCGGATCGGAAGCCGACGCCGAATCTGTTCTGGCTCAGCAAATCGACTACTGGGCGCGCACGCTCGACGGTGTCCCGGATCAGATCACACTGCCCAGCGACCGGGTTCGCCCGGCCGTGTTCACAGGGCGCGGCGCAACACTGAGTTTCCCCGTCTCTGCCGAGACACATCGCGGGCTGCTCGCAGTAGCACGCGATAACCAGGCGTCGCTGTTCATGGTGATGCACTCGGCATTGGCAACGCTGCTCGCACGATTGTCCGGTACCACCGACATTGCCGTCGGTACACCCGTCGCCGGTCGCGGTGAGGCGGAACTCGACGATCTGATCGGCATGTTCGTCAACACCCTGGTGCTGCGTACCGAGGTGGATCCGGGGATGCGTTTCCGCGATCTACTGGCGTCCGCGCGCGAGACCGATCTTGCAGCCTTTGCGCACGGAGACGTGCCGTTCGAGCGGTTGGTCGATGTTCTCGATCCCGTTCGCTCGCAGGCTCACAATCCGTTGTTCCAGGTGGCCTTGGCTTTCCAGAACCTGGGGCAAAGCCAACTGACTCTGCCGGGTCTCGATATTGCAGAGTTCGACATCGCCGAAACCGTTGCCAAGTTCGACCTGCAGTTGACGTTGGTCGAAGCTGTTGACGGTCACGGAATGACGGCGACCTTCACTTACGCGACGGACTTGTTCGACGAGGGGACAGTTGTCTCCTTCGCCGCCCGGTTGACTCGCATTCTCGAAGCGGTTGTCGGGGATGCGAGTCAGCCTGTCGGCGACATCGACATCCTCGAAATACCTGAGCGTCTCGAATTGACCAGTCGTCGAGCTTCTTCGGGTATCTCGCCGAAGCCGTTGGCCGATATCCTGGCCGAGACCGCGTTGCGGTACCCGGGCAATGAGGCACTGCGCTTCGAGGATCGTTCGATGACCTACGCCGAGGTCGACGCGTGGTCGTCGCGGCTTGCCCGTGTTCTGATCGCGCGTGGTTTGGGTGCGGAAGATTTGGTGGCGGTATCGATTCCGCGTTCGATCGAATCGGTTCTGCTCGTGTGGGCGGTGTCCAAGGCGGGTGCGGCTGTGGTTCCGATCGATCCGCATTATCCGGCTGACCGTATCGCGCACATGGTGTCCGACTCGGGTGTCGCAGTAGGTTTGACGCTGGAAGCTGAACTGGCGGGTCTTACGGATACTGTCGAGTGGCTCGCTGTCGACAGTGTGCAGTGTGCGGAACTGATGGCAGCGCAGGACAGTTCGCCGGTGCGTGCCGACGAGCGCGTTCGCCCCGTTTTGCCGGCGCATCCGGCTTGGGTGATTTACACGTCGGGAACGACGGGCTTGCCCAAGGGTGTTGTGGCTACCGGTGCCGGTCTCGCGAGCTTCAGTGCGACGCAGGCACAGCATTACAAGGTCACTCCGAACTCTCGCACCCTGCACTTTGCGTCGCCGAGTTTCGATGCGTCGATGCTCGAGCTGTTCTTGGCTGTGGCGACCGGTGCGGCCATGGTGATTGTGCCGACGTCGGTCTATGGCGGCGACGAGTTGACTGAACTGTTCACGTCGGAGCGTGTCACGCATGCGTTCATCACGCCGGCGGCTTTGGCGTCGATGGATCCGTCGGGTCTTGACGATCTCGCGGTTGTGGGTGTGGGCGGTGAGGCGTATTCGCCGGAGTTGATGGCGAAGTGGGCGGATCAGTCGAATCGTCGTCGGACGTTCCTCAATGTGTACGGGCCGACCGAGACGACGATCGTCACCAATGTCAGTGAGCCGTTGATGCCGGGCGACCGGATGACCATCGGCGGAACCATCGGCGATATGGCGGCGTTCGTGCTCGATACGCGTTTGCAGCCTGTTCCGGTGGGTGTTGCGGGTGAGCTGTATCTTTCGGGTCCGCAGGTTGCTCGTGGTTACCATCGTCGTCCGGGTTTGAGTGCGGATCGTTTTGTGGCGAATCCGCATGGTCTGCCCGGTGAGCGTATGTATCGCACGGGTGATGTTGTGCGTTGGACGGATCAGTTTGCGGTGGAGTATGTGGGCCGCAATGATTTCCAGGTCAAGATTCGTGGTTTCCGTATCGAGCTCGGTGAGATCGATGCGGCGTTGACGGCTCATTCGGCTGTGGAGTTTGCGGCGACGATGGGTACGACCCTGTCATCGGGTGCGACTGCGCTGGTGTCGTATGTGTTCATCGGCAAGGATTCGGCTGTGAGTTCGGCAGAGCTGAGTGAGTTCGTCTCGCGCACTCTGCCCGCGCATATGGTGCCGGCGTCGATCATGGTTTTGTCGGAGATGCCGTTGACCCCGGCGGGCAAGTTGGATCGAAAGGCTTTGCCGGATCCGGTCTTTGAGGTCAAGGAGTTCCGCGCTCCCGCCACGGAGATGGAACGAATCCTCAGCGAGGTCTTCGCGGACGTACTCGGACTTGACCAGATCGGCACCGACGATTCGTTCTTCGCTCAGGGCGGCGACTCGATCATGTCGATTCAGTTGGTTTCGCGCGCCAAGGGACGTGGAATTCTCTTCTCTCCCAAGGACGTGTTCGAGAACAAGACTGTTGCGGCACTGGCGGAGGTCGCTGTATTCGGCTCCGACGCCGACGCGGCCACTGTTCTGTCCGAGATCGAGGGCGGTGGCACCGGTTGGATGCCGCTTACTCCGATTGAGCGATTCATGTTCGAACGTCCCGGTAGCTACCAGCGATTCAACCAGTTGTTGACGCTGGAACTTCCGAAGGGAATCGACCGGACCGGTGTTGTCGAAACATTGACCGCTGTCATCGATCACCACGACATGTTCCGCTCGCGTCTGGTGGAGGATCAGCGCGGTCCGGGTATGAGTGTCTCCGAACCAGGGACTGTCGATGCCGACGCACTGGTACGCCGGGTGTCGGTGGATCCCGCAGTGGCAGAAGCAGAACTGACTGCCATCGCGTCGGGAGCACTCGACGATGCACTCGGTCGATTGAATCCCGCAGCGGGCGTCATGGCGCAGTTCGTCTGGATCGACTTCGGCGACGAGCGCACCGGCCGGTTGATCGTGGCGGCGCACCACCTGATCGTCGACGGCGTCTCCTGGCGAATCATCGTGCCGGACTTGATCTCTGCGTGGGCGCAGCGGTCGGGCGGAACAACGCCCGTGCTCGAACCGACGGGCACGTCCATGCGCACGTGGGCACATTCGTTGGCTGCGGAATCGCGGTCCGACAAGCGACTTGCAGAATTGGCGCGCTGGCGTAAGACACTGTCGACGCCGGACCCGGTTCTCGGCTCACGGGCATTCAACCCGTCCGTCGATGTCGCGGCAACAGTGGCGCGCGTTCGCGTCGAGGTGCCCGCAGATGTCACCGAAACACTCCTGACCACGTTGCCGGAGGTGTTCCGCGGCGGTGCCAACGACGGACTGTTGGCCGGACTGGCTCTGGCGCTGGTGCGTTGGCGTCGTGAACGAGGTATCAGCACCGAAGCAGCATTGCTCCAACTCGAAGGCCACGGCCGCGAAGAAGGCGTAGTTCCGGGAGCAGATCTCTCACGCACAGTCGGTTGGTTCACGGCTGCATTCCCGATCAGCCTCGATCTGGCCGGTATCGACGTCGACGATGCGTTCAACGCCGGAGTCGCGGCAGGACAGTCGATCAAGGCAGTCAAGGAACAGCTGCTCGCCATCCCGGACAAGGGAGTGGGTTACGGACTGCTGCGCTACCTGAACGACGAGACTCGGGCGGAACTCACGAAACGCAGTAGCGGTCAGATCAGCTTCAACTACCTGGGCCGCATTGTGGCGGAGGATATTCCGGCTGCAGCCCAGGAGCTCGGATGGATTCCGGCTCGGGACTTCTCCGAAGTCAGTGCGCCGGAAGACCCGGACATGCCCGCCAACAAGGTCGTCGACATCAATGCCATCGTCAACGACGGAGCCGGCGGAACAGTGCTCGAAGCGTCGTTTGCGTTCCCGAGCGGCCTGCTGGCCGAGGCAGAAGTCCAGGCTCTGGCCGATCTGTGGGTCGAAGCCCTGACGGCCTTGGCGAAGCACGCACGCACCACGGATGCCGGCGGACTCACACCGTCGGACGTGCCGCTGGTAACGCTCACCCAACAGGACCTCGACGGCTTCGAGCAGCGTTTCCCCGCTGTGCAGGACGTGTGGCCGCTCGCACCGCTGCAGTCAGGCCTGCTCTTCCATGCGGTGATGGCCGAGTCGACCGTCGACCTGTACTCGGTGCAGATGGTGCTGTCACTCTCCGGCCGTGTCGACGCAGATCGACTGCACGCTGCCGCGCAGAGCATCGTCGACCGTCATCCGAACCTCCGGACCGCCTTTGTCGTCGACGGAACCGGCACACCTGTGCAGGTTGTTCTCGGCGGAGTTGACGTACCGTGGCGCGAGATCGATCTCAGTGAGATCGCCGATGTAACTGAACGCACTGCCGAGTTGGATCGACTACTCGTCGAGGACCAGGCAACACACTTCGACATGTCCACCCCGCCGTTGATCAAGTTCACGCTGATCAAGCTCGCGGCCAGTGAGTACCGTCTGGTTGTGGCGAACCACCACATCATTCTCGATGGCTGGTCAATGCCGTTGCTGCTCCAGTCGCTTCTGGGTCATTACGCGATGCGCGGGAACATTCCCGCGCAGACGCGGGCACTGAGCTACCGGAACTACCTGGCCTGGCTGGTTCAGCAGGATCGCAGTGTTTCCATGGACGCCTGGGCGCAGGCGCTCGGTGGCGTCGAAGAGCCGACGTTGTTGGCTCCGACCGTCTCCGGCCAGGAGTTCAGTGCGCTGTCGCAGAAGCTGCAGCTCTCGCTCAGCGAATCGGTTACCGCGTCACTCACCGGTTTGGCTTCCCGTTCGGGTGTCACTGCCAACACGATCGTTCAGGCTGCCTGGGCAATCCTGTTGGGACGCTTGACCGGGCGCCAGGACATTGTCTTCGGTGCCACGGTCTCCGGCCGTCCGCCGCAGCTCGACAGCGTCGAGAAGATGGTGGGCCTGTTCATCAACACGCTTCCCGTGCGAGTGCAGTTGGACTTGGCCGAGTCCGTCGAGGCTTTGCTTTCGCGGATTCAGATCGAGCAGGCAGGACTGCTCGATCACCACTACCTCGGACTGACCGACGTACAGAGCGCTGCCGGTGTCGGCGGATTGTTCGACACCTTGGTCATCTTCGAGTCGTACCCGGTCGACCGTGAAGGACTTGCCGCGCAGGCAGAGTTCTTGGACGGGATGATGATCGACGATGTCACGTCCGACGACTCGACCAACTACCCGCTCACTCTCCTGGTGGGTCTGGACGACCAATTGCACGTGACGCTCCGGTACCTGCCGGACTTCTTCGACGAGTCGTACGCTCAGGCTCTGTTGGGCCGCCTCGAAACGTTGCTGACCGAAATCGGCGAAACTCCCACTGTTGCAGTCGGAGACATCGAGATCATGACCGCCGCCGAGCGCAGTCTGGTGCTCGACACGTGGAACGACACTGCTCAGGTGACGGTGGGTGGGTTGTTGTTGGATGGTTTCGATTCGGTGGTGGCGGTGTCTCCGGGGGCGCGGGCTGTGGTGTTCGGTGAGCAGGTGTTGTCGTATGCGGAGTTCGACGTCAAGGTGAACAGGCTTGCGCGGTATCTGATTGGGCTGGGGGTGGGTCCGGAGTCGTTGGTGGGGTTGGCGGTTCGTCGGTCGACGGATTTGTTGGTTGGGTTGTATGCGATTGTGCGTGCGGGTGGGGCGTGGGTGCCTTTGGATCCGGATGCGCCGTCCTCGCGTAATGAGTATGTGTTGGAGACGGCTGATCCGGTGTGTGTGGTGTCGACGGAGCGTGATGGTTTCGTGGCGTCGGGTCGTCGGGTTGTGTGTGTTGATGTTGTTGATGTGTCTGGTTTTTCGGGTGCGCGGGTGTTGGATGTGGATCGGTTGGGGCCGTTGCGTTCGGGGAATGCGGCGTATGTGATTTTCACGTCGGGGTCGACGGGTCGTCCGAAGGGTGTGGCGGTTTCGCATGGGGCGATTGTGAATCAGTTGGAGTGGATGCAGGCGGAATATGCTTTGTCGTCTGCGGATGTGTATTTGCAGAAGACGGCGACGACGTTCGATGTGTCGTTGTGGGGGTTTTTCATGCCGTTGCGGGTGGGGGCGACGTTGGTGGTGGCTTCTCCGGATGGTCATCGGGATCCGGGGTATTTGGCGTCGGTGATTGATGAGCAGGGTGTGTCGGTGACGGATTTTGTTCCGACGATGTTGTCGACGTTTTCGTCGTTGGTGGATCCGGGGTTGTTGGGTTCGTTGCGTGATGTGTTGGTGATTGGTGAGGCGTTGCCGGTGGAGGCGGTGCGGGAGTTTTCGGCGGTGTCGTCGGCGCGGGTTCATAATTTGTATGGTCCGACGGAGGCGGCGGTGTCGTTTACGTTTGCGGATGTGACGGCTGCTGGGTCGGGGTCGGTGGTGTCGATTGGTGTGCCGGAGTGGAATTGCCGGGTGTTTGTGTTGGATTCGCGTTTGCGTCCGGTGCCGGTGGGTGTTGCGGGTGAGTTGTATTTGTCGGGTGTGCAGTTGGCTCGGGGGTATGTGGGTCGGCCGGATTTGAGTGCGGATCGGTTTGTGGCGTCTCCGTTTGGTGTGGGGGAGCGGATGTATCGGTCGGGTGACCTTGTGAGGTGGTCGTCTGATGGGGATCTGGAGTACATCGGTCGTACTGATTTTCAGGTGAAGTTTCGTGGTCAGCGGATTGAGTTGGGGGAGATCGAGGCTGCGTTGGTTGCGCATGGGTCGGTGTTGTCGGCTGCGGTGTTGGTGCGTGGCAGTGTGACGGGTGATCAGTTGGTGGGGTATGTGGTGCCGGCTGTGGGTGCGTCGGTTGATGTGTCGGTGTTGCGGGGGTTTGTGGGGGAGCGGGTTCCGGGTTATATGGTTCCGGCGGCTGTGGTGGTGTTGGATGCTTTTCCGTTGAATTCGTCGGGGAAGTTGGATCGTGGGTTGTTGCCGGAGCCGGTGTTTGAGGCTCGGGTGTTTCGGGCTCCGGTGTCGGTGGTGGAGTTGGTGGTGGCGTCGGCGTTTGTGGGTGTGTTGGGTGTTGATCGGGTGGGGTTGGATGATGATTTCTTTGAGTTGGGCGGCAATTCGCTGATCGCAACTCGAGTTGTCATGCGCATCGCCGAAGAACTCGATTCCGCTGTCCCCGTGCGTCTTCTGTTCGAGGCGTCGACGGTGCAGGAACTGGCAGCTCGCCTCGAAACGCACGTCGGTGAAGGAACTCGCCTGGCGTTGACACCGCAGGATCGGCCGGAAGAAATTCCGCTTTCCCTGGCGCAGCAGCGTATGTGGTTCCTGAACCGATTCGACGGTTCAGCCGGCGCCTACAACATGCCGTTTGCGCTGCGGTTGAGCGGTGACCTCGACCTCGACGCAATGCGCGCCGCGATCCGCGACGTAGTCGCACGTCACGAAACCCTGCGTACCGTGTACCCCGAAACGGATTCGGGACCTGTCCAGGTCATCGAGCCCGTGGGATATACGCCGGTCGAGCTCGACATCGAGAATGTGCCGGAAGCCGAGATCGTCGGCAAGCTGGTCGAATTGGCATCAACCCGATTTGACGTGACAGCTGAAATTCCGCTGCGGATTCGGTTGTTCCAGGTTGCTGCACACGAGTACGTCCTCGCTGTAGTTGTGCACCACATTGCAGCCGACGGTTCGTCGACCACCCCGTTTGCCCGAGACCTTGTCATGGCTTACGCGGCCAGGGCCCAGGGAACGGCGCCGGGTTGGACTCCGCTCGATGTCCAGTACGCCGATTACAGCCTGTGGCAGCGCGAGGTTCTGGGCAGCGAAGACGACGACCAATCGGTTGCCGCCGAGCAGATCGGTTACTGGAGTAAGGCTTTGGCTGGGCTGCCGGATCAGCTTGATCTGCCGACCGACCGTCTGCGTCCGGCCGCACAGTCGTACCGCGGCGGTTACCTCCCCTTCGAGATCGACGCGGAGATCCACCAGGGATTGTCGGCGTTGGCCCGTGCCCACGGAACCACGCTGTTCATGGTGACGCACGCGGCATTTGCAGTCCTGCTGGCTCGGTTGTCCGGTACCGACGACATCGCTGTCGGTACTCCGATCGCCGGTCGTGGTGAGCGGGCGCTGGACGAGTTGATCGGTATGTTCGTCAACACCCTGGTCTTCCGTACACACGTCGACGGCGGCGAGACTTTCACGGAACTGCTTGCCCGCGTACGTGAGAACGATCTGCAGGCGTTCGCTCATGCTGACATTCCGTTCGAGCGATTGGTCGAAGTTCTCAACCCGGCGCGTTCGACTGCCCGCCATCCGCTGTACCAGGTCGGCTTCCTCTTCCAGAACATGGAACAGGCCAGCCTGGAGTTGCCCGGCCTCACGGTCAAGGGGCTCGATATCGACAACGGTGTCGCGCAGTTCGATCTCCAGTTGATCGTCGGCGACAACTACGACGAACGTGGAGTCGCAAAGGGCATTTCGGCTGTCTTCAGTTACGCACACGATCTGTTCGACGAGTCGACTGTCCAGTCGTTCGCCGATCGGTTTATCGCTGTACTGGCCTCGGTTGTCGCGGATCCGTCCGTAGTGGTCGGTGACATCGGACTGCTCGACCCCCTCGAGTCGAATCGTGTTCTGCATGAATGGAATGCAACGGATCACGACACCGATTCCGCTGCGACTCTCGTCGATCTGTTCGACGAGCAGGTGGCGGCTCACAGCGATTCCATTGCACTGGTCCACGGACATGAATCGTTGACCTATGCCGAGTTCGACGACAAGGTCAATCGCCTTGCACGTCATCTGATCGGCCTCGGCGTCGGCCCGGAATCGTTGGTGGCATTGGGAATGCGTCGATCCATCGACCTGGTGATCGGCATGTACGCCGTCGTCAAGGCCGGTGGCGGCTACGTTCCGATCGATCCGGATCATCCAGCTGATCGCACCGCCTACGTACTCGACATGGCAGCGCCGGTGTGTGTACTCAGCACCGAGCGCGACGCCCCGTCTCTGTCGGATATCGACTCCGTTGTTGTTATCGACACTCTCGAGCTGTCCGACGTCTCCGGTGACCCGGTGCGCGCCGACGAGCGGATCGCTCCACTCCGTGCGGCAAATACCGCGTACGTGATCTTCACGTCGGGTTCGACAGGTAAGCCGAAGGGTGTAGCCGTTTCGCACGCCGCGATCGTCAATCAGCTTCTGTGGAAGCGCGATCAGTACGGTCTCGATCAGACCGACGCGATGTTGCTCAAGACAGCGGCGACGTTCGACCTCTCGGTGTGGGAGTTCTGGTCCGCGCTGACCTCCGGTTCACGCCTCGTCATCGCCGACCCGGACGGGCACAAGGATGCCGAGTACATGCTTGCGCTGATGGCGCAGGAGAAGGTGACGACGCTGCACGCAGTGCCGTCGATGCTGGCGATGCTTCACTCTGCGGCCGACGGAAGTCTTCCCCAGTCGCTGAAGCGTGTGTTGGCCATCGGTGAGGCATTGCCGGCGGCAACAGCGAGCGAGTTCCGCAAGGTCTCTGATGCGGCTTTGGTCAACCTGTACGGACCGACCGAGGCGGCCGTGTCCGTGACCGCACACAACGTGGACGGACGCGACATCACGTCGGTCTCGATCGGTGCGCCGGAATGGAACACGCAGGTCTACGTCCTCGACGAGCGTTTGCACCCCGTCCCCGTCGGTGTGACCGGTGAGTTGTACCTGGCCGGAATGCAGTTGGCTCGCGGCTATCACGGCCGAGTCGATCTCACGTCGGAACGCTTTGTCGCCAACACCTTCGGTGAACCCGGCAGCCGTCTGTACCGCACAGGCGACCTCGTCGTCTGGCGCGAAGACGGGGAACTCGAGTACGTCGATCGTGCCGATTTCCAGGTCAAGATCCGTGGTTACCGCATCGAACTCGGTGAGATCGAAGCTGTCCTCCGCAATCAGCCGTCGGTGGAAGCTGCGGTCGTAGTTGCGAAAACCGATCCGCGACTGGGTGATCGACTGGTCGGCTACCTCGTGCCGCCGACAGACGCAAGTATTGATCTCGATGCGGTGAAGTCGGAATTGATTCGTGAATTGCCGAGCTACATGGTTCCGTCGGCCTTGATGGTGCTGAGCGAACTACCGCTCAATATCAACGGCAAGATCGATCGAAAGGCGTTGCCGGAGCCTGAGTTCGAGGCTACGGAATTCCGTGCTCCCAGCAACCCTGTCGAGGAAATCGTCGCTTCGGTGTTTGCCGAGGTCCTCGGTGCTCCGCGCGTTGGGTTGGACGACGACTTCTTCGAACTCGGCGGAAACTCGTTGATTGCAACACAGGTCGTGGCGCGTTTGGGTCAGGCCCTCGATGCACAGATCCCGGTGCGAATCATCTTCGAGGCATCCACCGTCGGTGCACTGGCGTCAAGGGTGCTCGAACATGCCGGCTCCGGTTCGCGTGCGCAGTTGGTGCAGCAGGATCGGCCGTCGCAAATTCCGTTGTCGCTCGCTCAGCAGCGGATGTGGGTGCTCAACCGTCTCGACAGCAGTTCTGCTGCCTACAACATCCCGGTGGCAATTCGGATGTCCGGGGATCTCGACGTGGCAGCGTTGGAGTCGGCGGTATCCGATCTTGTTGCGCGTCACGAGATTCTGAGAACGTTCTACCCCGATCAGGGAGACGGTCCGACACAGTCGATTCAGTCGAAGTCGGCGGTAACCGTCGACATGGCTGTGCTCTACGTCGGTGAGGACACGATCGCAGCCGAGGTTGCGAAGGTTGTCGGCCAAGGCTTCGACGTGACCACGCAGGTTCCGCTGCGGGTACGTCTGTTCCAGATCACGCCTACCGAACACGTCTTGATCGTGGTCGTGCATCACATCAGTGGTGACGCCTTCTCGATGGCCCCGATGATCCGAGACACGATGGTTGCCTACACCGCTCGCACCGGCGGCGCGGCACCGCAATGGGTACCGCTCGAGGTTCAATACGCGGACTACACACTGTGGCAGCGTGACGTCCTCGGTTCCGAAGACGATCCGAACAGTGAACTGTCGACGCAGCTTTTGTACTGGGCGCAGGAACTCGCCGGCGTTCCGGAGCTTCTGGAACTGCCGACGGACCGTCCACGCCCGCCGACACAGTCGATGAAGGGTGCCGACTTCCTGTTCACGCTCGGAACGGAGTCAACGCGTCGTATCGCCGAGATCGCCCGCGAGCAGAACTCGACGGTCTTCATGGTCGTGCACGCGGCGTTCTCGGTGTTGTTGTCCAAGCTCAGCGGCTCGAACGACATCGCAATCGGTACCCCGGTAGCCGGTCGCGGTGAGCGAGTTCTGGACGACTTGGTCGGCATGTTCGTCAACACGCTCGTCCTACGGACACAGGTGACACCGTCCACCACGTTCGTCGACCTACTGCAGCAGGTGAAGGAGAAGGACCTCGCGGCGTTCGGCAATGCGGACGTCCCGTTCGAGCGTCTGGTCGAGCAGGTCGGTCGTGAGCGCTCGCACGCCTACTCGCCGTTGTTCCAGGTGATGCTGACGTTCCAGAACATGGCTCTGGGTACGTTCGCCCTACCGGGTCTCGAACTCTCGGCGGTCGACGACGGATTCGATTCGGCCATGTTCGATCTACAACTGACCGGCATCGAGGAGTTCGACGAGGCCGGACGTCTGTCGGACATCCGGATGCGATTCACCTACGCAACCGATCTGTACGACGCCTCGACCATGGAGGTGTTTGCCGCCAGGCTGCGGGCCGTCGTAGACGCCGTCGCGGCGGATCCGACTGTGGTTCTGCGCACCATCGACATCGTGACGGACACGGAGCGGGCACTGATCGAGGCTGCTGAGCCGAAGACGGTCGAGGACCTCCCGGATCTCGCGGCGGCCGCCGCAGCGGCGGATCCGACCGCGGTGGCATTCACCCACGGGGAGCACACCGTCACCTTCACGCAGCTGGCAGAAAAGCTGGCCACTACCAAGGCGACCATGGGCGCCGTTCTGGGCGCCGACGCACAGGCGTCGGTGTCGCTGAACGGTCTGGCTCCGGGTATTCTGCCGGCGCTCGGCGCTGACGGAATTGCCTCGTTGGTGAGTTCTCTCATCACTGATGCGCAGATCACATCAGAGAAAGACACCGGCGCGATTGGGTAATATGAAGCATTTGCCCAGTGGAGAGCATCGAGACGGCACCCGTGGTGCCGGATCGACGCCTTCCGTCTGTTGTCAGTTCGTCCGGTTTCAGTTCGTGCGCAGTCAGTTGGAGGAAGTCTAGATGTCCGTTGGTATACCTGGACCGAAGTCGCTGACCATCGAGGATCTTCCGAGACTGATCGCGGCAGTGGCCGAGGTAGACCCGGATCGGCGCGCGCTCGCACATGCCGGCACCGAGATCAGTTACGCACGCCTCGAGACCGAACTGACAACTCTCGATACTGCAATGGGCGGCGCTTTGGGGGCTGATGCACTTGTCCCCGTGGTCATCTCCACCGTCCTGCCGGAACTGATCGCATCGCACGACGGTGGACTAGGTGCGATAGTCGACGCGCTCATCGCCGACGCGATGTCAGTGGTCGCCTTCGAGGTCCCGGTCGTTGCCGAACCCACTCTCGTGAGTGTGTTCGACGACCAGGTCGCCCGGACTCCGGATGCGACAGCGCTCCGGTTCGATGAGATTTCGCTGACCTATGCGCAATTCGACGCCCGGGTCAATCGCTTGGCACGTGAACTCGTCGCGCGTGGTGTCGGACCGGACACCCTGGTCGGCCTCGGGATCCGACGGTCCGTGGAACTGCTCGTGGCGATGTACGCGATCGTCAAAGCCGGCGGGGCGTACGTGCCGCTCGACCCGGACCACCCAGCCGAACGTGTGGCCTACGTACTCGACGTTGCGGCTCCGATCCTGGTGGTCACGACATCTACTGATGAACTGACACTGCCTGATGGCGTTGCAGTCCTCGAGATGGACACGATCGATCTGACCGTCCACTCCGCCGAGTCACTGGTGGACGCAGACCGGTTGTCACCACTGCGCGCCGGCAATCTCGCCTACGTCATCTTCACCTCCGGCTCCACCGGACGACCCAAGGGAGTCGGCGTGGCCCATGGGGCTATCGTCGCCAATCTCCGGTGGCGTCAGGACGAGTACGCCTTCACGGCTGAAGACGTAATCCTTCAGAAGACGCCCTTCACGTTCGATGTGTCGGTGTGGGAGTTCTTCTGGCCATTGCAGATCGGCGCCACTCTGGTCATTGCCGAGCCCGACGGGCATCGTGATCCGACCTACGTCGCACGCGCCATGATCGACTACGGCGTTACCGTCGTTCACTTCGTTCCGTCGATGCTGGCTGTCTTCGTGGCAGAGCCTTCGGTTGCAGAGATCAGCACTCTCCGTTACGTATTCGCATCCGGCGAGGCGCTTCCCGCTCAGACGGCCGCTCGGCTGCGTGCCGTCAGTTCTGCTGGGCTGCACAACCTTTACGGACCCACCGAGGCTGCAGTCGACGTCACCTACTATGCAACCGGCGAGCAGGACGAGGTGTCGGTTCCGATCGGGCGCGCGGTGGCTGACACCGAACTGCTCGTGCTCGATGACGCCTTGCGTCAGGTTCCGCCCGGCGTTCCTGGTGAGTTGTATCTTGCCGGAATCCAATTGGCGCGTGGTTACGTTTCGCGACCGGATTTGTCGGCTGATCGATTTGTCGCTCATCCCAGCGCTGCCGGGGCTCGGATGTACCGGACCGGCGACTTGGTTCGTTGGCGGGGCGCCGGCAGTGCGCGACTGCTCGAGTACATCGGCCGCACCGACTTTCAGGTGAAACTGCGTGGACTGCGTATCGAGCTCGGAGAGATCGAATCCGCGCTGCTCGACAATGCCGCGGTGGCGCAAGCTGCAGTGCTGGTCCACTCCGATGCGACGCTGGGTGACAACCTCGTTGCCTATGTTGTTCCTTCTGCCGGTCAAGCTTTCGACTCCGAGAGGCTTGCCGATCAGCTCGGTGGGCGACTGCCCGACTACATGGTGCCGTCGTTGTTCGTCGAACTCGACGCCTTTCCTCTCAACGCCAGTGGAAAACTGGACCGTAAGGCACTGCCCGCACCGGAGTTCACGGCACGCGTCGTCGAATATCGCGCACCGAGCACCCCGGTCGAGGAGGCGCTGGCAACGATCTTCTCCGACCTCCTCGGACGGGAAAACCTGGGCGTTGACGACAGTTTCTTCGATCTCGGCGGCAACTCGCTTCTCTCGACCCGCGTAGTGGCCCGCGCCAACGCCGAACTCGGCGTCGAACTGGACATGCGAGCCTTCTTCGATGCACCCACCGTTGCCGAATTAGCTGCTCTGGTAGATGAATCCGCAGGTTCCGTGTCGCGAGTGCCGCTCGTTGCGCAGGATCGCCCGGCGCAGATTCCGCTGTCGCTTGCCCAACAGCGGATGTGGTTCCTCAATCGTTTCGACTCGGCTTCGGCCGTCGATCACATCCCAGTGGCGCTGCGTCTGAGCGGCGACCTCGACATCGATGCGTTGGGTGCTGCGATTGCGGACCTGATCGAGCGCCACGAGAGCCTACGAACGGTCTATCCCGAGATCGACGGCGTTGGCTATCAGCAGATTCTGGCAGCATCGGATGTTGCGATCGACCTGACTGCGGTAGCTGTCGCCGAATCGGAACTGGTGGACCGGGTTACGGCCGTGGTGACCGAGGGATTCGACGTGACGACGCAAGTTCCTTTGCGAGTCAAGCTTTTCCAGGTAGCGGTATCCGAATTTGTGCTGGTCTTCGTTGTCCACCACATCAGCGGTGACGGCTTCTCGATGGGCCCGATGGTCCGCGACGTAGTGGGAGCGTACGCGGCGAGATCGAATGGGGCCGCACCCGAGTTCCGGCCTCTCGAGGTTCAGTACGCGGACTACGCCTTGTGGCAGCGAACCGTTCTCGGTGACGAGAACGACCCGCAGTCGCTGATCGCGCGCCAGATCGACTACTGGAGCGAGCAGTTGGCAGGATTGCCCGAGCTGCTTGATCTTCCAGTGGACCGGCCTCGTCCGGCCGTCGCCACCAACCGCGGTGCATCACATAAGTTTTCGATCGATTCCGAGCTGCTGGCACAGCTCGAAGCGATCGCGCAGGCAAATAAGGCTTCCGTATTCATGGTGCTGCACAGCGCCATTGCGATGCTGCTAGCCCGCATGTCCGGCACTTCCGACATCGCGATCGGTACCCCAGTTGCCGGACGCGGCGACAAAGCGCTCGACGACGTCATCGGCATGTTCGTCAACACCTTGGTACTGCGTACCGAAGTTGATGCAGCCGGCACTTTCGAGAGTCTGCTGAACGCTGCCCGCACCGCTGATCTTGATGCCTTCGGCAACGCCGACGTTCCCTTCGAGCGACTCGTCGAGGTGCTCGATCCTGCCCGTTCGCAGGCGCACAATCCGCTCTTCCAGGTCATGCTGGCCTTCCAGAACCTCGGCCAGAGTGCACAGGGGAGTGCCGAACTGGGCGGGCTGACCGTTGCGGGTGTGGATCTTCCGTCGGCTATTGCCAAGTTCGATCTTCAGTTCACTGTCTGGGAAGACGAAGACCGCGGTGGACTGTCGCTGGTCATCGACTACGCCACAGATATTTTCGACGCGTCCACCGTTGACTCGTTTGCATCGCAGCTGTCGATGATTCTCACGGCCGTGGCGCAAGATCCGACGGTTGTTGTCGGTGATGTCGAGTTGCTCGGCGACTCGGAACGGCAGTTGGTGGAGGGTACCGGGAACGGGACTCGGCACGACGTCGAGCGGCGGACGCTGGTCGACATGTTCGACACGCAGGTCTCGCGAACTCCGGACTCGGTTGCTCTCCGCTTCGAAGGCGAGTCACTTACCTACGCAGACTTCGATTCTCGGATCAATCAACTTTCGCGCAAGCTGGTCACTCTGGGTGTCGGCCCCGACGCTGTGGTGGGACTGGCGATTCGCCGATCCCTGGATTTGGTCGTGGCGATGTACGCCATTCTGAATGCGGGCGGAGCGTATCTTCCGATCGATCCCGATCAGCCGGCTGATCGCAACGACTACGTGCTCGCGACGGCGGCACCGGTCTGCGTTTTGACGACTGATCGCGATGCCTTCGCGGCAGCGGGGCACCGTGTTGTCTCGCTGGATTCGATTGATGCGTCAGGTTTCTCGAGTGACGCGCTCGTCGACGCCGATCGACTCTCGCCGTTGCGCGACGACAATACGGCGTACGTGATCTTCACTTCGGGTTCCACCGGAAAGCCGAAGGGCGTCGCGGTATCGCATCGAGCGATTGTCAACCGGCTCGAGTGGATGCAGTCCGAGTACACGCTGACCGGTAGCGACGTGGTCTTGCAGAAAACTCCGTTCACGTTCGACGTGTCGGTGTGGGAGTTCTTCTGGCCGTTGCAGATCGGTGCGCAACTTGTTCTTGCCGCCATAGACGGGCATCGTGATCCGGCGTACTTGGCTTCGGCGATTTCCGAAAACGGTGTCACTACCGCGCACTTCGTTCCGTCGATGCTGGAAGTGTTTGTCGGCGAGCCTTCTGCGGCGCAGTGCAGGTCGTTGACCCGTGTGTTCGCCTCCGGTGAGGCTTTGGCGCCGCAGGTGGCGTCGAGGCTGCGGGATGTACTGCCTACCACCGCTCTGCACAACCTGTACGGTCCGACCGAGGCTGCAGTCGACGTGACATTCCACGAGGTCACGGAATCCGACATCGTGAGTGTGCCCATCGGTGCGCCGGTCTGGAATACACGAACACTGGTACTGGATGCCCGTTTGCATCCGGTTCCGGTCGGGGTTGCCGGCGAGCTGTACCTCGCTGGGGTACAGCTTGCTCGTGGATACCTCGCGCGGCCCGAACTGACAGCAGATCGATTTGTGGCGGACCCGTTCTCGGAGACGGGGGAGCGGCTTTACCGAACCGGTGACCTGGTGTCTTGGAGTTCGGTTGGTGAACTCGAGTACATCGGCCGTACGGATTTCCAGGTTAAACTGCGCGGCCTGCGCATCGAGCTCGGGGAAATCGAGATGGCACTGCGCGACCACTCTGCGGTGTCGGCTGCGGTGGTCACGGTGCGGGGCGATCAACTGGTGGCCTACGTCATCGCCGCTGACGGCACTCACGTCGACTGGGACGACATCGCTGCATCACTGGCGGTGCGGTTGCCCGCGTACATGATTCCGAACGCTCACGTAGTGCTCGAGTCGTTCCCGCTGAACAGTTCGGGAAAGCTCGATCGGAAGCAGTTGCCGGACCCGGTGCTGCGCATCGCGGAGTTCCGTGAACCTCGCACCGCAACCGAAATTACTGTCTCGCAGGTCTTCTCCGAACTGTTGGGTGTCGAACAGGTCGGCCAGGACGATGACTTCTTCGGGCTCGGCGGAAACTCGCTCATGGCTACCCAGGTTGTCGCCCGATTGGGTCAGAGGCTCGACACCAGCATCCCCGTGAGGATGCTGTTCGACGCTTCCACCGTCGCAGAATTGGCCACGCGGATCGATTCGGGGACTGCTGCCGTGTCGAGGCCTCCGCTCACGGCTCAGGTTCGACCGGAACTGGTGCCGCTCTCCCTGGCCCAGCAACGGATGTGGTTCCTCAACCGCTTCGAACCAGGATCGAATGTCGACAACATTCCGGCCGCACTGCGTTTGACCGGTCCACTCGACGTCGGAGCACTCCAGGACGCTCTCGATGATCTGGTGCGTCGCCACGAAAGTTTGCGAACGATCTATCCGGAGATCGACGGAGTCGGCTATCAGCAGGTACTCGAACCCGCGCGCCTGATCGATGTGACACCGGTCGACGTGGAACCGGCAGATGTCGTGGCCCGCGTAACCGGCGCCGTGACACCCGGATTCGACGTGACCACAGAAGTGCCACTGCGCGTTTCGCTCCTTCGAATCACAGAGACCGAGTTCGTGCTCGTCTTTGTCGTCCACCACATCAGCGGCGACGGATTCTCGATGGTCCCGCTGATTCGTGACGTCGTTACTGCCTACGGTGCTCGTTCAGCCGGGACTGCTCCGCTCTGGGCGCCGTTACCAGTACAGTTTGCCGACTTCGCATTGTGGCAGCGCGAGGTTCTGGGCAGTGAGAACGACCCGGGCTCGGTAATTTCCCGGCAGTTCGACTACTGGGGAACACAACTGGCCGGGATTCCGGACCAGCTAGACCTGCCGACAGATCGGCCTCGACCCCGAATTGCAACCAATCAAGGTGCGCACCACGACTTCTCCGTTGATGCGGCACTGCTCGAAAGGTTGAACGCGGTTGCCCGGGAGGGCCAGGCGTCGCTGTTCATGGTCTTGCATTCCTCCTTGGCATTGTTGCTGTCCAAGCTGTCGGGTACCACTGACATTGTCATCGGCACACCGGTTGCCGGACGCGGTGAGCAGATGCTCGACGACGTCATCGGAATGTTCGTCAACACCTTGGTATTGCGAACAGATATCGATCCCGCATCGACCGTCGCGGATCTGATCGAACTTGCTCGGGAGACCGATCTCAGTGCATTCGATCATGCCGACGTACCGTTCGAGAGCCTGGTCGAGATCATCAATCCGGAGCGTTCGCAGGCCCGAAATCCACTGTTCCAGGTCATGCTGACCATGCAGAACATCAGTGCGGCTGGTCTTGATTCGATCGCGATGAACGACGTGGCCGTTTCTGCCGTGGACGTCGAATCGCCTGTTGCCAAATTCGATCTCCAGTTGACGGTCAGTGAATCGACCGCAGGAGAGCCGGGCGGACTTCTTGCACAGTTCACCTATGCAACAGACCTTTTCGACGCTGCAACAGTAGAGCTATTCGCGAACCGGTACGTGGCGATCCTCGAAGCCGTGGCTCAGAGTCGCTCAACCGCGGTCGGCGATATCGAGGTAACAAATGCCGCAGAACGTCGCCGCGTACTCGAGGAGTGGAATTCGACGGCACACAATGTTCCCACTGCAACGCTGGTTAATCTCTTCGACAATCAAGTAGCAGCTACTCCGGATTCTGTTGCGCTCACCTTCGAGGGCACATCTCTGACCTACGCGGAATTTGACTCGCGAGTCAATCGCCTTGCTCGCCACTTGATCTCGATCGGCGTCGGCCCGGATGCACTGGTGGGATTGTCGATCCGCCGATCGATCGAATTGCTGGTCGCGATGTACGCCATCGTCAAGGCCGGCGGCGCGTACGTTCCGATCGATCCGGATCAGCCTACCGAACGCAACGAGTACGTACTCGAGACTGCCAATCCGACGTGTGTGCTCACCACGGATCGAGACAGCTTCCGATCTGATGGCACAGTTGTTGTCGCCGTTGACGCCATCGACTTGTCCGGCTACTCGGATGCCCGTGTTTCGGACGGGGATCGGCGCACACCGCTCCGACCGGACAACACCGCTTACGTGATTTTCACGTCGGGATCCACCGGCAAGCCGAAGGGCGTCGCAGTCACGCACCGGGCAATTGTCAATCGCTTGGTGTGGATGCAGGCAGAGTACGCACTCTGCGGTGCCGACGTCGTGTTGCAGAAGACTCCGTTCACGTTCGACGTGTCGGTCTGGGAGTTCTTTTGGCCGCTGCAGGTTGGTGCCCGCTTGGTTGTGGCTTCCGTAGACGGCCACCGAGAGCCTGCTTACCTGGCATCGGTGATCGCGGAACAAGGGGTCACCACAGCGCACTTCGTGCCGTCGATGCTCGAAGTCTTTGTTGCAGAACCCGCAGTTCGAGAAGCAGTCGTACTTCGCCAGGTATTTGCCTCCGGTGAAGCGTTGGCGCCGAACGTTGCGCAGGAACTCCGTCGACTCCTTCCCGAAGCTCGACTACACAATCTGTACGGACCTACCGAAACTGCCGTCGACGTGACGTTTCACGAGGTCACCGAGGCAGATTCCAGTTCCGTTCCGATCGGTGCGCCGGTCTGGAATACCCGCGTGCTGGTGCTGGATTCGAGATTGCGTCCGGTGCCCGTGGGGGTAGCGGGAGAGCTGTATCTGGCGGGTATCCAGCTTGCACGCGGATATGTCGGTCGACCGGATCTCACGGCAGATCGGTTTGTTGCAGATCCCTACGGAAGTGCCGGAGATCGTCTGTACCGCACGGGAGACCTGGTGCGTTGGAACCAGACTGGGGAACTCGAGTACATCGGGCGAACCGACTTCCAGGTCAAGCTGCGCGGACTGCGTATCGAACTGGGTGAGATCGAGGCAGTGCTGCGTGATCAGTCGTCGATCGCGACGGCCGTGGTGTCCGTGCGCAACGACCAGTTGGTTGCGTACGTGGTTGCGAAACACGACTCTGTCGTGGACTGGCAGCTTGTCGAAACCTCGCTCGCTGCCAAACTCCCCGGCTACATGGTGCCTACTACACACGTGGTGCTCGAGACGTTCCCGCTCAATGCATCCGGAAAACTCGATCGCAAACAGTTGCCCGATCCGATTGTGGAGATCGCAGCATTCCGGGCGCCCCGCACCGTTGTCGAGGAAGAAGTCGCACGCGTTTTCGGAGAACTCCTGGACGTTGTGCACGTCGGACTCGATGACGACTTTTTCGCACTCGGCGGCAACTCGCTCATCGCAACCCAGGTTGTTGCACGGCTCGGCGAGGCACTCGATACGACCGTCCCGGTGCGTGTGCTTTTCGACGCGTCAACCGTGGAGTCTCTTGCCGCGCTGATCGATTCGTCGGCCGGAAATGGTGCTCGCCCTCCGCTGGTGGCGCAGGAACGCCCCGCTCGTGTTCCGTTGTCGATTGCGCAGCAACGGATGTGGTTCCTCAACCGCTTCGATGCGGCGTCCGGAGTGGACAACATCCCGGTGGCAATCCGGTTGACCGGCGAACTCAACATCCCCGCAATGCAGGCTGCTTTGCGCGACCTGTTCGATCGTCACGAGATTCTGCGCACTGTGTACCCCGAGGTCGACGGAGTCGGATACCAGAAGATCGTGGATGCTGATTCGCTTGTCCCCGACCTTTCACCCGTATCCGTCGACGAGTCCGTGGTTCTCGATCACGTGACAAGTTTTGTGTTGCCAGGATTCGACGTGACGCGCGAATCTTCTGTTCGCGCAAGGTTGTTCGATCTGGGGGAGTCGCGATACGTACTCGTGTTCGTCGTCCATCACATCAGTGGTGACGGATTCTCGATGGGTCCGCTGGTGCGAGATGTGGTGGCTGCGTATGCAGCTCGGGCTCAGGGGGCGGTTCCCGATACCGCGCCGCTCCCGGTGCAGTACGCCGATTTCGCCCTGTGGCAGAGGCAAGTTCTGGGCAGTGAAGACGATCCGGCATCAGTGATCGCATCCCAGGTCGGATACTGGCGCGAGACACTGGCAGATATTCCGAATCAGTTGGATCTGCCGATCGATCGCCCTCGACCTCGAGTTCTGTCGAATCGGGGTGCGGGGCATACCTTCACCATCGATTCCGAATTGCGCGCAGCTCTCGATCGCGTGGCACGGGAAAACAATGCTTCGCTGTTCATGGTGCTGCACGCTGCGTTTGCGGTTGTGTTGTCACGTCTGTCGGGCAGCCTCGACATCGTGATCGGAACGCCGGCAGCTGGTCGAGGTGAGCGGGCACTCGACGATCTGATCGGCATGTTCGTCAACACCCTGGTACTACGCACTACGGTCGATCCGCAGGGGTCATTTGCCGAACTGGTGAAGGGCACGAGAGAAACAGATCTCGGTGCCTTCAGTCACGCGGACGTTCCATTCGAGCGTCTGGTCGAGATTCTCAATCCCGAGCGGTCGCAGGCGCGGCATCCACTCTTCCAGGTCGGTTTGTCCTTTCAGAACTTGCAGCGCGCGAAAGTGCAGTTGGCGGAGCTCGAAGTATCCCAGTTCCCCCTAGCGGACCTGATGGCCAAAGTCGACCTGCAACTGACTCTCGTGGAAGCAACTGAAACTGGCACTGGTGGCTTGAACGCGGAGTTCACCTATGAGACGGATCTTTTCGACGAGTCGACGGTGGCATCGTTCGCGGAGCGGTTGGTGCGGGTGCTGTCGGGTGTGACGGAGGATTCGTCTCGTCCGGTGGGTGCGTTGGAGATTCTTGACGGTGCGGAGTCTGCACAGGTTCTCCAGTGGTCGCGGGGTGAGCGGATCCCGGATGCGGGTGTTTCGATTCCGGCTTTGTTCGCCGAGCACGTGCTGAGCAGTCCGGATGCACCTGCTGTGGTGGCCGGTGGTGTGGTGTTGTCGTACACGGATCTTGATGTGCGGTCGTCGGTGCTGGCAGCGGAGTTGGTTGCTGCCGGTGTGGGCGCCGACGATGTTGTGGGTGTGCTTGTTCCGCGATCGTGGCAGTGGGTTGTCGCTCTCGTGGCGGTATGGAAGGCGGGGGCGGCGTATCTGCCGATCGATCCGTCGTTGCCGACAGAGCGTATCGAGGCTGTACTTTCCGACACTGCAGCACGATGTGTGGTGGCGATCGACGACGTCGCAACGGTAGTGCCTGTTATTCGGGTCGGTGACGTGGTCGATTCGACGGTTGTGCCGGGGTGGGTTGATCGTTGGGCGCAGTCGGGTGCGGGCCTGCGTGCTGGGTATGTGATTTCGACGTCGGGTTCGACGGGTCGTCCAAAGCCGACGATTGTCCCGATGGCGGGTATCGCGAACACGGTTGCGTGGTATCGGTCGCAGATCCCGGTTGGTGCCGGCGTGTTGGTGGCGTCGTCGCCGAGTTTCGACCTGACGCAGAAGAATGTGTGGGGTCCGCTGTCGGGTGGTGGTTGTGTGTTCTTGGCGCCGGCAGGGTTCGATCCGGCGGAGATATTGACTGTGGTCGCGGGTTCGGGTGTGCGGGTGGCGAATATGTCGCCGAGTGCGTTCGAAGCTGTCGTCGATGCGGACGTCGACGGAGTGTTGTCGAGTCTGGATGTGGTGTTCCTCGGTGGTGAGCCGATTCAGGTGGGTCGCCTTGAATCTGTGATGGGTTCGGGCGTCCGGATCGTCAACAGCTACGGTCCGACGGAGGCGTCGGATGTGGTGTCGTTCCGTGAGGCGTCTGTCGGTGATGTGGCGGGTGTGCCGATTGGTTCAGCGATTCCGAATATCGATTTGTTCGTGTTGGATTCGCGGTTGCAAGTGGTGCCTGCGGGTGTCGTCGGCGAGCTGTATGTCGGTGGTGTAGGTGTGGGCCGTGGTTACGGCGCGCGGTTCGATCTGACGGCTGAACGTTTTGTGGCGAATCCGTTCGGCAGCGGTTCTCGTCTGTATCGGACGGGCGACCTGGTTCGTTGGAACAGTGTCGGTGAGCTGGAGTATTTGGGGCGCACAGACTTTCAGGTGAAGGTTCGTGGTCTGCGTATCGAACTCGGCGAGATCGAGTCGGCGTTGGTGTCAGTGGATTCGGTTGCATCGGCTGTAGTGGTGGTCCACCGCGACGGAGTCGTCGGCGACCGCATCGTGGCTTACGTCGTTGGCGCCGAGCCGAACCTCGTATCAGAGATTTTGAGAGAAGCTGTGGCGCAGCGTCTGCCGGACTACATGGTGCCGTCCGCGTTTGTAGTTCTCGAAGAGATCCCGCTCAATGCCAACGGCAAGGTTGATCGACGGGCATTGCCGGCGCCGGTGTTCGAGGTTGCACAGTATCGAGAGCCGCAGTCCGCCGTGGAAGGCGCAGTGGCAGCGGTGTTCGCTGATCTGCTGGGACTCGAACGCGTCGGCCTTGATGACGATTTCTTCGTACTCGGTGGCAACTCTTTGATTGCGACCCGTCTGGCAGCTCGACTCGGCCAGGCACTTGACACGACGATTCCGGTTCGGGCGCTCTTCGACGCCACAACTGTCGAAGCGTTGGCGCAGGCAGTCGGCGCAACTGCGGGTTCTGGCCGGAGGAAGGCGCTCGAGGCCCATCCGCGACCGGCGCGACTTCCGTTGTCGCTTGCGCAGCAACGCATGTGGCTCGTCAATCAGATGGATACTTCTGCACCGACGTACAACATTCCGATGGCGCTGCGGTTGACGGGAGATCTTGACGTCGACGCCTTGCAGTCAGCGTTCCGCGACGTCATTGCCCGCCACGAGTCACTCCGGACGTTCTATCCCTCCGGCGACAGCGGCCCCGTTCAACGGATTGTCAGAGTCGACGACGCGCCGGAAATCGCGGCTCCCGTTGTCCTTGCCGACGCAGCTGAGATGTATTCGCGAGTCGTAGATTTGATGTCGACAGGATTTGACGTTTCCACCGAGGTTCCGGTGCGGATGGAACTACTCCGCTGTGGGACAGATGAATACGTCTTTGCGCTCGTTGCACATCACATCGCCGCGGACGGTGAATCCATGGCACCGTTGGCTCGCGACATGATGATCGCCTACGAAGCCCGAACCCGGGGCAGTGTTCCGGCGTGGACTCCGTTGACGGTGCAGTACGCGGACTTCGCACTCTGGCAACGTGACGTTGTGGGCACGGTTGACGACGAAGACAGTGTTGCCCGTGCGCAACTCGATTTCTGGCGTTCCAAGCTTCGCGGGATGCCGGCACTGGCCGGGCTACCGACAGACCGACCGCGGCCGAGTGTCGTGTCCCCGGCGGCCGGGGCCGTCGAGTTCGAGATCAGCGAGCAGGTCCACGCTCGGTTGGTGGAGGTCGCTCGCGACCGGAATGCGACCGCCTTCATGGCATTGCACGCCGCGCTGGCCGTACTGATCGCCCGGGTGGGAGCTACCAACGACTTCGCGATCGGCACTGCCGTCGGTGGACGAGGGGAACGCGCACTCGACGATCTTGTCGGAATGTTCGTCAACACACTTGCACTGCGGACCGAGGTGGACAGTGCTGCAAGCTTCGACGACCTTGTTGTCGCCGTGCGTGATGTGGACCTGGAGGCTTTCGCGAAGGCCGATATCCCGTTCGAAGAAGTGGCCGAAGCCGTCGGCGCGCCTGCTGGTCTCTTCCAGATCATCTTGTCCTTGGAACCTGCTGCCGGAGCAGAGTTCTCGCTGTCCGGGCTGTCGATCAGTGCGGTCGATGCCGCAGTGGTGTCGACGAAGTTCGATCTGCAGCTGACTTTGAACAGTTCAGCAGACGGATACGGACTGTCCGGTGTGTGGCTCTACTCGACGGACCTGTTCGACAAGGAAACCGTCGAATCATTTGCTGAGCGCTTCGTTCGTATTCTCGAACAGGTCACCGACGATTCGTCGACTCGGGTCGGTGATATCGAATTGCTCACCGCTGCCGAGAAAGAAGAGGCTCTCGGTGCGGGAATTCAACGCAGCGTCTCGACAGCTCCCACGGCAGCACTCCTGCCGCAATTGCTGTCGTCGATAGTCGAGAGTGATCCCGAAGCGCCGGCAGTGGTACTCGGCGGCGAGGAAATCGACTACGCGGCAGTTGATTCACAGTCATCGCAGCTGGCGCGCCAGCTGATCGAGGAGGGGGTCGGCCCCGGACAACTCGTTGCATCCGTAGAGCTGACTGGAATCGACGCCGTCGTGGCGCAATGGGCGATCGTCAAAATCGGCGCCGGCACCACTGCGGCGTCGGAAACGGTTCTGACCATCACACCGGAAACCGTCGCTCGTTCGGGCTCACAGCCCACCCGCCCGATCACTTACGCCGACAGGCTCCGCCCGTTGACGGCCGAAGACATCGCCTACCGAGCCGCCGGTTGGGAGCTGACGTACGACGAACTCTCGGACATGTTGGCAAGATTGCGAGAGAAGCACGCCGTCGACGTCGAGTCGCGGGTGCTGGCTGCAGCGTCCGAGGGCATTGCCTTGGCGATACTGCTGGCGGCATCAGCCGGCGCCGCGTGGGTAGATGCTCCAGTCGACCTCGAATCGCTCGAGGACACGTTGGCCGACGATTGGGTGACACACGCGATCCTGTCCGCGAAGGCGGTTGAGCGAATCGACCGCACCGAACTCCCGGACCTCGAGTATGTCCTCGATGCGGACGACCCCCGGGGCTGGTGAACTCTCGGCACTGCGAGTGGCAGAACTCATAGACACTCGCAGTGCGGACTGTCGGCAATGCCCTGGCTGTAACAATGACTGCGGGTTGCCGATGAGCTGTGGGGAGCCAGTACGGGCCTGCAAGTAAGTGGAAACAAGAATTACGTGAAGGTGAGTTGTCTGATGGCGCCAGTGGCCGACGTATCTGCAGATCGATCACTGGACGTGATCGCATGAGCGCCGACGACGTGACCAGCGCAGTCGACGTGACACCAGGGAAGCCACGCGGAAGCCGCAAGCCCCGTCCCGTCCGTACGCGGCGGGTGCGAGTGCCGCTGCTACCTCAATTGCTGGCAGCTGCCGTCGACATCGATCCGGCTGCGGTCGCTCTCCGCTTCGACGGACGGTCCGTCACCTACACCGAGCTGGATGTGGCGTCGTCGCAGCTTGCTCGCCTGCTCATCACGCACGGGGTGGGCCCGGAGGATCGGGTGGCGATCTCCATCCCACGGTCGGTCGAGTCGGTATGCGCCGTCTGGGCCGTCGCAAAGGCAGGTGCTGCGTTTGTGCCCGTGGACCCGAATTATCCGGCTGATCGCGTCCTCCACATGATTTCCGATTCCGGCGCCTCGATCGGTCTGACAGTGGCGGCAGTCGCCGGCGGGTTGCCTTCGAGCTTGCCGTGGTGGGAACTCGACAGCGCGGAGTATGTGGCTCTCGCATCTGATATTCCAGCTGAGCCCGTGTCGTACACCGAACGTGTCGGAACCTTGCGCCCAGAACACCCGGCGTACGTGATCTACACCTCAGGCTCGACGGGACGACCCAAGGGCGTCATCGTCACGCACGGCGGTCTTGCGGACCTCTGCGCCGAGCAGGTTGAACGCTTCGGACTGACGACGTCTTCTCGAACATTGCATTTTGCGTCACCGAGCTTCGACGCTTCCGTGCTGGAATTGCTCCTCGCTTTCGGGGGCTCTTCGACGATGGTGATCGCTCGTCCCGATGTCTATGGCGGAGACGAACTGGCCGAACTCCTTGTAGGGGAACAGGTCACGCATGCATTCATGACTCCGGCCGCACTCGGATCGCTTTCGGCAGAAGACGGTTTCGAGAATCTCGAGGTCGTTGTTGTCGGCGGCGAAGCGTGTTCACCTGCATTGGTGACGCGTTGGGCGCCCGGACGCAAGTTCTTCAACGCATACGGCCCGACCGAAGCCACTGTCGCCGCCTCGATCGCCGAACTCACCGGCGAGGGCCCGGTCACTATCGGCGGCGCCGTCCGCGGTGTCGGACTGTATGTTCTCGACGCCCGGTTGCAGCCGGTCGCCACTGGCACTTCCGGTGAATTGTATGTGTCGGGAGCCCACCTGGCACGCGGGTACAACGGCTTGTCCGGCACTACCGCAGCAAGTTTTGTCGCGAACCCGTTCGGAACCGCCGGCGAACGCCTGTATCGCACCGGAGATACCGTGCGTTGGATTCGGACCGACGGTGACGAGCGTGATCTCGAATACCTCGGACGAGGTGACTCGCAGGTCAAGATCCGTGGTTTCCGTATCGAACTCGGAGAAATCGACGCTGTGCTCTCGGCTGTGCCTGGCATCGATTTTGTCGCGACACTTATCAGGACTGGGCCGACGGGTGAGCCCGCGTTGGTGTCGTATGTGAAGGCCAAGGCGGGAGTCTCCCTCGAATCTGACGCGCTGGTTTCGAGTGCACGGGCAGCGCTGCCACGACATATGGTTCCGGCATCGATCGTGATGATCGCGGAGATTCCCCTGACCCCGGTCGGCAAGCTCGACGTCGACGCATTGCCGGCTCCGCAGTTCGAATCCCGTTCGTACCGAGCGCCATCCACGCCTGCGCAGATACTTGTCTCCGACTCGATCGCAGACCTGCTCGGGCTCGAGCAAGTCGGAGCCGACGACGATTTCTTCGAGTTGGGCGGCAACTCCCTGATCGCAGCCAAACTGGTAGGTCGACTCGGCGCAGCATTCGAGACGCGCGTGCAGGTGAAGACTCTGTTCGAGGCATCAACTGTCGAATCGCTGGCAGCACGGATCGAAGCCGAAACAGACTCGGTCGGACATGTTGCGCTGCAACAGATGACGCGGCCGGAACGAGTGCCGCTTTCGTTGGCACAGAAACGTATGTGGTTCCTCAGTCAGTTCGACGCGGAATCGGCCGTTAACAATATTCCGATAGTTCTGAGGCTGACCGGCGAACTCGATGTTGATGCGCTGCGACTCGCTGTGAACGACGTCGTTGAGCGGCATGAGGTGCTCCGGACCTTGTACCCGGCTTTCGGCGGTATCGGCTATCAGGAAGTCCTCGGAATCTCGACTGCCGACATCGACGTGGTACCCCAGGATCTCGATGAATCCATACTGCTCGCAACGTTGCTGCCGCTGGTGACAGCAGGATTCGATGTCGCGAAGGCCGTGCCGCTACGGGTTCGACTCTTCCGTACCAGTCCAACCGAATTCGTGCTGGCGATGGTGGTTCATCACATCTCCGCGGACGGTGTTTCGGTCGGACCGTTGGTACGCGACGTCGCGTTGGCGTATCTCGCCCGGGCGAGCGGTGAGGCGCCGGCGTGGTCTCCGCTTGCTGTTCAGTACGCGGACTTTGCGTTGTGGCAGCAGCAGGTTCTCGGTGACGATTCCGATCCGGATTCACTCATGTCGGAGCAATTGAGTTACTGGAGTGAGAATCTCGCGGGTTTGCCGGAGAAGATCGACGTGCCGTCGGATCGGCCGCGTCCGGCAGTGGCGTCGACACGCGGCGGTGTGCACCGGTTCGAGATCGACGGCGAACTGCATCGTTCGCTCGAGCAATTAGCGCTGGATCGCAATGTTTCGCTGTTCATGGTTGTGCATTCCGCGCTCGCAGTGTTGCTGGCGCGGCTGGCGTCGACGGATGACGTCGTGATCGGTTCGCCGATTTCCGGTCGTGGTGAGCCTGCGCTCGACGATCTGATCGGGATGTTCGTCAATACGTTGGTGTTGCGTACTTCGATAACTCCGGAAACGTCTTTCGCGGAGTTGCTCGAACAGGTTCGGGAGACTGATCTCAGCGCATTCGCGAACGCGGACTTGCCTTTCGAGCGTTTGGTCGAGGTTCTGGACCCGGCACGGTCGCAAGCGCATCACCCGCTGTTTCAGGTGGCACTGTTTTTCCAGAACATGGTCGGTGAAGCTCTGGAGCTGCCCGGGTTGCGAGTCTCGGAGTTTGATGCCGGAATTGATATCGCGAAGTTCGATCTGCAGTTGACAGCATCGCCGATCGAGGACGAGGCCGGCGTTGGCACCGGTATCGCAATGTCCTGGTTGTATGCGACAGACCTTTTCGATGCCGAAACCGTGGTGGCGTTTGCCGATCGGTTGACTCGCATTCTCCGCGCGATGGTGGTCGATGCGGAATCTGCAATCGGTGATGTGCAACTGCTGTCCACCAATGACTTCCAGAGAATCGTTCGAGACTTCAACGACACTGCTCAGGTGACGGTGGGTGGGTTGTTGTTGGATGGTTTCGATTCGGTGGTGGCGGTGTCTCCGGGGGCGCGGGCTGTGGTGTTCGGCGAGCAGGTGTTGTCGTATGCGGAGTTCGACGTCAAGGTGAACAGGCTTGCGCGGTATCTGATTGGGCTGGGGGTGGGTCCGGAGTCGTTGGTGGGGTTGGCGGTTCGTCGGTCGACGGATTTGTTGGTTGGGTTGTATGCGATTGTGCGTGCGGGTGGGGCGTGGGTGCCTTTGGATCCGGATGCGCCGTCCTCGCGTAATGAGTATGTGTTGGAGACGGCTGATCCGGTGTGTGTGGTGTCGACGGAGCGTGATGGTTTCGTGGCGTCGGGTCGTCGGGTTGTGTGTGTTGATGTTGTTGATGTGTCTGGTTTTTCGGGTGCGCGGGTGTTGGATGTGGATCGGTTGGGGCCGTTGCGTTCGGGGAATGCGGCGTATGTGATTTTCACGTCGGGGTCGACGGGTCGTCCGAAGGGTGTGGCGGTTTCGCATGGGGCGATTGTGAATCAGTTGGAGTGGATGCAGGCGGAATATGCTTTGTCGTCTGCGGATGTGTATTTGCAGAAGACGGCGACGACGTTCGATGTGTCGTTGTGGGGGTTTTTCATGCCGTTGCGGGTGGGGGCGACGTTGGTGGTGGCTTCTCCGGATGGTCATCGGGATCCGGGGTATTTGGCGTCGGTGATTGATGAGCAGGGTGTGTCGGTGACGGATTTTGTTCCGACGATGTTGTCGACGTTTTCGTCGTTGGTGGATCCGGGGTTGTTGGGTTCGTTGCGTGATGTGTTGGTGATTGGTGAGGCGTTGCCGGTGGAGGCGGTGCGGGAGTTTTCGGCGGTGTCGTCGGCGCGGGTTCATAATTTGTATGGTCCGACGGAGGCGGCGGTGTCGTTTACGTTTGCGGATGTGACGGCTGCTGGGTCGGGGTCGGTGGTGTCGATTGGTGTGCCGGAGTGGAATTGCCGGGTGTTTGTGTTGGATTCGCGTTTGCGTCCGGTGCCGGTGGGTGTTGCGGGTGAGTTGTATTTGTCGGGTGTGCAGTTGGCTCGGGGGTATGTGGGTCGGCCGGATTTGAGTGCGGATCGGTTTGTGGCGTCTCCGTTTGGTGTGGGGGAGCGGATGTATCGGTCGGGTGACCTTGTGAGGTGGTCGTCTGATGGGGATCTGGAGTACATCGGTCGTACTGATTTTCAGGTGAAGTTTCGTGGTCAGCGGATTGAGTTGGGGGAGATCGAGGCTGCGTTGGTTGCGCATGGGTCGGTGTTGTCGGCTGCGGTGTTGGTGCGTGGCAGTGTGACGGGTGATCAGTTGGTGGGGTATGTGGTGCCGGCTGTGGGTGCGTCGGTTGATGTGTCGGTGTTGCGGGGGTTTGTGGGGGAGCGGGTTCCGGGTTATATGGTTCCGGCGGCTGTGGTGGTGTTGGATGCTTTTCCGTTGAATTCGTCGGGGAAGTTGGATCGTGGGTTGTTGCCGGAGCCGGTGTTTGAGGCTCGGGTGTTTCGGGCTCCGGTGTCGGTGGTGGAGTTGGTGGTGGCGTCGGCGTTTGTGGGTGTGTTGGGTGTTGATCGGGTGGGGTTGGATGATGATTTCTTTGAGTTGGGTGGTAATTCCCTCATCGCGATGAAGTTGGCATCCGAACTGACCGAGGCACTGGGTACCTCGGTGCCCGTGCGCATGCTCTTCGGTGCGTCGAGCGTCGAATCCCTTTCTGCACGAATAGAAGCTGTGCAGCAGGGAGATTCGAGCACACAGGATCACCAGGCAACCGACGTGCTGTTGCCGATCCGCGAAATTGGATCTGCGGCGCCGACGTTCTTCATTCACCCGATGAGCGGCCTGGCGTGGAAGGGTTCGGGGCTTGTTCCCCACCTCGACACCCAATCGCCGGTCTACGGATTGCAAGCTCCGGTCATGGTGGAACCGTGGCCTCTTCCTACATCGGTCGACGCCTTGGCTCAGCGTTACGTCCAGGAGATGCTGAGCGTGAACCCGAGTGGTCCGTTCCACATCGTCGGATTCTCGCTCGGCGGATTCATCGGGCACGCCTGCGCAGTTCTCTTGCGCTCGAAGGGCTTCGATGTGAAGCTGGCGATGATCGATCCTCGCGGCACTACCGAAGTCGGGGAAAACCAAGCCCGGAACAACGTCGCCGAACTGGCAGCAGGGTGGGGAGTCGATGTCGGAGACGCAATTGACCTCGGTGCGCGAGGCCGGGACGAGATCCTCGGACTCGGTCGATCACTCGATTCCCTGTCGTTTCTCACCGACGATCAACTCGGATCTCTGTACGATTTTGCAACCTCTGCAGCCTCGATGATCGACGAGTACGAACCGAACGTGTTCGACGGTGACGCTGTACTTCTCAGCGCCACGGTCGGCGTCGGGTCGACACCAGAACTGGCCGCGACCTGGATGCCCTATGTCAGCGGAACCCTCACTGAGACAACAGTGCTGAGTTCGCATCACTCGATGATGGATCCCGATCAGCTCGAGCTGATCGGACCTCGGTTGGCGGCGTTCTTCAGGAGTTGATCGGGGCGTCGGAGGACGTCGGCACAAATCTGAACGAGAAGCCGACGTTCTTCGTGTTTGTCGGGTCAGGTCCGAGTCCGGGCTGCGTAACCACGGACGTCGGTATCTGCCTCGCGTTTCGTCTCAAGGGCGGAGCGTCCTGCCAAAAGGGCTGAGCAGCTTGCAGTTCCAACACAATCTGAATGAGGCCGGCTTCGTCCCACACTCGACCACCGAGTTGGACACCAAAGGGAAGCCCGGTCTCCTTCGACCTTCCGGCAGGCGTCGTGACAACCGGAGCGCCGGTGTAGTTGGCCCACGAGACATCGGCAGTGACGCTGTTGAACAGTGAGACACCCGCGACCTCGGAGCGCTTACTGCCGTCCACCCGGGCGCCGGGTACAAGAATGGCGTCGAGATTGTGTTCGGATAGCATGCGGTTGTATTCGTGTTGGTATCGAAGTCTGTTGTGCGCCAACATCATGTAGTCGGCGACCGGAACAGTCATCGATGCGATTGCCGCTCCGACGAAGAGTGCCCGCTCCGGCCTGTACAGTCCGATCCGGTCGGAGAACTGCTGGTGATAATTGCCGGCCTCGGCCATATCTCCGCTCAGTAGTCCCGCCGGATAGGTCGGCATCGTTACGTCGACAAGCGTGCCTCCGAGTGCGACAACAGTGTCCGTGAACTCGGCAAACAGGATCCCCAACGATCCCTGCAATTCGTCGATACTTGTGCGTGGGATGCCGAATCGACGGCCCGCCAGCGGTGACTTTCCGCGCTGAGCGGCCAATGGGTATCCCTGTGCCGGAACCGGCGGACCGACCGACGTGGTTGGATCGTTGGCGTCGACGCCTGCCATGTAACTGAGCAACAACGACGCATCGGCCGCACTCCGGGCCATTGGACCGGTATGGTCGCGGGTCCAGTTGAGGGGGATCGTTCCGTACGTGCTGCAACGTCCGAAAGTCGGTTTGACGGAGGTGATTCCCGTTGCGCTTGCCGGAAGGCGGAGTGACCCGCCGGTGTCGGTTCCTGTTGCAAGCGGACTGAAGCGGGCGGCCAGAACTGCAGCGCTGCCGCCCGACGACCCGCCCGGTGAGTACTCGGGATTCCACGGGTTACCGACTTGCGCCGTAGCCACACCGATGGCGAATTCATCGCAGTGTGCGTGGCCCATCAGTACCATGCCGGCTTCACTCAGGCGCCGCCAGACAGTCGAGTCACCCGCGGCAATGTTCCCTTCGAGGACGCGACTCGACGCAGTGACCGGCAATCCCGACACTGCGAACGTATCTTTCAGTGCGATCGGCAGCCCACAGACCAGTGGTGGCGCTTCGCCGGCGCTCGCACGCCCGGCGCTCGAGAGTCGTTGTGCTGCCTTCTCGGCGGCAGCGTACGCGACCTCCGGATAGATTCGGATCCAGGAGCCGATCCCGCCGTCGTACTCGTGACTGCGTGTCAGGCAGGCGTCGAGCAGCTCGCGCGGATGGAGTGTGCCGTTCTGGAGCAGGCTTGCGGCTTCGGTAGCGCTGAGCAGGGCAGGGTCCGTCGAATCAATCGTGTCGGGAGCCGGCAATTGATTGTGGCGAGGCATCGAGCGGATCGGTGCGGCTGCTGCGGGTTGTACTCCAACACCTACTGCCGTGGCACTGGCTACTCCGAGTGCCGTTGCTGCGCCGAGGAAACCGCGTCGGGAAATGCCACTGTTCACAAAAAAGTGCCTTCGAATGTGTCGCCTGGGATGATTGGGATAATTCGGATGTCAGGTTACTGGAACCGCATCTGACGACGAAGGCCACCTGCCCTCGACACTCCAGATCGGGAGTGTCGAAAGCCGGTGGCCTTCGAGAAGAATCAGAGTGCTGTCAGACGCCCAAAGAGTTGGCGATGAACGGCCAGGACTTGTGGAGATCGTCCTGCCAGTAGCCCCACGAGTGGGTGCCCGTCGGGCGGAAATCCACCACGGCCGGAATGTTCAGCTCGAACAGACGCTTGGCCATATTCGAGGTGCACAGGTTTGTTGCAGCTTCGATCACGCCGCCGACGATGATCTGGTTCTCGAGATTTGCACGACCATCGTTCATACGCGGATTCTGCATGGAGTCGTTCGGGAAGCCGGGGAGTCCGTTGCCGGTGCTCATGTAGATCGGCGTCCCGCGCAACTTCTCGGCGTTGAGCAGCGGATCATGCTCGCGCCAACCCGGACCGTCGAGGGGGCCCCACATGTTCGTGACGTCGTCGACGCCACCGATCCACTCGGTGGTGATCCGGACGAACTGCTGGCCCATCGGATCGCTCGTCTGTGCACAGCCGCTGTAGGCAGCGACTGAGCTGTAGAGGCCGGGGTGTTCGATCGCGAGATTCAGTACCGAGGTTCCGGACATCGAGATTGCCGACAGTGCCTGCTTACCGTTGCTTCCCAGTTCCTTGTTCAGAATCGGGGGCAGTTCCTCACCGAGGAATGTCGACCACTTGTTTCGGCCGGCTTTTGGGTCGTCCTTTTCCCAGTCGGTGTAATAGGAAAGGCGTCCGCCGACCGGGGTCGCGACGTTGACGTTCTTATCGCTGAAGAAGTCGACAACATCCGACTGACGTTGCCAGGTTGCCGAGTCTTCTCCGCCGCCTGCGCCGTTCAAAAGGTAGAGAATGGGGCGAGGCTCGGAATTATCGGCCGGAGTGATGACCTGGATGGGCACCACCTTGTCCATCGACGCGGCATAGACGTTGACGACGAGTTGCCGATCATTAATCTTCTGCACCGACTTGACGTACGAATCGCTCGTAGCCACGTCGGATGCGGAATCGCTCGTATTCGTCGGAGCTGCTTGCGCAATGCCGGCGGTGAACAGTGAGCAGGCGATTGCCAGTACTCCGACATGCGTGGCGCGACGCCAGGCTGGTCTCGTGTTTCGCGTCAAGACTTCTTACCTCTCGTTTGAAACTTTTCGGAAGACGATTCAATGGCTCCGAATGGATAAGTCGATTCGATCGTCGTATTCGTTACTTCAGCGAGACGTTTTGCGGTCTAGCAGTGACGATTTCGATCGGTGTCCTTGGATTGGTTCTATCTCGAAGCGGCCCGCCGGTATCCCCGGATTGCTGGATAAAGGAAGACTGCAATCATTCCGAATGACCAGGCAAATGTCTTGAGTACAGGCTCGAGGACTGGCCCGCCGAGAGACATTCCACGCATAGCTTCCACCGCCACGGACATGGGCTGTGCTGCAATGACGGGCTGTAACCAGACCGGATATGCCATCGTCGGGACAAAACCGCTGTTGAAGAACATGAGCAGGGTGCATCCGATGGAGACGATCTCGACGAGCGGAAGATTCTCGGACACTGTGGCAAGAGCCGTCACCATCACGGCAAATCCGATTCCGAAAGCGATCGGCAGGAGAATCATGCCGATCGCAGCTACCGGACCTTGATTGAATCGGAACCCGACAAGACATCCGACTCCGATGATGACGATGGTCGTGAGGAGAACCCGCACGGCTTCCGCAATCATTCGACCCACCAAGCCGGAGGCGCGATGGGCGGGAAGGGTCCAGAAACGACTGAGTAGCCCACTGGTCATTTCGCCTCGAAGACCGACGGCACTCGCAATGGACCCAAACATCGCTCCGACCAGAATGATCAACGGAACGGTGCCGTAAATACTGGGCTGTCCGGTTGCGGCGCTGATCGAGTTTCCGAGAACAACACGAAACATGATGAGTGTCAGAGCTGGGTACAGCAGTGCTTGGATCGCGGTGGATGGGTCACGCGCCCAATTGATCAGAAGGCGTTTCGCCTGGATCAGACTGTGCGTCCAGAGCGCCTGCGTGGAGCCTTCCGGAAGTGCCGCATCAGGTACGGGGAAATTCAGGGTGCGTCCGTTGGTCGGTTGCGCCGAATTGTCGACTGCCGTCATCACGACCGCCTCGTGCTTGCCCAGTACGCGAGCGGAGCGCACACAGCGATCAATCCGAGCGACCACATGAGCACGGGGAACATGGTGTTCCAGGTGACGCCGCCTTGGGCGAGGTCACGCATCGCGAAGGAGAACTGCGACACCGGCTGATTACGTACGAAGGGACGGATCCACTCGGGGAAACCGGTTTCCGGCACGAAACCACAGGAGAGCATCCCGAGGATCAGCTGAGGAAGAGTCAATGCCTGACTCGTAGCTTGAGGGCTCTTGGACAGCGAACCGATGGCATCGGCGCCGAATGACAGACACGTGCTGAACACCAGTGCCAAAGTGCAGAACAGAATTGCCTGATTGAGGCCTTCGGTGAATCGGAATCCGATTGCGTGCCCGTAGATGAGGGCAGCGGTCAGTGAGAATACTGATCGCACGAACCCACTACTCATACGCGAGAGCAGGGGGACTGCTCCGTAGACGGGCATCGTCTGCATTCGGGAACTGAAACCTGTGATCCGCTCCCTGGCTGCCATCTGAGCAGCTGAAATCGAGGTGAAGGCCATAGCCTGCAACACGATGATCGGCATCAGGAACTGGGCATAGTCGATGCCTTGCAGTTGCATCACGAACTTCAACGGCAGGTAGAAGCCGACAGTGAAAATCAGTGGGGCAATCACAGCGATGACAAGTTCGTAGCGACGGATCATCGAGCGCAACGTGCGGCCCGTCAGTACCCACCACTGCATAACTGCTGAGGGGTTAGGGCGTCTATGCCGCCCGACGCGTGTGGCGGCCGGAACCGAAATCTCCCGAAGAGCCACCTTTTGCAGGGACAAGTTCGTAGTCGGATATTTCGTCGTAGTGGTCACGACACATCACCGGCTTTGCCGGCGTCCGCGGTTGACTGATGACCGGTCAACGAGAGGAAGACATCGTCGAGGGACGGACGCCTCAAGGCGATGTCGGCGAGCGGGATTCTGGCATGGTCCAAACGTCGGAGCGCCTCGGCGAGTGTCGCGGAACCTCGCGGAGCGGGGATGGCGATCTTGCCGCTGTCCCGGGCCAGATCGAATCGGAAATCCGGCGGGAGGAGGTTGCCCAAGGCGTTGGCGACAGCGCCGAGCATGTTGGTATCCGTCGGCACGATCTCACAGAAGCTTGCTCCGGTGCGCGCCTTCAGCTCGTCTGCGGTTCCCTCGGCGATAACCGAACCCTTGTCGATCACGATGATGTTGTCGCTGAGAAGATCGGCTTCCTCGAGGTACTGCGTTGTCAGCAGAACAGTGATGCCCTGATCCTTCAGCGTCTGCACGAGATTCCACACGCTCTGCCGACTGCGGGGATCCAATCCTGTCGTCGGCTCGTCCAGGAACACGACTTCGGGGCGAACGACGAGGCCACAGGCGATGTCGATACGGCGACGCATACCACCGGAATAGTTGGCGACGGTTCGAGCGCCTGCTTCGACCAGATCGAATTCTTCGAGGAGATCAACTGCTCGCTGCTTGGCAGAGGCGCGATCGAGTCCCATCAGACGAGCGAAGAGTTCGATGTTCTCCCGGCCGGTCAGAGCATTGTCGAGGGCCGCGAACTGGCCGGTCATCATGATCGAGCGTCGAACCTCCGCGGCATTGCGCACGGCGTCGTATCCGGCGATCATGGCGCGGCCGCTGTCCGGACGAATGAGCGTCGAGAGCACTTTGACGGTTGTGGTCTTGCCTGCGCCGTTGGGTCCGAGGATGCCGAGAACCGATCCTTTGGGGGCCTGGAAGCTGATTCCGCGCAGGGCGTGGACATCTTTGAAGGACTTGTGAACGTCCTCCACGACTACGGCCGCATCCGTGGGAAAGGGCATTAATTCTCCGCTGTCTACATGAAGATGGTGGGGCTACCTGGTGGCTTGGTGTGCCGATGCGGCCGATGGTGAGGCCGAAATGAGCACCGAGTGGATGGCCCGCACGGATTGCGGGAACCTCGATTGTGTATCTCCGAACGCCTTGAGCATGTTACCGGAGGTGGTCCACGCAACTCGGGGCGAAGACGGCCCGCCGGACGCTTTTGCCTGGTTCCCTGAGCAAGTGTGCAGTTGGGCACCAATCATTTTGTGTGGCATTGCACACTTGCGACTGCCTGTCGGATGACTGACGTCACGCGAACATTGATGTTCCGACGGTGTAGCGAGTGATAACCTGCCGTCCATGGGTGCCTTGCTTTCAGTTGTCGTTCCGGTCTATAACGAAGAAGAATATATTTCGGATTGTCTCGAGTCTTTGTTGCAACAGGGCGACGATATTACTGAAATATTGGTGGTCGACAATAATTCGACCGACAGAACCCCTGAGATAATTCGTGATTTCGAGCGCAGGTTTCCCAAAGTTCGCTATCTGTTGGAAACTCGGCAGGGCGTCGTTTTTTCGAGAAACTTGGGGTTCAATTCAGCTCAGGGTGAGTTGATCGGGCGAGTAGACGCGGACACGAGGGTGTCTGCAGGTTGGGCCAATGCGATCGTCGAGTTTTTTGCCGCGCCTGAATTCGACGCTGTTACCGGGTTTTCGTTATTCTATGACTCGCCCTTTGCGACCGTGCAACGCACGGCAGTCGCAAAGCAGGATGCTCTCGGAAAATTCGAAGGTCTGAAAGATGCGCCCTCATTAACCGGTTCGAACATGGCGATCCGAAAATCCGCATGGTCGATCGTGCAAGATTCTGTCTCTGATCGCACAGATTTTCACGAAGATGTCGATCTTTCGTATTGCCTGCTCGGTCGTGGAATGAAATTTTCTCAGGACCTTTCGATGCGAGCGGAAGTTTCCGGCCGTCGCGGAGAAACCGGACCGATAGAGTTTCTTTCCTACAACAAAGCCTCCGTTCTCACATTGAAGCATCATGGGGCTATGACGCGTCGACTCCGCCTGATGATTTTTCGGAGTTCGATATTGCATGCGGTTTTATGGCCCGCCTATCGAATGTATGACAAAGACACGGACAAACTGTCTTTGAAGAGGCTCTTCTTCCGGCCTTCAGCGCGGCAGATGCCAGTGGATTCGGTAGATCGCTGACTCAGCGAAGAGGCTTGTCGACGCCTAGGGTGTCGAACAGTTTTCGGATTCCACTGAAATCCTGAACGAGCAGTTCAGACCCGGGGGAGTGCTCGACGTCCTCGATCATCCGGTTTCCGCCGGTGATGTCCTCAGCCTCCATGATCGCCCGCCAAGCGCCGAAGTCATTGCCGGCAAAAGCCGCCATCGCTCCGGCCGCCCCGTCGACGAAGCGTCGACGCGACTCGACGTCGAGAGCCTCGAACACGGAAACGGCTAGAGCGTCGGCAATGGACGCGTGGCAAAGTTCGTCCCGATTGTGGAGTCGGACCGTCGCGCGATTTACCGGCTGGATATCTTCACCGTCGATGATCACGTCGAGGTATGAGCTGATGGAGATCTCCGCGACCGTCATGTATGCCAGGGAGACAACTGCGCGTGAGTGAGCATCCGGGCACTCGGTGAGCGCCCGCGCTCGGCTCCGGACCGTCTGTACGTCCGGCAGAAGCTTTGTCGGCAACGGCAATCCGCGTCCACGGCGGGTCAAAGAACTCGCGTTGAGATGCATCAACGTGTGGTATTGCTCGTCGACCATCGCCTGATTAACCGCTACTTCGACGGAATCGCCGAATCCGACGTCGAACGCATCCACGGCAAGTAGTTCGAACCCCGGATTGACCACTGTTCGTTCGATATCCATCACATTCTTGTTGAAGGCGATCCAGGCCCAGGCTCGGAGTCGTATTTGTTGCTCAGACGTGAGAGCCAGATAGACGGGATGCTGCGCGAAGGGAAGCAAAGCGTCCGGATAGTCGAACTTCGTGATGTCGAAAAGGTCCTCGAGTTCGGGCTCGGATCTTTTGACGGCGGCTCGACGCGACCAGTTCTCGGCAAGCCGACGGACGATCGCACTTTCGGCAGGATCCTTGGCATCGAATCCGGGAAGTGTCGGTGGAGCTACTCCGTGTCTCATCGATCTGTCCTACTTCCGTGAGCCGATCTCCTCGAAGACCCGCCGGCACAGGGTGTCCAACTCCTCGGATCGGCTCCCGAGTCCCTCCGAGGCAGATTTCACCACGTCCGAGAAGTTCTCCAGATCCGCGGTTGCCGAGTCCAGTCGGACGCATGCCGTGATCAAGGCTTTGCGGGCAGTCTCCGCATAGGGGTTTCCCGATTGAACGTCCCAATACACCTCGGGTTCGCCGTTCACGATTCGAGCCAGCAAGGCCGAAAGCGTCCGGTGTGGGGGAGTCTCGACGTCGGCGACTTCTTCGGCGCTCACGCCGAGTTCGCCCAGTGCAAGGCCGAATGCCAGGACCGATGCGTGGGTCAAGGCCTGAGTTGCCGCAGCAAGGCGGTCATGACGATTCGGGTCCATCACGGAAACTATTGCTCCCCACGTACGCAGGCTTTCGACAAGATCTGTACCTCGCGGACCGTCGATGTACGGAACGGCGATGATCGGTCGTCCCGCGGGGCCGAGTGAGGGCCGAAACATCGGATTGACCCCGAGGAATTCGCCCGTCCGGCCCGAATTTTCGACGGCAACCGACATTCGAGATTTGACCGACAGCGTGTCGACGATCAGGGCATCGGGGCGAACCGCTCGCACAAGTGTCGGCAAGGATGCGAGTGCGACAGTTTCTGGCACGGCCAGGATGACGATGTCGGCTGAGGTGAGAGCCCGGAGCAGGATGTCGTCCGGACCGGTGACATCGCCGCGCAGAGGGCTGTCCGGGTCCGCCGGATCGAGAATTGTGACAGGCCTTCCGTCTCGGCGCATGAGATCGACAAGCATGGATCCGACCGCTCCGGCGCCTCCGACCACGATCACGTCGTCACACCCAACCGGCGACATCACCACTACCTGCCGAGTTCGTCGGTGTGACTGGCAACGACGTCGAGCGCACGAAGCAAAGTCGACGCCTTGACCGTCGTTTCGTCGAACTCTTCCTCGGCGTCGGACAATGCCGTGATGGCTCCGCCGATACCGAAACTGACACCGGTAGAGGTAGCGACCAACGAGCGGATGACGATCGACAGATCAGCGGCGCCGCCGAGAGCAAAATATCCGATGGATCCGGAATACACTCCGCGAGGACCGGATTCCAGACGGTCGATGATCTCCATGGTCCGCACTTTGGGTGCTCCCGTCATGGATCCGCCAGGAAATGCGGCCCGAACGCAATCGACAGCAGAGGATCCTGCACGCAGCGCGCCCCGCACGGTCGACACCATCTGATGGACCGACGAATACGATTCGATCCCGAATAACCGTGGAACATGCACACTGCCGGGAACGCACACTTTTGCAAGATCATTTCGCGTGAGGTCAACGATCATCAGGTTTTCGGCGCGGTCCTTCTCACTGTCGAGTAGGTCCTGTCGCAGCGCGGCATCCCGTGCTCGGGTGACGCCTCGAGGTCGTGTGCCCTTGATGGGTTTGGACTCGACGTTGCCTTCGGAGTCGACCCGCAGAAACCGTTCCGGGGAGGCAGAGATCACCGCTATTCCGGTGAAATCGAGCAGTGCGCTGTAGGGGGTCGGATTGATGCCGCGCAAGAACTCGAAAGTGCGTCGGGGATCGATCGTCTCGGTGACACTGGCCATGTTCGTCAGGCACACCTCGTACGATTCGCCGACGCGGATCTGTTCGAGTGCATCCTCGATCAGGGCCAGATATCGATTCCGGTCATGACGCAGACGTGCTTGTGTCCAGACGGTTTCACTGATTAGGGGAACCGGGATTCGCTCCCCGGTTGCAGCGCCGATGTCGGCCAGAACATCGATGGTATGCGCGAGCCAGTCGTCTTCGACTGTGCTGTCCCGATCGCCGCTGTTCCAATCTTCCGGCGAGGAGTTCTCGCGTAGACGCAGGACGTGTGTCCTGCCGGCGGTGTGGTCGATGACAACAGCGCGGTCGGCAAAGACGAATGCAGCGTCGGGAGTATCTGCGGAGTGCGCCGAAACGCCACCGGTCTGCGCTTTCAACTCGTATCCGAGATACCCGACATATCCGAGATTGAAGTCGAGTTCCGGATCCGCCGGTATGAACCGGGTCACCAGTTGCCCATCGAGATAGTCGAAGAACGGAACATGAATGTTCTCTTCCGGCAATCCTTTTCGGGCAACTGTGACAACTCCGCTTCCCACGTCGTACGTGATGAACTCTGCCAAGGGCCCGGATGCGTCACCCATGATCGTGAACCGAGCGTCGGGTTCCGACGTCGCGGCTCGATCCAGCCAATAGGCGTTGGGGCCGTCGGCGAACAAGGCGGAATACGCTGCCGAAGGATCCACTGCGAAATCAAGACGAACCTTGTCGACTCGGTAAGACGACGCGGGTCGCAGACTCGATGCGTGCACCGGTGGATCCTGGTGCATGACCGACTCGAGAGTCCGCCCGATCGACAGATTGCGGAAATTGGTCAGCAGTTCGACCCCGAATTCCGTACTTATCGATTCGGGATGGAACTGAACCCCCCACATCGGCTTGGTCCGATGGCGCACGCCCATGATCAAGCCGTCCGACGTCCAGGCGGTGCGAACAAAGGTGTCCGGGAGGTTTTCGACGGTCAGCGAGTGATAACGGACTGCACGAAACGGCGAAGGCAATCCGGCGAAGACCCCGGTGCCGTCGTGGTCGACGAGCGAAATTCTGCCGTGCATGGGCTTAGGTGCGAGGACGACGTCGGCCCCGAACAGTTGGCAGAGCCCTTGATGTCCGAGACAGACACCGAGTAGGGGGAGCGGACCTTCCTCGACGAATCTTCGGCTGACACCGAAGTCACGCCCCCGATCGGGCCGGCCTGGACCTGGCGAGATCACGACGTTGTCGAATGCGGCAAGGTCGAGGGAGTCCCAGTCCGCGTCGTTGGTGATGACGGTGGGTACCACGCCGTTGACCTTGGTGAGAAGTGTGAAGAGATTGTATGTGAACGAGTCGTAATTGTCCACGAGGAGCGTGCGGGAACTCATGACGATGATCCTGATCTCGGGCCGACGGATTCCCGAACAGTCTCCTCCTCGGTAGCTTGGCCGTCGATCACCAGGTCTTCGAGTCGGCAAGTCTCGGCGATCACCAATTCGTACAACGCTTCGAAGAACTCGGGTGACAGGTCATGCCGAAGGGCGAATTGTCGAGCTCGTTCCTGCACTAGATGCACCCGCCCGGGTTGCATCATCGGAACGTTGCTGACCCGCTTCCATTCTCCGATCTGCAGGCAGAGCAGCAGTCGCTCGCGGACCGTCTCGAGCAATGCAGCGTCGATGGCGTCGAGTTCGCGGCGAAACTGTTCGAGATTGTCGATCCGGGCGTGATCCGACTCGGTCGCGGGATTCTGGGTAGGACGGGTCGAGGGCTGGAAGTTGGCCACGGTGCCTCCTGCTGATGCTCGGTCGGAGGCGACGCCGACCGATGCCCGAACCACGCTCAGACACCAGACACCGGTACCCCGACCGGACATCGCCGTTCGAGAAGGTGTTCCACCAATATGACGCCGCGAAACAACGAAAATTCTTCTCCGAGCGGCTTGTAGTTCGCGTTCCGATCAGATATCGACTGCCTGAATCAGCTTGCCATTCAGCAATTTCGGGCCTGTTTACTTTCTCGTGACCCAAGTGGTGATCTGGGCATGTACAACTTCCTTGCCGGCCCGATCGAAAATCGAGATCGGTACGACAAGTTCGGTGCCGGTCATGATGGAATCGAAATCAGGCAGAGCGTCGAGTTGCGCCACTGCGCGGAGACCGGTTTCGGCTTTGGCGAGATATTCGACGTTCATCGACTTCGGAATCCATCGGTGAGTGCCGGGAACCGTTGCTTCGCTGAGCATCCCCATGGCGACTTCCGCGAGGTTGCAGGCTGCGATCGCGTGGAACGTTCCCAAGTGGTTGTGCACACCCCACCACTTCGGCGCCCGAACCTCGCAAAATCCTGGTTCGAGCTTGGTCACGCGGGGGAGTATCGACGCGAAGTACGGGACTCGAACTGACATGGCCAAGGAGAAGAGCGCGTGCCCGACAGCGTTGTCCGGGAGTCGCTGCCAGCCGCGATAGGTAGGGCTTGATGTCGTCATACGAGCACCTTACTTCCGAGTAAGTTCGCTGTCGCGCGCATCACGTAACTCGACTACGTCTGGGGAGTTGAGTAATCCGGCCGGCTACGGCATACTGGTCGGGTTGCCTTGTCTGGGACACGGTCGCTTGCGGCCGATGACAGTCAAGGGTGAGACGTCACGAGCAGTCGGTGAGAAACCTCAGGGAATCTGGCCGATGATCGTGACCAAGTAAGACGAGATGTAAAAGCACGACGGAAGCAGTACCTACTTTGTGTTCGAATTCGAACACGTCCGGTACACATCAAGCGCCAGACGATCGAAAGATTGTTCGGCGCAGGATGAGTGAGAGAGCGACACGCCCGACCGCGTGTACCGGAGAACAATGACAAACGAACAGCGGCAGCGGATCTGGATACGTCCCGATCGCTTAAGTGTTCGTCGTGTCATCGTCCAGGCAAGGACTGTGCAGACGAGGTAGCTCGAGCCTGACCAGGTGGGCTACGAAACGCGGCAAGAAAAGGACACTAAGCGTGGCGGGACAAAAGATCCGCATCAGGCTCAAGGCCTACGACCACGAGGCGATCGACGCGTCAGCGCGCAAGATCGTCGAGACGGTAACCCGTACGGGTGCCCGCGTCGTTGGACCTGTGCCGTTGCCGACCGAGAAGAACGTATATTGCGTCATCCGCTCGCCGCACAAGTACAAGGACTCGCGCGAGCACTTCGAGATGCGTACTCATAAGCGGCTGATCGACATTCTCGACCCGACGCCGAAGACGGTTGACGCGCTTATGCGTATCGACCTTCCGGCCAGTGTCGACGTGAACATTCAGTGACGGCGGAGACAAAAACAATGACTGATACCAAGATCAAGGGAATCCTGGGCACCAAGCTCGGCATGACCCAGGTCTTCGACGAGAACAACCGGGTCGTCCCGGTCACCGTCGTGAAGGCTGGGCCGAACGTCGTAACCCAGATTCGTACCGAAGAGCGTGACGGCTACACCGCTGTGCAGCTCGCGTTCGGCGCAATCGACCCGCGCAGGGTGAACAAGCCGGTTTCCGGTCAGTTCGCCAAGGCTGGTGTGACCCCGCGTCGCCACGTCGTCGAGCTCCGCATCGCGGATGCCTCCGGCTACGAGGTCGGCCAGGAGCTCACCGCCGAGGTTTTCGAGGACGGCGCATTTGTCGACGTCACCGGAACCAGCAAGGGCAAGGGCTACGCCGGCGTCATGAAGCGTCACGGCTTCAAAGGACAGGGTGCATCGCACGGTACCCAGGCTGTTCACCGCCGCCCAGGCTCCATCGGTGCCTGTGCAACCCCCGGTCGTGTCTTCAAGGGCACGCGGATGGCTGGACGCATGGGTAACGACCGCATCACGACGCAGAACCTCTCGGTCCACAAGGTGGACGTCGAGAACGGTCTGCTGCTGATCAAGGGTGCGATCCCGGGCCGCAAGGGTGGCCTCGTGATCGTCAAGAGCGCAGTGAAGGGTGGTGCACGGGCATGACCAGCACCGAGACCAAGTTGACCCTGGACGTCAAGGTTGCCGGCGGCAAGACCAACGGCACCGTTGATCTCCCCGCTGCGATGTTCGACGCGCCGGCCAACATCGCGCTTCTTCACCAGGTTGTTGTCGCGCAGCTTGCAGCTGCACGTCAGGGAACCCACTCCACCAAGTCCCGCGGTGAAGTCCGCGGTGGTGGCAAGAAGCCGTACCGCCAGAAGGGCACCGGCCGCGCACGCCAGGGCTCGACTCGCGCTCCTCAGTTCGTCGGTGGCGGTGTCGTTCACGGCCCGAAGCCGCGTGACTACAGCCAGCGCACCCCCAAGAAGATGATTGCCGCCGCTCTGCGCGGGGCTCTCTCTGACCGCGCACGCAACGAGCGCATCCACGTGATCACCGAACTGGTTGCAGGGCAGACGCCTTCGACCAAGGGCGCTCAGGCGTTCCTCGGCGAGATCTCGGATCGTAAGAAGCTGCTGCTCGTCGTGGGTCGCCAGGACATTGCAGCATGGAAGAGCGTGCAGAACCTGGAAGGCGTGCATCCCATTGCACCCGACCAGCTCAACACCTACGACGTGCTCAATGCGGATGACGTCGTGTTCAGCGTCGAGGCGCTCAACGCGTTCATCCACGGGCCCGCCGAGACCGCCCAGGAAGACAACAAGGAGGAGGCCAAGTGACGACCATCGCTGACCCCCGCGACATCCTGCTGGCACCGGTCATCTCCGAGAAGTCCTACGGACTTATCGAGGAAGGCACCTACACCTTCCTGGTGCACCCGGACTCGAACAAGACGCAGATCAAGATTGCCGTCGAAAAGGTCTTCGGTGTCACTGTGACCAGCGTCAACACCGCCAACCGTCAGGGCAAGCGCAAGCGGACGAAGTTCGGTTACGGAAAGCGCAAGAACACCAAGCGCGCTCTCGTGACCCTCGCCGCCGACAGCAAGCCCATCGAGATCTTCGGAGGACCGGTCGCGTAAGCGCCGGGACTTGACGAGACATAGAGGACGAGAAGACTCATGGCAATCCGTAAGTACAAGCCGACAACACCGGGCCGTCGTGGCTCGAGCGTTTCGGACTTCGCCGAGATCACTCGGTCGACCCCCGAGAAGTCGCTGGTTCGCCCGCTGCACGGTCGTGGTGGACGTAACGCACACGGTCGTATCACCACCCGGCACAAGGGCGGCGGACACAAGCGTGCCTACCGACTGATCGATTTCCGTCGCAACGACAAGGACGGAATCCCGGCCAAGGTCGCTCACATCGAGTACGACCCCAACCGCACAGCAAACATCGCACTCCTGCATTACGCAGACGGTGAGAAGCGCTACATCATCGCCCCTAAGGGCCTGGTGCAGGGTTCACCGATCGAGTCCGGTGCAGGCGCCGACATCAAGCCGGGCAACAACCTGCCGCTGCGCAACATCCCGACAGGTACCACCATCCACGGTGTGGAACTGCGTCCCGGCGGCGGTGCCAAGATGGCCCGTTCCGCAGGTGCCAGCATCCAGCTGCTGGGCAAGGAAGGCGCCTACGCCACGCTGCGTATGCCTTCCGGTGAAATCCGTCGCGTCGACGTGCGCTGCCGCGCATCCGTCGGCGAGGTCGGCAATGCCGAGCAGTCGAACATCAACTGGGGCAAGGCCGGCCGTATGCGTTGGAAGGGCAAGCGCCCGACCGTTCGTGGTGTCGTGATGAACCCGGTCGACCACCCGCATGGTGGCGGCGAGGGCAAGACCTCAGGTGGACGCCACCCGGTCAGCCCGTGGGGTAAGCCGGAAGGCCGTACCCGCAAGAACAAGGCAAGCGACAAGATGATCGTCCGTCGCCGCCGCACCGGCAAGAACAAGCGCTAGGAGGGAGTGAAGGATGCCACGCAGCCTTAAGAAGGGCCCGTTCGTCGATGACCACCTCCTCGCGAAGGTGGATGTACAGAACGAAAAGGGAACCAAGCAGGTCATCAAGACCTGGTCCCGTCGTTCGACAATCATCCCGGACTTCATCGGCCACACGTTTGCGGTTCATGACGGCCGTAAGCACGTCCCCGTGTTCGTTTCCGACTCCATGGTCGGACACAAGCTCGGAGAGTTTGCACCGACCCGTACGTTCAAGGGTCACATCAAGGATGATCGGAAGGCGAAGAGGCGATGAGCAACACCGAAACCGCCAACCCGACTGCCAAGGCAGTAGCACGCCACGTGCGCGCTACACCGATGAAGGCACGTCGCGTTGTGGACCTGGTCCGCGGGCGCTCGGTTGAAGACGCCCTGAACATCCTCAAGTTCGCGCCGCAGGCAGCGAGCGAGCCGGTCGCCAAGGTGATCGCCTCCGCAGCAGCCAACGCCCAGAACAACCTCGGTCTCGACCCGAGCACGCTTGTCGTTGCTACGGCGTTCGTGGACGAGGGCGCGACCCTCAAGCGGTTCCAGCCGCGTGCACAGGGACGTGCGTTCCGTATTCGCAAGCGCACCAGTCACATCACCGTGATCGTGGAGAGCCTGCCGACGTCCGGAACATCGACCCGTAATCGCCGGAAGGGAAGTGCTCAGTAGTGGGCCAGAAAATCAACCCGCACGGCTTCCGCCTCGGCATCACTACCGACTGGAAGTCTCGCTGGTACGCAGATAAGCAGTACGCGGAATACGTCAAGGAAGACGTTGCAATCCGCAAGCTCCTCGCCACCGGCATGGAGCGCGCGGGTATTGCAAAGGTCGAGATCGAGCGCACCCGTGATCGTGTTCGCGTGGACATCCACACGGCACGTCCCGGAATCGTCATCGGCCGCCGCGGCGCCGAAGCCGATCGCATTCGTTCCGAGCTCGAAAAGATGACCGGCAAGCAGGTTCAGCTGAACATCCTCGAGGTCAAGAACGCAGACGCCGAAGCACAGCTCGTCGCACAGGGTGTGGCCGAGCAGCTCTCGAACCGCGTTGCTTTCCGTCGTGCAATGCGCAAGGCCATTCAGTCGGCCATGCGTCAGCCGAGCGTCAAGGGAATCCGCGTTCAGTGCTCCGGTCGTCTCGGCGGCGCCGAGATGTCCCGGTCGGAGTTCTACCGCGAAGGCCGTGTGCCGCTGCACACGCTTCGTGCGGACATCGACTACGGCCTGTACGAGGCCAAGACGACCTTCGGTCGCATTGGCGTCAAGGTCTGGATCTACAAGGGCGACATCGTCGGTGGCAAGCGTGAGCTCGCTGCCAACACGGCCGCACCGGCCGGGGATCGCCCGCGCCGTGAGCGTCCGAGCCGTCCCCGTCGTTCCGGTGCCACCGGCACCACTGCGACGAGCACCGAGGCCGGTCGCGCAGCGACCGCAACCGCCGATGCTCCCGCAACTGAACAGAATCAGGAGGGCTGACGCATGTTGATCCCAAGGCGGGTCAAGCACCGCAAGCAGCACCACCCGAGCCGTTCGGGTGCCGCCAAGGGCGGTACCCAGGTCACCTTCGGCGAGTGGGGTATCCAGGCTCTCGAGCCCGCATACATCACCAACCGACAGATCGAGTCCGCTCGTATCGCGATGACCCGGCACATCAAGCGTGGCGGCAAGATCTGGATCAATATCTTCCCGGATCGCCCCCTCACGAAGAAGCCGGCCGAAACCCGCATGGGTTCCGGTAAGGGTTCGCCCGAGTGGTGGATTGCCAACGTCAAGCCCGGACGCGTTCTGTTCGAGATGACATACCCCAACGAGGAGATTGCACGTGAGGCACTGCGCCGCGCGATGCACAAGCTCCCGTGCAAGTGCCGGATCGTGACCAGAGAGGAGCAGTTCTGATGGCTACTGGAACCCCAGCAGCAGAGCTCCGCGAGCTCAGTGAAGACGAGCTGGTCACCCGGCTCCGTGAGTCGAAGGAAGAGCTTTTCAACCTTCGTTTCCAGATGGCTACCGGCCAGATGGACAACAACCGACGACTGCGCACCGTTCGTCACGAGATTGCGCGCGTCTACACCGTCCTGCGTGAGCGTGAGCTCGGACTCGCTACGGGTCCGGATGCAGGTGACGCGGCATGAGTGAGGAAAAAGCAGTGAGCACAGAAGAGCGCGCGAGCCGTAAGGTCCGTGTCGGATACGTAGTTTCCGACAAGATGGAAAAGACGATCGTGGTCGAGCTCGAAGACCGCGTCAAGCACAAGCTGTACGGCAAGATCATCCGCCGTACGACCAAGGTGAAGGCGCATGACGAGAACGGCGTTGCCGGCGTCGGCGACCGCGTTCAGCTGATGGAAACCCGTCCGCTGTCTGCGACGAAGCACTGGCGTCTGGTCGAGGTCCTCGAAAAGGCCAAGTAAGCCTGATCGTTGCTCTCGAGCTGATCGAGAACCACCGAATGGCCCGCTTCCCCTTTGGGGGAGTGGGCCATTCGGCTTCGATGGGACCTCCCGGTGTTACCTGCCAGGTTTGCGTTTACCCACGTTGATTTGGTAATCGGGGGAGTGTTCCCTACAATAGAACGGTTGCCTGTGGCAGAGGTGTGTCTTCACGTGCGCAGCTCGACCGGTGCTTGCAGTGATCGTCCTGCCGATGAACTTCGGTGGGACTGCAGCTCAGACACGACGCAGGTAGCAACAATGACCGCGCGCACCGGGTCGGTAATCCGTTGCGTACGAAATTCCAGGTCTAGGGAGATCAAGTGATTCAGCAGGAGTCGCGAGTTCGCGTCGCTGATAACACGGGTGCCAAGGAAATCCTTTGCATCCGCGTTCTCGGCGGTTCGTCACGTCGCTACGCCGGGATCGGCGACGTTATCGTCGCCACCGTCAAAGACGCCATCCCGGGCGGAAATATCAAGAAGGGTGAGGTCGTCAAGGCCGTCATCGTTCGCACCACGAAGGAGCGCCGTCGTCCGGACGGTTCCTACATCAAGTTCGACGAGAACGCTGCAGTGCTCATCAAGGCTGACAGCGATCCCCGTGGAACTCGTATCTTCGGACCCGTCGGCCGTGAGCTGCGCGAGAAGAAGTTCATGAAGATCGTTTCGCTCGCCCCGGAGGTGCTGTAATGAAGGTGCACAAGGGTGACACAGTTCTGGTCATCGCCGGCAAGGACAAGGGCGCAAAGGGCAAGGTCATTCAGGCCTACCCCGCGACCAGCAAGGTCCTCGTCGAAGGCGTAAACCGCATCAAGAAGCACACCGCGGTTTCCGCGAACGAGCGCGGAGCATCCTCCGGCGGCATCGTTACGCAGGAAGCCCCGATCCACGTTTCCAACGTTGCAGTCGTCGACTCGGACGGAAACCCCACTCGCGTGGGCTACCGCACCGATGAAGAGTCCGGCAAGCGCGTTCGGGTTTCCCGGAAGAACGGGAAGGACATCTGACATGACCTCCACCGAAAACAAGGCCCTGCCGCGCCTCAAGGCACGCTACCGGGCTGAGATCAAGGACGCGCTTAACAGCGAGTTCCAGTACGCCAACGTCATGCAGATCCCCGGTGTCGTCAAGGTTGTCGTCAACATGGGCGTCGGCGACGCTGCCCGTGACGCCAAGCTGATCAACGGCGCTGTCCACGACCTGTCGCTGATCACGGGCCAGAAGCCTGAGATCCGTAAGGCTCGTAAGTCCATCGCGCAGTTCAAGCTCCGCGAAGGCATGCCGATCGGCGCTCGCGTCACCCTCCGTGGCGACCGCATGTGGGAGTTCCTGGACCGCCTCGTGTCTGCGGCACTGCCCCGTATCCGCGACTTCCGCGGCCTGTCGGGCAACCAGTTCGACGGCAACGGCAACTACACGTTCGGCCTCAACGAGCAGTCGATGTTCCACGAGATCGACGTGGACAAGATCGATCGCCCCCGTGGCATGGACATCACCGTAGTGACCACCGCAACCAACAACGAGGAAGGCCGTGCACTGCTCAAGCACCTCGGCTTCCCGTTCAAGGAGAACTGAGCGCATGGCTAAGAAGGCATTGGTCAACAAGGCCAACAAGAAGCCGAAGTTCGCGGTTCGCGCTTACACTCGCTGCCAGCGCTGCGGTCGCCCGCACGCTGTGTTCCGCAAGTTCGGCCTGTGCCGTATCTGCTTGCGCGAGATGGCGCACGCAGGCGAGCTGCCCGGAGTTCGCAAGAGCTCCTGGTGATCTGAGACCTTCGGGTTTCATTACGTCACGCTTTTGAATGGGCGTGGGTTCCTTTGGAACCCACGCCCATTCGACATTTCTATGCATTCCGAAGGTGTTGTCGAGCTCCCGGGTGGCCGTCGGATCACTACGTCGAATCACTGCACTGTGGCCCCGGTTTGGATAGAACAGCATTGTTCCGTACACTAGAGCGGTTGCCGTGGCTGTCGCATGCTTGCGATCAGCTCGGTGCGGTAACTTACGTCGTCCGACAGAAGTTGGGCGGCCCAGCCGAATTGCTGGAGGCCCACGGCCGGATTCGTCCGGTGTTGTATGGGAACCACAGCGAGAAAGGTGTCGAGGTCGAGATATGACCATGACTGACCCCATCGCAGACTTTTTGACGCGTCTGCGCAACGCCAATACGGCGTACCACGATGAGGTGAAGCTTCCCCACTCGAAGATCAAGGCGAACATTGCCGAGATCCTCAAGCGCGAGGGCTACATCTCCGACTTCCGTACCGAAGACGCAACTGTGGGCAAGACCCTCATTGTCGATCTGAAGTACGGCCCGAGCCGTGAGCGCAGCCTTGCCGGCGTGCGACGCGTCTCCAAGCCCGGTCTCCGGGTTTACGCGAAGTCCACCAACCTGCCCAAGGTTCTGGGCGGCCTAGGCGTGGCGATCATTTCCACGTCCACCGGCCTGCTCACCGATCGCCAGGCGGCCAATCAAGGAGTAGGCGGGGAAGTCCTCGCCTACGTCTGGTAAGGGAGGCCACCACAATGTCGCGTATTGGAAAGATTCCGGTCAACGTCCCCGCGGGCGTCGACGTTACGATCGCCGGCCAGGACGTCACAGTCAAGGGGCCCAAGGGCACCCTGGCACTGACTATCGCCGAGCCCATCGAGATCGCCAAGGCTGAGGACGGCTCCCTGAGCGTCACTCGCCCCGACGACGAGCGTCGCAGCCGTGCGCTGCACGGTCTGTCGCGGACCCTTGTTGCGAACATCATCACTGGTGTTACCGAGGGTTACACCAAGAAGATGGAGATCCACGGTGTCGGTTACCGTGTGGCACTGAAGGGCAAGGACCTCGAGTTCGCGCTCGGCTACAGCCACCCGGTCCCGATCGAGGCTCCCGAAGGCATCACCTTCGTCGTCGAGTCGCCCACCCGGTTCTCGGTGTCCGGCATCGACAAGCAGAAGGTCGGGCAGATCTCGGCCAACATCCGTCGTCTCCGTCGTCCGGACCCGTACAAGGGTAAGGGCGTGCGTTACGAGGGTGAGCAGATCCGCCGCAAGGTCGGAAAGACGGGTAAGTGATATGAGCCAGACTGCAAACCAGAAAGCCAAGCGGATTCCGCTGGGCAAGGATGCGTCCACCAAGCGTCGTCTCTCGAAGACGCGTCGTCACTTCCGTCTTCGCAAGAAGGTGTCCGGCACGCCCGAGCGTCCCCGTTTGGTCGTCAACCGGTCCTCGCGTCACATCCACGTTCAGCTCATCGACGACCTGGCAGGCCACACGTTGGCTTCCGCGTCGACGATCGAAGCCGACGTGCGAGTGGCCGAAGGCGACAAGAAGGCTGCGAGCGCAAAGGTCGGTCAGCTGATCGCCGAGCGCGCCAAGGCTGCCGGCGTGGAAGCAGTTGTCTTCGACCACGGCGGACACGGCTACCACGGTCGCATCGCGGCTTTGGCAGACGCGGCTCGCGAAGGCGGGTTGAAGTTCTGATGACTAACATTTTCTACGGAAGGACAGCCTGATGCCGGGACGTCAAAGGCGTGACGGCGGAAGCGGACCCGCCGGACAGAATGGCCCCAACAGCGGTGACAATGCCAACGCTCGTGGGGACAACCGCGGTGGCGGCCGTGACCGTCGCGACGGTGGACGTGGCGGAAACGCTGCAGAGAAGTCGCAGTTCATCGAGCGCGTTGTCACGATCAACCGCGTTTCCAAGGTCGTCAAGGGCGGTCGTCGCTTCAGCTTCACCGCTCTGGTGATCGTCGGAGACGGCAACGGACTCGTCGGCGTCGGCTACGGAAAGGCCAAGGAAGTTCCCGCGGCCATCCAGAAGGGTGTCGAGGAGGCTCGCAAGAGCTTCTTCCGCGTCCCGATGATCGGCAACACCATTACTCACCCCGTTCAGGGTGAGGCTGCTGCCGGTATCGTCATGCTCCGCCCGGCAAGCCCCGGTACCGGCGTTATCGCCGGTGGCGCGGTGCGTGCCGTACTGGAGTGCGCTGGAATCGCGGACATCCTGTCCAAGTCGCTCGGTAGTGACAACGCCATCAACGTCGTTCACGCGACCGTTGCTGCGCTCAAGGGTCTGCAGCGTCCCGAGGAAGTTGCGGCTCGCCGCGGCTTGACCCTCGAAGAGGTTGCACCCGCCGGCATGCTGCGCGCTCGCGCACAGGCTGCTGGGAGTGTGAAGTAATGGCAGATCTCAAGGTCACTCAGATCAAGAGCATCATCGGGACCAAGCAGAACCAGAAGGATTCTCTGCGCACGCTCGGTCTCAAAGGCATCCGTCAGACCGTTGTTCGTGAGGACAACGCACAGAACCGCGGTCTGATCAACGTGGTGCGCCACCTCGTAACAGTTGAGGAGGTCTAACCATGACCATCAAACTGCATCACCTGCGCCCCGCACCCGGATCCAAGTCCAACAAGATTCGTGTTGGTCGTGGTGAAGGTGGCAAGCGCGGTAAGACCGCAGGCCGCGGCACCAAGGGCACCAAGGCACGTAACACCGTGCGCGTGGGCTTCGAGGGTGGACAGATGCCGCTTCACATGCGTCTGCCCAAGCTCAAGGGCTTCAAGAACCCCTTCCGCACCGAGTACCAGGTCGTCAATGTCGGCGACATCGCCCTGCTGTTCCCCGAAGGTGGAGCAATCACGGTCGAGGATCTCGTTGCCAAGGGCGCAGTCCGCAAGAACCAGCTCGTCAAGGTTCTGGGCGACGGCGAACTGACAGTTGCCATTCAGGTGACCGTCAACAAGTTCACCGGCTCTGCCAAGGAAAAGATCGCTGCTGCCGGTGGTACCACCACCGAGCTGTGAGTGATCGCGCGTAGCTAGTTCGATGGCCACAGCGCAGCATTTGCTGTGCTGTGGCCATCGGCATCTACGCTAGATTTGGCTATGAAGGCGCCCCCGCGAAGGGACCCGAACGGTTGGTTGTATCTTCGGCTTACCCGATTTTCGTGGTCTGCCCGCTTAGTTCCCATATGTGGCTGTTAGAGTTCTGAAATTCGGCAGATCAATCGGTCTGTCTCCCTACCGTCGTGCCAGGAGGATCTTTGCTTTCCGCCTTCGTTTCGGCCCTCAGGACCCCCGACCTGAGGCGGAAGATCCTTTTCACCCTCGGCCTCGTTGCCCTGTATAGGGTCGGCGCTCTTCTTCCGTCCCCGGGTGTGGACTACGCCCGTGTGCAAACCTGCATCGACATCGCCAATTCAGGTGACTCAGCAGGTATCTACTCGCTGATCAACCTGTTCTCCGGTGGAGCGCTGCTGCAGCTATCCGTGTTTGCTATCGGCATCATGCCGTACATCACGGCGAGCATCATCGTGCAGTTGCTGACCGTGGTCATCCCGAAGTTCGAGGAACTTCGGAAGGAGGGTCAGTCCGGCCAGGCCAAGATGACGCAGTACACGCGTTACCTGTCCATCGCCTTGGCTGTGCTCCAGTCGACGGGCATCGTTGCGCTCGCAGCTAGGGGCCAGCTACTCCAGGGTTGCGATGACATCATCGCGGACAAGTCGATTTTCGGTCTGATCATCATTGTGCTGGTCATGACTGCCGGTGCAGCCCTCGTCATGTGGTTCGGTGAAATCATCACCGAACGTGGCGTCGGCAACGGCATGTCGCTCCTGATCTTCGCCGGTATCGCTTCGCGAATTCCGGGTGAGGGTAGTTCCATCCTCAGCAGTCGTGGCGGTCTCGTATTCGCTTTGGTCTGCTTCGCGGCACTCCTGATCATCGCCGGCGTCGTCTTCGTCGAGCAGGGTCAGCGTCGTATCCCGGTGCAGTACGCAAAGCGCATGGTCGGACGTAAGATGTACGGCGGGTCTTCGACCTACCTGCCTCTCAAGGTCAACCAGGCCGGCGTCATCCCCGTGATCTTCGCGTCGTCGCTGCTGTATCTGCCAAACCTGATCGCGCAGCTGACCTCGGCGAGTACTGCCGTCGATCCCAGCTGGTGGCAGCGGATGATCAACACCTACCTGGTCAACCCGGCCAACCCGGTGTACATCCTGATCTACTTCGGTTTGATCGTGTTCTTCACTTACTTCTACGTCGCCATCACCTTCAATCCTGAAGAGCGTGCCGACGAGATGAAGAAGTTCGGCGGATTCATCCCAGGTATTCGTCCGGGTCAGCCGACCGCGGATTATCTCAACTACGTGCTGAGTCGCATCACCCTGCCAGGTGCGATCTACCTTGGCACCATTGCTGTTCTGCCCAACCTGTTCCTCGATATGGGGAGCGGCGGTGGCGCGCAGAACCTACCGTTCGGTGGCACCGCGGTGCTGATTATGGTCAGCGTCGGCCTCGACACGGTCAAGCAGATCGAGAGTCAGCTAATGCAGCGTAACTATGAAGGGTTCCTCAAGTGAGACTTGTCCTCCTTGGTCCTCCCGGTGCCGGCAAGGGCACCCAGGCCGCGATCCTGTCCGAGAAGTTCGGAGTTCCCCACATCTCCACGGGTGATCTGTTCCGCGCGAATATCGGCCAGGCCACCGCTCTCGGCGTGGAAGCAAAAAAGTACATCGATGCCGGCGAACTCGTTCCCAGCTCGATCACGAATGACATGGTGAAGGCTCGTGTGTCCGAACCGGACGCTGCCAACGGTTTCCTGCTCGACGGGTTCCCGCGTTCGGTCGAGCAGGCAGAGGCACTCGAAGGCATCTTGAAGGATCTCGATGCCAAGCTCGACGGTGTTCTTTCCTTTGTGGTCGACGAAGATGTCGTGGTCGAGCGCATGCTCGCCCGCGGTCGTGCCGACGACACCGAAGACGTCATCCGCAATCGACTTCGGGTGTACCGCGACGAGACATCACCGCTGTTCGACTATTACAAAGACAGCGTCGTCTCCGTTGACGCCATCGGCGAGGTCGAAGAAGTCAATGCACGCGCACTGGCAGCGTTGGCCAAGTAATGGTCTTCGGGCGTAAACGCAAGGTTGTTCCGTTCCGCTCCGCGGGCGAACTCGATGCGATGGCTGCGGCCGGCGCGATCGTAGGTTCGGCATTGGTGGCGGTACGCGCTGCGGCAAAGCCCGGTGTCAGCACCCTCGAGCTGGATGCGGTGGCAGAATCTGTGATCCGCGATGCCGGCGCAGTTCCTTCGTTCCTCGGGTACCACGGTTTTACCGGTTCGATTTGTTCCTCGGTCAACGACCGCGTCGTTCATGGAATCCCGACGGCCGCGGACATCCTGGCCGAAGGGGATCTGGTGTCGATCGACTGTGGCGCAATTCTCGACGGCTGGCATGGTGACTCGGCGTGGACCTTCGGCGTCGGCAAGCTGAGCGAAGCCGACGAACAGTTGAGTGAAGCAACACGGTTGTCGATGGATGCCGGTATTGCCGCGATGATCGCCGGCAACCGACTCACGGATGTGTCGCACGCAATCGAACTGGGCACGCGTGCAGCTGAGAAGTTGCACGGCCGAACCTACGGAATTGTCGACGGCTACGGTGGGCACGGTATCGGGCGCGAGATGCATATGGATCCGTTCCTCGCCAACGAAGGGGCCCCGGGAAAGGGTCCTGAGTTGGTCATCGGTTCCTGCCTCGCTATCGAACCGATGCTGACGTTGGGAACCACGGATACGGTGATTCTCGACGACGACTGGACTGTGGTTACGGCTGACGGTTCACGTGCCGCTCATTGGGAGCACACAGTTGCCGTCACCGAGGACGGTCCGAGAATCTTGACACTTCGACCGGAGTAATTCGGATCGGATGCTCGACAAGTGTTGGTGGCGAGAGTAATTCGCTTGCAGAAAGTCCCGGCCCCGCAGGGGGTCGGGACTTTTTTCTTGCTCTCGGCTTCGGTGTGAAGGTCGACACGACGAGGCGAGTGGGGGAGGCGCATTTGGCCTGGTCGTTCTTCTCGCGTAGCATAGCTAGGCGGTGCGCCATGCGTGTCGACAGCTTGTGTGTGTAGGACTGCCGCTACGGGGAATCACCGCACCAGTCGATGTAAAAATCATGTCGATGAAGAAACCATTGCGTGCCAATGTAACGGAAGCCGATGCACGAAGCATGCCAAACCAAACGGATCGCGGAGGATATGGCTAAGAAAGACGGGGCCATCGAGGTCGAAGGACGAGTAGTCGAGCCGCTGCCCAATGCAATGTTCCGCATTGAGCTCGAGAATGGCCACAAGGTCCTCGCCCACATCAGCGGAAAGATGCGTCAGCACTACATTCGCATCCTCCCGGAAGATCGCGTTGTCGTAGAGCTTTCGCCCTACGATTTGTCGCGCGGACGCATCGTTTACCGCTACAAGTAACGAACTTCCCGGACCTGACCTGGGTCAGGGAGAAGTACGTCTGCCGTGGTTCGTCCTGGCAGGCTGCGACAAAACAGGAGATCAGAAGACGTGAAGGTTCATCCGAGCGTCAAGAAGATCTGCGAAAAGTGCAAAGTTATCCGTCGTAACGGTCGGGTCATGGTGATCTGCGAGAACCTGCGTCACAAGCAGCGTCAGGGCTAGATCGAACTTTTCGAAGATCTGCTTGGCAACAAGCAAAGAAGACCTCCCAGTACCAGCCATTGTTGACGAGACCCCACGCGATCGTTCACCGATCGACAAGGTCGGACAATGGTTCACCCCCGGCACGGAGGCCGGGGCCCCACTGAGTTAGTTGATGAGATCACCTACGCCTTACGGCGTCGGTACTCGGCAAGAGGCACAGGGGATGGGCCGGGAGCAGACCTCCGCACACCGATAGGAAATGCCGACATGGCACGTCTCTCTGGTGTTGATCTTCCTCGCGAAAAGCGTATGGAGATCGCACTGACATACATCTACGGCATCGGCCGTACCCGCTCCAAGGAAATCCTTGACGCCACCGGCGTCAACCCGGATCTCCGGAGCAAGGACCTCTCGGACGAGGACCTGGCAAAGCTCCGCGAGTACATCGAGGAGTCGCTCAAGGTTGAGGGTGACCTTCGCCGCGAGGTTCAGGCCGACATCCGTCGCAAGATCGAGATCGGCTGCTACCAGGGCCTGCGCCACCGTCGTGGTCTGCCCGTGCGTGGTCAGCGCACCAAGACCAACGCCCGTACCCGTAAGGGTCCGAAGCGCACCATTGCCGGCAAGAAGAAGGCGAAGTAATGCCCCCGAAGTCACGTAGCACCGGTCCGAAGAAGACCCAGAAGGCGCGTCGCAGGGATAAGAAGAACATCCCGCACGGCGCTGCTCACATCAAGAGCACCTTCAACAACACCATCGTGTCCATCACGGACCCCGCCGGAAATGTCATTTCCTGGGCGTCCTCGGGACACGTCGGCTTCAAGGGTTCGCGTAAGTCGACTCCCTTCGCCGCTCAGCTCGCTGCTGAGAGCGCTGCCCGCAAGGCGCAGGAGCACGGTGTCAAGAAGGTTGACGTCTTCGTCAAGGGACCGGGTTCGGGTCGCGAGACCGCGATTCGTTCACTCCAGGCTGCAGGCCTCGAGGTCGGCACCATTTCCGATGTAACTCCCCAGCCGCACAACGGCTGCCGTCCGCCCAAGCGGCGTCGGGTATAAGCGGGAAGGAATAGGTAGAAAATCATGGCACGTTATACCGGACCCATCACCCGCAAGTCGCGTCGTCTGCGCGTCGACCTCGTTGGAGGCGACCAGGCATTCGAGCGTCGCCCGTACCCGCCCGGACAGCACGGCCGCGCGCGTATCAAGGAGAGCGAATACCTGCTCCAGCTGCAGGAGAAGCAGAAGGCTCGCTTCACCTACGGCGTCATGGAGAAGCAGTTCCGTCTGTACTACAAGGAGGCGAACAACCGCCCCGGTAAGACCGGCGAGAACCTGCTTCGCATCCTTGAGTCGCGTCTCGACAACGTCGTGTACCGCGCAGGCCTCGCTCGCACTCGCCGTCAGGCACGTCAGCTGGTCACGCACGGTCACCTTCTCGTGAACAACAAGAAGGTCGACATTCCCAGCTACCGCGTTTCGCAGTACGACATCATCGATGTCAAGGAAAAGTCGCTCACCACGCTTCCGTTCCAGGTTGCACGTGAGACCGTCGGCGACCGCCCGGTTCCCGCATGGTTGCAGGTTGTCGGCTCGCGTCTGCGGATCCTGGTTCACCAGCTTCCCGAGCGCGCGCAGATCGATATTGCTCTGCAGGAACAGCTCATCGTCGAGTACTACTCGAAGTAAGGCGTTTCGCTCTCTGTGAGTGGTTGCGGAGTCTTCGGACTTCGCAACCGCTCGCAGGGCGCAAGCCCTTTCTGCCCCATCGTGGGCGTCAAATAGTGGACGCCCGTACAGGAGGAAATACCAATGCTCATTTCTCAGCGACCCACGCTGACCGAAGAGGTCATCGCTGATAACCGCTCGAAGTTCGTCATCGAGCCCCTGGAGCCAGGTTTCGGGTACACGCTCGGCAATTCGCTGCGCCGCACGCTGCTCTCGTCGATCCCCGGCGCTGCTGTCACCAGCATCCGTATCGACGGAGTTCTCCACGAGTTCACCACGGTCCCCGGAGTCAAGGAAGATGTCACTGACATCATCCTGAACCTCAAGGGCCTGGTCGTGAGCTCCGAAGAGGACGAGCCGGTCACCATGTACGTCCGTAAGCAGGGCCCCGGCGCTGTTACTGCAGGCGACATCGTGCCCCCGGCTGGCGTCATCGTGAACAACCCTGATCTGCACATCGCCACCCTGAACGACAAGGGAAAGCTGGAGATCGAGCTCGTAGTCGAGCGCGGTCGCGGCTATGTCCCCGCCGTCCAGAACAAGGCGTCCGGCGCAGAGATCGGCCGTATTCCGGTCGACTCGATTTACTCGCCGGTGCTCAAGGTCACCTACAAGGTGGAGGCCACTCGCGTCGAACAGCGCACCGACTTCGATCGGCTCGTTCTCGACGTGGAAACGAAGAATTCCATCACTGCACGGGACGCGCTCGCTTCTGCGGGCAAGACCCTGGTGGAGCTCTTCGGCCTGGCCCGTGAGCTGAACGTCGAAGCAGAAGGCATTGAGATCGGACCCTCGCCTGCCGAGGCCGATCACATCGCTTCCTTCGGACTCCCCATCGAGGATCTGGACCTCACCGTCCGTTCCTACAACTGCCTCAAGCGCGAAGGTGTTCACACCGTCGGTGAGCTTGTCGGCCGTACCGAGTCCGATCTGCTCGACATCCGCAACTTCGGACAGAAGTCCATCGACGAGGTCAAGGTCAAGCTGCATTCGCTCGGCCTGTCCCTCAAGGACAGCCCCGCATCCTTCGATCCCACCACCGTTGCCGGCTACGACGCCGCCACCGGAACGTGGAGTGACACCGATGCCGGTTCCTTCGGCGATGCCGAGGGTACCGAGGACTACGCCGAGACCGAACAGCTGTAGCAGCTCAGGTCCTTTACTAGGAGATCATCATGCCCAAGCCCAAGAAGGGTGCCCGCTTCGGCGGGTCGGCTTCGCACCAGAAGGCGATTTTCGCCAATCTGGCTACCGCGCTCTTCGAGCACGGTCGCATCACCACCACCGAGTCCAAGGCCAAGGCACTGCGCCCCTACGCCGAGAAGCTCGTCACGCACGCTAAGGCCGGCACGCTGGCTCACCGTCGTGAGGTTCTGAAGGTCATCCGTAACAAGGATGTCGTTCACACCCTGTTCGCCGAGATCGGCCCGTTCTACGCGGACCGTCCCGGTGGATACACCCGCATCACCAAGACGGTCCCCCGCAAGGGCGACAACGCTCCGATGGCAATCATCGAGCTCGTCAAGGAAAAGACCGTCACCTCCGAGGCTGACCGCGCACGTCGCGTCCAGGCTTCGCAGGACGCACCGGTAGAAGCAGCTGTTGAAGCTGAGTCTGCTGCTGTCGAGGCTGACGTCACCGAGGTTGTGGAGGCCGACGAGGCCCCCGCAGCCGAAGAGGCCAAGAAGGACTAGTTCCCTTGGTTTCAGCACACGCTGAATCGAATGAGCCCGCCGCCCCCCTCGGGGACGGCGGGCTCGTTCGATTGCGTCTCGACATCTCCTACGACGGAACCGATTTCTCCGGCTGGGCCAGGCAGACCGATCTACGCACAGTGTGCGGCGAGATCGAGGATCGGCTTGGAACTGTGCTGCGGCTTCCGGTTCAGTTGACCGTCGCGGGCCGGACAGACGCCGGAGTACATGCGAGCGGCCAGGTCGCGCACGTCGACGTACCGGCAGACCTGTTGCCCGAGGATCCGTCCCGGTTGGTCCGTCGACTGGCTCGATTCCTTCCGAAGGACGTTCGGGTCCGAGAGATTACTGTTGTGCCCGCCGATTTCGACGCTCGGTTCTCTGCGATGCGACGTTATTACGAGTACCGGGTGTCCAATGCTGCGTTCGGAGTTGAACCGCTCAGATCCCGCGATATCGTTTCCTACCCGAAGCAGTTGGATCTCGCTGCTATGCAGGAAGCGTCGCAGCGACTGCTGGGACTCCACAATTTTGCCGCGTTCTGTAAGCGTCGCGAGGGTGCGACCACGGTACGCGAGCTTCAGCGTTTCGACTGGGCACAGGACGGCACGGTGTTCACGGCATACGTGAACGCAGATGCGTTCTGCTGGTCGATGGTTCGGAGCTTGGTCGGCGCGGTCCTGTCCGTCGGCGAAGGGCGTCGAACCTCCGATTGGTTGGCCGGACTGCTCGACGAAACCTCGCGGTCGAGTTCGATTCTGGTAGCGCCGGCACATGGTTTGTCGTTGGTGCGGGTCGACTATCCCGATTACTCGGAACTGGCTGCTCGCAACGCGATTACGCGCGAGACGCGTGAGCTGCCCTCGGCCGGCGGTTGCTGCGGCGACTGAATCCTGATGTACGACGCCCAAGCTCGGAGCGATATCTCAGTACGATGCCTTCCCACTTCTCTGAAGTGGGAAGGCATCGTCATATCCAGGTCTATCCTGCGAGCTGGCGCGCAATCACCAGTCTCTGAATCTGATTGGTGCCCTCGAAGATCTGCGTGATCTTGGCTTCACGCATGTAGCGTTCGACCGGGAAGTCCTGGGTGTAGCCATACCCGCCGAATACCTGAACCGCGTCGGTCGTGACCTTCATCGCGGCGTCGGTGGCAATGAGCTTGGCAACGCTGGCGTTGCGGGAGTACGGAACTCCGGCGTCTCGGCGGCGTGCGGCATCGAGATAGGTAGCGCGGGCCGAGTCGACGGCAGCAGCCATATCTGCAAGAACAAATCCGAGGCCTTGATGATCGATGATTCGCTTGCCGAAGGCCTTGCGCTCCTTGGCGTAGGCAACGGCATCGTCAAGGGCGCCCTGGGCAATGCCGACAGCGACGGCAGCGATTCCCAAGCGGCCGGAATCGAGGGCACTGAAAGCGATGGGGAGTCCTTGGCCGCGTTGTCCGATGAGGCGCTCGTCCGGGATGAAGGCGTCGTCGTAATTCGCGGAGGCGGTCGGGACGGCGCGCAGCCCCATCTTTTCTTCAGGCTTTCCGAAGCTGAGGCCTTGGGTGTCCTTGTCGACCAGCAGGCAAGAGATGCCGCGGGATCCGTCGTCGCTGGTTCGGGCGAACAAGTTGTAGAAGTCAGCCTTGCCGCCGTTGGTGATCCACGCTTTACTGCCGTTGACGAGGTATCCGCCGTCGACGGGAGCAGCCTTGCAGGACAGTGCTGCGGCGTCGGATCCTGCCTGAGCCTCGGAGAGGCTGTACGCGCCGATAGTGTTGCCGCCCAGCATGTCCGGTAGCCATCGGTTCTTCTGTTCATCGGTCCCGAAGGTGAACAGTGGGAAGCAGGAGAGGCTGTGCACGCTGACAGCGACAGCAACTGCAGCCCAACGCGAGGCGATCTCTTCGAGAACCTGGAGATAGACCTCGTAGGGTTGATCTCCGCCGCCGAATTCTTCGGGGTAGGGCAGACTCAGGAGCCCGGCTTGGCCGAGGGCGGGAAAGACCCCCTCCGGGAACTTTTCGGCTTTCTCGTACTCGCTGACCTTGGGTGCAAGAACCTTGTCGGCTACATCTCGGGTCAGCTCGATGAGATCGCGTGCTTCTTGGCTGGGCATCAGACGTTCGACCGGCACTGTCGACTCCTGTTTCTGTAGTAGTACTGCAGACGATACTGCAGTACTCTTTTGAGTATGGCAAGGGTGACGGCACGCAGGGCACAACTATTCGATCAGTTGGTAGCACTCTTTCTGGACGAAGGATTTGCGCACCTGACGCTCGACGAAATCGCTTCGCGCCTGCACTGCTCCAAGAGCACGCTGTACACGGTTGCGGCTGGCAAAGACGACCTGGTCCGGGCAGTCACGGTTTATTTCTTTCGCGCTGCGACCGACGCGGTCGAAGAGGCAGTCGCGGCCCAGGTGGATCCACTGGCGCAGGTCACCGCGTACCTCGAAGCCGTGGGTGACCAGCTTTCCAAGGCCTCTCATCAGTACATGGAGGACCTTGCCGGGTCCTCGCCCGGGCGTCAGGTGTACGAGAAGAATACGTCGATTGCGGCGGATCGGGTCCGCGAACTAATTGTTCGTGGCGTTGCAGTCGGGGCATTTCGCGAGGTGCATGCATCGTTTGTCGCCGACGCCGCAGCGACGACTATGGTTCGGATTCAGCAGCGTGAGGTGTACCTTGCAACGGGCCTCGACGATGCGCAGGCATATCGGGAACTCGCGGGACTCATCACGACCGGGATCTCCGCAACAGTCCACCGATAGCATCAACGTCATGACCGATCTGAATGTCGAGGTAATTGTCGGTTCTGTACGCGTAGGTCGTATCGCTCCCGCAGTGACCGAATGGTTTGTCGAGCAAGCGCGAGCAGTGCCGGGTTGGAAGGTCTCGGTCATCGATCTCGCAGACTTGTCACTTCCAACTGATTTTTCGCAGTCAACAGCGACGGAGACGTTGCGTCGACGCATCGGCGGCGCGGACGTCGTCGTTGCTGTCACGTCCGAGTACAACCATGGATACCCCGCCGCACTGAAGACGGCACTCGACTCGGTCAAGCATGAGTGGCGTGCGAAACCGATCGGATTTGTTTCTTACGGGGGACAGTCGGGAGGGCTCCGCGCGAGCGAACAATTGCGACAGGTAGTTGCAGAGTTGCACATGGTTTCTGTGCGCCAAAGTGTGAGTATTCATCAGGTGCGCAAGCAGTTTCGTGACGGAGCCCGGAACGTGGACGCTGCCGCCGTCGATGCTGCCGGCCGAATGATCGATCAATTGGATTGGTGGGGAAGGGGTTTGCGCGATCGCCGTGCAGTCGAACCTTATCCCTGCTGATTCGTGGATGGAGACACCCGGAAGTCTTCGCCCGACCGGGGACGGCCGATGAACGCCGTTTCGGCTGCAATCGTGACAAGCGTGAGCGTGACGCGCGTCTTGTTTGTGTGAACGGTAATTCTGTCACCCAACGCATCTGGCTGGATGATCATGAGATCAGGTTCGAGATCCGGCCATTGGCGGGGGTCGCTGTAGACGTAGATCGCCGTGACGCCCGCGCGTGGTGGTAGTGCTTGAACGCCGTCGAAGACAACAGCATTGAAGTTTCCTTCCAAGCCGTGTCTGTGTCCCTGCCCGTGTTCCTGCCCCGACACGCGGAGGCGATCGGGAACTCCCATCGAGTCGACCAGAGATGCCCAAGTCTCGGGGCGGTCGGTGTGGATCAGGACGCGTGTTCCGGTTGCGATGGCGCGAAAGATCAATTGTTGTGCCACATAGAGTTCCCCGGCTACGAACACTCTGGTTACACCGGTGCCTGCCACCAGGGCGGTAACGCCCTGACCTCTCTCGTCCGAGCCGAGGAGTTGTCCGCAACCGGCGAGGGGCAGTGCCAGTGATGCCAACATCGACGCATCCATTGTGCGGGCGGGGGAGATGGTGTCGAGTGCGGCGATGACGGTCGGCAGATTGGTGATCAGTGCATCCCGCTGGCGGCCGCGCATCGAGATCAGTCCGGCGACCGGAGCTGCCTCGGGCGGATTCCTGGTTGTGAAACGGCACGTTGCGCTGACTGTCGTCAGCCCTGGTTCCTGCCTCGGGCGTAGTCGAACAGTCACCGATGTACCCATGGTCGGCATCGCCCATACTTGCGCGAGAGTTTCAGTGGTGATCGACTTGGGATCGATGCCGTATCCGAAGTTCGAGACACCGGGAAGCGTTGTCGATCGCCAGGTTTGGGCTACTTCGCCGATTTCGATGCCACGACTTACCTGGGCTGTCGCCGAGGAAACTTCGGGGGCGGTCAAAATGCGGGCCCGGGCCCCGGTCGCTTCGAGTACCCGAACTACCCGACTCGTCGCGACGGAGATGCTCCTCGCTGCGCCTTGTTCTCCACCGCCGCGCCGCTCCACGGCATCTACGCCCTCGACGCCGTCGAAACGTAGTGCGAGCCAGACTGTTCTGGTTGCAGTTGCAGGCAAGGGACCGATCAAACGGTCATACACCTCGGTTGCCGGAGTGCCGGCGGCCACCCGATTTCCGTGACTGACAATATCGATACCGGTGAGCGAAATGTCGTGCTGGTGGAGACAATCGGCTAGCGCCGCCGTCGGGAGCACATGGGAGGCGTGAAACGACAATCGTCCGATTCGCGTCAAATAGTCTCGTGGTGGAGTGATTTCGACGACGGTGACCAACGATGAACCATCGATGCGGAGACCGATGGATTGTTCACTCGGAGTCTGGAAACTCACGATTGTTCCGTCTGAGGTCGACTGGCCGCGCACATACCGAATACAAGTTCTCGCCCAGGTAATGATCGACCATCCGCCGACATGCAGGAGTAGTGCAGCGGCTACGCCGCAAGCGATTCCGAGCACCCACCAACGGTTGAGTCCCGCGAACGCGGCGACGCACGCTGCGCCGACGCCACAGGCCTGTGCGAACACGACCTCGTGCGTCGAGATCCTGTGTGACGACGGCCATTTTTTCAGGCGCGATCGATCCACGGTTTCACCCCCGAATACCTGACCTTGTCGTGGACCGGACGTGGACCACAGTTTCAACCCCGGGGGGAACTGTACTGTGTCATCTCAGGGGACGTCTGGCACGGGGGGAAACATGGCTGCGACACCGACCACGAAGTGGCAGGTCAACGGATACCGATTTTTGGTCCGGCGTATGGAACACGCACTGGTGCGTCGAGATGTACGGATGCTGCATGATCCGATGCGATCTCAGTCGCGTGCACTGATTGTCGGTATTGTGCTCGCTTCTCTGGGGCTCGCAGGTTGTGGGGTACTCGCACTCTTCCGGCCGCAAGACAAGATTGCCGACGCAAATATCGTCGTCGGAAAAGATTCCGGCGCAATGTTTGTCGCGATGGAAGGGACTTTTCACCCCGTGCTCAACCTGGCGTCGGCGAGGTTGATCATCGGATCGCCGGATAGGCCGGCGCTGGTGAAGGACTCGGAGATCAGTGGGAAGCCACGAGGAGCGCTTGTCGGTATCCCGGGAGGGCCGTCTGCACTGCCGGAAGCCGCTGATCCGACACATGCGCAGTGGGCGGTGTGTGACACGGTCGGGGCAGACGGAAAACGGTCGCTGTCGACGACGGTACTGGTCGGGGAGTCGGAACTCGGGGGCGGCGCGTCGTACCTGCCCGATGACCGGGCCTTGCTGGTTCGCTCGGGCGGAGATTATTTCCTGGTATACGACGGAAAACGAGCAGCAATCGATGCCGGCGATCCGGCGATCACCCGCGCACTCGGGTTGGAAGATGTTGAATCCCGGCCCATCAGTGCCGGAATGCTCAATGCAATTCCCGAAGTTCCGAGAATTGCGGCTCCACCGATTCCCGGTGTGGGAACAGTTCCGCGATACCCGTTGCAGGGCAAGACTGTCGGTTCTGTCGTTCAGGTGTCGACGGGTTCGGAGACCACGTACTACGTCGTTCTGGAGAACGGAATCCAGAAGGTAAGTTCGGCAGTCGCACAACTGATCTACTTCGCCGATTCGCAGGGAGATTCAGGAATGACCGCCGTGACGCCTGACGCGATCAATCGCATTCCTTCGGTGAACCAGCTGACTCTGACAGCGTTCCCAGTGGTCGTGCCCTCTGTGGTGACTGAGCGGGACGCACCGGTGAGTTGTCTTGCCTGGAAGCCGGATCGAGCTTCGATTGCAGCCGAACGTAGTTCCGCGACGATGAGCATGATTGTCGGCAGCGACCTTCCAATCGCGTCCGATGCCAAAGTGGTTGCACTGGCGCAGGCGGACGGGCCGGGGGATCGGCTGGACTACGCCTATATCGCGCCGGGTGCCGGAGGATTTGTGCAAGCAACCGGTATCGATGTCGACAGTGCCCGACGAGACGGAGTTTTCTATATCGCCGACACCGGCGTGAAATTCGGTGTACCGGACGAAGATTCGGCCAAGGCGCTCGGTCTCGTGCGGACTCCGGACCGCGCTCCTTGGCAAATGCTCGAGTTGCTTGCATCAGGGCCGGCGCTGGATAAGGCGAATGCCCTTGTCGCGCACGACGGAATGACACCAGACCCGTATCCCGCAGCGCCGGCTAACTGAAGACAACTGTCGAACGCGGGCAGGCCATGTCAGCTATTTGCGCGTTCGGAATACTTTCGTCGTATCGGAAATGACGCAAGTAGAGCCAGTATGCCCAAGATCCCGACGCCGGCAACACCGAGAAGTGCCGCGTCGCGTGCCCGGTTGTCTGCCGACGGAGGTACCGGAAGTGGAGCAATCGCCGTCGAATAGGCTGGGAATGGGTAGTTTTCGCTGTCAGTAGGGATGGCGGTGACAGCGGCAAGCGGATCGATTACCCCGTGCCCGACGTAGGGATTCCAGCCTTCGGCAGGGGCATGAGCGGTGGACTCCAGGCGGTGAACTACTTGGGTTGCTGTGAGTTCCGGATATCGAGATCGAACGAGCGCAGCTGTTGCCGCAACGTACGGCGCCGCAAAACTGGTTCCGTTGATCGCTTGAAGTGCCCCGTCGGGCCCGAAGGTTCCGTTGGTCAGGCCGGATTCGGACGGGTGCAACGAGACGATCCCGGTACCGGGCGCTGCCACGTCCACCCAGGGCCCTCCGAGGCTGAAGGGGCTTGCTGCGCCGTTGGGGTCGACAGATCCGACAGTGAGGACATAGTCGTCGTACCACGCTGGGCTGGCGATCGTACTGATCGAGTTCCAAGGATCTGCATCAGGTCTCAGTGGATTCGGGGGTGGATTCTGCGTTTTGCAGCCACCCGATCCCACATTTCCGGCAGCTGCGACGATGACGACGTCCTTGTCGACCGCGGCGTATCGGATTGCTGCGCCGAGTCGTTGATCGTTGATGCCGTCGGACGCAGACTTGCAGGCAACTTCCGAAATATTGATGACCGTGGCACCCAGGTCAGCAGCGTGACGAACAGCCATGGCCATGGTGTCGACGTTTCCATAGCCGGACGAGTTTTCGGCGACATTCTGATCGCCTTGCCTCCCTGCAACGGAGTACGCGGAGCTTGACTGTCGGATAGAGATGACAACCGCACCCGGCGCTGCACCGGAAAAGCCCGATCCGTTCTGCGGCTGTGCGCCGATCAGTCCGGCGACGACAGTCCCGTGCGCGTCGCAGTCCTCGGTTCCGTCGGACGTTCCGACGTAGTCGCCACCGGCCTCCACATTGGGGAGCCTGGGATGAGGGTTCACGCCGGTATCGATAACTGCAATTCGCTGACCGATGCCAGTGGTGAGAGGCCAGACGGCACCGAACGCCAGGTCGTGTTGGCCGGGGGGAATATCGGGACCGTCTCCGCCAGGTGCCGCGGGGATGCACAGCGTGCGCTGCTGCGTGGCTTGCGGAGGTGCGGGAGGGCCGTCTTCCGGGAGCATCGACGGCTCGATGGGCATCGGAATCGTGCCGGAAGCTAGGCCGTGGCCTCCGAGGAGCACCACGGCTGCAACGGCGGCAAGTATTGAGGTATCGCGCATCCGTCGGGTCATCCGAGTGCGTCGGCTGCTCAGAGTCCGCGCATGACGGAGAACAGGTCAGTCACCCAGCAGATCAGGGGCACGATCAAAGCGATCGCGGCTAGGTCGACAAGCTCCGCAGCCCGTCGCATGACCGGACTGAAGACTCGACGTGGGGCGATGATGCCCACGACAAGTGCCACGACGAGAACAATCATGGAGAGGGCAAAAATGACCAGGCCGTCGTCGCGACGAGCCCACATCAGTGAACTCAGAACGAACAGGACGACGGAGGCACCGGACGCGATGAGAGGAACTGCCTGATTGCTGCCGGCGAAGGTGCGTCCGCGGAGCATCAGAACGGCGGCGGTCACGCCGGCAAGCGCGGTACCGGACCAGACGAATCCGCCGTCAGAATCGATCGCTGCGACCCTGACTGCCCCGATCAACGTCACAATAGATGTCGCCACTACCAGGCCGGTCAGGTAGCTGCGGGCGCGTCCGGTTCTTTCGGTCAGTTCCTGGAAATCCGGCAGTTCGGGTTCGGTTGCCGGATCCCGTGCTTCATCGAGCGGATTCCCGGGAACGGGAACCGGCGGCAAAGGAAGCTTGGCGAACAACATGGAAAGGCGCGCCGTGTTCGCCAGAATGATCAGTGAAACTGCGATGCTGACGGCACTGAGCGTCTCGAGCGGAACGTCAGGAAGCGTAGTTGCGACTCCCGCTGTAATAGCTGCGGCGATCGAGATACCGAAAAGTGCCGTGAATGCGGCTATTCCGACACCGCACAAGCGGAGGCACATTAGTGTCACCGACGCGACGAGCACCGACCCCAGAAGGATATGCGGAGCGTGTATCGGGCCCGGAACGAAGAGAATCCCGGCGGTGAACGCGGGCGACACCGAGGCGCATCCGAGGACGACTGCACTTCTGCTGTCGCAGTAGACGCGGGCTGTCACGATCGCGGCGATAGTCAACAGTGCCGCAGCCGTCAAAGCGCAAGTGGCGCCGGGTAATCCGGTTGATCCCAGGATCAGAGCGGACGTGCCGACGATCGTAGCAGCGACGGCGATCACCGAACCGGTGGTGCGTGCAATGTCCGGAGTCCAACGACGGTATGTCTGCGCGTCCGTAGCCGCGACGGTGTACATGATGTCGTCGAACAGCGGCGATGGAGCCGCGGTGTTCGCGGTTTCCAGGACGAGCAACTCGCCGTCGCGGATTCCGAGTTCGTGAAGAGTGAGTGTGGGCGAAAGAGGTTCGCGACCGACCTTGGCCAAGGACCAGTCGGTTGGTTCGAATTGTTCGGCGGTGGTGTCGAAATCGTTGGAGCCGCTGTGGTTGCGAATTGTGTCGACAATGCCGGGAATGACCAATGTGAGCGGAATGCGAAGTGGCACTGCGAGATCCACCTGTGTGTGTGCCGAAAGTATGGTCAGGCGACACAGCTCGGCCGCCGGCGCCGTTCGGCGATCACTCGCCGTCGCTCCTGCGTCGGTTGTGGACATGCTCACGATCAACCCCTCCGAAGTGACACCTCATTCGCGAATCCCCATTCGCGTCACCCCTGTTCATCGGAACCATACGACATCGGGCTCACAAATGTTGCTGCGAGGACGCAATCGAATGGTTGCCCCGGCTGACTGTGTCGGTCGGATGAGCTAATGTCTGTCGTTGCGTGATCTTTGCCATGGGGGGCAGTTCGGCAAATGGCGGACGAGTCGATCGTAGAAGTGCGCGCCAATATCACTGTTGGGGGTGGGGTGAATTGAGCACAGTCAGGTTTCCGCGTCGACCTCGACGTGAAGCGCCGCGGGCGCCGGGTGGTGAGGTGACGCTGCAGGCGCCGCCTGAGATACCGCGCGCTACGCCGGGGAATCTGCTGACCAAGTTGTTGCCGGTTGTCATGGTGGTGGCCATGATCGGAATGGTCGCATTGATGTTCACATCGGGGATGGCACGAAATCCGATGTCTCTGTTGTTTCCGGTGATGATGATGGTGTCGATGCTTGGAATGCTGGCCGGCGGCAGACGCAGTGGTGGTGCGCGCGCATCCGAGGTCAACGAGGACCGCAAGGATTACTTGCGGTATCTCGATCAGTTGCGTCGCGATGTCGATGAAACGGGCCAAGCGCAGCGCCGAGCACTGGCGTGGAGTAATCCGGAACCGGCGTTGCTGTGGACGTTGGTCGGAACGTCGCGAATGTGGGAACGTCAAGCCGTAGACGCAGATTACTGTCACGTTCGAGTCGGCCTCGGAAGTCAACGCTTGGCAACTCGATTGATCCCGCCGGAGACCGGTCCAGTGGAGGATCTCGAACCCGTTGCATCCGTATCGCTTCGGAGATTTGTCCGTTCTCATTCTGTAGTCGAGGACCTTCCGACGGCTGTGTCACTGCGGGGCTTTCCGTCGGTATCCGTCGCGGGTCATCGTGAATCCGCCCGGGCCCTGGTCCGGGCGATGGTGATGCAACTGTGTACTTTTCACGGTCCGGACGTCCTGCAAGTTGCGGTGGTCTGCGGGTCGGATACTGCATCGGAATGGGAATGGGTCAAATGGTTGCCGCATACGCAGCATCCAGATGCGTCCGACGGCGCCGGTGCTGCGCGGATGGTGTACGGCTCGTACCTCGAGTTGGAAGGATCGCTGGGGGACCAACTGGCGATGAGGGGTCGGTTCGCTCGGAATGCGCCTGCAGCAGCGGGTGTGCCCCATGTGATCGTCGTTGTGGACGGTGGACTGCTGGAGGGTGATTCGGGACTGTTGACCGCCACGGGGTTGGATTCGGTGACGGTGGTCGACCTGTGTGGTTTCTGCCCGGCGCTATCTGCCAGTCGAGGTCTCAGGTTGGTGGTGAGCGCCGATCAGGTGGGTGCGGTCAGTAGCGTCGGCGTGGAGAAGTTTGCGAGTCCGGATGCCTGCACGACAACTACTGCGCAGTCATTCGGGAGGAGGATGGCGCCATACCGTGCGTCTACTCAGAACGCGGTCGATTCAGGCGACGACGATGCAACGGCGCGTTCGTGGAGTCAGATGCTGGGAATCGGAAATGCGGCGCGGTTCAATCCGGATCATGCGTGGCTGCCACGCCAAGGGCGCGATCGATTGAGAGTGCCGATCGGTGTCGGAGCAGACGGGCAGCCAGTCGAACTGGACCTCAAAGAATCTGCCGAGAATGGAATGGGTCCCCATGGTTTATGTATCGGTGCAACGGGTTCGGGCAAATCGGAGTTTCTCCGGACGCTCGTTCTCGGCTTGATCGCGACGCACTCACCGACTGCCCTGAATCTGGTCCTGGTTGATTTCAAAGGCGGTGCGACGTTTCTCGGTCTCGAGGATTCGCCCCATGTTGCTGCAGTGATCACGAACCTTGCCGAGGAACTCGCCATGGTGGATCGAATGAAAGATGCGCTTGCGGGCGAAATGAATCGGCGTCAAGAACTTCTCCGATCGGCCGGAAACTTCGCAAATGTGTCGGACTACGAAAAGGCGAGAGTTGCGGGGGCCGCTCTCGACCCCTTGCCGGCATTGTTCGTGGTGGTGGACGAATTCTCCGAATTGCTCAGTCAGCAACCGGAATTTGCAGACCTGTTCGTGGCGATCGGTCGACTGGGACGATCACTGCACATCCACCTTTTGCTGGCGAGCCAACGCTTGGATGAAGGAAAACTGCGTGGCCTCGACAGTCACCTCTCGTATCGTATTGGCTTGAAGACGTTCTCCGCCAACGAGTCACGAACTGTTTTGGGAGTTCCCGACGCGTATTACCTGCCAGGAACTCCAGGCGCGGGATATTTGAAGGCGGATTCTGCAGAAATCGTGCGGTTTCAAGGCGCATACGTGTCCGGGCCTTACGAAGGTGCTCGGATCGCTCCGGCGCGACTCGCGACGGAACAGTCTGTTGCGCTCGCTCCGGTCCTATTCACTGCTGCGGCCGTCCTGGGTGATCAATTGGATGATGCCATGGTGGAACCGGACTTCGTGGATATGGGTGAGGCCGGAGACGAATCACGAACTCTCATGGGAGTTCTAGTGGACAGAATCAGAGGGCACGGTCCACGTGCCCATGAAGTGTGGCTTCCGCCGCTCGATGCATCACCGACACTCGACCAGTTGTTACCGCGTGCTGCGGCGGGTGAATCGAATGTTATTCGCGGCAACCTGACCGCGCCCTTCGGGATTGTGGACAGACCGTTCGATCAGCGGCGTGAACTGCTGGTAGCCGACCTCAACGGATCGACTGGTAACCTCGCGATCGTCGGTGGCCCACAGTCGGGAAAATCGACTGCCCTGCGCACACTGATCATGTCGTTCGCGATGACACATACAGCCGAGCAGGTTCAGTTCTACTGCCTCGATTTCGGCGGTGGAACTCTGCTGGGGTTGCGCGATCTCCCTCACGTCGGTTCGGTTGCAAATAGATTGGACGGCGACAGAGTTCGGCGAACCGTTGCCGAGGTGTCGGGGGTAGTCCAGCAGCGTGAGCGATTGTTCCGTGATCACGGTATCGATTCGATGGTCGAGTTTCGTCGGCTACGAAGCAGCGATCCAACCGGTGAGAACGTCGCAGCCGGCTTCGCACACGATCAGTTCGGTGACGTGTTTCTGGTGATCGACGGTTGGCCAAGCGTTCGTTCGGACTTCGAATCTCTCGAGGCGCCGATCAATACGCTTGCCGCGCAAGGTTTGTCCTTCGGTGTTCACGTTATCGTCACGGCGTCGAGGTGGGCGGACATCAGGCCGGCACTGAAGGATCAGTTGGGAACCCGCATCGAACTGCGACTGGGAGATCCGGGTGATTCCGATGCTGGGCGGCAGAAGGCCAGCATGGTTCCCGAGAGTCACGCGGGGCGGGGCATCACCCGCGAGGGTTTGCACCTCTTGACAGGGCTGCCTCGGATGGATGGAATTGCGAGCAGCGTGGAGTTGAGCGCCGCTGTGTCGGCCACCGTTGCGCGGATTACGGCGATGTCGACCGGACGCGTTGCGCCGGCTCTGCGTATGCTTCCCGATTCGTACACTCGGACAGAGCTTTTGAACGTCGTCGGCGACAGCTGGCCGAGTGCAACTGCGGCAGACGGTAGGTGCCTGCGTATACCGATCGGACTCGGCGAAACCGATCTCGCGCCGGTCTACATGGACTTTGCCGAGCATCCGCATCTCCTCGTGTTCGGCGACACCGCCTGCGGAAAGACGTCATTGCTCCGTGGAATCGCGGAAGGCATCATGGCTTCGAACACGCCGGCGCAGGCAAAACTGATAATCGGTGACTATCGTCATTCGATGCTCGGGGTTGTCGAGGGCAATCACCTCGGCGGGTATTCGGCCTCGGCAGTGACATTCGGTGAACTGATGGTGGACCTTTCACGCATTGTTGCAGCGCGGCTGCCGAGCGGGGACACGACGCAGCAACAGTTGCGGGAACGTTCGTGGTGGTCAGGCCCCGAGATTTACGTGATTATCGACGACTACGACTTGGTGGCGACGTCGACCGGCAACCCGGTTGCGGCACTTCTCGAACACATTCCGCATTCGAAAGACATCGGCTTGCACTTGGTGATCGCGCGACGTTCCGGCGGTGCGGGTCGCGCACTGTTCGAGCCGGTGATCGCTCGAATCCGCGACATGGGTACGGCAGGCGTAGTGATGAGTGGCAATCGTGACGAAGGGAACCTGGTCGGAGCAATACGCGGTTCGGCGATGCCGGAAGGCCGGGGGACCTATGTGTCGCGGTCGCAGACACAACTTGTGCAACTTCCTTGGATGCCACCACTGTGAGACCAGGGGCGAACGCTACTGCTGTGATTCCGGGCGCGACGTTGTCGGTGTCCGTCCATATCGGGACGTCCAATGCGTGGTCGGCCACAGCCCAACGTGAATTTTGTTGTCGCGCAGACATCGGAGGAAATTCTCGGGATCACTCGCGTTCCGGCGGTGTCAATCCGCTCGACTACATCGGTGATGACTACATCGAGTTCGGGGGACGAATCACGTCCACCGTTCTCGAATTGGTGACGTTGATTTCTCATGCCGTTCAAGGCTGCGGTCTGTCCGACGCCGATGTGCTGTATCTGAGTTATCCGTCGGAGTGGGGGAATGCTCGTAAGGGTCGACTGTTGGTGGCCGCGCGGCAAGTCGGCCACGACGTCGTTCTCGTCCCGTCTGCGATTGCGATCGCTCGTTCGATGCGTAGCGTCTGGCGATCGAGGTGCATCGTGGTCGAGATTCGCTCCGGCGACGCTGTCGTGTCGTGCTTGCGGGACTTCGACGGGGATGTGACGGTCATGAGTACGCGGCGTGGGCGTCTTGCCGAATTGCCTGATTTGTTTGCAGAATTCGAAGAGTTGACCGGCCGCGACACAGTGGTAGTTGTCGGGCGACAGTCGCATTCGGTTGCATCGTCCTTGGAACGGGGCTCGAGAAGCATCCACGGCTATGCCAGCGTTCGTGTTCTCGACGAGAGCCGTATCGTCCGCTCGATCGTAGATCCACGGGTCCGCCTCGACGCGGTCACCGCTGAGAATTCGGCCGGGCGGGCAGTCGATAACTCGGCCTTCGGGGATCGGTGGGTGCCGCCGTCGCACGTCGTTGCGCCAACAGGTGCTGCGCGTCGTTCGCGTCGTTGGTGGCCAGTGGTGACGGCCTGCGCGGTGGTCATCTGCGTGCTTGCGGCGGGTGTAGTGATCGCGAGCGATGATGGTGGCATCGAAGGCGCATCCACCGAAGGCGGTATCGAAGGCACAGTCGTACAAGGACTGACGGCCGACGCATCCCCAGTGGATTCGCCTGCAACCACTTCCGGTCTTTCGCGCACGTCGGAGGCGCCGCCGACCAGTGTGCCCCTGGAAATGGGGCGGGTTCGACTGGATTTGCCGGCGGGATGGTCACGCGAGTCGGGCCGTTCGACGGCGGGTCGGACTGACATCGTGCCGCCGTCCGGAGCGGATCGGAAAATCGTCGTTGTCGAGAAGGAACTCCGCGAGGGAGTGGAATTCGATGACGTCGAGGTTGCGCTGCGTGCCCAGTTCGCGACCCTCGAGGACCCGTCCCGGTTTCAGGACTTCGAGTCCGTCGTGACAGCTGAAGGGCGAAAGACAGTGTTGTACATGGAGTTTCCGGACGGGTATTCAGAAGTTCGATGGAAGGTGTACGTCGAACGTGGCCTGCAGGTGAGTATCGGTTGTCAGTACCTGGTCGGAGAGTGGGACATGTTCGAGTCCGAATGCGGTCGAGTTACGGGGAGTCTGGCTTACGTGAACTGACCGGTGCTGTCGGCAAAATTTCTTTCGAAGTGCCGGAACCGACAGCGAACGGGCGGCGTCCAAGTATGTGTAGCGAACATTCGGCCTTTGTTCGGGAGCATTTGATCGACAGATCTAGTTCGAAACGAGGCCTACCGATGTGACCGAACGCCGCCACCAGACCGGTGTACGCCAAATGGCCGGTGCACATCGCAAGCAGTGCATGTCACAAGCAGTGCACGTCACCAGCAGGGGGAAGACATGGGCTTTACCGCAACAACCGCAGAATTGATCAGTTCGGCGAATACCATCGATGGTCATTTGGGGGACATCAAAGGTTTGGTGAACGCAGTTCGTTCCGAAGCCGAGGCGTCGAGCAGTTCATGGAAGGGCAGCGCTCACACCGAATATGCCGACATCATGGTGCGATACAACAATGCCGCAATGAAGTTGGACGCAGCGCTTACTGACATCTGCGACCAGATCAAGCAATCTGCAGGCACATTCGACGCCGCCGAAGGCGACAACGTGAATGCTCTGCGCGGCGCAACCGTCAATATGGGCTGACCATATCGGACCGCCGCGCAAGCGGTAATCCATTTCAGCACAAGAGTATTCGACCGCATTTGCAGTCACAGAAACTGCAGTGTCTCAGAAACTGCAGTGTTATCTAACTCGGCACGGCCATCGGAATGGGAGTAACTATGAGCGAGAACATGATCAGGTACGACTTCGGCGGACTCGCCATGCTGTCCGACGAAATGAAGAGGCAAGCGCAGTCGATCAACGACAAGCAGGGCGACATCAAGGTTGTCGTTGACAACTTGCAAGCCGGATGGGAAGGCGCAGGTTCGGAGGCGTGGAACGACGCTCAGCGTCGTTGGGGTCAGGCGTCGGAGGAATTGAACATTGTGTTGGCCCAGATCGCCGGGGCCACCGCAAACGGTTCGGAGTCGATGCGCAATGCCGACAGTGCGGCAGCGCGAGGCTTCGGAGGCTGACCGCGACGCTCGAAGCGCCGTAAAATCTTAGGCTCCAGCGTCGACCCCAACGGACATGGGCCGTTGGGGTCGACGGTTGCCGGCGTCAACCAGTTCCTGCGCCTGCAGGATTGTGACGGGTGGTAGCACTTGCGATCGGGTGCTCTCTTTGACCTGAGGGGGGGTGCCCGGTATCGTCTATCGGTGGCGTGCCGTAGGTCTCTGCATATTGCCATCCTGGGTGAGTGATCTCCGGGATGACGATGCGCAGGGTTCAGCGGTTCTCGGGTCTCAACTGGCCGCCGAGAATTGTTTTTGCGATACGCACATGGTCAGCAGTGGAATGAAATAAGACGAGGAAGTTCTGTGTCTACGTACACCCCGAAGGCCGGAGATGTGACCCACGCGTGGCACGTCATCGACGCCACCGACGTGGTGCTCGGCCGTCTTGCCGTTCAGGCAGCGACCCTGCTGCGCGGTAAGCACAAGCCCACCTATGCACCCCACATCGATGGTGGCGACTTCGTCGTCGTCATCAATGCCGAGAAGGTTGCCATCAGCGGCAACAAGCTCGAGGGCAAGAAGCTCTACCACCACTCCGGATTCCCGGGTGGCCTGAAGTCCCGCACCGTCGGAGAGGTCCTTGACCGTAACCCCGACCGTCTCGTGGAAAAGGCCATCGTCGGCATGCTCCCGAAGACCAAGCTGGGTCGCGCGATGAGCAGCAAGCTGAAGGTCTACGCGGGCCCGAATCACCCCCACACCGCGCAGCAGCCGGTGCCGTTCGAGATCAAGCAGGTCGCACAGTGACATCGCCGGAAGAGCAGAACGTGACCGAAGAGAACATTGAAGCAGTGGAAGAGTTCATCGCCGCTGAAGCAGTCGAGGTTGTAGAAGAGGTTGCAGCGGCACCGCTGGCACCGATCGTCTTCGATCGCCCGATCCAGACCGTTGGTCGCCGTAAGGAAGCGGTCGTTCGCGTCCGCATGGTCCCCGGCACCGGCGAGTTCAAGCTCAACGGCCGCACCATGGAAGATTACTTCCCCAACAAGGTGCACCAGCAGCTGATCAAGGCTCCGCTGGTTCTCGTCGAGCGTCCCGAGTCTTTCGACATCGTTGCACTGCTCCACGGTGGCGGCCCGTCCGGTCAGGCAGGCGCATTGCGTCTGGCTATCGCGCGCGCACTCCTCGAGGTCACCCCCGATGATCGTCCGGCACTCAAGAAGGCCGGCTTCCTGACGCGCGACGCCCGTAAGGTCGAGCGTAAGAAGTACGGACTGAAGAAGGCCCGTAAGGCATCGCAGTACTCGAAGCGCTGATGCTTCGCCGAGGTTGACCGAACTGGTCCGCTTCGGCACCTGTTCACCACAAGAGCGGGCGTCCATTGTTACCGGACGCCCGCTCTTGTGGTGTCAGGGACGACTTTTCACAGAACGCGGAAGAAATCCAGGGAGTTGTTCGATGGGTCGGTTGTTCGGAACTGATGGTGTGCGTGGATTGGCCAATGCCGATCTGACTGCGGATCTCGCCCTGCGATTGTCGGTCGCTGCCGCGCACGTACTGGCCCTCGATTCCGAGAGAACCGACGCGAAAAGTACGAGCGTGGGCACCCGGCCGATTGCCGTAGTCGGACGTGATCCACGTGCGAGTGGTGAGATGCTGCAGGCGGCTGTTACCGCTGGACTGAGTTCGGCTGGGGTCGACGTTCTCGATGTCGGAGTTCTGCCGACTCCGGCGGTTGCGTATCTGACCGGTCTTTTCGACGCGAGTCTCGGCGTGATGATTTCCGCCTCACACAACCCTATGCCGGACAACGGAATCAAGATATTTGCCGCCGGCGGCCACAAACTTGGTGACGACGCGGAGGCTGCGATCGAGTCTGTGCTGGGCGGCGGGGCAATGCCGACTCTCCCGACAGGTTCGGGCATCGGGCGCGTGCGTAGCGTCGATGACGCGGCCACCTTGTATTTGAAGCATCTCGATACTGCTCTCCACGAGTCGCTCGAAGGGCTGACAGTGGTGGTGGACTGTGCCAACGGGGCAGCGTCGGAGGTCGGGCCCGCAGCGTATCGCGCGGCCGGAGCAACGGTGATCGCGATCAGTGCCGAGCCTGACGGTCTCAACATCAACGACGGCTGCGGTTCCACCCACCTCGAGAACCTTCAGCGGGCGGTTGTCGAACACGGTGCAGATCTGGGGCTTGCTCACGACGGCGATGCTGATCGATGCCTGGCGGTGGACGAGACGGGTGCAGTGATCGACGGTGACGTGATCATGGCGGTGCTTGCCGTAGCCATGAGCGAAGCTGGAGAGTTGGTCGACAACACGCTGGTTGCGACGGTGATGAGCAACTTGGGTCTGCATCTGGCGATGCGAGCGGCTGGTATCGACGTCGTCACGGCGGCAGTCGGTGACCGCTACGTGCTCGAGGAGCTTCGCGCCGGTGGATACAGCCTGGGCGGCGAGCAGTCCGGACATGTCGTGTTTCCCGGGTTCGGAACTACCGGTGACGGCGTTCTCACCGGGCTGCGACTGCTGGCCAGGATGGCACAGACGCGCAGGCTCTCCTCGGATCTGGCCGCCACGATGACAACACTTCCGCAGGTATTGATCAACGTGAAGGTCGACGACAAAGCGGCGGTTGCGGCAGCTACGTCGGTGGTGGTGGCAGTTGCCGATGCCGAGCGCCTTCTCGGCGAAGCCGGCCGGGTGTTGCTCCGGCCGTCGGGTACCGAGCAATTGGTCCGTGTCATGGTCGAAGCTGCAGACTTGAGTTTGGCGCGCAAGCTCGCGGACGAGCTGGCGGCGACTGTCGCCGCGGTGTAGTCGCGGTAGCTTTTCCCGTCTGTGGACACTCGGTTCAGACTCGTAGCATTTCGCGGGAACGCCGGGCGGCTCCGGTGCGTCCAAGTAGTCATGGACCGCCGGATTCTTGTGCGGTCGGGCGAATGGAGTGCGGCATGGAGATCGATCACAGTGCCACGGACGAGTTGGAGCGTCGAACCATGGCCGCTGCTCATCAGTTGAGTGTCGCGGCAGGCATGCTGGCGTCTCCAGCGTTCTCGGGTTCGTGTGCGGGTCGCGATTATGTCGAGTACGGCCGTGCGCTCGCCGAAGCGCTGGACGGTCTCCAAGTGCGGATAACGGAACGTGCTCTGTTTCTCGAAGATCTCGGTACCAGAATCGGCGATTCGTCCCGAACGGTTGTCGAGATCGATCGGGATTTCGCTGCTCGACTGCGCTCGGTAGGCAGTGGACGCCTGGACTCGATGTCGTAATGTTCATTCGAGACGCTGCCGCTGTGAGCTCCGAAATGAATGTGCCGGAATCGGTTATTTCACAAAGGAACTCGTTCTGCGATCCCGAAGACGTTATCGAAAGCGGTGCGGTGGGACTGTCGTTCTTCGATCGATTTCACGGCGCTGCCGCGCGGATGGGACTGGATCACCGTACGCGCAGTAGCTATGACGAGATGTATCGTGCGGAATCCGGAATCGATCTGACAGCTTTGTCGAATGACATATCGCGTATGTCTGCTGCCATGGATGTCGTGTCGCCTGACTCCAGATTTTGTGTCACGTTATCGGATTCGTTGGCGGACATCTGGAATGTCGAGGGCGTGGATTACGTGTCTGCACAAGTGCGGGAAGAAGGTCGACGAGCGGAATCGGACGTCGAATCCATGCCGATTCTCATCTCGGTATCCGATGAATTTTCCAGAATAGTTCGAACTGCATTGGTGGACAAAGCATTCAAAGTTTCATCGTTGGATCGGGAGACGGTCGGCGGTATCGATGCGAAGGGTGTCGGCCAGTTGGCAGCCGTGTGTCGAGACGGTGGAGTTGACGCGGTCGAGAAGGCGGCAACCTGGTTTGTGCCGTTGTCGGACATGCGGTTTCGTGGAGTGCGGAACGCGCATCCATTTACCCAGGTTGAAACCTCTAGAGCAGCAGTTGATCTCGTTCGTCCATGGTTCGATCAGGTCTTCCGGAAAGTGTATCTGGATACGCGAGACGAGTTCGATCGAGCGTGCGAGGACTGCCGCCTCGCGCTCACTGAAGCCTTCGGTGTTGTCACCGCGGTAGCGACCCAGTTGTTTCCGATCGAGAGTGAATCCGTCGGAAAATATTCGTGCTCGGACCCTTCCGTGCTGCCGAAAGAATCGGCGGCACTGCCGAAAGAGTCGTCCTTGGACCTGGTCGTGGGCACTGACACTTGGGGATTCTCTGTCGCCCCGGACGGTCGTGGTGTGAGCCTCGAAGTTCGTGATCGTAGTGGTGGGTCACTCACTGTGACAGTGGAATTGGATGGGAATGGTTGGCCGAGAATCGTTGTCGACGCGGATACGGACTCGGACGTAGGTGCTGGCCGAATCCCAGAGTCAGAGCCAGAGCCGGAATCGGTGCCGGATCCGGAATCGGCACCCACAGTCTCCGAGGTGCCGGAACAACAGACTGAGCCGGTCACGGTTTCAGTTCCTGGCGAGATTCCTGAATCGAACGAATTTCAGTATCAGCTACCGGATCCTGTACCGCTGGATTCCGTTCCCATCGACTCCGGACCGATCGCGGAAGAGGCACCAAGCCTAGTCGAGACCGGAGCCGAGTTGGCTGGAGCGGGGCCGATATGAGCGGGGCAGAGTTCGATGCGATCCGCCGGGTCATGGATTCGCAGCTCGCCGAGTTTCGGGCACGACGGGCTGTTGCCGAGCGAGGCTACGAAAAACAGTGCCGAGAATTCGGTGACGTCGTCAGGTCGCGGGTGGTCCACGAAATTGACGATCCAACTCTTTCGATAGCGGAACCGGACCAGACCCGGTTTCTCCGGTCGGCGTCGGAACCTATGCCGGGTGATCGGAGCAGTGCGATTCCCAACCCTGGAGGATCGAGCGTTGACTACCGCGGAAGTGCTTGGTTGCGGCGCGCGTCCGACTGAGTGTGTGCGTCGAACATCGCTGATGTGTGCGGGATTTCGGTATCCTGATCGGCGAAGGCTTCGTAGCGTTTGTCGCCGGTCAGGTGGAAGAGTAGGAATCCCGTCAGGACACAGCGGGCGGTGAGCTGAGTTTTGCGCTCCGACCCACCGAGACCCAAGGCTCCGAGGAGTCGACGACCTTCGATGAGACCGGCGTCCTGCGCGTCGTCGATGGTTCGTCCGACGACGGGGCCACCCCATTCGCGGGCGAGGGCCCGGGCGTTGCTGGTGAGTGAATCGACGTCGTCTTCTCCGGCGAGGATGAGACCCGGTGCTGTGATCTTGGACGCGTAGTTTTCGGCTTTGGGAGCTGTCGGGGCGGGGAACAGTGCAGCTACAGCGGCGACATTGCCGTGCTGTGCGGCGGCGAGTACCGCGGCTCCGGCGCCCATTCCGTGTCCGGCGAACGCAACGTGGTCGGGATGAACACTGATCTTTCCGGGGCCCAGGCGCACGCCGACGCAGATGTCCAGTGTTGAGCGCAGATCGGCGGCCAAACCGAGGTGCGAGGGGATCGGTCCGCGTTCACTCTCGGGTGCTGCGGCCACGATTCCCCAGGAAGCAAGGTGTTGGAGTGTCTGTTCGTACTTGTGTGCACCCACCATCCACCCGTGCGCGAAGGCTACGGCGGGCAGGTTGAAACCAGCTTCCGGGGTGTATACGACGCCTGGCTGACCGGCGAGGGCGAGATTGCCGCGCAGTACTCGGTGCGGTCCGCGCTTGGACAGCTCGCGGGTCAGTGTCTTCAGTTTCGGTGCCACGGGTCAAGACGTTATCCGATGTGGCGTCTGCTCGACGCGTGGACGGTCGCCACGTCGGCGGAGACCGTCGTGGGGCGTCGTCGGGTAACCGCAGAATGCACTGACCGTCGCCGTCCAAGTACCCTGAGTCACCATGTGCGGAATCGTGGGATACGTCGGCCACCGCCCGGCTCTGGGTGTTGTGGTGGAGGCTTTGCGGCGAATGGAGTATCGCGGCTATGACTCTGCGGGAATCGCGATTCTCGATGGAGTCGGTGGGGTCGAGATCGAGCGTAAGGCCGGGAAGCTGGCCAACCTCGAAGCTCGGTTGGAGGAGGTCGGTACCGACAGTTTTGTCGGGACCGCGGGAATCGGTCATACGAGATGGGCGACGCACGGTCGACCGACGGATCGCAATGCTCACCCGCATCGTGATGCGAGCGGGAAACTTGCGGTTGTCCACAACGGCATCATCGAGAACTTTGCGCCGTTGCGCGCTGAACTCGAAGCCGCGGGCGTCGAGTTGCTCAGTGACACCGACTCCGAGGTAGCTGTCCACTTGGTGGCGCGTGCGTACGCGGAGGGCCCGTCGTCGGGTGATTTCGTGGAGAGCGCGTTGTCGGTGGTTCGCCGTCTCGAGGGTGCGTTCACGTTGGTGTTCACTCACGCAGATCATGCGGACACGATTGTTGCTGCGCGTCGTTCGACGCCGTTGGTGGTCGGTGTCGGTGAGGGCGAGATGTTCCTCGGCTCCGATGTCGCGGCGTTCATCGAGCACACTCGTGATGCGGTGGAACTCGGCCAGGATCAGGCCGTCGTGATCACGGCGGACGGTTACACGATCTCCGACTTCTCCGGCAACGAGGCGCAGGGGCGCCCGTTCCGGATCGATTGGGATCTTGCGGCTGCCGAAAAGGGCGGTCACGACTACTTCATGCTCAAGGAGATCGAGGAGCAGCCGACCGCGGTTGCGGATACGCTTATCGGTCACTTCGAGAACGGCAAGATCGTCCTCGACGAGCAGCGTTTGTCGGATCAGGAACTGCGGGACGTCGACAAGGTTTTTGTCGTGGCCTGCGGTAGTGCCTACCACTCCGGATTGTTGGCGAAGTACGCAATCGAGCATTGGACGCGGCTTCCCGTCGAGGTCGAGTTGGCCAGCGAATTCCGTTATCGGGATCCGGTTCTGGATCGTTCGACGCTCGTCGTCGCGATCTCGCAGTCCGGAGAGACGGCGGACACGCTCGAAGCTGTGAAGCACGCCAAGGACCAGAAGGCTCGGGTTCTCGCGATCTGCAACACCAATGGTGCGCAAATCCCGCGTGAGGCCGACGCTGTTCTCTACACCCGGGCAGGACCGGAAATCGCGGTCGCGTCGACCAAGGCTTTCCTCGCGCAGGTCACGGCGAACTACCTTGTCGGCTTGGCGTTGGCGCAGGCACGCGGTACCAAGTATCCCGACGAGGTTGCGCGTGAATTCGCCGATCTCGAGGCGATGCCGGCGTTGGTCCGCAAGGTCATCGAGAATGCAGAACCGGTACGTGAGTTGGCGCGCAAGTTCGCGACAGCGTCGACAATTCTGTTCCTGGGGCGCCATGTTGGTTATCCCGTTGCGCTCGAGGGTGCGCTCAAGCTCAAGGAGCTTGCGTACATTCACGCCGAAGGTTTCGCGGCCGGTGAGCTCAAGCACGGGCCGATCGCGTTGATCGAGGAGGGCCTTCCGGTCATTATCGTCATGCCGTCGCCGCAGGGTCGTGCGGTGTTGCATTCGAAGTTGGTCTCCAACATTCAGGAGATCAAGGCTCGTGGCGCCACGACCATCGTGATCGCGGAGGAAGGCGACAGTGTTGCCGCCGCCCACGCCGATCACCTGATCGAGATTCCGGCGTCGCCGACGCTGTTGCAGCCGTTGCTGTCGACGGTTCCGTTGCAGATCTTTGCGGCGGAGGTGGCTGCAGCGCGCGGCTACGACGTCGACAAGCCGCGTAACCTGGCGAAATCGGTTACGGTCGAATAACTTTCGATCGAAGATGTGGCGATGCCCGCAGTCCTGAGGACTGCGGGCATCGCTGTTCTCTAGGCTTGGACGACGACGGTCCCGCGCATGTCGGGGTGCGGTGTGCACGTGTAGTCGTAGGTTCCGGGTTCGGTGAAGGTGACCTCGTAGGTTCCCGACTTCTTGAGTGGGCTGCGGAGCAGGCTTCGGGCTGATCCGAGGCCGCGGACGTCGTGAGCCATTCCGTTGTCGTCGAACACCCAGGTGACGGTGTCGCCGACGTTCACGGTGATCGAAGCGGGGGAGTAGGCCATTCCGGTGACGGTGACTACTGGTCCGCTCACCGTGGTTTCGGGGGTGGTCGGAGTGGAATCCGTGGTGGAACTGCACCCGACGAGACCGAGGGCGAGGGCAAGTCCTGCGATCATCGGGCGAAAACGTGATTTCATGATTTCGAGGGTAGCGACTGACGAGTGAGGGGTTCCGGCATGCGTGGGTACTACACGGTTGATCAGGTGCGAGATGCCGAGGCTCCGCTACTGGCGACGTTGCCCGACGGTGTGTTGATGCGCCGCGCCGCATTTGGACTGGCGCGAGTCATTGCCGACGAATTGCGTGTGCACACAGGCTCACTCGCGTATCGGTCGGTGACACTCCTGGTCGGTAGTGGCGACAACGGGGGTGATGCTCTCTGGGCGGGCGTATACCTGCGTAAGCGCGGAGTTGTTGTTCGAGCAAACCTGTTGGACCCGGCGCGAGCCCACAAGAAGGGCCTCGACGCTTTTCTTCGGGCCGGTGGGCGGGTGGCCGCCGACCTCGGTGAGCCGGATCTGGTCGTCGACGGAATCGTGGGCATCTCGGGCCGCGGTGCACTGCGGCCGGATGCAGCCGCGGTGGTGGAGCAGGTTCGCTGCCCGATCGTGGCGGTAGATCTGCCCAGCGGTGTTGATGCAAACACCGGTGCTACCTGTGGCCCTTCAGTAACTGCCGCGGTGACGGTGACGTTCGGCGCGCTCAAGCCGGTGCATGTGTTGGCGTCGCCGCGCTGTGGGCGAGTGGAGTTGATCGATATCGGACTGGATCTCGGGGAGTCGGATTTCCAGTCGCTGGAGCCTTCGGAAGTTGGGGCACTCTGGCCAGTGCCAGGGCCAGGCGACGACAAGTATTCGCAAGGCGTTGTGGGCGTCATCGCGGGTAGCGACAGGTATCCGGGGGCCGGGGTGTTGTGCACAGGGGCGGCTGTTACTGCGACTTCCGGTTTGGTGCGCTTTGCCGGTCCCGGGGCTTCCGAGGTGTTGTCACGATTTCCCGAGGTGGTTGCAACCAACACCTTCGCGGAGGCGGGCCGGGTGCAGGCCTGGGTGGTCGGACCCGGGATGGGAACCGAGGCCGGCGCGGCGGGCTTGCTCGATTTGGTGCTCGCGACGGATGTTCCGGTGGTTATTGATGCTGACGGGCTGACGCTGCTGGCCCAGGATCCGGATCTGGTCCGCCGGCGCACCGCGCCGACGCTGTTGACTCCGCATGCGGGTGAGTTCGCGCGGTTGGCGGGTCGAGACGTCGGAGTGGATCGGGTGAGCGCCACGAGGGAATTGGCGTCGGATCTCGGTGTGAGTGTGCTGCTCAAGGGACATGTGACGGTGATGGCAGATCCAGGTGGTCGGGTTCTGGTCAGTGATGCGGGCGGTTCGTGGGCATCGACGGCCGGTTCGGGTGACGTTTTGTCCGGAGTGATCGGTGCGCTGCTTGCTTCCGGACTCACGCCGCTCGAGGCTGCTGCCGGGGGTGCGAGGGCTCACGCGCTCGCCGCGAATCTGGCGGCAGCCGGCGGAATGGCGGACGTCGCGGGCGCCCCGATTTCTGCATCGTCGCTGCTCGGAAGGGTGCGGGACGCGGTGCGGGCGCTTCGAAGTTTTGCCCGAGATTGAGTGATCTCAAACCCGAATTGGCGTCCGAATTTGTGAGGGTGGCAGGATTGCTGCCATGAAGCTTGCCGAGGGAAGAGCGCCGAAAGACCCATCTGACGGGGAATCGGCAAGCGCCGGAGCGTCGGTGAGCCCTCAGACCGAAGCGGTTGTAGATCTCGATGCCATTGCCCACAACGTGCGCGTTCTTTGTGAGTTCGCGGGCGATGCGGCGCTTATGGCGGTCATCAAAGCGGACGGCTACAACCACGGTGCCGTCGCTGTTGCGCGCACGGCGCTCGCTGCCGGTGCACGCGAACTCGGTGTCACCACAATCCCGGAGGCATTGGTTCTCCGGAAAGCGGGAATCACTGCGCCGATTCTGGCGTGGTTGCACGGCGTCGACGCCGATTTTGCTGCCGCAATCGCTGCGGATGTGGAGATCGGTGTGTCGTCACCCCGGCATCTTGCTGCGGTTGTGAGCGCCGCCCGTGGTCTCGGACGGACTGCCACGGTGACGTTGAAGGTCGACACCGGCCTTAATCGCAATGGTGTGTCACAGACGGATTGGCCGCAGATGCTCACGGATCTGGTGGTAGCCCGCAACGAAGGAACGATCTCCTTGCGCGGTGTGTTTTCGCATCTGGCGCATTCGGATGAGCCGCACCACGATGTCATCGACCACCAGAAGCAACGTTTGATCGATGCCGTCGCTGAAGTTCGGGCTCACGGATTCGAGCCCGAGGTTGTGCATCTTTCCAACTCGGCAGCCACGGTTACCCGCCCTGACCTGCAATTTGACATGGTTCGGCCGGGAATTGCGATATATGGATTGTCGCCAGTGCCTGAGCTGGGCGATTTCGGTCTTAGACCGGCTATGACGTTGCGAGCGAAGGTGATCTTGGTGAAGAAGGTGGCCGCCGGTGAGGGGGTTTCCTACGGACACCTCTGGACGGCACCGCACGACACCACTCTGGCGCTCCTGCCCGTCGGATACGCGGACGGGCTTCCGCGTTCGTTGAGCGGGCGTTTCGAGGTGCAGCTCGGCGGGAAGCGTCGGCGTGCTGTCGGACGGATCTGCATGGATCAGGTGATGGTCGACATCGGACCCGACGGAGACGGCGTTCGGGAAGGCGATACCGCGATCTTCTTCGGAAACGGAGACCAGGGCGAGCCCAATGCACAGGCGTGGGCGGAAGCCTTGGACACCATTCACTACGAGGTCGTGACCGGCCTACGCGGGCGAACTGTGCGTACCTACATCGGTGGGGAGAGTTCATCATGAAGACTGCAGGGCGAATGAGCATTCTCGGCGGGCTCCTCAGCGCGGTGGCGCTGGGTTCGATGGCCGGTCTCAATGCACTCAAGACAGCGACGCGGCCCGGTCGGGAGATTTACGCCGACGAAGACTTCGATTTGATGACCCGCGATCGTTCGAGCGTCGTACGCACCGAGGACGGGGTTGACCTGGCCGTACGTGAGGTCGGTCCGGATGACGCGCCACTCACGGTCGTCTTTGTTCACGGATATTGCCTCAGTGCCTTGTCGTGGCATTTTCAGCGCCGACAGCTTGCCGAGCGGTGGGGCGACGACGTCCGCATGGTGTTCTACGACCAGCGTGGACATGGCGATTCGGGTAAGTCGAAGGCTACGAACTGTACGGTCTCGCAGCTCGGTCGCGACCTCGCCACCGTCGTCGAAGCCACAGTGCCGACGGGGCCGGTTGTGCTTGTCGGGCATTCGATGGGCGGCATGACCATCCTCGCTCTTGCCGGCCAACGCCCGGAATGGTTCGAAGGCGGCCGTGTGGTCGGCGTCGGATTGGTATCCACGACGGCAGCAGGTCTCGCGGAAACCGGACTTACTCGCAATCTGCAGAACCCGGTCATCGACGGTTTCCGGTTGGCTGTCCGGACGTCCCCGGGCGTCGTACAGCATGCGCGGGGCGCCGCTCGGGTGCTCATCACACCGATCCTGCGGGCAGCGTCGTACGGCACCGATGTCAGTCCGCGTCTGCACGAACTGTCCGACGGAATGCTCGATCGCACGTCGGTCGTGACCATCGTCAACTTCCTGCGGACATTGGAATTGCACGACGAGAGCAGTTCTCTCCCCGTCCTGGCGCACACGCCGGCCGTGGTGATCTGCGGTGATCAGGACATGATGATCCCGTTCTCCAGTTCCCAACGATTGGCCGCCGACCTCCCGGACTCCGAACTGGTCCGTGTCCGCGGCGCGGGGCACCTTGTTCAACTCGAGTTCCCCGCCATCGTCACCGACGCGATCGAGAATCTCGTCTCGCGTACCCGTACCGAAGTGAGGTCCGATGTCGGCTGAGACTCTGCCTGAATCGGGAACAGTGACCTTGGAGACGACGGAAGACACGGAGGCATTCGGACGTCTGATCGCCTCCGGACTCGTCGCCGGTGATCTTGTGGTTCTCGACGGTCCGCTCGGTGCCGGGAAGACCGCTCTGACCCGCGGTATCGGGGCTGGACTGGGAGTACAAGGTCGGGTGACGTCGCCGACGTTCGTGATTGCGCGTGAGCATCGCCCGGGGGTTCGCCCCGGCGGCGCACAACCGGTCGGGATGATTCACGTCGACGCCTACCGCCTCGGCGACAGTGGCCCGCATGCCCTCGACGAACTCGATGCCCTCGATCTGGACACCGACCTCACCGACGCCGTGGTCGTGGTCGAGTGGGGCGGCGACGTCGTGGAGAGACTGGTCGAGCGTCACTTACGGGTGCAACTTCACCGTGAACCCGAGTCGGATGTGCGGACGGCCAGTTGGTTGTGGACGTCGTGACACTCCTCCCGGCCCGAAAGTAGTTCCTTACGTGCGAGTACTCTGAGATATCGTGCTTGTTCTCGCGATTGATACTTCTACTCCGGCTGTGACTGCTGGAGTTGTTCTGCTGTCGGCGTCCGGCGAATCTTCGCCTTCGGTGTCCGACGAGGTGGAGACACTTGCAGTTCGAGTGACTGTGAACCCCCGCGCTCATGCCGAGGTGCTCACCCCGCATGTCCTCGAATGCTTGGCCGAGGCTTCGATCACACCGGCTGACCTGGGTGCAGTTGTGGTGGGCGTCGGTCCGGGCCCGTATACGGGCTTGCGGGTCGGGATGGCGACCGGTGCCGCGTTCGGTGACGCCTTGGGCATTCCCGTTTACGGTGTGTGCAGCCTGGACGCTATTGCCGCGGCCGTCGAGACTGCGGAAAACCTACTGGTCGTGACCGATGCGCGTCGACGCGAAATCTATTGGGCGCGTTACGACAAGGGCGTGCGCGTCGAGGGGCCTGACGTGAGTTCCCCGGGCGATGTGGAGGCGTCGCCGTCGACGCGCGTCGCCGGATCCGCTTCGCACGTAGACCTTTTCGATTTGCGAGTGGTGCCGGCGGAGACGCCGTCGCCGGCAGGATTGGTCACCGCCGCGGCCGCAGAGATTCTGGCTGGTTCGATTCCGGAACCGCTCGAGCCTTTGTACCTACGGCGCCCCGACGCCAAAACGTTGGCGGAACGCGGACTATGAGTTTCACCATCGCGTCGATGACAGTTGACGACGCCGAGCGGTGTGCGGAGTTGGAACGTGCTCTCTTTGCGGGGGACGGGCCGTGGAGTGCGCAGGCATTTGTCTCCGAATTGGCAGGATCCCACAATCACTACTTCGTGGCCCGTGAGCCGAGTGGCCATGTCCTCGGGTATGCCGGAATCGCCTTGCTGGGCGCACCGCCCGACGTCGAGGCCGAAGTCCACACCATCGGAACCGATCCGGGGGCGCAGCGCCGCGGTATCGGCGGCGCGCTACTTGATGCACTGTTGACTCTGGCGGACGAGCACGGAGCAGCGGTGTTCCTGGAAGTGCGTACGGACAACGAACCGGCAATCGCGCTGTATAGGCGAGAGGGATTCGAGATCGTCGGAACCCGAAAGAAGTACTACCAGCCCAGTGGGGCAGATGCGTACACGATGCGGCGCTCTGCCGCGGGTGTCCGCGAGAATGAGGAGCAGCAAGCATGATCGTCATGGGTGTCGAAAGCTCTTGCGACGAAACAGGAGTCGGTATCGTTCGGTGGAACGGTGATGGAACCTGCACGTTGTTGGCGGACGAAGTGGCATCGAGTGTGGATCAGCACGCCCGCTACGGCGGTGTGGTGCCGGAGGTGGCGTCGCGCGCACATCTCGAGGCCATTGTCCCGACCATGCGACGCGCTCTGGCAGTCGCGGGTATCGACAAGCCCGACGCGTTGGCTGTGACGATCGGGCCCGGCCTGGCCGGAGCACTGTTGGTGGGTGTGGCCGCAGCCAAAGCGTATGCGGCAGCATGGAACATCCCGTTCTACGCGGTCAACCACCTCGGTGGACACGTTTCGGTCGATACTCTGGAACACGGACCGCTGCCGTCCTGTGTGGCACTGCTGGTCTCCGGTGGGCATACGCATCTACTTCACGTCGAGGATCTGGGTAAGCCGATCGTCGAACTCGGAACAACCGTCGATGACGCTGCCGGTGAGGCGTTCGACAAGGTTGCGCGGCTCCTCGGTCTCGGATTCCCCGGTGGTCCGGCGTTGGATGCGGCTGCGCAGCAGGGTGATCCGAAGGCGATTGCGTTCCCTCGCGGCATGACCGGCTCCCGTGACTCCCGGCACGACTTTTCGTTCTCCGGGCTCAAGACGTCAGTTGCGCGGTATGTCGAGTCCAAGCAGCGTGCAGACGAAGCTATTTCGATTCCGGACATCGCGGCGTCCTTCCAGGAGGCTGTCGCTGACGTCCTGACGATGAAGGCGGTTCGCGCAGCCAAGGACGTAGGAGTAGACACTCTCGTTCTCGGCGGCGGCGCTACCGCGAACTCTCGGATTCGCAGCCTCGCCGAAGAGCGTTGCGCCGAAGCTGGTCTGACGTTGCGTATCCCGAAGCCGCGACTCTGCACCGACAACGGCGTGATGATTGCTTCCCTGGCAGCGCACCTGATCGGTGCCGGGGCCGGGCCGTCCGAACTGAGCGTGGCAACCGACCCAGGCTTGTCTGTCTCGGTCAGCCAAGTCCTGCGCTGAGATCAGCCGGCCGGGGTCAGTTCCAGGTCGGTGCCGGACGGCGGCGCAGCGGCGGGAGTGGTTGCCGGAGCCGGTGCGGTGGTGTCCTCGTCTGCCGGAGTCTTGTCGTTTCCGGGGCCTTGCTCGGGCGGGGCGATTGGTGCATTCGCGCCGGGTTGTGGCCACCAGGCCGGTGGATCGGGCAGCGTGATGCCGGGGATTGTCGGCCAGGTCGGCGGTGTTGTCGTGGGCACGGTAGTGGTGGGCACGGTAGTGGTGGGCGCCGTAGTGGTCGGATCGGTTGTGGCCGTCGACGTATCGGGTAACGCAGTGGTGGGCAGCGAAGTGTCGGGCAGCGGCGCCGGCGGCAACGTGTACTGGTGCGTCGGGTAGCGCTGTGTCAGCGGGTAGCGATGTGTCGGGTCGGCTTGTACCGCAGCCGAAGGCAATGGATCGTTGGACGGAATCAATGTCGAACCGACGCTCGGATTCATTTCGGTGGTCGTGCGAGACGTGGTGGACCCGGTACCGGCGGGTGAAATCGGAGTATCGTCCGTCGGCACCAATTCCTTGGCGCCGTAACCGAATACGAGGCCGCCGACCACCAGGGCGCCGATCAGAGCGCCGGACGCCCGCACTGCCGTTCCTGCCCGTTCGGTACTGTCGGGTACGGACAATGCGTAGCGCAACGAGGTCACTGAATCTGCAAGTAGCGCAGCACCTTTGGCGGCTGTGGCTTCGGGCTCGTCGAGTTCGACGATGGGGAGATTCACGGCGTCGGCAACTGCCGATGTGACGACTGGGATGTGAGCACCGCCGCCGATGAGGACTACCGCCTCGACGGTTCGGGGTGCGGCGGCCAGCACGCCGCTGATGAAGGCGACGGCGCGGGCGATGTCCGGGGCGATTATGTCCTCGAACTGGGTGCGTGTAACCATTATCGGTTTCAGTGGCAGGTCGACGGTGACGCTGCGCGCGGTGGACAACTGTTCCTTGGCGACGTGGCAGCGGGACACGAGAAGTGCGGCGTCGGCGTACCGGCCGAGGTGCTGAGCAGCTGTGTCGGTGACAAAATCGACGAGGGCGCGATCAATACCGGCGCCGGTGAGAACGTCGGTCCGTTCGGCCGCGAGAACCTCGCCGCTGTGGTCGACGATGGAGACAACCAGTCCGTGATCACCGAGGTCGATCTGGGCAGTTGTGCTGTACCGCTCGATCTTTCCGGTTTCGGCGAGATAGGCGTGCACTGCGGCAGGTTCGGGGATGAGCCGAACATGATCTGACGTGCGAGAGAGTGCGGAACGGATGCTCGCGAGCTGTTCGTCCGTGCGGAATGTGACTCCGATGGACCGCGGCGCCGCGGCTCGATCCGAGACCTGAGTAGTCATCAGTTTGATCGATGCGCGCACGAGGTCGCCGACACTGGTGTGAACCTGATCGGCAGAGACGAACCGTACTTCAGCTGTCAACCTGCCCGATACGGCAGAAGTGGAATCGGTATCGACGAGTGCGGAGTAGACGCCCGACGACCCGGTGGAGATTCCCAGTGAACAACTCATCTTGCACCTCCTCGCAGGTGTTCCTGTGACAGCATTTCGGCCGCCGTTACATGAACGTTACAGAACGATCGTGACGATTGCTCAGTGCTTTCTTGCAAGAAGGTGAGATTTTCGGACCGAAAGGGTGGTTTTACCAGCAGGATTGTCGATTATTGATCTATGCCAAAAAAAGTCGAATCCAGGGCGATAGATACGCGTCGGCGGCGTAAGTTGATCGCCGGTGCCCTCCTGCGTCCCACGTTGACGGTGTTCGCCCTGGGAAGCGGGTACTTCCTGTTGCCGTGGCCTGATGCCCATACCGGCGGGGCATTTGCCCTCTTGATCTTCGGCGGGATCGCGGTGCTGGGTGTCACCGCCTGGCAGGTCAAACGAATCCTGGACTCCGATGTTCCGGCGTTGCAGGCCGTCGAGATGGCGTCGGTCGTGGTTCCGACTTACCTTTTGGTCGTCGCGATGACCTACTTTGCGGTCGAGCGTGCCGACCCGACCAGTTTCACCGAGCCGCTTTCGAGAATGGCGGCGCTGTACTTCTCGCTAACGGTCTTCTCGACGGTGGGTTTCGGAGATATCGCAGCACAAACCGATCTGGCCCGGGCATTGGTATCCCTCCAGATCGTGTGCAATCTGGTGCTGATCGGCTTCGGCGTCCGGTTTGTCGTCGCTGCTGTGTCCTGGTCCAAGCAGCACAGGACACAGCAGGAGGTGACGGACGAACCTAGCGAATGACGGGCACGAGCAATTCGACGTTCTGATCGACGCCCGCGCCGGTCAACGCGGGATCGCGGTGAATGTCGTTGAAGGACAGTTCGCGGTACAGCGATGCCAGGCCCTCGGGCGACTTGTTGCTGTGATCGACGGAGTACGGGCTCTCCGCTTCGAACAGGGTCGCAAGGAGCGAGACCGTGCCATCGTGGTTGTCCGCGATCTCGATGATTCGGCCGAGTTGCGGGAAGTCGATGTGAGAGGCCGTGTTGATCTCCCAGAACCCCTGCTCGGGCGTGGTGCCGGGCTGTGGGGTGATCTTGTTCTCGTGGGTGTGGCCGTTGACCCAGGCGAGCACGTTGGGGAAGCGGTGCAGGAGGTCGAGAAGTTGTGAACCACCGAATCGCGGTTCCAGGATGTTCTCGGGGTCGGGGATGAGATTGTCCATCGTGTCGCTCGTGTGGTGGCTGAACAGAACGAAGTACGTATCGTCCCGGGCTTGGGTGACACGCGAACCGGAAGGGTCGTAGAAAGTGCTGCTGCCGCCGCGAAGGGTGTCTTCGATCCAACGGAACTGAGCGGCGCCCAGAGATCCTTCGACGAGTCCGGCGCGGTTCGTGGAATCCATGCTGATTCCGACGACACCGGGAGCGACTTCGAACGAGTAGTAGCCGATGCCGGTGTGACCGGCATCGGGCGCAAATCCGTGCCCGACCGGTCCGGGACCGGTGTGTTTCGGTTCGAGATGGGCCGCGATGAACTGCTTCGGGGTGAACGGGGTGCGAGCCGGGTCGGGCGTGACCTGACGCGGCGGCGTCGTGAAGGCCGACAGGATCCCGGGAATCGCGCTCGGATCGAACTTGGTCGCGATGTCGATCTGCTTAGCCTGCTCCGGAGTGCCGGGCACCTCGAACTTCAGTGAACCGGTGTACATCGACTCGAGTGGCGGGATGCCGCTGGGCACAGTGCCGGACACCGAATCGTCGTGGTTGCCGAACACGCAGTACCAGGGTGTGTTGAGGCCGGGGCTGGTGATCGGGGTGAAGGCGGCACCGAAGAAATTGGGGATCTCCGGGAAACCGGCCTTCTTGTACATGTCGAGCATCGGAGATTCGGGGTTCCAGTACAGGGCTGCCCCCGAGTTCTGGACGCCTTCGTAGCGGTCCTTGGCTCCGGTGTTCGCAACCACGGTGCCGCCGTTAAGTGCAGTCAGGAACCAGTCGAGTTCGGCGTGTTCCTTGTTGTCCGTGTTGTCGCCCGTGGTGACAACGGCGTCGAACGGACGTGCCGTATGCGGACCACACGCGAGGGAATTGACGCGTCGGACGAGGGAAATCAGACCGTGCGCGGTCAGTGTCTCCTGCGGGCGAAACGCCGAACCGGTGAACTGGTGCACGTACTCGAACCGCATCGGCGACTGAGCGTCGACGATATGGACGTCCGTCAGCTGCACGATCGAAGCCAGAGGAGTGCGGCGGTCTTCGCGCCCGGACTTGGGTTCTGCAAGTTCTCCGCGGACGATGTTCGCCCAGGCCGGGCCCGCTTCGAGCTTGCGGTAGCCGCTGCTGCCGATCGGGGTGGAAACGGCTTCGAGGGTGGTTCCTGCGCCCGAGGTGGGAAGAGGTGCCGCACCGGCATACTGCAGTCCGAAGGGCTTGCCCAGGCTGACGGCGCCTACGGCACCGAGTCCGGCGAAGGTCAGAAAACTACGGCGATTGATGTTCGTCACGCATGAACAATAGGTGAACGAACAGTGCGGGCGTCCGATTTCGCCCAGGACGTAACACAAAAAGTGTGCCCAGTCCTTGAGGGTTGGCACTCTCACGTATAGAGTGCCAATTGGCGCTGATCGAGTTCCGGCTCCCGCGACGACGGAACTCAGGACGTGCCGTAAACGGTAAATCAAACAGCGGTTCGAGGATTGCCTCGGACGCACATACCCCAAAGTGGAGGGCTCATCGTGGCGAGCGTCAACATCAAGCCGCTCGAGGACAAGATCCTCGTCCAGGCCAACGAGGCTGAAACGACGACGGCTTCCGGCCTGGTCATTCCTGACACAGCCAAGGAAAAGCCCCAGGAGGGCACCGTCGTTGCAGTCGGCGAAGGCCGCGTCAACGAGCAGGGCAACCGCATCCCGGTCGACGTCAAGGAGGGTGACACGGTCATCTACTCCAAGTACGGCGGAACCGAGATCAAGTACGCCGGCCAGGAGTACCTGATTCTGTCGGCACGCGACGTGCTGGCTGTCGTCTCCAAGTAAGACATACGTGATCCGCCCCGGAGTCCACACAGGATCCCGGGGCGGAGTGCGTTCACGCGCAGCGTCCCTAAGATTCAGGAGCAGGCAGAACAGATGGCAAAGCAAATTGCGTTCAACGAGACCGCACGGCGCGCTCTCGAAGCTGGTGTCGACAAGCTCGCCGACGCCGTCAAGGTCACCTTGGGCCCGCGTGGACGCCACGTTGTGCTCGCCAAGGCTTTCGGCGGACCGACCGTCACCAATGACGGTGTGAGCATCGCCCGTGAGATCGACCTCGAAGATCCCTTCGAGAACCTCGGTGCGCAGCTCGTGAAGAGCGTCGCCACCAAGACCAACGATGTTGCCGGCGACGGCACCACCACCGCTACGGTCCTCGCTCAGGCGATCGTCCGCGGCGGCCTCAAGAACATTGCCGCCGGTGCAAACCCGATGGCACTCGGCGTCGGAATCAACGCCGCCGCCGACAAGGTCGTCGAGGCACTCATTGCCGCTGCGACCCCCGTCGAAGGCAAGAAGTCGATCGCTCAGGTCGCCACCGTTTCTTCGCGTGACGAAGAAATCGGCGACATGGTCGGCGAAGCACTCACCCGCGTCGGCACCGACGGCGTCGTGACGGTCGAGGAATCCTCCACTGTTGCAACCGAACTCGTTGTCACCGAAGGTGTGCAGTTCGACAAGGGCTACCTTTCGCCCTACTTCGTCACCGACATGGACTCACAGAAGGCCGTGTACGAAGACGTACTCATCCTCCTGTTCCGCGAGAAGATTGCATCGCTTCCCGACTTCCTCCCGCTACTCGAGAAGGTTGCCGAATCCGGCAAGCCGCTCTTGATCATCGCCGAAGACGTCGAAGGTGAAGTTCTCTCCACCCTCGTGGTGAACTCCATCCGCAAGACGATCAAGGCCGTCGCCGTCAAGGCGCCGTTCTTCGGTGACCGTCGCAAGGCGTTCCTCGACGACCTCGCCGTCGTCACCGCCGGCACGGTCATCAACACCGACGTGGGTCTCTCCCTCAAGGAAGCCGGGCTCGAATTGCTCGGTGGCGCACGCCGCGTCGTCGTCACCAAGGACGAGACCATCATCGTCGACGGTGCCGGCACCGACGAGGATATCGCTACCCGCGTCGCACAGTTGCGTCGCGAGATCGAGAACACCGATTCGGATTGGGATCGCGAGAAGCTCGAAGAGCGTCTGGCGAAGCTGTCCGGCGGCGTCGCGGTCATCAAGGTCGGCGCAGCCACCGAGACCGAGCTCAAGGAACGTAAGTTCCGCGTCGAGGATGCGGTCAACGCAGCCAAGGCAGCTGTCGCCGAGGGCATCGTCCCCGGCGGTGGATCGGCACTGGTTCAGGCCGGCACCGAGCTCATCGGCAACCTCGGCTTCACCGGCGACGAGGCCACCGGCGTTGCCGTTGTCCGCGCAGCCCTGAACGCTCCGTTGTTCTGGATCTCCACCAACGCCGGCGTCGACGGTTCCGTCGTCGTCCACAAGGTTGCCGATCTGCCCAAGGGCCACGGCTTCAACGCTGCGACCCTCACGTACGGCGACCTCCTCGCCGACGGCGTCATCGACCCCGTCAAGGTCACCCGTTCGGCAGTGGTCAACGCCGCTTCCGTCGCTCGGATGATCCTGACCACCGAGAGCGCAATCGTCGAGAAGCCTGTCGACGCAGTAGCTGACACCGGACACGGTCACAGCCACTAGTTTCACAGCTTCACGAAAAAGGGATCCCCCGCCGAATATCGGTGGGGGATCCTTTCTTTCGGTCTTCGTCAGATGAGCGGGATCATCGCGAACGGTTGACCTGTCGGCTGCGGCGATCCACCGGGCGGTTCTACCGTGAACGCCAACTTAGTATTGGAACCGATGCCGTCGAGAACAACCTGAGTGGTGGGTTTGACGTCGGTAGGAGACATGGTGCCGGCGGGTGTCATGGTGTCGTCCTCGACGAGCCACATCTGGTAAACCGTGTCCGGGCTCGGGGGAGTCACGTTGTTCATCGTCAACACCGCAGCGTCTTCGGACGGGGAATACACGGTGGTTGCGGTGCCGCCGCCGGGGACATCGAGAGTGGTGGAGTGCACGTCGGGCGCGGCCATGATCTCCGATGCCGTGTTCGGAGACGGTGTGTTGTCACTGACCTTAACTCCGATACCGATCCCGCCCACCACGACGACCACTGCTGCTGCCGCGGCGAGTGCCATGACCCACGGATTGCGGCGCTTACGGCGCTCTGCCAGTGATATCGGGGGGGCTTGCTCGGACGTTCGGGGCGTCACTGCGACGGCATCGAGAACTCGATTGCGAAGTGCAGGGGGCGGTTCGAGCGCGTCGACCGTGCTCAGTTCCGCCATGGTCTCGGCCGTGAGGCGCATCTGGTTCTCGAATTCGGCGCGGGTGGCCGCGTCGGTGCCGGCCAGGAGAACGTCGACGGCTCGGCGCTCGTCGGGATCGAGGGCGTCTATCGCATAGGTGTACGCCCAGGCGATCAGCTCTTCGTCCATTTCAGTTCACCCCCAGGCATCCGCGTAACCGGATGAGTCCGTCGCGAATTCGTGACTTTATCGTGGGTATCGCCACGCCGAGGTCTTCGGCCACCTCGCGGTACGTTCGCCCGCCGTAATAGGCGAGGGTTACCGATTCCCGTTGTGTCGGCGTCAGCGTGTCCAAGCATGCGGTGATGGCACGATGTTCGTCTCGGCGGGTGACTTCTTCACTGACGACGTCGAACTCCGGTGTCGTGTTTGTTGTGTCGTACAGGGCCTGGCGGTCTGAACTCGACTGCTCGGATCGAACCCGGTCCACTGCTCGCCGGTGCGCGAGGGTAAGTAGCCACGCGAGCGCCGACCCGCGAGCGGGGTCAAATTGCTCTGCAGCGCTCCATGCTTGGAGATACACCTCTTGAACGGCTTCCTCGGAGAAACCCGGATCGCGAAGAACACGGAGAACCATTCCGTACACGCGCGAGCTGGTCCGGTCGTAGAACTCGGCGAACGCCGATTGATCGCCGCGAGCTACCTGCTCGAGAATGAGCGCGAGCTCACGAGATTCCGTGACTCGTGCGGTGCGTGCGGCAGAATTTTCCGTCGGGCAGCTATCAGCCTCATCCGGTGCCTCGTCTGACTTCATCGAGTACAACCGTAGCCTGCTGTGCGCCTTTGTTAACCGCGGGCAGGTAATAAAGGCGCACAGCAGTGAGGATTACTTGGGCATCAAAACCGAGTCGATGAGGTAAACGGTGGCATTGGCAGTCTTGACTCCGCCGCAGACAACTGTTGCGTCATTGACCTTGATGTTGTCGCCCGAACCGGTAACGGTGACTGTTCCGCCCTCGGCAGTCGCGTGTGTTCCGTCGATCGCGTCGGGAGCGATCTGTCCGGGAACTACGTGGTAGGTGAGGATCTTCGTCAGCGTCGCGCTATCCGTCTTGAGGCTGTCGATGGTGGCCGGGTCGATCTTGGCGAACGCCGAGTCGATGGGAGCGAAGACGGTGAACTGGCCACCGTTGAGGGTGTCGACGAGGTTGACGTCAGGATTGAGCTGGCCGGATACTGCGGCAGTCAGCGTGGTCAGCAAGGGGTTGTTCGATGCTGCTGTCGCGACGGGGTCCTGAGCCATTCCGCTTACCGAGCCGGCGCCGGTGGGTACGGATGCCGCGTATTCGGCGCAACCCGCGCCGACCAGATCCGAGGCGGGTGCCATCGCGCTGCTCGGAGTCATCGCCATGTTCGAGCTGGTCATTGCGGCGCTGGACGTGGCGTTCGATGAATCTTCGTTGTCGGAGGAACAACCGACGATGCCGACGAGTGCAAATGATGCTGCTGCCGTGACTGCCAGAACTCGAGTCGAGGTAGATGCGTTCATGGGTCTGCCTTCCGTAAATGAAGTGCTGGTGTGCACGTCTGTACAAGGCATTCGGAGTCGGCGCCGCGATGGATGGGTGGAGTTCTCGAGCAAATGAGAAAGCCCCCGAGTTCATCGGGGGCGTTCTGGTCTCGGTGTGCAGATCGTGCTGTGTGAGCTGACCTTGCTGTGCCGCGGGGCGCGCCGCGTCTTCAGGAGGCGAGGCGTCCGTTCCGGCGGTGACGCGCGAGAAGTTCACGTTCGGTCTCCGACATCCCGCCCCAGATGCCGTACGGCTCGGAAACGGTCAACGCGTGACTACGGCACTGAATGAGAACCGGGCACTGACGGCACATCTCTTTGGCGCGGGTTTCTCGTTGAGTTCGGGCTCGACCGCGTTCGCCATCCGGGTGAAAGAACATCGAGGAGTCGACTCCGCGGCAAAGTCCGTGCATCTGCCAGTCCCAGATGTCTGCGTTCGGCCCGGGAAGATGATTCGGTGCAGGCATGTTGACTCCTTACTGCAAGCTCGTCTTGTTCGACGAGCGGATCAAGTCGCCCGAAGATTATCCGGGCCTTCTACATGTTCGCGCTCGCTAACCGTAAGGGTGCTGAGTAAATCGCGTCAATAGGCTCGCGAGTGGGAATCGGCATATTTTGCGAAGCAAGAGTTAACGAGAAAAATATTTACATTTCGGGCACTTCGTGCGTAAGTGAGAATCTGGACAATGTTTTACAGTGCGATGTGATGTGTAAAGTATTTATGAGGATGGCTTATAAAATAGCAGGTCAAGTGCTGCATTCTTGTGATGGTTCATCTCAAGATTCGATTTGGGGACCTACCGCTTGGGGCGACGGAACCACGTTCAGTGGGCATTATTCGGACTAACGTCCCAAATCGACAGTTGAGCAAGCGTCCGGTAAGTAATGTGTAGTTAACGTAACAGATATGCATCTGTTAAATATCGTTGCAACCAGAATTCTGAATTTAGTTGAATATTTGGTGAACGCCGTCGAAAATCGGCTGATTCTTCATCTCACCTTGTGGAACGCGCTTTTTGTGGTGCCTGCTCACTGCGTGCCTTGGGGTGCAGCGCCCGCAGCGGGCCCGATAGCGGCGACTGCGATGATCTGACGGTGTCGACAACTTTGCAGTCCGTGGCCTTTGGTGCGGAACCCCAACTCGTCCTGCTCCCAGTTCCCGTCTTAGTCGAGAGCTGGTGGTTGACCGCAGTAGCGCTCGGCGGACAAGGGCGCTACGCGCAGGCCCGGGCCGCGCTGGACGTGGTGGACCGGAGAACTGTCGGCCGAGTCACGGACCACGAACGGACGTATGCGTCATTGGCGGCGAGTACACGGGCATCGTTTCGGCGGCAAACGGGCTGGCACGCACAGGCTGCGCTTGACGACGGTCGGGCGCTCGCGATAGTCACGGGACTCGACTCATCGCCATCGGTGGACGCCGCTGTCTGTGACGCGCTCACCGGCCTCGCTGCCGACGCACTCGGCATCGGACGACTTTCGCTGGGTTGGCGCCTTCTCGCGGAATGCGGGGAGCGTATCGGGAGCGGATCTCCGGAAGGCCTGTGGCGCCAGTCGATCAGGCTCGAATGGGTCTCGGCGGAGCTTGCGCTGGCGTCCGGGGACTTCACCCGCGCACTTCGACACGCTGATACTGCCGTCGAACTGTCCGGCGATTGCGGCTCTGCCAGGCACAAGGTGAAATCGGACCTCTTGTGTTGTGCCGCGATGACGGGTTTCGACGCGAGTGAGGCGGCGCAGCGTGCCGGTGCGGTGTTCGATCAGTGCATGGCGTTCGGGTTGTTGCCCTTGGCCTGGGCTTCCTCGATGCTGATCGAGGGCGTGAGCGGCGTCGCGACGACGCCGAATTCTAGTGTCCTTGATGCTGCGATCGCCGTCCGTGGAGGAGTTTTTCGTATCCCGGCGTAGTGCGGTGTGCCACGAAGTAGCGGGCGAGTCTCGAACAGAGAAACGATGCCGCAGCGGGCCGGGGATGCGCGGACCAGTCGGTCTGGATGGTTACTCTTAGAGGGTTCCGCTGAGAGTGGAAGCACACCCACTCGGGAAGTGCCACTGTAACGCCAGGATTTTCGCTGACGATGACTAATACGAGCGATGAGTTGGACTCCGCGGTCGCCGCTGCAGCGCAGGGCGACCGTACAGCTCTAGCTTTGGTTTTGGAAAACATTCGACCGATGGTGGTTCGTTACTGCCGTGGTCGGGTGGGTGCGGCGGAGAGAGGCCACCTGTCTGCTGATGACGTCGCGCAGGAGGTGTGTCTGGCTGTGATGACGGCATTGCCGCGTTATCAGGATCAGGGACGACCTTTCATGGCTTTTGTGTACGGCATCGCTGCACACAAGGTTGCTGACGCGCATCGAAGCTCCGCCCGTAACAAGTCGGAGCCCGTAGCCGAAGTACCGGATGTAATCGCACTTGACGACGGACCCGAGCAACGAGCGCTCGATTCGGAATCCAGTAGACAAATGCAAGAACTGCTCGGCACTTTGCCGGAGAAGCATCGAGAAATCTTGATTCTCCGGTTGGTCGTCGGGCTGTCGGCCGAAGAAACGGCCGCCGCCGTCGGGAGTACCGCCGGAGCTGTACGAGTCGCCCAGCATCGGGCGATTGCGAAACTGAAAAAAGTAGTAACGAAAGCGGGTGAGAGCTATGGCTAGAGACGAGAAACGTGATCCTTCCGATCTCGACGACCTCGCAGCCGGTCTCACCGATGACGGGGCACCGGTAGATCTTGCTGCGGTTCGGCGTGACGACGCGCTGATCGAAGCGATTTCGAGTGGTGGGCCGGTAACGACCGATAGCACTGAGCAATACGAGTTGGCATTGATTCTGTCGAAGTGGCGAGACGACGTCGTGTCGACTCCGATGCCGGAAGGCCCACTTCTCGAAGACGTGATCGCGGCTATCGAATCGGCTCCTCCGAGTATCGCCGACAGAGAACGTTCACGTTCACGGCTGCGCCTGGTGCGTCCGATAGCGGCTGCGGCAGCTGTGGCGGCAGTGGTGTTCGGTGGCGGTTCGATGCTTGCTTACGACGCGCAGCCCGGCGACGCACTGTGGGGTGTGAAGCAGGTTGTCTTTGCGGACGAAGCAAATTCGACCGTGGCAAAGATTGATACGACGTCCGAACTCGAGAAGGCTGAGCGGTTGTTGGCCGCCGGTGACATTCCCGAAGCGAAGAAGGTCCTCGACAGCGCTGCGCAGCGCGCCGGTGATGTGAAGGATTCGCAGGAGAAGACGGACCTCGTCGAACGATGGGGCAAGTTGATGACCCAGGCGCAGGAAACCGGGACACCGAGTGTGCCGCCGTCGACCACCACAGACGGCGGATCGATTGTGCCGCCGCCGTTGGTAACGTCCATTCCCGTGGTGCCGATCCAGCCTACGATCGTGCAGTCGCCAGGCACTGGTTCGGTGACGACAACTCCCAAGCCGGAGGTTCCGCAGTCTTCGTCGATCAACCCGAGCCCGTCGACGAGTGCTCCGACAACGACGAGCACAACGTCTCCGACAACGACAACTCCGTCGTCGTCGACGACAACCACGTCATCGAATGTGAACACGCCGTCCTGATAGCAGTGAAACCTGTTCAGTAGCAATAGATTCAGCACGCATAAAAGAGTGGGCCGACAAGCATCAGCTTGTCGGCCCACTCTTTTGCGTACTAGGGGTCAGGAGTCGAATCCGTCGCCGTGCATCGCTTCGTTCATGGATGCGTCGGCGTACCCACGGCAGTAATCCCACGTGACATATGCCTCAGGCATGGGGTCGTAGGCGGGTTCGTGGGGGCGAACGGTTCCGTCGACGAGGAGTTGGAGCAGGTTTGCCCGCAACATATCCCAATCGTGGTAGTGGTCTTGTTGGCAGTCTTCGCAGCACACCACGAGTCCGCGGATGCCACGATGAGCGAGGAGGGCCTCGTAAACTGCGAGGTCAGCGAGGTCTTCCTCGACGGCCTGCCGTTCTTGAGGGTCGAGTGGTTGACCCGGCTCGATGGCATCGAGAGCCGCGGACGGGTCAGCGGGGTCGCCGGCAAAAGGATCTGGCGGCAGACCGGGGGGCAGTTGATCACGCACAGCACCACGGTACGCAGGTCAGGGGGGTTGGCGCCACTTGTTACGCGTACCCGCAGCGTGGGTGGGATGGTTCGGACCAATGCGGGAGCCGATACCATGGTGTGCAACGCCGGGAAAAGGTGCCAGGAATATCTTTCTGTGCAGGTGCCTTCTATCCGATATCCAGCTTTCGTAATCCGCTTCAAGGTAGCTGCCACAGCGGCTGCCGACCAGGCGAATCTAGGTCCATGGAGGGTCCTGACCGCATGACTAGTTCTGCAGGGCATGTACACACCGGAGGAGACGACCCCAACAAGGTCGCAATGCTCGGGCTGACCTATGACGACGTACTGCTGTTGCCTGCAGCGTCCGATGTCATTCCGAGCCAGGTCGACACGTCGAGTCAGCTGACCCGCGAGATCCGTCTGCGTATCCCGTTGGTCAGCTCCGCGATGGATACGGTCACCGAGGCGCGGATGGCAATTGCCATGGCGCGCGCCGGCGGTATGGGTGTTCTGCACCGCAACTCGTCGGTAGAGGTCCAGGCCGGGCAGGTCGAGACCGTCAAGCGCTCGGAAGCCGGCATGGTCACCGATCCCGTCACGTGTAAGCCGACCGACACGATGGGCGAGGTCGACGCGAAGTGCGCTCGCTTCCGCATCTCGGGTCTCCCGGTCACGGACGACGCCGGCCAGTTGGTGGGCATCGTCACGAACCGCGACATGCGCTTCGAGGTCGACCAGAACCGTCCGGTCGTCGAGATCATGACCAAGATGCCGCTGATCACCGCTCAGGAAGGCGTCACTGCAGATGTTGCACTGGGTCTTCTTCGTCGTCACAAGATCGAGAAGCTTCCGATCATCGACGGCAACGGCAAGCTCACCGGACTGATCACGGTCAAGGACTTCGTCAAGACCGAGCAGCATCCGTTTGCCACCAAGGATCGTGACGGTCGTCTGCTCGTCGGTGCCGCGGTCGGTGCCGGCGACGATGCCTTCCAGCGTGCGATGGCACTGACCGACGCTGGTGTGGATGTACTGGTGGTGGACAGCGCGCACGGGCATTCGTCCAACGTTCTCGACATGATCGTCAAGCTCAAGCGTGAATTGGGCGAGCGGGTTCAGATCATCGGTGGCAACGTCGCTACGCGCGCGGGTGCATTGGCACTTGTCAACGCGGGCGTCGATGCCGTCAAGGTCGGCGTCGGTCCCGGTTCCATCTGCACCACCCGTGTCATTGCCGGTGTCGGTGCTCCCCAGGTCACGGCCATCCTCGAAGCGGCCGCGGCATGCAAGCCTCTCGGCATTCCCGTAATCGCCGATGGCGGACTGCAGTTCTCCGGTGACATCGCCAAGGCGCTTGCTGCCGGTGCGTCGACGGCCATGCTCGGCTCGCTCCTGGCCGGTACTGCCGAGTCGCCGGGTGAGCTGATCCTGGTCGGCGGCAAGCAGTTCAAGAGCTACCGCGGCATGGGTTCGCTCGGTGCGATGCAGTCGCGCGGCGAGGCCAAGTCGTACTCCAAGGACCGTTACTTCCAGGACGACGTGCTCTCCGAGGACAAGTTGGTTCCGGAGGGCATCGAAGGACGGGTTCCGTTCCGCGGCCCGCTGTCACAGGTGACGCATCAGCTCACCGGTGGTCTGCGTGCTGCCATGGGTTACACGGGCAGCGCCACGATCGAGCATCTGCAGGGCGCTCAGTTCGTCCAGATCACGGCGGCCGGGTTGAAGGAAAGTCACCCGCACGACATCACCATGACTGTCGAAGCTCCCAACTATGCGGCCCGGTAATTCGGCCGCTCGTTAGTTCAGTTCGCTAGTTCATCTGTCACGAGAAAGGGGCGCGCGTGCGCGACCTCGTTGAAATCGGAATGGGCCGTACGGCCCGACGTACCTACGAACTGGACGATGTGAACATCGTTCCCTCCCGGCGAACCCGTTCGTCCAAGGAGGTGTCGACCGCTTGGCAGATCGACGCGTACAGGTTCGACATTCCAGTCCTCGCTCATCCGACCGACGCCTTGGTCTCGCCGACCTTCGCAATCGAATTGGGTAAGCGCGGCGGACTCGGCGTCATCAACGGTGAAGGTCTGTGGGGTCGTCACGCGGATGTCGAGGCCAAGCTGGCTCGCCTGGTCGAGATCGCGGAAGCAGACGGTGGCGTCGACGCGGCCATCCGTTACCTGCAGGAGTTGCATGCTGCTCCGCTGCAGGCGGAGTTGTTGGCTGCTGCGGTTGCTCAGGTCAATGCTTCCGGTGTGACGACGGCGGTTCGAGTGAGCCCGCAGAACGCACGTGCACTGACGCCGGCATTGGTGAAGGCGGGAATCGACCTGTTGGTCGTTCACGGCACGATCATTTCGGCCGAGCACGTTGATCACAACGAGCAGGAACCGCTCAACCTCAAGACCTTCATCTCGGAACTCGACGTTCCGGTGATCGCCGGTGGCGTGAGTGATCACCGCACGGCGCTTCACCTGATGCGTACCGGTGCAGCCGGCGTCATCGTCGGTTACGGCTCCACCGAGGGCGCAACCACGACGGGTGAGGTTCTGGGTATCGGAGTGCCGATGGCGACAGCTATTGCCGACGCTGCTGCTGCTCGTCGCGACTACATGGACGAGACGGGTGGACGGTACGTCCACGTCATCGCGGACGGCGACATCGTGACGTCGGGTCACCTCGCGAAGGCCATCGCGTGCGGTGCGGACGCTGCTGTCCTCGGTGCGCCGCTGGCTGTGTCTGCGGAAGCTCCCGGCGGCGGTTGGTACTGGCCGTCGGCTGCGGCGCATCCGTCGATGCCTCGTGGTGCGCTCCTGCCGGTGTCGTACGGCGATCGTCCGAGCCTGGATCAGGTTCTCAGCGGTCCTTCTGATGATCCGTACGGTTCACTGAACTTCGTCGGCGGCCTGCGTCGGTCGATGGCGAAGTCCGGATATTCGGATCTCAAGGAGTTCCAGCGCGTCGGACTCACTGTTCGCGGGTAATTTGTACGTTTCTGTGGCCTCGGTTCCTCTGGACCGGGGCCACAGTTCGTTGTGCAGGACTTTCATCCGTTTCTGCTACCTGCGGTTACGCTTAGAGGCACCCTTGTGGTGGCAGTCACAGCAAGTGGGTGCATACTGGCCAGTAACTACGGTTCACGGTGGAGGTTCCTGATGGGCAAACAACGGGCGACGGATTACGACGTACTGATCGTCGGGTCCGGGTTCGGCGGAAGCGTCAGCGCGCTTCGTCTCGTGGAAAAAGGCTACAAAGTCGGTGTCATCGAAGCTGGTCGACGGTTCGCCGATGCCGATTTCGCGAAGAACAGCTGGGATCTGAAGAAGTTCCTCTGGGCGCCCAAACTGGGATGCTTCGGTATTCAGCGAGTTCACCTGCTGCGCGACTGCCTGATTCTGGCGGGTGCCGGCGTCGGCGGCGGTTCGTTGAACTACGCGAACACGCTGTACCAGCCGCCGGAACCGTTTTTTCAGGACAAGCAGTGGGCGCACATCACCGATTGGCGCGATGAGCTCACGCCGTTCTACGAGCAGGCGCAGAAGATGCTCGGCGTCGTCCGGAACCCGCACATGACGCCGGCTGACGAGATCATGAAATCGGTCGCAGACGACATGGGCGTCGGCGACACGTTCATTCAGACTCCCGTCGGAGTCTATTTCGGAGAACCAGGCAAGAAGGCTGCCGATCCGTACTTCGGTGGTGTCGGACCGGAACGCACCGGCTGCATCGAATGCGGTGAGTGCATGACCGGCTGCCGTCACGGTGCCAAGAACACTCTCCTCAAGAACTACCTCGGCCTCGCCGAGACTGCTGGTGCCGACATCATCCCGATGACCACGGTGTCCGGACTCCGTGAGTCGCGCGACGGTACATGGGACGTGTTCACCGAGCGGACGGGCGCTTTCAAGCGCAAGAACCGTCGTACTTACACCGCCGCCAACGTGATTCTGGCCGCCGGTACGTGGGGAACACAGCACCTGTTGTTCGACATGAAGGACACGGGCGCGCTGCCCAAGCTGTCCGACAAGCTCGGTGAGCTGACGCGTACGAACTCCGAGTCCATCGTCGGCGCCGGCAAGTACAAGGTAGACCCCGCGCTCGACCTCACTCGCGGTGTGGCGATCACGTCGTCGTTCCATCCCAGCAAGGACACGCATATCGAGCCGGTTCGCTACGGCAAGGGTTCCAATGCGATGGGCCTGCTGCAGACGTTGATGACCGACGGCGGCGGAACCAAGCCGCGGTGGGTGACGTTCTTGGGCACTGTCGCGAGGAATCCGTTCCAGATGCTGCGCATGCTCACCGTCAAGGACTGGAGCGAGCGGACCATCATCGCGCTGGTCATGCAGAATCTCGACAACTCCATCACGACATACACGAAGAAGGGGCTCTTCGGGCGTCGTAAGGTCACCAGCAAGCAGGGCCACGGCGAGCCGAATCCCACGTGGATTCCCGAGGGCAACGACGCCACTCGCCGCGTGGCGGAAAAGATCGACGGCGTTGCCGGTGGCACGTGGGGAGAGATCTTCAACGTTCCGCTCACCGCGCACTTCCTCGGTGGCTGCGCTATCGCGTCCGATCCGGAACACGGTGTGATCGATCCGTATCAGCGCGTCTACGGATACCCGACGCTCAGCGTCGTCGACGGTGCTGCGGTGTCTGCCAATCTCGGTGTGAACCCGTCGTTGACCATTGCGGCGCAGGCTGAGCGCGCGGCGTCGTTGTGGCCGAACAAGGGGGAGCAGGACCTCCGTCCGGCCCAGGGTGGTGACTACGAGCGGTTGTCGCCGATTGCACCCAACTCGCCCGTCGTTCCCGCGTCGGCTCCGGCGGCTCTGGTTCTTCCGATCGTGAAGATCACGGGTGGAAAGAAGCCGGTATCGCCTGAAGTGGCGTGATCTTCGTCGCCCCCGGACCCTCGTATGCTGCGTAGAGTCCGGGGGAGCGCAGGTTCACTAGCTGGGCATATTAGACTGCATGTGTGGCGGATATCGAGCAGCAGAGACCAGTTCTTGTCGTCGACTTCGGTGCGCAGTACGCGCAGTTGATCGCACGGCGGGTTCGTGAGGCCAAGGTCTACTCGGAGGTGATTCCACATACAATGACCGTCGATGAAATCGTGGCCAAGAACCCCTTGGCTGTTGTGCTCTCCGGCGGCCCTTCCAGCGTGTATGCCGACGGCGCCCCGAAGCTTGATCCGGCGCTCTTCGATCACGACATCCCGGTGTTCGGAATCTGCTACGGGTTCCAGGCCATGGCCGGTGCCCTCGGTGGCACCGTCGCCGAGACTGGAACCCGTGAGTACGGCCGCACCGACATCTCGGTGTCCGGTGGACTACTGCACGACGGACTTCCCGCGACGCAGCCTGTGTGGATGAGCCACGGTGACGCTGTCACCGAAGCGCCGGCAGGTTTCGAGGTCACCGCAACCAGTGACGGCGCTCCCGTCGCTGCTTTCGAGGACCGCGCTCGCAAGTTGGCCGGCGTCCAGTACCACCCCGAGGTTCTGCATTCCCCGCACGGCCAGCAGGTTCTGAGCCGCTTCCTGCACGAGATCGCCGGTATCCCGGCAGCGTGGACGGCGTCCAACATCGCCGAGTCGCTCATCGAGCAGGTTCGCGAGCAGGTCGGCGACGGCCATGCCATCTGTGGTCTGTCCGGTGGCGTCGACTCCGCTGTTGCTGCTGCGTTGGTTCAGCGTGCGATCGGCGACCGGTTGACGTGTGTGTTCGTCGATCACGGTTTGATGCGTGCCGGTGAGCGTACGCAGGTCGAGAACGACTTCGTTGCTGCTACGGGTGCTCGTCTCATCACGGTTGATGCAGCCGACACCTTCATCGGTGAACTGGCCGGCGTCACCGACCCCGAGACCAAGCGCAAGATCATCGGCCGCGAGTTCATTCGCAGCTTCGAAGGCGCAGTCAGTGATGTTCTGGGCGAGAACGCTTCTCAGGGTGCGACTGTCGACTTCCTCGTTCAGGGCACGCTGTACCCGGACGTCGTGGAATCCGGTGGCGGCACCGGAACCGCAAACATCAAGAGCCACCACAACGTTGGCGGACTGCCGGAAGATCTGCAGTTCAAGTTGGTCGAACCGCTGCGCTTGCTGTTCAAGGACGAGGTCCGCGCAGTCGGCCGCGAACTTGGCTTGCCGGAAGAGATCGTCGGACGCCAGCCGTTCCCCGGACCGGGTCTCGGTATCCGCATCATCGGTGAGGTCACCCAGGAGCGTCTCGAAATTCTCCGTCACGCAGATTCCATTGCGCGCGAAGAACTTACGTCCGCCGGTCTCGACGGTGTGATCTGGCAGTGCCCCGTTGTCCTCCTCGCCGACGTGCGCAGCGTGGGTGTCCAGGGCGACGGCCGCACCTACGGTCACCCGATCGTGCTGCGCCCCGTCTCGAGTGAAGACGCGATGACCGCAGACTGGACACGTTTGCCCTACGAAACCCTCGAGCGTATTTCCACGCGCATCACCAACGAGGTTCCGGACGTCAACCGCGTTGTTCTCGACGTGACGAGCAAGCCGCCGGGAACCATCGAGTGGGAGTGATCCCCAACTGAACGAAAACTGCTGTGCGCCTTTATTAACCTTCCGCGGTTAACAAAGGCGCACAGCAGTTCTTTATTTCTTGCGATTCGGCAGGATTACCAGCAGTAGCCCCGCGACGACGGCGGCGCCGACGAAGATCCACCGGAATTGAACGTCGGCCGCCGGTGCGAGAGAGAACGGCCCGATCAGAGCCCACACGCTGACCAGCATCGCCAGAACTCCGGCGATCAGCAGAAGTACGGATGGGCGCTTGGTCTTTCGGATTTCTTCAGAGTTCGTGGTGTCGTCGTAGTCGCTCATGATTGTGCTACCTCCAGGCTGCCGAATGTTGCCTTGGCGTTGACAGTGACGACCGGAGAATCAGCGTTCGCCTGCGTTCCCGAGTGAACCCCGCCGTCGAGGCAACGGGATCCGTCACCCATCACAACTGTGCAGTCGTTCTGCACCTTGACGGTCTCCGGCAGCAGAACCTTGAATTCGCCGAAGGCTGCCGAGACGTCGACGGTTTTGTCCTCGGTGAACGTGACGCCGCGCATGTCCAGTGTGAAGCTACCGAATCCGCCGGAGTAGGACGGTTGGATCTCGGAAATGCTTGTCGGTGTCCACAGTTGTTCGCCGTAGACATCGAACTCGACCGGGTAGATCAGCGATGTGACAATCACACCGCCGGCCAGTGGCGCCGTCACGATCAGCAGTCCATACCCCTTGCGGAAGAATGCGCCCAGAATCAAACCGGCGGCGACGACGGCGAGTCCGACGGCACCGACGCGGCCCGGCGTGAACCAGTCGTTGCCGGTTGCCGCCCCGGCCGCGCCGGTGACGGATGTGGCGATGATCGCGAGTCCGAGGACGGTCAGTGTCCAGCGGGAGCGTCGGCGCTTCGGTGGAAGGGGCAGCAGGGGAGTGTTCTTGACTGCCGGATCGGGAAGATCCCAGGCGAACGGTGCAACTCCCAGGGGATCCCAGGACGGCGGCGTGACGGTTCGCTCCTGCTCGTCGACGGAACCGCTCGGGCTCTTGGAAAGATCGACAGCCGGCTCGGGGGCGATGTAGCTGTCCGGGAGTTTGGTGTACGGCGTGTAGACCGGCGGTTGGTCCGGGGTGAATTGTCCCGGGGCAAAGTATCCGGGAGTGAACGGGCCGGGCGTGAATCCTGTTCCGGGATAGACCGTTCCGGTGCCAACGTACTGAGGGGTGCTCGGGGGCAACGCCGGTGGAACGGGCTGTCGTTGATAGAGAAGCCACAATCCGCCGAGCATCAGCATCAACCCGATCAGTCCAGCGCCGCCCTTTCCGGCCCCGATGGGCCCGATCGTGGTTGCGGCGATGGCAAGTGCCACCAACAGGACGATCGTCTTGGTGCTGGCTTCGCTCCGTCGCCGACGATGGAACATCGACTCGGCCGAGGAAGGCCCGGTATCGGCGCGGGCGAGAACCAGCCATCCCGCGAGATACAGGAGGATGCCCGAACCCCCGAAGATGGTCGAGACGACAAAGGCGACGCGCACGAGGATCGGGTCGACGCCGTAGCGGTATCCGATTCCGGCGCACACGCCGGCAACGTGGCCCTGGGCGGGTAGACGCACGGGGCGGGTCCGCCACAGATCTTGGATCTGTTCCTGGAAAGTCGGAGTACTCATGAATCCATCGTCGTGGGTCGGGTGGTGGTGGCGCATCAGGGCTGGACCCTGATCTTTGCCGTAGTCGAGCTACGACCTCAGGGGTGGACCCTGATGTGTGCGCCGGAGGTTCGTGCCAGTATCGACTATGTGCAATCTGTGTCTGATCCCGCGCTCGTGAGTGCGCCGCTGCCGCTGCCGCTGCGAAAGCTGGAGCGGCGCTCCGGTGGCCGCATCGTCGGCGGTGTGGCCGGCGGTATCGCGGATCATCTCGGCGTCGACGTCCTGAAGGTTCGTGTTGCGTTCGCGATTCTGGCAGCGATGGCCGGGGCCGGAATCGTGGTGTACGGGATTCTCTGGACGTTCGTTTCGGTGGGTACCGATACCGAGAAGGCGAGTGCTGCCGAGCGTCAGCGTGCTTACGGTTTGATCGCTCTCGGCCTAGGCGGCGCGGCGGCACTGTCCTGGCTGTTCAGCGGGACTGCCGGATCGGTGCTGGCGCCCTTCTTCGTCGTCGCTATCGGTGCGGCCCTGGTGTGGCGGGAGTTCGATTCCGAAGGTCCACGTACCGTCATCGGACTGCCGCAACGCCCCACTGTCCTGACGTGGACGCGGGTGGTCGGCGGTGCGACGCTGATCGTTCTGGGCCTGGCGGTAGTGGTGTTGGCTCAGGTCGACATCGATGCCTTGCGGTCGTCCTTCTTGGCGGTGATCGTGACGTTGATCGGTGCCGGACTGTTGACGGTTCCGTTGTGGCTGCGGATGTGGCGAGCTCTGGGCGCCGAGCGTGCTGCGCGAATCCGCAACGACGAGCGTGAGGAGATCGCGTCGCACCTGCATGATTCGGTGTTGCAGACCTTGGCGCTGATTCAGAAGCAGTCCGAGAATCCTGCGGAAGTCGCGCGGCTCGCCCGCGGGCAGGAACGTGAGCTTCGGAAATGGCTGTTCAGTGGCGGCGAGATCGACCACACCAGCCTGACCGAGGGACTCAAGATCATCGCGGGTGAAGTGGAGGATCAGCACGGAGTGACGGTTCGGCCGGTCACTGTCGGAGATGTTCAACTCGGCGGTGAGAACGGCCTGCCGAAGGAAGCATTTACCGCCCTTCTCGGTGCGACCCGCGAGGCTCTGGTCAACTCTGCCAAGCATTCCGGAGAGAAGGAGATCAACTTGTTCGCCGAAGTCGAGGGCGATCAGGTCAGTATTTTTGTACGCGACCGCGGGGTGGGTTTCGACGTCGATGCGGTGCCCGAGGATCGTCAGGGATTGGCCAAGTCGATCCGGGGCCGCATCGAGCGTCGTGGAGGCCGTGTCGTGGTTCGGTCGAGTCCGGGCAAGGGGACCGAGATTCGGGTTCACATGCCGCTGGACGGCAAGGCTGACCTACAGTGGGACGAGTCCGTAGACCATGCCCCGAACCCTGAGGAACAGTTCTAGTGACCTTGCCGCCAGTGCCCCCGTATCGCGTTTTTCTCGTCGACGATCACGGGGTGTTTCGCTCCGGGGTTCGCGCCGAATTGTCTCGCGAGAACGACATGGAGATAGTCGGTGAAGCCGGTGGTGTGGCCGAGGCGATCGCCGGCATCAACAAGACCAAACCGCACGTCGTATTGCTCGACGTGCACATGCCCGACGGCGGTGGAGTGGCCGTGCTTCGCGGGATCGATTCGGGCCCGGTGTGCTTGGCGCTCAGCGTGTCCGACGCGGCCGAGGATGTCATCGCAGTGATTCGCGGCGGCGCACGGGGCTATGTGACCAAAACGATTTCGGGGTCGGAATTGGCCGACGGTGTGCGTCGGGTCGCCGGCGGCGACGCCGTCTTCGGACCTCGGTTGGCGGGGTTCGTGCTCGATTCCTTCACGGGCAAGTCTGCAGCTCCGGAACCGCAGCTCGATCCGGAACTCGACTCGCTGACGCCGCGTGAACTCGAAGTCCTGCGGTTGCTCGCCCGGGGTTACACCTACCGCGAAATCGCGGAGGAACTGGTGATCTCCGTGAAGACGGTCGAGACCCATGCGTCGAATGTTCTGCGAAAGACTCAGCAGTCCAATCGCAATGCGCTGACGCGCTGGGCTCATCGCCGTCAGATCGACTGAGGTCTTTCACGATGCTCGGCTAAGGCGCACGATGGACCAATGACGGAACCATTGGCGCTGGCGTCGAGACGAGGACGCTGGGTTGTTGCCGCCACGGTTCTCGGTTCGAGTATGGCTGTCCTCGACGGCACGGTGGTCAACATCGCGTTGCCTCATATCGGCTCCGACCTAGGGTCCGGTGTGGCGGGCCTGCAGTGGACGCTCAGCGGGTACACCTTGGCGTTGGCGTCGTTGATCCTGCTCGGCGGCGCGCTGGGGGATCGGTGGGGCCGACGCCGGGTATTCGTATGGGGCACCGTGTGGTTCGCGGTGGCGTCGTTGCTGTGTGGAATTGCTCCTGACATCACGTTTCTGGTGGTGGCCAGAATTCTCCAAGGTGTCGGGGCGGCGCTGCTGACGCCTGGGAGTTTGGCCATCATCTCGGCGTCGTTGCGTGAGGAGGACCGGGGTGCGGCTATCGGATTGTGGTCGGGTCTCGGGGGAGTTGCAGGTGCCATCGGCCCGCTCTTCGGCGGTTGGCTTGTGGAGGTTGCCGGGTGGCGTTCGGTGTTCTTCCTGAACCTTCCACTTGCTGCCCTTGTGGTGTGGGCATCCGTGCGTCATGTTCCGGAGAGTCGTGACCCGAACCCGCCCGAGCGCCTCGATGTACTCGGATCTGCCTGGGCTGTGGTCGGTCTCGGCGCGATGACGTACGGGCTGATCGAGATGAACGTGCTTGCCGGTGTAGTGGGCGGGCTTGCCCTGGGTCTTTTTGTTGTCGTGGAACGACGTTCGCCGAGTGCACTGGTGCCGCCGTCGCTTTTCCGTTCGAGAATGTTCGTGGCAGCAAACCTGGTGACGCTGGCCGTGTACGCCGCGCTGGGTGGAGTGTTTTTCCTGTTGGTGCTGCAACTGCAACTTGTGGCCGGCTATTCGCCGGTAGCGGCCGGTGTAGCAACGATTCCGATTACGTTGGCGTTGTTGCTGTTCTCGTCGCGGGCAGGAAGATACGCGCAGACTCACGGACCGCGCTTGCCGATGACCGTCGGACCGTTGTTGGCGGCAGCGGGATTGGTACTGATGACGCGCATCGGTATTGATGCGTCGTACCTGACCGACGTGCTGCCCGGGGTGCTTGTCTTCGGTCTGGGTTTGTCCGTGATGGTGGCACCGTTGACTGCGGCGGTGCTGGGTTCGGTTCCGGGTGGAGCAGTCGGGAATTGCTTCCGGTGTGAACAATGCCGTTGCCCGAACCAGCCAATTGCTGGCGGTCGCTGCGTTGCCGGGAATTGCGGGGATCAACACCGAAGCCCTGGTGGACCCGGCACTGTTCTCGGACGGATTCACGGTAGCGATGTACATCTGCGTTGGACTCTTGCTGCTCGGCGCGGGTATTGCCGCCGTGTTGATCCGCACTCCGGAGGTGGAGCCGGCGGATTCGGTTGCCTGCAAACCGCACTGTGATCTGACAGGGCCTGCAGTGCAACCGAATCCGGCCGCGGACTAAGTGCTGATATCGCGATCGCGCTTGGGTACCAATGGGATTGCCGCAGCGGGGAACGCTGCGACTATCGCAAAAGCGATGGGATAGCCGACCAGTCCGATCAACGCGCCCACTACCGGACCGACCGCCGATGCGGCAATGAACTGCCCGGTGTTCTGGGCGCCCAAGGCTTTTCCCTGCCACTGGGGTCCCGCAGCTTCGGCGACAGATGTGAAGGCCAAGCCGTTGTCGGCAACACTGACGGTAGTGGCCAGCAGGAGTATCAGCGCCGGAATGCCCCAGGGGGTGGCGTCGGCCGCTGCCATAGCCAACATGACCACGGCGGCCGATATCGAAACCAGTCGCAGCGGGCCGACCCTGCTCCCGGCGCGGTCGCTCCAGACGCCCACGGCGATGCGTCCCAAAGCGCCCACGAACTGCGAAACCCCGATCAGAATGCCGGCTGGAGCGGCGTCCCAGTGCTGCTCACTGATCAGCCAAACCAGGCCGAACGTCGACAATGTGAACTGCGGGAACACCAGCAGTGCCGAAACGATGTGGATGCGCCACAGGAACCAGCTGGAGCGGTAGGGGTTGAGGGAGGCGCCGGGTGCCGCCGTGACGGCCGGACGTGGGGGATTGACCAGCGCAACTGCACAGATCAGAGCGAGCAGGCCGTTGAGAGCCACTGACAGTGCGACCGCCGAACCGATTCCGGTGTGGGCAGCCAGCGTCGGGATGGTGACCGATGCGATGGTCACACCCAACGGTTGGGACATCTGCCGGATGCCCATGGCCAGTCCGCGTCGATCCTTCGGGAACCAACCGACAACAACGCGTCCACTGGCGGCGTTGGTGCTGGCCGCCGCCATCCCGCCGAGCAGGAATGCAATACCCAGGAGTGCATAGTTATCGGTGGTGGTGGCAGCCAGGGCGGCGAGCGCGGTCAAGGCCAATCCGATGGAGATGACCCACTTCTCACCGAATCTGTCGGCCAGGGCTCCCCAGGCAACCAGTGTCAGCACCATACCGAAAGTGGTTGCAGCAGCAAGTGTTCCGGCCTGAGCCAGTGAGAGACCGTGCTCGGAGTGAAGCAGTGGAATCAGGAAGGCGGGAGTGCTGACGAAGACGGTACCTGCCGCCTGGGCTGCAACACCGATGCCGAGCATCGACCATGCCCGGGGTGAGACTGCTGATTTTTCCAGCTGCGACGGTGCGGTCATGTCTGCCTCCCAGTTTCGCCTTGATTCGACGGGTTCGAGACTACTCTCACCGTTTCATATGCTGATACATGTTTCTCGGATGCTGGGATGCATGTGTGCTGGGGATAGTGGTCTGTGGTTTGCGGGCGGCGTCCGGAGCCTCCGGTGGCCCCACTTCGATGGGGTGAACGTATCGCTACCGCGGTCAGACCGGGGTAGCGATACGTTCACTCGATGGGAGGTGGGGCGGGAAGCGGCAAATCGGGCGCGGCGGGTTAGCGGGGTCAGTTGAGGGGCAAGCGAACTGTGAAGACTGTGCTTCCATCTACGTGATCGATGTCGATGCTGCCGCCGTGCAGGCGTACGTTCTCGACGGTCAGTGACAGGCCGAGACCGCTGCCCTCACTGCGCCCGCGAGCGGTGTCTACCTTGAAGAACCGTCGGAAGATCGCTTGTCGATACTCCGGTGAAACTCCGGGTCCGTGGTCGACGACGTTGATGACGGCGTAGCCGGGTACAGTGCCTAGTTCGACGCGTACGGGTGGAGATCCGTGACGTAGGGCATTGCCGACGAGATTGGCGAGGACGATATCGATTCTGCGTGAATCAACTCGGGCACTGATGTTTTCGGGTGCGTAGAGTTCCACGATGTCGGACCAGCCCCGACTCTCCAGTGTGCGCTCGGTCAGGCTGACGAGGTCGATGTTGTCGAGTACGAGTCGTGCTTGTTGCGAGTCGTGGCGAGACATTTCGATGAGGTCTTCGACGAGTCTGGTGAGTTTTGTGATTTCGCTGCTCACGATTCGGGCGGCGGTGGCGGCGTCGGCCGGCAGGTTCGGTATCTCTTCGGACAGGATCTCGCTGACGGGTACGAGTGCTGCCAACGGAGTGCGAAGCTCGTGCGAGACGTCGGCGACAAATCTTCGGGACTGTTCTTCCGATTCCTTGAGTTCGTTGATCACAGCTTCGTTGCGCGCGACCATGTTGTTGAATGTTGTTGTCAACTGGGCTAATTCGGCCACGCCGTCTTCCGGTAGGCGGACGCTCAAGTCGCCGTCGGCGGCGCGTGATGCGGCTTCGTCGAGGCGTTTGAGCGGACGAACCAGTGTCGACGCTATCCAGAATCCGAGTAATCCGCTGATGAGGACACCGAGGGTGAGGGTGAGTCCTACGACCCGGAGGAGGTCGTTGAACTTGTCTTGCACTCCGATCAGGGGGCGGACCGCGACGGCTGTCACGACGGTCGGATTCTCGCTGCTGTCAGGCGTTGAGGTATCCGTGACCTCGACTGACATGCCGAGCAGGATTCGTTCGGAGTCGAGTCTCTCGAAACGCATCAACGTGATGCTGCCTCGGCCGTTCGAGAAGCTCGGCGGTATCCGGGACGGATCCAGGGTGTACTGGAGTATCTCGCCGTTCGAGAAGACGGTCATGTCGGACTGGAAGTGTTGCGCCAGATTCTCCGGTGTCAGTCCGTCGATGTACTGACCGTTGATCGGCGCTACCTCGTCCCGGAACTGCGCTGCTGCAACGTCTTGGGCGTTGGAGTAGATCCACGATCTCGCCATGTACGAGACTGCGCCGGCGGTCGCTCCGGCAATGACCACCACAATGGCGATGAACACGAGAACCAGGCGGGTGCGGAGGCCGTCGACGCGTAGCCAGGTCGGTTTCATCGGGGTTGGGGGTTGAAGCGGTAGCCGAATCCACGAACCGTTTCGATGAACGTCGGTTCGGCGGGGTCGTCTTCGATCTTGCTTCGGAGGCGTTGCACTGCGGCGTCGACGATGCGTGAATCTCCGAGGTATTCCTGATCCCAGGCGGCGGACAGCAGTTGTTGACGGCTCAGGACCAGCCCGGGATTCTGGGTCAGCGCCAGAATCAAGCGAATCTCGGTCGGGGTGAGGGTCAATTGTGCTCCGGCTTTGTGGATTTTGAGTGACGCTCGATCCACCTCCAAGTCTCCGAAAGTTTCGGCGGCAGGGAGTGTTTCAGTGGGCGGAGTGGTGGGCGCTGACCGCCGTACGACGGCTTTGATCCGGGCGTCGAGTACCCGCGGACTGGCGGGCTTGACGACGTAATCGTCGGCACCGGCTTCCAAACCAGCGACGGTATCGATGTCGTCGGATCGTGCGGTCAGGATGATGATGGGGATCGCGCTACGGGTGCGGATGCGTCGGCAGATTTCGTAGCCATCGGCACCTGGAAGTCCGAGATCGAGAAGTACCAGGTCCGCGGCGAGCAGAGCGTCGTCGAAATCGGTGTTGCCGTCGGGTCGATGGCTGACGGTGTGCCCGAGTCGGTTCAGCCCCAACATGATTGCTTCGGCGACGGCCGGATCGTCTTCTATGAAAAGAATGTTCACCATGATCCGGCACCTTCTGCAGTCGGAGGAATCTCGGTAAGCCCACAGTACAGGTGCCTCACACCGTCGAGAGTCGTTCGTTCCCGGGGTCGGCCAGTGCCGAGTGCGGTGGAATCGTGGTGTTCAACGGGAAAGCAGATACGGCGAGGGTGTAGCAGCCCACCAGAAGCAACGCACCGATCACGTCGCTCGGCCGGTGCCACTGTAGGACGATCACGGAGATCGCGGTGCCGATGACGATCAAGGCACCGTTGATCGCAACTATGGCGCGCCATCGATGGGGAGTTGCGAACACGATCGCGCAGACCAGAGCGGTAACAGCGGTCAGGGTGCCGCTGGGGAAGGAATTGTGCATGACAAGGCCGTTGAGATCTGGTCGCTGAAGCGACTGTTTGAGTGCCCAGGCTGTGGTGATCGGTCCCAGTGTTACGACGGCAACGCGGAGTGCCAGCGCAATTGGGTTGTTGCGCAACGTGATCATGAGTACCACGAGTACTCCTCCCACTATCAGAATCGGGGTGACCAGACCGATGAATGCCGCGGCCAGTGAGTCGAGATCCTCCGAGTAGGACGCGTCCCTCATGATCTGCTGGTCGACTATCTGACCGCCGGCAGTGTTGACCGCCAACTCGAATTCGATGATTCCCAAGACCAGAAGTACTAGTGCGGCAAACAGTCTCGGCAGTTTGATGCGTGTCATGGTCAGCCTTCCGCTCTCACGTCCGAGGGGTTGCTCAGTTGTAGGGGGCACTCGCCGCCGGGGGTAGTGGCCAATTCGAAATGCCACATTTCATTGGCGTAGGTCTGACACAGTCCGTAGTCGCTGCCGTGCTGGATGAGCCAGTCGTCGGCATTTGTCGGTCCGATGTCGACGGCTTGTCCGCTGACGTGTTTCGAGAGGTTCGGCGGGTGCACCCATTGTGCGGCTACGCTTGCGCTGCCGTACTTTACGACGGCGTCGTCCCAGAGACGCTGTTGAAATGCCGCGGATCGCCAACCCGACGTGACGTACAGGGCAACGCCGGATTTCTGTGCATCGGCCGCTGCCGAGTGAAGTGCAGCGAGCAGTGTGGTGTGCAGGCGTGCCAGCGCTGGCAAGTGTGTGTCGCTCGGGCTGATGCGGTCTTCGATCTCGCCGCCGGCGGGGCCTGAATCAGGTTGAGTGGCAAGATAGTTCCCGCTCTTCGGCTGGGCATCGTCGGTATACGAGCAGGCGGTGAGTCCGAGCACTCCGAGCGCGAGGAGGCAGGATATTCCGCGGGAGGTGGGCATGCAATTGAGAGTGCTCGGCCGTTGTCACGGTGAGATGGTGACACGTCGTCAACCGTGACACAGATTGCGACAACTCTGTAACAGCTTGGAACGGTGCGGGTAAGAGCTACTGCGGGCGCGGGATGGTGGCGAAGGTGGACAATTCGAACCAAGCCGGGAGGCCGTGACGCAGTGGTGCGGGCCCGGAAATGGTGATATCGCCGGATCTGACGGCGTCGGCCCAGGTCAGATTGCCGCGCCAGACTTCCGTCATCGGTCGCAACCCCGCAGATATCGATACCGTGACATCGAAGCCCGGATCGTTGTCGCACACGTCGACTTCGCCGGAGTTGATGACCAGCCACCAGTTCCGGGAATGCCCGGGTACTCCGGAGAAGGCGAAGTGGACTACAGCTTTTCCATCGGGGACTACGGAATGGTCTACGCGTCGATGCATGTCCCAGAGCAGAAGTTTCGGATCCAGATCTCCGTCTCCGAGTTCGCCGATCCAACGGGTGCCCCAGATTCCGAGTGCTTCGACGACGGGGCGGAGTTCTCGGCCGGCATCGGTGAGGCGGTAGGCGATGGCTCCGTCGCTGTCGTTTCGCTCCACGATGCCGGCGACGGTGAGTTGGTGCAGTCGTCTGGACAACAGTGTGGGAGACATTCGGGGAAGCCCTCGTCGTAGGTCGTTGAAGTGTTCACTTCCCATCATGAGTTCGCGGAGCAGCAGTAGTGTCCAGCGCTCGTCCAAGAGCTCCATCGCCTTCGCGACGGGGCAGAACTGGTGGTACGACGACCCCATGTATCGATCGTAGGCCGATGAGGTGCCGCGGTACAGATCTGGTACTGGAGAGGCTGCGAATCGCGTCGTAACGTCAACTGTCAGAACGGAAGTTTGTGTGAAAACAGTTGGAGGAGAATGTAATGACTGAATCAGTAGATGTGGTTGTCTCGGATCGGGCGCTCAAGTCCAAGCACCGGGCTATGTGGGGGTTGGGTGATTATCCGGCTGTGGCGTCGCAGGTTATCCCGGATCTCGGACCCGTCCTGGTGCAGGCGTGTGAGGTCGGGGAAGGTGACCGCGTCCTCGATATTGCAGCCGGGGCAGGTAACGCGGCTATTCCGGCAGCTGCGCGTGGGGCGGAGGTGGTGGCAACCGATCTCACTCCTGAACTGTTCGAGGCGGGAAAGCGTGCTGCGGCCGAAGCGGATGTCGAACTCGAGTGGAAGGCTGCCGACGCCGAGGATTTGCCCTTTGTCGATGGTGAATTCGACGTAGTGCTCTCGTGCGTCGGGGTCATGTTCGCGCCACACCATCAACGGGCAGCCGACGAGCTACTCCGAGTGTGTCGCGTCGGCGGTCGAGTCGGTGTACTGAGTTGGACCCCAACGGGTTTCATCGGAGAAATGTTCAAAGTGATGAAACCGTATGCGCCGGCTCCGCCGACCGGTGTGCAACCGGCGCCGCTGTGGGGTGACGAGAACCATGTGCGGGGGTTGTTCGGCGATTTGGTTGGTGATGTCGATGCGCGTCGAAAGATCTTGCACGTGGACAGGTTTGGTGGACCGGAGGAATTCCGCGGCTTCTTCAAGGCTAACTACGGTCCGACTATTGCCGTCTACCGCAATATCGCCGACGATCGCGACAGAACGGAGGCTCTGGATCGGGAACTGGTCGAGCTGGCTCGTAGGTACGACAACGACGACAGTTCCTTCAGTATGGACTGGGAGTACTTACTCGTGACCGGCGTCAGGGGTGTGTGATGACAAGTATTGATATCGAGGTGTTGAGATCCTCGATCACGGGGCCGGTGTTCGGTCGCGATGACGAGGGTTACGACGATGCTCGGTCGATCTGGAATGGTCAGATCGACCATCGGCCAGGGGTGATAGCGCGGTGTCGGGGATCAGCAGACGTGGTGCAAACGTTGAGATTTGCCCGAGACAACTCGCTAGAAGTGTCGGTGCGGGGCGGTGGACATTCTTACCGCGGCGCATCCGTGTGCGAGGGAGGTCTGATGGTTGATCTCAGTGCGCTCAACAGTGTGAATGTTGATCCGAACCTGCGCCGAGCACGGGCCGGTGGCGGAGCGACGATGGCGAACCTCGACTCGGCGACTCAGGAGCACGGTTTGGTTGTGACGGGTGGGGTGATCAGCGATACCGGAATCGGTGGGTTGACCCTCGGCGGCGGGATGGGGTGGTTGACGCGATCACTCGGATTGTCGATCGACAACCTGGCGTCGGCGGAGGTTGTGCTTGCCGACGGTCGGGTGGTACGCGCTTCCGAAGACGACCATCCCGACTTGTTCTGGGCGCTGCGCGGTGGCGGCGGCAATTTCGGGGTGGTGACGGAGTTCGAGTATCGGTTGAGTGAGGTAGGCCCCGAGGTGCATTTGGGATTGTTTTTCTGGGGCATGGACGACGGACCGGATGCGCTGCGTCTGTTCCGTGAGGTGGTGCCCGCGCTGCCGGGCAATGTCGGTGCGTTGGTGGCTGTCAGTTTGTCTGCGCCGCCCGCGCCGTTCGTTCCGGAGCAGTTTCATCTCCGTCCCGGATATGCCTTGCTGGTAGCGGGTTTCGGATCTGCGCAGGACCATGAGAAAGCGATTGCGCCGATTCGTGAGGGGTTGGAACCGCTGTTCGAGTTTGTCACGCCGCTCCCGTACGTCGGGTTGCAGTCGATGCTCGACGAGTCCGAACCTTGGGGTGCATACGCGTACGAGAAGGCCTTGGATCTCGAGGATTTCTCCGATGAGGTGATCGACGTTCTGACCGAGCATGCGGGGAAGAAATTGTCACCGATGTCTTTCATGCCGATCTTTCCGATGCAGGGTGCTTTCACCTCCGTCGGCGAGGACGAGACGGCATTCGGGGGTACGCGTACTCCGCACTATGTGTGCAACATGACGGCCACGGCAACAGATGAGGGAACGTTGGATCTGGATCGAGAGTGGGTGCGTGATACCTGGGAAGCATTGCGTCCCTTGTCGTCCAATCAGGGTGGGTATGTCAACTTCATGACCGATGCGGACGAAGATCGAGTCCGCAGTTCGTACGGGACTGGCAAGTACGAACGTTTGGCACGGATCAAGGCGGAGTACGACCCGGACAACGTCTTTCATCTCAATGCCAACATCAAGCCGGCTGGTGCAGTCAGGCAGTGAGCACCAGGATGACGACGATGATCGTGGCGAGAACGATGATCGCCACCATTGCTGTCATAGCGATAGGAGCCCAGGCGACGACCTTGTCCCGAGTGCTCGCATCTGCTGGCCCGGTGGGCATCCGCGGTGGCCACGAGAACAAATCCAGTGGGCTGGGTACGGAGCCGAGCGGCGTATTTTGTTGGACCGCAGGCAATCCGGTGACGGTGGGGCCGACCAACCGGTTGCGCCGGTGCGGATCGGGGAGTTGCGTGGTGCGGTGTGCCCAGGCCGGAACGACGCCCTCGGACGAGTACAGCGGTGTGCCGATCAGTTGGTCGATGGAATCACCGTTGGTGGCGACAGCGGCGAGTGCGTCGCGGGCCTGCGCCATGGTGGGCCGACGCGTCGGATCCGGTGCGAGCAATTGAAGTAGGACGTCGGTGAGCGGCCCGGATTTGGTGGGGCGGTAGATCTCGGCCTTGGCGACGCGGTGCAACAGTGCGATGGGATCGGAGTCGATTCCGAATGGCGGTTGACCTTCGATGACGGTGTAGAGCGTCGAGCCGAGGGAAAACACGTCACTGGCTTCGGTGGGGTCGTCGCCACGCGCAACTTCGGGGGCGAAGTACGCCGGTGTGCCGGTGATGACCTCGTCCTGATGATCGGGTCCATCGCTTTTGGCGCGTGCGATCCCGAAGTCGCTGATCTTGACGATGCCGAGAGATGCGCCACGGTCGGCGATGAGGATGTTGCCGGGTTTGATGTCTCGATGCACGATGCCGGCGGCGTGTGACTCGGTGAGTGCGGCGGCGATCTGTGCGCCGATCTGCGCGACTTCGAAGGGCGGCAGTGCGTCGGCGATGTTCATGGCCTGGGCGAGGCTGCGCGACGGGAAGTACTCCATGACGAGCCACGGTTCGCCGGCTTCGAGAGCGACGTCGTACATCCCGATGGAGTGGGGATGTGAGAGTTTGGCGGCGTTGCGGCCTTCGCGCATTGTGCGTTCGCGGATCTCTTCGGCGCTCTCGTCGTCGAGCCCGGCCGTAGTAGTGACCTGTTTCACCGCGACGTCGCGGCTGAGGAGGGTGTCGCGGGCAAGCCAGACGGCACCCATGCCACCTCCGCCGATTTTGGAGCGGAGTCGGTACCGCCCCGCCAGCAGGTATTCGGGGCCGATGCCCCTCCCGGTCTGCTCTCGAACTGTCACAAGTTCAAGGTTAGTGGATTGATACGCCTGTGACCCTCGAGGTTGGTGTGAACTGGGCCCTTTGTCCCGCCTTGACGTGCCGTAAGTGACAGGCTTTACTGGAAAACAATTCGAAAATATGTTCGATTTGTTGTCTGTTCGACGCGTGTCAGACCTCGACTTCCCCGTGGTTTGCCGGCTGGTTATGGATCACCGGAGTTTTGAGAACGGGGATGAAAAAGAGGTGGCCGAAGTACTGGAGTCATCAATCGACGGGTCGGGTTTATCTCGACAAGATCGGTTGACGCATCTCCGCAGTCGAATGGCATCCATTCCGGCGCGTGGCGGCGAACCGACTCTGTCGCCGTTTCCTGTCGAGGGCGCGGTAGATGAGACGAGGGCAAGCGTGGCAGGCATCTTGCCGGTGCCTGCCGGTATCGCCCAGTTGCTGCCACAGGGCGGATTGGTGCGGGGCACCGTGGTGTCCGTGGAAGGGGCGGCGTCGCTGCTTGTGGGGCTGATGGCATCGGTGACTGCTTCGGGTGGGCATGTTGCCGTCATCGGCCAGCCTCGGTTGGGAGTGTTGGCTGCCTACGAGATGGGTGCGAAGTTGGAGCGTTTGGCCTTCATACCGGCTCCCGGCCCCGATCCGGTCGAGGTCGCCGCCGTGCTGCTCGACGGTATGGACCTGGTGATTTTAGGATTGGCCGGGGCGTCGGTGCCACCGTCGCGGGCGCGGGCAGTGGTGGCGCGCGCTCGAAGTAAGGGTTCCACTCTTGTTGTGACAGATGGCCATTGGGATGGCGCGGAGATCCGGCTGGATGCGCGGGTCGATGGTTACGGTGGCTTCGGTCAGGGGCGGGCGCTGGGGCGGGGGCGACTCGAATCGCTCAGTCTTGCAGTGCGTGCGCGCGGGCGTTCGTTTCAGCCGCGCACCACACGTCTGGATATTTGCAGTGCGGCCGGACGCGTGGAATGGCGGCCGACGCGTGAGGTAAGTGCAGCTCAGGTGGTGGCGCTGTGAGCAGGGTTCTGGCTCTGTGGTGCCCGGACTGGCCTGCGGTGGCAGCGGCTGCGCTGGCAGATCTTCCGGCTACACATCCGGTGGCTGTCATCTCCGGCAACCGGGTGATTGCGTGCAGTGCGACGGCACGGTCCGAAGGGGTTCGGCGCGGATTGCGCAGACGCGAGTCGCAGGCGCGGTGTCCGGAACTGTATGTGGCGGTAGCAGATCCGGAGCGCGATGCCCGGTTGTTCGAGCCGGTTGCGGCCGCGGTCGATGCGGCAGCGCCTGGTATAGAAGTGCTACGTCCGGGGCTGTTGGTACTGAGTGCGCGTGGTGTCAGCCGGTATTTCGGCAGCGAGGAAGCTGCAGCGGAGCGGTTGGTGGATCAGGTTGCGGCGGCAGGCGTCGAATGCCAGGTAGGGGTGGCAGATCAGCTGTCGACGGCGGTGATTGCCGCGCGCAGAGCTGTACTGGTTCCGCCCGGCGGCGGTGCGAGTTTCCTTGCACCACTGCCGATGTCGGAGCTATCGGCTGAGCCCAGTTTGTCTGCGCGTCATCGCGGCGAGTTGGTGGACTTGCTGCATCGCCTCGGGATCAGAACTATCGGGTCGTTTGCCGACTTACCTGCCGTCGATGTGGCGTCGAGGTTCGGTACCGATGCGGTACTGGCACACCGGGCAGCCCGCGGTGAACCTGAGCGGCCACCGTCGGCGCGGACACTGCCGCCGGATCTCGAAGTGGAGCAGCAGTACAACCCGTCCATCGAGCGAGTGGATGCGGCAGCCTTCGCCGGACGAGCGTTGGCGAGTCTCCTGCATGACAAGTTGTCGGGAGCGGCAGTTGCCTGCACTCGGTTGCTGATCTCGGCGAGTACCGGGAACGGTGAGCATCTCTCTCGTACGTGGCGCTGCGCGGAGCCGTTGACGCCGGAGGGAACGGCAGATCGGGTGCGGTGGCAACTCGACGGATGGTTGAGTGGGCGCAGCGAAGCCAAACCCACCGCCGGAATCGCGGTACTGCGTCTGGAACCGGTGGAAGTGGTCAGCGCCGGCGCTTTGCAATTGGGTCTGTGGGGTGGGGTGGGCGACGAGGACGAACGGGCCAGGCGCGCGTTGGTTCGAGTGCAAGGATTGTTGGGCGGCGAGTCGGTTCAGGTGGGTGTTCTCAGTGGAGGAAGAGGCCCATTGGAGCGAATTACCTTGTTGCCCTTGGGCGATGAACGTGTGGCGGCGCACGACCCGACGTCGCCGTGGCCGGGGCGACTGCCGCAGCCGGCCCCGGGATCGATCTTCGTCGACAATCCGAAGGTAGTGCTCCGGGATGCGTCGGGCACCGCGGTGTACGTCACCGAACGAGGGGTGTTCAGTGCGAGGCCTGCGAGGCTGACATGGGGAAGCAAGGAATGGGCCGTGCAGGGCTGGGCAGGGCCGTGGCCTGTTGACGAGAGGTGGTGGGACACGGCAGCGGTGCGGACGGCGGCACGGGCGCAGGTGTTGTTGGAACAATCGCGGGCTCTGTTGGTGATTTGTGAAGGGGGAAGGTGGTCGGTGGAAGGCGTGTACGAGTGAGCGGGTCTACTCTGGGATCTCGTGAGTGTCGCTAACGTACGTAGTGCCGGTGGAGTCGAAATCAGCTATCGCGATTCCGGAGCCAACTCGAGTGCTGCCGAACTTCCGCCCGTCGTCCTGATCCACGGGATGGGCGGTGACAGCGGAACCTGGGACAGGTTCGCCCGGGCTTTACGGTCTCGCGATCGGCGGGTTGTGTCTGCAGATCTTCGTGGACACGGGCGGAGCGACAGGGCGTCGTCGTACCTGTTCGAGGAGTTTGCCGAAGACGTCATGGACGTGTGCGATCACTTGGAATTCGATCAAGTCGATGTGGTGGGGCACTCTCTTGGCGGGCATGCAGCGTCGTTGATTGCGCAGAAACGACCCGCCGGAGTCCGCAAATTGGTTATCGAGGAAGCTCCGATCCCGCTACGTGACGGCGATCCAGAACAGGTGTTCACAAAAAAGTTACCGAGCGTCCCTGAATTATGGTATGCCACAACAAGTTTGGTTCGCCATCCGCGTGCTGCGTTTTCATTCGATCGGTCGATGACAGGGTCGGCGCTCGAGCAGTTTCGCAGACCGGACCAGCAATGGTGGGACAGGCTGCCGTTGATCGAAGCAGATACCTTGTTCTTGCGCGGTGGACTCGGAGGCCTGGTCGATCCGGATCGCCTCCGCGAAGTTGCGACCACGCTCAGACGCTGTGAGGTCGTGTCATTTCGCACCGGTCACAGTGTTCATCGGGACGGCTACCGCGAATTCGAGTCTGCAGTAGTGCCGTTCATTTCCTGAATCGAAACGAGCCTGAATCGAAACGAGCCTGAATCGAAACGAATATGTGTAATAAGCGGCAAAACGGTCAACTCTGAGGACACACTCTCGAGAGGACGCATTCCGTGAGCCCAGAACCTGCGAACGTCCACCATCTCAGTCATGGAGTTCCCCGTCGGATGTTCTTGGGTGGTGTGGGCGCGGTGGTTCTTGCAGGTATGGCGGATATCGGGTCGGCGACCGCCGCAGACACGCCGGCAAGGAAAGCGCCCAGTGATTCATTTCCGGCCCAGCCCAATATCGTGGTCATCATTACCGACCAGGAACGGCGTCCGATGTACTGGCCGCAAGGATGGGTCGAGCGGAATCTTCCTAACCGACAACGGATTGCGGCTCACGGACTCACATTCGATCAAGCCGTGTGCAATACGGCGATGTGTTCGCCCAGTCGCAGCACATTCTTCACCGGTCTGTATCCGGCGCAGCATGGCGTGACCAGAACCCTCACCGAGGGCGGCACGGTATCTCCGACGGAACCGCAATTGCAGACGTCGGAGCAGAACATGGCCAAGATGTTGGCGTCGGCTGGCTACAACGTTCATTACCGTGGGAAATGGCATTTGAGTAAGGGTGCCGACGGCGGAGATCCCACCAGCGACGACATTGCGGCATTCGGTTTCGAGGGATGGGTGCCTCCGGATGCCGGTCAGGACACCAATCCCGATCATTTCGGCGGGGGATGTGCCGATCATGACCGTCGCGCCGCGGAAGAAGCGGTCGAATTCCTTACCGGTCCAGATGCTAAGGGAGAAAAACCTTTTGCGCTCATTGTCTCGTTTGTCAATCCGCATGACGTGCTTGCCTACCCGCAATCGTGGAATGCCATGAACGGTACGTGCGACAACTACGGGTCGGACGCACCCGGTTCGTTCGAGCAGGGCATCGAACTGCCGCCGACCTTCGACGAAATTTTGGCTTTCAATCACAAACCGACTGCGCAAGTTCAATCCGAATTGTTGCTTGCCGCCGGACTCGGCCCACTGCTCGGACCGGACCAGGCCAAGAACTACATCAACTTCTACGCCTACATGCACAAGGTGGTGGACGAGCACATCGGCAGTGTGCTCGACGCGTTGGAAGCCACCCCGCAGATGCTCGATCAGACCGTCATCGTGCGTATGTCCGATCACGGCGAGATGGGGATGTCGCATGGAGGGCTCCGGCAGAAGGTGTTCAATGCCTACGAGGAAACTCTGCGCGTCCCGCTTGTGATCAGCAATCCGTTGTTGTTCCCCAATCCGGTACAGACGGATGCCTTGGCGTCGTTGATCGATGTGGTGCCGACGCTCGCGAACCTCGCCCAGGTACCGGACCGAGATGCGTGGAACTTCCTCGGAACGGATCTGACACCGGTGATTGTCGACGCGGCGGCCTACCCGAACGCGCCGAGCATGCAGGTCCAGGACACGATTCTCTTCACCTACGACGATCAGAACTGTGCGACACCGGACGGTCAGAACATTGTTACGCAGCCGAACCATATTCGCTGTATCCGGGATAGTCGCTGGAAGTACACGATGTACTTCGACCCGGCGGGAGTTGCTGCGCCCCAGTACGAGTTGTACGACATGGCGGCCGATCCACTGGAGCTGAACAACCTTGCGAACCCGCTCAACTTTGCGTTCTACCAACCAGCCAAAGCTGCCGAGATGAACACAAAACTCTTCGCGGCGATGCAATCCAAGGGTGTTTCCCTGGCCGAATCGAGCAATGTTCCGCAAAACTGATTCACGTTGTAGTTCAGCGGGCATTCTGGTGGGGCATATGTCTTCGTTTCGGGAAGAAGGAATGTCATGACTGTCACCTCGCCGGGGCGAGAAGGTTTCAGCACTCTCCGATCGGGAGGGCTGAACTGGAACTCCTTCCCGCTTCGTTTGTTCACCAAAGGAAATGCCAAATTTTGGAACCCGGCCGACTTGGATTTTTCGCAGGACGCCCAGGACTGGCAGGAATTGACCAGCGAGCAGCAACGTAGTGCCACATTCTTGTGTGCGCAGTTCATCGCCGGAGAAGAAGCCGTCACCGAGGACATTCAACCGTTCATGAAGGCAATGTCCACCGAGGGCCGGTTCGGTGACGAGATGTATCTGACTCAGTTCTGTTTCGAGGAAGCCAAGCACACTCAGGTTTTCCGGCTCTGGATGGATGCGGTCGGGCTCACCGACGATTTGCATTCTTACGTCGCCGACAATCCCTACTACCGCCAACTGTTCTACGACGAGTTGCCGTCGTCGTTGCGGATACTTCAGACCGATCCCAGCCCCGTCAATCAGGTGCGTGCGAGCGTCACCTATAACCACGTCATCGAAGGCAGTCTTGCATTGACAGGTTATTACGCCTGGCAGAAGGTGTGTGCCACCCGCGGAATCCTGCCCGGTATGCAACAGCTGATCAAAAAGATCGGCGACGACGAACGGCGCCATATGGCGTGGGGGACTTTCACCTGCCGTAGGCATGTGGCGGCGGACGACTCCAACTGGGACGTCGTCCAGCAGCGGATGGGGGAATTGATGCCTATGGCTCTCGGAATGATCAACTGGGTCAACGATCAATTTGAGGTGCAGCCTTTCGGCCTCGACAACCAGGAATTTCTCGAGTACGCCGCAGATCGTGCGCAGCGACGCTTGTCTGCAATCGAGTCGGCACGGGGACGCGATGTAGCCGAGATCGACTTGGACTACTCGCCCGAGACCCTCGAGGAGAAGTTCGGCGAAGAAGACGCGGCAGCGATGAGTGAGGCTGCTGGTTAAGGTGCCCAAACCGTAAGCGGCGGTGGCTTTTACGACTATTCGGACTATTCCGACCGATTTGCCCGTGACTGTTGTCTCCGAACATAGTTTCGAATACGGTGGAGGGATGTTGGAGTCGGGGGTGGGAAATTACGGTCCGTCAGCGCAGCTGACCGGTGCCGAATCCGATTGCGCCCTCGTCG
>NZ_JALGQH010000016.1 GCF_022810305.1 Rhodococcus sp. ARC_M6
GTTGGACTTCTGCGACCATCCGAACCGCCCGCTCACGCAGCTCGGGTGGGTACCTCTTGTTCGTTGCTGACGACATGACTCCATCTTTCCCAAAGGATGAAGTCTCCGGAAACTCCGGTGCGATTCAATCCGATCATGGCTGAGTCCGTTGTCATCTACATCGATGCGCTTGCAACAAAGGTGTATTGGGAACAAGAATCGGACGTCACCAAGCTCACTTTGAATCGCATGTAGGTGTTTGTAGTGGCCGGTCCGGGGCTGGCTGACAGGATAGGTGCCGTCGCTACAACGCCGTGTGACTCATGAATCGCTTTGCTCCTTTTCGGATGCACTGGCCGGGGTTTGTCCACTCTGTCGTGGCGGCGACGCCGGTCCGGTCCTGCTTCGGTGGCTTGATCTTCAAGCCTGCCCGACCCCGTAGCGCGAGGTCGTGGCCCATTACAGGCCTGCCTCGAAGTGCTCTTTCCGGGCCGACGCCGACAACGACGTCGCCCATCGGAAAGGACATCCGTCGCTATGCCTATCGTCGCAGACAACTACGAGATCGTCATCGGTGTAGATACCCACGCTGCCGCCCATGCGCTGTGTGTTGTGGCCGCTGTAACCGGTGCCGTGCATGACAAAGCAAGTTTTCCGGCAAGTCCAGCGGGTCTTGATCGGGCCCGCACGTGGATTGCACACAGAGCAGGTCAACAAGCCGCCCTCGTCGTCATCGAAGGCATCGGCTCCTACGGCGCCGGACTCTCCGACCGCGTTCTTGCGGCGGGATTCCCGGTAGCCGAACCCATCCGTGATGGGTTCGGCGGATCGGAGAGGAGTCGGTAAGACCGACGATCTCGACGCCGCTCGGATCGCCCGGTCAGTTCTGTCTGTCGACATCGATCGACTGCGCCGACCACGTGCGGACGGATCGCGAGTGGCGATGCGCGTTCTCGTGGTCGCCCGCGAACAGATGACGTGTGAACGGACGCGCGCGGTCAATGCGTTGACGGCTTTGGTTCGCACTGTCGAACTTGGTGTAGATGCACGAAAATCGTTGGCATACAGTCAGATAAAGGAGATCGCAACGTGGCGAGCTCGGTCCGAGGACGCCACCACTGCGACGTGCCGAGCGGAAGCCGTGCGACTAGCCAAGAGGATTCGTGCGCTCGATGCGGAGTTGGTTGACAATCGAAAGTCTCTCCACGCATTGGCGGCGACCAATGTGCCGGAACTGACTGCCGCGGTCGGGGTCGGCGCGGTGGTTGCAGCGACTGTCCTGATCACGCGGTCACATGCAGGTCGGGTGCGCTCCGAGGCTGCGTTCGCCTCACTCGCCGGGACCTGCCCGGTCCCGGCTTCGTCAGGTAACACGGTGCGCTACAGGCTCAATCGTGGCGGTGACCGCCGTCTGAACAGAGCACTGACCACCATCATCCGTCGTGAGGATGCGAGTTGATCCCCAAACCCGTACCTACGTCGAACGTCGACGAACCGAAGGCCGCACGACCAAGGAGATCATGCGATCTCTCAAGCGTTACGTCACCCGGCAGCTGTTCCGGACACTCGCCGCCGCACACCCGATCTTGGTGTCTTGACAGATATAGAAGCATCCCGGCGATTCAAAATCCATCGGTGTTGCGACGTTGACTAGAACCCAAGGTGCCATACCTTGATCAGTTTTCACCTGCCGTCGACATGCCCGACCATAAGGTTGGTGGGGTTTCTGGAGATTGGTGAATCGGGTCAGAGTCAGCTGGACCTCACAGACGAGCTGCTTGGCAATGAGAGTGCTCAATTTCTGCATGGGGTAGCGGACGGCAGGCCGATACCCTCCTTGAGGTCCATCTCGCCAACGGAACCAAGAAGACTATTGCGCATCGACCCGGCTCCTCGCATTGACGACACCGTGACGGGACACCTCAGAAACGTGCAAGTACCGGGTGCAGCCCCACCCACCGAGCGGAGACGAACGCCTTTTAGGTCATGAGTCGTCTGCGTATGCGGGCGTCCGTCAACCGCCGACTAATCGTGGGGAGGTCTAGACCAGATAGATCAGCCAACATCGGTTCGAGATCGATCCACACTCAACCCATACTCCCAACAGTTCCTGTATATGAACCGTGCCGGGTTTCTTGCCGCTCCTATGCTGGCGACATCTCCGGCTGGAGAATCGATAATTGAGAGTAATAGACGGCCTCGAACTCGTCCGGAGTGACATAGTCCAAGGTGCTGTGCAGACGGCGGGTATTGAACCAATCCACCCAATTCCATCGTCGCGAATTCGATGTCGTCGATCGTCTTGATCGGGCCCTGCAGAAAGGGACTACTCTTGGAAACCGCTTCTGTCTTGAACAGTCCGATCGTCGACTCCGCGAGGGCATTGTCGTAGGCGTCGCCGACACTTCCAATTGAAGCTGCAATCCCTTCCAACACAAGCGTTTCCGCGAAGGAAATAGATGTATATTGGCTACCGGCATCGCTGTGATGGATCAACCCATCACCGACCCGATGTCCACCGTGATCGCGTCGCCACAACGCCATCTTCAAGGCCGTGGTGACCATGCCCGTGTCCTTCACTGTCGAGGCATGCCAGCCGACGATTGCCCGGGAGAAGCAGTCGATCACGAAAGCGACGTAGACGAACCCCGCCCACGTTCGGCAATAAGTGAAATCGGTAACCCATGTGCGGTTCGGAGCTTCAGCGGTGAAATCGCGATCGAGCAGGTCTGGTGCCCGCCGGCTGTCCTTGCCGCCTGGAATCGTGGTTCGGTGCTGTCTGCCTCTGACCACCCCGTTCAGTCCTTCGTCGCGCATCAAACGGTCGACGGTGCAGGCAGCGACGTGGTGGCCTTTGCGGCGCAGATAAGCCGTCATCTTTCGTCGGCCGTAGAGCCCTTCGGCAGTGCCGATCGTGGACCGCAGTTCCTTGGTGAGGTGGGCGTCGGTGATCGTCCTTGCAGATGGTGGTGAGGTTTTCCAGTTGCGGTATGTGCGTGGGGCGACCTGGATTCCTTGTGTGGTGAGCACTCGGCAGATCGACTCGACCCTGAAATTTTGTGCACGCATGTCGTCGATGAACTGGACTATCAGCGGCGGCGAGGGTCGAGTTCCCTCGCGAAGAAAATCGATGCCGACTTCAGAATTTCGTTGGCTTCCTTGAGTTCTCGGTTCTCACGCTCGAGTTCCTTGATCCGCATTTGCTCCGCGGTGCTCGCTCCGGGCACCTCCTGAGCATCGACCTGGGCTTGCTTGGTCCAGTTCCGCAGCGATTCGGCGCCGATACCGAGTTTCGGGCCTATCACCTGGCATGCGGAGTAGACGGACCGGTATTCGTCGAGTTGGTCGAGGACCATCTTGACGGCTCGCTCACGTTGCTCGGGTGGGTAACGCTTGGGCATGATCTGCATCCTTCACAAAAACGGATGCGGCATCAAACCCGGCACGGTTCAATGTGCCCCGAGTTTCGTGTAGTCGCGATATTTGACTTCAGGCTACGGGCTGACGTGTGAAGTGTATGTTCTCGAACTCGATCGGGGTCAGCATCCCGAGGGCACTGTGCCGGCGTTGGCGATTGTGGAAGATCTCGAGGTATTCGAACATAGCGTTGGCCAGTTCGATCCTTGTTCTCCATCGTTTCCGGTTCAATAGCTCGGTTTGCATTCGGCCCCAGAAAGATTCGATGACGGCATTGTCATAGCAATCGCCGATCGATCCCATTGACGGGACCAGGCCCGAGTCGTGGGCCCGGCGGGTGAACGCCCAGGATGTGAACTGAACTCCGTGGTCAGAATGTATCAACGTGCCGGGCGTCGGATCCCGATTCGAAATAGCCATTCCCAGAGCGTTCGTCACCAACGTCGCCGTCTGAGAACTGTCAATCGACCAACCGACAACCCGCCTCGAAAACGCGTCCAAGACAACAGCGCAGTAGATTTTTCCTTCGCGCGTGGGATGTTCCGTAATGTCCGTGACCCACAGCTTGTTCGGCTCGTCGCGGGTAAATTTACGGTCCACGAGATCGCTCGCAGTCGGGGTCTGATGCTTGGAGCGCGCACGTTTGTTTCCCGGAAGCCCTTTCACACCAGCAGTTCTCATCAACAACTCGACACAGCCGTGTCCAACAGCAATGCCGTGACCAAGGGTAAGTTCGGCATGAACACGCCGGGCGCCGTAGGTGCCATGCGAGGCGGTGTGAACCTCGGTGATCAGCTGCGTCAACCAGGCATGTCGCAATGAACGTTCCGAGGGTGGCCGGTTTCGCCACTCGTAGAAACCAGACTCGGACACCTCCAGAACCCGGCATGCCGTCTGCACGGGTAGTCCTTCCTTGGCCATCACTTCGATCGCTTCGAACCGCCTTTTGGGAGCACCACCGACTTCAGTAACTCGGTGGACCGTGTGGCAATGGCCAGTTCGGTCTCCAACTGAGCGATGCGGCGGCGGGCAGCGGCGAGTTCCGCGCTCTCGATCGAGCTCAGCCCCGGCTTCTGTCCGGTATCGATGAGCTCCTGATTGCGCCAGTTGTAGATCGTCTGCTCGGTGACATCGAGACCTGAGGCGACCTCGGCAACCGTGCGGCCTGACTTCAACAGATCGAGGACTTTCCGGCGGAACTCGGGTGGATAACGTCGGGGCATCGTGGACCTCTCTCGGGTGCATCAATGCCTGAAGTAAAACAAACGAACTCCGGAAAACTCGGGGTACATCAGTCTCCGGAAACTCCGGTTCGATTCAGTTTCTGGTGCACCTGTGACTACTGCGTCTCGGTAGAGAGTCAGTAGATGGTGTTCGAGCATTTCGGTGTCGTGGCAGCTCGTCCAACCGGTCTCGTCGTTCATTTGTAAGTATTGGATCAAGGCGTTATGGAGTTCAGGTATCCGACCGCCCACTTTTACTGATACCGTGAGTTACATTAAATCTGACCGGCCGAGTGTGATCGTGCAAGCGGCCCTCGATTCCACCGACCACCGCGAGAAGTACCTGCGGTGAGAACTGCAGGGGAGATGTCATGACGCTCGCGGTGCCGCTCGACAAGCGCGCAGAAGTATCCGAGGACTCGTACAACGAGACGCTTCGGCTCCTGTCGGAGGGTTCGGTGCACAAGCATTTCGATCCGTATCTCGACATCGATTGGGATTCTCCCGAGTTCGCTGTTGTTGCGAACGATCGCCGTTGGATCCTGCCGGTCGAGTCTGATCCGTTGGGGGCTCATCCGTGGTATCAGGCGCAGCCGGAGGCCAGGCAGATCGAGATCGGTATGTGGCGTCAGGCGAACATTGCGAAGGTTGGTCTTCAGTTCGAGAACATTCTGATTCGCGGTTTGATGCAGTACGTCTTCTCGTTGCCCAACGATTCGGCCGAGGCGCGTTATTGCACGCACGAGTCGGTCGAAGAGTGCAATCACACGATGATGTTCCAGGAGATGGTCAACCGCATCGGTGTCGATGCTCCGGGTATGAGCCGTCCGATGAAGATGCTTGCTCCTTTCGTCCCTCTCGTTGCGGGTCCGTTCCCGGAGCTGTTCTTCGTCGGTGTCCTTGCCGGTGAGGAGCCGATCGATCACATTCAGAAGAGCGTGTTGCGTGGTGGTGGCCGGATCCATCCGATCATGGAGTCGGTCATGGCCATTCATGTGGCCGAGGAAGCGCGTCATATCTCGTTCGCGCACAAGCTTCTGAGCCGTCGCATCCCGCTGATGTCACGCCCGAACCGGTTCGTCCTCTCGCTGCTGTTCCCGATCGTCATGCGCATTCTCTGTGACGCCATCGTCGTGCCGCCGAAGTCGTTCTGGAAGCAGTTCGACATCCCGAAGTCCGTGAAGAAGGACCTGTTCTGGGATCTGTCCGAGTCGCGTCAGACTCTGCGTAACTACTTCGGTGACGTCCGCATGCTGGCTACCGACGCCGGCCTGATGAACCGCGGGTCGCGCCTGGTGTGGAAGGCCTGCAAGATGGACGGCCGTGCATCGCGTTTTCGTAGTGAGCCTGATCGCAGCGCGCACAACGCCGCGGCCTAGGGGGCGGCGCCTCTCCCGGGCCGCTGCGTTTACCGAGGTTTCCCAACGGCCTTATGCACATGACTATTTCGACGTATTGTGCAGATGGTGCAGACGTCTGTCTCTGTGGGTCAGGATTACCATCCATCCATCCTGCCCTGTGATTCGGATATGGCTGATTGTTTTTAAACAGGTTGTGCTGCAACATATTTTAGACGCACTTCCGTCTAGGGTGATCCAATCCTTCGACAAGGCACGCACACGACATTTTACAATTCGGCACCCGTCAATCCCGCTCGTTCAGGAACGCTGGAGCGGAATCTCCGCAAGCGTACCGGCGATCGCGAATCCGCCTGCGATCGCGCAGCCCGCGATTCGAGTGCGTCGCGGCAGATTGGCTGTCATGGCGAAGGCGCCGGTATCCCAGACATCGACCGCCACGCCGGCTCGCAGCAGCGTTCGAACTGCTTTCGGGGCGCACAGAGTCGCAGCGAAAAGGCCGCCACCGATGTAGATTTCACGGATTCCGAAGGTTCGAGCCGTTGCGCGGACGGTTGCACGTGCCGCGTCAGGTCCGGCGATGAGGTCGTTGGCGCGGGTGGGCGCGATCATATGTGCCACGCCGATCGCCGTACGAGCCAGACCCACAATTTCGGGGAGGTGGCGGACGAGAGTTGAGCGGCGGGCGGACGATGTCGAACCGAAGGTCATCTGTGTGTTCCTTACCTCGAGAGAGTTGTCTGTTCGCGTGCGATACGCCGGAGAAGTCCCACCGATTTTTTGATCCCGTATGCCACCACCGTTTTTCGGCCGTTGGGATGCGTCCATTGGAGCAAAGCTGATCCTTCGTTCACGGAGCCGTCGAGAACGGTCGGCTCACCCAGGAGGGGGAGTGGGCCGACCACTTTGATCGACAGTCCCAGGATTTCGGTCCAGAAGTAGTCGTCGGTCGGAGGGCATGTGGGTTCGAGACCCAGTGCCGAAGCGGCTGCGACTTTCCCCTGGGCGACTGCGTTCGACCAGAACGGTTGCCTGCGCTGTGGCACCGAGCTACAAAAATGGGAGACGTCTCCGGCAGCGAAGACATTCGGTATTGCGGTCGCGCACCGGGCGTCGATACCGACGCCCTGTGTGTCGGCGGCACCGGAACTTTCGAGCCAGTGCGAGTCGGGAATTTCGCCGGCGCAGGTCACGACGAGATCCGCATGTAGTTCTCGATCCGAGAGGGCTATTCCGGTGACGGGATCGCCGATCAGTTCGACGGGCCGATCGGTGCGCACTATCTGCACCGGCGAGGATCGCGCACGGGCGGTGATTGCCCCGGACAGAAACGACCCGAGGATACGTTGGAGCGGTGCATCGACGTCTACCACGGTGACTGCGATGCCGCGCGCTGCACATACACTGGCGACTTCCATTCCCAGAAAGCCGGCGCCGACGACGATCGCCGAATCGGCCGCGTCGAGCCGAGTGCCCAGCTCCCGGGCGTCGGCGAATGTTCGCAACACCAACTCCCCGTGTTGGGTGGGGGCACCGATACGGCGGGCTCGAGCTCCGGTTGCGACGATGAGGGCATCGAAGCGAACTTGGCGTCCATCAGTGAGTAGAACTGCTTGTAGGTCGGTGTCGAGGCCGGTCGCGGTGCCGCGGATGGCAGTGATGTCGAGGTCCGATAGATCCCACACCTCGGCTTCCTTCGCCCCCTCTTTGAGGATGTGCTTGGACAACGGTGGCCGGGCGTAGGAGCCGTCGCTGTCTGCCCCGATCATCGTGATGGGTCCGAGGTGGCCGCGCGCACGGAGTTCGCGTGCAGCTGTGCATCCTGCAATGGAATCGCCGACGATGACGATGTGGCGATCGGAGGTACTCACTGTTGCTCTTTCAGCGCGGCAACGGGGCAGGCGCCGATCGCCGAGCGGGCGCCGGGAGCGAGCTCGTCCGGAATGTCTGTATTTTCGTACGCATAGGAGAGTTCGCCTTCGTCGTCGAGGCTGAACACCTTCGGCGCCTGTTCGGTGCAGATACCGTGGCCTTCGCAGCGGTCCCAGTCGACGCTGATCTTCATGAGAGTGCCTTTCCTGCTGCGACCAGCTTCAAGGGAAGCCGCTCGTATCGGTGAATGACGTTGTTGATTGCACGTTCCGCGCTGCCTGCAGGTTCGATACGGGCGACGCGCCGGGCGAGGATGCGCAAGATGGTCTGTGTTTCGAGACGGGCCAAGCCTTGGCCTGCGCAGCCGTGTGTTCCGGAGCCGAATCCGAGCTGGCGTGCAGCGTCGCGTGTGATGTCGAATGAATCCGGATCGTGCCACTCGCGCGGGTCTCGGTTGGCGGAGGCGTACACCACCAGCACTCGACCGCCTGCGGGGATCATCGAGCCTCCCACGTCGGTGTCCCGTGTCGCTCGGCGGGAGAACGCGCGGATCGGCGACTCGAAGCGAACGACTTCGTTGACCGCGTTCGGGATCAGATCGGGGTTCTCGCGAACGGCCTGCCATTGGTCGGGGTGTTGCGCGAACAGATTCAGCGCGCCCGAGATTGCGCCGATCGTTGTGTCCAGAGAGGGTGCGAGGTAATCGATCATCAAGGCAGGACACTGTGACTTGTCGATCTTGTTTTCGTCGGCGGCGATGAGAACGTCTTCGCCCATGCTGCCGGGAAGTACGGATCGCTCTCGGACAACCCTTTTGGAGAAGGCCAGCATCTCGGCCGCGGCTTTCGTTGCGCCGACAGCATGTCGGTTGATCGGGCCGAGGGCATCGAATGTGGCCCCGGCCCAACGCAGCAAGTCGTCGCGACCGTCTTCGGGCCACCCGACGAGATCAGGCACAATCGACATGGGTAAGGCTGTCGCGAGGTCGTCGACTCCGTCCACCCACTGCTTACGGAGGGCATTCTCGACTATGCTTTCGGCCTTTTCCTCGATTGCAGACGTCATCTTCCGAACAGCCTTGGGAGTCAACCGATGCGCCAGGACGGATCGCTTCAGAGTGTGCTCGTCTCCATCGCTGTTGAGGGTCGTACCCTGACCCAACTTGTTGGCGACCGGATTGAGCCCTACGCCGTCGCCGGAAATGAATGTTTCGTCGTCGAGCAGCACGGATTTGCACTCGGCGTACCGGGAAACGGCAAAAACGCGATGGCGAGCAAGCCATACCACCGGGCCCAACGCGCGTAACTCGGCGTAGTGCGGATACGGATCGAGAATCGCCTCTGTCGAGTAGATGTTCGCACGGTATTGCGGGGTGGAGATGTCTGTAGCCATGAGGTTCCTAAATGAGGATGAGGACAGAGTCGAGGGCTGCGAGAACTGGGCCAGCCCGACGGTCAAGCCGGCCTGGCCGCGCCGACGGGGGCCGGCAGCACAGGTACTCGGGTGTGCAGTGAAGACAGGGACCGGGAGGACGCCATCACTGTTCGATCCGGACGTACGATCGCTGCGCAGGACCGGCCGCGCCGCAGCCATGTTCCCAGAGGCGAAGATTTTTCGACTACCAAGACGTGGGCGCCCCGGCGGGTCATTTCTCGTCGCTGTCCGTCGCTCGGGGGTGTCATTGTCACGACGACCGTCTGGTCGGGCGCGATTTCGTCGAACCGGGTTGATTTGTCCACCAACGCATTTGGGCAAAGTGTTCCTGCGAGTCCGTGAATCGTCGGAACGCTACGGCGAACGAACTGCGATGGACGCAGGCTGGGGGTCGCGCTGTCGGTCACTTTGGCCGCGATGCCGGGAAGCTTGATCAGCGGCGGGAGGACACGTTTTCGCACTGCGGCAGTCCGATGGCCGCCCCCGGTCATCGCCCAGCCGACCATCACGGCCCGTTTGATCATCGCGGTAGCGTGCGGGCCGCGTTCGATCTGGTAACTGTCGAGCGCGGATGCGGGGAGCAGACCTTCCCGGACCGCGACCAGTTTCCACATCAGGTTTTTTGCATCACGAAGGCCGGCGCCCAGGCCTTGTCCGATGAACGGAGGCGTGAGGTGGGCTGCGTCGCCGAGCAAAAATACTCGGCGATCGCGCCACCGGTCGGCGACCTGCGCGTGAAAGGTGTATTCCGCGACCCGGATCAGCTCCACATCCGAGTTGACGACAGCTCCGAGCCACGGGTCGAACAGCGGACGCAAGGTATCGAGGTCACGATAATCGTCCACGGTTTCGTGATCCTGCAATCGGAATTCCCACCGATAGCGCGTCTCACCGATCCGCATGTAAGTTCCCGCGCGGTGCGGGTCGCACAGTTGGTGGACGCCATCCCATAGCTGCAAGTCGGCGGTGGTGGCGATGTCGACGACCAGCCACCGTTGCTCGAATCCCAAGTGCGTCATCCGTGATCCGATCGCGGAGCGCACGACGCTGTTGGCCCCATCGCAGCCCAATACGTAGTCCGCCGTGACCGAATGTACTCGCCCAGTGTCTCTTTCAGTGTAGATCACGCGTACCGTATCGCGTTCGTTGATGACGTCGGAGACTTCGCAATGGCCACGAAATGTCACATTGCCGCCTTGGTCCATTCTTGCTCGCAGTACCGCTTCGAGTGCGGGCTGGTCGAACATGTTGGCCGCGGGGAATCCGTGTGGTTGTTCCGTCGGGTTGCGGGTGAATTCTGCGATCGTGCTCATGTCCGAGTCGATCAACCGTAGACCCTGTCCGGCTCGTGAGATCGAGCCGAACTCCTCGGCGATACCTAGATCGCCGAGGATGCGATAGATCTCGTCATCGAGGTGAACGGCTCGCGGTTGCGCGAAAACGCTCGCCCACCTGTCGAGCACAAGACAGTTCGTGGAGTATCGGCCCAGTAGTGACGCGGCGGTCATTCCGGATGGACCGGCCCCGACGATTACCACGGGGTAGTGCTTTAAGGTCATGACGCCACTGCGGTTCGGCACGTAGTGGAAGTACCGAGCCGAGGCAAAGTTTCGCCTGTCCCGAGATTCATCGCGCGTACTTCACCTTCGTGCGCTGGATTCCGAGGTCGAGCATGAAGTCATCCGTTGCGATGCTCACTTCGACCACATCCCCGTCCTTCAAGTAGTGGGGATTGGCCGACTGCTTGTTGAAGAACAGCTTCCATTTGAGCGCGGGCGGTAAGAACCCGCCGATGATCTCGATCGGTTTGGCGGGCGCCTTGAGGGCCGTTCCGCCGGGTGTGCCGGTGAGAATCAAGTCCCCGACATCGAGGCGTTGAAATTTGCTCAGGGTCTCCAACGCCTTTGACGGCGGATAGATCATGTCTCGGACCGTACTGTTCTGTCGCAGTTCACCATTGACGCGAAGCATCAGTCGGAGCTTGTCGAAACGGGCGAAGTCGCCTTCCTCGAGAATGAGCAGCACCGGACCGACGGGAGTGAAGGTCGGGTATGACTTCGCCTCGTAGAACTGTGTTTTCGGCAACTGAACATCGCGGGCGGACACATCATTGGTGATCACCAGTGCTGCGATATGGTCGGCGGCGGTGGAGTTGTCCACGGGAGTGCCGACAGGGAACGGCTTTCCGATGACGAGTCCGATCTCCGCCTCGTAGTCGAGTAGATTCACGTGTGCGGGTTTGACGATGGCGTCCGTGGGTCCACTGATCGAGCCGGACGATTTCCGGAAGAAGGTTAGCGGGACCGTGTCGGGGTTCATGCCCGAATCCTTGACGTGTGAAACGTAATTGGTCATCTGTGCGACGACCCGGCACGGGGCGGTGACTGGTGAAATCAGGTCAAGTGTCTCGAGCGGTACGGTGTCTGTGCTGTTGGATGCGGCATCGACTGCTGTGCGATCGCTGAGCAGTTCGGCCGTGGTCGTTGCCGAGGTGTCGATGCGTGCTGCGCCGGCGGGTAGCTGTACCCACCAGGCGTCGGGGGTGCGGAGGACCGGGATGCTCATGAGGAGGCTACTTTCAACAGGCCGCGGAGGCGTTCGGGGTCGAATTCGTTGTCGCGGTGTAGGGCCGAGATGATCGATCGGAGTTCGTGGAGAGCGTCTTTGCCGGGAGCGAGGCCGAGGAAGTCCTTGCTCACAGGTGGTCCCCATTGGGCCAATCCTGTTGCGGTCATCGGTGCCCACCCCGGTTCGAGGGAGGAATCGAAGAGGTCGCCGTCACTGAAGTGTTCGACGAGGAAACCGTCCGGGTCCCGCCAGTAGTCGAATATCTGGCTGCCTTGGATGTGGCGGCCGATGCCCCACGAGTGCTTGTATCCGCGTTCGGTGAGGTATCGGTGGCCTGCCCCGATGGCGTCGAGGTCGCACACCTGGTACGCCGAGTGCACGTAGCGGTCCGAGGGGCCCAACGTCATGGCGAGTGTGTGATGGTCGGTGGGGGTCTCGCCGCGATCGCAGCGAATGAAGCTCATCACTGGACCGCGTTCGCGTTGGCCGTCGTAGAAGAGGAAGTCGCTCACGATCAGCCCGAGGTGTTCGAGGTACCAGTCGAGATTCTCGAGGTAGCGGGTGCGCTGGAGAACGACGTGTCCCAGTCGTTCCACTCGCGCAGGTTCACGCGGAGTTCGCTGGGTGGAGTTCAGTCGGGGAGCGATCTGGGGTGCGGTGTGCGAGACACCGAAGTTCAGGGCGTGCACCTGCTGTCGCGGCAGTTGCGCCCCGCCGTCGATTTCGGCGACCACCCGCACTGCCTGACCGCTCGGATCGGTCAAGCTCACCGCGACCCCGCCGATGGCGTCGGGAAGTCGATCGACGCGGCGATCGGCCGCCTCGGCCAGTTTCACCACGTCGGCGACATCGGCGGCCAGGAAGGCCGCGCCGACGTAGCTCGAGCGGCCCCCCTTGCGGATGATCACACACGGGGAACCGACATCGGTACCTCGCAAATGCAGTTCATCCGGCGTACGTAGCGTGACCGAAAATCCGAAAGCCTCGGCAAAGGCTTGTGCTTTGACCAGATCCGGCTTCCGGAACTCGAGCCACGCGATGTCGTGGACCTTGATGACCGGATTCCTGGCGCGCCCGGGATGTTCACCCGGCAATGATCCTTGGTCGACGTGAATGTTCTGGTGGCCGTCGACGCCTGACCGGGGGTTGATGTCTGTCGGCATATTGAATCCTCCGAAGCTGTTGACGATATCGTCACTTATTGCAGGAGGCCGCGTCAACCCTTTTTGACGAAATCGTCATTTTGTTATGGTGGCGTTAGACTGGGCTCCTTGCGTGACGGAAGGGAAGCATCAAGTGATGGAGGACAGCCGCGTCGAACGCCGCAAAGCTCGCACCCGAGCGGCACTCGTCCGAGCCGCACTGGATTTTGTTGCAAATGGCAACGTCAACGCGCCGGTTCTGGAGATCACCCAAGCTGCCGATGTAGGCAACGGATCCTTCTACAATTATTTCGCCAGCAAAGAGGAACTGTGGAGCGCCGCCGTCGACGAGGCGCTGGAATCCGTCGGCGCGTACCTCGATACCCTCACGGTGGGCCTGGATGATCCCGTCGAGAAGTTCACGCAGTCCTTCAGGCTGTCCGGGCGCCTGTTTCGAATGGAGCCGCAGCTGAGTCGGGTTCTGCTCACCGCGGAAGCGGCAGTGGTTGCGTCCGAGCGAGGTTTGGCGCCGCGCTCGCGCCGAGACATCGAATCGGCGACGAAACAGGGACGATTCGACGTCGAGGACTCCGAACTTGCCTTGGCTCTTGTGTCGGGCACCCTGTTGTCGATGGGCCGTTTGCTCCTTGAAGATTCGGATCGAGACGAGGCGAGCACCGTCGACCGAACGACCGTACGAGTTCTCCGGGCGCTGGGTGTACCTGCATGCGAGGCGGAAGAGTTGTGCAGCAAGGCCCTTCCACAGTCTTACCGTGGAGCGTTGCACACCGTCATCGCCCCGGCGTCAGTCCTACCGGATGGCACCTAGAGGCGCAGCATGGTGACAGTCCGATGCCTGCGCAGGGCGCCGGCACCTCGGCTGCCTGCGCGACCGGAGGAGCGTGAATCAGGTACCCCAAGTCCTCGCGGTGGAGACTCTCCCACATCGCACATATCCGCGAGCGTTCTACGGTCCATGTCGGACGAAGGAGTTTCGGTACTCGTCGAGAAACTCTTATTCGCCCTTGACTGACGACTTGATCATAAGTGATGATTACGTCAGAAAGTGGAGTGAACTTCCCCGACAAATGAGAAAGATGTGCCCTGGGCAGGGGGGCACCGCGCCGCGCTTCGCGAGGTTCGGGTGGTCCTACAGGCATCCTGTGGGAAGATTCACCGGCTTTCGTCCGTGCAGATCCGAGTGGCGGGCCATTCAGCACCGCAAAGAGCCGATTGGTACCTCACTTTTCATGGCGTCCGTTGGCGGCAGGAGAAGGGAATCCCATGGATAGGGTTAGTGCCCCTTCGCGGGAAGTTGTCGATGCAGTCGCTTTCTTGTTGCAGCAACCTGATGCATCCGATTTTCGTAGGCGAGCCCAGAAATTAGTCAAGCGACTTCCGGCGAAAGCGCAAGGGCCGGCGCAGTTCGACTACACGGAATCGGACATTTTCGTAGTGAAGGCGGCGCGCAAACGTCGGGCCGATCTTGCGGTCGACACTGCTGAACTTCGAGCAGTGGGGCGGGTCGAGAGTCCTTGTAAAGCAAAGGACTAAGCGTAAATAGTGTCTATTTCCCGCAGCGTCCGACGAGGAGAGTGCCCACAGTAGTCAGCGGAGGAGCGTCCCGGACTCTTGGGCTCAGACCGTGCCAGTCACGCTGCGTCTGAGAGCAACATTGGTTCTTCCTGACCGCAGTACGGCCGCTGATTCGATCCCACCAGCAAACCGTCGCTCAACCAGCAGAGGCTACTTATTAACGCTCCCGAGTGGGAGGCGGCCAGGTTGTCCATTCCCTTCCATCCAGAACCAAAAGGTGCACACATGAAAACTGCAGTTGTTACCGGAGCATCTTCAGGCATCGGCCGTGCCGTCGCCCGAGCACTACTCACACGAGAATTCCATGTGATCGGAACGAGTAGGAATATCTCGGCGATCGCCGACCCCCTGCCAGGCGTCGAGTACCGCGAACTGGATCTGACCGAATCCGAATCCATACAGTCTTTCGTCAACGGCCTCCAACACATCGACATCGACGTGTTGGTCAACAATGCGGGCGAAAGCCAATGCGGCCCAATCGAAGAGCTGCCCATTGACGCCGTGAGGCGTCTTTTTCAGCTCAACGTCTTCGGTCCGGTGGAACTGACCCAGCGCGTGCTACCCGGCATGAGGGTGCGTGGGCGCGGCACAGTCGTCAACGTCGGATCGATGCTGGCGAGCTTCCCCCTGGCCTACCGCTCTTCGTACGCGGGAACCAAAGCCGCGATCAAGGCCTTCTCGACGGCAGCCCGTTACGAACTGAAACCGTTCGGCATCGACATCACTACCGTCGAGCCCGGCTCGATCGACACCGGACTCTCCACACGGCGCACCAAATACTGCGGACCGCATTCTCCATATCAACGCGACTTCACAACTGTGATCGCGAAGCTCGACGCTAAAGAAGGACAAGGCATTTCGCCAGACACCGTGGCGAGAACCGTCCTGAAAGCCGTCGAGGCAAAACGCACACGCCCAGTCTACGCAGTCGGAAGCAATGCACCCGTGGTCCTCCTGGCGCAGCGGATGCTCCCACGCACAGTTATGGAGACATTGACGGCCAGGGCATACGGACTCCCCAGTCGGCGTCCGATTTGAGGGCTGCTGTTGGTTGTTCGATACGAAACGTGTTGGGAGGGAGGGGGTGCCTCGGCACTCCGATATCCTTGCTTCCGCTACACGCTGGTATCGATTTGGCGGTGGTGGGCGAGCTGGACAAAGAAACATTGACGTGTGCGCGAAATGTGGCCAATGCTCGATAGGCAGACAATCTGAGCGCGTATATTGACCGATAATCCGCCCACCGCTCGATCGTGCACTTCAGAAAAGATCTAGTGTGCATATAGGCCAGTTGACTGCTGATGTCGTGGCTCTAAGGCCAACAAGGCGACACGGCCCGCCGAATCCTCGCCAGGCCTGCCAGCATTGGTCGGCACGGCTCGAACATGGTTCTGCGCCCAAGATCAGACCTCTCACCACTGCAGCCAAGCGCACAATTTCTGCCCCTCATCAGAGTGGGTGAATGATCATCGGCACGAGAGAAACAGCTAAATCACAGTGAGCACATGTCGTCATGCCGCCGAAGACTTTGACTCCACGGTCAGCACCGCAACGCCGGCCGCTGCTGCGAGTGATGAGCCGACGGTGGAGGAGGCTACCGCACTATCTTGGTCGGAGGGTTCTTCCGGCGTGTTGGGGAGTGAATCCCAGACAGCTGCAGGCAGCGACTCCGACGGCGGCGATGAGTTTCTGACCCCGGGACACGTCGCTGCGCTTTTCCACGTCACCCCGAAAACCGTCGGCCGCTGGGCCATCGAAGGAAAAATTGGATACATTACGACTGTCGGTGGGCACCGCCGTTACCGCCGCGCGGAAATTCATGCTCTCCTGCGCGCACTCAGTTGCCCGAAAACTGACTGAGTCCAAGCCCAAGGCTCCGAGCCCGGCACTGCCGTAGGTCATGGAGAGGAGAACCTTTCGTGGATTTCGTTGTTCGGGCGGTCTCGACTCTGCCGAAGGTGGCCGGTTCGGTGGTGGAGTCGAACAACTGGCGACTGTATGAAGGGTATCCGTGGGTTGACTGGTTGTTGATTGCTCGTCTGAGCGTGCTGGTGGTCAGGGTCCGACCCGCCAACTGGGAATTCGACGATTGGGTGCGGTGCGGTGAGCAGAGCGGTCTGTTCGGCCCGGATTGTCGTGTGTGGGAGGAGTTCTTCACTCAGCCGCTGACTGTCGGGAGCGAAGGCTCCTGGGTGGACGGCCGTCACCGTGCTGCGCTGATTGCAGCGTCGGGGGCACCTCGGGTGGTCGTAACTGATCCCCGATGGCGTCCCGCGTGGGCATGAGAGGGGCTGACAGGTTCAAAGCTTCACAGGCCCCAATCGGAAACCCTAACCGCACCACCGCCCAGCGAGTCAGCAGCTGGACGGTCTTGGTCCTCGTCCTGACGGGCACGACATGTTCGGGCCGGTCGTGCGTGAGCCCGAAACGGCATCACTTTGCTCGCAGTGCTTAACTTTTGTCGCGCCACCTAACAGTCCCTTGACGACTGGATAAGCCGTCCGGGCACCGTAAAGGACATACGAGATTTGCGACCGGCAAGTCTGGTTTGATCATCCTGTGAAAATTACTCGTTCGGCCGTGTTCGCGGCCACAGCCATCTGTGCCCTTCTTCTCGCAGCATGTGGAAGTAGTGACAAGACGTCGACCGCGATTTCGACTACTTCAGTGGCCGTAACGTCCCCGACGTCCACCGCGAAGGTAGTTCCGTCGGAATCGGCCGGTAACCCAGCAGCCAAGACGGCTTCAGATCCTCGTTGCGCTCCCGCCAGCGCAGAGCTGACATCTCTCGTTAGCTCCGGACTATCGACCAGTGGCTATGGGTTGACCAACGGAACTGTGATCACCGATGGTCCGCTCACCTTCTACGGGGCGACCACAGTCGATGGCGCGGGAAAGACCAAGAACCGCTCCGACGTGTGGGTAATCAACGGCAATGTCGCGTACGCCTCGACTGGTGGCGCACGAAACGGTGGAAGCTGGAGCAAAGCAAGTGATGCACCCTTGAAGATTTCAGCAGGCGACGAGCGGGTTCAGGCCGTCGACAAGTGCGTCGTCAACATCACCACGGGCTGAACCGCACGGGCAAGGCCGGTGCGCACCCAGACAGATAATCCTTTGCCAGTTACCGTATTTCAACGGTAGCTGGTTCCAGGAGTAGGTACAGCGCGCTATTTTGCCGCCGTCCCCAATGAACTAGTTCGGTGGGCGATGCCAGTCGAGAGTCTGGTTGTGGGCCGGCCTTGAATGCGTAGGCGATTCGTTGTCTGCAGTGATGAGTGCCCTGGATCCACTCAAGGGCTTCGAGCACTACGCCCGGGGAATGAACGCGCCACGTATTGGGGAATCTGCAGCACAGCTCGCCGACCGCGATTTCCGGGATCTGCGTCCTGGTCCTCTCGTGTTGCGTTACCAGCAACATTATTTGATCAATTGCGGTTTGTTTTTTCCGTTCCGGGTTGTGTGAAGCCGGGCAGTGTCCACTTGGCGATCATGCGGTCCTTCAGTTCTGGTCCTTGTCCGAGGAGATAGATCAGGAAGTATCGATCTTCCTGGGGTTCGAATTTGATCCGGAATCCTCTTGCAGTGCCGGCGTCCAAGGCCGCGAGAGCTTCCTCTGAATTGACTACCTTCGCCGACCCGTGGATGACCCCGGCATCGCCGAGAGCGAGTTCCTTGGATCCCAGCTTGAGCGTGAAATCCTTCCACGTGAAGTGAGCGGGGCCGCTTTCTGTGAGCTGTGTGCGTAGTTTCGGTGAGTCCAAACCGGACAGAGGCGCAGTCCAGTTGGTGATTCGGGGTGAGGCTGTGAGGTGTCCGTCGATGATGATCCGCGCGACGCGCAGGTTCACCCGCTCCCAGGGGGTTATTTCTTCCGGAATTGCGAAGGAGTGGTTGCAGAATTCCTGTACCACGCTGAGATCGAGTGCGATGCCGTATATCTCGGCGAGTTCTTGTTCCAGTGCCGGGTCGGTCGGCTCCCCGTTGGTTTGATGGGATGCCAGGAAGTCGTCTTTGATGTAGACCTTGAAGATCCCGGGCGACCGCAACGAATCGAGGAGGTCGAGAACAGCTAGTGCATCCTTGGGGCGAATTCTGTGAAAATTGTACGAGAGACGGGATTCTCCCGATCCCCCTGTGCTGATCGGAGCCAAAAGCTCAACCTCTAGGTGCTCGTAGAACGAGATTTCGAGTGAGTAGCCGACTGATCCGTGGTTGATGTACGTGATTCGACCTTCGTGCGCTGACCTGAGTGTCCCGTCGGTGCCGAAGAAGCGAAGCTCAGCGAACTCGCCGACCGCAGGGTTGTCGTTGAGTGGCTCCATCCGGACCGTGACATTGCCGGGTGTACCGGCAATGGCTTGGGGCCCCCGGATCACCATGTTGTTGACGACGTGCGGCGGTAGCACGATTGCTCCGGAGGCGCCGAAATTCATCGACTGCTCAAATTTTCTGCGCACATCGTCGTGTTCAGGGCCGAAGACGCTGTCGAAGCTCACGGTGATGGGGCTTTTCTTATGAGCGTCAGTGTCTTTGGGGCGGACCGTGTAGGTAACTTTGTCGCCTACCCGGGAAAAGTCGGTGGCCCAGAAGAGGTCGGTGGAGTCTGCTTGTGCTCCGAGGTCCAGTATCCGGCGGGTGAGCGGTTTGGAACTGCCGGTGAGCGTCTCCGTTTCGAGACGATACAACTCGACTTCAGGTCGCAGGTGATCGCGCCGGAGGTAACGATAGACGTCCGGAAACTCGGCAATCAGGACGTCCAATCCCACACGGTCGAGAATGGTGACGGGCGGCCGGTCGGGTCCTCCTAATCCCTCAACGAATGTTCGTTCGCCAGGAGTGAGCTTTGCGGGGATCACGAGAATCCACTCGGATGGGGGCGGCGACAGCTTCGTCGCTCGTTCGAATGAGTTGCGAATCTGTTTGTGGCGGGTTGTCTTCTTATCTCCGGAGAATCCGTCTGGGAAGTACTTCAACTGGTGGATGCGCCGGCGATCACTCTGTCGAACTTCGACGTCGATTCCGCCGTCACCGCCCCGCCCGTCCGGGCAGGTCACTGTCGCAATGCCCTGCCACTTCCGCGTCAGCAGCGTCTCGACGATTCTTTCGAAGTCGTCCTTCCCGATCTTGTCCCAGTCCACGCTCAATTCAATAGCCTTTCAGTCGTCATCGCAGAAAGTAATCACCATGTGTGCGCTTGCACCACCAGCAGTTGTTCCATTTATCCCGCCTCAGGCAGGGGCTAGGAACTCGCCGCCGCGGTGGGTGCCATGTAGTCCGTGGCCGGCGACAGCAGTAACGTCATCGGCCGCGTCGAGGGTCGCGGCGGCGGCGAGGATCGCTCGGGCGAGGGGGTGTTCACTGCGCGCTTCGAGTGCTGCTGCGGCCGAAAGTGCTTGTTCGCGGGTGGTTCCGGGTGTGGTGACGACGGCGATGACTTCGGGTGCTCCGGCGGTGAGAGTGCCGGTCTTGTCGAGGGCGACCACCGTGATGCGGCCGAGTTCTTCGAGTGCAGCTCCACCTTTGACGAGGGCGCCGTTTCGGCTTGCGGCACCGATTGCCGCCACCACCGACAGTGGCACGGAGATCGCGAGTGCGCAGGGCGATGCGGCGACGAGCACTACCAGGGCGCGTTCGATCCACAGCATCGGATCGCCGAGGAGTGCGCCGATTCCGGCGACCAGTGCGGCGAGGACCATGATCGCCGGTACCAGGGGGCGGGCGATGCGGTCGGCGAGGCGTTGGCCGGATCCCTTGCGGTCCTGGGCTTCTTCGACGATGTGCACGATCCGAGCGAGTGAGCTGTCGGAGGCGCGGGCGGTGACGTCGACTTCGATGGCTCCGCCGCCGTTGATCGCGCCCGCATGGAGTTGATCGCCCGGTCCGGCTTCGACCGGGACTGATTCGCCGGTGATCGCGGACAGGTCCAGGCTCGTGGTGCCGGCGGCGATGGTGCCGTCGGTGGCGGCGCGTTCACCGGGGCGCACGAGCATCCGGTCGCCGACGGCCAATTCGTCCGGTGTGATCGTGACTTCGCGGCCGCCGCGTAGGACGGAGACGGTCGGGGGCACCAGTGCGAGGAGTGCTCGCAGGCCGCGGCGGGTTTTGGTCACGGCATAGTGTTCGAGGCCTTCGGCGATCGAGAACAAGATCCCGAGCATCGCAGCTTCGGTGATCTGTCCGAGTGCGATCGCGCCGATGGCGGCGATCGTCATCAACGTTCCGACGCCGATGCGGCCGTGTCGTAGGTTCCTCGCGGTGTTCGGCACGAAGGTCGACGCCGCGACCACGGCGGCGACCAGGGCTACCGCTGTGCCGGCGATATCGGAGCCGGTGAGTCCGATCAGCCAGGAGATCGCCAGTAAAAGCGCTGCTGCGGCGGCCACTTGCAGGTCGCGGACATGCCAGAGTCGTTGCTCACTCTCGTGGGCATCGGGCGCGGGAGAGTCGAGGTCTGGGCCGCAGCACGCGTCAGCCATGGGTGCTCTCCGGTTCGGCTGCAGAGTCGATGTCTTCAGTGCGGCTGCGCGCCAGCACTTTCTGCAGATCCTCCGGGATCGGCATCGGTGTCATCAGGCCGACAGCCGTGCGTCCGGTGTTACCGACCGGATACCGCCCGGTCAGGGATCCGGGCGCGGCGACCACGATGCGCAGGACCTGTCCGAGAGCCTCGCGGCGATCATGTTGCCGCAGCGCCAGGGTGAGCATCGAGAGGTGGTTACGGGTGTGAAGCCACGGGTGTGGTTGCGAGAGGATATGGGCGCGTTCGAGGTGACTCCAGCGGATCGCGTCGTCGGAAGCGGTGTGCGCGGAGGACATTTCACGCTCGTACAGTGCGCGAACTGCGGTGTTCGGTGTCGACATGGGGGGTTCTCGCTTTCGTGCTGCGGTCAGCAGCAGCCTTCGTCATCCGATTTCGGGCACAGGGTGGGGTCGACGGCGAGGACGAGGTCCATCAGTTGGCCGAGGGTGTCCCCGATCCGGGGATCGGCGAGTTCGTAACGGGTACGGCGTCCTTCCAGAATGGCGACGACCAGTCCGCACCCGCGCAGGCAGGCGAGGTGATTCGACAGGATCTGGCGGGAGACCCCGATCTGGTCGGCGAGGTCGGACGGATAGCCCGGAGCCTTCCTCAAGCTCAGTAGCACCTGTGTCCTCGTCGAGTCCGAAAGTGCGTAGCCGAACCTCGACAGTGCGTCACGATGCAACAAGGTGTCCATAACTAAGATAATACAGAAAATTATGAATACAGGAAATAGTGAATAAACTGTTCAGTAGATTGCCGACACTCAGTGGTAAGTGCCGACGATGGGATCATGTACGTGCCGACGAACTCGAGCGGGTGAAACTCAGAGGCACCGCGAGTCGCCAATCGGAGCGTGCGCTGCCCACCGGTATCCACATGCCGGTCGAGCAATCACATCTGCCGCTCTCGTTTGCTTACCACTCGCGTGCCCGGTCGATCGGTTGGGCAGGACTCTATGCAGATCGTTGTTGAAACAGTCCAGTACCAGGGGCGCGCGGAGGAACGATGACGGCTAGTCCATAGGTTGATCCGCGGCGTCCTCGTCGAGACTCCCGTCTCGCTCCCACGGCCACGTCATCAGAGCCCAGATGATGAATACGATTGTTATCCCAGAAAACAGATACACCGGCCACGGACCCATCAGATCCAGAAGCGATGCGGTGGAAGGTTTTGCGTTGAGAAAGCCGTAGTTGGTATCGGCGATACGATTGAAAATGAAAGTGACTATCGCCCATGTCAGCGTGACCAGTACCACGAGGCGGTAGCTTCGCCAGCTAGGCCGCATTCTCCGGCCCCACGTGAGGTAGATCGCGGCCCAGACGACAAGCAGGTGAATCACCCAGAAGGCAAGAAACTCGTAACCGGGGAAGTCCGGCCCGACTAGAGCTGGCGAAATCAACGCCTGCGTACTCAATACAAGCCCCCAGTAGTAAGTGAGGGCGAACGGCCAATGTCGGTGCGACCACAAGGCGTAGATCGCGGACACTGTCGCGAGATCGGTGAGTTGTAGGGGTACGGATCCTCCTAGCGTGGGCGAGGACAGCGAGTAGAGCACCGCCGAGCCGTATATCACCGCCAGTATTCCGGCGAGGAAGCGGCTGAGGTGGCGAGCTTGCACTTCGGTCTGCCTACGTCCCGCCCAGATCAGAAACACAGAACCCACGACAAACAGAGCGATGACGACCCAATGCGATAGGCCGTACGCCGAGAACTCAGGTTGCGCAGAGTGCACATCTCTCACTTCCGCAGTGCCGCCGAACACACTGCTCCGGTACAACCTTCGTAGATATCTGTTCTAGTTCGGAAGTGCTGTTCCCCGACTTAGTTGACGATGATCGTGTCCCCAGTGCGAGAAAGTGCGTAACTGTGTAGGGACTTCTGAGCCGGTCTTTGCACGACCGAGCCATCGACGATGGAGTATCGGCTGCCGTGACATGGGCAGTTGATCGTTCCATCGCTGATCTCGGAGACTACGCATCCCTGGTGGGTACATACCGCAGAGAAGGCTTGGAACACGCCTTCCTGCGGTTGGGTGATCACAACTTGCTCGTCCGCCAGAATGACTCCGCCGCCGACAGGAACCGCAGATATCGGAACCTTGGCGCTGCCCAGGGTTACACCGGGTTCGTTGCTGTTGTTCTGCGTGCTGCATCCGGCAACGGCGAGACAAGTTGTCGCGCAGGCTGTTGCGAGGATAGTACGGCGACCGACTTTGATGTCGGATGGATCGATCATGCTCATGCGGGGACCACCAAACCAGTGAGAAACATCAGGAGTATTCCGACACCGACCCCGACGAGGACCAGAGGGTCCAGGTCCGAGCGGCCTTGTGTGCGCAGGGACGGTGCAATTTGGATGATGACTTGAATGATTGCACCGACCCCGACCCCGAGCAGCAACGCAGATACTTCACGGTTGTCGACGCCCGCCCCGATAACAGCACCGAGGATTGCCGGCGCACCCGCGATCAATCCCAACCCCAACAACGTCAGCAGAGGGGTGCGCCGCCGAGCCAATGGTGCGATGATCGCGAGCCCCTCTGTTGTGTTGTGCAGGGTGAATCCGATGACGAGGAACGCGCCGAGTGCAAGTTCACCTACCGCATACGAGGATCCGATCGCGAGGCCTTCTCCGAGATTGTGCAATCCGATGCCAATGGAAATCATCAGTGCCAGGCTGAGTTCGGACGCACCTGTCGCGCCGGCTCGGCGTCGTCTTCCACGCAGGTAGCGATCGATGCACGTGAGCGTCAGGAAGGCGATCGCTGCGCCCAGTACGACGAGAGTGCCGCCGCCGAAGGCTCCGCTCGAGGCTGTTGCCAGCTTGAACCCCTCGCTCGTGCCGTCGAAGATCAAGAAGGCGAGTAGACCGACCGTGACGGCCAGTACGAATCTGACTGCCCTGGAGCCGGCGTGCCGCATCACCGGCAGCAAGAGCATTCCGAGGAGGACCGGGATGATTCCGACGTATGTGCCTAGTAAGGCCATCAAGCCGAAGAATGCCACTCCGGGGGCAGGAGTTGCTACGGCAGCGGGAATTTCGTGTTCGATGACCAATCCTGTGGAGGTGAGCATCGAGACGAGGTACGGCTGTCCGGTGACCCACGGGTAGTCGAGGGTGATCGTCTCGGACCCGAGTCTGCCGATGGGATCTGCAGCTCCTACCAAATCGACGAATGTGTCGTTGACGGCAACTTGCGCGACGGTCACCGCGTCGGGGCCGGTGTTGCGTAGCGTCAACGTGATTCGGCCTGGTTCGAGGGCCGTCCGTTCGACGGAGATGTTCTCGATCGGTGGGCCGGTGCGTTCGGGGAGGCTTTGTCCGGCGAGCATTGCCAGGGCAGTCAAGGCAACGACGATGATCGCGAGTACTGCAGCGCCTCGGAGCCAAAGCCCGGCGCGAGATGCGTCGGCTTGATCGGACTCTGTCTGCGCGGAATCCTCAGTGTCAAAGGAATTCTCATGAGTGCTCGTCGGATGGGTCGGATCCGGAGTGTCACTCATTCGGTCACCTCGAAGAAACCCATCCAGCCCAGATCGGCGAATTCGGTCTTGTGGGCGTGGAACATGTACTTGCCCGGGTAGGGAAAGCGCAGTTCGCATATTCCGCGTTGGCCCTGTGCCTGGATGATCGTGTCCGTGAATTCGCTGGACTCGAGCCGAGTCCCGGTCGGGTAGTAGTCGAAGAAGTTCCCGTGCACGTGGAAGCTGTTGATCGGATCGTATTCGAGGACGTTGACCAGGTAGATGCGAACCAGCTCGCCTCGTTTCACCTGTACCGGTTCGTGCATGTAGTGGAACGGGATGCCGTTGACCGCGTAGAGCTGGTTTCCTTGCCCGTCGAATGTGGTGTTGTAGCCGTGCATCACCATCACCATTTCGTCAGCCGCCGGGCGGCCCTGAGCTGGGTCGACGATGAATGTGCCGTACATGCCGCGGGCAATGTGCTCGGCGAGTGGACTGACGTGGCAGTGATAGAGATGCAATCCGAAAGGGGTTGCATCGAATTCGTAGGTGAACGACTCGCCCGGCTCGATGATGCTCCGGCCTACCCCGGGAATTCCGTCCATTTCAGCGGGATGGATTCCGTGAAAGTGCATCGTGTGAGGGTGCGCGGAACCGTTGACGAACCGCACCCGGAGCCGGTCTCCCTCACTGCATCTCAGGGCGGGACCTGGAATGCGGGAGTTGAAGGTCCACGCGGGAAAATAGACTCCGGGTGCTACCTCGATCTCCTCGTCGGCTGCGAAGATCTCCCACTCGCGCAGGGTTCGGCCGTCAGGCAATTCGGAAGTCGTCCCGTAGTCGAAGTCACGCAGCATTGCCGTGGGATGAAACCCGTTGGCAGTGTGGTTTACCTGCTGACCGGCTCGAAAGGTCGCACCGCTCGCACCGCCTCCGTGATGAACTCCGCCGCCTCCGCCGCCTCCGTCAGGTGCGGCGGAATCGGGGTTGGTGTTTCCGGGATGCGCGGCAGGCGATGCAGACACCACTTTTCCTGCGTTCACCATCAGCCCGGCCGATCCGGCGAGCACCCCGCCGATCAACAATTGACGCCGCGAAGGTGCGTTCATGGCCGACCTCCCGAAGCATCGGCATTCCTAACAGTCAAGAGAGTCACACCTCAAAGTTTGTCATGCCGAACTTTATTTTCATAGCTACCAAACTATGGTGAATGGATTTGATCGATACCCGGCGGGCCTCGTGAATGCCGACGCGTGGGGCGTGGTTTCGGCACCTCGCAGCGCAGAAGTTCGAGGAGACGGATTTCTGCCCCGCCGGCAGCTCTCCGACCCCGTCCGTGCTCGATTCAGGTCACTCGAATTGCGGACGCTGAATCTCGGGTTCGGACCCGCGCGTGGATTCGAACAGTAGCGACACGACGACCAGGATGAATCCGCAGGTGAGGTAGGTATCGGCAAGATTGAAGGTGGGCCACCAGCCGGTATGGAAATAATCGGTGACCCGCTCGTCGAGAGCTCGGTCGACCACGTTGGAAGCAGCTCCGGCGACAATCAAGGCGAAACCGATCACGGCCACCCAACGGCTTTGAGGGATACTCCTCCAGGCGTATACGGCGATGCCAACGGTGACGAGAGCGGTCAACGCGATGATGATGGCACTCGGTAGCCGATCGCCCAGACTGAAGGCAACACCACTGTTGTACGCCAACCGCAACCTGACGACACCCAAATCGATCTCATTGGAGCCGGAAAGATGCTTCCGTGCAACAGGTTCAATCGCCAGGGCGACGAATGCCGAAATGAGCGCCGTCATAGCGAAGACTGCTCGCCTCGTGCGATAGGGAGATTTGCCGTTCGGGGTCACCTTGTCGGTACTCACCACGGAAGCTCCTGACAACGCCCGTCGCCCGCGGCGGGTTCCACCTGCAGGGTCGCATGTACGAGATTGAACCGCGTGTCCAACAGATCCTGGGCAGCAGCAAGAACCTTGGTCGGATCGGATCCTTCGTCGATCGTCAGATGCGCCGACGCAACTTCCATGCCCGATGTGAGCGTCCAGATGTGAAGATCGTGGGCGTCCTTGACTCCGGTGATCCCCTGCAAGGCTTGTGTCACTTCGGTGATACTCATGCCGGCGGGGGCATGCTGGAGCAGGATCCTCACGGCATGGCGGCCGAGATTGAATGCTCGTGGCAAGACGAACAGGCCGATCGCAACACCGATCACCGGATCCGCGTAACGCCACCCGAAGATCAATGTCACCAGTCCACTGATCAGGACTCCGACAGATCCAAGCATGTCCGCCATCACTTCGAGGTAGGCGCCGCGGACGTTGATACTCTCCTTCGCACCGCCGCGAAGCAGCAGAAATGCCGCGACGTTCATTGCGAGGCCGACGACAGCGACAATGCTCACCGGAAGCCCCGGGACCTCAGGTGGATCAGAAAGTCGACCGACGGCTTCGTAGAGAACCCACCCGGCAACACCGAACAGAAGTAGAGCATTGAACAAGGCAGCGAACACTTCTGCCCGGTACATGCCGAACGTGCGATCAGGGCGCGAGCGTGCCCTTTGAGCAAGCAATATGGCGGCAAGGGCCATGAGGATGCCGAACACATCGGTGAAGACGTGTGCCGAGTCGGAGAGCAAGGCGAGCGATGACGTGGACAGGCCCACGATGACCTGCGTGACGAATGTGACCAGGCCGAGTCCGACGGCTATCCATAGCTTGCGCACATGTTTGCCGGATGCACTCGCAGCTTGTTCTGCGACCCCATGGCCATGACCGTGACCCATCTCGGTGTGCCCTTCTTCGTCGTCGACCGCAAGGTCATATTGTCATATGCGCATATTTGATTACTGGATGGCTTCAGTAAACCCCGACTGAAGCACCCATGCAACTATCCGTCATAGTATTTTGGTCCGGAGCGCCGATCGCGCGGGCGAGATCCACAACCCGGAGAGGTCCACCCGCAATGATCGACACCGAACCGGCCGACACCCGCACCGATACTCTCGCCATCGGACGACCAATGCGGAAAGTATTGGGATGGGGTGTCATAGCCGCAATCACCGCGGCGGTATTGGCGCGGGCATCAACTTCCGAAGCGCTCCGATTGCTCGGACTTCCCGATCCAGGTCCCCTGACGATCTACGGACTCCCGGCAGTGATGGCACTCGGCGAGGTTGCCGCCGTGATGACCGTAGGCAGCCTACTTTTGGCCGCGGTTCTCGTTCCCTCTCAAGCCTCGGGCGTGCTCGACGTCGACGGATATTTAGCGCTACGAACCGCAAGTGTCGCCGCCGCTATCTGGGCGATATGCGCGGCACTGCTCGTTCCGCTCACCCTCTCGGACAGTTCCGGCCAACCGCTTTCCGTCGTGTTCGCCGATCCAGGGCCGTTCACTCGCGCGATTTTGGACATCGATGTCACTACTGCATGGGCATGGACCGCAGGGTTCACACTCATACTCGCGATTGCGTGTCGCCTGACCCTGCGGTATTCGTGGACACCGCTTCTCCTTGCATTCGCGCTGTTCAGCTTGCTTCCGAGGGCGTTGTCTGGCCACTCTTCCTCAGGAGGATCCCACGACATCGCTACGAACAGTTTGGTTCTGCATATCCTCGCGGCGTCGATTTGGATGGGAGGAATAGCGGCTCTGGTGCTGCATGCATACAGGAAGGGGAGCCATCTCGACTTCGCAGCGCGCCGTTTCTCGACCGTCGCGCTCACAGCTTTCGTCGTGATAGCGATCAGCGGTGTGGTCAACGCTGCTGTGCGGGTTCCCTTGGCCGCGATGTGGAGTAGTACCTACGGTGTCATGATCCTTGCCAAGGTCGCCGCCTTGATCCTCACGGGGTTGGCGGGTTGGCGCCAACGGAAAGTTGCGCTCGCCGAGTTGGCGAAGGACCCCGGCGACAGGCGCACCTTCACCCAGCTGGCAGTGGTGGAGTCGGTCGTACTCGCAGTAACTGTCGGTATTGCCGTCGCTCTCGGCCGCACTCCGCCCCCTGCTCCCACGGAACGACAGGATCCGAGCAGGGTCGAAGAAGTGCTCGGATATGCACTCAACGGCGCGCCCACTGCGGGTCGCTTGCTCTTCGACTGGCGATTCGATCTCATCTTCGGAACTCTCGCTCTGGTGTTGGCCGCTTGCTATCTCGTCGGCGTTTTTCGACTCCGGCGGCAGGGCGGGCGGTGGTCGACGCGCCGTTCGGTGAGCTGGGTTCTCGGATGCCTCGTGTTGCTTGTTGCCACATCGTCTGGCGTTGGAAGGTACGCGCCCGCAGTGATGAGCGTGCACATGGGCGCAACGTCAGCTGTTGCGGTACTCGCTCCGCTCTGTCTGGTCCTGGGAGCTCCTTTCACGCTGTTTCGGCTCACCGTTCGCCGGTCATCCGGAGATGCGCCCGGACTGAGGGAATGGACACGAAGCTTGTACCGGGGCGCCTGGTTCCGATTCTTGTCCCGTCCCTACGTGATTGTTGTGCTTTTCGCCGGAGCTCTGTACTTCCTTTACCTGGGAGGGCTGTACAGCGCTGTCGCGGGTTCGCACGTCCCCCATCTGGTAATCAATGGAACCCTGCTGATCTGCGGTTTCATGTTCTTTTGGGTAATGGTCGGCGTTGATCCCTTGCCGAACCGAGCGAGGACCTCAGTCAGAACGGCCCTGCTCCTGGCAGCGTTCTTGGCCTACGTGGGCCTCGCCGCGGTACTGATCACCACCGACACCGTGATCGCCGATCAGTACTTCACCTCGTTGCAACGCGGCTGGCTCGACAACCTTGCACGAGATCAACGCCTCGGTGCCGGACTGATACTCGCGGTCGGAGCAATGCCTCTGGCAATTGCTACAGGGGCTCTCGCCATCGAGCGCTGCTCGTCGAGAGGCCGACGTGCGGCAGGTCAGGAGGAGAAGGTGTGCATTCCCGGTGGGGGCGTTTCGTTGTGATTCTGAGCGTTGTCAACTCTCACCGAAAAACTATGCAAAATAGTAGTACGCTGTCTGAGGCCGTCACCATTCCGTGACCTTCCGCGACGCAAGGAATGCGATTTTGTCCCGACACCGCAAGCCCGACATCGACAATCTTGACTGCATGCTTCCGGAAAGTTACCTTTTCGACGCTCTCCGCAGTGATCACGAACTGCCAGTCGATTCGACGTATATCTCCACCCCGTCTGCAGTCGAATCGGACACCGTCCTTGGAAGTGTTCAGCGGCGAAGAGGCGGCGCTCATCGCCGACAGTCCCGCAGTCGCCCTGGCGGGCGGGCATTGGTTCTCTCTGTTGCCACCGGCGCTTTGCTCGCCGCCGGTACATCCGCTTCGCATGCCTCGTCAGAGAGTGTCAGCGTCCCCGTCGAGGTCGATGCGCAACCACTGGCACCGCTGGAGCAGGCACTGGCATCGGCTCCGGAAATTCTTCAGGTTCCCAAACTGGCCGATCTGGGGAGATTCGCCGAACAGTTGGCTCGTGGCACCGAACGCGACGCAGCACGCGCATCGAGAGAGGTAGCTGCACGCGAGCCGCTGACGGTGTCTCCCGTAAGCGGAACGTTGACGTCAAATTACGGACCGCGGTGGGGGTCGACTCACTACGGGTTGGATATTGCCAATGAGATTGGTACGCCTATTGTCTCCGTTACCGCCGGTACGGTACTCGAGTCCGGGCCTGCGTCGGGTTTTGGACTGTGGGTCCGTATCCTGCAAGATGACGGAACGATCGGAGTCTTCGGGCACATCAATGAGACACTGGTAACAGCAGGTCAGAAGGTGCGTGCTGGAGAATTGATCGCGACAGTAGGAAACAGGGGACAATCAACAGGGCCACATCTGCATTACGAAGTGTGGCAGGCCGACGGGCAGAAGGTCGATCCCATGGCATGGTTGGACGCGCGCGGGGTGCAGATCCAGTCCCCGGCCGTCAGTGACTGACGTGATCGACGATTTTCGAAGGGGAAGGAAGATGAAGAGACTCGGCGGGCTCGAAGCCGAAGTGATGAACCTCCTTTGGGATACAGACGAGCCGCAGTCTGTACGGGATCTGGTCGACCGCCTCGAGGGAGACGCGCCGAAGGCGTACACCACGATCTTGACCGTCGTGACTCACCTTCACGAAAAAGGTTGGGTGCAGCGGGAAAAACGAAGCCGTGCGTACATCTATTCGCCATCGCGTAGCCGCGACGAAGCTACCTCACTGGCCATGCGCGAATTACTCGACAACAGTAGCGATTCGGTTTCAGCGCTCCTGCACTTCGCGCAAAACGTCTCGGAGGACGAACACGAAGCACTCAGGCGAGCACTGGATAACGGCAAGGTCCGGTAGATGACTCTCGCTGCTGTCCTCTTTCTCGGGGCCGTACTCATCGGAGCGTTCATGCCCAAGGTTTTGCGCCGCTTCGAATCGACCAATCTGGCTCCCACCGCGATTCTCACAGCATGGATAGGCAGCATCGCGAGTCTGGCATTCCTGACCGTGTCGGCAGTAGTGATCCTCCTGTGGCCGAGCCATGCGCCGGCTGAAGAACTCTCCGAAGCCCTCGTGCGGTGTTTCACTGCATTCCAGCACGCGATGGCGCCGTGGATCGGGGAAACGCTCGCCGTCGGCGGAGTTGCGGTTACTGCGCTCATCGCCGCTCGCAGCCTGTTCTTGGCGCATAGACAACACAAAGGTAGTGCGAAGGTACGCGACTACCACCGTGATGTCGTATCGATCATCGCCCGCGCAGATCCGGTATCGGATGATGTTCTCTGGCTTGATCATCCAATGCCGATGGCCTATAGCGTCGCGGGACGGCCAGGGTTCGTCGTAGCGACCAAGGGGCTCTCCGACTGCTTGACTGCACCCGAGCGTGAAGCCGTGATCGCACACGAGCGTGCGCACTTGCGAGGTCAGCACCACCGAATCATCAATGTGTGCGAAGTCTTCGCGAAGGCGCTGCCGGTGATCCCGTTGTTCGCAGCAGCTCCTGCTGCGGTGCGTCGGTTGGTCGAGCTTGCGGCCGATGACCGAGCCGCGCAGGCCACCAGTCCCGATGTCGTCAGGTCGGCATTGCGTGTGGTGGCGACGTCGCCACTCCCTCAACCGGTGTGGACCCTCGGACTCGGTGATGACGAGATCTCGGTGCGCTTGGTCAGGTTGCAGGCCGATTCCCGGCTTCGTGCGACAAAGCTGGTCTGTGTTTCTGCAGCGGTGCTTCCGATGATCGTTCCCGTGATCGCCGCGTTGACGACCTTGATCATTTTCTCTGCGTCCACTCATGCCCTCGTGACCTGAAGAGGGGACCGGAAGGTCGCCGGTTCAGCGCCCAGAACCCAAAAACTATGCAACGTAGTAGTTGAGTTAAGCTTCTGTCGCACACTCTATTTGCGTCTCGACAGGAAGCGGGCTGACTATGACCGCAATTGCACCACCCCCTACTCCCATCCGGCCGTACCCCGCACGTGCGGCAGCGAAGGGATCGGTGCTCCGTAACGCCATCACGACGACCGATCACAAGACGCTCGGCCTGATGTACTTGGTAACCTCGTTCGCATTCTTCCTCATCGGCGGGCTCATGGCGCTGATCATGCGTAGTGAGCTGGCGATCCCGGGTATGCAGTTCCTGTCGAACGAGCAGTACAACCAGCTGTTCACCATGCACGGCACGATCATGCTGCTGCTGTATGCGACACCGGTGGTATTCGGATTCGCGAATTACATTCTCCCCCTGCAACTCGGTGCGCCGGATGTGGCTTTCCCCCGATTGAATGCCTTCAGTTACTGGCTGTATCTCTTCGGCGCTCTGATCGCGACGGCCGGATTCGTCACCCCCGGCGGCGCCGCAGATTTCGGCTGGACGGCCTACACCCCTCTGAGTTCGGCAATAAACTCACCCGGCGTAGGGGCTGATCTGTGGATTGTAGGCCTGCTCGTATCAGGTCTCGGCACCATTCTCGGTGCGGTCAACATGATCACGACCATCGTCAGCCTTCGAGCTCCGGGTATGACGATGTTCCGCATGCCGATCTTCACGTGGAACATCTTCGTCACCTCGATCCTGATTCTGTTGGCCTTCCCACTTCTGACCGCAGCACTGTTCGCGTTGCTCTACGACCGCAGATTGGGCGGTCATATTTTCGACCCGGCAACCGGCGGAGTTCTGTTGTGGCAGCACTTGTTCTGGTTCTTCGGCCACCCCGAGGTGTACATCATCGCGCTGCCGTTCTTCGGCATCGTCTCGGAGATCTTCCCGGTCTTCAGCCGTAAGCCGATCTTCGGATACCAGGGCCTGATCTATGCGACATTGGGCATCGCGGCCCTGTCGATCGCGGTGTGGGCGCACCACATGTACGCAACGGGTGCTGTTCTGCTTCCGTACTTCTCGTTCATGACGTTCTTGATCGCAGTGCCGACCGGCGTGAAGATATTCAACTGGATCGGAACGATGTGGAAGGGGCAGTTGACCTTCGAGTCGCCGATGCTCTTCTCACTCGGTTTCCTGATCACCTTCCTCTTCGGCGGTCTTTCCGGTGTACTGCTGGCCAGTCCGCCGATAGATTTCCAGGTCACGGACAGCTACTTCGTTGTCGCCCACTTCCACTACGTGGTCTTCGGCACCGTTGTGTTCGCCACCTATGCCGGTATCTACTTCTGGTTCCCGAAGATGACCGGTCGCATGATGGACGAGCGACTCGGCAAGTGGCACTTCTGGACCACGTTCGTCGGCTTCCACATGACCTTCCTGGTCCAACATTGGCTCGGTGCGGAAGGCATGCCGCGACGATATGCGGATTACCTTCCCTCGGATGGATTCACCACACTCAATACGGTCTCCACGATCGGGTCCTTCATTCTCGGAGCGTCCACCCTGCCGTTCATCTGGAATGTCTTCAAGAGCTACCGGTTCGGTGAAGTTGTGACTGTCGACGATCCGTGGGGCTTCGGCAACTCGCTCGAATGGGCAACCAGTTGCCCGCCGCCGCGCCACAACTTCACCGAGTTGCCGCGCATCCGCAGCGAGCGTCCGGCATTCGAACTGCATTACCCGCACATGGTTGCCCGGATGCGAGCAGAAGCACATGTCGGCCTCACCGGACACCCGACGCAGAATTCGCAGAAATCGGAAAAGATACTCACCACATCCGAGCCTGACAGTGACGGAAAGAAATAGCCGCCGGCGCTCGATGACGATGGGAGAGTGACAATGTCAACACGCACAATGCCGGTAGTGCGCGTGCCGGCAACAGATACCGCTGCCGCCCTACTACTTGATTGGTTGATTCGAGACGTGCTGCCGGCGGCCCTCGACGGTGGCGCTGCGAACCATGCAAGTGTCCGGTTGCGGACTTTGCCCCCGATATCTCATCGCCACATCCGAAGCCCCCGCAAGCTGCGGGTTCACGCCCGTCGCGTAGGGGACACAATCGCCGCAATCGAGGATCAAATCCGGATCCGAGCGGTTTCCGTTGATGCAGAGCGGGCCCTTGCTCGACCCACCATCGTCCTTCCCGATCCTGTGCTGAACGCAGCAGCCAGCATCGGTGGCGCAATGATGGATATCGGGAGTTCCTCAGCGGCATTGGCCTATCGCGCGCTCCTTCTCGTTCCGGCAACCATCGAGTCGGAAGAGGCGGCGTTCTCGACCCAAGTGAGGGTGATCGATTCCTATTGCGCTCTGCTTACGCGGCTGTGGCACAGCGATTTTCAGGCGAGCATCGTCATTCCTCCGCCTATCGAACCCTGAGCGCTCCTCGCTTCGGTGTGCTGTGATGAGGGCGTACCGAAGCGAGGTGTTCGTCATGGGAGCCGGTTCCAAGACGTATCGCTTCGCGACCGAAGCACAAACATTCGGCACGGCGGAAGCGATTACTTCTTCGGAGGAATCGCTCTCTTTACCGCAAGAGCAGCCCTCTGGATCTGGCTGGTCATTTTTCCGCCGGTCTTGGCTTCGGCAGACGCTGCGGTTTTCTCGATCGCCTTTTCGATCTTGTCGGCGTTCTTCGAGGCAGCTTCCTTGCCTTTGTCGACCAGCGCTTTCGCTGCACCCATGAGTTTCACGTTCATCTCCTTCGCCTATCCGCAATCGCCTCTGTTCTGGAGGATTGCAGACCTAAAAACTAAGCTTCATAGTAGTTTAACGATGCTGAAGGCGGACGGAGCATGCAACTGCCGAGATGGACGGCACCGGCACGTTTTCGTGAGGCTCTCAGACCAGCGTCGACCAGTAGTCCCAGAACGCGTTGAGAATCAGGCTCATGACGGACAAGACCCAGATGGTCGGCACGAGTGAGTGATTTCTCGCGCCGAGGGCAACGACATTCTTCAAGGTTCGCGAGGAGGATGCCGGTCTACGGGTAGCCAGGTGCAAAGTTGCGTACCAGAGGGCTGTCATCGTCACCACCCACACGACCATGCAGTAGGGGCACAGTGCCTGGATTCTGTACAGGCTTTGGAAAATCAGCCAGTGAACCAGCACCGCGCCGGCGAACAATCCGATGACGATGCACCGCCAATACCATTGGGGCAGTGCGTTTGCTGCGGTGAGTGTCACGATTCCCGTGGTCAACAGGACCGTGAACGCGACCACGCCGAGGATCGAGTTCGGGAAACCGAAGATCGACGCCTGCGAAGAACTCATCACCGATCCACAGCTGAGGACGGGGTTGATGCTGCAGGACGGGCGATACGAGGGATCTGCGAGAAGCTGAAACTTCTCAACAGTCAGTATTAGAGACGCTGCCAAGCCGAGAGCGCCGGCACTTGCGAGAATCCATCCGACGACATAGGAAGAACACACTTTCGGGGACGACCCGACAGTCGGAGGCGTCCCGGTATCGACGTGGGCGCCGCTTATGCCCGTCGATGTCATTGGGCCAGTGCTGCGTCGATGCGAGCGGTGAGATCGTCATATGTCGGCATGGATGGCAACTGGACGCCGTTGAGGAACAGCGTCGGTGTGCCCTGTACTCCCAGGTCGATGCCTTCGTTGAAGTCTTGTTCAACGCGCTTTGCGACCGCCGGGTCATTCACATCGGCTTCGAAGGTCGCCATGTCGAGTCCCAGGTCCTGTGCGAACGTACGAAAGAGCGCTTCTTGAGACTCGGACGACTCGCCCCACTGGGTCTGCGTGTCATACATCCGCTGATACATCTCGACGAACTTCCCTTGCCGAGACGACGCTTCGACGACTCGCGCCGCGAGTCCACTGTTCGTGTGACTGGGGATGGGGAAGTACCGTACGCCGAACGTGATGCGGTCAGCGTACTGAGCACGTATCCGCTCCATCGTCGGATACATCGCCAGGCATGCCTCGCACTCGAAGTCGAGAAACTCCACCAGCACGACGTCGTTGTCCGGCGCAGTGGAAAGCAGATGCGTGTCGTCGCGGAGAACCGACGAGTCCGAAGCGCCGGCGCCGGTGCCGGCGCTCTCCGTCCCGCTGCGGTTGCCGAGCAACAGCGTGCCGAGGACGACAGCGAAGACGGCTACCAGGGCTATCGAGAATTTTGCGTTGGTGGTCAACTTCATGGATCCGCCTACCTGGTCGGTGTTCGTCGATGCGCGCAACCTTCCGGCCACCACACGCCCCTGAATACTATGCAACATAGTAGTCGGAGGTAGTGTCTCAGCGAGGTACCGGTGTGCATCGATCGCCGGACTCCGCACCTCGATGGTGTGGGCTAAGTAGGAGGAACAGATTTTGAGGCGTGCAATGGTTGTGCTGTTGGTGGCTGCGGGGTGCGCGCTCATCGGCGCAGGTACCGCGCAAGCGCACAGTGCACTGGTCGGATCGACTCCATCCGCCGACGCGGTTCTCGACACCGCGCCGAGTTCGGTGGAATTGGTTTTCAATCAGAAAATTCAGACGAGTTTCGCGAACGTGACCGTCAGTACGGCCGACGGGATGCAGGTCGGCGCCGGGGAGTCGTCGGTGCAGGGAGAGCGTGTTTCTCTCGCGACGACCGGTCAGATGACTTCCGGCACCTACACCGTTGGGTACCGCGTGATCTCCGAGGACGGACATCCGATCACGGGGTCGTACGCCTTCACCTTGAACGTGGCGACGAACAATGCTGCGCCGTCTCCCACAGGTGCCGCACCTTCGGTGACCGTCGCGCAGTCGGCGGCAACCAGCGACGCTGGCTCCGGCGGCGGATCTCCGCTGTTGTTGCCGATTCTCGGTGGCGCAGTGGCAATCCTGTTCGTGATCGGGATGGTCATCGTCCTCCGCGGAGACAAGCGCTCGAAGCGCTGAGTCACAGTAGGGTGGGGAGGGAAGGGACAACGTAGGCGATGGACTGGATACGTTTGCCCGAGGCAGTGCCTTCGTTCGGAGCAATGATGGGATGGGCTCCGCAGCCACTGCCGGTCCTACCGCTGATCGGAATCCTGCTGGCAGCGTGGTACTGCTGGGGTGTCCACCGGGTGACGTCTTCCGGTCGGGAGTGGCCGTGGACGAGGACAGCCAGCTTCCTCTTCGGCTGTGTGTTGCTGATCTTGGTCACGGGTCTCGCCATCGAGGGCTACGGGTACGAACTCTTCAGTATCTGGATGTTCCAGCATTTGACCCTGTCGATGGCGATTCCACCACTGCTCGTTCTCGGCAGCCCAGGTCTTCTCCTGCTGCGCTCCACGCCTCACACAGGTTGGGGAATTCCGATCCTCAAGCTTGCATTGACGGCGCTCCGAAGCCGGACCGCGAAGATTCTGCTACACCCCGGCGTCACGATTCCACTGTTCCTGTTCAGCTACTACGGCATCTACCTCTCGCCGGTATTCGACCTGGTGGCGTCGTCCTGGGTCGGTCACACAGGCCTGGAGATCTTCTTCCTGGCCACCGGAGTGTTGTTCATCGTTCCGGTGCTCTCATCCGGTCCGTTGCCCGTCAAACAAAGCAACCTGGGGCGATGTTTCGACCTCTTCGTCGAAATGCCTCTCCATGTTTTCATCGGCGTGATCCTGATGATGGCAACCACGCCACTCCTGAGTACCTTCACCAATCCGCCGACGTCCTGGAACGTCGATCTGATGGCCGATCAACAGATGGCAGGGGCCTTGGCATGGTCCTACGGAGAACCGGTCGCGTTGATCATCATGGTGGTTTTCGCGATGAGGTGGAATCGCGACGAATCCCGCACCAACGCTGCAGTCGAGAAGGAAGTCGCCAGGGACGGTGACGTCGACCTCGAGGCCTACAACGAATTCCTCAAAACCCTTCCCCGCCGATAAATTTCTCGGCATTGGTGATCCGGTTCGGCGGATGAGACGGTGGATGAGAAAAGTGTCAGTTCATCGGGATCGGTTGGGCGCCTCTCACTGCGAGTAGTTCTCGCAATGCTGCCGATTCCGTTTGCTGTGTGGCGGCGATCTGTCGTGCAAGATTTGTCACGACGGAGAGATCGGCATTGTCGGCGGCGTATTGGGCCATCGGGATTCCCCCTTGATGGTGGCGCAACAGTAATTGAAGATAGCGAATCTCGAATGCCGGTCCAGTCAGCACGCGTAGTTCCGCGAGTTCGGCGGGAGAGGCCATGCCCGGCATCGCAACTGCCGGATTTGTGTCGGAACCACCTTGTCGGGTGCTCATGCCGGGCATCGAGTGATTCATCGACGAGGAAGTCGAGGGCATCCACTCCATGGACCCAACTGCGCTCTGGGCGGGGCGATCCCAGAGCGACAGCCACCCCTGCATCATCCCTATCTGACTTTGCTGAGTAGTGACGACGTCGTACGCAAGAGTGCGGATGGCAGGGTCAGCGGTGTTCATCAATGCAAGGGACGACATCTCGACTGCTTGCCCGTGGTGAACCGACATGTCCTGTGCGAAGCCGACCTCCACGGCGCTGACGGGTGGCACCTCCTGTGAGGTGTTCTCGATCCGCCCCTTTGCCCACAGCCCGATGATGATTCCGATCAGCAGAGCGATGACAACACCGACCACCAATACTGCGGGTGGCGTGTCATGGCGTTTGCCTGATGAATCGGATTTCGACTCGGACTGAATCGGTACCGCATCGTGTTCAACCATTTCCGCGATCCCCCGTGATCACAGGCGCCGGTGTGGTCGTTGCTACAGGAAGATCAGTTGCTGACTGCTCCGATGCTGCGGGAATCGCATCAGGGCCTGGCGGAGATGCGTCGAAGGGGAAAGGCGCCTCCGGGTCGAATCCTCCAGGGACCGTCGCACAGCTGGCACCGACCTCCGGATGTGTGTTCGGGTTCTGTTTGAGGGAGGTGATGAATTTCGCGATACGGGGGTCGTCGACGCTGTCGACCTCGAGTTGATGTCCCCACGATTGAATCGAAACTGGTGAATCGATACCGGGGAACGGTGACATCAGGGAATACGGTTCACCATTGACTTGGGAGGCAAGGGCGTCGACGTCGGACGGGTTCAACGAGTCGGGGTTGTACGACACCCAGACCGCGCCGTGCTCAAGCGAATGCACCGCACTTTCGGTCCGTATCGGCTCCGGGTAGACGATGCCTGTGCATGTTGCCCAGTACTGATCGTGCGCTCCTCCCAGAGGCGGAGTTTGATCGTATGCAACGCGCTGAGGCGCTTGAATATGATTGCCGGCCGCGTATTCGATCTCGGTCACTCCATCGATCGACTGCGAAGGGTCCGGGTTGTCCGCGCTCGGAGCGTATTTTTGCGCCTCGGTCCGCTCGATGGCCTTGGGCACCATGTTGTAGGCGATGATCGAGACCAGGCCGGCGATAACCAGGACTGCTATCGATATCGACCACGGAAATCTTCGGCCGCCAGGCACCCCACCGCCGCGGGGGCGGAGTGTGTTCTTCTTGTGGCTCTTCGACATTGGCGGACTCGTTCCCTTGTACGCTGGCACCGACACTGAATTACTATCCATCATAGTAATTCATGTTTTCGTTCTTCTGCCGCGACGGAATCGACATGCGGCCGTGAAGAGTGGCGCGGTAGCGAGAGAAAGAACGATCACCGACAGGGCGATCTCGGGAACCGAACCCACACGTGTTGCCAGCGTGAGATCGGAACGCACGGCGATCTCGTCGGTCAATGCTTGTGCTGTGAAGATCTCACTCTGTTGACGCACCACACCCGCTGGCGTGACGATCGCACTGACACCACTGGTTGCTGCGATCAACACAGTGCGACCGTGCTCGACTGCCCGCACCCGAGACATGGCCAACTGCTGAAATGTCATCTCCGTCCGGCCGAAGGTCGCATTGTTGGTAGGAACCGCGATGACTGTGGCTCCCGCTTTCACAGACTCGGTCACCAGATCGTCGAAGGCCACCTCGTAGCACGTGGCAACGGCCAATCGAATCCCATTGAGGTCGACGACTCCGTTTCCGTTGCCGGCAATGAAATTGCCCGCTGCATCGGCATACGACGACACTGCACGAACGATCGAACGGAGCGGCAGATACTCCCCGAACGGCACGAGTTGTCGTTTGATGTGCTGCTGGCCAGGGCCATCCGTGGGATCCCACACCATGACACTGTTGATCGAGGCGCCCGCCTCACCTTCGAGAACCGTACCGACCAGGAGCGGCGCCCCGATCGAACGGGCTGCTCGGTCCAGTCGATCCGCCGCATCCCGATTCACCAAAGGATCTATATCCGAAGCATTTTCGGGCCAGATAACAAGCCGTGGCCGGGCTACGCGACCGGCCACGACATCAGCTGCGAGCTGCTCGGTGCGGGCAACATGATTGTCGAGCACCGCTCGCCGTTGGGCGTTGAAATCGAGGCCGAGTCGCGGCACGTTGCCCTGAACGACGGTCGCAGTGACGACTTCGTCAGGGGTGACTTCAGAAGAACTCACCACGAATGCACTCACAAAGACGAGGACGATGGCCGCGCCGCCTTCTGCCCATGCCTGCCGTCGAACGGAGTAAGGCCGGGTCAGGGACCAGGCGAGGAGCGTTCCGGTGAGTGCGGTCACGAAGGACAGCCCTGGCGCCCCGGCTATCGCAGTCAACGGCAGCAGCGGACTATCCGCCTGCCCGAAGGCCAAACGCCCCCACGGGAAACCGCCGAACGGAACTCGGCTACGAAGCGCTTCTGCGGTGACCCATGCGCCCGCAATCCACACCGGGGAAGGCGGAGCGCGACTGACCGACACTGCGAGGACGCCGAACACGCCGAATGCAAGCGCTTCTATCGACGCCAACACCAACCAGGGCGTTGGACCCACGTACGCCCCGACCCACGGCAGCAAGGGCACGAAGAAGCCCAGTCCCGCGGCATAGCCGAATCCGAAACCCGCACGGAGACTACGACCCCGGAGAACGACCGTCAGCAGAGCGATGGCGACAGGGGCGAGAAACCACAGCGTGCGCGGCGGAAAGCTGAGAAACAGCAGCCATCCAGCGCCCACCGAAAACGCGAGACGCAGGGCAATCCCACCGCTGCGCCGCGTGGACCGATCATCTTTGGGGCCTGTATCAGTGTCGCCGTCGGTAGCGATTGCACGTTCGGCCGAAGGGACCCTCACATGCCCGCACTTATCGAGGGAGAGCTGCGCTGATCCGCCAACAATTTCTCGCGAAGGTCGTCGAATTCGCCGCCCCACCCTGCATGATCGGTCCTCGCCAGTCCACCGAGTTCGAGATCAACCTGCTCCGGTCCTGCCCCCGGGCGTAGGCGGACCCACACCCGTCGCCTCCTGATCACGAGCGAGATCAGAAGTCCGAGCATCATCGTGATCGCAAAGACGAGAACCCACTGTTGCACAGGGTCGTACGACACCTGCAGATTGGCGAATTCCTTTGCGCCGTCGAACCGAACCTGTGTTCCATCGGTGAGAGTTCTCGTCTCTCCAGGACGAAGGTTCACACGATCTTGTTTGACCAGCCTTCCTTGGTTGATCATTTCGGTATTCAACGAGAAGATCGACTGCGGAATGCCGGTGTCCAGACCCGTATCGCCCTTGTAGATGTCGATCGCGACCGCAGGGTCACGCGCATCGGGAAACGACGAAGTCAGAAGCGTCCCGCTGAAGGACGCGGTCGGTGCGAAGAGTCCCTCGATGGCGATCTGATTCTTCCGTCGCTCGTCCGGATTCGGAAACGATCCACCTGGAGGATCGAACCGCAACGCCCCACTGCTCAGGAACGTGACCGCGTCGTCCGGTTGAAACTGCATTGTCTCGGTACGGGACTGTCCATCGGGGAATGTGACCGTGAACTGCGGTGCGTACCCATGGCCGGTCAGATAAACGCGGGCACCATCGGTACGCAACGGTTCGTTGACCCGAAGACGATAGTCTTTCCACGTATTGGTCGCGATATCCTGCCCGCTCTGGTACGAAATGTTGGAGGTGAACATTTCGGCCTGACCGGTATCGAGATAGTCTGCGGAGAAGTCGTTGACCTTGATGCAGAAAGGTGCGAGACCCGTTCCATCAGTTGCATTTCCGGATCGAAACGAGTCGTACACGGCGGGTGACGTGTTGCAGAAACCGGGGCCGCCGTCGGCAATGACGATCACCGAACCCTCATACCCCACCAACTTGCCGATGGCGACGGTGACGAGCAATCCGATCAGCGAGAAGTGGAAAACCAGATTCCCTGCCTCTCGCAGATACCCCTTTTCCGCGGAAACCGAGACCTCGGAATCCTTTTCGGACCTGACGGCTACACGCCAGCCCTTGAGAGACCGGCGCACTCTGGTGAGGGCCTCGTCATGCGAGATATCTACTACGCCGCGGAAATGGTGCGGCAACCGGGACAGATTCCGAGGCGCCCGGGCAGGTTGGCTCCGAAGCGCGCCGAGATGTGCCTGCAAGCGTGGAAACAGACAGCCGATGAGAGAGAGAAAAAGGAGGACGTAGATCGCGGTGAACCAGAAGCTGGAAAAGACGTCGAACAACTCCAGCTTGTCGAACAGCGGGCCAAGGGTTGGTTGGGCAGCGATGTACTGGGAAACTTTCTGTACGTTGAGATTTCGCTGAGGCAACATAGCGCCGGGAAGTGCTGCGAGCGCCAAGAGGAACAGGAGCACGAGCGCGGTACTCATCGACGTCAGCCTGCGCCAATACTGGCGCAGTAGTCGAATGCTTTCTCGGATCATCAGTCTCGGGAGGCGACGGATGCGAGCTCCCGCGGTGGCGCTATCTGTCATATCGGCAGCACGACCGAACTGACGAACTCGTTGCGCAACCAGCCGATGAACACGCCCCACACGCCGGTGACCAGGGCTAGGCCGACAGCGACGAGCATTATTCCGCCGACGATCTGAATCGTCCGTGAATGGCGTTTGAGCCATCCGACGCCTCGGAGCGCTTTCGCCGACCCGAACGCCAGCACGATAAACGGTAGCCCCAATCCCAGACAGTAGGCGACGATCAGTACCACCCCTCGTGCTGCTGTCGTGCCTTGAGTTCCTGCCGCAACCGAAATAACTCCGGCGAGAGTAGGGCCGAGACATGGTGTCCAACCCAACGCGAACACGCCCCCCAACAAGGGTGCACCGGCAAGGGAGGAGATGCGTCGCGGCGCGAACCGTGCGTCTTTCTGCAGGGCAGGAATGAAGCCGATGAACGTCAACCCCATCACGATGGTGATGACACCGCCCACACGTTGGAGCAGCTCTTCGTTGATGCGTAGGGTGCCGATCACCCCGAATACCGACGCCGTGGCGAGAACGAATACCACAGTGAATCCCGCGACGAACATCGCTGCTGCGCCGGTCACCCGCCATCTGCCTGCGGCCTCAGCGGTCTCGCCGCCAGGGGTCACCGCCGGCGAATCAGCTCCGGAAATGCCGGCCAGATACGACAGATATCCGGGAACCAGCGGCACCACGCACGGCGACGCGAAAGACACCAGACCGGCCAGAATGCACGCCGCCACTGCGAGAAGCAACGGGCCGCTCGAGGCGGCGGTCTGGAAGCTGGACCCGATGCCTTGGGCGAGTTCGTTCACTGTTCGGCCGCCACACGCTCGATGACAGGTTGCAGATCCTCGGTGAGAAGTGCGCGAAGGAACACTGCGGCGACGCGATGTCTGCGATCCAACACCAGCGTGGAGGGAATCACGCTTGTCGGGTAGTTTCCGCCGAGCGCTGTCAAAGTCCTCATCGACGGGTCGTAGATCGAGGGGTAGCTCACGTTGTTGTCGACAACGAAGTCCTGGGCCTTGTCACGTTGAGGATCTCGAACATTGATCCCGAGAAACTGAACACCGAGGTCTTTGGTTGCTTCGTACGCGCGCTCGAGATCGTCGGCCTCGGACCGGCACGGGGCGCACCATTGCCCCCACAAATTGATCACGACGACCTGACCTGCGTAATCAGTCAGTGAAATGTCGTTACCGTCGGTCATGAGGTCAGGCCCGGCCAATACACCGATCATGTTTCGCGACTCGGGTGGGTCGTACAAAATATCGGTTTGCCCTCCCGGTGAGACGAAATCGAAATTCGCACCCGAAGCGACTGCGTCGGTGCCGGTTGCACACCCACTCGCGGCGACGACGATCGCGGTGAGAATAGCGACGAGCGAGAGGGCGCGGGTGGGTTTTCCGAGTGCGCGTTGCCTCGGCTTTCGAGGGAGCGTGGGTGCGGTCATTTCATCAACTCACTTACAGCGGAGCGTATTTGGTCAGTGTTTTCGAAAACCATGGGGGTTGTAACCTGGTCGACGGACCCGTCACGTTGGACGAGAAAGCTCAGCGGCAGAACTGGCGGCGCCGACAGCGCAATTCCGACGTCGTCGACAGCGGCGAACGAGGGATAGCGCACGCCTGCGTCCGTGAGAAGTGCTAGTGCTGCTGACATGTCGTCCTGGACGTTGATTCCGACTACGCGGATGGCGCCCGGAGTACCTGCATAGTCATTCAGGACCGGGATTTCCGATCGGCACGGCCCGCACCACGAGGCCCAGAGGTTGATCAAGGTAGGTTCCCCGGACAACGCTGCACCGAGGTCGACTTCAGTGCTCTCGCCAAGACACTTCGCTTTGATTCCCAGGAGTTCTCCGTTTACGGGCGGTAGCGCCGGGGCCGCAGGACAGGAAACCTCCGCTGCCGCGGACGACGATGAAAACCCCGAGTCGGGAGCTTCTTCTTCCACTTGTGACGCGGCTTGTGACGCGGCCGGGGGCACTTGCGGCCGGGTCGAGGAGTGGGCCTCGGTTGACGTGGATCGTGGCCAGATCGCCACGACAAGGAGGGCGATCACGACCAGGAAGAACAGGAGCCATCGAGACCGTGCCTGCATGCACTTCCTCCAAGCGTGGTGCGATGAACCGGGAACAACACTGAACTACTATTATGCATAGTAGTTATGTGGTTCGTCCGTCGCCCCCCGCCAAGCAGAGGCGGGATCCGAACCCGAGAATCGAGCATCGTGAAACGCCAGTCCGCTCCGAAGGGCCGTCCCAGCCAGCCAGTCAGCCCAGAAATTGCGGCACTGGATGCACACCAAGCGCCGCAGACACGCCTGGCGCGAATCAACCGTGTGGCACGTTCAAAGCTCGTGCGCCTGATGATGTACTACACCGCAGCTCGACTCGCCCTGATCGCCGGCCTCGCAGTGATCATCATGGGAATCAACGCCATATTCGATCTCGAAATCCCCGGCGTTTTGGCACTGTTCGGGGCCCTGCTGCTCGGATTCGCCATCTCCGCGATCATGTTCCGGTCGTTGCGGCGCCGGATCAATGAAGAAGTGATGGTCGTAGATGAGAAACGTCGCGCAATGCGCACTCAGTGAAAAGTCGCCCCACGGCCAGACACGCATAGAAGCTCCCAGGCGCCGAAGGTACCTCGCAATTTCACAAGATCGTGCCCGACCCTGTTCCTCTCGGCACGTGACCGCTCAAAGATGTATTTCTGGATGGTGCGCGAGGCGCGGGTCGAGCGTCTTCATGGCATCGAGTGATGAAGATGTCAGGTGTCGGGCTCAGATTCGCAAGTCAGTGGAATTCGTTGTGACATCAAGATTCGACTTCGGTACGAGCCGAGGGATCAGGCGGACGTAGATCACCATGCCGACGAGTTCGACGAGAGTCTGGGTCACCACGACCACGGCAGCAAGTGACAACGCGGGCGGTAGCGCCAGTGCGAGTGGCAGAACGACGAGGGAATTTCGGGTGGCACCGGAAAATATCAACGCTCTCGTCGCGGCTGGTTCCAGACGTGCGACTTTGCCGATGCCCTGTCCAACGAATGCCATGATCACCAGGAACGCGGCGAAGATCGGAATCACCGAGACCAGTGAACTCAGCTGTGTGCGGACGGATTCGATCTGGGAGGCGACGACCACCGCGAGGGTCGCCATCATCACCGGAACCATGATCGAGGCCATCACCTCCATCACGATGCGACCGGCCACATGGCGTCGAGCGATGGCCTGCGTCAGGGCTGCGAGCACGAGCGGCACCACGATCAGAAGCAGGAAGGCCTCCACGAACGGAGCGACGTCGATGACGTCGACAAGTTCGGAACCGACGAACAACCACAAGTAGACCGGAAGAAGCGCCATCTGCAGCAACATCAGCAAAGGTGCGGCAGCGAGGAGACGTTCGGATGCGGCGCCGGCCAAACCGCTGAAGACGATGACGTAGTCGATGCACGGTGCCAACAGCACCAACAGCACGCCGAGCAATACCGCTTGATCGTCGGCGACGAAACGCGAGAGAGCGAACACGACGATCGGAACCAGAACGAAGTTCACGCCGAGCAGTGCGGTGAGGAAGCGACCGTCCTTCAACGACTCCCGGATCGAGGAGAACGGCACCGCGAGGAAGGTGGCGTAGAGCAAGACGATCAGAACGGGGTTGATCGCGTGTTCGAAACCCGGCGCGGTGTCGGGCGCGAGGATCCCCACAAGGCCGCCGATCAGCAGAGCGAGGAGATAGAGCGGGATTTGATGACGTTCGAGGGCTTCGACCAGGCGAGTAATACGTGGAGCAGTCATGAGTGGCGGCGGCGTCTTTTCTGGTCGGATTCGATAGGGACAACGAGATGAGTAGTCATCGACCCGGAGCGGAGATCAAAGGTAAAAGGGCGCGAGTATCGGGGACGCTCTCGACGAGGCTAGAGCAGGCACAGTTCGGTCCGCAGGATCCGCAGTCGTCGGAGGCTTCGAGGATCTTCTGGGCCTGGTCGAGGGAGTGCGCGAAGGATCGTAGTTCGCGGATGCGGGTTGCGACTTCACGGCTCTTGTCCTGAAGCAACGAGTGGAGTTCGCTGCGGACGGCCGAGCACGGTTCGTCGTTCCATGCCGCGACCAGGCGGGTGATGTCGCTGAGCGGAAGGCCCAACGACTTTGCTTGGTCGATGAAACGCAGTCGATCGAGGTCGGCGACGTCGTAGAGTCGGTACCCGGCCGGGGAGCGGTTGGCGGGTGTGAGAAGTCCGACTCGTTCGTAGTAGCGCAGCGTCGAAGCCGGGAAACCGCTCCGTGCGGCCAACTCGGAGATCAACAGGAACGTGCTCATATCGTCAGCGTAAAGGTTGAAGGTCACTTCAAGGATTCGGTGTCTCGACCTGCGCGATCAGGTTCTCGATTGCGCTCGACATAGGTCGGTAACCCGAGAGTCACCGTGTGAGGGACGACTGCGGGGCGATGCCGAAATCTGCGCCGGAGATAGACGGCCGCGGCCGCGATTCCCAGGATGATGGCCAACCCCCACAAAGCGGGGATGAGCAGACCGGCCACGCCCGAGGCAATCCCCGCGGCGGCGAGAATGCCCGCGATCGGTGCCGCACAGCATGCTGCGCACGCCGCGACCGCCGCAGTGCCGACTGCGGCCCCAGTGAGCTTCGATTGTGTTGGGAGTGCGGCCTGCGCGCCCTCGGAGCGATCTGCGCTGCTCATGACCGGCCGAACATTTGCTCGACGACATCAAGACCGTGACCGGGTGCAGTCACCGTCAACGTCATGAAATGCGAATCCAAGGACAACTGGAAGACGAAGAACGAGCAACATTCGAGTTCAGCGTGAATCACGCGTCAACAACGTGTGTGCCAGATCGAGGTCCAGACGAAACCGCAGCACCAGCCCATCAGCGACCGAAGCCCAGTGCTCCACCTCACCCAGCACACGTTCCCATTGTTCGAGTCGATCTTGTTGGCCGGACGCGCTCAACGTACATGCCAGTGGTGCGATCGAGGAGGGCAACGATTCTGCTAATTGGAGGTTCCGCGAGCTATCTGGATCGGACACGGATGCTATGAGCTGCATAGATGAATGCTAAACCTTGCACTCGACTTCAAGGTCAAGCTGTTGACCAGGGCGGGCGTGCATAGACGTACCGAGTATCAGGTGCCCAGTAGTGTGCCGAAGACAGCGGCACCGACAGTCGTTGCTTCGTCGAGGTCGAGGACGCTGCCGGAGACGTTCGGATGGGCGGTGGCCCAGGCTTCACCGGATGCGCGGTCTTTGAAAAAGTTAATGTGGCTGCAGCAGATGTCTGCAGAGGGGCCCTGTGCAGCTTCGGATCCGACATAGACCACAACCGTTGCGGGTTGTGCGTGCGCGTGTATCCCGCGAACACTGATCGTGATCGGTGCCTGATCGCCCGCATCGGAGGTGGTGATGGTCGTGTCTGTGCCGAGCCTGGACGAGATGCCGAGGGCGTCGATTGCGCACATCGCGTAGACCTCGACTCCGGAGGGCAGGTGAACGCGGTGAGGGGACGGTGACGCGGAGAACGGGTAGGCAGACCGAATCTGACCGGAGATCTCTATCCGGATGACATCAGCATCATGCAGGCTCCGCAGTATCGCGGTGGCCGAGGAATCGAACTGCCGCGCAATCGGTTCGAGATCGTAGATCGTCGGCGAGGTGCCGCGCTCCGCGAAGCTGCGGAGGATGGCCTGATGCACCGCGGTCTCCGCAGGTCCGGTCGGTGTAGCTCGCCCTCGTGACGCCTCCAGGTCTGCCGCCGGATCGGAATCGGCAGGGCAACACTGAGCGGCTGGGTTGATACTTTCGACATAGACCCTGACGTCGGCGGCGGGTGAATCCATCCCGAATGCAGTCCTCAGCGCTGTAACGGTCGGAGCACCACCGACCGCCCCCGTGGCATCTCGATAGAGCCTGCAGGACACGCTCGGCACCTGATCTGGCTCGGCAAAGGGATCGTGGCCGTCGACGAGCAGCGTCGGAGACCCGGTCATGCCCGTCAGTTCTGCGGATCGAGGATCATCGACGATCACGTGGCGCAGTTCCCATTGGATCGGCTGACCTGCGAGAGCTTGGCCGATCCGTTGTTCGAGGAGCGGCACGTTGGGGCAGTCCGGGACCTGCAGAATTTCGAGATGCATCATGGTGTTCCTTCGTCGGTGTGCAGTGTCTGGAGCATGGGGCAGTGTCGGTCAGCTCGGGGTAGTGCGCAGGTGGACGCGAATTCGGTCAATGAGGCCCGCATGCGTTGCAGGTCTCGGATCTTTTCGTCGAACTCGGCGATCTTCGTCTGGGCCAGCCGCCGAGCTGTGTCGCAATCGTCCGGTCCGCCACCGGCGAGATGGAGAAGTTCGTTGATCTCGTCGAGGCTGAAGCCGTGTTCCTGGGTGCGTTTGACGAACCGGACAATTTCGACAGCCTCATCCGGATATGAGCGGTATCCCGAGGTGGATCGTGGAGGCTGCTGCAGGAGTCCGCGACGTTCGTAATACCGCAACGTCTGCACATTCACCCCTGCGCGAGTGGCCAGTTCACTGCTACGCATGTCGCCATTGTTAACCCTGTACCCGGCTACAGAGTCAAGTCGTTCTGCTCGGCCGGAGATGTTCACTCGTCACCAGTTGCGAGCTACTTCGAGATCTGTCAATATCGAAGTATGTCGAATCAAGATGTTGCGGAGACCGGCGCATGCTGCTCCCCGTTGGTGCGCGAACCGTTGACCGAAGACTGGGCCGGTGACCTGGCCCGGATGTTCAAAGCGCTCGGTGACCCCGTGCGTCTGCGCCTGCTGAGCCTGGTCGCCAGTCACGAGGGGGGTGAGGCCTGCGTCTGCGACATCTCCGACACCTTCGACCTGTCCCAGCCGACGATCTCGCATCACCTCAAGGTGCTGCGCCAGGCCGGGATCCTCGACTGTGAACGACGCGGAACCTGGGTGTACTACTGGGTGATCCCCGCTGCGCTGCAGCAACTCTCCGCAGTGCTTCTGGTCGAGGGATCCACCGTGAGCGCTGCTGACGTGTGCTCCGCTGACGCAAGCGCGGAGGTCACCGCATGAGCAACGCCGCGACCACCGAACACCCCTCAGTCGTCGGAAAACTCTCCACCGTCGACCGATATCTCGCGGTCTGGATCGGCGTTGCCATGGTTGTAGGCCTGCTGCTCGGACGATGGATCCCCGGACTCAACACCGCTCTCGAAAAAGTCCAGATCGACGGCATCTCCTTGCCGATCGCCCTCGGCCTGCTGATCATGATGTACCCGGTCCTGGCGAAGGTCCGCTACGACCGCCTCGACACCGTCACCGGAGACAAGAAACTCCTCGCAGGCTCGCTGTTCCTGAACTGGGTTCTCGGACCCGCGCTGATGTTCGCGTTGGCCTGGCTGTTCCTGCCCGACCTGCCCGAATACCGAACTGGCCTGATCATCGTCGGCCTCGCCCGCTGCATCGCAATGGTCATCATCTGGAACGACCTGGCCTGCGGAGACCGCGAAGCCGCCGCCGTTCTGGTCGCCATCAACTCGGTATTTCAGGTGATCATGTTCGCGGTCCTCGGTTGGTTCTACCTCTCGGTTCTGCCCGGGTGGCTCGGCCTCGAACAAACCACCATCGACACCTCACCGTGGCAGATCGCGAAATCCGTTCTGATCTTCCTGGGCATTCCGCTGCTGGCAGGATTCCTGTCTCGCTTCTTCGGCGAACGAGCCAAGGGCCGCGACTGGTACGACAACAAATTCATCCCCAAGATCAGCCCGTGGGCTCTGTACGGTCTGATGTTCACGATCGTCGTGCTCTTCTCGATGCAGGGCGAGCGGATCACCTCGCAGCCGTGGGACGTCGTCCGCATCGCACTTCCGTTGCTGGTGTACTTCGCACTGATGTGGGGAGGCGGCTACATCCTCGGCGCCGCAATCGGATTGGGCTACGAACGCACCACCACCTTGGCATTCACCGCTGCCGGCAACAACTTCGAGTTCGCGATCGCCGTCGCCATCGCCACCTACGGCGCCACCTCCGGTCAAGCCTTGGCCGGCGTGGTCGGCCCGCTGATCGAGGTACCGGTTCTGGTTGGCCTGGTTTATGTCTCCCTCGCTCTGCGTAAACGCTTTGCAGTCAAAGAGGTTTCACCCGTACCCACCGGTACGTAAGTCACCTACATCTTTCGGGAGTCATGATGAACGAGCACCGAGCCCAGCCCGATCTCCTCTCACCGCAGGCAGTTCTCTCGCGCACCACGCACGACCTGGCAGCGAAATATGTCGGGGTCTTCTCCCCACAAACCGTCGAACGCTATGTCTTCGAGTCCTATACGGCGCTGCGCCGGACCGCGAAGATCCACACCCATCTCACCTCGCTCGCGGCGCGGTTCGCCGCCGACCGCCTCACAGCTGGCGATTGCGCCGCTGGACTGAGCCAAGGCGGAGCGCACATGGACTCGGCCGCGGGGTTGATCTCGTGGATCGGCGAGGATCCGGCGTGATGATCGAGCAGTGCCGCCGCCATCTGCGATCGCCCCGCGTTGTGCACGCACAAGGACGTGCCCGAGGTCCTGTTCGTGTCTCGGACATCGCCGCGGTGACGGCGGGGATCGGGATCGACCTGGCCGACGAGTTCCCGAAACCCCTCACCGATGATGTGGTCGCCGCCGCGGACTGCGTCGTCTCGATGGGCTGTGGCGATGCGTGCGTCGTCTACCCGGGCAAGCGGTACCTCGACTGGGCACTCGGCGATCCGGACGGACAACCCCTCGGGGTGGTGCGGCGGATCCGCGACGACCTCGATGCACGGGTGATCGCGCTGCTCACCGAGCTGACCACACCCGTCGCCGTCTGACCGACCACTTCCTCAGCTCTTACTTCCATCTTCGAAGGGAACCTTCTTTCTCATGTCCGACAAGCCCAGCGTCCTGTTCGTATGTGTCCACAACGCCGGCCGATCGCAGATGGCCGCCGGTTTCCTGAGCCACCTCGCCGGCGATGCCATCGAGGTCCGCTCCGCCGGGTCCGCACCAGCGGAAACCATCAACTCCGCCGCAACCTCGGCGATGGCAGAGCTCGGAATCGACATCTCCGCCCAGACCCCGAAGATCCTCACCACCGGCGCCGTGCAGGACTCCGATGTCGTGATCACGATGGGCTGCGGAGACACCTGCCCGATCTTCCCCGGCAAGAGCTACCGCGACTGGGTCCTCGAGGATCCGGCCGGCCAAGGCATCGATGCGGTTCGCCCGATCCGCGACGAGATCAAGACCCGCGTACAGGCACTGATCACCGAACTCACCGCCAACACCCCCGACGTCGTCGGCGCCCCCTGACATTCACATCCAGAGACAGGAGTTTTCGATGAGTTCACCGTCAGTGCTGTTCGTGTGCGTCAAGAATGGCGGAAAATCCCAGATGGCCGCCGGTCTCATGCGCAAAGCCACCGGCGACCAGGTCAAGGTGTACTCGGCTGGCACTAAACCAGGCTCAGCGGTCAACGCACTCTCCGCCGAAACCCTTCTCGAGGTCGGGGTCGACATCACAGCACAAACTCCGACACTGATCGACCCGCAGCTCGTTCGCGATGTCGACCTCGTCGTCACCTTGGGCAGCGAAGCGAAAGTCGACCCCACCCCGGGCACCGACTTCGAGAACTGGGACACCGACGAGCCGTCCGAACGCGGCATCGACGGAATCGAACGAATGTGCCTGGTCAGCGACGACATCGCATCCCACGTCGACGCCCTCGCTGCCCGATTGGCCACCCGCTGACACCAGAACCCGCAGCATCGAAAACCCTGAAAAGCACATACAAGTAGAGGACACCGCTATGAGCACCATCGAAGTATTCGAACCCGCACTGTGCTGCAACACCGGCGTCTGCGGCGACGACGTCGACCAAGCGCTGATCACCTTCACCGCCGACCTCGACTGGGTCGCGGGCAACGGCGGCACCATCACCCGCCACAACCTCGCCAACGACCCCCTCGCCTTCGCCGGAAACGACACCGTCGCAGCCTTCCTCAAAATCTCAGGCTCCGAAGGACTCCCGTTGGCGCTCGTCGATGGCATCACCGCGTTGACCGGCAAATATCCCACCCGCAGCCAGCTTGCGAAATGGGCGGGCCTGACCGAACTCGACGCGGGGGCGGCACCGGCCGGGATCACCATGCTCGGACTTTCCGACACATCGGCGTGCTGCTCCACCGACGACGCCGACTCCACCACCTGCTGCTGAAAGCACCCACGAACGCTATGAAGTTCCTGAACAACGCGCCCCGATTCCTGTTCTTCACCGGCAAGGGAGGTGTCGGTAAAACATCCATCGCGTGCGCGAGTGCGATCACCCTCGCCCGCGCCGGGAAGAAAGTGCTGCTCGTGAGCACCGATCCCGCCTCGAACGTCGGGCAGGTTTTCGGGGTGAGTATCGGCAACACCATCACCGACATCCCCGCAGCGCCCGGACTGTCGGCACTCGAGATCGACCCGGAACAAGCCGCCGCCGCCTATCGTGAGCGCATCATCGGCCCCGTCCGAGGTCTGCTCCCGGACAAGGACATCGCCGCTATCGCCGAACAGCTCTCCGGGTCCTGCACCACCGAAATCGCCTCGTTCAACGAGTTCACCGGACTGCTCTCCGGCCAAGACGACATCACTACCGCCTTCGACCACGTCCTCTTCGACACCGCCCCGACCGGGCACACCATCCGGCTACTCCAACTCCCCGGATCGTGGACCGAGTTCCTCGACGACGGCAAAGGCGACGCATCATGCCTCGGGCCGCTGTCCGGGCTCGACAAGCAGCGCACCATCTACGCCGACGCCGTTGCCGCGCTCGCAGATCCGCAGCGGACCCGCCTCGTCCTGGTCTCGCGTGCCCAGAATTCGACGCTCGCCGAAATCACCCGCACCTACCGCGAACTCGCCGACATCGGATTGACCCACCAACACGTCGTCATCAACGGTGTCCTCCCGGAACCCGCCGACGACACAGATCCGCTCGAGACCGCGATCTACCGCCGCGAGCAAGCTGCGATCGCCGCCCTACCAGTGGAATTGGCGCAACTGCCCACCGATCAGGTTCCGCTCAAAGCGGCCAACATCGTCGGTATCGATGCTCTCGAGAGTCTCTTCGCTGCCGACCCCAGTCCGGTAGCTGCGGCTGCGGCTTCGGCCGCGCAGTCGCTCAGTGCTCCGCTCTCGGCCCTGATCGACGAACTCGACACCACTGATCACGGCCTGATCATGTGCATGGGCAAAGGCGGAGTCGGCAAGACCACCATTGCCGCTGCGATCGCCGTCGCCCTCGCCGGCCGCGGACATCAGGTGCATCTGACCACCACCGACCCCGCAGCGCACCTGGCCGAGACCTTGAACGGGGAGCTCGACAACCTCCAGGTCTCCCGAATCGACCCCGCGGAAGCCACCGAGCAATACCGCACCCGCGTCCTGACCACCAAAGGCAAAAACCTCGACGAACGAGGCCGCGCCAACCTCGCCGAAGACCTCCGATCACCCTGCACCGAGGAAGTGGCAGTCTTCCAAGCATTTTCGCGGGTCATCCACGAATCGAGCCGAAAATTCGTTGTCGTGGACACGGCCCCGACCGGCCACACCTTGTTACTGCTCGACGCCACCGGTTCCTATCACCGGGAAATCGCCCGCCAGATGGGCGAGAACACGAACTTCACCACCCCGTTGATGCGACTACAGGACCCAAACGCAACGAAGGTCCTGCTCGTGACCCTCGCCGAAACCACGCCAGTTCTCGAAGCTGCTGGTCTGCAAGCTGATCTGCAACGCGCGGGAATTGAGCCTTGGGCGTGGGTGGTCAACAATTCCCTCGCCGCCGCCGAACCAACCTCTGTGCTCCTACAGCAGCGTGCGGCGGGGGAGATCACCGAGATCGACGCCATCACAAGTCGATGCAGTCAGCGAACGGCGATCGTTCCGATGCTCGCCGAAGAACCTGTAGGCACATCCGCTTTGGCGGCATTGAGCAAGGCCTAATCGATGACCGCAAACGGTCGGATCCCGACGGGGCCTAGCAGCAGCCGGGCATGTTCGTCATGCACGTCCCACACGTACCGGTGGCCATCATGACCTGACAGTTCCACCACGCCTGCAGATTCGTCAGCACGTTCATCATTACCTCCTCCTCACGTCGAGTGCAGATTCCTGGACGGGAAACGTCCGGACCCACCTCTTTATCATCGTCTCTTTCCGCTATCATCGCAATATGACGATCAATAAAGATGCGTGCCTGGCTACCGAGAACGGATCGGATCTCGACAACGCAGTGGCGTTGTTCCACAGCCTCTCCGACGGGACCAGGTTGGCGATCGTACGTCGCCTCGCCGGAGGGGAGGCGCGTGTGGCAGACCTGGTCGGCGAACTCGGTCTGGCGCAGTCCACGGTCTCCGCGCACGTGGCGTGCTTGCGGGACTGCGGATTGGTCACCGGCCGCCCTGCGGGTCGACAGGTGTTCTACTCCCTCTCTCGCCCCGAGTTACTTGATCTGCTGGCCTCGGCCGAGACCCTGCTCGCCGCTACGGGTTCCGCGGTCGCGTTGTGCCCGAACTACGGCACCGACGCCGGGTCGGGGGTGACCGCATGAGTGATGCGTGTGGCTGCGGCCATGACGAACCTCGCCCCGAGGGCGAGGAGGAACGTGAACCGGACAAGCTGTGGCAGGTCACAGAGATCCGCGCCGCCGCGGTCGCCGGGGTGCTGTTGGTAGCCGGTCTGATCGTGGAATGGACCGACGGCCCCCACCCGGCGGCACTGACGCTGTTCTCACTCGCGCTGCTCGTCGCCGGCTACACCTTCGTCCCCGCCACCCTCAAACGCCTGGCAAGGGGCAAGATCGGGGTCGGCACCCTGATGACGATCGCCGCGGTCGGCGCCGTACTGCTCGGCAAGGTCGAAGAAGCTGCCATGCTGGCGTTCCTGTTCGCGATCAGCGAGGGCCTCGAGGAGTTCTCGGTTACCCGCACCCGCCGCGGTCTGCGCGCGCTGCTGTCCCTGGTACCGGCGACCGCCACTGTCGTGCGCGGTGGCAGGGAGCAGATAGTCGAACCTGGAGAACTGCAGCTGGGCGAGATCATGATCGTCAAGCCGGGCGAGCGTATCGCCACCGACGGCACCATCGCGACCGGCCGCACCGCCCTCGACGTCTCCGCGATCACCGGCGAATCCGTCCCGGTCGAAGCCGGACCGGGTGACGAGGTGTTCGCCGGATCGATCAACGGCACCGGCGTCCTCGAAGTCGAGGTCACCGCTGGAGCGCAAGACAATTCGCTGGCGAAGATCGTGCGGATCGTCGAGGCCGAACAGTCCCGCAAGGGCGAGGCCCAACGCCTCGCCGACACCGTCGCCAAACCGTTGGTTCCGGCGATCCTGGTGGTCGCCGCGATCATCGCGGCCGTCGGCAGCCTGCTCGGGGAGCCGAGGGTGTGGATCGAACGCGCTCTCGTCGTGCTGGTCGCAGCCTCGCCGTGCGCTTTGGCGATCGCGGTGCCGGTGACCGTGTTCGCCGCCGTCGGTGCCGCCAGCAAGATCGGTGTCCTGGTCAAGGGCGGAGCCGCGCTCGAAGCCCTCGGCCGCATCCGTGGCATCGCCCTGGACAAGACCGGCACCCTGACCCGTAACCGGCCCACCGTCATCGCGGTCGCCACCACGGCCGGCGTCACCCGCGATGAGGTCCTCGAAGTCGCCGCTGCGCTGGAAGCGCGCAGCGAGCATCCCCTGGCAAAGGCGATCCTCGCCGCCGTCGACGACATCACCGCTGCCGAGAACGTCGAGGCCGTCACGGGTGCAGGACTGACCGGGTACCTCGACGGCCGTTCGGTGCGGTTGGGGCGACCGGGCTGGATCGAGCCCGGATCCCTCGCGGCCGAGGTGGAGCGAATGCAGCACGCCGGGGCCACCGCGGTCCTGATCGAACGCGACGGTGCGTTGATCGGGGCGGTCGCGGTCCGCGACGAGCTGCGGCCCGAAGCGGTCGAGGTGGTGGCCGGGCTGCGCCGCGACGGTTACCACGTCGCGATGCTCACCGGCGACAACGAACGCACCGCCCGCGCACTCGCGGCCGATGTCGGGATCGACGAGGTCCATGCCGACCTGCGCCCGGAGGACAAGGCTCGGATCATCGAACAACTCGGCCGGCACCGGTCGACCGCGATGGTCGGCGACGGCGTCAACGACGCCCCTGCCCTGGCCACCGCGGATCTTGGCATCGCGATGGGCGCGATGGGCACGGACGTCGCCATCGAAACCGCCGACGTCGCTCTGATGGGTGAGGATCTGCGGCACCTGCCGCAGGCATTGGCGCATGCCCGCCGGTCCCGACGGATCATGCTGCAGAACGTCGGGCTCTCGCTCGCAATCATCACCGTCCTGATGCCACTGGCACTGTTCGGTGTCCTCGGCCTGGCCGCGGTGGTCCTGGTCCACGAGCTCGCCGAGATCGTCGTCATCGCCAACGGCGTCCGCGCCGGCCGCGTCCCCGCCCTGACTACACCCGCCTCAGAGCTGTCGGCGCCGGTCGGGGCCCGCGCATGAGCGGCACCGCGACCGAATACTCGACTCGGACACCGCGTCTGAGGAGCGTCTTCGTGTCCGCCGTCGTCGCCCTCGCTGCCGTCGCATTGTTTGTCGAACCAGTTGCGCGTCGGGAACTTTCGGATGGCCGCACCGTTGACTTCGGGCTGCTGCAACTCAAGCTGGCCTATAACAGCGGGGTCGCGTTCAGCATGGGTGACCAACTGCCGATGTGGATTGTCCTCACCGTCACCGCTGTCATCACCGCGGGTATCGGTGTGTACGCCTGGCGCACCGCCCCTTCCAGCTCACTAGCAGCGATGATCGGGCTGTCCCTGATATTTGCTGGCGCAGCCGCGAATGTGATCGACCGCGCCGTCGACGGGAAAGTGACGGACTACTTCCACACTGGGTGGTGGCCGACGTTCAACCTCGCCGACACTTACCTCACCTGCGGTGTCGTGCTGCTCCTGGCTGCACTATTGCGGGAGTCAACGCAAGAACCCCCGAATGAGAGTTCGTCATGACATCGATGCCCGACCACCTCCGAGCCGCCTATGTCTCGGAGATGACTGCCGCCGACACCACCGGCGACGACGCGCAACGATGGGCGCACCTCGAACGCGCCCACATCATTTCCCAGCCCTACCCGTGGCCGCACACCCGCAACCACATCGCCATGCTTGCCCTCGCATTAGGCCAACACGACCGTCGAGAGGCGCTCGGACAGATCGTGCGGATCATCGTCGCCGCACCCGGATCTCTGTCTGGGCGCTACCCAGAAGGCAACACCGGTCGTGTCGAGGCAGGGCTGATGAAGCCCATGCCAGTGCCAGACGATCTGGCCGAAATGCTTCGCGACTAGTTCAGCAGTACCGAATTCCGAGCGACAGCTGAGCGGCGAAGCTGCGGATTGATCGGTGAGAGAAGTCCCCGAAACGACGTTGTCCTCCGACCCCGCGTAATGGGGTGGAGGACAACGTCGTTGAGGCAGTATGCCCAATTAACTGCACACAGTCGGGGAAGTTAGCTACCGACGATCGAGTTCAGTGAGCCGAGGGATCCGGTCGCGGGCGGGTCAACCACCGGAGCATCGGTGACGGTGACGGTGACCTGCACTGTTGCCGGGGTGCCGACACCGGTGTCGGCAGTGATCGTGAACGTCGCGCAGAGGAAATCGCCGCGGGCGCGACCTCTGTCCGCCTGGATGTCCCGGCTGGTCCAGACGACGAGATCAGCTGCCTCGGGCACACGTTCAACACCATGCTCGACGCGCAGGAACAAGCAGCGCTGCGCCAGCAGCAGTTCATCGACGATGCCAGCCACGAGCTACGTACACCCCTGACAGTGCTCTCCACCGAGATGGAGCTCGCCTTGAGGCGCCCGCGCACCAAATCTGAGCTCGAGACGACGCTGCGCCGCATCTCGGAAGACACCAGCCGTCTCGTTCAGCTCGCCGAGGACCTCCTCGTCCTCGGCGCCCAAGGAACCAGTGCACCGCACGCACAGGCCACCGACGTCCGCCCGCTATTGGAGGTGGCGGCCCGGCGGGCGAGAAGCCAGTTGCTCACGGGCAGTTCACGGTCGGTGCACATCGTCGCCCCCGACCATCTTGTCGCACACCTGGACCCCGCGTTGCTCAGCCGGGCCCTGGGCAATCTGGGCGACAATGCCGTCCGTCACGGCAACGGCGCGATCATCCTCACCGCCCAGGCACTCGGCGCAGACACCGCGCCCGGCGTAATGCTCACCGTCCACGATGACGGACCGGGGATACCGCGCGATTTCCTTCCACACGCCGAACGATTCCGTCGCAGCGACGCCGCCCGCGGGGGTGACGGCAACGGCCTGGGGCTCGCACTCGTCGACGCCATCACACTCGCCCACCGCGGCGCCGACAGCTCTGAACTCGGTCACGTACGAATTATGTGCGGGAGCAGCGTCCGACTCCTCGGGTGAGGTCTTCTCTTACTGTGCGGGCCATGCGGGGAGATGGCACTCGGGCGTGGTGTTGGTTCAAGTGGGGGAATGTCAGCCTGTCGAAGTGTCGCGTACGCCGAGTCTGAGGTGCTCGATGTGGTAGACGGCTTCGTCGAGGAGTTGTGCGACATGGTTGTCGTAGAGGCTGTAGACGATGCTCCGGCCGGTGCGGGTCCCCGTGACGAGTCCTAGCGCACGTAGAAGCCGAAGTTGGTGGGAGACAGACGATTGCGTCATGCCCACATCGTCGGCGAGGTCGTTGACGGCGACCGGGCCCGAGCGTAGTCGCGAGAGAATCAGCAATCTGCTGGGGTTGGCCAACGCCTGCAAGGCCTCTGCGACGACGGCCGCGCTCTCGGTGTCGAGCGCCGCTGCGCGGGTGTCTCTACCTTGCACTCCGTGGCCCATACCTCATATCCTAAACACACGCCATATATGAAGACATCTACATATATGCGTAGTATGGCGGCGGCCAAGAAGTCTCGACACACCCGAAAGCAGATTCGATGCCTACGACAACGGCTGACGCCCCTCTAATCCGCAGGGCGCAACGACCGCGCCGCACACCGGCGTTCTCCCTGCCGGAAGTCAGATGGGCAGTCGCCGCCACCGCATTGTTCGCTGCCGGCCTGGTCGCCCAAATCGCCGGCGCCCCGGCGTGGATGTATTGGGCGCTGTACCTGGCCTGTTACGTCACCGGCGGCTGGGAACCCGCATGGGCGGGCATCCAGGCGCTGCGCGAAAAGACCCTCGATGTCGATCTGCTGATGATCGTCGCGGCGATCGGTGCAGCGGCGATCGGGCAGGTCCTCGACGGCGCCCTGCTGATCGTCATCTTCGCCACCTCCGGCGCACTCGAAGCGCTCGCGACTCGCAGGACCGAGGACTCGGTCAAGGGCTTACTCGATCTCGCTCCCACCCAGGCGACCCGTGTCACCGCCGGCGGCGATGAAGAACGCATCGAGACCTCCCTGTTGTCGGTCGGCGACGAGATCATCGTTCGACCCGGTGAACGCATCGGCGCAGACGGAACCGTCCTCGACGGCGCCAGCGACGTCGACCAAGCCTCCATCACCGGAGAACCACTCCCCGTCGCCAAGACGGCCGGCGACGAGGTGTTCGCCGGCACCCACAACGGGAGCGGCGCTGTGCGGGTGCGAGTCGCGCGCAACCCGTCCGAGACGGTCATCGCCCGAATCGTCACCATGGTCGAAGAAGCCTCCGCCACGAAGGCGAAAACTCAACTCTTCATCGAAAAGATCGAGCAGCGATACTCCGTCGGCGTAGTAGTCGCGACCTTGGCATTGTTCTTCATTCCCCTGACCGTCGGTGCCGCATTACAGCCGACGTTGCTGCGCGCGATGACCTTCATGATCGTGGCCTCACCCTGCGCCGTCGTACTCGCCACGATGCCGCCGATACTGTCCGCGATAGCCAACGCCGGCCGGCACGGCGTCCTCGTCAAGTCGGCCGTCGTCATGGAACAACTCGGCGCCGCCACCGTGGTCGCGTTCGACAAAACCGGCACCCTGACCGAAGGCACTCCGGTCCTGACCGAGATCCGGGTCCTGCCCGCGTCGCATCTCGACGAGAACGACATCCTGTCCTTCGCGGCGAGTGCGGAACTCCCGAGCCAGCATCCCCTCGGCCGCGCTATCGCCGCGGCGGCTCGACAACGTGAAATCGCACTCCGCCATGCGGTCGACTTCCATTCTGTTGCGGGTGCAGGCGTTTCGGCACTCGTAGGCGATCACCGTGTGGCAGTGAGCAGTCCGCCGCGCACCGATCACACACAGAACCCTCTCTCAATCGAGGTAACGACCGCAGTCTCCGAACTCGAGAGCATCGGCCGAACAGCGGTCGTGGTCACAGTCGACGACATCGCTGTTGCCGTGTTCGGTCTCGACGACCGACTCCGCACGGACGCACACACCGCGGTCACCGCACTCACCGCGCTGACGGGGCGAGCGCCGACCATGCTCACGGGCGACAACGAGCGCGCCGCAACACAACTCGCGGCCACCATCGCGATCACCGATGTACGGGCGGGCCTGCTTCCACAGGACAAAGTCGATGCCGTCCGCGAACTCGAACAAGGCGGGCACCATGTGCTGCTCGTCGGCGACGGGGTCAACGACGCACCGGCGATGGCTGCCGCCGGAACCAGCCTCGCGATGGGCCGCGCCGGATCCGACCTTGCCCTCGACACCGCGGACGCGGTTGTTCTGCGCGACGAACTGAGTGCCATCCCCGCGGTCGTGGCGCTGTCGCGACGTGCCCGACGAGTGGTCGTCGCCAACCTGGTGATCGCCGCGACGTTCATTTCCGCTTTGGTGCTGTGGGATCTGATCGGCACACTCCCACTGCCGTTGGCGGTGGCTGGCCACGAGGGCTCCACCATCATCGTCGCCCTCAACGGGCTTCGTCTGCTCCGGGATGCTGCGTGGTCGAGTGGAGTGCATCAGAAGACGAACGTAGTCACCAGGCTGTGACAGTTCCCCGAACGAGAATTGAACTGTTGCACGGCGATTGAGGTGGCTTCTGCAGGATTAGATGCGAAACGAAGCGGTACTCCTGAAACGGCTTGGTGACACGCCGCCTGACCGGCGCAGATGCTGTCGGGGCTAACGGAACGCTCGGACAAGTAACGCGCGCATTCTTCGAAAATGTAACGACTGATACATTCACGTGGTGGAAACAGAAGAATCACCCACCAACTGGCGGATAGTCTTGATCAAGATCCCCGCCGAACCATCGCGCCACCGAGTCGCGGTGTGGCGCGAACTGCGCAAGGTCGGCGCGTTGTCGATCGGCCAAGGCGTGTGGGCAGTCCCGAACGTCCCGGTATTCGCGGTCGGCATCGACAAGGCCACCGCATTGGTCGAACGCGCCGGCGGGGAGATCATCTTCCTCGATGCCGTCGGCGCCACGGCAGCGGACGGTGCGCGATTCGAGGCGATGTTCACGACAGCACGTGAGGACGATTGGGCGGAGTTTCTCTCCGATTGCACGAAGTACGAAGCAGAACTCGACAAGGAAATCCGGATCCGGAAGTTCACGCTGGCAGAACTCGAAGAGGAGGATCAGAGTCTGGACAGGTTGCGGCGATGGCATCGCGACCTGAAGGCTCGGGATGTGTTCGGCGCCAGCAACTCCGAACAGGCAACCGCAGCATTGCAGCATTGCACACAGCGGTTCGAGGACTACTCCGCACGTGTGATCGCCGCATTGCACGACCCAGCGCCTAGTGACGAAAGCGATCGGACATGAGCACCGCAAAGGCGGATCCTGCGGTCGAGCGTTGGCGGATGTGGCCGCTGTACGCAGCCGGGTTCACCACCGCCTTCGGTGCTCACGCGGTCGCGGCGAACCTCGCCTTCGACCTCGACGGCATGGCGAGTTCGCTGCTCTACCTCGGCCTTCTACTTGCCCTCTACGACGGCGCCGAAGTACTCCTCAAACCGGTGTTCGGGACACTCGCCGACAAGGTCGGGGCCAAGCCTGTCCTGCTCGGCGGGTTGATCGGATTCGCCGCAGCATCAGTGCTGTTCGTCCTCGTCGCCGATACGAACTGGTTATGGCTCGCTCGCCTCGGCCAAGGCGCCGCAGCATCGGCATTCTCGCCCGCTGCCAGTTCGCTGGTCGCCCGGTTGACACCGAAAGCACGGCGCGGCAGCGCATTCGGAACCTACGGATTCTACAAAAGTCTCGGCTACACCCTCGGCCCCCTGCTCGGCGGTGCGGTGATGTGGGTTGGCGGCCTCGGCTTGTTGTTCGCCGTGATGACCGTCCTCGCTTTGATTGTCGCGATCTGGGTACACACGGCAGTACCCGCACTACCGCCGCTTCCCCGGTCGCGGCAAACAGTTGTCGACCTCGCACGACGGTTGAGCGATCACCGATTCCTGCGCCCGACGGCGGCACTCGCCGCGGCGACGGCCGCATTGTCGGTCGGCGTCGGATTCCTCCCGGTCTCCGGCGCCGCCGCCGGCCTCGGACCGGTAGCGACCGGAGCTGCGGTCTCGGTGCTCGCACTGTGCGCTGCGATTACGCAGCCGCGGGCCGGACGAGCCCTCGACGCGGGCCGGATCTCGGCAGCCGTGGGCGTCGCCGCAGGGTTGACGCTGACCGCTGTCGGTCTTGCGTGCGCGATGATCCCCGGATTGGCGGGTGTCCTCGCTGCCGGTGTCTCGATCGGAATCGGCACCGGAATCATCACGCCCCTGGCATTCGCGTCGTTGGCGTCCTCGACTCCCGAGGAACGGATGGGGCAGACGATGGGAGCCACCGAACTCGGGCGTGAACTCGGCGACGCCGGCGGCCCGCTACTCGTGGCCGGGGTGGCGGCAGCGGCCACGCTCACGGCAGGATTCGGCGCCCTCGCGGCGCTCGTCTTCCTCGTCGGCGCCGCCACCGCGCCGGGGCGCACCCCCATACCCATCGTTACGCAGAAGCATCGGTAGCCGACGAAAGATAGACACGAAACGATCAGGCACAGTGCCGCTTTCAACGAATCTCGATAAGTGGGCGTTGCGGATCGATGCCGGGTTCGTGTGCGCCGGCGCGTGACCATGGCGCGGGCTGGTTGATCGAAGACAGTGCGGGCGGTCCGAACACCGCGTTTTGTTCGCGCAGGGGCCCGATGTCTGCGAGGCAGTGAAGTGAGCCGGAGCGGGCTGAAAAGGTCGCCGTCGAGCAAAATTCGGCTCGATGGACATCAATTCGGGCAGCTGGGACTCTGGTGTTCAGTTTTGGTCAGGACGGCAGGTGTTGTTCCGAGGTTGCTCTGATGTCGGGTTTGGGTTAGCGCGCTACATTCTTGGAATTGAGTCGGTTGACCTCCGAACGGAGTCGTTGCATCTTTCGCTCCGCACTGCTCTTGCGATTGCCCTTCTCGTGACTTATCGACATCAGTCCAATTATCGCGGCCATTCCTACCGGAACCCCGAGAACTACGACGAGGAACGGTGTCAAACTCATGGGGTCTCCCTTGGTTGGATCGAACGGTCCGGGTGACCCTCGATCAACGAACTACTATCGTCAATAGTAGATCGTCGATGGCGCGTGGCACGTTCGGGTGTGAGGTCGAGCGGGCTTCGGATCGAATCGGCGGTGCGCTGGGTCAGAAATGCTTCCAACGCGCCGGAGGCGGCGAAGATGACGATCAGCAGTCCGCCGTCGAGGACCTGGCCGATCGCCGCGGCGCCGATAGCGTCGACGATCATCAAAAGGTCGACGTCGAGGGTTTTCTCCCGCAGCGTCTGCAGTCCCGCCAGCGCTCGTTTCCGCCCGACGGTGACGTAGCAGGCCGGATACAGCGCCCGCCACGCCCAGTTCGGCGCCCCGGCGAACTGGGCGGCGAGCCCGAGGCTCTGCAGCTGTACTTGATTCGAGACGCTCAACAAGATTCGCGCACGTGCAACCGCCATGGCTGACGGCACCTGGAGCGCTCAGATATCGGAATTACTGCCCGGGAGATACCGCGCATACGCCCAATTCCGCACACCTCGCGGGGAAATCCCCGAGACGCAGGTACTTTCGCGTGTAATCACGGTCCCGGTTGAAGAGCAGGCCATGCCGTCGGCAGAGATCGACGGTTACAGACTCACTGGCGCAAGGGAAACTCGCACTCGGACAGTAAGGCAAGCTCGTTATGGCAATCGGCAAGGGCGGCCGACCCGTCTCCGGCATGCAGCTCCATGTGGATGCCTACATTCACGTCACTGCATTCCACGCACAAAGTCTCGCTTTTGCGGACCCGACCGACCCCCATCGGCAGCGATCAGCGCGGCCCGGAATTCGACATCCCCGCGGCACTCTCCAAACCCGGCAACTGACGACTGTTCGGAGAGTGCCAGACCGGGGACAAGCTGCACACCGCGGCGGTTACCGTCGCCCTGTAGCGAACCTTCATAGGGCGCAACAGTAATCGCGTGATGCGACCATAGTTGCACTTTTTGCACATTTTGTTCACCCGTGCAGCCGGAGGTGGGTCGATCTTACTTGGCGACGATTCAACAAGGCGTGAACGACGCCAGTTCTCGAGTCCGCCACGCCGCGGCTCGATGCCAATGCCCTGCAGGAACGATGGGTTTCTTTCGCGCAGTCGATCGAACTTGGTGCTCAAGAGAAAGATGTGACGCATTTTGTCATATGAGGCAGTTGGTGATACTTATCTACTATGGTCCTTAGTACATGGGTGTATCGGGTCGGCTGAGCCACCACGTCGCAGGGGGTGTTGTGAAGCAACGAATTCAACCGGTACGCGTGCGTGCCCGAATTAATCGGGCTGTCCTCGGTTTGGCTCTTGCCGGATCGATAGTTGCATCCTTTCCCGGCATCGCCATGGCAGTTCCGGCGCCACCACCGAATCCGAGCGATTCCCAGTTGCAGCAGGCCGGCTCGCAGGTGGATCAAAACCTGGGTCGTATCGGTGAGCTGATCAATGACGTGGCCTCGGCCAATGCTCGACTCGCCGAGATCGCTTCACAGGTAGCGATCAAGCGGGAGGACGTGAACAAAGCTCTGGTGGACCTACAGACGTCGCGTGATGTCGCTGCGGTCGCCGCTGCTGCGGTGACGGCAGCACGCACGGATATGGGGGTGGCAGGGCAGGCAATCGAGTTGGCGCAGAGGCAGTTCGACGATTTCGTCGCAGCAAGCTACCGGCAGGGCAGCACGGCCGGCTCGCTGACGGTCTTCCTCGGAACCGACAGTGCTGACGATCTCTTGGCCAAAGCTGACCTGATACGGATGATTACGAAGAAACACAGCGCGGTAATGGACGACCTTCAGCGCGCACGAACGGCGCAATCGAACAAGGAATCTGTCGCGCGGGCGGCCCAGTCGGCTGCCGATGCCGCCGCAGCGCGAGCGGAAGACAACAAAACGTTCGCAGTGGACGCAATCCAGCGCGTGACGGATGCGCAGAAATCGGCAGCAGTCCAACAGACAGCGGTCATGAAGGAGCGCGATTCAGTACAAGTCGAGTTGGACGCAGCTCGAAACAGCGTGGCGGGACTACAGAATCAGCGGCAGGTCTATACCCAATGGGATACTCAGCGTCGGGCAGAAGAGGCAGCTGCAGTTGCGGCAGTTGCAGCAGCACAGCAAGCAGCTTCGGAGGCAGCGGCCAGGGTCGCAGCAGATCAAGCGGCCCGTGATCGGGCAGCGGACATTGCCAGCAGGCAGCGACCACATACGCAGATCAGCGATGACCCTCCCTCCGAAATGAAGGTGCCGACCACCTCGACTGCCCCGGTGAGGGTGCCGACGGTCACGACGACTACTCCCTCCTCTCCGGTGAGGGTGCCGACGGTCACGACGACTGCTCCCTCCTCTCCGGTGAGGGTGCCGACGGTAACGACGACACCAACGACACCACCGCCCGGCGGTGAGGAAAGTGGTGGTGAGAACCAGGCCACGGGCGATGCCGCCATCGAAACCGTTATCGACCGCGCAATGTCACAACTCGGTGTGCGCTACTCCTGGGGAGGCGGGGACGCAAACGGACCGACCCTCGGAATACGTGACGGTGGAGTCGCGGATAGCTTCGGCGACTTCGAGAACGTCGGTTTCGACTGTTCCGGAATCATGATGTACGCGTTTGCGGGTGTGGGAATCTCTCTCCCTCACTATTCCGGATATCAATACACCGCGGGAAGGCAGGTTCCAGCATCTCAAATGAAGCGAGGCGACCTGATCTTCTACGGTCCCAATGCAAGTCAGCATGAAGCGCTCTACCTCGGCAACAATCAGATGCTCGAAGCACCGCAATCAGGCGATATGGTCAAGGTTTCCCCAGTGCGTTGGGATGGCATGGTTCCCAATGTGACCAGGCTCCTCTAGGTGCTGTCCCGGCGTCTTCGCCGGAGGTTTCGCAGTCATCGAAAGTCGTTGCATTCAGGTGTCGTTAGTTCTGAATCGACTCGGATGCTGACCGACTGATACTTATGGCACGACGGCGTGAGGTGGGCTCGGCAACGTCCTCCGTGGAACAAGTCATATCGCGTGAGTGCAACGTATAGGACGGCTCGCTCTGATTCGGATATGTTCCTGAAAGTCGCAGGGTCACAAGCTTTTACTGTGGTATCGGTGCCGGACGCCGCAATGTACTATGGTTGGTAGTAGTTCCTCTCGGTGGCGTGGATGTGACGCAGTGAGGCTGCATGATGACCACGACACCGCGTCCGCCGAATCGAGAGGCAGGTGCCGTTCATGAAATTGGTGACGTCGTTGTTTGTGCTTCGTTCGGATCGTCACATGCAACTGCGCGGGGGGAGCGGGAACTGTCGCATCATGGGTATTTCTCTCATCCTGGTTGTCGTTGTGTTGGTAGCCGGTTGTGGGGCCGCAGTCCCGGCGGATAGAGCTGTTGAACAGGGTGCGCTCTCAGTGAGAGTCGATGTTCCTGCGTTCGCCGTCGCGGTTTCGTCGCAGGACTATTACGTCCTGGACGTCCATACGCCGGATGAGGGATCGATCGCAGGGACGAATGCAAGGATTCCGTTTGATCGGCTCGATCAACGCATTGCCGAACTGCCACGTGATAGGGCGACACCGATTGCTGTCTACTGCATGACAGGACGGATGAGTGAAATAGCAGTTCGAACACTCTCCGCGTTGGGATTCACCAAAATAGTCGAACTCGGTGGCGGAATGAAGGCATGGAAGGCGGACGGCCGAGTGCTTCTTCCGCCCGGCATGTAGCCTTCGACCGCACGTACGGACTGGCTCTTGCCTGGATGGGCGTCGGTCCGGGCTCGGAGGACCTCAGACGGCGGCGGTGCACTCGTGCGCCCGTTGGTGTCACTGCTGTCGGAGGACTGAATACGGGACTTGTTCATCGGGAGCCTCACGGTGTTGTAGGCGCGCGGAATTCCTCGATGAGACTCGGATGCAGGGTAGCCGAGCTTCGAAAATTCAGGCGGGATGGCAGGGGAATAGGGCGCTTTCTTGTCCGTTGTTCGCCGGGCCTGCAACCCGGCAGGTTGCCGCTTGAGTGGTGGTGAAGTGCCGAGTGCTGTGTTGTGAACGGTTGCAGCCATGGGGTTTTGATGAAAATGTGAGTCTTTCGACCCTGAACTACTATGTGCGATAGTAGTTAGCTTATGCTCGCGGTGTGCCATTAGGAACGACTCGACAGGAAGCGGGCAACCTATGATCGCCATCGCACCCACGCCGGTTGCCGCGCGGCCTTACCCCCAGAGAGGAGCGAAAGGGTCGTTTATTGCCAAAATGATCACCACGACCGACCCCAAGGCACTCGGGGCCATGTATCTGTTCACCTCGTTTGCCTTCTTCCTGATCGGCGGGCTGATGGCGCTGATTATGCGCAGCGAGCTCGCAATACCGGGGATGCAGTTCCTGTCGAACGAGCAGTACAACCAACTGTTCACTATGCACGGAACGATTATGCTGCTGCTCTACGCAACCCCAGTCGTGTTCGGCTTCGCCAATTTCGTTCTCCCACTGCAGATCGGCGCGCCCGACGTGGCATTTCCCCGGTTGAACGCCTTCAGCTACTGGCTGTATTTGTTCGGAGCGATTATCACGACGGCCGGATTCGTCACCCCCGGAGGTGCGGCCGACTTCGGATGGACTGCGTACACGCCACTGAGCTCCGCCGTGAGCTCGCCGGGGGTGGGTGCGGACATGTGGATCGTCGGACTGGCGTTATCGGGACTGGGGACCATTCTCGGCGGTGTCAACATGATCACGACGGTCATCTGCCTTCGCGCACCGGGCATGACGATGTTTCGCATGCCGATCTTCACATGGAACATCTTCATCACTTCCATCTTGATCCTCCTCGCGTTCCCACTCCTCACCGCAGCGTTGGCCGGCCTCCTCGTCGACCGCAGGCTGGGCGGTCATCTGTTCGATCCAGCCAACGGGGGAGTCTTGCTGTGGCAGAACCTCTTCTGGTTCTTCGGTCACCCCGAGGTGTACATCATCGCGCTACCCTTCTTCGGTATCGTGTCCGAAATCTTCCCGGTCTTCAGTCGTAAACCGATCTTCGGCTACACCGGTCTGGTCTACGCGACGCTCGCTATCGCGGCCCTGTCGATCGCTGTCTGGGCCCACCACATGTACGCAACAGGCGCGGTCCTGCTTCCCTTCTTCTCCTTCATGACCTTCCTCATCGCAGTGCCGACAGGGGTCAAGATCTTCAACTGGATCGGGACCATGTGGAAAGGTCAACTGACTTTCGAATCCCCGATGCTGTTCTCCATCGGTTTCTTGATCACCTTCCTGTTCGGCGGCCTCTCCGGAGTGCTCTTGGCCAGTCCGCCACTGGACTTTCAGGTCACCGACAGTTACTTCGTCGTGGCCCACTTCCACTATGTCGTCTTCGGCACCGTCGTATTTGCCACGTACGCGGGGATCTACTTCTGGTTTCCCAAGATGACAGGCCGGATGATGGACGAACGGCTGGGCAAATGGCATTTCTGGACGACGTTCATCGGTTTCCATATGACGTTTCTCGTGCAGCACTGGCTCGGCGCCGAAGGTATGCCGCGTCGCTATGCGGACTACCTTCCCTCGGACGGATTTACGGTACTGAACTCCATTTCGACGATCGGAGCGTTCGTCTTGGGCGCATCCACACTGCCGTTCATCTGGAACGTCTTCAGGAGCTATCGATATGGCGAAGTCGTTACCGTCGACGACCCGTGGGGCTACGGTAATTCTCTCGAGTGGGCGACCAGTTGCCCGCCGCCGCGTCACAACTTCACCGAGCTGCCGCCCATTCGCTCGGAGCGTCCGGCGTTCGAGATGCACTACCCGCATATGGTCGAGCGTCTTCGCGCGGAAGCTCACGTGGGGAGGTCCCATCCCCCTGCGAGTCCACTTACGGGAGACAGATCCCAGTAAGCCGATCATGCGCTCGAAAATGACATGTGCGCAATGTATTTCGTGTGCGGCGAGCATGAAAGTGAAGGTAGGACGCGAACATGAGATCGGATACGGTTTCGGTGATCACTGTCCCGGCGACAGACGAGATGACAGCCGCGCTGGTCGATTGGTTGATCCGTGAACTCGTGCCGCTCATGTTCGCTGGTGCGGGCCTCGGTCGCTCCGCCGCGACGCTTCGTGAAATCCCCGTTGTCACCGCACGTCGTATTCGATCGCCGTGGAGACTTCGTTGTCACGCACGGGCCCTACGGAAGGCGATCGGCACTGCGGAAGAGCGCCTTACCTGCGACTATGTCGGAGTGATCGAACATCCGCGGAATGGAAACGCTGGGGTCGATGTTCAACTCGCGCGGGTGTTGCCTGACCAGGTGATGGACGCCGCAGCGCGACTGAGCAGTGATCTTGTCGAAATCGGTAGTGATACAGCGTCATTGGCAAACCGTGCCCTGTTCGTGGCTGGTGCGATCATCGGTACCGGTCGAGGCAACCTGTCGGCACCGGATGCATACGATATGGTCCATGATTCCTACTGCCGGGTGCTTGCATCGTTGTGGAGTGTGAACCGCGATGTGCAGGTCCAGTCGCGGAACCGATGACGAGTCGCCGCCTGACGTTCGGGAAGGCCGCCGACGAGCAAAGTCATTCTCTTGAACAAGGGCGAGTAAGGTCCGTTATTGCACCTGGGAATTCATGCGGCCAGCCACTATTCATCCGGAAGGCGTAGTTCCAATCGTCGACGTGAGGTAGCGGTCCCAGAACCGGAGTGCGCGAGCTGATCGTGGTCATGGATCATCATGGGGTGGTTGCGGATTTGGAGGCTTGTGGTGGACCTCCAGCTTGTCTACAGCTGAGTCCGCGACATACAGGTGGCCCGGTGGGCCGGCCCCGGTGGTGGGATGTTTCGTTAGAGCCACCCGCATACTGATTAGGACCAAGACAATTCCAGTCACCATCCATGCGTCGGGGCGTTCGTGCAGGGCGGCAATACCGATGAGCAGGCCAAAGATGGGGACAAGAAACATCCAGGGTGTGAGCGTGGACAGAGGGCACCGCCGAGTCTCCACGAACCAGGCCAAGGTTGTCGCTGCGGTCGCGATCAGCCCGAGAAAAATCAGAACTGCTACGAACCGTGGAGTCCAGTCGATATGCGGAACGCCTTCCATCGCGAAGGCCACGCTCGCCAGGACCGTACCCCCCAACAGAAGGTGCGCTGCGCTCGCCACCACTACGTCGACGCCGTCCAATCGGCGCACCATCAGTGTCCCCGTAGTGACCGCGGCGGCGGACAACAGCGACAACAGCGCACCCTGACCGCCGCCGCCGGGGACCGCCACGACCAACAACCCTCCGAACCCAACGACCAATGCCAAGCCGGTCCGTGCGGTCACACGCTCGCCGAACAGCCACCATGCGGGTAGCAGAATCAGCAGCGGCTGCGCATTCGCGAGTACGGCAGCAGTACCGGTTGCGAGCCCGGCGATTCCGGCGAACATCGCCCAGAATGCCAAGCTGACGTTGATAAGCCCGAGGACCCCGATCCCGCCCCAGGTAGCTGCGGACCGCGGCAGCGGTCGGCGCTGGGCGATGGCAACAGCAGCCAGTGCGGCTCCACCGAGCAAGGCTCTCAGTGCGGCGAACCACAATAGCGGCGCGTCTCGGAGCCCCCACCGGACGCCGAGGAAACAGGCTCCGAGGGAAGCAGTGATCCACAACATGCGTAGTCGTGCTGGGCGATGTGAGAATGCCGCCGCGAATCCACTGTCGACGGATGAGCCGGTCATCGGGGGGTGTTTCCTGACCCCGTCTCGGACCCGCCATGGGATGGCGAGGAGACGACAGCAGACAACAGGTCGGCGCAGAACAGTCCAGTCGTGGGCGAACCGGCCTGCACGAGTGGATGGGCGACCGGAGCCGATGGCGCGCCACCAGTAATCGGAGAGGTGGGATCCACGGGCAGCCTTCCTGTTCACGTGGGGCGGCCGCAGTCTCGGACGAAAACTTTGCGGTGCCAGTGCCAGAGCGTGATCGACCGTTGTTCAGCTCATCTCCATTGTGCGCCCAACGGGATGGTGACGTTCGCAATCGGTGTGTCCAGAGGCGGTGGCGGCCGATAGAGGGAAAAGAGGTGCACGGAATATGGTGGAGATGTACGAGGCAGCGCAGTGAGCGTCGGTGATACCCCTGTCGGGTGGGCTCCAGCAGTCGCTCGGGACGGATCGCCGATTCCACACACGCCACACAGTGAACTACTATCTCTATTAGTAGTTCACTGCGGGGAGGGTCGTAGGCGATGATGAATTGGTCGGTCTGGCGTTGGATCACTGCATTGGCAGGTGCGGTTGCTGCAGCGCTCATCGTGGGCGTACCCACAGGGATTGTTCCGACCTCGTTCTACCAGCGGATGACGCCGGTGCTGTGGTGGAACTATCCGGTGTGGATCGCGACTGCGATGTTGAGTGGATTGATACTCGCGACGTATGTTCGAACGCAATCCGGTTCTGCCGTACCCTCGCGCATCGGTATCGGCAGCAATGCGCTGTCCCTGTTGGCCGTTGGCTGTCCGGTGTGCAACAAATTGGTGATCATGACTGTTGGTGTGACGGGCGCTCTGAATGTGTGGGCACCGATACAGCCGGTGTTAGGGCTGATTTCACTGTGCTTGATGGCGGCGGCTTTTCGGCAGCGACTGAAAGGTGAGCGGTCATGCGCAGTGGGCGTTCCTGTGTCGAAAGACTTGGTCGGCACTGTGCCCTCAGAACGGGGATAGGAGAACCGCACGCAATGCTGATCGATGCTCAGTGGGGTACGGAGGACTTTGATGTCGCGCTCCCGAACGTCGGTGTCCGGCATTCGGGAGCGCCAAGTGCTTTTGTGTCTGCGGGGTGGTCGAGTCTTGTTCGGCAGGAAGATGACTCGGGCTATCGCGATGCTGACGCCGATTTCAAGGTAGTCGGGTGACAGTTCCGGTATATGTGTCGAATAGTAAAGACCCGCCCTCGAAATCGGAGCGTTCGCCGTCAACAGTGTGGTACTCATCGCTGATAGGTAGTCCGAGCGTGCTGTTCTCCGCTCCCAACGCTTTCCATGCTTCGTAGATTCGACCGAGAATTACCCATGCGTTGCCGACGATCTCATAGATGGCACCATGTTGATAGTTGGATCGGATGATGCCTTCGGGGGTAGGGAAATCGCTTGCGACCGGGTGTCCCAGAGGTCCGTCCCGTGCGCCTGACAAGGTCCATTTTGCTAAGGTCGCGGACTCTTCCGGTTTCGGATCTTCCTTTCCGAGAAGGGGGTTCAGGCGCGTGTTGTCTGGGACTGCGGTGTTCTGCGGCGCCGGGTCGGACCCGGCGCTGTACGAGGCCGCAATATTTCGGATGGTATCCATCTGTGCGTACCCCTTCTCTCCGGGATCGGCGGTATTACCGAGGTCGCGGTGCGCAGAAATTATCGGGACATCGACGGCGGCACCCTCGGGGAACGACGTGAATTCGGTTCCTTCCGAGTACATGGTCGTGCGTCCCAGTGGATCCAGGGCGGCAAGCTTCAGCCTCCATCCCAAAAAGGTTCCCACGGTGTTGATTTCGGAAGATGTCGGCTCCTCTGACGTGTAATCGCCCATCATTGCCACGCCTACTGTGTTTTCATTGAATCCGCCGGTGTGCGCTCCCTGCACGGGTTTGTCGAGACCGCCGGCCCGGCCTTCGAAGATTTGACCGTATTTGTCGACAAGAGCGTTGTAACCGATGTCGCACCATCCGAGAGTTTGTGCGTGGTAGGCATAGATACCACGCACGATATCGGCGGATTCTTCCTTGGAATACTCGTTGCTTCCGGCGGTATGGTGAACGACGGCTCCACCGAGGAACTCGTCATAGACGGGTTCCTCGCAGCGAAGGGATTCGTCGGCTCCCCATTGTGCGCGGCTGATTACCGAGAATCCGGGACTTGCATCGGTGCCATCTGATTTCGGGGGTGATGCCGGGCCGCTTCCTGGTTCGATGAGTACGGCAGAGACATCACTGTTCTGGCCAGGGGAGCGAACCAAGGGTTGCGCCAGTGCAGCAGGAGCGTAGGCAGTAGCAGGGGCAGGGACATCTGGAGGCAGTGGACTTGGCTGCTCATCCGGCACCGACTGATCCTGTATCGAAGGGACCAGGAGTTGGACGGCATTCGTTGTTCCGACGAACACCGGGTCCGTACCTTGCAAACCCCGGCCCGCCAGCGTGTCGGTTGAAGAGGTCGAAAGCCATGGCCCCCAACCTCCGTCCGACTGTCGTGCCCGTACGGCTGCCGCTGGCGCTGTGAGTCCACTCGATGTTAACGCGACCATCCGAAATGGATCTTCCCGAGTGATTTCCTTGACCGACATCTCAGGGGGAATTTCCTGCATCGGCGACGGCTCGGATTCGACTGTAGGCCGCGGAAGAAGGTCATTGGTAGGCAGAGCAGATCCGGTGGATCCGGCAACTACATTCAATCCAAGCCTGAGCAAGGCTGAGAGGTCGACGCCTGTCAACTCTTCGAGTGGAATCGAGAGATCAGGAACGGTCGCCAGGACAACGTCCGCTATCTGTGTCGCCGATTCCGAGGCCAACGCAGATTGTGTGGAGCGGACTTCGACGGAGGTACTCGTCGTAACGTGCGAGATGAGGGGGCTGGCGACAGCTAGCGCTACGACGGAGCCGAGAACCAGCGAGAATTTTGATCGTCGTTGTTGCGGCATATGACAGAACTTCCTGTGATACGGGAGTTTTCGGCGATTCGCGCACCGATGTCGGCCCTTGAGGTCCGGCATCGGTGGGGATGAGCCGGATGAGGACCGGCACCTTCATCCTGCCACAAGTCTCGACTATTACTTGAGAGTTTCGGGTTCAATTTGTTTCGGGGGTCTTCGCGCGGTCGTGGAACGGCCGCCGACACCGATCTGCGAATGGATACGCGACAACCATCGAGAATCCGCCAGGGGCGTGAGACGACGATCGAAGCCCGGCGTGTCACTTTTCTCCGTGATGTCGAGCGGGGCGGCGCGTATAAAGTTGAAATTGGTTCCTTCGGCAGTACTTCGACGCCGCCGATGCGCAACCGGCCCCGTCCATATTCAACTGACGATATAGCGTTGCTGCGCAAGAACTTACAGAAGTTCCAGTGTGTCGGCTTTCCCGTCGCACACCGGCCGTTTCAAGGCAGCCGGAGAATCGAATCACGTGTACTACTATGCTGCATAGTAGTACACGTCGTGTGCGATGTGGATTCCGGTACATCTTGAAAGGCATTAATCACGATGGTCGATCTCGTGGAGGTAGCCCCTCGCCGACCTGCGATAGCGGTACCCCGTCAGGAGTGGGTTCAGGTGACGGCAAGGATCGTGGGGGCCGCGCTGGCGGGAGGGGCGCTGTACGTCAGTTTCCCTCCGCATTCAGCGTGGTACCTGGCTCCTGCCGGGTTGGCTCTGTTCGTGCTGGTCCTGCGCGGCCGGTCGGTGCGAGCAGGCTTCGGGTACGGGTATCTCGCGGGGTTGGCGTTCTTCGTCCCACTCCTGCCCTGGGTGGGGGTCTACGTCGGAGCACTACCGTGGCTGGCCCTTGCGGCGATCGAAGCGTTGTCGATCGGACTTTTCGGTGCGATGGCCGCGGCTCTGCACCGACTGCCCTTTTCGGTGGTGTGGATCACGTCGGCGTGGGTTCTCTTCGAAGGGGTGCGATCACGGCTTCCCTTTGGTGGATTTCCCTGGGGGCGTCTGGCTTTCGGACAGGCAGACGGTGTGTTGTTGCCCATCGCCGGCGTCGCGGGCGCCCCCGGCCTGAGTTTCGCCGTCGCGCTCATTGGTTGTGGATTGGCGGGACTGGTAACCGCGCTGAGCGGCAGACATTGGACGCGGATGTCCGCGTGCGTTGCGCTTGTCGCCGTACCGATCCTGTCGGCGCTGGTGCTCTGGTCGGATCCCGCCCGCGAGAATGCGACAACGAGCACGGTTGCTGTCGTTCAAGGAAATGTTCCACGGCTTGGTCTGGATTTCAACTCGCAGCGCCGCGCGGTGTTGGACAATCACGTGGCCAAGACGAAGGAGTTGGCCTCCGGCATCGATACGGGACGGTTGCCTCGACCGGAGTTGGTGATCTGGCCGGAAAATGCCTCGGACATCGACCCGTTGCGCAATCGTGATGCCGCAGCGAGCATCACCGATGCTGCGCGGGCAGTCGGAGTGCCCATATTGGTCGGCACGGTGCTTGTGCGCGATGACGGAACGACCTTGAACAGCGCAATCGTATGGGGACCCGATTCAGGGCCGGGGGAGCAGCACGTCAAACGCAAGCTCGTCCCGTTCGGTGAATATCTCCCGCTACCGAATGTGATGAACGCCCTGTCGTCGTACGCCGCTCAAGCCGGGAAGTTTGTGCCGGGCGACGGAAACGGTGTCGTTACTCTCAACGGCATTCCCGTAGCCGTGGCTACATGCTACGAAGTCGCGTTCGACGATCTGGTGCGGGACTCGGTGCGAGGAGGGGCCCAAATCATCACCGTCCCAACGAATAATGCCACATTCGGACGTACCGATATGACGTATCAACAGCTTGCGATGTCACGTGTTCGGGCCGTTGAACACGGGCGCCCCGTGGTTGTGGCAGCGACGAGTGGTGTCAGTGCGATCATCGAGTCCGACGGCGCAGTGCTCCAGCAAAGCGGCATCTTCACCGACGACGTACTGGTAGGGGATGTCGGACTGCGCTCGGACATCACTGTGGCGACGCGGATCGGACCTGCAGCCGAAATCGTGATCTCTGCGTTGGCTCTCGGGGCGCTGCTGGTGCGCGTGGTTTTCCGGGTTGGTCGTTCCACCTACTAAGGAGAATAGTAATTGAGGGTTGTTTCGTATATCATTTCGTTACATTCGGATGGAGGAGCTGCTCTGCAGGGGTGGCCCACATCGCAAATATGCGTGGTGCAACAACCCGAAGGAGTGCAGTTTTGTCCCGTCATCGTAAGGAAGCCGGCGCCACATCCCGGCATGTCAGTGAGCTCGTCGCGACGGCCGTCGCTTCAGGAAATTGCCCGGTTGCCGTCCGCGGGAGGCATCGCACCGTTGCGCGCAGCGGAGACAATGCGGTAGTTGCGGCCACGATGGCAATCGCAGCAGGGGCGCTGATCGCCGCCGGAAGCCAGATCTCCGGCCCCGCCCTGGCGAATGCACACACCGTTCACGACGAGTCCGATCAGGTTCGTACAACACCTGATCCGGCGACCGACGCCGTTGAGCTTGCAGCGCCGGCCCAAGCACTTATCTCGCCGACGATGGCAGGTGCCGGCGAGTTGGTCGATCAGCTTGCCAAGGGCGCATGGCTGGCCGAGCAGCGCCATACCCTCGAATCCGCCGTGTCGGTTCCCGTCTCGACAGGATCCGTAGCAACAGGATCGGCCGCACGCACGGTCAAGCCTGTGGCCGGTACTCTCACTTCAGATTTCGGCCCTCGATGGGGCACCACGCACACGGGGCTCGATATTGCGAACGAGATAGGGACACCGATCTACGCTGTCGCCGACGGGACTGTCATTGATTCCGGGCCCGCTTCCGGATTCGGGTTGTGGGTTCGGTTGCAACATGACGACGGCTCGATCAGCACCTACGGCCATATCAACGAAACCCTCGTCAGCGTCGGTCAGCAGGTACGAGTCGGCGAACAGATCGCGACAGTGGGAAACCGCGGTCAATCCACCGGACCACATCTGCACTTCGAGATTGCAGACCCCTCGGGACAAAAGGTAGATCCCAAGCAGTGGCTCGCATCGAGGGGCGTGGAAGTTACCGACTACACCAGTTCCTGAACTACGGCGAGACGCACCGAAAGCGCTACTCAATACCGAGAAGTTCTGCAAGACAACGTTTTCTGATTCACGGCGACGAGAAACTCGGTATCCCGCCAGGCATCGACATGAACGAAAGATGATCAGATGCGAACTCAATGGCGGTCGACAGTATTCGTTCTTGCGGTCGTCGCTCTGCTCGTGGCGGCGATGTGGCCCAGGGAACGTCAATCGGCCGACGTCGCGCAGCCGCCTTCCGCCCCTATCTCTCATGTCGGCGAATCGGAACCGTCCGACGATGCTTCGCTCGCGGCACTTGCTGTCGCAGCGGCATTGCAACCGTGTCCCCTGCCTGATCCGCAAGGGTCCCCCTCGGAACAGCTTTCCGGCGTGTACGTTTCATGCCTCGGTTCCCGGGAAAGAATCGACATAGGACGCGCACTCGCCGGCGAACCGGCATTGATCAACCTGTGGGCTTCGTGGTGTGCACCCTGCCGAGAGGAAATTCCTGTTCTGAGTGCATACGCGGAGGAACCTGGTGCGGTGAGAGTCGTCGGTGTCAACGTGCAGGACAGTCAGTCGTCCGCCTTGGCGCTGCTCGCCGACCTCGGCGTGCATTACCCCTCGTTCGGTGACGCGGACGCGGTTCAACGAACGCTCGTCGCACCTCCCGTTCTACCCCTGAGTTTCATCGTGCAGCGTGACGGCAGCGTCGAGCGGATTACCGATCCTCCAGTCTTCCGCGACAAGCAGCAAATTCGGGACGCAGTTGCGCGTATGGTGCGGTAACTCTCTGTGGGAGAAGGAGAATCGTGCTGTGGGAGTGCAGCAGGACTTGCTCGGGCGCTCACTTTTCCCGACGTCAGCGAAAGCAACGCAGCGATCCTGAACGCGGGTAGGACGTAAGCCCGTCAGAGTGCAGTGGAGCTAATGCGATGGCCGGGCGCGTGTCAGCACGCAGAGGAATCCGAGTCCGGCGATCAAGAACGCCATCGGATAGCCGAGCAGTAGGTCCTGCCATCCCGCTGATGAAAGAAGATGAAGTTGGCCCAGGTGTGTGATGACGTGGAGCAAGGCCATCGCCGCGCCGATACCAACGAGAATCCATCCGAGCGCGTGCCGGCGACGTTCGCGGCGATATCCCGATGTGTACAGGGAAGAATCTTTCGCCATCCCCATCCTCCTTGCATGTCGGTTCACCAACCCAGATACTATGCTACTTAGTAGTACAGTACGTAGTTCATGGAGGGTTGCGCAGTGCCCATACTCAGTCATCCGGTCGGAAAGTTCAGCCCGATAACAGATCTCGACCGGTGTCAGCATCGGGACGATCTGTGATGGCCGGACTCGCAACACCTCACCCGAGCGCGAGACGCATCCATCGAATCCTGCGAGGACTGGCGCCTGCTGCAATAGTCGCACTCGGCGCGACCTCGTGTGCAACTGGCACAGATGCTGTTGCGCAAGGCGGTAGCTTCGACTTCGTATCTCCCGGTGGACAGACCGAAATCTTCTATGACCCACCAGAAACACGCGGATCGATTGGCACTCTCGCAGGTCCGAACCTGATGAAAGAAGGAGAACACGTCTCGCTCGACGACTATGCAGGCCAAGTGGTCGTGATCAACCTCTGGGGGCAGTGGTGCGCGCCATGCCGTGCAGAAGCCGACGACCTCGAAACGTCGTACGAAGCCACTCGGGACCTCGGCGTCCAGTTCCTGGGCATCAATGTCCGAGATCCACAACGCGACAAAGCCCAGGACTTCGTCGTCGACAACCAGGTGACCTACCCCTCCATCTACGACCCGCCGATGCGCACCCTGGCCGCTCTGGGCGGGAATTATCCGACCAGCGTGATTCCGTCGACTCTGGTTCTCGATCGTCAACACCGAGTCGCCGGCGTCTTCCTGAAGGCTCTGCTCGCAGACGATCTCACCCCAGTTCACTGTCACTTTCCCCGACGGTCAGGCGCGTACGGAATCACTGCAATTTCGTCCGGACGACGCCACGACCTTCCTCAGCAGTGGCGCGCTGCGATTCGACCCACCAGGGGGCACCTACTCATCGGCTGAGGAGCGTCGCAACAACCAGATCGCCGTCGAGGGACTGTTCGCTCCCACTGCGGCATTCAACGGCACCCTTCTCACGTCAGCGTTTCCGGACATGCGCGACCCGGCGGTCGCCATCGACATCTACAAAGGGGACACAGGTCTGGATACCGGCATTCCACAGTCGATCTTCAGCCTGAATACCGAGATGATCAACCAGGGCCGCCTCACCAAGCAAGCGCGAGTCAATCTACGGCCAGGGGAATCGTCCACCTTGCCGGACGGCACACGAGTGACATTCGACGGCGCAAAGGAATTCGCAAATCTTCAGGTTTCTCACGACCCGGCTCAGGTTTGGGTACTTGTCTTCGCCATCACCATGATTACAGGTCTGATCACCTCGCTTGTGATCAAGCGCCGCCGGATCTGGGTACGGATCACGTCGAAGACATCGGACCTCGGTCAGGTATCGCTGATTGAACTCGGGGGACTGGCGAGAACGGACCACGCCGGATGGGGCGCAGAATTCGACACCGTTCACAGGCGTATCTGGCAAACCGAAGGACCGGCCCGCAGAGAAGAGCGACATGACGATCAATGAAACCCTTTCCCGATACAGCGATCTCAGCTACGGCACGGCATTCGTCGTGTATCTACTTGCCCTTATCCTCTTCTGTGCGCAGCTTGCCTCGGTGCGCACAGAGTCGCTGAAACTGACGGTGCCGGTAGGGGTGAGTGCCGGCCCCGTACCACCAGCGTTCGATGCGAGAGTCCCCGGGCGAATCGTCGAATCCCCACCTCGGTCGATGTCGGATCGGCTCGGCAACATGGGGTTGAGCCTGGTGGTAGTCGCATTCGTGTTCCATCTCGGTGCGCTTGTCCTTCGCGGGGTGGCGACTCAACGAGTGCCCTGGGGCAACATGTATGAATTCGTCACCTTGACATGCGCGGCGGCAGTACTCGCCGGACTGATCCTGTTAAGAAGACCTGATCTGCGAACCCTGTGGGTATTCGCTCTGATACCAGTCCTAATTCTCATGTTCGTGGCAGGAACCGTTCTGTACGCGAATGCCGCCCCCGTCGTTCCTGCCCTGCAATCGTATTGGCTTCCGATCCACGTATCGATCGTCTCGATCGGTAGTGGGGTATTCCTGATCTCAGGCGTATCGAGCATGCTGTTTCTGCTCAGGCTCCGGTTTGCTCACAGTAGCGTCGACTCGAAGCTCGGCACATGGATGCGTCGTCTACCCGAAGCTCACGTGTTGGATCGACTGGCTTACAAGACAACAATCTTCGCGTTCCCACTCTTCGGGGCAGGGGTGGTTCTGGGAGCTATCTGGGCGGAAGCGGCCTGGGGTAGGTTCTGGGGGTGGGATCCCAAGGAAACGGTCTCCTTCATCGCCTGGGTGATCTACGCGGCGTATCTGCACGCGCGTGCCACTTCTGGTTGGCGCGATACCCGTGCCGCCTGGATAAACATTGCGGGATTTGTAGCCATGCTGTTCAACCTCTTCATCATCAACATGGTCGTCTCCGGCCTCCATTCGTACGCGGGACTCAACTGACAGGGATCAGGTGGGATCTGCAGTAGCGCTCTCGGCCAGATAGATGGACCAGTGTGTGTGGGCGGTGCGCTTCGAGGAAGTGAGTCATCGACCAAACCTGGCCGGCACAGTGGCCGCACCAGTTGGGGACTGAGCTTGGTCGGTCGGGGCTGGTTGGATACATGACGGTCTATTGGGATGTGCGCGTATCGGATCACCTCCCGACCATCGAGATCGGGATCAGCGATGTGCAGGTCACCATCGAAGAGACGATGACGCATGCCACTCTGGTACCTGCGTTCCCGCAGGAGAGCACCTCGCACCCGCTCGCGGATAGGTTGTCACCATCGGCGGCCAACCGACTACCTGTATCGAGTTGTTCAGTGAAACCTGCAGTTTCGATCTGCAATCCGAGTACAACCAGTGGGGCGGCGGGATCGAGAGCTTCGTCGACTCCGGCGTGCTCGGCCCTTACTCCCGTGGCATCGACTTCACCGCTGCGGCGAAGCCGAGCTTGCAGGCGTGCGGGATCGACAGCACAGCAGGGTGAACCGTTCTCGATTTCTACGAAGCTGGCGAGATTGGAGCACCCCAACGCCAGCACTACCGACCTGTTTCCATTCTGGAATGCGTCCCACCAATTCCTCCGTCCCGCACTGTAACGCGCGGCACCAGATTCTTAAGCGGGCACCGCAAATCTACGAACCTGCCGATTACAACCAGCTCGGATAGCAGAAGGCTCGGTGTCTCTGCCTGGAATATGTCCTGAACAGTGACACCGAGCCGGGTGCATTCACATCAGATTGGTATCCGAGCCATGATCCCGTCGTTCTCGATCACAGCGTGGCGAGAATGTCTCCCATCGTGGTGATTTCCTGGTTTTGCGTGCTGATGATGGTCTCGGCCATGGCAATAGCCTCCGGATACTGCCCCGAAGCAACTTCGGTTTGCGCCATGGCGACAGCGCCGCGGTGATGATCGATCATCTGGTTGAGGAACAGTTTCGCGGCATCAGTTCCCTGTGCGTTCTGCAGTGCTGTCATATCCTCGGCAGACATCATTCCCTCCATACCGGGCATCATTCCCATACTGGAGGAGGGCATCGGCATGGACATGCCGGAGGACGGTGCCATCATTCCCATACCGGAGGAGGGCATCGGCATGGACATGCCGGAGGACGGTGGCATCATTCCCATACTGGGGGAGGTCGTCGGCATGTCCATCGAGGTCTGTCCCCATGTGGACAACCAGTTTTGAAGTTGTTCGATCTCTGGCCCCTGCGCCGCCTTGATCTGTTCTGCCAACGCCGTGACGCGGGGATCGATACCGTCTTTGGACAGGAGCATGTCGCTCATCTCGACGGCCTGACTGTGATGCGGGATCATCTGCTCAGCAAACGTCACATCTGCCTGATTGTGGGCACTCGCGTTCGCCGATGTGCTCGACTCGACACTCATTGTTGTTGAGGTAGAGGTAGTTTCATTGGTGTTGGAGCTGTTACACGCGGTGAGGACAAAAAGGGCTGCAGCTGCTGCAGCGCCGATTGCGAGGACTTTCTTCATGTCTGGATATCTTTCGCTGTGTGATCGGTGGTCAGGTCAGGCGGCGCCCGGCGTGGCCGTTTCTGTGGTGGGGAGTGGTGTCGGGTGTTGATCAGAGGGAACGGGAAGGCGCAGCCGTTTCAGGAGCAAGGCATTGACGGCGACGATAAGGCTGGACCCGGACATCGACAGGGCGGCGATCTCGGGGCGAAGTACAAGTCCGAGTGACGGTTCGAAGACTCCGGCCGCGATCGGCAGGGCAATGACGTTGTACCCGACGGCCCATCCGAGGTTCTGTCGCATCTTGCGGAGGGTGCCTCGGCCGATTTGCAGCGCGATCGGTACGTCGAGCGGGTCCGAGCGCATCAACACGAGGTCGGCTGTTTCGATTGCGACGTCGGTGCCTGCGCCGATGGCGATGCCGAGGTCCGCTTGTGCGAGCGCTGGAGCATCGTTGACGCCGTCCCCGACCATCGCAACTTTTTTGCCGGCGTCTTGCAGTTCGACGATCTTGGCCGCTTTATCGCCGGGGAGTACTTCTGCGATGACGGTATCGATACCGAGCTGACCGGCGATGCGCTGTGCTGTTGCTTCGTTGTCGCCACTGAGCATGACGACTTCGACGCCTAAGTCGTGCAGCGCCGACACTGCGGCAGCGGAGGTCTCTCGGACTGCGTCGGCCAGTGCGATCACTCCGACGCCCCGCCCATCGACGGCTACGAGCACTGCTGTTCGCCCGCTGGCTGCGAGATCGTCGCGTGTGTCCATCAAGGTGCCGAAGTCGACGTTTTCGGCGATCATCATTTTGCGGTTGCCCACCGCAACTCGAAGTCCGTTTACTTCGGCTGCGGCGCCATGACCTGGCATATTGCGGAAATCTTTGAGTGGCACCTGTGGAACGCCGCGGTCGGTCGCGTATCGGACGATTGCTCCGGCGAGGGGGTGTTCGGACTCGCGTTCGACCGCTGTAACAAGGGATAGGAGTTCATCGGTGCTGATGCCGTCTACGACGACGTCGGTGACTTCAGGTTCACCTTTGGTGAGGGTGCCGGTCTTGTCCATGACCACCGTGTCGATGCGCGCTGAGGTTTCCAGCGCGGTGGCGTTTTTGAACAGGACTCCTCGTTGAGCTCCGAGTCCGGTGCCGACCATGATGGCGGTGGGCGTGGCCAAGCCGAGGGCGTCGGGGCATGTGATGACCACGACGGTGATCGCGAACAGTAGCGCTGTCTGCACTCCTGCACCCGTCGCCCACCAGACGAGGAAGGTGCCGGTGCCGCCGATCAACGCGACCAGGACGAGCCAGAACGCGGCCCGGTCTGCGAACCGTTGTCCGGGGGCTTTCGAGTTCTGAGCTTCCTGGACCAGCGACACTATTTGGGACAGGGCTGTGTCGGCGCCGACTTTGGTTGCGCGGACGCGAAGTGTTCCCGTTGTGTTGATGGAGGCACCGATGACCGCGGATCCCGGCTCTTTGGATACGGGAAGGCTTTCCCCGGTCACCATGGACTCGTCGACTTCCGACGATCCGCTCTCGACCGTGCCGTCGACCGGGACTTTGCCGCCGGGCCGGATCAGTAACAGGTCTCCGACGACAACGTCCGCTGTGGGAACTTCGACGGGATCGCCGTCTCTCAACACGGTTGCCAACGGCGGTGTCAGTTCGAGCAGTGTGCGAATCGCGTCGTTGGCTCCGCCGCGGGCTCGCATCTCGAACCAATGTCCGAGTAGAACGAAAGCCGTCAGCACCGATGCTGCCTCGTAGAAGACCTCGCCGCCGCCGGTGAGTGTGACGGCGACACTGTAGAGCCAACCCGCTCCGACGGCGACGGCGACGAGGACCATCATGTCGAGGGTGCGGGCTTTCAGCGCCCGATAGGCGCCGTCGAAAAAGATCCAGGCCGAGTAGAACACCACCGGCAAGCTCAGTACCAGGGTGAATACGTCGTCGCGGAGTCCGAACGGGGCGGCAACTGTGAAGCCGAACATGTCGCGACCCATCGGGGACCACAGCATGATCGGAATGGACAGAACGAGAGCGACGAGAAAGCGATTTCGCATGTCCCGCACCATGGCGTCCATCGACATTCCGGCGTGTGCGCCGCCGTGCCCCATCATGTCTTGTGCAGAGTGTTGAGCATGTGGCTGATGCGCCCCGTGTTCGAGGTGGGGAGATTCATCCGTCTCTGCAACGGCTGTGTCAGCTGATGTGTCGACGTGGTCTGAATGAACTTGGTGGCCAGCGTGTTCGGAGGGAGCGGTGGCAGTACTATCGGTTGGTTCGGACAGGGGGTCGCAGCTGTGTGAGGGCACGGATCGGCCGGCGCAGTGATAGCCGCAGTCCCGGATCCATTGGGACAGTTCGGGTATCGAGGTTGCGCTCGGATCGTAGGTGACTGTGGCGGTCTGGTTGAGCACGTTGGCCTCGACGGAGACGATGCCGCTCCGGCGAAGGAGAGTTGATTCGACTGCGGCTTTCGACGTCGCCCACTGCAATCCCTGTACTTCGAGAACGGTGGTTCGATTCATCTCAGCGCCCTCTCGTTGTGGCCGCCCTTGTTTCGGCAGCGACCGTAGATATCTCGGCGAACATTCCCCGGTTGTGGCGGACCGCCTCGTCGTCGGCATCTCACAGGCGTGATGTATTGGGTATGTGTCAATACTGAGCCTGCCGGTACCAGATATGCCTTGGCTAGATGTTTGGTGAAGATTCGATGAAGGAAGGCCGCCAGAAGTCGTCTACGACACCCATCGTCCGTGAAGATGGGACCAGGGAATGAAAAAGCTCGGGATCGAATCAGTGTTCGGAATTGCCGGACTGAGACTTGAATCGTCGAAGGCGCAAACTGTTCGTGACGACGAATACGGAGCTGAACGCCATGGCAGCGCCCGCGATCAGCGGGTTCAACAACCCCAGTGCTGCGAGCGGCAAGGCGGCCACGTTGTAGGCGAAGGCCCAGAACAGATTCCCCTTGATGGTTTTCAACGTCGATCGCGAGAGTCGAATCGCGTCCGCAGCTGAACGCAGGTCGCCTCGGACAAGTGTGAGGTCGGAGGCTTCGATGGCCACGTCGCTGCCGGTGCCCATCGCCAGGCCTAGATCTGCTTGGGCAAGAGCGGCGGCGTCGTTGACCCCGTCACCCACCATGGCGACAGTGCACCCACGAGCTTGTAGGTCTTTGACGGCGCTGACCTTCTCTGCGGGCAACACTTCGGCGATGACGTCGGCGGGTTCGATCCCCACTTGCTTTGCTACTGCGGCGGCCGCGCGAGCATTGTCGCCGGTCAGGAGGATGGGACGCAGTCCCAAAGTCCTGAATGCAGTGATTGCCTCTTTCGAGGTGTCTTTGACTGTGTCGGCAACTACCACGATTCCGCGGATCGCCCCGTCCCACGCGACCCACACCGGGGACTTTCCGTCGGCTTCCGCGTGGTGTGCTGATGCTTGCAGATTCTCAGGCACTGCGAGAGACCAATCTTGTTCTAGCCAGGTTCGCCGACCTATAGCAACGGCGCGGCCGTCGACGACGCCGGAGACGCCTCGACCGTCGTGGTTGGAGAAACCTTCGACCCGCGGCAAGGGTTGACCAGCAGCTTGTGCTGCGAGAGCGATTGCCTGTGCGATCGGGTGCTCGGAGGCATCCTCCACCGCTCCCGCGACAGAGAGCAACTCCTCGAGATTCTCGTCATCTGCGGTCACTATTGAATCGACACTCATGCGTCCTGTGGTGATGGTTCCGGTCTTGTCGAGCACGATGGTGTCGACTTGACGGGTGGATTCGAGAATCTGGGGGCCCTTGATCAGAATCCCCATCTGTGCGCCGCGGCCGGTTCCGACCATCAGCGCCGTGGGTGTTGCCAATCCCAATGCGCAGGGGCAGGCGATGATCAGCACGGCAACGGCGGCGGTGAACGCTGCCACCATCGAGTGGCCGGTCAAGAGCCACGCACCTAATGTCAGCAGCGAGAGGACGATGACGACAGGGACGAAGATTCCGGAGATACGGTCGGCCAGACGTTGGACCTGAGCCTTGCCGTTTTGTGCATCTTCGACCAGTCGTGCCATCTGGGCGAGCTGAGTGTCGGCGCCGATGCGAGTGGCCCGAACGAGGAGGCGCCCACCAGCGTTGACGGTGGCACCGACAACGGCGTCGCCAGGGCCGACTTCTACGGGAACAGATTCACCGGTCAGCATGGAGGCATCCACCGCAGATGCACCCTCGGTGACGATGCCGTCGGTAGCGATCTTCTCACCGGGGCGGACGATGAAGACGTCGCCGACCACCAGTTGTTCGGTGGGAATCCGGATCTCGGTGTTTTCCCTCAGCACCGCTACGTCTTTGGCTCCCATGTCCATCAGTGCGCGTAGGGCCGCTCCTGACTGTTTCTTGGCCCGGGCTTCGAAATATCGTCCCGCGAGAATGAAGACGGTTACCGCTGCGGCCACTTCCAGATAGATGTGGTCCGCTCCGCCCTCTTGTTGTGGGAACAGGCTGAATTCCATCTTCATGCCGGCCATTCCGGCATGACCGAAGAACAAAGCCCACAGCGACCACAGGTAGGCCGCCGACACCCCCACCGAGATCAGAGTGTCCATCGTTGCTGCGCCGTGTCGAGCATTCGTCAACGCGGCACGGTGGAAGGGAAGTGCACCCCAGACGACCACGGGGGAGGCGAGCGTCAAGGCCAGCCACTGCCAGTTCGTGAACTGCAGCGACGGGATCATCGACAATGCGACCACCGGCACGGTCAATGTGAGCGAGACGAGTAGTCGGGTCCGCAAGCGCGAAGCCTCGTCCTGGGTCTGACTGGTCACCCCGTCGGTAGGGCCGATTTCACCGGAAGAGTCCTTGGATACCGGCAGAGTGGCGGTGTACCCGGTTGCTTCGACTGTGGCGATCAAGTCCTCGGGTGCGACCGAACCCGTGAAGTTGACCTTCGCCTTTTCGGTGGCGTAGTTGACCGTCGCGGTAACGCCTTCGATCTTGTTGAGCTTCTTCTCGATTCGCGCAGCGCAGGAGGCGCAGGTCATGCCGCCGATGGCCAATTCGACACTGTGTGCGGAATCGGCGGCGACGGTGGTGTTGTCTACGGTGCTCATCAGATGTACCTCTCCTTACCTGCCTACGCCAGCGGCCAATTGACGCGTGGTCAGATGTTCGCGAGACGGTAGTTGCCGGCTTCATCGAGCGCGGCAGCTACTTGTTCGTTGGTCAGCGGCGATGACGCCGTAACGGTCACGGTGGAGACTCCGCCGGCGACGAGATCGATATCGACCCCACTCACTCCGGGGAGCTCGCGCAGTTCGTCCGTGACGGCGCCGACGCAATGCCCGCAGGTGAGGCCGGTTACGGCGAAGGTGTTGTTCGTTGCAGCCATGGCGTTCTCCGTAGTTGTTGATGCGGAAGTGGTGTGTGGTTCCGGCGTAGAGCTGCACCCGCAGCCGCGTTGCGTTTCGTCGAGCAGGTTTGACTGTGAATTGGTCTGGCTCATGATGCCCTCCATCTATTACCCCTAGGGGGTATGTGTATTCGACTATACGCCCACTCGGATGGGGTGAGTCAAGACTGTGCGTCGGCCGACTTTCGGCCGGACATTCTTCCGGTTTCTGTTTGTGTTCATGCAGGGATCGCCAAATGCAGGCGCCCGCTGCAATACGTCATCTGCGCGCCGGAAACGGCCGCCGAGGTGCGTCAGTCAAAGACTTTCGATGCCACGACCGTGCTGAAATGAGGAGCGAAGGGGAAGGGGGTTGCTGGAATCTGACCGCACCTCGGCGATGAAAACCGTTCCACTGCAGCGAGATAGACTGGGGGCATCGATCGAGAGGTGAACATTGCTCGTCTTGAGTAGACGTACGTCGACGCGACGTTGGGCGCAGCTCGATCGAATCGCTCCGTTGGATGATTCCAATGATGTTGGTACTAAACAGGTTTCGTAACTGATGTGTTCGATACCCGCTCAGTGCCGGGTATCGAACACATCAGGTTCGCGCCAGCGCTGATGCGATCATCTGTTCGGACGTCTCAGTGTCAGAGAACATAATCCAAGCGTGTCATCATACCGGCGTCCTGGTGATAACCGTTGTGACAGTGGAGCATCCAGTCACCTGGGTTGTCGGCAACGAGATCGACGGCAACCGATTCCATGGGGCGAACGATGACGGTGTCCTTGCGGGGGCCGGCGCTGCCGTCACTTTTGACCACTTGGAAGGTGTGCCCGTGCAGATGCATGGGATGCCACATCATCGTCATGTTGGTGAAGGTGATCCGGGCGCGGTCCCCTTCTTTGACGGTCAGTGGTTCGGTTTGATCGTAGTTCCGACCGTTGATCGTCCATTGGTAGCTCATCATGTCTCCACCGAGATCGGCCTTGAGGTTGACATTCGCGTCCCCGCTTTGCGGAAGAACTACGCTTTGCGCTGCAGCGAAGGTCTCGACCGTGCCCACGCGACCTGCCAATTCTCGGGGCAGGAACGCCGGATCGGGTGCATCGCCCGAACCGGTACGCAGTAACGCCCGACCGTGCGCGTTCTTGCCCTCGGCAGCGGCGACGAGTGGGAATACACCGTCCTTGACGGTGACGATCACGTCGTAGCGCTCACTCATCCCGAGTAGAAGCGCATCGACTTCCCTCGGCACGATCGGAAAGCCGTCGGTGTGGGTCACGGTCATCGTGTGATCGGTAAGTGCGACTCGAAAGGCGGTGTCCGCACCCGCGTTGATGATTCGGATTCGCACACGTTGCCCGGCTGCGGCCGAGAAGGTCGTCGGTGCGGACGCTATTCGCCCGTTGACCAGATAGTAGGGGTAGATGACGTCACCGGCGTCTCCGCCGAGCAGCGCGCTGGGTTCCGGGGAGTTCGGAACACCCGATGCGGAGGGTGTCATGGTCTCGTTCGACCCGTGATCCATTCCGCCCATGCCAGGCATGTTGCCCATCCCGGATCCGCCCATCGAACCCATGCCGCTTCCCGACTGGAGGTCGGAGAGGATCTGTTGTGGGCTCGTGCCGATTCCATCGGTCCAGTCGTCGAGAACGACGATCCATTCGGCGTCGTAGTCGACGGGTTCGCTGGGGTCGTCGACAACGATGGGGAGGTAGAGGCCGTAGTCGGTGTCGAGGCCGACATGGGGGTGAGCCCAATAGGTTCCCGAATGCGGTACGGAGAACCGGTAGGTGAAACTCTGTCCCGATTCGATGTTCGGACTTGCCGGCAGGGCGCCGTCCATGTCGTTTCGCAGCGCTATGCCGTGCCAATGCACCGATGTTTGATGATCGAGCCCGTTGTTGACGGTGATCGCGAGCTCGTCCCCGACATTCGCGCGAATCAACTGTCCGGGAACACTGTCGCCGTAGGCAAGAGTGCGCACCTTTATGCCGCCCAGATCGATATCGGCACCCTGGGGGTTGAGCGTGTATTCGACGATACGACCGGTATGCGGGCGCGCCGCCTCAGCCGCTGCTATGGCATTTTTGTCGAACGGCGCTGGGCTCGGGTTGGACGATCGGCCGGTGGTGCATGCGGTCAACGCGAGGCCGCCAACCCCCGCCGCCGCAGCGGCGAGAAACGTACGTCGACTGACACCGAACCGGGTGGACGGAGCGATAGCCATGAGTGTGATTGTCCTTGTCTTGTCGTTGAGGCAGGTGTGGAGTTGATGCGCCGGTCAGTTCAGGACAGGCGTGCCACAGAAGTCAACGACTCTCGTGTCGATGATTGGATCGATCCAAAGCTTTTCTGCGGGAGTGATACTCGTCATCGTCGATCTCGCCGCGGGCGTAACGTTCATCCAACAGCTGCAGCGCAGTCGTCCCGCGGAGTTCGCTGCGGTCGCTGCGTCTGGGACGAAACAATGCAAGGAGTCCCACGATGATCACACCCCACAATGCGATCATCGCCAGCGCCATCAGAACCCAGCCGGCCCATCCCATTCCGTAACCGGATCCGTTGCTCCACCACATCATGTCCATTCACTCTCCTCACCCCCGATACTGCTTGCCGAACCCGCTGGGATCGGTGTGCGTTCTGTGAAGATTCGCTGAAGAGGTGACCGCGCGCCGTGTATTGCACGCACAACGGCGGCCGGGGAGTCCACGATGGTGGGCATGAACAGTACGTCAACACAGGCAACCGACGAGTCGGCAGGTTTTCGGGCATTGGTCGTAGACGACGAACGCCCCCTGGTCTCGATCATCTCGAGCTATCTGGAACGAGAGTCATTCGAGGTCAGTGTGGCGTACAACGGTCTCGATGCTCTCGCACTTGCCCGTGAGGTCGATCCCGATGTGGTGGTCCTCGATCTCGGGCTGCCCGGTATCGACGGTATCGAGGTGTGCCGGGAACTGCGTACCTTCTCGGATGCATACGTGGTGATGCTGACTGCCCGCAGCGAGGAAGTGGACACCATCGTCGGACTCTCGGTCGGTGCCGACGACTACATGACCAAGCCGTTCAGCCCCCGCGAGTTGGTGGCGAGGATTCGCGCGATGATGCGCAGACCCCGCAGCACCGCCGCACACCGTGCAACGGAAAGTCCGCTCACCCGAGGCGACGAGATTCCCCCGATGACGTTCGGAGCCCTCGAGATCGATGTGGCAGGGCGAGAGGTAGCTGTCGACGACAAACCGATCCTCCTCACTCGGACGGAGTTCGACGTGTTGGCGGCGTTGGCAGCACGGCCGGGTATGGCCTTCAGCCGGCGTCAACTCATCGACACGGTATGGGGCCCTACCTGGACTGGCAACGAACACCTCGTCGATGTCCATATCGGTCACCTGCGCCGCAAACTCGGCGATGATCCCGCCGCTCCCCGGTACGTCAACACTGTGCGCGGCATCGGGTACCGGATGGGTTCCGGAAAATGATTACCCGAAAGGACCTTTCACCCCAACAAGCCCCGCCAACCCGCCGGGGGCTCGGCATCGGCGTGCGACTACTCACGGCCCAGACACTGGTCCTGGTGGCCGGAGCGGTGACCTCCTGGGCCGTTGCCGTCACCGTCGGTCCGGCATTGTTCCGCGAACACCTGCGCCGAGCAGGCGTACCTCCGATGTCCGAGGAACAAATACACGCCGAGCAGGCCTATCGCTCGGCAACCGCGATCTCGTTGTCCGTGGCGATCGGCGCCGCCGCATTGTGCGCGCTGGCTGTGACCTGGTACCTCAGCCGTCGCCTGCAACGATCGGTGACCGCGGTATCGACCGCCGCCACAGAAGTCTCGTCGGGGTACTACGCAGCCAGAGTCCCACCGGCTCACCTCGGTGACGACTTCGACGCACTAGCGACGGCATTCAACGACATGGCAGCCCGTCTCGAGTCTGCGGAATCGATGCGCCGCCGGTTGCTGGCAGATCTCGCGCACGAAATTCGTACGCCGGTAGCGGTTCTCGAAGCATTCATGGAAGCACTCGAGGACGGAGTGGAATCTCTCGATGATCACACCATCGCGATGCTCCGAGATCAGACCCGACGTTTGGCACGGTTTTCCGACGATGTCTCGGCGCTTTCCGACGCCGAGACACATCGAGCCGCGATCAAGCCGACTTGGACGAGACCTGAGGTGCTGGTGAGGTCGGCAATAGCCGCCCACGAGGACCGGTACGACGCGAAAGCAGTGAAACTGAGCGCGGATATCCCGGAAAACCTGCCCTCGGTGTGGGCCGACCCGGAGCGTATGGGACAGGTGCTGAGCAATCTACTCGACAACGCACTACGTCACAGTCCACCACACAGCACAGTGCACGTGCGAGCACATGAGAAGGGCGACCGGCTCGTCCTCATGCTCTCCGATACCGGCGATGGAGTCGCCGCCGAGCACCTCCCCTATCTGTTCGAACGCTTCTATCGCGTCGACGCCGCACGCGATCGTGCACACGGCGGGTCGGGAATCGGACTATCCATCGCGAAAGCGCTCGTCGAAGCCCACGGGGGACAGATCACCGCCAGCAGTGATGGACTCGGGCACGGCACCACATTCGTCATCACGTTGCCAGTTCATCGGCCGAAATAGCGACACGTTATTGGCCGGATCGACGTTGCCGCTACATTGCAAACCTTGAAATCGCGTGTCTGCCGGCTTGGCCTAGAGCGCCTGCGTAGTGCCGAAATTCCGACCGAAGCATTGGCCCCGCCCTTGACATACTATCTAGGTTAGTAGTTCAGCTACTATCGACCTTAGTAGTTCGGTGGGCATCCGCGCCAGCCGAGAGAATGGGGCGACGGTGAGCAAAAAATCAACCAAAACCCGCGCGAAACAGCGGTCTACGACACAGAATCGAGCACGGCGTGCCACGTCGCCGAATCTGCATGTCACCTCAATGCCATCGTTGGGTGCCAGCACGACGCCCAACGATGCGCGTAGTCAGGGCCGTAGCGCAGCGGAAGAACTGGCCGCAGCGGCCGCGGCGGCGTACTTGAGTAAAGCGGTGCCGGCGCCAGCCATTGCCGAAGAGTCTGGGCCTACCAAGCGGCCGGTCGCCGAACCCACTGCTCCGCCGTCGAGCGAAGCGGGATCGACGACTGCAACGGAGTCCGCTGCACCTGGCGGAGGATGCGCGGAAGCTTTCACGCAGATAGAACCACAGGGGCTCGCAGCCACATACTGGGGAGAAGCGCCCGACTCGACTTCTGACCTGTCGATCCTCTTCCGTGGAACCCGCAACAGTCCGGGCAGTGAACCAGAACGATTCGAAAGGATCACTCACGTCAAAGGTGTTCCGGTTGGCAGCCGATTTTCGGTGACCGCGAAAATCCGCGGAATCGCCACCGGCAGTTGGGCTGTCAGCGCAGAGCGCATTGAAACTCCGGACGATACCGCCGGGCAGTTCGACGTCGACGATCCCCAGACCGCGACGGTCTGGACTACCGCCGCACCATTGGTACACGGACCGGGCGTGCGACTGTGGACATGGCCGCTGTTGGTGGGCTTGGGCGCAGTGTTCGCCATCGTGATGCAGTCACTGCTACTGACACGTGCGAACGAGAATGCCACCGTGGCCGTTCTCGTCTCAATCCTCGGTTGCCTTCTCGGCTACGTGGGCGCAAAGCTCTGGTACCTGGCACTTCATCGCCAGAGCCTTCGAAGATTTGTCAGTGCGGGCGCATGCATTCAAGGTTTCCTGGTGGTCTCGCTCGCGGTCTTGGTGATCGGCGGAGCAGCATCGGGATTCGGCATCGGTTTGTTGCTGGATATGACGACGCCGGGACTGTTTCTGGGGATTGCGATAGGGCGGCCGGGGTGTTTTCTGACCGGCTGTTGTTCGGGGCGACCCACTGTGTCGAGATGGGGAATGTGGGCATCGGACCGAACGCTCGCCGTCCGGCGAATCCCTGTTCAGCTGATCGAGGCATTCGCAGGTTTGATCATCGGTCTGGCTACATTGAGTCTCGTCCTCTCCGGCGTCGAAATGCCGTACAACGGAGCAATATTCGTCGTCGCCGTAGCCACCTATACGTGGGTTCGTCAATTGTTGTTTCCGTACCGCGCAGATCCCCACACTCGGCGCGGGCGACTTCTGACGAGTGCGGCATGCGGCACCATCGTCGTCGCGACGATTCTGATGAGCGCGTTCATCTGAACTGAGCGACTTGTCATAGGTTCCGTCGATGTCGAGACAGCGCAGATGTGGATCCGGTCCAGCTGTCCGGCTGATACCGGGCGACACGGTAGAACGAAGTCTGAGAAGTCGAGTGACGTGTGAGTTTCGTCGGGTGGTTCGGTGATCGAAGTCGGTTCAGTTCGGAAGAGGGGGAACCGACTTCAATTCCCTGTGCTGCGATCACGTCTGTAGGTACTGCGACGGACGTCTACTCGAGTGTCCCGGCCTCGTACTAATTCATGTACCTGCGCACGTGGCCATCGCCATCGCACCCAGTAGCGCAAGAAGAGGTGCAGCAGGTAGGACGATTGCGGTTCCGCAGGCCGCCAGAGTGCGCAGGTAGCGAACGGGCGCCGCGTGGTGAGTGCGAGGGGAGGACAGACGGTCAAGGCGAAGTGCCAAACAGTCCTGCGCTATTCCGAGAGCCGAGACGGGTACATCATGGGGCGTCATACTGCAGAGCGCGCGGTGCACGGATTCGCGTCCATGCTGACGAACGGCTCGGGAGTCGGCTTCGATTTCCACCAACGCGCGAACCAGTTGGGGCGAGGACCGCATGATCGGAAGCCACGGAAACGCATAGGCGAGGGCTTCAGCTGCGCTGACAAGCTGATGATGGCGACCGCTGATATGTGCTCGCTCGTGTGAGAGCACTGCGGCAAGAGCCTCGGGGTCGAGCTGTTCCCTCAGTCCATCACTGGCCACTATGAGTGCAGGGCGCCCTGCGACGCTGTAGGCGAAGGGCGTCGGGACTGGGAGCCACAGCAGCGATGACGATGTCGCTCCCCCGAGAATGCGCAGTAACCCGAGGTGCTGTTGGTGTAGGTCATGGCGGGTGCGTGAGAACCTGAACAGGTGCACTGTGCCTCGCACAGCCCCGATCGCCAGTGCAGCCCCACCTAGTACACCAACTGCCGTCTCCACCCGCGCCGGAGCGTCATCGTGAAGGGCAAGCCAACAGCTGTGGGCGAACTCGATCAGTGAAGAGACACCCCCATGACTGGGCATCAGACTCAACACCACAGGGACACCGATGCTCACCATGGTTCCGAGTGCCAGTGCGCTCCACGTCACGAGGGCAACATGCGGGTCGACGCCACGTCGCATCATCGATCCCAGTAACAGCGGCGCGAGTGCGGCAACGAGGAGTCCGCCGACCGCCCATGTGAGGACGGCTGTCATTTCTTTCCTCGTTCACGCAACCCACGCGCGAGGATCTTGGATTCGACGTCCGATGTGCCCCGGACAAAATGCAGAAGGACCCCGGTGGGGTCGCCGGTGGATTCGAGAAGTGCGCGCAGCCCATCGGCTGCCGCTTCCTCGCGACTTCGCGTGGCTTCGTACCAGTACGCCCGGCCGTTCCGTTTGCGATGCACCCATCCCTTGCGATGAAGGTTGTCCATGACGGTCATAACCGTCGTGTACGCAGGTTCACGGTCGTCGTCGAGACCGTCGATGACGTCGCGGACACGGACTGGTTCGGTGGAGCGCCACAGCACATCCATGACCAGGGCCTCGAGCTCTCCCAGACCTTGCATTTTCTTCCTCCTACATCAACCGCATTCGTCACCGCACGTACCGTCGATGTGCCAAAACCTGCTACTAGGGTCGGATCACAGGACCCACACAACATTGTGGTCTGCGATTCAACGTGCATCGTGATCGTGGTGTTCGGGACCGATGGATGCGGTATGGCGTCGACCCTGGACACCGGAAGTGCCGAGACGGCGAACCCATAGCCCTCTTGAAATAGTATCTGTTCTTTCTCCAGACACTTCGCAGACACAACAACGACGCTACGAGTGGGAGGGAAGCCTTGATGGTCTGCCGGAGAGGACTCGTTTCCTCGTCGATTCCACGTCGTTTTCGCAGCGACACTGCAGACGGCAACTCTTTCAGAGCGCGCTGCCCTCCGACCATCGATCCCACGAGAGGCTCCAATCGCCGTTCTGCCACAGTTCGAGCGGGGCCCCGCCGGTATTGCGAATCTCCACGACATCTCCAGGAAGCGAAAAGTCGTAGAACCACTGCGCGTTGGCGCGACTCAAATTCAAGCACCCGTGCGAAACATTGGTATTGCCTTGTGCCCAGACGGTGTCTTCGAGTTCGTGAAGGTAAATCCCGTCCGTGCTGATTCGTGTGGCGTAGTTGATCTTTTCCTTGTATCCCAGACGCGAATTGACGGGAAGTCCGTAGGTCGACGAATCCATGATGACGGGATTGGCCTGATCGAGGACAGTGTAAATACCCGGTTGGGTCCAGAAGGAAATTGTTTGTCCGTTGACGATCTCGCTTCCACCCATCCCCATGGACGTCGGCATCGTACGAACTGTTTTGCCGTTGTTCGTGACCGTCACTTGCTTGGTCGTATCGTCGGCAACGGTGATGTGGGAATCGCCGATGGTGAATGCGGTCGTCGCATCTTCTTGTCCGAACAGGCCCCCTCCGAGCGGGACGCCGAACACCTTGGCTTGGACCGTGACTTCTGTTCCGGGGGAATAGTACTCACGAGGACGCCAGTGCACGTTCTGGTCATCTACCCAGTACCAGGAGCCTTCGGTCGGCACCGACGTCTGGACGGTCAATGTCTTCTCTGCTGCTGCACGATCGACGATCGGCTCGTCGAAATGCGCGACAATGACGATCCCTACCCCGAAGGTGCCGCCGTCGGTGAGGAGGTTGCCTCCAGTGGTCAGAAAGTATGGTTTCGTCAGGTTCCGCGGCTTTACGGTGGAGAAGGTACTGGACTGATCGATGCGCGAACCGTCGCTCTGGGTGGCTGTCGCTGTCATGGTGTAGGTCTTCCCGTAGTCCAAGGAAGCGCCGGGTTTCCACGCCTGCCGGTCGGGAGTGAAGATGCCCTCGATCACTGTCCCGCCCGCTTCGGTGAACGTTACCGAGTCGAGCTTTCCTCCAACGGATTCCACTGAGACCGGGTCGAGTGGGTTGACCGTATCCACGCCCGATGAGGGGGTCATGACGAGCGCGGAGACGGCGGGAATCGAACTCGGTGAGGGAGCAACCGCGTCAGTCGGTGTCGACTGTGTTTCGGTTCGGGCGCATCCCGTCAGCGTCGTGACTATGAGGACAAGGACGAGTAGCGCTGTACGTCTTGTTGAGCGCATGAATGGTTTCCTTCACGCCGGCAGGCGGGCAGTGACGACTGGGACAGTGATTCGCAGTTGCGAAGCCACGCTCTGAAGGGAGATCAGAGGCGAGAAACGAGAGGCGGGGACGCGGTGGTTGTGGCCCCGACTCTCGACGTTTTCGGATCAGTTCTGCTGCAGTAGTGCTTGCATCGCGGCGATCTCAGCTTGCTGTGCGGCTACAATACTGGTAGCCAATTTCTTGGCGTCAGCACTGTTGCCGTCGGATAGTTCAGTCTGGGCCATCGCGATTGCACCAGTGTGATGTTCGATCATCATGTTCAGCCACGCGGCGTCGAAGTCGTTGTCGCGCAGCCCTTCCAGCTCAGTCATCTGCTGCTGGGACATCATTCCTGAATCGGCTCCGCCGTGGTTCATTCCATCCATGGAGTTCCCTCCGGATGTGGGATCGGGTGAAGGTTGACCCCATTGTTCGAGGAGCGCTGTCATCTGATCCATTTCGGGTCCCTGAGCGGATTGGACCGAGGCTGCGAGTTCGAGTATTCGTGGATTGGCGGTGCGACTGTCGACCATCTTCGCCATCTCGACAGCCTGCGCGTGATGTGGATACATCATCTGTACGAACATCACATCCGCACTGTTGGAGTCGTTGGGCTGAGAGGCGGCGGAGGAGCTGGACATGCTCCCGCCATCGTTGTTCGACATCTGGCTCATGTCATGGCCGCCACCGCCGCAGCCGGCGATCAGCATCAGACCGACGGCAGATCCTGCTGAGACTGCGATACGTGCGGAAACGGTGCGTGTAGACCACATTTTCTTCTCCTGGAACGTCGTTGTTTGGAAGGGCTCGGTGAGGGTGTGGATGTGGACATCTGGGTAGGTATGTGACTGTCTGTGTGGCCGCTTGTCACACTCGTAGCACCGGCAGCTGCGTAAAGAGTGAGTTGAGTCCACGGCGGTGCTCGGCCGGCATGGGGTGATTTCCAAGCCAGTTGCGGTTCGTCACCGACATTCGCTGATGTGCACGACCGACAGAGATGTAGGGCCGGGGCGGCCATGCACGCATGAACGTCGGGATGGTCATGGCATTCGCACTCGGCGGGCACTGTCGTGGTGGACTGTCCGACTGCTTATCGGCTTCACCTACACGATGACGATGCCAAAGCGCTGGATCGTTCGAGTTCATTGGTCCTTCCCCATCAGTTGTCCCCGAGATAGACGAACTTGCGGGTGATGAGATGTTTGGCATCGCTCAGTGTTTCGTCGGTGATTCGTCCGGCGTGATCGATACTGAGCAGCACGTTCATGCCCGCAGCCGGATAACCCAACGCCAAGCGAAACTGCCCCACCTCGCCGGGTAGGCGCACCGCGGCGGGCGCAGTACCGTCCGCATATGGTTCCTGCGCGAGAAAGAATTCGCTGGACAGACTCAGTTGCTGAGGTTCGGCGCCGACGCTTGCGGCATCACTGGTCACCGATTCGTAAAAGGTGAGATCTTTCTGAGCGCGAGTAACAGCGACAGCTCGAGCCAGATCGCTGTCCCCGCTCTGAGTGGGCCACGGAACCAACATGCTGACAGTCCCGCCTCGCCACCCTGCCGCCGCAGCCTCGAGCGTGAGCACGCTTTCGCCCAGCGGCCAATCGGTTACCGCCACGAAGCATCCGGATCCACACCCGCGCAAGGAGAGCGCAGTGTTCACCCCGCCCATCCCCACTGCGCCGATCAAGGTGTATTTCTGGTCCGGTTCCTGAGCGTAGTAGTCAACGCGGCGCGGAGTCGACAGTCGAACCACCAACTGCCCTTCGCTGGCGGCGACGCTCACCCCGATCTGTCCGGCCAGTGTTCCCAGCGGCAGAACCGGACCGATGGCTGCCGCTGGACCCGGCTGGGTGGGTGAGTTGGCAGGCGCGGTCGAGACCAGTGCAGCACTGATGGCGAGCACCGAGATCAGGAGGATGTTTTCGATACGAATCCGATTGCGCAGCTTGCCGACTGGGTCAGTTCTGCGCATCGTCCGGCGCGCCGATATCGCCACACCCGAGGCTGCGATGACGAAGAGTAGTTTGATCGTCAGAAGTTGTCCGTACGTGGTGGAAAACATAGCGGTGATGGGGATCAGCAACAATGCCGAGATCGTACCGGTGGTCACGACGACGATGAAGGTCCACAACGCAAGTTGCGTGTATCCGGCCATGACCCACCGAACTGCAGCATGCTCGCCCCGCCAGGCGAATACAGTGCGGACCGTGTGGAGTAAGGCACCGACCCAGATTGCCGCGGCCACGAGATGAACGGCGGTGAGAAATGCACCCCATCCCGGGGCGACGACGTTTGCATGCGAGCGCAACCCTTCGGCTGCAATGACCAGCAGAAGGGCCGCGCTCGCAAGTCTGGGCCGCCCTGCAGTTTTCAGCGCCAAGGCCAACACGAGCCCACCGGTCTCGACGAGCAAGATGATGCCCACACGTTCTTGCCATAGCGCAGCAACGTTGGACGAGGCGGCGAGCGAAACCATAAGGCCTGCAACGCCTACCAGTCCAATGCAGGCGCCGGCCGGAGGCCAGGTGCGTAGCCTCTTCAGTGAAGGATTCTCGGCGTAGGCCACGGAGGTCGATCTCTCCGCAACAATTGTTCCGAGTGCGAGGGCGAGCCCGACGAACAGCAGCCACCGGAGCACGGTTTCCGTCCACGAGGTCGAGGAACTGTCGTTGCCATCGCTGCTGTCGGTCAAAGCGAGGCCGACGGCAAACCGAAAGTCTTCCTCGACGAGGTCACCATCTGCGCCGATCACTTGCCACCGGACGGTGTAGGTGCCCGGCGGCGGAGCATCCGAGAGCCGGGAAGTGATTGCGCGGCCTCCCTTGGATGACTCTGCCGCATCCATCGGGCTCTCACGGCCAGCGTCGTCCAGGACTTTGATTGCATCGGTCCCGGGGGTGACTTGCTCGTTGAAGATCAGGGTGATGGTTTGCGGAGGCTCGGAAACGGCAGTCTCCGAGCCAGGTTCGGTAAAGAGCAGCGTGGGGTGAGCGTTGGCGATGCCAGCTCCCAGAACCGCAAGGACTCCCGCGACGAGCACAAGTGTGATGCTCTGGAGCAATCGAAGGAACAACGACATGTTCAGGTCAGTTCAGGGCATACAGTGACTGAGAAGTCGCCGCGTACGCGCGGTCGTAACTCGCCGCAGTCAACGCTTCAACAGCACCGACATTAGCGCGTTTCTCCCAGTCTTTCCCTTCCCTGCTTCGCCAGGCGAATCCATCTTGATCGACCCCCCACAATGCATCCGATGCACCCGCGATCAGCACCAGAGATGGCGCTCCAGGGACGTCCGTGAAGGTTCGTGCATTGTCGTTGCTGTACTGAACACCTGACGAGGTGACAGCCCATGCCCCACTATCGGTGAGAGCGAGGGAGGCGGCACCCACCGCAGCGCCGGATTCCCACGACATGCCCTGATCCATCGACACTTTAACTCCGCTGACGCCGTCGAAGCCGACGAGTGTCTTGCCGTCTGTGGCCAGAGAATGGAAGTCCACTTGTCCCGCGAGCGAGCTATCCGTCCAGGTTCGGCCACCGTCGCTGCTGGTGCGTAGACCAAGGGGGTTGGCTGCGCTGCTGGACGGACCCGGATGACCTGAGGAGAAAAGCGTGTCACTGCCAGTCGTGCCCGCCAACCCCATCAAATCGTCGTCGGAATCACCCACTCGCACTGTGTCACCCGAATCTCCGATAGCGAACAGTCCTCGATGCGTACCCGCCAGGACGGTGCCGTCGGCGTTGATATGCAACCCGTGCAGATGATCAAGTTCGGATGTGAACTCCACGCCTGGCGTGGAGGGGGCGACGGACTGCCCAGCCTTGTCGTCGCTTACCTGCGCCGAACAAGCCACGAGAAAGACGGCGATGAGAGCGGTGCCGACGATCCCCACGATTGGGGACGTTCGCGTACGACGACTATTGGGCATCTGAATGATTCGTCCTGTACTCGAGGGATGACAACGATTCCGGGCGACCGGCACCGCATCTACTAAGGTGCATAGTAGATGAGGGTGTCGCCTGGTCGCGAATTCGCCCCCGGTAGTGCTCGAGGAATGCTCGCCGCCGAACCCCGCATCTAATACCGTAGGGGGGTATAATCGGCTATCGATGTTCCACGAACAGGTCGACGGGATGGCGGGGCGTCGAGTTCGTCGCCGGCGCGACCGGAGCTGGCAGGAAGATTGAACACAGCACGGGGCGCAGCCGCACTGCCTAGCCCGGCTGGCAGAAAAGATGGAGAGCTCTTCTTATGTGGTCACTAACCCAGAGGATCCTGCAGTTGGCGAAGCACCCATCCACGCGGGCGGTCGCTCAATGTGCCTTCTTGTGTGCCGTTGCCGCACTCCAACATAGCCAGAGCAGGGCCAATCAATCGTCGCCCACCACATCGGCGACATGATTTCGCATCTGGCCCACTACGGGCAACGAGCACCAGGAGAATCTCGTGGGCACAACCAATCCAGTTGATCCAGGCCGTCGCGACAATGCGACCCACGGATACATCAGTGCAAAAGACTCGTACCTCAAACGCCTCAAGCGCATCGAAGGCCAGTCACGAGGGCTGCAGCGAATGGTTGAAGAGGAAAAATACTGCATCGACATCCTTACCCAAATATCGGCGATGACGAAAGCGCTGCAGGCGGTGGCTATGGGATTACTCGAAGACCATCTCAGTCATTGTGTCGTCGATGCCGCTGCAACAGGGGGTGCCGAATCCGACGCCAAGATCAGGGAGGCCACCGAAGCGATCAGACGACTCGTGAATTCGTAAGGACCCTTCATCTGATTTCCAATGACGATCTACTAGTCGCTGGGCCGGTATTTCGACTCCCAGACTTCTCGAAACTCATTTGTGTAGAACGTGATTGAGCTCGAATCATGTTTTTGAATGCGGGTCAGGGGTATGCGATACTCTTCGTGCAGTCTGCCCATGTCTGCGGTCGAAGTGTGTGCTCGGCCGCCCATGGGTGCGCATATCCAGGCAAGCTGCTGCTGCCCCTCCGGTAATCGTGGTTCTCCATGACTCGCCGTGGGATTCGGCGCCCTCGCTGCCTCCGTCGTCGTGATCGGTGTCGCCGGTCGTGTCTGCCGCCATATGCATTGCCACCAAAACACTTCCACCAAACTGGGTACGGTCCAGGCAGTGTCGACGTCGCTGGGGGTGATGCACGATGAGCCCGAGGAACGGTTGCGGAGAGCTGCGCTCCTCAACTGCCGCAATTTCTCGAGATGGCCACGATTTCGGGTGACCGGCACCGCACCTACTAAGATGTATAGTAGGTGAGGGTATCGGCTGGCTGTGAATTCGCCAGACAGTGCTCGGGAAATGTTCGCCACGGAACCGCTTCCTGTGCGGAAGAGGGCATAGCTCGATTATCGATGTTCCGTGAACTGGTAGACGGGATAGCGAGGGGCGTCGAGTTCGTTGCCGGAACTGGCAGGGAGATTGAACGCAGCACGCTGCCAGCCGCGCTTTTCAGCCTGCTGGCAGAAAAGATTGGAGCACTCTCATGTCGTTACCAACCCACTCGTTGACCGAGGCATCGGTTCGGTCGTGGGTCGAAGGACTTTCGGAGGAGTCGGAGATGCTCGAGTTCAAGGTTGCCGGTGCGTTCGGTGCGTTCGGTGCGTTCGGTGCGAATCGGCGGGATAGAAGGCCCAACGGGTGGACTCAGATGCAAGAGCGAGCGAAAGACGTCGCGGCGTTTGCTAACAGCCGCGGTGGGCTGATTGTGCTCGGAGTGAACGATGCGGCCGAATCATCGTCCGTCAGTGAAGAGGGTCGTTTGCAGCCGCTGGACCCGGACCGGATAGATGCTGCGATCGAGCAGTACCGCAAAGATGTGAGTGCGTATGCGCAGCCCATCCCGTTGTTTGACATGTTCGCGGTGCCGGCCGCGAATGGCAGATCCTACGTTGTGGTGGTTGTTCCGCCGAGTGCGCAGGTACCTCATGCGGTCCGGGCGGGTACAGACGATCGGCCTATGCTCATGTACCCGGTCAGGGCATCGGGGGAGTCCTACACACGTTATCTGCCTGAGTTCGAGATAGCGGAGCGTGACCGTGGCCGTTTCCGATCATCCGATGACAGGAATTGACGTGTACACCAGATTTGGAGTCCGGTGTCCGGACCCCTAGGGACAGTAGTGCTGACATCTGGGTGGTACTCAGTGTGAATCCGGACGCCCCTGTTGATGAGACTCTCACCGGTTGCGGTTCGGCGGGGGATCTCCGATTGGGGTGGGCGTGTGCATTTTCTGTGAGGCGTCGCCGGCGTGCATGCACCCAGGGTGGTCACTGATCATGGTCATCGGGTCGACGAACCGAAGGGTTCGCTGATCCTGCGCACGACGAGGTTTGCGCCTCGCGAATCCAGTCCGAAGTGCCTGCTGCACTTGATGTTTCAAAGTCTCCGCCAGCTTGGAAATGCAGTGCCTGGCGCCACCCACCGCCGCTCATGTTGCTGAGGCACCCAAGGCTGCCCCGGCTGACAAGGCTGGTGGGCTCGGGTTCAAGTCGGGCGCAAAGGTTCCGGCCGCAAAAAGTGACGCTCCGCGACAGGGGCTGTGCACCCTTTGGTGATGACGTGCGCATGCTGCGTTCGCACCGAGGACACTGGTCCGGCAGATCGAGGATGGTCCCGCGATCCTGACGGGCACCCGCGGTCTGCGGTCGACCTGGCGTAGTCATCCGGTGCACAGATCGCGCTGGTGTTGGTCCCTCGGTCACATGCCCGACATCGGCGAGTGCACATCCGGCATGGGGGACAGCGACTGCAGCAGCGACGGGTGGACGAGGACGGCGACCCCGAGCAGGACGACCGCGGTCCCGACCACCCGGGTGAGTGCGACACCGTGGCGGGAGTTCTTCTCGGCCAGGAAGATGGCGGTGATCGCCGCCATCCAGGTCAGGTTCATCAATCCGACGACGAGAAGGACCGCCATCAGCGCCCAGCAGCAGCCCAGGCAGTAGAGCCCGTGTGATGCACCGGCGTGGAAGGTGCCCCGCAGACCGGTTCCGAAGTCGTGGGTGGTGAGGAAGGTCAGCGGGGTGCGGCAGGCCCGCAGGCACGCCTGCTTCCACCGGGTGAACTGGTATCCGCCGGCGATGACGAGCACACCACCGGCCGCTACCTCGACCCACGTCGAGCCGTGCGAGACCTGGCGGAAGCCGAGCAGCGCCGCCAGCGGAACGACCCCGACAGCCGACCACACCGCCAGGTATCCCGCAGTAAAGGTGACCGTCGGGGCGAGTCCGCGGGCCTGCCGGCGCATGACCAGGCGGTGCAGCAAGACGATCGGGGCGATCGTCGGAAACATCATCGCCACCATCATCGTCGTCCACATGGCGAGAAAGACGGCGGCCCCCATATCGAAGGGCATGGCCGTGCCGACCCACGCGAAACCCTGAACCATCGACTCCATGCCGCCCGCAGTACCGACGGTGCGCCACCACGCAACCCCGGCAAGGGCGAGCAGAATCACCACCGTGGCGAGCATCGCCCGGCGTTCGAGGGCGATGTAGGCCATCCGGGGAGTGTCGATCCTCGGGGCCTGGCCCATCGGCACTCCTTCCGTCACGCCCCACCGCTGTATCGCGGTGCACTGCTGCGAGTCAGAACTTGCCGGCCGCTCCGGCGGGCGCCATCCGGTTCTCGCTGGACCACTCGACGCGCGAGTAGTACGCGTTGTTGCCCGGATGCTCGAATGTCACTCCGTCGGCGTCGAGTCGCAGCATCGAGGTAGTGCCGATCTGACCGTCTTGGAAGATGAACCCGTCCTTGAGCACCATGTGCGGTTCGTGCTTCTCCCCGGTCACCGGGTTTGTGAAGCTCTGCATCTGAACTACCAATTTGTCGCCGACCTGGACTCGGGAATCGGTGTCCCGGTCGTCGATCTCGATCGTCTCGAAGAACGGGCCATGGATCTCGCTGACCGTCGCGGCGAGGATCTCCCAGGGCAAACCGGGATCCTCGGCGGTGAGGATCGGCACCAGGGCCTGTCGCTGCTCAGGGTTCGCGTCGATGAACAGGGCCATCGTTCCATTGCCTTCGTGGATGGCGCCGGGCCATTTCACCGCGCTCGCCACCTTTGCCTCCGCCAGATCGACGCCGTCGCGTTCACCTCCGGTGACCTCGAATCCGATCACACCGTCACAGTGTCCGTGGGTGGGAAAGCCGCTCATGTTGCACGGGCACCCAAGGTCGCAGTTGCAGGCCTCGTAGTAGTTCGCCGAGATTCGCCAGGCCATTTCCGCTCACTCCTCGTCGCTGAATCGTTTCGCTAGGTCATCACGCGCAGCCCTAATGGGTGCCCCCGCAATCCATCCGTTCAGCGCACCGGCAGCCCCAGCTCGAGCCGGTATCTACCCATGCTCCCACTTCGCTGCAACGCGAACAACGATCAGGGAAGCGGGTGCGGATTTCGTTCGGTGAGCCCTTCAGCCGACCCGCCCGAATGTAGGCACCCAATCCTGCAGGCTTCTTGACGGCTCACGCCCTTGTTCACGAGATCAAAATTGGCGCGCCGTTCCCGATGTAGTGCCTCGCCACGTGAGGAACCGCGTTACTTCCGTATCTCGAATTCCATCGCAACACTGAACTGTCGGGTGTTGCAACGACCGATAGAACCCGAGTCTGACGTGGGCTGATCGGGATGTGTCGGCAGTTCGTGCGATGCGCCGGTTGCGCGCTCACGGATTTGGAGAACGGATGCTCGCAGAGGCAGCAGTGCCCTACGGTGTTGCGCACCGTGCCGCCGCGCAAGTGGCCGGCGATCTTCGAGGAAATAGTAGCTACCTAAGTTGAAGCTATGGAGATCTTGAAAGTGGTGGATATATAGCCGTCACCTGGCCTTAACGGACTTGCCGCTCGTGCTGCTCTGTGTCGATCGCCTTTTGGGAGTACACGACCGGTGACACGGGCAGGCGGGTGTCGACTACCAATCCCGCCACCCCGACCGCCACGCAGACCGACGTCACGACCATCAGCGCCGGGTTCGTCTGCCCGGTCAACGCGTCACCGAGCAACACCACTGCGACCGTGCCCGGCAGAATTCCCACCACCGTCGCCGCGGTGTAAGGCAGCAGGCGCACCGCCGAGAGCCCGGCGCAGTAGTTGACCAGGGCGAACGGTGCCGGGGCGATGAGCCGCAATGATCCGACCGCCAGCCACCCCCGTCTGTCCAGTCGGGCATTGATGGCCTTGACCGCGGGGTGTGTCATCCGCGCTTGCACCGCGGTGCGCCCGAGCGTGCGCACCAGCAGCAACGCCAGCACAGCGCTGACCGTCGTGGCGGTTATCGCGACGGCGAATCCGCCAGTGGGGCCGAACAACAGTCCGGCACTGAGGGTGAACACCGTCCGCGGCACCGGGGCGATCGTCAGCACCGCCTGGACCAGAAAGAACACCAACACGAACGCCGGGCCCATCGACTCCGCCCAGTCCCGCACTAGGGAGATCGATGGGAGGGGTACGAGGGCGGCGGCCACTGCCAGCACGGCCAGCACCGCCACGGTGGCGAGGAATCGGGGATCGCGCAGGATCATTGGTATCCACCGGGTCCCGCGACGCGGAACGTTGGGGGAGGAACGCGGTGTCCGCCTCGGCGGGCGGGCGGAGCCGGGAACTAGTTCGATCATGCATAACTCCTGTTCGAGCGCAGAGGACGGATTTGGCCGGAACCCCACCCAATCAAAATCGGCGTAAATTGGGTGGGGTTGTGGTCTGACCAGGTCGTGGACCCGGCGGACTAGCTCGCGGCCGGTACCTCGTCGGTCTCGGTCACCGTGGTCTCGGCCGGGGGTGGGGAGAGCCGGGCGGACCGGTCGAGCAGATACAGGGCGGTCACAGATATCGACCCGACAATTGTCAATACCACCCAGATCAGTGCACCCAGATGCGCGTCGCTGAGGATCCCGAAGACGGCGCCGGTGCCCAGGTTGCCGAGCAGGATGCCGACCCCGACGATGGTGTTGTAGAAGCCGTAATGGGTGGCCACGAGCCTGCCACCCGAGAGGGTCACGACCGTGTCCATTTCGAACGGAAACACCGCGGCGGTGCCGACCGCCAACAATGCAGCGGTGAGCACCAGGGCACCGGCGGCGGCCCACCCGCCCAGCGCGGCCGGGCTCGGCAGCGCGATCAGCGGGAGGAACGCCAGTGCCATGATCGCCATGCCGACCACCAGGCTTCGCCCCGAACCCCACCTGCGGGACAACCAGGACGTGATCCGGAACTGCCCAGCGATCGCCACCACCCCGGAGACCACGAACAATGAGGTCACCAGGGCGGTGTCGGACCGGTCGTCACCGACCACCACCGCCGCCTGCAGCGGCAGCGCTAGATAGATCTGGAACGAGAGCACATAGGACCCGATCATCGCCAGCGCGAACAACACGAAGGGCCGGTTGGCCACCACCACCCGCCAATCCTCGAGTACCGACGTCTTGGCTGCGGTCGTGTCGGCCCGGTGCGCGGGTAGCGTCCAGATCTGCACGATCGTCAGCACGGCGAAGACCGCGGCCGCTGCCAGTGAGGTGACCCGGAAATCGAGGGTGGTCAGAGCGAGACCGATCAACGGGCCCAGCAGAATCCCGGCCTGATAGAACACGTTGAACACCGCGAACGCCTCGACCCGCCGTGGCCCCGCGTCGGCGGCCAGATACGCCCGCACCGCCGGGTTGAACAGCGCACCGGCGAACCCGGTGGCGGCCGAGGCGAGCAGGATCGCCGGCAGCGATTCCACGGCCGCGAGCAGCACGAAACCGGCGACCCGCAGCAGGCAGCCGGCGACGATCAGGGGTTTGTATCCGAGGCGGTCGGCGAGGGTGCCGCCGAGCAGGAACATCCCCTGCTGGGAGAAGTTCCGCATGCCCAGGACCAGCCCGACCGCCCACGCCGCCAGGCCCAATGGGCCGGCCAGATAGCCGGCCAGATAAGGCATCAGCATGTAGAAACCCACGTTGATGGAGAACTGGTTGACCATCAGCACTTGGGCGGGCCGGTCGAAGCTGCGGAACTGGGTCAGAAGGTTCTTCATGAAACGCTCTCTGTGGGATCGACCACGGTGGCGCACCGGGTCCAGGACTTCACGATCTGGTCGGTGGGGTGGTCGATGGTCGCTGGCTCGGTCGGCGGGTTCGCGTTCAGCAGACCGTGCTCGGCGCAGTAATCGTCGTTGTAGATGGTGTCGAAGTAGCGCTGCGGGCCGTCGGGGAAGACGGCCGCGACCCGGGTCTCCGGTGGGCTGGTGCGGGCGATCCAGCCGGCGGTCAGAGCGACAGCACCAACGCTCCAGCCGCCGCTGGCGTGGTGGGTGGATGCCAGGGTGCGGCAGGACCACACCGCTTCCTGCGGGGCCACCCAGTGCACTTCGTCGAAGGCAGGGTAGTCGATGTTGTCGGGATAGATGCTCGAACCCAATCCGCGCATGAGCCGGGTACTGGCGGGTTGTCCGAAAATGGTCGACCCGACGGTATCGACGCCGACCAGTTTCAGATCGGGGCAGAACCGACGAAGCACTCGGGCGACACCGGCGGAGTGTCCGCCGGTGCCCACAGAGCAAACCAGTGTGTCGACGTGGCCGAGCTGGGCGATGAGTTCATGAGCGAGTGACTCGTACGCCTCGACGTTGTCCGGGTTGGTGTATTGGTCCGGGCACCACGACCCCGGATGTGCATCGAGGAGTTCACGGACCTTCTCGCGCCGGGCCTGCTGCCAGCCGCCGGTGGGGTGCGGTGTGGTGACCAATTCGACGTGGGCGCCGTAGGCGGCGAGCATCCGGTGCACGATCGGTTCCAGGCCGGGGTCGGTGACGAGGGTGACGGGATGGTGATGGGTGATCCCGGCCAAGGCCAGACCCAGGCCGAGGGTTCCACTGGTGGATTCGATGATCATCGCACCGGGAGCGAGGTCGCTGCGGGCCTTCGCTTTCTCGACCATGTGCAGCGCGGGGCGGTCTTTCATCCCGCCGGGATTGCTGCCTTCGAGTTTCGCCCAGAAGCCGCGGCCGTGGTCAGCGAACGGTTCACCGATCCACAGAACGGGGGTGTTGCCGACCATGGTGCTCGGTTGCGGGCAACGGTGAGCGGTGGTCAGCAGGTGGGCGGCGGCGGATGGTGGAACGAGGGTGGAGGGAACAGCAGTGTTCATGATGAGTAATCCCTGTATATGACTGCGACGGTGCAGTAGGTGAGTGAGGGCAGCACGAGCTGGGCCATGAGGAGAAGTCCTCGATGGCCTGCGGGCTGCTGATCAGCACCTGTTGATACAGAGTTCGTTCAAGAGGGTCCGGCCGTGCCGGATGGGAATGGGTAGATCCGGCGGGGCCCGCGGAGTGCGCGGCGCCGATATCACCACCAGCACCACAGTCAGGGCCATCGCGACGATCGCGGCGACGGTCAGCGGGCGGAGCGGATTGTCGGATCGGGGCATGGCGACGACGGTGTGCGCCTCGTGCGCCACGTGTGTCGATCCGTTGTCGATGTGCGCGTGACCGGGAGCCGATTCCGCGGTCGGCAGTGAGGTGGTGGACGAGGCGATGTGAACGTCGTCGCCCTCGTGACCGTGCACCAGGAAGGTGCCGCACTGGGCGATCGTGTAGGCGAGAAAATACAGGACAGCGGCGACCGCAATGACCGTCCGCATGCGCGGGGGGCGTATCGCAAGAGCCGTCACAGTTTCCCGACTTTAGCAGCCGTGACCTGGGCGTCGGTCCAGTTAACTGGGGTTGCGGGGGCCATCCGGCGGGGATACGGTCACACGGTCATCGGCAGGCACCACATGGTCCCGGTCACCCGAGCGTCACCGGGGCGTTCGGGGCGGCACCACCGCTGCGACGAGCAACTGGCGAAGCGGGAGTATTCGTCCCATTGTGGATGGGTTGATCGGTAATCATCCAGTGCTCCGGTAGCTCGGCGATCCGAGGCGAGTGTTTGCTTGCGTGGATCGCTCGGGTTTACGTTCGATCGAACTCCCGAACTCCCGAACTCCCGAACGGCGCTGCGGCGAGCTGCTAGGGAGATTGAATACACCTAAAAGATCTTCTGTCCCTTCACGAAACCTGAAGGCGGAGGTGACGTCAGCACTACGTTCGCCGTGTCGCGGCGAGGGGGCCTGCGGGAGGTCGGGGCTGTGATCGTTTGATGGGGTAGTGGCGACGGCAGAACCGTTAACGTCGCCACCACCGGATGCGGGCGCCCGGTTGTGCCGGGGATCCGGATCCGCCGAAAATTGCCAGGTCCGCGCGCCACCAAGCGAGTAGCGTGACACAGCATCAGGGTCGGGATAGATCCAACGCGAGAGGCTAACGCCATGCGTCGTGCCGCAATTCGCCGTTCCTTCGTAGCGCGGGCAGCGGCATCCATGACCATCCTCGCCCTCCCACTCTGCTCGGCCGCCACCGCCACAGCGAGTCCTCCACCGATCCAGGCAGCGACGACCACGGCATTTCAAGTCCCGGTGCGGTACGTCGCAGGATGCCGGAGCAACTTGTTCATGTGCTTCAGCCCGCCGCCGCTGACGACCGTCACGCCGACGGCGACGCCTGGCGAACCGGGCGCGGTGACCTTTGCGGCGGAGCATCCGACATCGACCTGGGTCGGCATTTTCAGCTGCCTCGATGTGTCGGTGAACTGGCGAAACCTGACCACCGGCGCCGTCGGCACCACTGTCCTTCGACAGGCGGCCGACTACACCCGACCTGCACCGGAGGACCGGTGCAAATACACCCCCGCGACAGCGGTCACCGGCAGTGGCACGATCGCCGCGATCGCCGCGATCGGCGAGGCCCTCCGTCCCGATCTGTACCAGATCCTGGTCAACCCGGGTCTCGGCACCTTCCCGGTCCCCTAACCTCACATTTTTGGCAGCAGGAAACCTGACCCAACACGAGAGGCTAACGCCATGCGTCGTGCAGCAATTCGTCGTTCCTTCGTCGCCCAGGCTGCGGCATCCGTGGTGCTCCTCGCGATCCCGCTCTGCTCGTCTGCAACCGCGATAGCGGGGCCACCACCGATCGAGACATCGACGATCACGGCGTTCCAGGTCCCCGTGCGGTTCGTCGCAGGGTGCCTGTTACTGACCGCATTGGCCTGCGACTACCCGCCGCCGCTGTCGACCGTGACGCCGTCAGCAACGACGGGCGCAGCGGGCGTAGTGACCTTCGCGGCGCAGCGTTCAGCGACGAACTCGACCTACTGTGTCGCCGTGTCGGTGAACTGGCGAAACCTGACTACCGGCGACGCCGGCACCACCACGCTCCCAGTCGTGCGGCCCGACCACAGTCGACCCGCCGCACCGGAGGATTGGTGCCGATACGCCCCCGCGACGGTGGCCACTGGCAGTGGCACGATCGCCGCAGTCGCCGACATCGGCGCATATCCTCCTGCTGACGGGTACCAGATACTGATCAACCCGGGTCTCGGCACCTTCCCGGTCCCGTAGAACGTGTGTGTGGCGCGCATACGAGATCTCCGATGACCTGTGGGCTGTGATCGAACTCGTCTTAACTGAACATCCGCCGATCCACAGAACAGTTGTATGAGCGGTGGTTCGGCTTATTTCAGACTGGGTCGTCGGCGACCAGCAGTTCGAGAACCTCACAATCGGCGAGCTACTCGACATCGTGGGACCGGATCGAAGCTACATTTTCTTGGCCGACCAGCAGACCATGACCGATCCGGAACATCCGCTTCTCGTCGTCGACACCGGCAGCGAGGAATACGAACGACACACCCGGCCAGAGCGTGCGGGTGACCGGGCCCGGGATCGAGTCGATCGAGTCGAACTTGTCTATCGCGAACATGGACTTCGTCAGCTTCGTAGAGTCCGCGGACTCCGATGGTGTGTTTCGAGGTTTCGAACGGCCAGCGAATCTACCCCCGTACCAAGAGATTCCGGTCGCGATGTTGCGTGCGGGGGTTGCGCGTCGGCTGGATCTGCCTCTGTTTGCGGAGCTTCTGCATGACCTCGAGGCCGACGATCACGGGGAGGCGATCCTGTATAACTCGCAGGTCGACATGGAGATGTACCGGGCGAACGTCCGCAAGCCGCCCATGTTCGAGGAATGGTGTCCGGAGGGAAAAGAAGAGTTCCTTCGAGTGATCGATGAGTTGGCAGCGGTTTCGGCGGTTGATCTGCGGATGTCCGGCCGCTACATCTGGAACGTCGCGCTCGATCCGGACACTCTCGAGCCTCTGACGGCCTACAGAAGTGTCAGGACTGCCCCTCGGTCTGAGGACCTGAGGGTTGTAGTCCGAGCCACCAACAACCCTGTCTGGTAACTGCACGAAATGCGGGTATCCCATCCCAAAGACAGAGGTATGCGATGCGACCACATCAGGGTTTACGCCGAGCATCGATCGTCGCCGGAATCGGGGTCGCGCTGCTCTTCGGGGCACAACCTGCAGTCGCGGCACCGACCGACACCGTTTTCCGCGTTCCCCTTGTCGGGGCCTCGGTCTCTGCGACCGGACTCCCCTCCGTGTGCGTCATGTACGTGACCGCCAGTACCGATCTGGCGACGCCGGGCATCACCCGATTCACCGGTGGCGGCTACTGCAACGTCGTCATTCATTGGCGAAACATCTCGACCGGCGCGGCTAGCATCGCGTACCTCGGCTATCCGAGCGTCGAAGCCCAAACAGGGTCCGGCATCGTGGTCGCTACCGTCACGGTGCCGACCGGGCCGCCGGATTACCCGGCAGTGATGATTCAGCCCGGGATGATTCAGCCCGGTGGTGGCGCCTGGACGGTCCCCTGACCGAACCGGCAAAGGCGCGTTCGTAGCAACAGCCGGGACAGCTTGGTGGAGTAGCTGGACTTGATGTTCTCCAAGGACGCTGCCCCTGGTCCCGGGCAATCTTAACGGCGGGGCCACGTGCACTCCCCGAGCACGAAGGAACAAAGTGCACTAGACGCCGCTCTCGTCTTGACTAGTGCAGAGAATCCCGAGAGGTGTTGCGGCAACCCTTCACGTCCGAGGCCGGGTACGTGCAGGTCGGCGGCGAGGTGTTGGGAGTTCGCACAGAGTAGGAAGTCCCGCAGCCACTGCCGGGTGGTTGTCCCGTCGCCGAGCGAGCGATCGACATCAGCTTGGTGGGTGCCGGACAGGCCGAGATCATGTTCGGTGAGCCAGGTCAAGAACTGTGCCGCGACATTGATGCGGGCGCGGGCATAACGCGAAACGCTTACTGCCGCCGGCAGGTGTGCGGAGGGCGCACGGAAGCTGATTTTCGGGTGTTTTGAATATTGTTGTGTTTCAGTAACTTTGGTTGATCGTTTGGTGGGCAATATGTGCACCCGGCAACTGCGAACGAGTGGACTTCCGCAACCGGGCGGCAATGTGTGATGCCCGGCCTTAGCTGATGTGTCGGCTCCAGAAGTCGTCGCCGGCCCAACCCTGCGGGACACCCATCCCGGCCAGGTTCATCGGTGGGCGGGTGGTGAGCAGCTCGTGGAGCCGCCGGGCCCAACTGCTGCGTGGGGACACGGAGTCGAGCACGGATTGCAGCGACACCAGCACAGGGTAGAGGCGCTTCCTCGACCGCTCCGGTAGAGCGTCCGCACCGTCTAACCAGGAGACCGTAGGTGAGTTCGGGATCGCCGGGTAGACGCCGAGGCCGACGTTCCACAGCCGGCCGTGGTGCGCGCAGACGTTCCGCACCCGCACGTAAGTTTGCAGCCAGGACTCCAGCACCGGCGCGGTCAGGCCGATGCTCCTGGCGACCGCCGTCCGGTCGGCGCGCCGGCTCAGGTTGCGGTATGCGCTGGCCAGCTGTCCGATCGTCAGGGTCTCGACCATGAGCCAGGACGGCGGGAGTTCGGGCGATCCGTAGGTGGTCAGGTAGTGCTCGAGGGCCGAGCGGTGGACCAACGAGTCTTCCCCAGCGTCCGGCGAGCCGCGCAATCGCTCGTCGCAGGTGTCCCGGACGATCTTGAGGAGTCCGGTGTGCTTGCCACGGTCCCGGAAGTGTTCGGGGTCCATGTACCAGTGCGGGTCGTCGTAGATCGTCGACATGTGGTCGGTCAACGCCGCGCGGACGGCAACCTCGACGCGCTCGAGCGCATCCATGACCAGCAGCCGCAGCGACCGGTCGAAGACGTAGAGGTCAAGCACGTCGTCGAACGCCGTGCCCTGACGGAAGAGATGGCCGGGTTGTCCCTGCTGGAAGGGGATCGCGTAGAGCGAGAGCCGGTAGTAGCCGATATGGCGCAGGTACCGCCCGGCTCGGTCCGGGTCCGGGATCTCCAAGCCGCGTTCGGAGAGGCGGCCGACGAGCTCGTCGAGGTTCAGCGGCGGTTTGTCGTAGTCGAGGGAGCCGCGAGGTCGGGTCTGTCGGTGTGCGCGCGGTGGTCGAGGCATCCGGCGCTCCTCCTGGCCTGTGGCAGAGAAAATCCCCCAAGTGCGCATCGTGGAGAGGCGTGGGGGATGTAGTGCAATCAGGTTAACACGAGTGGAGCACTATGAGTGCGCGGCCCAGGGACGTCGAGGTCGGTGTGGACCTCGACGCCGCCGCGCGGGCAAACTCCTCCGTCGACTGGTTCTGCAAGGCTATTTCCCGGAGCCAGGCGAGCTTCACACTGATCCCGGCGTTCCAGCTTGCTTCGGTTTCGCTCATGTTCTCAGCTCCTTCTCGCCGTTTTCGATCAACTCGGCCGCGGCCTGCGCTGCGAGTACGTTGTGTACGGAGACGAGTACCCTCGCGATGACGTAGATGGCTTCGCCCCCAGAGTGAGGATCAGGGCGCGCTTCTACGTGCTCGCGAGGTTGAGACTTCGCGATGGGGCCGATGAAAGTCGTAGCTGCAGTGAGCCGTTCGATAGTTGCCGCTGCATGGAACATGCTCACTAACGGCGCACCAGAAATTTAGTTGACTTGCTCGTCGCCGATGCGATCGACGTGGTCAGGACCTGGGTGGACGACACCGGGGACCATGGGGTTTTCGTAGGTGAATTCCACCTTGCCGAAGGATTCGCTGGAGATTGGTGGGGGGTCGTTGTCGGCGATGATGAGTTGGAGTCGTTTGCCGTAGGTGGTAGCAAGTGTCCTGAAATGGTCGTAAATCTGGGCGGCACGTTCTCGGTCGGAATCGTTGTTGCCGAACGCTTTACGGGGTGAGTCGATGACGAGCAGGGAGGGAGTGAGTACTTCGGAGTGGTCGAGCCCGAATGCGAGGAGGGTAAGGCTGTAGGCGACGTTGATGGAGGTAGCGATACCGCCACCGGACGCCTGCTGGCTTTCGAGGGGTTGGCCATTGACGATGGGCAGGTAACTGTCGTTGTCGATGACGGCAGTGTCGACCCAGGGTAGGTTCCAGTTTCTGAGCAGATCCCCGAATTTCCTGCTGAGCTCGTCGATCACTGTTGCCTGTCGGGCCGCGAGTTTCTGAGACATGTCCTTGATGTCCTTGTTGGTTTGTCTGCGTGTTTTTTTGATCTCGCGTATGTTCGCCTCGATCGCACGGACGCGGGACCAAGAATCTCTGAGCTGGGTGACTGCGTCGATGCTGGCCTTGAGCGTGGCGACGCGGGAACTGGCATCGGCGATCGCGTCGAATCGCGGGGCAACTACGTCGCGGCTTTGTGCGTCGAGTTCCCTGCGCAGGCTGCTGACGAGAAAGCTGGCTTGCTGAGCCTGTTGATGCGCAGAGTGCAGGTGTGTGATGTCGGACTGTTCGATGTGGTGTGCGTCGTCGAGTTGTTGTCGCAGCACCGCGCGGGTTTCTTCGATTGCGGCGGAATCGATGTCTGCTTCCGCGGGGTCCGGTTGCAGACACACGACACAGTGACCCTCGTCGATATGTCGGGTGGTCAGCGATTGCATGCAGCGCGGGCAGGCGACGAACTGGTATGGGGAGAGCTGGTCGATGGCGGCGGCTGATCGGTTGAGTCGAGAAACGTCGAGTTCGACTTGGGCGACTACGGACTGCCGCGCATCGACCAATTCACGTGCGGCGACTACTTCTTCTTCGGCTTCTTGTGCGATCTGAATGGCGTATCGCAGTTCTTCACGCAACGTCGTGTCGGCGGCGGACTGCTCGGAGAGCTCAAAGCGTAGAGCGGTCAGTGTCGATTCGGCTCGTTGCAGGGTGTCGCGGAGTTCGGTGAGTTCGGCGCGCAGTTCGTCGTCGCTTCGAGGATCGGAGGCGAGCAGGAACGCATCGACGCTGTTGTGTTCGGAGGTTTTCGATTTCAGCTCATCAGTGAGTGCACTGGCCGTGCGTTTGAGTTCCATCAGCGCACTGTTAGTGAGCGCGAACATCAGCCGGAAGAGTTCTTTGCGTTTGGGGTCGAAGTACGAATCGAGATGGCCGATGACCTGGCGGTCGATCTCGCGGGCCTGCATGTATATGTAGGCGTACAGGTCGTTGAAGGTAAGGTTCTGGGGACGCGAAACCCCGTCGCGTCGGGCCGCGACCTGTTCGCGTGGGAAGCCAAGCGTATCGAGAAGGTAGTCGGAGATAGTGGTCTCACCCGGCGTTGCCCGTGTGGGGAAGGATGATCGCAGTGTGAGTGTGTCGGGATCGAGTAGATCTACATGGTTGGCGGGGTCTCCTTCGATCGCGCGTTTGACGACGAAGCGTTCGGTGCCTACTTCGATCTCTGCCTGAACGGACAGTACGTTCTCGCGGACTGCAGGGGTGAGCATGGCGTTGCCGCCGACGGTGTGCTTGAGGAGCATGAGCAGGCTGGATTTGCCAGTGCCAATGGGACCGGTGATGACGGTGGCTGGCTTGTCGAACCGGTAGGTGCGCTCAGCTTCCGCGGTCGTGACTGTGAGAGACAAGAAACGCAGGTGGACGGACATATCAGTTTTCCGTTCGACGGGAACGGTCTACCGCGTCGGGCAGACCGTCGTAGATGAGATTCGTCAAGGCCGACCCTGACTTGTTGAAATGCCTCTTCAACACCTTGATGCGGTCCGCGACTATCGACCACTCGGGTGTGGCGGCAAGGGCAGTCGAGGCTGCGGCACCTTCGGGGGTGACCAAGAATTCAGATCTTGCGTTGTCGCCGTACGTGATCAGGCCTCGCGCCGCGAGTGAACCAAGGACACTGTAGTAACGCTGGTCCCAGGGGCCGTACTTGTAACGGGTCATCCGGCTTTCCACGGCCAGGCGTTCCGACGTCGTCGGGGCTGTTCCTTCCGGCCAAGACTTCACGCCGGACGGAAGGAGACGTTCCAACATTGCGGGATAACGCAGTAGAAAATCGAGTTTGGCGAGCTTGGTCAAGCCCGCCACGCCCTTCTTGGCCGTGGTGAAGTGGGAGATGAGCAGAAGAACACGAGCCTGGTGGTAGTGGGATTCGCGTTGCTCAGCTGCACGTTGTTGATCGCGCATGCGTGCTACTGCGGTTTCGAACTCGAGACTTTGTGTCATGAGGGCTCCTCGTCCGTATCGAACGGTTCGGAGAAGTAGAAGCGGCAGTCGTCGCATAACTGATAAGCCAACCCGCGCAGGTGCAGATCGTTAAGCGGGAATGGCGGGGAGGACGACAGTGCATCAACGGTGAGGTGTTCGGCCATCAGCTCGTTCATCTGTGCGCCGTATGCGCTTCCGTCATGATGCTTGGCGCGCGCGTGTTTGCGGCATTTGAAGGTGGTGTCGAGGACATCGAACGAGAGGTTCGTCAAGTCTGCTTCGTCGCCGATCAGTCCGGAACGTCGCCCCGACCACGTGGTGAACCATGCTGAGCGAAGTGATTCGGCAAATTCGGCTTCGTCCGAGGGAACCTGGCCACGACTGAGCTTGCGCCGAAGTTTGTTGCCGCCTGGCGCAGCCACCGGCGCCTGGCCTCGCGGGATGGTGGGAGGTTGCACCGTTGTGTAGGCGAATTCCTCGTAGATGATCGTCCGGGTTAGCCGGCGTCGGCTGATGCGCTGCTGTAGCTGGGTGTTGTAGCGAACCCTGGCTGGGTCAGCGATATGCACCGCGAGCTGGCCACGGCTCTCCTCGTCACGGTTGGCTCGTTCGATTCGGTCCACGATTGCTTCATAAGTGGCCTCAAGATCGACATTCATCAGCTCGAGACTTTTCACGGCGGGTGCTAAGAGACTTTGGACATTGACGTCGGTGATGTAGCGGCGCTGGGGAGGGTCGTTCGATATCTCGAGCACCGTGAGGAAGCGGGTGACCTTGTCGGCGAACCCAGCGGGCAGCTTAATGTCGTCGAGCCTGCGGACCTCTGGTGTCTCGGGGATGTTGGGGTACGACTGTTTCCAGCGGACTTTAAGTATTTGTCGGGCGACTTTCGTCACCATATCGGCTAGCCCACTGGTGAGTTCCGGCTCGGGTCCGCACATCCGCGCCAGTGTGGAAGCGTTGCTTTTGGCGGGGCTGAGTGCTGCGTTCGTAGCTAACCTCAGTCGGACGTTGGTAGCGCATTCACAAGCGCACCAGCGGTCGTAGAGATGCGCCAATCCGCCGCTCTTACATAATTCCGTGAGTGTCCAAGGCCCCTGGTCTTCTTCTCGGTGTTTGACCGACACCAGTTCCACAGATCCGTCGGTAAGTGCGACGACGAAGTCTTCATGCCACTCGCAAACAATGAAGTCGATGGTTGTCTGGGTGAGCATAGCTAGGCAATCACGTGCAGCGACCTCTGCTTGGTAGCGGTATCGTCCCAGCGTGTCGGAGCCGCTGTCCTCCTCTGGAGGCAGCTTGAAGACTGCGTGAGTGAGACCGTCCTCGTCAATGGCGTCCGGTGTGGATTCGGCGAGATCTTCTGTCTCGGTGCGTGGTTCTGCTGCACTGACCATCAATGTCTCCTGCCGGCCCGGCGCACAGAGCGCTTTCAGTCTGTCCGCGCAACGTCGGAAGCGAGGATCTTAGAGGTACCACATTCCAAGAAGGCAAGATGAGTTGCGTGCACGGTTTCACGTAGGTGTTCTGGCTCGGAGATGGAGCGGAGTGAGGCAGGATTTGAACGGTATTGAATGATGTTGCATATCAATAGTTTTGGCTATTCATTTGGTGCGAGATTGCTTTCAGTGGTTGTGCATGTCATCGGCGATGCGCCGGAAGGCTTCGATCAGGCCGCCCGCCGCGCACTCCGCCAGCTGGATGACGGTGGTGAGTACCGCGTCCTCTCGGTCCGCAGCAGCCGGGCCGGACCTCTTTTGTTTGTGTGGTGCGAAAATTCCCCTCATCCTGTGGTGAGGGGGTTTCGGGTTCTGTGGGTGGGGTGGTTATTGGTGTTTGGTGACGGCGCGAAGGGTCCTGTAATCTCCCGAATTCAGAACGGTGGGTCGTCGAAGTCAGGGCGTGCGCCGAACCGTGGCACGTCGTTTCGCTCGTCCGTGGCGTCGATCAACTGCGGTGCTACGTCATCTGTTGTGCGGAGCCATGTTTCGGTCACAGACATCGTTCTGCTGTTCGGTTCCGCGTGGGGCGGGAGTTCACCAATTTTCACGACGATCGGAACTTGGGCGGAGACACCAGCGATGACGCAAGTTCCGGTGGGGAGGATGGGGAGGGATTCGAACGAGACGGCATCGAGGTAGGCGACAGCTTTTTCGATGGCGCGGATGTCAAGATTGTTGACCAGTCGGTGCAGGAAGTAGTTGTGAAGTTGAGAGATGATGGTTTCGGAAATGTCGTGGGGGCGTTGACTTGCGATGGTGAGGAAGACTCCGAACTTCCGGCCTTCTTTGACGATTTCCTCGAAGGTTTCGAGGCGGTAGTCGCGCCACGCTTCGCTCTCACGCGTTGATTGCGTGGAGAGGATGTTGTGGGCCTCATCGATGATGAGGTTCAGGTAGCGTTCCCCTCTCGGGTCGGTTTCCTTTTTGTGGTCGTAGAGTTGTTTGCACAGGATCATCGGGATGACTTTGCGCATCGCCAGGTTGACATCACGCAGTGAGACGACTGTCAGCGGGTGTTCGGCGAGGCCGTCGTCGGAGACGCGGATGAGTTTTTTGATGCTCGGTACGCGTTCGTTCATGCGTTTGATGAGTGGGCCCAGGTGTTCGCGATTCGAGTAGCCGCTGATGATGTCGCGGTAGTACTGCATGACGATTTTGAATCGTACGAGGTCGATGTCTTCGATAGTGGTGAAGTCGAGGTCGAGGTCCGTGATTTTAGGAGTCAGGAATTCGTCCCACCCAGTGTTGTTCGCCCACTTCGCGGGTGAGGACCAGAAGTACGTTTTCTGCATCGAGTGGAACTGGAGGTTGAATCGAAAATCTTGGATGACGTTGTCGAACTCTGGTGTCGCTGCAGATCCGAGGCAGTCACGGACTTCTTCGAGGAAGTTGACAGTGAGTTGCCGGTCGATCGAGGGATCGGTGTTTTTAGTTGCGCGACAGACTATTTCAGCAATTACGCCAAGTAAGGCTGAAGGGTCTGGAATAAGATTGTCCCAGTAGTCGCTGGTGAGGACTCGGCCAATGAAGGGAGCCTGAGTCTTTTCGGTCGCGTCGAGCAGGACAGTCCAGAACAGTGGGTCGTGCACGGCGCTCTTCGGCAGGGGGAGTTTGTCGCTGGTGTCGTTACGGGTGGAGAGGACGTATGACTTTTTGGTAGGGAAGCCGGCGATCACTTCGGTGGCGTGCGCGCCAGGAACGTCGACCCTGTCGACGTACTCGCCGTTGAAATCGATCAGAAGGAACTGAGCTCGTTCGCTGAAACCTGGCGCGGCCGAAAATTGTTCGAACAGTTCGTGATAGATCTTGGCGAGGGTGTAGGACTTTCCGCTTCCCGTGTTACCGAAGATTCCGATATGACTAGCGAAAATGGCATCGACGCCGACGGCAACTTCCTGCGTGGGTTCCATCGCGAGGACCCCGAGGGGTAACGCCGCGTCTCCGGGTTGCACGAATTGATGAACCGACTGGAATTCGGCCTGGGTGAGTATGAAGCATTCGTTGTCGAGTAGGGGAAGCTCTCGGATTCCTCGTTGGAATGTGTCGTTGTGCAGGAATCCGATCAGGCTGACGTCGAGTGTTCGGGTGAAGTCGTCGACACTGCGCCGGTAGTTGGTGTGGTTGCCCCGGTCTTCAGATACATGTTCGCCGTCAACTTTTGCGATCATGTCGGTGAAGCCTTTGGAGATTTTCAGGTAGCTGCCGACGGCGATGTTTCGGACGATGCCGCCCTGGTAGAGCAAGTGCGAACCATTTTTGAGTCTGTCGACGGCGACACGGACGCGCCGTCCTTCGACGGATATGACTCGGCCGACGCGAAATACGGACTCATCTTGGATGAGCGGCTGATCAATCACGCTGTCCCGCTGTCGTCGGTCTTGAAGATGAGCTCGATTTGCCCGTCAGGGCCGCGTGTGGATTCTGGGATTAGGGGTGCAAAGTATTGCGTGACAACAGTATCCAAATCGAAATGAACCACATCATCATCCTCGTCGGCATCGTCCGCAGGCGGAGGTGGGGTGACGTAAAGGATGTTGCCGTTCGGCACGTCGAGTTCGGGAATCAGCTTCTCGTAGGCGGCGCGGTCAGTCAGGTTGTAGCAGAACACGATGATTTGAAGTGTGGGATTGGTTCGGGCGGCGCGCACGATCAGCTTGCGGAGATGCTCATCGCGGAACGAAAAACCCATGACGAACAGAGCGCTGTTCTCTTTTTCGAGTTCATTGGCGAACCGCCGAATCAACTCGTAATACGTCTCGATGAGAACCGTCGTCGCGAACTTCTGCTTTTCGGGGTTAACGATGACAAGACGGTCATAGGCGTGTGTGAACGTGGCGATTTTGTCCGATCGAATCATATTTGCTGCTTGCGCGAGTAATTTTCCGGCGTCGACGTCTTCCCGTTTTTCGATGGGGATCAGCTTGGGACGAAGTGCGTCGAGTGCGGTGAGAGTCGTGGTGACATTGGTGAGAAGCGAGTCGAACACGATGTCTGACGTGGTTGCAGGATCGTCGAGTAGCTCCCACCCGACGGAGCCGTGCAGTTTGTAAAGGTCGAATGTGGGGATCTCCGAGAGATGCTCATACCGCACACCGGAGCGGTACTGCAGCGAATTCAGCGATCCGAGGTCGAACGTCGGGCGAATCTTTCCGGAGAACCCGTCGTTGAATCCGACTCCGAGGCGCTCGAAGGACACCTCGAAGACCAAGTCGATGTTGGTGGTGAAAAGGTTGACTTTCTTGCTGAGCAGGGTGCTGCGCCGCCGGAGGAGAACCCTGTTCAGCGTCTGCCCAAAGATTGCGTAGGACTTCAGCACCGTGTTGGCTTCGGGATTGGGCGCCGGTTTGAGCAGTTCGGTGTTGGGGAGAATGACTTTGTCGAAGAAATACCCCTGGATGGAAGCCCGCGCGATCGCTTTTGCGTCATCGGTGGCGTCCTCGCACCGGGCAATTGTCGTGAGTGCATCCTCGATGTCGCCGAGCATGCCGAAGAAGGCGCTCGGGGTGCCGGCCCCGATCAGAAAGTTCAGGTGCGAATCTTGGACTATTGTCCGGAGCTGATCAGGCGAGATGCTGCCTGGCTGATCGAATCGCTTCGGTGCAACTGCGATACGTACATTCGTCACGTGTGTATCCATTCAAGTCATCTGTGCCGTGCGTGGTGCACTAGGTCGAGCTGGTGACAGGGGTGTCGATGGCAAGTCGAATGTAGCGTTTCGTTAAAGAATAGGGATGCTGCTTGCGGTTTGTCGTTCGGGTAGAGGACATCTGGTTTACGGCGTCTCAGAGTTTGCCCGCGACTTGGCGGATTTGAGTTCTTTGCAGAGTTGCACCATCGCGAGGGATGCCCAGAATATCCAATCGAGGAAAGCGATGTTGTAATCGCGGAGTTCGGTGGCTTTGTTGTGTCGGATTCCGTACGTGTTTGCGATCCGGAACAAACTTTCGTTGTCTTTTTCGGCGTCTGTTCCTTGGAGAACGGTGTATCGATCGGGTTCGAGCACGGCCATCAATTCTCTGATGGCCGAGATCTTGTCCTCGCGTGTGGACTGGCGGGATCGGTAGAGGGCGATCGCGTGACCGACTTGTTTGGCCTGTTGGGGTGTCGGCTGGTGGGCGACCCGTTGGAGGAGCTCGGTGCGGGCGTCATCGGTGATGGTGATCAGACGACCGTGGTCTTCTCCCTCCGTCGCTAGGCGAACCGGGAGGCTGGTTGCCGCCAGCATTTCGTTGACGAGGACCCTGTAGAGCATCTGACCGGTACGTAGTGCGTGGTCGGAGTAGTGGTGTCCGCATTGTGCGTAGCCGTGGTAGTAGCGATTTCGAGGTCGAGCTGCGAGGTCGTGGAGCAGTTCGATCAAGTCGCAGAATTCGTCGTCGCCCCACCCGTCCGGGTCGGCGTAGGTGATCGACGGTGGCGTCTGCCCGTACAACTCGGCGAGCTTCTCTGCGAGGTCTTCTTCCTGATCGTCGGGGACGTCGACGCAACCGTTTGGATAAGTTTCACCGAAGTATCCGGAGGCTTGCCACCTCGCAATGAAGGTACTGAATCGACTTTTGGCAGTGGACCAGTCCGCTTGCCCAGATGGCCGTTCGTCAATTTCCTGCAAGGCATTTCGGCGAGAGAAGTATGGTCGGCGTGTTGCTGGAGTTTGCAGTTCGTCTGCTCTACGGAGCAGCTCGGATACGACTGGGACGTTATTCGTGATGGTCTGGATTTGCTGGATGCTCTGACCCCATGCGGCAGCGGGTTCGCTCGTCCATTCCGCCATGCCCCTGATTGACAAGTACTCGTTGGCCGGCGCGCTGCCAGCGAAGGCTTCTTCAAGGAGGAATGCGTAGTCGGCAGTAAAGGAGTGCCGATCGCGATCGGCACTCATCATCTCGGTGGCTTCGGCGATGAAGACTTCGCGGGGCCACTTGAGTGCATATTCGGGATCAGTGAGGTCCATTGCTTCTCCGTCTATTTCGGCAGCGGTCGTGTTCGCGTCATTGTGACTGAGCCACATAGGCAATGGCGAATGTGGGCGGCAAGTTTTGCTGCTTTTGTGAAGTGAGATGACCGGGTGCGTTGTTTCGGTGTGGGGCAGCAATTAGGTGTTAGAGGTTGGGGGGACGGCAAGGTGTTCCTGCCCGGGAGAGGGGGAGTGGTCCGGCCGGGCTGGAGGCATGTACCTGATCTTGGACGGAATTGAATATTGTTGATTATCAGCAAGTTTGGATATCTGTGTAGTGTGGAATCGGTTTCGGTTGATGGGCAGTGAAAATTGCAGCGAAATAAAATTGTGTTGTAACACTGTCTCGATCTGCGTTTCACTGCGGTGACGGGTTCTGCGATGCTGATTGAATGGCGATTGGATATGGCAGGTTCGACATCAAGAGGCCGCCGCACATGCCCCAGGAGCACTGGGCATCTGTGGAGCGGGAGATTGAGCGGTTGTCGCGGGCGCTCGATGCTGACGATGGTGCACAGGCAATAGCCGATCTCAAGTGCTTGGTTGAGTGCATCGCCAAGATTGTCCTCGAGCTCGACGGAAACCCGGCGGCGTCGAACGCGGTATTCGATGGAACCGTAAAGCAGGCGCACTCCCTTCTATCCGGGCAACCGGGTGATCAGCTGGCGAACAAGAGTGCGTTTGGCCAGATGGCGACACAGGCCAGCAAAATCGCCCAGAACCTGGGAGGTATTCGGAACGAGTATGGGGGAGGACACGGACGTGCCCGTGTTCCGAACCTGGACGATGAGATGGTCGTGCTCTCGTTGGATGGTGGCTTGTTGTGGGCGCGGTGGGCTCTACGACGGATCGGCTACTTCGCGATCGGTCGACCGGGTCCGCTCATCGAAGCGCTTGTCGGCAACTCTCGCAGCAACTTCGAGTCAGGAATGTTGAAAGCACGTTTGCTCTCGGCGGATCTGCCGAACCTGGAGCCTCGGTATCAGCGAAGCATTGGCATGGCAGTGGGACAGAGAGTGATGCGAGAGACGTTCGTCGTTCGGGTAGACGGGCTGAATCCCGTCCTCGCTTCCGACAGTCTGTTGACGTGGCCACGGGACTACCGGATCGGGCTGGCTCACGGGCTGTGGTTCGACCCCGACGGGAATCTCACTCTCACACCGGCGTCGGTGCAGGAGGCGTTATCGGTACTCGAACCGGTGCCGGACTGTGCGGACGACCTCACCGGGTGGGTTGACCAGATCGAAGCGGTCAGGCCGCCTGGTGAACTCAGCGGCGGCTTCGGACCGGACAACCGGGCGCAGCAGTTCGTTCTCGGTCGCATCGCTGCACGCCCGGCCGCGGAGCGCTCTGCGCTAAAGCGGTTGGCGGCGAACATCTAGACGGCGCCCTTCTAGTCCGCTCTGACGGCTGCCTCGTCGTCGATTTCGCTGGCATCCAGGCGTTCCGGGTGGGGCGCAGGCTGCATAAGGTAGTCGCGCAGCCCCTCGAAGTCGTAGAGATCCGCAAGGTAGGGAGTTATCTGCGCGTCCCTCTCGACCGTGTCCTTCAGGCCTGCCAGGATCGCGGCGTCGTCCAGCTTTCTGTCGATCGCGAGATAGTTCATGCCGGTGCGTGACGTGTGTATCCGGCCCTCGTTGAGGTCGGCGGTGGCGTCGTCGTTCAGTTCGCGGATTGTCCGTCTCGCCACCACCAGCCCATCGGCTGCGCCGGTCATGAAGTCGAACCAGATTGCGGTGTTCGTGCCGACGTACTGGTGACCGTCTGTGCTGCCGCTTATCTTGTTCCAAGGCGGGAACTTCTCGTGCAGTGCTCGGTAGCCTTCGATGAGCTGTCCTTCGGCGAGCTTCGTGTTGCCCTCGTAGACGTCGTCCGCGAGTGCGCTTTGGAGGACGATGCTGAACCCGAGACGGTCGTGCGTTTGGAACCAGTCGTCTATCTCCATGGCCTTGTTGCCCTGACCCGGTTTGCCTTTGAGGCTGTTGTGCTGCGCAAAGCGCAAGGGGAGGTCCTTGGATAGGCCGATGTACAGCGCCTCACCGTTTTGGGGATTCCAGTAGCAGTACAGGCCGGCCTTGCTCCAGTCGCCGCTGGGCAGCAGGTCGCGCAACGTTCTGTGCATCGCCTGTCGCTCGGTATTCGTGTAGACGTCTCGGACGACGGTTCCTAATGCCATTGCTGCAGGTTACCGAACCGTCTGGTCGCTGATGGGCGACACGAGGTCTACCACCGCCGGTGGTGGACCTCGAGGTCCAGACCTACGGCGTAGGCGATGTACTCGGTCTCCTGGTTCGTCGCGGAGTAGAGGTCGGCAGTCGCGAGGAGGCGTTCCGGCTCGAACTTAGCGGTCCAAACTGTGTCGCCGTCGATCCACTTCATTGCCTGCTCCTCGTCCTCTGTCCAGCTCGGATGGAACCTGAACTCGGCGTTTGAGGTGCGGTACAGACGAACCTTGGTGGACCGCCGGTCGGTCAACTTCCAATGGGCGGGGCCGCCGTTGGTCTCGCAATACATATGGATGTGGCCGGCGTGCCGCCACAGGTCTCGCCATTCCGCTGATGTCAGCAGCATGCCTGGACGGCCGACGTCCTTGCCCCACAATTGCGTCAGCTCATCGCGTGCTTCCGCCGACGTGAGTGTCCCGTCCTTCAGACCGTCGAGTAGGTCCTCGGCGTGCTCGCGGCCCATGTCGTTCAAATCGGGCGCCATGTCGTCCATTGCTCAGTTTCTCCAAAATTCAGACTTGATCTGGACTTTTGCCCAGATCAGGACGAAGCACCGCAGACTGGGACGCTTGAAGCTACTGAAACTGTGCACCCCCGGAATTCAGGCGTGCAGGTCGCCTGGGCAGGCACCGCATGACCGAACCAAAGCTCATCCGATCTCATCTAGGTGGCTGAAAGGTTCGGCCCGCAGCATCCGGGCCGAACCTTTTGTTCCTGTGGTCCGGGTTGGTCCCTCATCGTGCGGTGAGGGACCAACCCGGCTCTGCGACCAGGTGGTTGGTGATTGTCTGGTGGATCTGTGAGGCCTGTTCGATGAGGCGGTAGAGGTCGTCGCTGTAGGCAATCCCGATCCATGCCCACTTGGCGAGGGTGCGGAGTTTCTCGCGGCGTGTGGGGCGCTGAGGCTCGCCCTCGTGGGCCGCTGTTGTTCGTTGGGCATGTTGCCACTCGTTTCTCGCTCCGGAGCAATCTTTTTGTCCGGCTACTGATTCCTGTTGCGAAGTCGGTGGTTTTACAGGTTCTGGCGATCTCATTGGGCTGTGATCTGCGTTTGGTGGCACGTCCCGCACCACGACAACCGGCACTTCGTAGCCGGCACCAGGTCGCCGGCACTTTTGGTGGTTGCGTGCAGGGGTGCGTGCAAGAGGGTGTTTATGTGTGTTGAACTGGGGTGATGACACGTCCCGGTGGTGGGTGATCGTCGAGTTGGTTGGGTGACGGCTGGGTTTGGGTCGATCGTTCGGTGGTGCCGGCTGCGGGTGGGGAGCTGCTGTTGCTCGTCGATTCGGGTGTGCGGGGTGCTCGGGAAGGTCGATTTTCGGGTGTTTTTGAATATTGTTGTGTTTCAGTAACTTTGGGTTATCGGTTGGTGGGTAATTAGTTTCGGTGGTTACACATGGATAAGTTTTAAGAAGGCTCGAATTGTGTTGTGGTGGTTATGATTTCGAGGTTTTACGTTTCTGTGTTGTTTTGTGATTTGGGGTGGGGTCCTGTAGGATGGGAAGCATGATGACGATGAGTTGGCAGACGCGAGACGGGGTAGCTTCGAGCGACCCCCGATCCTCCCCAGCCTCGTTTGGTACTTGGGTACCGAATTCTCAGTTCCGATTGAATCCTTTGGTGACAAAGACAATTCAGAAATTTAGAGGAGCGAAGCGAGTCGATCGACGGCAGCCTGGCTGGACCCACTGCGAGCCGCGTAGCGGCTCCCCTGGCGGGGAGCGAAGCGAGCCGCTGCCGTTCTCGATGCGGAGCATCGGGAGAGCGCCGCG
>NZ_JALGQH010000017.1 GCF_022810305.1 Rhodococcus sp. ARC_M6
GGTCGCATCGCTTCGCAGAGTGGCTTGTACTTCCAACGCCCCGGCGACGACGAGATCCGCCACCAGAACCCGTGCAACCCCGATCGGAACAGCAAGGTGCGCAGCGATTTCCGCGATGGAGATTCGCTGCTCACACAGGGTGACGATCGACGCACGGATGTCCTCCGGTGCAAGGCGTTTCGTGACGGCGTCTTCGACCGTCGCGACTATTGCTTCGAGCGGAAGGTCGATGGACGGTATTGTCCGACCTTCGGTGAGCGCGTAGGGGCGAACCAGATTCGGTTCGCGGTCAACGTGCTCGGATTGACGATGAGGCATCGAGATCAGATATCCCGACCTGATCGGGGTGCGATATCCATGGTGGTTCCGACCCGATCGACCAGAGTTGCCATCTCGTAACCTATCTGGCCGATATCGCACCCCGCGACGGCCAGCGCCGCAAGGTACGCGCCGCTACCGACCCCCATGAGGAGAAGGTAGCCGTTTTCCATCTCGACCACCGATTGCAGGACAGCACCGCCGTCGAACAAACGTGATGCACCCGCCGACAAGCTGGCGAGTCCGGATGTCACGGCAGCCAACTGGTCTGCACGATCGAGCGGAAGGTGGGTGCTCGCCGCGCTCAACAGCCCGTCGGCCGAGACGATGATCGCGTGGCTCACACCCGGAACGTCACGTGCGAAGCCCGATACCAACCAGTCGAGTGAGCGAGGAGTCTCTGGGGCTCCGACAGAATTCACTGTTCTCCTTCATCATTCTGCCCGGTCGTAGCCGAGTGCGGGTGGGTAGCGGCAGGGCGCGCGGTGGACAAATCGGCGGGGTTCTCGCCGATATGGCGTCGTCCGCGGCTGACACCGGACTGGTAGTCACTCCATCCGCGTCGGACGTTTTCGGGATCGGCGGTTTGGCGGTGAGCGCCGGACCGCAGCGGGGTGATGGTGGTCCCGGCGGTGCCGGGAACCAGTCGTGCACCGCGGTCGCGGATCGGGAGACCGGAATCGGAGATCTTGGTGACCGGCAGTTCGAACGACGCACGGGCAGCGACCCACCCCTGATCGGCATCGGTAGTCCAGGCGGTTCCGCTTGCAGCAGTCGAGGTTTGATCTGTCGGATCGACCAACCACTCGGAGACCATCCTGGCAAAGATCGGCGATGCGGTCGGGGTAGTGCCAGGGATCGGCTTCGGAAGTTCGGTGGTGCGAACAGCTGCGCGAGGCGGGAACCCGTCACGCGCGCGGGAGGAGAAGAAGGCCGCGGTATTGGTCGGGGTCGGGGAGCTCAGCCGGTGCCGGGGTTCAGGTTCGCCGCTGTTCTGGTCCACACTGTTCAGGTCGTTGCTATTCGCTTGAGGAGCAACGCTTTCGGCAACAGGAGCTGCCGGCATCCGTGCCTCCGCGATGGTGTCACCGATGCCTGGCGCTCCACTTGTCCCGGGGGTGCGACGCGGAAGTGCCGAGTCTTCGGGGAGAGCAGCAGTTGCCAACGTGGGTGCGCCGGCAACCGGGGGCGGCAGTGTCACCCGGATGGTGTTGCCCGGTTGCCGTTGCGGAAGTCCGTTGGCGGACAACGGCGTCGCCTCGGTTATCGCGGGTCGGCTGTTCAGTGGCGCCGAAACCGGAACCGGCGCGACCTGCGCAGCCGGGGCTGGGATCGGGGCAGGCACTGCGGCCGGAGCACCGGTGCGAGCCGGAGCGATGAACGGCGCCGACGGTATCCGAGCTGTGTCTTGACCAGGCTCTTCGAGCAGTGCTGCCGGGAGGAGAACCGAGGCGGTGATTCCGACGCGGTCCTGCGCAACTCCGGTGGGGCGCAGGCGAACCGAAATGTTGTATCGGCGGCTGATGCGGCTGATGACGAACAAGCCCATATGCCGTGCAGTGTCGGGACTCATCTCGCCGCCGGAAGCCAAGCGGCCGTTGGCGTCGAGTAGATCTGTCGTGGACATCCCGATGCCGAGGTCAGCGACCTCCACCAGCATGGAACCTTCGGACGTCGGACCGGCGTTGATGGTCACTGTTGTTTCCGGCGGTGAGTACCGCAGTGCATTGTCGAGAAGTTCGGCGATGAGATGTACGACGTCGGCACTGGACTGTCCGGTGAGGACGCCGGCTGGAATCTGTCCGAGTTCGACGCGCAGGTAGTCCTCGACGCCGGATACGGAGGCGCGTAGAGCGTCTGCGAGTGACATCGGTGCGGATCGTCCGCGGCGGCCTTCGGTGCCGGAGAGGATGAGGAGGTTGTCGCTGTTGCGGCGCATCCGGGCAGCGATGTGGTCGATGCGGAAGAGGTTCTCGAGTCGCCGCGGATCGTCTTCGTCCTGCTCGAGTTGTTCGATCAGGCCGAGCTGCTGCTCGACGAGGGACTTGTTGCGGCGCGAGAGGGTCTCGAACATGTCGTTAACCTGGCGCCGCAGTGTTGCCTGCTCGCCGGCGAGCATGATGGCCTGCCCGTGCATGTCGTCGACGGCACGTGCGAGCTGACCGATCTCCTCGTGGGTGCGTATGGGTACGCGGGGGAATTCCAGATCGGTTGTCTTCTCGCCGGCCCGGATGCGTTCGATGGCCTCGGGTAGTCCACGGCGGGCAGCCTGGAGGGCCGCGAAGCGCAGGCGTCGGATGGGATCGACGAGTGATCGGCTGATGATCAGGGCGATGACCAGTGCCGCGAGGACGGCGCCGAGAACGAGTGCGGTGTCTCGAAGTGCCGCCGATCGAGCGGTGTTCGCCTCAGCGGTTACCGTGCTGCCGAACTGGCTCACGGCGGCGTCGGTCAGGGCGTTGTACTGATCGCTGCTGGTCTGGAGGCCGATGTCGATCTGACTGCTCAGCGGTGCTGTGGAGGCCGTCGCACCGATCTCGTCGACGCGATTCTGCGCTGACGCTGTCAGAGCCTTGACAGCGTTGACGGCTGTGGGATTGCTGTCTGCTTCGTTAGCGGGAAGCACGCCGCCCAGGGCAGCAAGTTCTGCTCCGGCAGTGGTAGCCAGGGCGGTCCGAGCTTGTTGATCGAGGCGGCCGGAACCGAACAGGATTCGCTGGTCGGCCAGGGCGCGGCGCGCTGCCCACAGAGTTGCGAATTCCCCGCCGCGCTCACGCAGAATCGGCCGCTGGGAGGCTTTGATGATGTCGGTGAATGCGCTCGAGATGTCGGTCGAGACTTCGTTGACCCGGGCGACGAGTCGGGCCGACGCGACTGCGCCGGAACCAACCTCTTCGACGATCGATCGACTGTTTTGTAGAGCGCGGGTGACCTGACCGTTCAGTGCGTCATCAGTCTGGAAGGTCCGACCGGCCGTGACAAGTTCTTGCATCGAATTCGTTACTGCCGCAGTGGCCGTCGTGGTTTCGGTGCCGGAGGACGATGCGACGGCGAGGTCGTACAGTGCGTCTTCCAGATGAAGGGCTGCGGGGACTGCGAGGGCGCGCTCGGAAGACGAGCTGAGTTTTGCTGCCTCGGAGAGTTCAGCCTGGATCCGGAATGCGCCGAGCATGACGGCAATGAGCATCGGAACGGTGAGGACTGCGACAACCTTCCATCCGAGTCGCCATTCGCCGATCGACCACCACGCGGTTTTTGTGTGTGCATCGTTTTTCATGCGGACCGCTGCCCCTTCATGACTGTCCCTCACGTCAACCCCCGATTGGGCTGTTGCCCGAGTTCCTCCGATTGTGCGTAACCGAAAGAAGTTAGCTGAACGGTAACAGAAGGTCCTTTGTCTGGCCACAGGCATGCCTCACTTTGGGGTTAGTGCTCCGTAGCTCCTGTTTGTGCTGGTAGGGACTCAAGCGGACAATCGTAACCAAATGGTCGCTAGAGGCTTAGTGAAGTTTCAGGAATGAGGTCAGTTCCGCTACCGCAGCCTGGCCCGCCCGGTTCGCGCCGATCGTTGAGGATGACGGGCCGTAGCCGACCAGATGTACTCGCGGGTCGGACGCGACTTGGGTGGCGAGACGTCCGGTCATCTCGATTCCGCCGCCGGGACCCCGTAGATGAAGCGGTGCAAGGTGATCGAGGGAGCTCCGAAAACCGGTGCACCACAAAATGACATCGGTACCGATCGACGTTCCGTCTTCCCATCTGACGCCGTGCGGAAGGATCTCCGAGAACATCGGTAGCCTTGTCATCACGCCGCGTTCGCGAGCCGCGCGGATCGCGGGTGTCACCGGCAGGCCCGTTACCGAGACCACCGATCCGGGTGGGAGCCCGCGTCGTACTCGATCTTCGACCATAGCGACGGCTTCTCGCCCGATGTCCGGGGTGAACGGCTCGTCGCGGAACTGCGGTTCGCGTCGGGTCACCCAGGTCGTGGTCGTGACCTGGGAGATCTCGTCGAGTAACTGGACCGCAGAGATGCCCCCGCCGACGACCACCACGTGTTTGCCCTCGAACTCGAGGGCGGAGCGGTAATCTCGGGTGTGTAGTTGGCGTCCGCGAAAGGACTCGGCGCCGCGGTAATGCGGAATGAACGGGCGCTCCCAGGTTCCCGTCGCATTGATCAGCCCGCGTGCGTTGAATATGCCGTGGTCGGTCTCGATGCGCAGACGCTCTTCGCGCGGGCAGACGACGCGAGTGTGTACCGGTCGGTGGACCGGAAGCTCGAACTTCTTCTCGTACAACTCGAAGTAGTGGGGGACTGCGGCCGACGCCGGTACCTGTTCGGCATCGGTGCCCGTCGTTTCCGCGAAAGACATGCCCGGCAGATCGTGCACGCCGTTCACGGTGCTCAAAGTCAGGCTCGGCCAACGGAACTGCCACGCTCCGCCGGGTCCGGCGGCGTGATCGAGCACGACGAACCCCGACTCCGGCGCTACACCGAATTTGCGGAGGAAGTAAGCGGCCGAGAGACCGGCCTGGCCGGCACCGACAACCACCACATCGACGTTGTGGGCTTGTCCGTCGGAACTGACGTTCGTACTCATCGGTAATCTAACCTCCTGATGCACAGAACTCTGCTGCAGAGAACTATCGCGGACGGTAACGGCATTCGGGTCATCCCTGGTGTCGAGCCTTCCAGAAATGAAAGCGAGCGGACATGATCGGGACTTCCCGGGACGGCAATGTCGTGACCATCGAGTTGCAACGGCATGAGCGTCGTAACGCACTCAGCGCGGAACTCTGCATCGCAATCAAGGATGCGGTGAACTCCGCCGTCGCAGATCGCGCTCACGTCATCGTGATCACGGGCCAGGGATCGGCATTCTGCGCCGGCGCCGACCTCTCCGGCGACGTGTACATGGAAGGCTTCACCGACCATCTCTTCGAAATGCTCCGCTCCATCGATACCGCGCCCATCCCGGTGATCGCAGCCGTCAACGGCCCGGCCATCGGCGCCGGCACGCAACTCGCCATCGCTTCCGACCTGCGCGTCGTAGCTCCCGGCGCCAGGTTCGGCATTCCGGCTGCGACTCTCGGTGTCTCGGTGGACAAGTGGACGATGCATCGACTGGCATCTCTTGTCGGAGGTGGCCCGGCCCGCACGATTCTGCTCGGCATCGAACAGATCGGTGCCGAGGAGGCATTCAACCGCGGCCTGGCCAACAAGATCGGCACACTCGAAGACGCGCAGGAATGGGCGCAGCGCATCGCCAACCTCGCACCGCTGTCGCTGCGCCACATGAAGATGGTTCTCAACGACGACGGAACGATGGACGCGCAGTCACCCGAGCAACTCGACGCACTTCACGCGGCGTGGCTCAGTGACGACGTCCAAGAGGCCCGCGCTGCCCGCATCGAGAATCGCCCACCCGTCTTCAAGGGGAAATAGTCGCGTCCGGCTCCGGCGGAAAATAGTAGCTACGCTGGTCCGAATGAAGAAGACGACGCTTCTCGGTCTTGCCGCGGTAACTGCGGCAACAGGATGGGTGGCGCGAGCCGCCTGGGGAATCCCGACGCAGATCGGGGCATCGCGAAGTGCGGTGCAACCCTATGCGGCGGCATCACCGCGATATCGAGACCGCCAGTTTCACAATTCGGAACCCAGCAGCGCTCTTGTTCCGGGTACCGATGCCGGGATGGCGAAGTCGATGCTCACCCGCGGGTCGATGGGACGGCCACGCGCACCTATCCCGTTGGCCACTCCGCTGGCGCCGGCGCAGGCAGGCGGTGCGGCAGTTACCTGGTACGGACATTCGAGCGTGTTGGTCGAGGTCGACGGATACCGCGTGCTCGCGGACCCCGTGTGGAGTGAGCGCGTATCGCCTTCTGCTGCAGTCGGTCCCGCACGCATGCATGCGGTACCAGTATCTCTGGAAGATCTGCCGGCGGTGGATGCCATAGTCATCTCCCACGATCACTACGACCATCTCGATATGGCGACGGTCAAAATTCTGACGCACTCGCAGAAGGCGCCGTTCGTGGTGCCGGTGGGTATCGGTGCGCACCTTCGTCACTGGAAGGTGCCGGAGAATCGCATTGTCGAGCTGGACTGGGACGAGTCGACGACAATCGGCGACTTGGTCCTCACGTGCACCGAGGCCCGCCATTTCTCGGGGCGTGGCCTCGTCCGCAATACGACGCAATGGGCGTCGTGGGTCTTTGCCGGCCCGAACCATCGCGTGTTCTTCGGCGGAGACAGCGGATACACGCCACGGTTTGTCGAACTCGGAAAGAAGTACGGACCATTCGACTTGACCCTTCTCCCGGTCGGCGCCTACGACGTACGGTGGCCCGACATCCACATGAACCCCGAAGAAGCGGTTCAGACGCACGCCGATCTGAACCTCGGGGACGCGGAACGTGGAGTATTCGTGCCGATTCACTGGGCGACCTTCAATCTTGCGTTCCATTCGTGGTCCGAGCCGATCGTGCGGTTGACCGAGACTGCTGCGGGAGTCGGCACCACGGTGGCGGTGCCGATGCCGGGTGGCAGGATCGACGCACTGTCCGCCACTGCGCCGTCGAAGTGGTGGATCGCGCTGGGATAGGCATCCGATTCGAGTCGGACCGGGAAATGCGGCGTCGGGTGCGTAATCTTTGACCATGGCTCACGAGCACACGGGTTCAAAAGAAACAGCAGTGGCGACCGCGGATTCACCCAACGACATCGACATCTCGCGTGGGTTGACGGCCGAGCAGGTTGCTGCCCGCATAGCGTCGGGCCAGACCAACGACGTGCCGGATCGGGCTTCGCGGTCGGTCAAGGACATCGTTCGCGGCAATATCTTCACCCGGATCAATGCGATCCTGATGGTGTTGTTGGTGATCGTGCTGTCCACCGGTTCCGTGATCGACGGCATGTTCGGATTACTGATCGTCGCGAACAGTGGTATCGGCATCATCCAGGAGATCCGGGCGAAGCGTACTTTGGATGCGCTGGCAATTGTCTCTCAGGCCAAGCCGATGGTCCGACGTGACGGTATCGCGGTTGCGCTTGCGCCCAAAGAAGTTGTTCTCGACGACATCATCGAGTTGGGTTCCGGTGACCAGATCGTGGTCGACGGTGAAGTGGTCAGTTCTGCGGCCCTCGAGATCGACGAGTCGCTGCTCACGGGCGAAGCGGACCCGGTGCACAAGACCGCTGGGGCGCAGGTACTTTCGGGAAGTTTTGTGGCAGCCGGTAGCGGCGCGTACCGGGCCACGAAGGTCGGCGGCGACGCATACGCGGCGAAGTTGGCCGAAGAAGCCAGCAAATTCACCTTGGTGCATTCGGAATTGCGCAGCGGTATCGACAGCATCCTCAAGTTCATCACGTACTTGATGATCCCGGCGGGTGCCCTGATCATCTACAACCAGCTGTTCTCGAGCGGAGAGTCCATTCGCCCCGCACTCAACGGTATGGTCGCGGCTCTGGTTCCGATGGTCCCGGAGGGCCTGGTGCTGATGACGTCCATCGCGTTTGCCGTCGGAGTCATCCGACTGGGCAAGCGGCAGTGCCTCGTTCAGGAATTGCCGGCGATCGAGGGCTTGGCTCGCGTCGACGTCGTGTGCGCAGACAAGACGGGAACGCTCACCGAGAACGGTATGCGGCTATCCGAGTTGAAGCTCGCAGAAGGCTCTGCCGACGAGGCGGTGATCAAGGCAGCATTGAGCGCGATGGCTGCGTCGGATCCGAGGCCCAACGCGAGTGTTCTTGCCATTCGCGAGTCATTCGCTGATGATGCGGGTTGGGGCGAAGCTACTGCGGTGGCGCCGTTCTCGTCCGCGAAGAAGTGGAGCGGACAGTCCTACGGTGCCCACGGCAACTGGGTGCTGGGCGCTCCGGACATGCTTCTCGACCCGGCCTCCGACATGGCTCGGGAAGCAGAGTCGGTGGGGTCCACCGGACTGCGCGTACTCATGTTGGGCAGTAGCAATCTTTCAGTCGACGACGCAGATGCTCCCGGAATCGTGACACCGGAAGCCTTGGTCATTCTCGAGCAGAAGGTTCGTCCCGACGCACAGGAAACGTTGGAGTACTTCGCAAGTCAGAAGGTAGCGGTCAAAGTCATCTCCGGTGACAATGCGGTCTCGGTCGGCGCGGTTGCAGGTTCTCTCGGCCTTGCGGGCGGAGATCGCCCCATCGATGCGCGGGAACTGCCCAACGATCAGGAGAAACTCGCCGACGTCCTCGAAGGCGCCACCACTTTCGGACGCGTTCGTCCCGATCAGAAGCGGGAGATGGTGGCCGCCTTGCAGTCTCGCGGCCACACTGTTGCGATGACCGGTGACGGTGTCAACGACGTGCTGGCGCTCAAGGATGCCGATATCGGAGTCTCGATGGGTTCGGGAAGCCCGGCGACGCGCGCTGTCGCGCAGATCGTGCTGTTGGACAACAAGTTCGCGACCTTGCCGTACGTGGTGGCGGAGGGTCGTCGCGTCATCGGCAACATCGAACGCGTCTCCAATCTCTTCCTCACCAAGACCGTGTACTCGGTGGTGCTCGCGTTTCTGGTCGGCATTACCGGCGTGCTGTCGAAGATGCTCGATTTCGAACCGCTGTCGTATCCGTTCCTGCCGCGTCACGTCACCATCGCAGCGTGGTTCACGATCGGTATCCCGGCGTTCATTCTTTCGCTGGCACCCAACAACGAACGCGCTCGCACCGGTTTTGTGGCCCGCGTGATGCGGTTGGCTTTGCCGTCCGGAATCATCATCGGTGTCATCACTTTTGCCACGTACGTGATCGTTCACAATAGCTACGACGTGACACGCGAGCAGGAAAGCACCACTGCGTTGATCACGCTGATCATGATCGCCCTGTGGGTATTGGCGGTCGTTGCCCGACCGTACAACTGGTGGAAGTTGGTGTTGATCGGCGGTTCGGTGGTCGGCTATCTGATCTTGTTCGCCTTGCCGTTCACTCGCGAGTTCTTCAAGTTGGACCCCAGCAACGTGGCTGCGACGACGCTCGCAATCACGATGGGTGCGGTGGGCGTCGTGCTGGTGGAAGTGTCCTGGTGGGTCAGCGCCAGGTTGCACGGTGAGAAGCGAAAGTTGTTCACCACACCGGACGATATGCCGGGCGAGCATCCGCACGCGCACACGTCCTAGCTGGTTCGGCAAGTTCAGGGTTTTGACATATGGACCCAGGCAATGCGGTTGCCGCCACGCTTCTTCGCGCGGTACATCGCATTGTCGGCGTGCTCGATCAGCACGTTGACCGCACTGCCCGGTAGGTCTGCTTCCGTCGTGAGATGCACGCTGACGCCGGTGCTGGCGGATACCGGAAAAAGATCGGACGTGGAACTGATCGCGGAGTGAATCTGTGCGGCAACAGTTTCGATATCGGTAGCGTCGACGCTGCGGAGGACAACAAATTCGTCGCCGCCGATGCGCGCCACCACGCCTTCGGGGCCCGCCGCTCGGACCAGTCGTTCGGCGATGGCCGTCAACGCGTCGTCGCCCGCTCCGTGCCCGTGAGTGTCGTTGAGTCTCTTGAACGAGTCGACGTCGATCAGCATGGCGATCAGGGCTTTCGAACGCGAGGGATCTCCGCGAAGTAGCTGCTGAGCCTCGTCTTGCAGGCCGCGGCGATTGAGCGTGGCGGTGAGGTAGTCGCGACCTGCGCGGCGGGCGTCGTCCGTCAGTCGCAGCCAGACGACTTGCAATGCCCAGACGGTGGTGATGATGACTCCGCAGATGATCACGTACATGTCGAACACGATCCAGTCGTCGTTCGCCGGGTCTGTGAGGGCACTGTGCGCCAGGAGAGAGCAGATAGTGAGAGCCCAGAAGATGTGAGCGACAGCGACGCGGGGGCTGTGAACTACGGCGACGTAGAAGCCGATCATGACGAAGAGAATGCAGCCGATGGTTCCGACAAATGCGGATCGGACGCCGATCAGTAGGGCGAGTGCCAGCCACACATCACTCCAGACGACAAACGTCATCGACTGCGCCCAAGTGGGCCAGGTGGCATGGCGACTCCAGCCCAGCCCGCCGTAGAGGCCGCTGAGCGCTGACACCGTGAGTACCGATCTGGCTAACCTGTTATCGGCGCCCAGATCGCTCAGTTGCATGGTTGCGGACATCACGGCGAAGACAAGACACCAGGCCGCGATGATCACGCGCCCGGGTCCGGTCAGTCCACGAGTATCGAGAAATCGGGGCAACCAGCTGTAATCGGTGGTAGCAAGCCAGGTTCGCGACAGCAGGCCACGGGCGGGCCGCGGAATAATTCCCGACCCTCGCGAATCTGCATTCAATCTGGACACCTGTCGAAATCACTTGTGATGAACTTCTGTCTGACATTCAGTTAACGATTAGTTAACGGTACCTTGGATTGGAAGCAGTGACAATCAGGTGGCCGTCGTTCTTGGCATACTTCGTCTGTACCTGTGAGAATCAAGCGTGCGCGGAGTTTCGCATTCCGCGATAGATGTGCGTCAGCACTGGGAGAGGACACGGACATGGGTTTCCTGGACAGCGTCAAGGGTCTCGTCGAAAAAGGTCAGGAACTGGCATCGGAGAATTCCGACAAGGTTCACGACGCGATCGACAAAGTAGCTGACATCGCCGACGGCAAGACCGGCGGCAAGTACGGCGACCAGATCGACAAAGCAGCCGAAGCTGCCAAGAAGGCTGTTCCCGAAAAGGAGTAGTCACCAAAGCTCAGGAGCCCGCAGCCCGTCGAGGTTGCGGGCTCCTGTGCGTCCACTGGGCGAATTCCCAGGGTGGGCAGGCACAATAGGCGGGTGAACTTCACCTGGATTCTGCTGGTAGTCATCGCCGCCATCGCAGTCACCGGGCTGGCGAATCGCCGAAACCTACAGGCGCCCCTCGTTCTGGTTGCGGTCGGTTCGGCTGCGTCGTTCATTCCGGGAATGCCTCGGCCAGAACTGGATCCACACGTCATTCTCGGCGTGGTGCTGCCGCCGTTGCTGTATTCGGCGGCCCTCAAATTCTCGGTGGCGACATTCAAACGGAACCTTGCGCCGATCCTGCGCCTGGGCGTAGGCATGGTTCTGGTCACGGCCGGCGTCGTAGCCTTCTTCGCCGAATGGTTGGTACCGGAACTCACGATCGGTGCCGCATTGGTTCTCGGGGCGGTCATCGCGCCCACCGACGCGGTCAGTGCCGTGGCGGTAGGCCAGAAACTGGGACTTCCGAAGCGCGTCATAGCAATTCTCACCGGTGAGGGCCTGGTCAACGACGCAACCGCACTGACGTTGTTCACCGTCGCGGTAGCTGCGGTGACGGGCACGCGGATCGCGACGGACTCACCGCTGTTGTTCTTCGCTTACGAAGTGGTGGGCGGCATCGTGATCGGGTTGGTACTCGCGTTCATCGTGAAGTTCGTGCGTGCGCGGATGTACGATTCACCGCTCGAAACGGGTCTGGGACTGGTCCTTCCGTTTGCCGCGTATCTGGCTGCCGAAGAGCTTCACGCGTCGGGTGTTTTGGCAGTTGTGGTCGCAGGCTTGGTAATCGGGCACTATTCGACGGATGCGTCGATCATGACGAGGTTGCAGGAGCGATCGGTCTGGTCGAGCCTGGAGACACTACTCGAGATGTTCGTGTTCGCGTACATGGGTTTGCAGTTGAGTTTCGTGATCGACGATGTTGTGGCGGACGGGCTTCCGGTGGTCCACGTGTTCTTCTACGGGCTTGCGGTGTTGGCCGTGGTGATCGTGATCCGGCCGGTGTGGTTGTTCCTGAGTTACTCACGGGTGCGTTTCGGTGTGACATTCCGCCGAGGGCTTCGTCAGAAACAGCTGTCGTGGAAACAGAATCTAGTGGTGTCCTGGGCCGGAATGCGCGGAGTAGTCACCCTCGCAGCGGCCGGAGGTATTCCCTTTGCTCTTTCGACCGGTGAGCCGTTTCCCGGACGCGGTGTCATCCAAGCCATCGCTTTCATCGTCGCCGTCGGGACTCTGCTCTTGCAGGGTTCGACCCTGCCGTTCTTGATTCGCCGGCTGGATGTAGCCGATCCGTACGAGACGTTGCGTAACCAGGAACAGATGGAGTTGGCGCGCAACATCTCTCGTCGGGCCGGCGAGAAAGCGCTGGCAGAGGTAGCCGCTCATCCGCCGCCGGAAATCGACAGCAAGGAATTGCAAGCGATCGTCGAGCGGGTGCGAAGGTCGATGCAGGCCCGTCTTCAAGTCCAGGAGACTGACGAGGACAATGACCGTGAGGCGGCGATGTGGCATGCGGGAGCGTTGTTCGACAAGTTCCGGCACCAGTCGCTGCGCTCGCAGCGTGTGGCACTGATTGCGGCGCGGGACAGCGGCGATCTGGACGACGACGTCTTGCGTACCGTGTTGGAAGGTCTTGATCTCGAGGAGGCCGCTGCCGAAGAACGGGTACGACGCCGTCGTGCGCGGGTGGCGGCAAAAGGAGAAGGTACGTCATGAGCGTAGGTAGTTCGAGAGTTCGGCGATCGGTCTGGGGCGCACTCGCGGTGGGCGCCGTGGTGTTGAGTGCGGCGTGTGGATCGGCCGGGTCCGATGCACCTGCCACGATGTCGTCGACTGCTCCGTCGGCCTCTCCCTCGGTAGATGAACAGTCGAGTGCTCAGCGCGGCGTCGTCTTCGAGAACGAGCCGTTCACGACAACAGCAGAAGTGACCGGCACCGGTGCAACTGCCCGGAAGATTCTCTACGGTTCGACCTCCGGCATCGACGGCCGCGAAACCCGAGTTTCGGGAACGGTGTTCACCCCACCGGGAACTCCGCCCGAAGGGGGATGGCCAATCGTCTCCGTCGGACACGGCACCACCGGCATTTCCGATGACTGCGCTCCGTCTACCTCACCGACACTCTTCGGTGCAATGGGTTTGGTGGCGCCGCTCCTGAAGTCCGGATACGTTGTTGCCGCGACGGATTTCGAAGGCCTCGGTACCGACGGTCCACACCCGTACCTGCAACCGGATACCGCCGCCTACAACGTCATCGACGCGGTTCGTGCTGTTCGAAACGTTGTCCCGGATACCTCGACTCGGTGGGCGAGCTTGGGGCTCTCGCAAGGTGGGCAGGCATCGTGGGCGGCCGCAGAGAAGGCTGGCGACTACGGCGATGGACTCGAATTCGTCGGTGCGGCAAACCTTTCACCCGCGGCCGATATCTCACCGATCATCACCAGTGGAGCAGACGTGAATCTATCTCTGCCTCAACAACTGTTGCTTCCTTACGTTTTGGAGGGGTTGTCACAGATGCATCCCGAACTCGATCGGGGTGACTACGTGCACGGTGCGTTCGCGGAAAATTACGAACTACTGTCTTCGTGCCTCACCGCCCGCGCGAGCGAGAAGTTCGGGCTGGCCGGCAAGGTCACTGCGGCGGACACCCGGCCGAGTACAGATGCCGACGCCGATCGAATTCACGGCTGGCTGAGCGACATTGCACTGCCGCGGCAACGGGCGAGCGGCCCTCTGTACGTGGTGGTCGGTGGAAACGACAATCTGATTCGACCCGAGTGGACCGAAGCTGCCGTGGGCCGTGCCTGTGCTGACGGTGACGTGATCGAATTCGTGTCCCGGCCCGGGGAGGGGCACGCAGACGGCAAAGCGGTTCCCGGTGCCGTCGCCTGGATTCAAGATCGCTTTGCCGGAGTTCCGGCCCCGAACAACTGCGGCGCGTAGATGAGTCCGACGGTAGCCGCGCTGTTCATCGGGATAGTCGTCGTTCTGGTGGTGGGTTTGACGGCGGTCTGGATGCGTACCAGACGCGAAGTCACCTCTCCGTCGGAACGCGCCGTTCATGCAGCCTTGCACACGGCTTCACTTGCAGCGCGGCCACTTCGGCGTGGACTCGACAGTGAATCTGCTGCCGAAGCCGCACCGCACCTGCGTGAGTTGACCGGTGCTCGAGGTTTGGGAATCGCCGACGCTACCGGAGCCGTGCTGACCTGGAACGGACCCCACGGAACGCTGGCCGAACAGTTTCACGATGCCGCGGTCCGCGCGATCGAGGGGGAGCGCCGCGTCCTGGTGACCTACGCAGACTTGGTGCGGGGCAACGGGGATCACGGTGTTCGCGCACTGATCGTGCAGCCGATGGTCATCGAGGACACCGGCGTCGTCGGGGTGCTGGGTGTCGTCACCACCGAGGATCCGTGGCCGGGAATGCTGGGCGCAATCACGGATGTAGCTCGATATGCCTGCAGCCAAATCGAATTGGCAGATCTGGATGCTTCGCGTGCACGACTCGATCGCGCGGAAGTTCGCGCTCTGCGGGCGCAGATCAGTCCACACTTCATCTACAACGCACTCAACACTGTCGCGTCGTTTGTGCGCACCGATCCGAATCGCGCGCGTGAGCTCATTCTCGAGTTCGCCGATTTCACTCGCTACTCGTTCCGCTCGGCGGGTGAATTCACGCTGCTGGCAGACGAATTGCGCAACATCGACCGATACCTGACCCTCGAGCGGGCCAGGTTCGGTGATGCGCTCGGCGTGAAACTGCAGGTGGCACCGGAAGTGCTCAATGTGGTTCTTCCGTTTCTGGCTCTTCAGCCGCTGGTCGAGAACGCCGTCCGCCACGGTATTTCCGGCAAGGCGGACGGCGGCACCATCAGCATCATTGCGGCAGACGAAGGGCCCGACTGCGTCATCAGTGTCGAGGACGACGGCGTCGGAATGGACCCGGATCTGTTGCGGTTCGGGTCCCTCGATGCCATCGAATCCGGTCCCGGTCGGCCCAGTGCACGGGAAGCCGCACATGTCGGCTTGGCCAATGTGGACGACCGTTTGCGTGCGGCATTCGGCAACGATTACGGCCTGGTGGTGGAAACCGCACCGGGCGCCGGAACGAAGGTCAGCATGCGCGTACCCAAGTTCAAGCAGGGCATACATGCGTGAGCAGGGCCTTGCCTGTGATTCGGGGCTTTACGGGCCAGTGGCGACGCGTCGTGGGAACATAGGGCTGCTGTGAATGAGACTGACATGGGTGCCCAATTGACCGTCCTGGCCGTCGACGACGAAAAACCGGCGCTCGACGAGCTGGCTTTTCTGCTGCGCGCACAAGCGCCGGTAGCGCATGTCCATACGGCGTCCGATGCGACGACGGCACTGCGGATCCTTCGCGACGGCGGAATCGACGCGGTCTTTCTCGACATCAACATGCCAGGCCTCGACGGTTTGGAACTGGCCGGGATCCTCTCCAATTTTGCGACTCCACCGCCCGTCGTTTTTGTTACCGCGCATGATGACCGTGCAGTGGCGGCGTTTGATCTGGGCGCGGTCGACTACCTCCTCAAACCGCTCCGCGAAGAGCGGTTGGCGCAGGCAGTGCTTCGCATCGTCGGTTTGGCGGGGCGTAGTCAGGGTGCGGTCAAGCCTGATCCAGCGCCCGGAGACGAAGTGATTCCCGTCGAACTCGGCGGGGTCACCACTTTGGTGCAGCGTTCGTCGGTGGAGTGGGTGGAAGCCGACGGTGACTATGCGCGCTTGCATACCGCCGGTAAGTCGCATCTCGTCCGGATACCCATCTCGACTCTCGAATCTCGGTGGGCCGAAGCGGGTTTCTTGCGGGTGCACCGTTCCTATCTGGTGTCGCTGGCGCTGGTGACCGGAATTCGTACCGTCGGTAGCGGTTTGGTGGTGACGCTGCGTCCGCACGCCGGGAAACCGCCGGTGGAGTTGCCCGTGAGCCGTCGGCATACCCGTGAACTGAAGGATCGTTTGGTCCGTGCGCCCAAACAGAGTTGGTTGTCGCGGTGAGCGCGCAGTCGGATCCGTCTGCACGCCAGCGAGTGGTTTTGGCGCATCGTCACGGCGCTCGCATAGTCCGAACCCGGGTGGAGGTCCAGGAACAGACCGAGGTCGGTGACGCCATGATCCAGGGTCTGGTGCGCGCGCAGTTGGGTCTGGCGATTCGGTTGGCGGTGGTCGCGGCTGGGTTGTTGTGCGCCATACCGCTGTTGACCACACTCTTTCCGGCACTGTCGGCCTATTCGGTGTGGGGTATCAGGCTTCCGTGGTTGGTGATGGGCGGCGCCGTCTATCCGCTGCTGTTGATTACCGGCTGGGTGTTCGTGCGCCGGGCCGAGCGCAACGAGCAGGATTTCACCGACCTCGTGGACGACTGAGCGCGTCGTCGTGGGTGGGCATTCGATTCCGGTGTTGACCGTGTTGGGCATCGTCGCTGCGGCAGTGGCGACGGTCGCGATCGGTATTTACGGGGTGCGGCTTTCTCGCACCACCTCGGATTTTCTGGTCGCCTCGCGCAGCGTGGGTCCGCGGTGGAACGCCACGGCAATTTCAGGCGAGTACCTCTCGGCGGCTTCCTTTCTCGGTGTTGCCGGGTTGGTGGCAAAGTACGGGGCGGACGCATTGTGGTATCCGATCGGATTCACTGCCGGGTACTTGGCCTTGCTTCTTTTTGTTGCCGCGCCGCTGCGCAGATCAGGCGCCTACACGGTTCCCGACTTTGCAGAATTTCGTTTGGGCTCACCGCGTTTGCGCAAACTGGCGATGCTGGTGGTCGCGATGATTTGCATCCTGTATCTGATCCCGCAGTTTCAAGGAGCCGGCCTCACACTCAATATCCTTCTGGGCGTTCCCAGTTGGATCGGCGGAGTTGTCGTCGGGCTGATCGTTATCGCCAATGTGGTGGGCGGCGGGATGCGCTCCATCACGTTTGTCCAGGCATTTCAGTATTGGCTCAAGCTGACGGCGGTCGCCATTCCCGCCGTCGCGCTGACCTTCTATTTCTTTGCCGACGAACATGACGTGGGTGCGCCGGCGCCGCCGACGGTCAGCGAACAGACCACCGTCGACATCACTACCGATGTCGTGGTGCAGGTTTCGGAACCGGTGACCGTGCGAGGCGGAGATGTCGACGGCAGTCCGATCTCGGGGACCGTCGTCCTCCAGCCCGGTGAGCACACGCTCGGCGAGGGTATGTCCATGGTTCTCGATGCCGGTGCTGCCGTTCCGGTCGTAGCCGGTGCACCAGCCCAGAACTCGGATTGGATTTCGCCCGGGTGGGGATTCGGTGGACCCCATCCGATGTATCAGGTGTACTCACTGATGCTCGCGACGTTCCTCGGAACTCTCGGTCTGCCACACGTACTCGTGCGTTTCTACACCAACCCGGATGGGCGGGCCGCACGCTTGACGTCGTTGGCGGTGGTGGGGCTGGTCAGCGTGTTCTATCTATTTCCGATGCTGCTCGGAGTGTTTGCGCGGTTGTACGTTCCGCAGTTGCTGATTACCGGAACGTCGGATGCTGCGGTTCTGCTGCTCCCCGGTTCGGTGTTTTCCGGGTGGGGTGGGCAGTTGTTGGCCGCGCTGGTGGCGTCGGGCGCTATCGCGGCGTTCCTGTCGACCTCCTCGGGTCTGCTGGTCAGTATTGCCGGAGTGATCAGTACTGATGTCCTGCGTGGACGGGTGCGTGATTTCCGCATCGCTGCACTGCTGGCTGGTGTGATTCCACTCCTTATGTCCCTTGCCGTGGTGTCAGTCGACCTCTCCCGCACTGTCGGGTTGGTGTTTGCCGTCGCGGCGTCGACACTCTGTCCTTTGCTGCTCCTGGGCGTCTGGTGGCGCGGATTGACCGCGGTGGGCGCAGGTGCCGGAATGGTGGTGGGTGGATTCGTGGCCGGGTCGGCCGCGACCGTCGCTATCCTCGGCGGATTGTCGGAGACGGTGCTCAGCGGTTGGCCCGCCGCGATCTTCGCGTTTCCGGCAGCAGTCAGTGTGCCGCTCGCATTCGTGACGATGATCGTGGTGAGCAAGGCGTCGAGTAAGCAAATACCTGCAGATATCGCACGGATCTTTACCCGAATGCATGCACCCGAGCGCCTTGGTATGGGGTCCGACCGCGAAGAAGATCTGCGTCAGCCCTAGATTTTCGGTGCCGTTTGTCGCGCCAGGGTGACCGTTTGGCGCACCGCCCGACAGCTCACCGTGTGAGCGTCACCACATTCACATTGTGTGACTCCGATCTCACTAACGTCTGCAGGTAGTTCACTTCACACGCGAGGCGAGGAGCCGGCAGTGTCCACAGCGGAAATCAGTGAGGGAGCGTCGCAAGAGCGACCTACCCCGGATGCTCAGGCATTCATAGACATGCAAGCAAGCCCGGAGTTCCAGGAACTCCGTACTCGACTGCGCAAGTTCGTTTTCCCCATCACTGCATTCTTCCTGCTCTGGTATGCGGTGTACGTCTTACTCGCGACCTACGCCCATGACTTCATGGCCACCAAGGTCCTCGGCAACATCAATCTCGGCATCATCCTCGGGCTCGGTCAGTTCGTGACCACGTTCGTGATCACCGCCTGGTACGTGAAGTTCGCCAGCCGCGAGCTGGACCCGCGTTCCGCCGCTATCCGTGAAGAACTGGAAGGTCCCGCATCGTGATCACCACTCTCGCCGCGTCCGGGACGGACGTAGGAAACCCCGCCTTCAACATTGCGATCTTCCTCGCGTTTGTCGTCGTGACAATGACACTGGTCATCCGTGCCAGTCGTACCACCAAGAAGGCTTCCGACTTCTACACCGGCGGTGGACAATTCACCGGGCCGCAGAACGGTTTCGCTATCGCCGGCGACTACCTCTCGGCCGCGTCGTTCCTCGGAATTGCCGGTGCCATCGCGGTCTACGGTTACGACGGCTTCCTCTACTCCATCGGCTTCCTCGTCGCCTGGCTGGTCGCTCTGCTTCTGGTGGCCGAATTGCTCCGGAATACCGGCAGATTCACGATGGCCGACGTATTGAGCTTCCGTCTCAAGCAGCGGCCGGTGCGTATGGCAGCAGCACTTTCCACTCTGACGGTCTCGCTCTTCTACCTGTTGGCCCAGATGGCCGGTGCCGGTGGACTTGTCGCGCTTCTACTCAACATCGACGGCAAGTTCGGTCAGGGCGTTGTCGTCGCAATCGTCGGCGTCTTGATGATCGTCTACGTTTTGGTCGGCGGCATGAAGGGCACCACCTACGTGCAGATGGTCAAGGCTGTCCTGCTGGTAGCCGGCGCGGGAATCATGTTCGTGCTGGTGCTGTGGGCAGTGCGCGGCAACTTCTCGCAGCTGCTCGCCAATGCGCAGGACATGGTCAACAGTTCCACAACCAAGGGTGTTGCGGGTCGCGATGTTCTCGGACCCGGCGCCAAGTACGGCATCTCTTCGATGAGCAAGCTCGACTTCATCTCTCTCGGACTCGCTTTGGTGCTCGGCACCGCCGGTCTGCCGCACGTTCTCATGCGCTTCTACACGGTCCCCACCGCCAAGGAAGCTCGCCGCTCCGTCACCTGGGCGATCTCCCTGATCGGCGCTTTCTACCTGTTCACACTGGTTCTGGGCTACGGCGCTGCCAGCATGGTTGGCCCGGACAAGATCTTGGCTGCTCCCGGTAAGGAGAACTCGGCGGCACCGTTGCTGGCCTTCGAGCTCGGCGGCACCATCTTCCTCGGCATCATCTCCGCCGTGGCGTTCGCAACCATTCTCGCGGTGGTCGCGGGCCTCGCGATCACAGCTTCGGCGTCCTTCGCTCACGACATCTACGCCAGTGTCATCAAGCGCGGCAACGCAACCGAAGAGCAGCAGGTCCGGGTCTCACGCATCACCGTCGTCGTGATCGGCCTTGTCTCCATCGTTCTCGGCATCGGCGCGATGGGGCAGAACATCGCCTTCCTGGTAGCACTTGCCTTCGCTGTCGCAGCCTCGGCGAACCTGCCGACTCTGCTGTACTCGTTGTTCTGGAAGAAGTTCAACACCACCGGAGCGCTGTTCAGTATTTACGGCGGTCTGATCAGTGCCTTGACGCTGATCGTGTTCTCCCCGGCTGTTTCCGGCAAGCCGTCGTCGATGCTCCCGAACTCTGACTTCGCCTGGTTCCCGCTCTCCAACCCCGGCATCGTCTCGATCCCGTTGGCTTTCGCTCTCGGCATCATCGGTACGTACGTCGGACGCAACAAGCTCGAAGATCCGGCTAAGCAGGCTGAGATGGAAGTTCGTTCCCTGACCGGCGTCGGCGTCGAAAAGGCTGTCGACCACTAAGGAGGGGCTCCGCCCCTATGCGCCTTTCTGGTACCTCCGGTAACCGGAAAGGCGCACAAGGGTTTATTGTCCCCACATGGCAAAGCTCACGGTGAAAATTGACGTTCCGCTCCCGCCGCAGGAAGTGTGGGACAAGGCCTCCGACCTCAGCGGTTACGAGAACTGGCTGGTAGTCCACGACGGTTGGCGCAGTGATCTCCCCGAAAATTTGGGTGTCGGCACTGAAATCAGCTCCGTCGTGACGGTGAAAGGCCTGCGCAATCGCGTGCGCTGGACCATCAAGAAGTACGACGTCCCCAAGGCGCTCTCGCTCAAGGGCGACGGCAAGGGTGGCGTCAAACTGGGTCTCGAGTTGGACATCAAGCCCAAGGAGGCAGGTTCCGAGTTGGCGTTGACGATCGAACTCGGTGGCGCACCACTGTTCGGACCCATCGGGTCCGGAGTTGCCCGGGCACTCAAAGGTGACATCGAAAAGTCGTTGGCACAGTTCGTGCAGATTTACGCCTGAAATTCGAACAAGAGCTACTTTGCGGCAAACATGAGTTAGGATTCTTTCCGGCAGAATAAACGGGTCAATAGTTTGTTATTGACCGGTCGCTTCTGCCGGAGAGGATTCCGTCAATGTCTGGTCGACACGAACCGTCCGGGGTATCCGCAGCGTTGATGCCGCGATCGGTAAAGGTGCTGGTCGGGGTGCTCGCGGTGGTTGCTGTCGCTGGTACTGCAGCATTTGTAGTCACCTTCAGTAGCGTGGAGGCGAGCGTCCCGGCAGTAGCTTCTTCCGTCCCCCCTGAACCAGGTTGTGGGGAGAAGGCCAAGCTTGTCATCGCGGTCGATCCGTCCATCGCGACCGGTGTCGAAGCTGTTGTCGCTACCATTGCTCCGGAAAAGCTCGGTTGCGCATCGTTCACTGTGGTCCCCCAGGATTCTGCCCGTACATTCGGCGATCTCGCCGGTGGTGGAACCGGCCCGGCACTGTGGATCCCCGACTCGTCGGAATGGCTGGACAAGGTGACCGGGGTCGGGAGCAGCAGTTTCCGCAAGGTCAGTGCCTCCGTAGCCTCCACACCGGTCGTCACGGTCACGAAAACCGGAGAAGGGACGCGGCCCGGAAATTGGCTCGACGTTCTTGCGGTACCGGGGTTACACATCGGCGATCCGCTGTCGAGTGCTGTTTCCAGCGCTCCCATTGTGGCGGCTTTTGCCGAAACCCAGGCCCAGAACGGCGATCCGGCATCCATCTTGTCCGCATTGGTTCCCGTGGCCCAGGCGCAGTTGGGAAATGTGAAGGAAGCCGGTTCAACCGGACGCATCGAAAAGGTTGCAGCTGTCGGCGGAACAGCGGTCACGACAGAACAGACTTTTACCTCCTACCTCGCCGCTCACGCCGATGCTCAATTGACCGCAGTGGTGCCGGCAACCGGCACGGTCTTCATGAACTACCCCGTAGCGCTCACCGGAGCCGGAACCGTCGACGCGAGCGCTCAGGCGCAGGTCCTCATCGACGCGCTCTCGTCCGAGACCGGCCGAACGGTCTTGTCCGGACTGGGTTTCCGTGGTCCAGGCAGCGAACCGCTCGGAAGCGGCGGCATCGATGTGAGCGCGTCCCTGGTGCCGAATGATCCGTCGATGGTGACGAAAGCTCTGGCACGGTACGAACTCCTCTCCCGACCGTCGCGCGCCCTGGCTGTTGTCGACGTCTCGGGTTCGATGGACTACGTGCAGGACGGCGTGACCCGCATGGCGGCGACGGCCCAGGCCGGCGACCTCGCGATCCGAATGTTCCCGGGTAACGCGCAATTGGGTTTGTGGGCGTTCTCCATCAAACTCGGCGGCGATACCGACTACCGAGAAATCGAACCGGTTCGACGTATGGACGCGGCCGAGGGCGATGCCGATCATCGCACGCAGCTTCTCTCACACGTCGGCACCTTGCCGTCGCTCGTCGGTGGTGGAACGGGACTGTACGACAGCGTCCTTGCCGCATTCCGTCAGATTCAAAGCACTTACGATCGGGCCTCGATCAATTCGGTAATCCTGGTGACGGACGGGGCTAACGACGATCCGTCGGGGATCAACCTCAAGGACTTGCTCGATACCCTTGCGCGTGAGCAGGATTCCGCTCGACCCGTACCCATCATCACCATCGGTGTCACCGACGACGCGGATACCGAAGTGCTGAAACAGATTTCCGCGGTCACCGGCGGAAACAGCCACTTCGCACCCACTCCCGCGGATATTCCCAAGGTGTTCATCGGAGCGATCAGCGGCCGTGCCGGCTAGTCGAGGATCGGTGCATCCGCTGTGTCGGTGATCCACTCGGTGGCCAGCGCTTCGAGAGTTCCGTCAGCGTAGAGCGAGTCGACTGCAGCAGAAACACAGGCGGTGAGAGGACTGTTCTTCTCGAGAACCAAGCCGAAGAATTCCGTGACGGCGTTCGGCCGGGGGAACTGTCCGACAATCACAGACTGGGGTAGTTCGGTTTCGGTGATGTGAAACCCGGTGGGAATGTCGACGACCAGTGCGTCGATTTCGCCGGCCACCAGCGCCGCCTTCGCGTCGTTGGTGTTTGCATAAGTCCGCGGCGGTGTCTTCGGGGTAATGGTGTCGGTGATGGCAAGCAGGCTCGTCGAACCAGCTTGTGCGCCCAGTCGATATGTCGTGAGCGAAGCGAGATCGGCGGCCTGCGACGCACTGTTGCTCTGCAACGCAATGACAGACTGCGCCACCGCGTAATACGGCGAACTGACATCGACGGCGTCGCGGCGGTCCCCGGAAATCGTGAACTGGTCGAGCGCGAAGTCGAATTCCTTGCTGCCGGGCTTCAATGCGTCGCCCCAGCCGACTCTGGTGAAGGCGACCTGGTCGGAGTTGTACCCGAGCTTCTCGGTCACGGCGCGAGCTACCGCGCCTTCGAACCCTTGACCGTTCGACGGATCGTTGTCGTGAAACCACGGTTCGTACGCCGGTGAATCGGTAGCGACGGTGAGAACTCCGTCGTGTGTGGTGGTGCCACTGAGAGGACCGCAGGTGCCTATCGCCGCGGTTGACGGCAGTTTGGTGAATGCCTCGGTGATGGTTGTCGTCGTATCTGCTCCTGCTGTAGTGCTCTCCGATTCGGCAGAGCAAGACCCCAAGAGGATCGAGGAGGCGAAGATCGCGGTTACGGCAGCGCAACGTCGTGGCATCGGCACCTCGCCATCTTGCCTGCTATGTCCGCTGCGTCCGTGATCGGGCTGCGAATTTTGCGACCCGGTGCCACTTTTTCGCGCACAATGAGGACATGGCGACGACCGATCGGGGTCAGATCACACTCGACGGCATAACCGTGCCCGTGACCAACCTCGGGAAGGTCCTCTACCCCGAGAGCGGGACAACCAAAGCTGAAGTGATCGACTACTACACCCGGATTTCGGCTGTGATGATTTCGCATGTCGTGGCCCGTCCGGGGACGCGCAAGCGGTGGCCGAACGGGGTGGACAGTCAAGCGTTCTTCGAGAAAAATCTCGCATCATCGGCTCCGGCATGGTTGACCCGAGCGTCGCTGCAACACTCCGATCGGGTGGTCACCTATCCCATTTTTGATTCGGTCGCCTCGCTCGCCTGGCTCGGCCAACAAGCCGCGCTCGAATTACATGTTCCGCAATGGCGATTCGACGGTTCCGGCCGTGGACCGGCTACCCGGTTGGTGTTCGATCTGGACCCGGGTGAGGGGGTCGGGTTGGCGGAATGTGCCGAAGTAGCTCGTTGGATCCGTGATTTGGTCGGAACTCTGGGGTGGACGGTCTATCCGGTTACCAGTGGCAGCAAGGGCATTCACCTGTATGTTCCTCTTGATCGGCCACTGGAGGGGAATGGGGCGTCGACCGTCGCCAAGCAGGTCGCGACAGGACTCGAGAAGATTCATCCGGAACTCGTGACGGCCACGATGGCGCGGAATATCCGGGCCGGCAAGGTTTTTGTCGATTGGAGTCAGAACAATCCAGCCAAGACCACCATCGCCCCGTATTCGATGCGCGGGCGCGCTCAGCCTTACGTTGCCGCGCCGCGCAGTTGGGAAGAACTCGACGATCCCACGTTGCGGCAATTGCTGTTCGATGAGGTTCTGGAGCGCGTTGAATTCGGCGGCGATCTGTTAGCCGGCCTGGATCCGACAGTGGCCGTGGAAGATTCATTGACTCGGTACCGAAACAAGCGGTCAGCCGACAGAACCCCGGAGCCGGTACCCCGAGACAAGCCTGCGCCCACTTCCGGAAATTCCTTTGTCATTCAAGAACATCACGCGCGCAGACTGCACTATGACGTTCGGCTCGAACGCGACGGCGTGCTGGTGTCGTGGGCCGTGCCGAAAGGTGTGCCGACGACCGCCGGGGAGAATCGACTGGCAGTGCACACCGAGGACCATCCGATGGAGTACGCCACCTTTTCCGGAGTAATTCCGAAGGGCGAGTACGGCGGTGGTTCGATGACGATCTGGGATTCCGGGACGTACGAGACCGAGAAATGGCGCGACGACGAGGTGATAGTGCGGTTGGCGGGGGAGCGGGTGCAGGGCCGTTTCGCGCTCATCCGGACCAAAGGTGATCAGTGGTTGATGCATCTGATGAAGGATCAAAATGCCAGTTTCGGAACGGAGTTCCCCAAGAATCTCGAGCCGATGCTTGCTACGGCCGGAACAGTTGACGGTCTGGATCCGGAGGAGTGGGCATTCGAAGGGAAGTGGGACGGGATACGCGTAGTACTCGAATACCATTCGGGCACATTGTTACTGCGCAGCCGGTCCGGAAATGACAAGACTGCAGATTATCCGGCGCTGGCGCACCTGGGTGACGGTCTGAAGGGCCACGAGGTAGTCATCGACGGTGAAGTCGTGGCCTACGACGACCGGGGTGTCACCGATTTCGGACTGCTGCAACGTGGTGGAACGCCGGAGTTCTTGGCATTCGATCTCCTGTATCTCGATGGTGTGTCTTTGCTTCGGAAGTCGTATGCCGACAGACGGACAGTGCTGAATGCGTTGGCAGCCAACGTCGGTGATCTCACTGTTCCGCCGCAGATCGAGGGCACGGCCGAAAACGCGCTGGAAGTGAGTCGTGAATCCGGATGGGAGGGGATCGTCGCCAAACGCCTTGCGTCGGTGTATCTTCCAGGACGTCGAGGTTCGAGTTGGATCAAGGTCAAGAACTGGCGCACCCAAGAAGTCGTGATCGGCGGATGGCGAAGGGGGCAAGGCAATCGCTCCCACGGGATCGGTGCCCTTCTCATGGGTATCCCGGGAGAGGCCGGGCTGAGCTATGTCGGCCGGGTGGGTACTGGGTTCACCGATCGGGATCTCGAGAAATTGTTGACGGTATTGGAACCCTTGCAGCAGAATGAAAGTCCTTTCGCGGAGGAACTTCCGACCGACGACAGAAAAGGGGCTGTGTGGGTCAGTCCGGAACTGGTCGGTGAAGTGCGATTCATGGACTGGACGGAGAGCAGTCGACTGCGTCATCCGAGTTGGCGGGGGCTACGCGGAGACAAAGTTGCTGCCGATGTGGAGAAGGAAGCGTTGTCATAGTCGATTCGCATTCACTGTTCAAGGGCACAGTGCATGCGACAGAATTTCGATGGTGTCCGGAGGATTCTTCGGCGTCGAGGTCATAGTTACGGTGAATGCCCGATCCAGCGTTGCACCGGACAACGTGGAGTAGCCGCGGATTCCGCCGCTGTGCCCGACGTAGGTCACTCCACACGGAAGATCTGTTACATGAAGACCCAGGCCGTAGTCGAGTGCGTCGGCTTCGGTCGAGCCTGGTTGTGGGGCGGTCATTTCAGCAAGCTCTTTGTCCGGCAGGATTCTTCCGCTCAACAATGCCCGCCAGAAAGTGTTGAGGTCCTTACCGGTGGAGACCAGCGCACCGGCGGACCACGCGATGGACGGTTCGGTCCGGGAGACATCGGTGCGACCGGTGGCCAGATCTTTATATCCGGTCAGGTGGTCACCCCGAATATCCTGCTCACCGGCCGGCGGGAGGTAGGTGTCTTCGAGATCGAGAGGCTCGAGTATCCGGGCCGCCAGCTCGTCGCTGTAGCTCCGTCCGCTGACGGCTTCGATAAGCGTCCCGAGTGCTAGGTAGTTGGAGTCGGCAAACGGAATCTCACCATCTATTTCGGGGAGTCCGCTGTGAGGTTGCAGTAGTTGCCTGACCGTGACCAGGTCTGCGTGGGCGTTGCTGCCGAGTTGGTTCGGCAGATACTGCCGGACTGGCGCGTCGAGAGTGATCTTCCCTTCCGCGACGAATTGCAGAACGAGCGCTGCCGTGAAGGTCTGTGTCACACTGCCGATCCGAACACGATCGTTGTCGCCGATCGAATCACCGTCGGTCAGATTCGGGACGCCGCTGGTCAGGACCATAGTTGTGTTTCCGCCGTCGAGAGTCGCGATAGCGCCGACGGCGCCCGATTTGGTGAGCGAAACTAGATCCGATTGAACGTCGACAGCCCGTTGGTTCGTGGAGCAGCCGACGAGGGCCAGTGACGTCGCAACTACGACTGCGGCGGCGAGGTGTGAGCGCATGAGTCGAATTTATGAAATTTGTACGCCTTGGTAATCCAGGAAATCCCGGATCTTTCCCTGATCTTTACTGATCAAGGGGACAAAAGACCCCTTTGTGCATTGCTCACAAGCGGGATCGTCGATTCTTGCCCGAATTGCCCGTAATGGCCGTTAGCATCCGAAGTCAGCGATTGAATTTCACCGTTGGACCAGTTCAATGCCATTTTCGGTGCGCGGAGCGCGCGGCCGAAAACACTCCCATCTAAGGACGGTTGCATGAAGTTGTCGACGCTACGCAAGGGAACTGTTGCGGCAATGCTGACCGGAAGTGTGTTGCTGTTGTCCGCCGCACCGGCTCTTGCCGAGCCGGGAAGTGCCGGGAGCAGCGGCAGCCTGGGGAGTATGGGAAGCATCAGCAGTGGTTCCGCGGTCCTGCCGATTCCGAGCCCCGCCGGCCTCGTCGCACTGGCAGCAGCAGGTACGCAAACCGGCAAGCCGTACCAATGGGGTGGCACCGGACCGAACTCGTGGGATTGCTCGGGCCTGACGCAGTGGGCCTTCCGGCAGGCGGGTGTCGCGATTCCGCGCACGAGCCAGGAGCAGGCGAATGCGGGACAAGCGGTTCCGCTGTGGGCGCTGGCGATGGGTGACATCATCACCTTCTATCCCGGCGCGACGCACGTCGGTATCTACGCCGGCGGCGGAATGGTGTTCAACGCCTACGGCACCGGAGTTCCGACCGGGCTGACACCGTTGGCAGATCTGCCGATCAACAACATTCGCCGCTTCTAGTTTTCTGCACCGGACCTTTGGTTCCAATCTGCACAGAACCTTCACAAGTCCTCCCGGGTTCATCCACGTCGGCCTAATACAGTCAGTTCCATGAGTCAGCGAAAAGTGCTCGTGGTCGACGACGAGGTCGGCATCTGCGAATCGATCGCGGCACGGTTACGTGCCGAGGGATTTGACGTGGAGTTGGCGTTCGACGGTCCCAGCGCTGTCTCGCGTTGCGCCGAGATCGACCCGGACCTGGTGGTTCTGGACGTGATGATGCCTGGATTCGACGGCCTCGAGGTATGCCGTCGAATCCAGGCGGTGCGGCCCGTGCCGGTATTGATGCTCACCGCACGTGCCGACGAGACGGACATGGTGATCGGCCTGGGTGTGGGTGCCGACGACTATCTCAGTAAGCCGTTCAGCATGCGGGTGCTGGTAGCACGGGTGCAGGCGTTGCTTCGACGTGCCGATCGTGCCGAGAGCGCGGCGCGGCCCGTGCTCCTTGAATTCGGCGATGTCGTCATCGATCTGACGGAGCGTCGGGTGCGCCGCACGGATCAGGAAGTGCACCTGACGCGAACCGAGTTCGACCTCATTGCCTACCTCGCCGAGAGGCCACGAGCCGCGATTCCTCGTGAGTCGTTGTTCGAGGAGATCTGGGGTTGGGGTGAGGGCGGCGGAAGCCGCACGGTGGACAGTCACGTCAAGGCCTTGCGGCGTAAGTTGGGCCCGTCGGTGATCCGAACGGTTCATGGCGTCGGATACGCCTGGGATGCGCCGAAATGAGTTTCACGGAAAGAGTTTTCGCGAGGTGGCCGCGCCCGCTGGACCCGATGCGTTCCTTCAAGGTCAAAGTCGGTCTCCTCGTCGTTGCGGCGTTGTTCTTCGCGTCGGGCGGATTCTGGCTTACCGCGCAGCAACCGTTCCGCTTTGCATTATTGACGGCTTTAGTGGTGGCACTGGGAGTTACGCAGGTGCTCGCCCACGGCATGACGTCACCGCTGCGTGAGATGACAGCGGCAGCACAGGCCATGGCGCGCGGTGATTACTCCCGTCGAGTCCGGGCAACCTCACGCGACGAGGTGGGTGAACTGGCGGTGGCGTTCAATCGGATGGCCGAGGACCTGGGCGCCGACGACCAGTATCGCCGCGAATTGATCGGCAACGTATCGCACGAATTGCGCACGCCGATAACAGTTTTGCAGGCGTTGCTCGAGAACGTCGTGGACGGCGTGCAGGAGCCGAATGCGGAAACGATGCGCTCGGCGCTCGCTCAGACCGAACGACTCGGCGCTTTGGTAGCCGATCTACTCGATCTCTCGAAACTTGAAGGCGGTGCAATACCGCTGAAGCTCAGCAACTTCGATCTCGAACCCTTTCTCCGGGAAGTTGCCGCAGAGAGGGGAACTGACGTCGCCATCGATGTAAGGCCGCCGAGATTGGCAGTGGTCGCTGATCCAGATCGACTCCACCAGGTGGTGACAAATCTGGTGGACAACGCGGTGCGGCACGGTTCGACGGAGGTGGGGATCGTCATCCGTGCGTACAACCGGGTGGACGGCGAGGCGGTGATCGAGGTGAACGACAACGGACCCGGAATCGAGCCTGACTCTCGCGCGCTGGTTTTCGATCGATTCACTCGAGGCGGTTCCACAGATGGCGGGACCGGACTTGGGCTAGCTATCGCAAAATGGGCGGTCGAACTGCACGGCGGAACCATTGCAGTTGTCGATGCCCGTGCGGGCTGTTGTATCCGAGTAGTGCTGCCGCAGAACTGAACTAGCTGAACGTACGGCGTCACCCTGGATGGGTCGCGTCGCCATTTGCCGAACCCGAAAGTGGGAAGAAACATGACTGCTCCGCTCGTAGTCCCTCAGAAGCCGATGACGACGGTGCCCGCTCCGAAGAAGCCTGGCAGGTTGTGGCGCCGCCCGGACCGAGCGTCCATTGCAACGCGCTCGATGCTCGTCGGCTCGATTGCAGTCGGTCTGCTCGCTGCATCGATCCTCGACATCGGGGTAGTCGGCGCGGCCTACCTCATCGTCGGGATCGGTGTTCTCGCGGTAGTCGGAATCCTGACGCCGCCACGGCTGACGCCAGTTCAATGGGCAGCGTGCGTGGGCGCACTCGCATTGCTGGGAGTAGCCGCGGTTCGCGGGGCGGGTTGGCTTGCTTTCATGTGTATCGTGGCTGCCTGGGTCGTCTTCACCGGGGTGTTGGTCGGCGGTCGCACGTGGACGGGAATCGTTGCGGGAACCGTCATGCCCTGGCGTGCAGCATTTCGAGTACTTCGATTTGCGCGACGGAGAAACCCGCGGGCGGGAAACACCCCACGTATTCCCACACTGCGTTTGGTGGCGGTCAGTGCCGTCAGTATCACGCTTCTTCTGATCTTCGGTTCGCTGTTTGTCAGTGCTGATCCTGAGTTCGCGAAGATTTTCGGTGGTGCACCGTCAGTGCGGGTGGATGAACCGATCGGCCGGCTGGTCATCGGTGCGCTTGTAGCATTTGTCACGCTGAGCGCTGTGTATCTTCGACGTCGAACTCCGCGCGTCGACGCGCTGGCTCCGAAACCATCCGTGCCGCTGCCTCTGTGGGAGTGGGCTGTACCGCTGGCGGTATTGAACATCTTGTTCCTGGGATTTGTTGCAGTGCAGCTGAAAACACTGTTCGGCGGCGATGAGCATGTTCAGGTTACCGATGGTCTGACGTATGCGAACTATGCGCGCCAAGGCTTCTGGCAGTTGATGGCCGTGACGGTCCTGACATTGGTGGTTATCGCCGTCGCCGTGCGCCGCGTAGATCGCGGAGATCGACGATCACGGAACCTGGCTCAGGGACTTCTCGGAGCGCTCTGCGCTTTCAGCTTGGTCATCGTGGCGTCCGCAGTTCATCGAATGTGGCTGTACGAGAACCAGTACGGCTTCACCAGGCTGCGAGTCAGCGTATTCGCCGCAGAACTGCTGCTCGGAGTGGTGTTCATTCTGCTCATCGCGGCGGGGGTGCGAATGTCGGGCAAGTGGCTGCCGATCGGAGTCCTGACAACGGCTGTCGTGGGGCTGCTCGCATTTGCCGTGTTCAACCCAGATGCATACATCGCGGAGAAGAATGTCCAACGTTTCGAGGACGGCAAGAGTATCGACACTCTCTACCTGAGCACACTCTCGGCCGACGCCGTTCCGGCACTGGACCGTTTACCCGAGCCTCAACGCACTCAAACGCTGCATTTTCTGCAGCAGGAACTGCTCGGATCCGAGGATTCGTGGTGGGAGTTCAACAGTTCACGTGAGCGGGCACGGGAAATTCTGGCCGGGTAGCCGCAAAAATCTACGGCCACGCGAGCGCTTGCCCGCGTGGCCGTAAATCCCTCATGCGATGTGGCTAGTGAACTGCGAGCGCAATCTTGTCACGCTCTTCGGTCGAGACGACGTCACGCGTCGGGAGGAGATCGATTCGCACGCTGTTCAGCTTGCCGCCGTAGCGGAAGGTGCCTTGCGCGGCGAATTCCTCCGCGACCGGGCTGCCGCGGTTGATGCCGATGTCCAGCTGCTCGTTCATGCTGAAGATCGCCCGCGTGGTCTTCTCGATCCGGCCTTCGGCGACAACTTCGCCGTCGACGCTCAGGGTGGCGACGCCGCCCTTGCCGATGCCGCCGCCGTCGTACTGGAAGTTGACCGATACTTCCTTGGCATCTGCGTTCAAGGGCTTCTCGGCGCGCACGAACGTCCGGCCGCCACCACTGAAGTTGTAGCAGTACACGGGAACGGAATCGATGATGTACAAAGCGAATCCACCGAATCGGCCGCCCAAGCTGACGAGCATGCCGTCGGCGACGCTGCCCAAATCGGCCGTCAACGAGTACGAGCGGTTGAAGAAGTTGGGTGCTGCCTTCTCGACCAGTCCGTTCATGTGCGGGTAGAGAGTGAGGGACTTGCGGCCCATCATGGGATGCGGCGGACGCGATTCCGGAGTGGAATGCCGTCCGACAGTCCGATCATCAAGGGGGAGTACCTGATACTTGGCTGCCTCGACCAGGAACTTTTCCTTGAGGCGAGCGAGGATCTCGGGATGCTCGTCCGCGAGGTCGCGGGCCTGCGACCAGTCGACAGTGGTGTCGTACAACTCCCACTTGTCGTCGCTGAGTGAGGTCAGCTCGAGTCCGTGCGTTGCCATCAACCAGGGAGCGCGGTGCGCGGTCACGGCGGTCCAGCCATGATCGTAGATGCCGCGGTTGCCGAAGATCTCGAAATACTGTGTGGTGTGGCGTTCTTCGGCCTTAGGCTCGTCGAAGGTGTAGTTCATCGCGACACCCTCCATCGGTTTCTGCGTGACTCCGTCGACGCTCGTGGGTGCGGGAATGCCCGCTGCCTCGAGAATTGTCGGGGTGATGTCGACGCAGTGATGCCACTGTTCGCGGATACCGGGGTTGTCGATTCCCTTGGGCCAGTGTGCGATCAGGCCGTTGCGAGTTCCGCCGTAGTGCGACGCAACCTGCTTTGCCCACTGGTACGGGGTATCGAGCGCCAAGGCCCACGACGCCGGGTAATGCGGGTAGCTGGTTTCGGTGCCCAGTTCGTCGTAACGCGCGAGGACGTCGGCCGTTGCGGTCTTGTAGCCGTTGAGGCCGGCGAGGTAGTTGAAAGAACCCTCCATGCCACCTTCGGCGGAAGCTCCGTTGTCGCCGAGCATGTACAGGACCAGGGTGTTGTCCAGAACTCCCATGTCCTGCAAGCGATCTACGAGTCGTCCGACCTCGTCGTCGGTGTGCTCGAGGAATGCTGCGTACAACTCCATGAGCCGTGCCGAGACCTTCTTCTGGTCGTCATCGAGCTCATCCCAGTGCGGTGCGCCCGGTGCCCACGGAGCCAATTCGGTATCGGGCCCGACGACGCCCATTTCCTTCTGCTTCTCGAGGGTGATCTCACGCTGGCGATCCCAGCCGTGATCGAACTCGCCGACGTACTTGTTCAGGTAGCTGTCCGGAATCTGAAGCGGTGCATGGCAAGCGCCGAAGGGGAGGTAGCAGAAGAACGGCTTGTCGGGGTCCATGGTGTTGACACCCTCGATCCATTCGATCGCGTGATCGACCAGATCCTCCGAGAGGTGGTAACCCTCTTGCGGAGTCTTGGGCAGGTCGACCATCGTAAAGTCCTCGTAGAGGACCGGGGTGAACTGGTCGGACTCGGCGCCGAGGAAACCGTAGAACTTGTCGAAACCTTCACGCACAGGCCAACGGTCGAACGGGCCTGCTGCTGTGGTTTCCCAAGTCGGGGTCTGATGCATCTTGCCGAATGCACCGGTGGCGTAGCCGTTGCCCTGCAGAACGCGGGCGACGGTTGCTGCGGATGCGGGGCGGGTGCCGTTGTATCCGGGTGCGGCGTTGGCCATTTCGGAGATGACACCCATGCCGACGCTGTGGTGATTGCGGCCGGTCAGAGTAGCTGCGCGGGTCGGTGAGCACAGCGCAGCAGTGTGGAACCGGCTGTACTTGATGCCGTTGTCTGCCAGGCGTTCGGCCGTAGGTGTGCGGCAAGGACCGCCGAAAGACGAGGCTGCGCCGAATCCGACATCGTCGATCATGATCAGCAGAATGTTGGGTGCGCCGGCTGGTGGGCGGACTGGTTCGGGCCTTGTGAACGGAACCTGCTGGTCACGGTAGTCGACGGACGCGGCGACGTTCGGTGTTTCGGCGATGATCGGGATGGAATGACGATTCACAAGCGGACTCCTGGCTGTGTAACCGGTACCGGCAATTTAAGGGGCTGACTTAAATTGGAGCGTAGCGTCCGGTTGCCTATCCGAAGCCGGGGTCTCGCTCAGTGAGATGCGACCCCCGCTGTGCGCCTTTATTAACCCGGGGCGGTTAATAAAGGCGCACAGCAAATGGGGTTGCAAAATTAAGTCAGTGACTTATAGGATCTGTTCATGTCCAGTTCGCTAGATCCCAAAAGCGCAATGATCGCCGTCGCCGAACGTATGTTTGCCGAGCGTGGCATCCACGAGGTTTCGATGCGTGACGTTGCGGCAGCGGCTGGGCAGCGCAACAACTCTGCCGTCCAGTATCACTTCGGTGGGCGAGACGGTTTGGTGCAAGCGGTTTTCCGGTTCCGGATGAGTCAGATCAACCTTGCACGTTTGACGTACCTCGACGACATCGATGCAAGTGGTCGAACCGATACGGTTCGGGCCTTGGTCGAAGCGTTCCTCTATCCCCTGGCGGATTTTCTCGCCACTGCAGATGGATCCAACTACGCCCGCTTCATTGCCAGGGTTTCACCCTCGGTAGACACCATGAGTCCGGAATTTCGCGAAGTCAGTGAAGCGAGCAACGAGGTTGTCTCTCGTCTGGCGCGGGCACTCTCACATCTGCCGCGCCGCGTCGCGCTCGAGCGGATCGACCTGATGTCCAACATGACGGTTTCTGCGCTGGCTGTCTTCGAACAGCGACGCGAAGAAGGAATGCCGGTGGTAAAGGCTGACTTCGACGCTACGGTCGTCCATTTGGTGGACCTGATGGTGGCGGCACTTCTTGCTCCGCAGAGCGGACACACACGAACGCGAACCACGTGAGTCGATTGACTCGCGACCCCGCATACAACTGATCGGAGCCTTTCGATGGCAGCACTCACGTCCTCCCGTACCGTTCAAATCGGTAATCACACAATCGAATTCGGACCTCGCGGGATGCGCCGCAACCCCGAGGGCGTGGAGTCGATGCCCTACGAGCGTTTCACGCTGACGCCGGTCACTCCGTTCATCGGTGCCGAGATCAGCAACATCGACCTGCGCGATCCTTCGGCGGAACAGATCGAGGACATCCGCCGGGCACTTCTCGAATGGAAGGTCGTATTTTTCCGCGACCAGAACATCTCCAGCCTCAATCACCGTGACTTCGCCAGCAATTGGGGCGAACTCGAAGTTCATCCGCTGCTTCCGCAGGGTGAGGTCCCGGCCGTGGTCCGATTCGAGCGTGGCGAGGACAGTCCGGGTACCGAAAACATCTGGCACGTCGACGTCACGTGGACCAAGACCCCGCCGCTGGGGTCTGTCCTGCGTGCGATCGATGTTCCGCCGGCCGGCGGCGACACACTCTGGGCCGATATGGGTAACGCCTTCGATTGCCTTCCTGCCGAGGTCAAGGAACTGATCGACGGCCGCGACGCGATTCACGACTTCGTGCCGTCGTTCGGCCGCGGAATGACTCCCGAGAAGCTCGAGCAGATGAAGGAACAGTTCCCGCCGGTGCTGCATCCGATGGTGCGCAAGCATCCCGAAACGGGTCGCAAGACACTGTTCGTGAACAGCCTCTTCACCACTCACATCCCGGATATGGATCCCATCGAGAGCCGTGATCTGCTCAACCTGTTGTTCGCGCAGGTCAAGGTTCCCGATTTCCAGTGCCGCTTCAAGTGGGCTGCTAATTCAATTGCGTTCTGGGACAACCGAGCAACGCAGCACTACGCGGCCAGCGATTATTTCCCGCATCGCCGCGTCATGGAGCGCGTCGCGATTCTGGGCGACGCACCTTTCTGATCGGTTCTCAGTCCTGCGGAATCCGCACGATGCACCGGAAGCCGACGTGGCAGGTCGAGGACTCTTCGGACTCGCTCTGCCGCGCGGCCGGCCGGTACCGCAAGCAGTAGTTGGGCGCACACAGGTGTGAGCCACCCTTGATGACGCGTCGCGCATATGGTTCTCCCGCAACAGTTTCCGTGGCGAACTCGGCACGAGGGTTGCGGGGAATGCAGCAGGAGGTCGCAGGCGCAACATTTTTGGAACTGTGGGCGTGGTCGGACGTGAAGTGATCGGCCGTCCACTCCCATACGTTGCCGGCCATGTCGAGCAATCCATACCCGTTGGGACGGAACTTGCCGACGGGCGCGGTGCGCTCGTACCCGTCCTCGAGCAGGTTCTCCCACGGGAACTGGCCCTGCCACACATTTCCGCCGGGCTTCCCGCCCGGTGAGTCCTCGTTGCCCCAGACGTAAGCCTGACGGTCGAGACCACCGCGGGCAGCGAACTCCCACTCAGCTTCGCTGGGAAGTTCTTTGCCGGCCCACTCGGCATACGCCTGAGCGTCGAAGTACGAGATATGGGTGACGGGATGCTTCTCGCGTCCGCCGACATTGCTGTCGGGACCTTCCGGGTGTCGCCAGTCGGCTCCCGGAGTGAACGACCACCACTGCGTGTAATCGTCGAGCGATACCGGCCCGGGCGGGGAGTTGAACACCAACGAACCGGGTACCAACAGCGCCGGATCGGCATCGGGGTAGTCCTCGGCCGCTGGTGCGATCTCCGCCGTCGTGACATGCCCGGTGGCTTTGACGAAACGTCGAAACTCGGCGACGGTTACGGCCGTCGTATCCATCCAGAAACTGTCGACACTCACCTGGTGAACTGGGCGTTCTTCGGGATAGAAATCCTCGGAACCCATCCAGAACGTTCCACCCGGAATCAAAGACATATTTTTCGGGGGAGTGCTCAGCGCGGGTGATGACGTCATGAAATCAGGATCGCATGCACCGGCGTCGAGATGAAACACAATCCCACTTGGTGCCTGTCTTGAACGAACCTGGCACCGTTTGTGCACAGTTGGCGCCCCTTGTAGCGGGCAGGAAACGATACTCACTGGAGGGAAGGGGTGCTAGCTTCCAGCGTCCAGGTCTGATCTGGCAGCTTCGGCTGCTGTGCCCTCGGCAGGATTCGAACCTGCGACCCTTCCTTTAGGAGAGGAATGCTCTATCCCCTGAGCTACGAGGGCGGGGAGCGCATCCGAAAAGCATAGAAACGCATGTTGTACTGCGGTTTTCGCTTGACGGTTGAGCTAGTGCGGTTGCTTTGCCGACAGGCACGGGGCCTTGGGCTTCACAGCTGCGGTAGTCAGTGTAGCGGCACGCTGATAACCGTGCGAAGTCGACAGGCTGCCGCGCTCGGTCGGTAGGCTCGAGCAATTGGTTCGGCGGCGATAAAGGGAGTCTCAGTGAGCGATCGTGTTCGTGTCGAGATAGTCGAGTCGGTTGCCTACGTCAGCCTGGATCGGCCCGAGAAGCTCAACGGACTCGACCTCGACACACTCGAAGAGTTGGTGGATGCGGCTCGGCGCATCAAAGCTGACCGCTCGATCCGCGGTGTGATTCTGCAGGGTTCCGGCAAGGCGTTTTCCGCCGGTCTGGATTTTGCGTCGGCCGGAAAGCAGCCGAAGCGGATGGCTAAGGCATTTGCGAAGCTGCCCGGGCAGAAGACCAATCTCTTTCAGCGGGCGTGTTGGGTGTGGCGGGAATTGCCGGTGCCGGTGATCGCGGTGGTGCACGGGCATTGCTTCGGCGGCGGTTTGCAACTCGCGCTCGCTGCCGACTTCCGGTTCAGCACACCGGACTGCACCTTTTCGGTGATGGAAGCCAAGTGGGGATTGATCCCCGATATGACGGGCACCGTGACGTTGCGTGAGCTCGCGGCGATGGATGTTGTGAAACGTCTGGCGATGACGGCAGAAATCTTCGACGGCAAGCAAGCATTCGAGTGGGGATTGGTCACCGGCGTCGACGAGGATCCGCTCGCTCAGGCCCGGGAACTGCTGGCGCAGATCATGACTCGATCACCGGATGCAGTAGCGGCAACCAAGACGCTGCTGCACAAGTCGTGGAACAAGGCGCCTCGCGGGGCATTCTGGGTGGAGTCCCGCGTGCAGTTGGCTTTGATGCGCGGGAAGAACTACCAGATTGCTCGCGCCGCGAATTCGGCAAAGAAGTTGCCGGAGTTCGTCCTTCGTAAGTTCGGTTAGCGGATCGAATCGGCAACTCTGCGGTCGATCTCTCGAGTGCTCAGGAGATTATCCAGTACAAGAACGGCGCAGCCGAGGACGCCTGACTGTGCTCCATGGCTGACCGAAACGATGTGTAGGGAACGGGTGGCTAGGGCAGTTGCATTGCCGTAGACGGACTCTCGAAGCCCCGCGAGGAAAAGTTCGTCGGCTTCGGCCATGTCGCCGCCGATGACAAGCACCTCAGGGTTGAGGAGATTGACCGCGCCGGAAATGACATCACCGACGAGACGACCGCTGGAGCGGATCAATCGGCGCGCTTCGCTGTCGCCGTCGAGCGCGAGGCGGACGACGTCTCGAACGTGCCCGACGTTGCGCCCTTGGGCTTGCAGTGCGTCGACGAGAGCCCAACCGCTGGCGACGGTTTCGACACAACCCACGTCGCCGCAGTGACACTTCATGTCTCGGGCAGCCGCGGTTTTGGTATGCCCGATCTCGCCGGCCGCGCCGAGCGAGCCACGTTGGAGAATGCCGCCGAGAACGATGCCGGCACCTAATCCGGTGGAGGCCTTGATCATCAGCAGATTCGGTGCGCTCTCACGTCTTTCGCTGAGTTCGGCCAGAGCCATGACGTTGGCATCGTTGTCGGCAAACAGCGGCGCATTGGTTACCGATGCGAGGTACGGCGCCAGTGCAACGCCGTCCCAGCCGGACATCATCGGCGAGTCGAGGCTGGCGCCGGCTGCCACGTCGACCGTGCCCGGGATGCTGAGCCCGACGCCGATGACGTCGGTGGACGGCCTGCCGATGCGCTCGAGGATCGATTTCAGATGCTCGGCGATTTCGGGCATCAACTCGGCCGGTCCGACGCCCACTGACTTGTCGATGTCTTCGGCAGTGAGGATTGTGCCGGAGAGGTCGGTGACGGCCAACTGCGCACGCGAGCGGCCGATCGCGACAACAAGAACCAGTCCGGCTGATTTGGCGAAAGTCAGAGTTGAGGGCGGACGGCCACCGGTCGAGGGGCCTTCGTCGTCGTCCGCGATGAGTCCGAGCGACTGTAGTGCGCTCACTCGTGCCGATACCGCTGTCCGAGACAAACCGGTGAGCTTCCCGATTTCGCTGCGAGTGGTCGCGGATCCTGTGCGGATCAGCGAGAACACCTCGCCGGCTGTGGCGGGAGTCGAGAACGGTCGGGTCATGGGTTCTATTCAAGCATCCTCCCAGCGTGACTTCAGGATACAAAAGATTGATTACTTTAGTACTTTAAGTACCCAAGTGGGTATTGTGAAAAAGCAGAAGTCGGCCTAGGCTGTGTTTTGACTCACGACGAGCACGGTCCGACAGGTGAGTCGCAGTTCAACAGAATGAGGTCGCCATCATGCATAAGCACCTTCCGATGCCCGTTCCGACTGCCGAGACCTGGGACTGGCAGTTGCGGGGTTCGTGCCGCGGGCACGATTCAGCTGTGTACTTCCACCCGGACGGCGAGCGTGGACATGCTCGCGAGAATCGCGAGCTCAACGCCAAGAAGGTATGCGCGGGATGCCCGGTGCTGCAGCAGTGCCGAGAGCACGCGCTATCCGTTCACGAGCCCTACGGAATCTGGGGCGGCATGACGGAAACCGAGCGCGCAGAATATGTGCGGTCACTGCGCAAGCGCAGCAACCGAATTCGCGAAGTAGCGCACGCAGTCTGACCTCTCAGGTCGAGCGGAGTGAGGGGGATGTAGTCGGGTCAGAGGAGTCCGAACTTCGCGACAGCGTCCAGCAAAGCGCCTGGACGCTCGGCAGTAGGCAGAGGATCGACCAAGGCGAATGCGCAACCGAGTTCCCGGGCTGCGCCGTCGGCGATTTCACTGTCGCCCACCATCAATGCGCGTTCGGCGTCGACGTCGAGTTGCGACAGCGCGTACTCGAAGATCTCGAGTTCGGGTTTGACGGCACCGATTTCGAATGACAGTACGAACTCGTCCACCCAGATATCCCACCCGCGGGCGACAAAAGCCGGCCGGATGTCGAAGGCGATGTTGCTCAGAACTGCGGTTCGGATCCCCTTCTCCGACAATGACTTCAGAACCTCGCCGGCATCGGGGTAGGGCACCCATCGGGCGGGGTCGATCAACAAGCTGTACAGAGCCTCGGCGCGAGCACGGTCGGGCACACCTGACTTGGCGAGAACATCGAGATACGCCTGGCGATGAAGTGTGGGATCGCGGTCACGATTGTTCCAGGCGTGCAGTCCGGCTTCGTCCATGTCGACCGTCAGACCGACGGGCGCGGTCATCCGCCGCATCAATTCGGCTTGCGCGTGTACATCCATCGGCTCACCGGCGTGATCGACAAAGTGTTCGTCCCAGTCGGAATTTTCTTCGAGACGAAAGAGCGTTCCTGAGAAGTCGAACAGCGTTGCGGTTATTTGCCCGTATTGATGGTTGGTGCTGTCGATGCTCATCGGTACAGGCTATCGGCGTGAGCTTTCGATGCGCGCTCTGAGCCATTGCGCGCGTACTTTAGGAGGGCACATTTTTCCGAGGTTGGTGTGGCGGGCAGCGTTCGATGCCTGTGCGCGAGCCGAATGACCAGGGGGATCCTCCGTGTCCGACGACGTGAACCGTGTTGAACTGTCAAAACCTGCAGGTGACGATCCCCACTTGTCGCGGCAACTTTCCAACCGTCATATTCAGCTGATCGCCATCGGCGGCGCTATCGGCACCGGCCTGTTCATGGGTTCGGGTAAGACGATCTCGCTGGCCGGGCCGTCCGTGATCTTCGTTTACATGATCATCGGCTTCATGCTCTTCTTCGTCATGCGTGCGATGGGGGAGTTGCTGCTCTCCAATATGTCGTACAAGTCGTTCTCCGACTTCGCGGCCGATCTACTCGGCCCGTGGGCCGGATTCTTCACCGGTTGGACGTATTGGTTCTGTTGGATTGTCACCGGTATCGCGGACGTGATCGCGATCTCGGGTTACTTCAAGTACTGGTGGCCCGGGTTGGCTGCGTGGATTCCCGCGTTGCTCACGATCGCCGCGCTATTGCTTTTGAACCTGCCGACCGTCAGGGCATTCGGTGAGGCCGAGTTCTGGTTCGCGCTGATCAAGATCGTTGCCATTGTCGCGCTCATTATCGTGGGCATCGTCATGGTCGTCTCCGGCTTCACGGCACCGAACGGAGCCACGTCCGGCATCGACAATCTGTGGAACGACGGCGGCATGTTCCCGACCGGTTTCATGGGCTTCGTAGCCGGATTCCAGATCGCGGTGTTCGCATTCGTGGGTATCGAATTGGTGGGTACGACGGCGGCCGAGGCAAAGGACCCCGAGAAGAACCTGCCCAAGGCAATCAACTCCATCCCGATTCGTGTGCTGCTGTTCTACGTGGTTGCGCTGACGGTCATCATCGCGGTGACGCCGTGGCGCGAGATCGAGGCGGGCAAGAGTCCGTTCGTTGCAATGTTCACCCTCGCCGGACTGGGGATGGCGGCTTCGGTCATCAACTTCGTGGTTCTGACGTCGGCGGCATCGTCGGCCAATTCGGGTATCTACTCCACCTCGCGCATGGTGTACGGCCTCGCGCAGGAAGGCGACGCACCGAAGGCGCTGGGCAAGCTGAACTCGCGCAAGGTTCCCGCGAACGCGTTGATGTTCTCCTGCATCTTCCTGCTCGCGTCGCTGATTCTGCTGTTCTCGGGCGACTCGGTGATCGAGGCGTTCACTGTCGTGACGACAATCTCAGCGCTGCTTTTCATGTTCGTCTGGACCATCATCCTGGTGAGCTACATGGTGTACCGGAAGCGTCGCCCGCATCTGCATGCGGCGTCGAAGTTCAAGATGCCCGGCGGCGTCGTGATGTGCTGGGTCGTACTCGCGTTCTTCGTCTTCATTTTGTGGGCTCTGACCACGAAGGAGGACACGCTGCAGGCGCTCATCGTGACACCGATCTGGTTTGTTGCACTCGGCATCGCCTGGGTGATTATCCGTCGTCGGCCCGCTCACCGGGCACGATACGACGCATTCCGCACAGAACTCGACGCCAGTCGGCAGTCGGACGAAAATTAGTTTTGGTCAAGAACGTGTAACGGTAGCGGTCACCTTGATCAAACTGTTACATTCGTCGGCAGACAGAGGAGCGGTCTTCACTTGAAGATCGCTGTAGGCCGACGACTGACGGAGTACACACTGTGGGAAACCACCACCGCACGGGCAATTCCAATGTTGCATTCGAGATCGATCCTGATGCAGCAAACGGACGCCACCGCGTTCCGTCGGCTGGGCCGGGCGCCGGAGTCAAAGCGGGTGTCGTAGCTGCGGCTACGGGTGCTCTTCTTGTCGGCGCCGGACAGATGGGTGCCGGCACTGCTGCGGCAGCGCCGGCCACACAAAACATTGCCGGATTCGAAATTCCGCAGGGACTGCTTCCCGTCGGGCTCGAGGTTCCGGCCGGACTGTCGGGCACGCAACTGCCGGCATTGTCCAGCATCGAGCTTCCCCCGCTCCCGGACGTCCTGGCACAGGTCAACGAGCAGGTAGAGCAGTTTACGAGCTCCATCAGCTCGGGTTCGGTCAATCCGCTCTCGTCGAACAGCAACACAGTGCAGCCGGTTTCCGGAACACTGACGTCCGACTTCGGCTCCCGCTGGGGCGCACATCATGGCGGCCTGGACATCGCCGCTCCGATCGGCACCCCGGTCCGCGCCGCAGCATCCGGCAAGGTCATCGACGCCGGGCCCGCCTCGGGCTTCGGGCTGTGGGTGCGCGTGCAGCATGATGACGGCGCCGTCACAACCTACGGACATGTCAACGACTACCAGGTCAACGTCGGCGAGCGTGTCAATGCCGGGCAGCAGATCGCGACAGTCGGCAACCGTGGCCAGTCCACCGGCCCGCACCTGCACTTCGAGGTAGCCGAGAACGGTGCAAAGGTTGATCCCGCCGCGTGGCTGCGCGCCCGCGGAGTATCACCTACCTGGGCCTGAAAATGCTGGCCTGAAAAAACGCTCTTTTCCACTGCGGTGGTACCGGGACTTGCTCCGGGTGCCACCGCAGTTTTGTTTTGCCGCAGTTTTCGTTTCCCGATTGCCCCCTGGCGGCTAGCCTTCAGGGACGCTGATCGTTTGAAGGGGGCGAAAGATGGGCGCAGAAATCAAGGCACGGATGTTCACCCGAGCGGACCGTCGTGTGTTCCGCAAGAAGGTACTAGCGTGCGTCGACGCGATGAAACAGATGCTCGACGGCGGCGATTTCCGAGATGCAGTCGACAAACCCGACCCATTGCTTGGGATGGAGATCGAGTTCAACCTGGTGGCCGGTGACATGGCTCCGGCTATGTCCAATCTGGCGGTACTCGATGCCATCGACGATTCAGCAGTATTCCAAACCGAACTGGGGCAGTTCAACGTGGAGATGAATGTCGAACCGGGGCCGCTGACTGGAGACGCGACGTTCGTACTCGAAGAGAAACTGCGAAGTTCCCTCCAGATTGCAGATGCTCGGATCCACGAACACGATGCCGAGATGGTGATGATCGGGATGCTGCCGACACTCCAACTCGAGCATCTCGATCGTGAGTGGATTACCGCGAATCCGCGGTACGAATTGCTCAACGAGCAGATCTTCGCTGCGCGTGGTGAAGACATCGAATTGGATGTGGAAGGAGTTGCGCTTCGCGGCGGAATTGTGGAAGTTCTACGTGCAGACACTAATTCGGTAGTTCCCGAGGCGGCGTGCACGTCGATGCAATTGCATCTGAGGGTTTCTCCCGAAGAGTTTGCGCCGCACTGGAATGCCGCGCAATGCCTGGCTGGTGTCCAGGTGGCGTTGGCTGCGAACTCACCGTTTCTGGCAGGTAAGGCATTGTGGCATGAATCTCGGATTCCGATCTTCGAACAAGCAACGGACACAAGAACTTTCGAACTGAAAAATCAGGGAGTGCGGCCACGCGTGTGGTTCGGGGAACGATGGATCCATTCGGTTCTCGATCTGTTCGAGGAGAATTCACGCTACTTCCCGGCGCTGCTACCGGATATCTCCGACGAAGATCCTCTGGCGGTACTGGCGGCCGGCGGTGTGCCGGAATTGAATGAACTACAGATGCACAACGGCACCGTCTATCGCTGGAATCGTCCGGTTTACGATTGCTCGGATGGCGAGCCGCACTTGAGGATTGAGAATCGGGTACTGCCGGCCGGGCCTACCGTCCGAGACATCATGGCGAACGCAGCGTTCTACTACGGGGCAGTGCGGGCGCTGGTGAATGCAGATCGGCCGCTCTGGTCTCACCTGTCTTTTCATGCCGCAGAAGAGAATTTGCATATCGGCGCAAAGCACGGACTCGATGCAACTCTGTACTGGCCCGAGATGGGGTGGGTGGGAGCCGACGAGTTGATTCTGCGCAAGCTGCTTCCGCTCGCTGACGAAGGATTGGCGGACTTCGGATTGTCGGTTGCCGCGCGTGAACGATATCTCGGAGTTATTGAGGGTCGATGCCTCAATCGCCAGACCGGAGCCGCTTGGCAGAGGGGACGCGTCGAGGCTGCTGAAGCGTCGGGACTGGACCGCACGGCTGCTCTTGGCGAGATGATGCGTGCGTACATCGAGAACATGCGGCGAGGTAACCCTGTCCATACGTGGGCAGACTAATTGACTTATCCGTCAACAGCTTCGAGCATATTTTCGCGCTGTCGACATTCGTCGACCCGAAAAGCGCGGTCCAATTGTGATGGTTACAGTAGAAAGTGGCTCGATAACTTCTTACGGAAGGTGGGCACATGAGTTCACGCGAACACAACAATGTCGTCGTCGGAGTAGACGGGTCGGACACGTCGTCCAGCGCGCTCCGCGAAGCTGCAAAGATTGCCGCGCAGCGCGAATTGCGTCTCGATATCCTGCATGCGCTCGACTTTGCGCCGTACGGATTCGGCGGACCGTACATCGATGCGGGCGGCGTTTACGAATGGATCGAAGAAGCCGGTAAAGAAGTCCTCGCCGAAGCCGAGAAGTTTGCCCGCGAAGTCGCACCCACGGTGACCATTCACAGTGAGATCGCGATCGGCAGCCCGACGCAGTGGCTGTTGGAGAGTTCCGCAAAAGCGCGACTAGCGGTAGTTGGGGCGTCGTCGTCCGGCAAGACAGCGACGGCTGTTCTCGGCAATACGGCAGTCGGTGTGGCGAGCCACGGTAAGTGCCCCGTGATCGTCGTTCGCGAACGCGACGGCGTCGTACCGTCCGACGGGCCCGTCGTGGTGGGTGTCGACGGCAGTGCTCTGAGTGCTCAGGCCGTGGGCGCGGCGTTCGAGGAAGCGTCCTTCCGCGGCGTCGAGCTTGTGGCCGTTCACGTGTGGAGTGACCTCGGAACCGCAGCATTCGAGGATCCTCGCGCCGCCGCGCTGGCGCCGCAGTCGTTCGAGGAGGAAGAGCACGCGGTACTGAGCGAAAGCCTGGCCGGATGGTGCGAGAAGTACCCCGACGTGGTCGTACGACGCGAAATCTACCTCGACAATCCGCGTGGACGTCTCCTCGAGTGGTCCGCCCGGGCGCAGTTGGTTGTTGTCGGTAGCCGAGGTCGTGGCGGTTTTCGCGGAATGCTCCTCGGATCGACCAGCAACACGCTGATCGCCAGCGCACAATGCCCGGTGATGGTGGTTCGTCCCGAAGATTCCTGATCACTGAAGTTTGTGGCCTGGCCCGTTCATTTCGGTCACCGAATACGAACGGGCCAGTCACATGAATACGGACTCATGTTCCGTAGTGTTCGGGTGAGTAATGTTCGGCGTGAGGTGTGCCTGCAGCACACTCGGCAATCGTCAGGATTGGGGTTACAACGTGCGTATCGGTATGGGATTGAACTACAGCGGCGGGTTCGCTGAAACAGTAGAAGAGGTCGGTGACCTCGAAAAGGCCGGTTTGGACATCGCCTTTGTCCCCGAGGCCTACTCGTTCGACGCTGTCAGCCAACTCGGTTACCTGGCGGCCAAGACATCGACCATTGAACTTGCCTCCGGCATCTTCCAGATCTACACCCGCACGCCGTCGCTGACCGCGATGACTGCAGCCGGCCTCGACTTCGTGTCCAACGGACGTTTTGTCATGGGCATCGGTGCTTCCGGCCCGCAGGTGATCGAAGGCTTTCACGGCGTCAAGTACGACGCTCCTCTGGGACGCACCCGCGAGGTAGTCGAAATCTGCCGCAAGGTGTGGCGCCGCGAGAAGGTCGAGTACCAGGGCAAGTATTACCAGGTGCCGCTGCCGGCTGAAAAGGGCACCGGGCTGGGCAAGCCGCTCAAGCTGATCAATCATCCTGTACGCGAGCGCATCCCGATCCTGATCGCATCGCTCGGCCCCAAGAACGTGGAACTGACCGCGGAAATCGCCGAAGGCTGGGAGCCTATCTTCTTCCATCCGGAGAAGGCTGCGAGCGTGTGGGGCGAGCCGATCGCCAAGGGTAAGGCCAAGCGCGATCCCAGTCTCGGTGAACTCCAGGTCTACGCATCCCCGGCGCTGGCCATCGGCGAGGACGTCGACCACATGCTCGACTGGGTGCGACCCAGCCTCGCCCTCTACATCGGCGGCATGGGTGCCAAGGGCAAGAACTTCTACAACGACCTTGCCATCCGCTACGGCTACGAGGAAGCTGCCGCGAAGATTCAGGATCTCTACCTCGCCGGCAAGAAGGACGAAGCAGCAGCGGCTGTCCCGGACGAGTTGGTACGTGCTATCTCGCTCATCGGACCCGAAAGCTACGTCAAGGAACGCGTCGCAGCATTCGCGGAAGCCGGCGTCACCACCCTCAACGTCACCCCGTTGGCGGCTGATCGCGCGGGCCGTGTCGCGCTGATCGAGAAGTTCCGGAAGATTTGTGACTAACTGCTGTGCGCCTTTATTAACCGCCCGCGGTTAATAAAGGCGCACAGCAAGGGGGACTTTGTGCACTTATGAGGCAACTGCTTGTACCCCTATCGTGAGGTGTGTGGCCAGGGTTTGTTCGTCAGCCCGCCGCAACCGGCCTCGTTGACGCCCGTCAGGGATGTTGGCGGGGCCGTCGCCGTGTTCGGGTTGCGCAGTCAACTCACGGACGGGACCGTCATGTCCGATTCGGGACCCTCTGGTGTTGATGACCCTATTTGCGGTACTCGGGCAATAGTGTGAAGGCAATAGTGTGGTGGCGGAGAACTCCGTAGCACCGCGCTGCGCAGTGTCGAACAGTCTGATCGTGAAGGGACGAACATGAGTGCAAACCAACCCGTCGTCGTAGCAGTGGACGGCTCCGAGTCCGCGTCGTCGGCGGTTGTCTGGGCTGCTCACACGGCCGCGACATTGGGCCGTCCCCTTCACATCGTGACGGTGGTGCATATTCCGGCGTTCTACTACTCCGAGCCGTATCTGGCCGAGAGCTTCAAGGAGGAACTGCACCGCACAGCACGCGCGCGTCTCGACAGCGCCAAAATTCTGGCTCATCAGAGCGTCGACGGCGATCTCGAGGTGGTGACCGAGCAACTTACCGGTAGCGTCTCCGATTCGCTGATCGAACTGTCGAAGCGCGCCTACCTGGTGGCGTTGGGTCCGCGTGGGCACGGTGAATTCACCGGTCTGGTCGTCGGTTCGGTGACGGTTTCGCTTGTCTCGCACGGTGAATCGCCGGTAGCGGTGGTTCGGGGACGGACGTTGGATGGCCATCCGCCCACCGAGGGGCCCGTTGTGGTTGGCGTGGACGGTTCCGAGAACAGCATCGAAGCTATCGAGCATGCCTTCGAGCAGGCCTCGGCGCGTGGAGCCACACTCATTGCAGTCAACGTGTGGAGCGATGTCAGCGTGCAGCCTTCGCTGGGCGCAACTCCGGATGATCCACTGTGGAGCAGCATTCAGACCGGCGAAGAGGTGGTTCTGGCTGAGCAGTTGGCCGGGTTCACCGACCGGTACCCGGACGTTGTGGTCGAGCGCGTGGTGGCCCGGGATCGCCCGGTGCGAGTGCTCAGCGAATATGCCGAGACAGCGCAGCTGATCGTTGTCGGCAGTCGCGGACGCGGCGGCTTCGTGGGAATGCTCCTCGGCTCGACCAGTCGGGCACTCCTCCACACCGCCGACTGTCCGGTACTGATTGTGCGGCACAAGTAGTACGCATTACGCGTTGTTTCCGATCGATTCAAAATTCCAAGAAGGGCTTCAATGACTACGCGCGTGTTCCTGGTCGACGATCACGAGATCGTCCGGCGTGGACTGTTCGATCTACTCGGCGGTGTCGAGGATTTCGAGGTGGTCGGTGAAGCGTCGTCGGTGCGGGAAGCCATGGCTGTGATCCCACAGCGCAACGTCGACGTCGCGGTCCTCGATGTGCGACTGGCAGACGGCAACGGCGTCGAGTTGTGCCGTGACCTCCGGTCGATGCTGCCGGACCTGCGGTGCCTGATGCTGACGTCGTATGCCGACGACGAAGCCCTGCTCGACGCCATCATGGCCGGCGCTTCGGGGTTTGTGCTGAAGCAGATCCTGGGCACGGATCTTGTTGCGGCAGTACGCACTGTGGGTCTCGGTGGTTCCTTGCTGGACAGCAGGGCCACCGAGGCATTGATGCAGCGCATCCGTAGTGAGCGCACGGCTGATCCCTTGGCTGAACTCTCCGACCAGGAACGTGCGGTGTTCGACCTCATCGGGGAGGGGCTGACCAACCGCGAGATCGGCGCTCGACTCTTCTTGGCGGAAAAGACAGTCAAGAACTATGTGACGCGACTGCTCTCGAAGTTGGGTATGCAGCGCAGAACTCAGGCCGCAGTATTGGCCACCGAGTTGCGCAGCAAGTAGCTCAGGGTCTCTCGCGTCGCAGCGGCACCCGCCACACCAAGCGGGTGCCCTGCGGTTCGCGGTTACGGATTGTGCAAGTGCCACCGCAGTGTTCGGCACGTCGTTCCAGATTGTGCAGCCCGCTTTTGTGTACTCCGTCGGGGATGCCGTTACCGTCGTCGTCGATCGTGATCGCGAATTCGAGATTGGCAGTCACCGAGATGGTGATGGTATCGGCCTGCGCATGACGTAGCACGTTACTCAGACCCTCGCGGAGCACTGCTTCGGCATGCGGATGGATGCCGGCCTTGACCAGCGTGTCGATGGCCCCGGAGAACTGCACGCTCGGAGTGACCGCCGATTGTGCTGTGGCATCGGCGATTACGTCGAGGAGGCGTCGACGCAAGCTTGTCGAGTCTGCGGTGGCTGGTGTCTGGAGATCGAAGATGGTGGTGCGGATTTCACGGACCGTCTGGTCCAGCTGTTCGAGCGACCTGGTGACGATGGCGCGTGCGGAGGCCGGGAGGCTCGAATCCGGGAGGGTGCTCTGCAGGCTCATCCCGCTGGCAAACAGGCGCTGAATGACGTTGTCGTGCAGATCGCGGGCAATGCGATCGCGGTCCGCGAGCACCGACAGTAGGCGTTGGCCGCGTTGTTTGCGATCGAATTCAATTGCCACAGAACCGAGCTCGGCCATCGATTCGATTCGGGTGAGCTCGTCCGGGTCCCACAGCGTGTTTGTGGAATCAGAGGCGAGCAGGAGTGCGCCTACCACGCCGGACGCAATGGTCATCGGGGCAAGAACGGCGCTGATGGCCGTGGGGACCAATTCCGCTACAGCTCCGAGTTCGGTGAAGACCTGCACCTTGTGCGTTTGCCGAATAATGTTGAAAGGATAAGTGTCTGCCGGAATTCGTATTCCTCGCGAAGTGGGTCGAGCACTGGCAGCAGTGTGGACCTGCGCGTAGCCGTCTTCACAGATGACCACGATGACGTCGTCGGCGCCGGTAAGGTCGCGGACCCGAGTGGCGAGAAGTTGCAGGCCGTCTTCGAGGGAGTCGCCTGCCAGCAGTCTTGTCCGTACGGCTGACATTGCGGTGAGCCATCTTTCGCGGGTCCGAGACTGTTCGAACAAGCGGGCATTCTCGGCGGCCATTCCGGCTGCGATGGCGAGGGCCTCGAGGATGACTTCGTCTTCTTCGGTGAACTCTGCGGCGCCGCGCTTCTCAGTGAGGTAGATGCTGCCGAACACCTCGCCTCGCATCATGATCGGTGCACCCAGGAAGCTGTCCATCGGAGGATGATTGGCGGGAAAGCCGACAGATTCCGGATGTGCGCCCAAGTGTGAGACTCGCAGCGTCTTGGGATCGTTCATGAGGACACCGAGCACGCCGTGGCCTTCCGGGAAGTGTCCCATCGTTTGCCGCAGGGGTTCGTCGATGCCCTCGTATACGAACTCAGCGAGGCCACCGCTGGGCGCACGCACGCCCAATGCGCCGTACCGGCAATCCAACACGGTGGTTGCTGCGGTGATGATGCGCTGCAAAGTCAGATCGAGATCGAGACCGGAACCGACAACGAGAACGGCTTCGAGAAGCCGGTGGAGCGTGGGGATATCGGCGTCGGTATGAGCAAGTCGCTCGAGTACCTCGCCGAAAGTTCGTGTCGGACTGTGGCCCGAAGAATCGATCATTAGCGAAGCATATCGGTTCGTGAGTGCTCAGATTGCGCGAGTTCGACCGTCCCACCACTGTTTCCAATGATGTTCGATCTCCGAGAACTCGTCGTCGCTGAGATTGTAGGTGGCCAGAAGGATTTGGAGTCCTGGCTGGGGGCGGTGCGGGCCCGCGGGCTGCGTTGCGCAGACCAATAATCCGGGACCAAGGTCTTCGATTGTCACTCCTGTTTGCAGGTCGCTCACGTAGTCGACGACGCCTTCGGCGTAATCCCCGGGAGCCAGAGTGGCGTTGTAGCGGGTGCCGGGCACCGCTGCGACGGAGTCGAGTCCGAGAACAGAAGCAGCTGTTTCGCCGGGGCGGAGTGGGCCGTCGAGATAAATTGTTCTGCGCTCGGCCAATCCGTGGTGCTCGACGCCGAACTTCAAGAAATGCAGGAAGGTTGTCCAGCCTTCGGTGACGTCCGCGAACCACTCGTCGTCGGGGCGTCGAGGTGGGCGAGTGATACGGACGATCGTCGTGCCGTCATTTTCGATGAGGGAGAATTGATCGCCGTTGCCGAGTGTGAGGGTGAACGCATCGGGATCGGCTTCAGCCGTGGAGTAGATGTACTCGATCTCGTCGTCGAGTTCGGCGCAGTCCCAGCCGTGCCATCGCCGAATCAGTGTGGGATCGATGAGCGCAGGCCACAGGGCAGCGCGCGGTGATACGACGGATACTTCGATTACCGTTTCGGTCACGGAACGAACGGTACCGGTAGTGGAATTACATTGCGACGGTCAGCAGGAATGCGACGTCTTCGAGTGCCTCGACACTGTGGCGCTGGGCGGGGACGGAGAGGAAATCTCCGGTGGAACCCTTCCACTGATCGTCACCGCAGATGAGGTTGAGTTTGCCGCTGAGCACCAGCAACGTTGCTTCGCCGGGGCTGTCATGCTCGGCGAGACTCTTGCCGGCACTGAGCGCGATCACTGTTTGCCGCAGGCTGCGCTGATGGCCGCCATAGACAGTTTGGGAACTGCGACCGCTGCTGGCAGTGGCCGCCAGCTTCAACTGTTGGCGAGCGAGGGCTGTCAGTGACTTCTTGTCCATCGAAGACCTCTCGGGGTTGCTGCGATCATCTCGGTTCCCCGAGTATGACCGACGCGCGTCCGGCGTGCCTGACGAACGGACTAAGTGATCAGTTAGTCGATTCGTTGCGATTGTATTCCAGCCAGCGGAACCGGAGCCCGCTTTTTTCCGACGTCTGCCAGGTCTCGTCGGAACGCAGTGTCCACTCGGGTCCGACGACGGGAGCATACGCGTCACCAGCAATGTCGAGGTCAATTTCGGTGACGAGTAGTTTGGTTGCGAATGGCATTGCTGCCGAATAGATTTGACCGCCGCCGATGACACAGATATCAGCGTCGGACAGTGCCAGTGCCTCGTCGAGACTGTGCGCAGCTTCGGCGCCGTCGGCAGCCCAGGTGGTGTCGCGGGTGACAACAATATTTCGGCGACCACTGAACGGCCGGAACTTGGGCGGTATGGAATCCCATGTCAACCGGCCCATGATCACCGGATGGCCCATGGTGACGCTTTTGAAGTACGCCATGTCCTCGGAGAGGCGCCACGGAATGGTGTTGCCTTCGCCGATGACACGATTGTTCGCCTGAGCCCAGACGAGCGTGACTGCGCGCTCACTCATGATCAGACCGCGACCGGTGCCTTGATGGCCGGATGATGTTGGTATCCAAGGATTTCGACGTCCTCGAAGGTGTAGTCGAAGATGGAATCACGCTTGTTCAGCTTCAACGTCGGGAGGTCGAGTGGTGTCCGGCTGAGCTGCTCGGTGACCTGGTCGATGTGATTGTCGTAGACGTGGCAATCGCCGCCGGTCCAGATGAACTCACCCACGTCGAGACCGGCTTGCTGCGCCATCATGTGCGTGAGGAGCGCGTAGCTCGCGATGTTGAACGGAACGCCCAGGAACATGTCGGCGCTGCGCTGGTACAGCTGGCAGGAGAGCTTGCCGTCGGCGACATAGAACTGGAAGAACGCGTGGCACGGAGCGAGCGCCATCTGCGGAATATCGGCCACATTCCAGGCAGAGACGATGATGCGTCGGGAATCGGGATTGGACCGCAAGGTTTCGACGGTCTGCGTGATTTGGTCGATGTGCTCGCCAGACGGAGTGGGCCAGCTGCGCCACTGCACGCCGTAGACGGGGCCGAGTTCGCCGTTCTCGTCGGCCCACTCATCCCAGATTTTGACGCCGTGCTCATGCAGCCAGGCAATGTTGGAATCGCCGCGCAGGAACCACAGCAGTTCGTTGACTATCGACTTGAGGTGCACCTTCTTGGTGGTGACCAAGGGGAAACCGTCGGCAAGATCGAAGCGCATCTGGTGACCGAAGATGCTGCGTGTGCCGGTGCCGGTGCGATCGGCTTTGGGAGTGCCGGTCTCCATCACGAGTTTCAGGAGATCTTCATAGGCGGTGGAGACAGTCACGGCCAACAGTCTAGGGCACGCACGATAACCTCCTTCAATGCATGAACTCATTGTGATCGGCGTCGGCGCTGGTGATCCCGATCAAGTGACGATCCAAGCTATCAAGGCTATGAACAGGGCCGATACGTTTTTTGTGATCGGCAAGGGGAGCGAAAAGCAGGATCTGGTGGACCTGCGAACCGGTATTCTCCGTGAACATGTGACCGGCGAATACCGCATAGTGGAGATCACCGATCCACCGAGAGATCGGACACCTTCGGACTATGAAGGTGTTGTGGACGACTGGCACGACCGTCGGGCCTCGATCTTCGAAGAAAAATTTGCGGCCGAACCCGGTGTCGGCGCGATCCTCGTCTGGGGCGACCCGTCGCTCTACGACAGCACACTGCGCATCGTCGAACGGGTTCTTGCTCGCGGCAATGTCACCTTCGACTACTCCGTGATTCCAGGAATCACCAGCGTCCAGTCCTTGGCCGCGCAGCACCGCATAGTGCTCAACCGCATCGGCGAACCGATCCACATCACCACCGGACGCAATCTTGCCGACGGGTTGCCCGACGGCGTCGACAACGCCGTCGTGATGCTCGACGCGAATTGCACCTTCACCGAGGTTGCCGGGGACGACGTCGAAATCTGGTGGGGCGCGTACCTTGGCACCCCCCACGAAGTATTGATCGCCGGGAACTTGCGCGATGTGGAAGACGAGATCGTGCGAGTGCGGGCCGAGTTGCGTCAGCGGCACGGCTGGATCATGGACACCTATCTGGTGCGTCGCTGACGCACGTTCGGTTGGGCCGAAGTTCGTTCGCCTTGTCCGCCGAAGTTCGTTCGCCTTGTCCGCCGAAGTTCGTTCGCCTTGTCCGTTGTGTCACAGCAATGGAGTAGCGCACCTATGCTTTGCGCATGATGTGGTTCGGACCGGGCGGTCGGCAACTGATCGTGCCGGTCCGGCGTGGAACGCCGCAGGCAGACTGGCGGACTGCGCTCGGACTGCTTGTCCAGTGGTTCAACCGTCCGGACCCGTTCGACACTTTCACCCGCTACATAGCGTCGAAAGGCCTCGAACTGTGGGGGCGCTTGCTGCTTATCTGTTCGTTGCTGTCCGTCGCAGTCACCATGGCGCTACTTCGATTCAGTGACCAAGGTATCCACAACGAGGTAACCAGTGTCATCAACGCGATGATTATTGTTGCCACACTCTTGATGATCATCCCGTTCGTGTGTATCCCGACTTTCACTCGACGATGGTCGTATGTCTTTCTCGTGTATGCAGAAATCGGTGTGCCGGCAGGCATATTTCTCAACAAGAATCCGCTGGTCGGATTGCTGCAATGCAGCGTATTCGGGCTTTTCGGAGCGTATATCGCGTTTTTTCACAGTTCCAGGGTGCAGACCGCCCATATGATTTTTGCTGTCGTAGTCCTCTTGGTGATCGGGTACCAGGTTGCGGAGTACACGGATCCGGCGTTAGCCGTATCACTGGGTTTCCTCATCTTCTCGAGCATCACGGTGGTTCCCTTCACCTGTCAGTTCATGCTCTCGTTATTGGGTACCGATGCGGAGAATTCCGAACTCGATCCCCTCACCGGATTGCTTAATCGACGAGGATTGCAAAGAGCCGTCGACGAGCGGGGAGTGGCAACTACTCCACCGCGTGAGGCGTCGTACGTGGTCGCGATTGTCGATGTCGACAATTTCAAACGCGTCAATGACACGTTGGGTCACGAGGCGGGTGATCAAGTTCTTCGTGAGTTGGCAGAGCGACTGCGAGAGTGCGGTGGCAGCCACGCACTGGTCTCACGATTTGGAGGGGACGAATTCGTCCTGGTCGACACGGTCTTGGCAGGCTCTGAGCAACGACTCGAGGAGGACTTCGCGGGGAAGTTACGTCTCGACAATCGCGATCCAGTTGTCACAACCAGCGTGGGTATCGCAATTGCATCGACAACTCGGCTGACTCTCGACGCAGACGGCGTACTGGCAGAGCTATTTCGTATCGCAGACGAAGCCATGTACCGCGCGAAGTCGTCGGGCGGCGACCAGGTACTTCTGTGCCACAGCTTCGGCCAGGCGGCGACAGACTAGCGTTGGCTCGGTGCCGGAGTTTCCCGAAGCCGGGCAGGGCACGGCCCAATTCTCTTAGACTGGCCGCATGCCGGAACTACCCGAGGTGGAAGCGCTCGCGGATTTCCTGCGCGAACACGCAACGGGGGCAGTGATCGGTCGGGTCGACGTCGCGGCGTTGAGTGTTCTCAAGACTTTTGATCCGCCGATCACCGCCTTGTCGGGCCGCGACGTGACCGGGGCCGCGAGATTCGGGAAGCACCTCGGCTTGGATTGTGACGGACTGTGGCTCATCACTCACCTCTCGCGAGCGGGATGGATGCGCTGGCAAGACAATCCGTCGTCGACACCGCCGAAGCCCGGCAAGGGACCGCTGGCGTTGCGAGTTCATTTCTTCACACCCGAAGGTCTAACTCCCGCATTCGATCTCACCGAAGCCGGCACGAAGAAACGCCTCGCAGTGTGGGTGGTGAAAGATCCGTCGGATGTTCCGGGGATTGCACGTCTGGGACCGGACGCAATGGTCGCGACGGAATCCGAGTTTGCGGAAGTTCTCGCCGGCACAACTGCGCGGATCAAGAACGCACTGGTCGATCAGTCTCTCTTGGCTGGTATCGGTAACGCCTATTCTGACGAAATCCTCCATACGGCGAAGCTCTCTCCCTTCGCGAACTCGTCTCGTCTTACGGCAGAACAGATTACGACGCTCTACGGCACCATGCGATCAGTTCTGACCGATGCGATTGCGCGGTCCGTCGGACAGGATGCCGCAAGACTCAAGGGGGAGAAGCGATCTGGAATGCGGGTACATGCCCGCACCGGTCTGCCCTGCCCGGTCTGCGGCGACGTGGTTCGAGAGGTGTGGTTTGCCGAGCGTTCCTTTCAATACTGTGCAACCTGCCAAACAGGTGGAAAGCCCTTGGCGGATCGGCGAATGTCTCGCCTTCTCAAGTAGTGAACTGATCAGCCAGCAGGGTTACGAATTCCCTTGCCAATGAAGAGGAATGCGCGGAGTCGGTAATTGCATGGACCACCCGGTGTGGGGCGTCAGCGATAGGAATACATACCAACTCGGGATGCTCGACGCTCATCGACTGGGGAAGCAGTCCGACGCCTAGTCCGTTGGCAGTCAACGAGCAGATGAGATCGACGGAATTCGCTTCGTAGGTGCGTCCGCGTGGAACCTGAGATTCGGCAAAAGCCTGATCGGTCTGTATCCGTGCTTCGCTGCCCGACGCAAAATCCACTAGCGGAACGTCTCTGAGATCTTCGAGTCGGATGGATGTCACCCCACTGAAGCGGTGATCGACGGGAACAAACGCCGCTGTCGACTCACTCCACAGCGGAACCGCCGAGAATGTCTTGGGTAGTCGGCCAGGTGCCAACCCCACTATCCCGACGTCGATCGCACCGGATCGGACACCTTCGATGACGACTTCACTCCCGTACGGGCGCACCGTTGCATTGATGGTCGGATGTCTGTGCGTCAAAGCGGCAAGTGCGCGCCCGATATCGACGCGGCCGGCAGAGGTAATCGTGCCGACGGTAAGCCGTACCTGCTCGCTACCTACCTCGGAAACATCGCTCACCAACCGCGACACTGCACCGAGCACATCGCGGGCGCGGGCCACAAACACCTCGCCTGCGGAAGTTAGTCCCACATTGCGACTGTTTCGATGAAAAAGTTCAACGCCGAGTTCACGTTCGAGATCCCGGATCTGCGCACTGAGCGCTGATTGCGAGATGTGCAGGCGACTTGCGGCTCGACTGAAATGACGATCCTCGGCGACGGCCAGTGCGTAGCGGATGTGGCGCAAATCCATGCGCTCGAATCTATCGGTTCAATCGATTGGTTGCTTGCAACGATCTTGTGACCTGGCAGAAACTGAAGGTAGTGCGTTTAATGGATTTGGCAATTGCCGAGTGCAACCTTTGTGTGGGTACCAATTCTGGGGTCGAGATGCGCAGATCCCTTCTCAGTCGATATCCAGCTAATTCTTTGCATAACTAAAGATTGTGCGTAGTTGAGTTAGGTTGTGCAGTTCAACTCCGATTATCGTGCGGTTTTGACGGTGTTTCCGTTCCGGAAAATTGCATAGCCAATTGTCTGGTTTTTCCCCAGTAAACAGACTAATCTGGGTCGCATTGGTCCGAGTCGGACGTACGTCTTGATTTGCGGGTCTTCGTCGGGTAGTCGAGAGGGAATAGATGTCTGAGAGAAACATCCGTCGTGTTGTCGGTGGTGTCAGCGCTTTTGCGATTGCAGCCGGACTGGCCGTGAGCTTCGGAACCGGTGTTGCTGGCGCGGCTCCCGTTTCGGTGAGCTGGACGGATGGCGGCAGCGATTTCGAACGAACCGTCAGCAATGTGACTCCGAGTGAGGGTGACATTGTCACCACTTCGATGAAGTTCATGCGCAACAAAATTCCTGTGGAGTGGCTCCAAGCGGTGAAGGATTTTCACCCAGCGTGTTTGACGTATGTGGACGGTTCGGCGAACGTCAACGGGAGTGCGTTGGGCCTCCAGAGTTCGGGTGCGGATTTCGTCCGGGTCACCGGCAACTGGGACGTCTACCCGAACATCAACCCGAAGTCGCGGACGTTCTCGTTCTCCTACAAGGTCGGTGCGGACTGCGATCGTGACGTCGCGATGAAGACGTGGACGGACTACTCAGGGTCGCTTGGCAGTGGAAGTTATCCAGATCATGGAACCACGATCACTGTGCAGAAGAACAACACCACAGCGGCACTCGACACAGTGGCGCCGGGTGTGCAGGTGGGCCAGACGGTACCGCTCAAGGCGACCGTCACGGGTGGCGTGGCCGGAAATATTGTTGAGTTCTACGACGGTGCAGGCAAGATCGGTCAGGGTGCGCTCGACAGTGCAGGACTCGCGACCTTCAACTGGATACCGAATTCCAAGGGCACGCACAACCTGTCCGTGAAGTTTGTTGCCACGACGAAGGCAAATGCAGCAACTTCGGCTACTCAGTCTGTAGGAGTCGCGCAGGCAGATGCTCCGTCCACGACTACGCTTGCGTCCATCTCGGGTGCGCAGGTCGGGGCATCCACCACGCTGAAGGCAACAGTCAGCCCTGCCGGTGCCGGTGGGACGGTCACGTTCACGATTGCGGGCAAACCCACCCAGGTAGCGGTTGACGGCAATGGTCAGGCCATCTATACCTGGACTCCGGCAACGTCGGGAAGTCAGACGATCACTGCAGACTTCTCCGGCCGCTCCGGTGTTAGCGGTTCAACAACCACTACAACTGTGACCGTCGCCGATGCGCCGGTCAGCAACACACAGTCGGCAACTCTTCTCTCCGTCACTGATGGACAGGTCGGAAAGTCGACGACGGTCTCGGCGCAGATTACTCCGGCCAACGCCGGTGGCACCGTCACGTTCAAGGACGGCGACACGGTTATCGGAACTGCGACGGTCGACGGTTCCGGAGTAGCGACCTTCAACTGGACTCCCGCCACCGCAGGGCAGCGCACCATCACCGCTGAATTCAGTGGCGCCGGCACAGTCAACGGTTCGGCAGACAGCTACACCGTTCAGATTGCCGAAGCTGGAACTCCCGGCGGCGGAAATGGTGGAGGCTCGGGCAGTTTGGGCAGCCTGGGTGGTTTCACAGGTTCCTTCGGCTCGTAGAAACTGATCGGCTGTAACTCAGCATCTTTTGACGGCGCCCCGTCCCAGTCTTAGTACCGGGGCGGGGCGCCGTTCCTATCCATGCACTTTTTCAAAGGGGAAACGTATGTCCCAGAAAAACATTCGCCGCGGCATCGGTGCTGTGAGCGCATTTGCCGTTGCCGCCGGCCTTGCCGTGACCTTCGGAACTGGTGTTGCCGAAGCGGTTTCAGGTTCGGTGAATTGGAAGGATGGGAACACCAGTTTCACGCGCACGATCAGTGACGTGACTCCTAGCGAGGGGGATATCATCACCGTCTCGACGAAGTTCACGCGAGCGTGGAGCCTGGAGATCATCTATTCAGTCAAGGATCTTCATCCGACGTGCCTGACTTATGTGGACGGGTCTGCGAAGGTCAACGGGAACGCCGACGGCACCATCACTACGGGCAATGAGGCTCCGGGTACGGATTTTGTTAACGCCGCGGGCAGTTGGACTGTGTATCTGTCTTCGGTAGTCGGTCCGACGTCGCGGACGTTCTCCTTCGACTACAAGGTTGGCGCGGGCTGCGATCGCGGCGTTGCGTTGTCGACGGGAATGAACTACACCACGGGTTTGGCTCCCGGCTACGGTAACTACCCCGGCAAGGGCCCGACTGTCACAGTGGCCAAGAACGTGTCGACCACGACGTTGACTCCGATTGCGGCAGCACAGGTCGGTACGCCGGTGAATCTGAGTGCAACGGTGACCGGTGGAGTTACCGGAGACACTGTCGAATTCTATGACGGTACAAACAAACTCGGTAGTGGTGTGCTCAATGCCGCGGGTGTGGCCACCTACGAGTGGACGCCGGCGACCACCGGTAGTTACAGCCTTACTGCCAAATTTTTGCAAACTACGAAAGCCTCACAGTCCACCTCTGTGCCGCAGAACGTAACGGTGTCGGCGGCTGTTGCCCAGACGATGACGGCGATCACGGGTGTCGGTACTGCGACGACGGGTGATTCGGTGTCGTTGACGGCGACGGTTGGCCCGAATCCGGGTGGTGGCACGGTGCAGTTCAAGGATGCGAACGGCAATCTTGGTGCTCCGGTGGATGTAGATGCTTCGGGTAATGCTGTGTTGATGCAGGCGTTTGCTGAAGGCACGCACAGCATTACGGCTGTGTTCTCCGGTTCTGCCGGGTTCGGTGCGTCGACTGCTGTGGCGCATTCGTTGACGGTGACGGCTCCGGTGGTTCCGAATACGGAGACGACGACGGCGATCACGGGTGTCGGTAGTGCGACGACGGGTGATGCGGTGTCGTTGACGGCGACGGTTGCTCCGGCTCCGGGTGGTGGCGCGGTGCAGTTCCAGGATGCCGGCGGAAATCTCGGTGAGGCTATTCCGGTGGTGGATGGCAAGGCGGTGTTGACGCGCTCGTTTACCGAAGGCGCACATAGTGTTACGGCGGTGTTCTCGGGTGTCGCTGGTTTCGCGGGTTCGACGTCGGGTGCGCATTCGTTGACGGTGTCGGCTCCGGTGGCGCCGGACAAGACGACAGCCACGGCGCTCACGGTTCCTTCTGAAGCGAAGACCGGTGCAACGGTGGGTCTTTCTGCTCAGGTATCGCCAGCTCCCGGTGGTGGCACGGTGCAGTTCAAGGACGGCAGTACCAATATCGGTATGGCGATTCCAGTTGGTGCAGATGGCAAGGCGTCGACTTCGCACACGTTCGTCACTGTTGGTGCACATGAGATTACGGCGGTGTTCTCCGGATCTGCCGGGTTTGTTGCGTCAACGTCTGCGGTGCAGACTGTGACGGTGTCGGCTCCGGCCCCGAACGATGTCTCTACCGGCACGGTGTTGTCATTGCCGGCGTCGGCGGTCACCGGTGCGGTTGTCGAATTGTCGGCGACGGTGTCACCAGCGCTTAACGGGGGCACGGTTCAGTTCTTCGATGGCACCACACCGATCGGTACCCCGGTCCCGGTAGTGGATGGCAAGGCCACGCTCTCGCACGCATTCTCTGAGACCGGTGTTCGTCAGATCACGGCGGAGTTCAGTGGGGCTGCGGGTCACCTGCCCTCGACGTCAGAGATCGGTACGGTCACGGTTTCGGCTGCCGGCGATGGTGGCGCAGGAGGCGGCTCGGGCAGCCTGGGTAGTTCCACGGGGTCGTTGAGTGGGCTGTTCGGTTCGTAGCCTGATCACGCGGCGCTAGTTCTGCGCGGCGTCTTGCTCCTGTCACGCTCGGGGCGGGGCGCCGCGTTTTTTTATTGTCATTCTCGTCATTGTCAGCGCGTTTGGTAGCCGCAGATTTGATCGGTTTGGTCGATTGATCATGCGGATCTATCTATTGGACGCAGCGCCGCTAGCCGTCCATGCTTGAACGATGATTTCAGGCGATACACAACCGCGGCTCGGGATGCCGGTAGTCCTGCTGATGGCGGCGGCTACCGGGCTTTGTGCCGGTGGAAACTATTTCAACCAGCCGTTGCTGGAATCCATCGCGGACCATCTGAATGTATCCGCGTCGACAGCGGCAGTGACGGTGACCATCGCTCAGGTGGCGTACGCCCTCGGGTTGGTGCTCCTCGTGCCGGTCGGAGATATTGTCGACCGTCGCAAGCTCACGGTGGGACTCATGATGCTGGCCGCAGTCGGCCAGGCAGTGAGTGGATTCGCCCCCAACTTTGCGACGCTGGCGGTAGGTATTGCTGTCGCCGGCGTGTTTTCAGTGGCAGCTCAGGTGTTGGTTCCCTTCGCTGCAGCCCTCGCTGAGCCAGAGCGTTCGGGTCAGGTGGTCGGCACAATCATGAGTGGGCTGCTGATCGGAATTCTCTTGGCACGCAGTGTTGCCGGCCTGCTGTCCGGTCTGGGTGGCTGGTCGACGGTATACAAGGTTGCCGCAGTGCTGATGGTGGTAATGGCAGGGGCGCTCTGGCGGGTGCTGCCATCAGACGCGGGCCCTCGCGAGAAGGTCAGCTACGCGGCGACACTCCGCTCGCTTGGGCATCTGGCGAAAACGTTGCCGCGTCTACGAACTCGAGCTGTCATGGGCGGTCTCGCATTTGCCGCGGTCAGTACCGTCTTCACCACCATGGCATTTCTGTTGGCCGGGGAATACGGGTACAGCGATACTCAGATCGGCTTGGTCGGATTGCTCGGCGTGGCGGGAGCATTGATGGCAACAGTCGCGGGCCGGTTGGCGGATCGAGGAAAGACGCAACTCGCTACCGGTGGTGCCCTGGCCGTTCTATTGTTGTGCTGGTTGCCTTTTGCTGTCGGTGGGACGCACTTGGCGTGGTTCCTTGTGGCCTTTGTACTCGCAGATTTGGCACTGCAAGGGGTGCATGTCAGCAACCAGAACATTGTTTACGCACTCATCCCTGCGGCGCGATCACGCGTCAATTCCGTGTACATGACCACCTACTTCATCGGTGCCGCTCTGGGGTCTGCGGTGGGATCAGTTGTTTGGAATGCCTACGGGTGGTCCGGAGTGTGTGTAGCCGGGTTGGCTTTCTCAGGAGCCACGGCACTGGTGTGGTTGCTTGATCGGCGGTTGGAAGACACTACCGCTTGTGAGGCTCACCCTCCGGCCATATCTGCACAACAGGCTTGAAAGTTTTTTACTGCAACTGTTTTCAAGATACCGGCTGAATCCCTGCTCAAAACCTTCTCTTGACTCGAATGGCTGTTCGAGTAGAATTGGGGGCAAGGATGGGGGATCCGATGAGCGTCGATACCGTAGTTGCCGATGTTGTAGCTGGTTCTGCAATTAATGTGCGCGGCATGCTGTGGCAACTACGTCCGTGCGACGTGCGGGAAGTCGCCATCAGTGTGTCCGCGGAAATCCTACGGCTGGAAGCGATCCGGGTTGCCGCGGTCGACGCGTTAGCCCTTCATCCGGACGAGCCGGTGCTGTGTTACCGCGGTGTCGGCCGCTGGCTGGCCGCGAACACGATGTTGCAGAATGCGGCCGGAAACAAGATCGCTGCCCTCGGGGTGGCCCTGCGAGCATTCCCCGCCAGTGCGGCGCAGTTCGATGCCGGTGACCTCACCGTCGACCATGCCGCGCTGATCACCGCATTCTGCGAGTCTCCCCCGAAAGGGATGCCGGACCGCGCCCTACCGCATTGCCTGAAAACCTTGCTCGCGGCAGCTTCCGGGGTGGAGGCGACCACCACGAAGTTGCGCTACGCCATTGCGGTGCTTGAGCGGATCTTCGAATCCGAAGACATCCCGGCCGGGGAAGACGACGACCGCAACGAGCTGCGTATTTCTCCGACGTTGAACGGTCGGGTGGTGATCAAAGGTGAGTTCGATGCGTTGACCGGCGAAATGCTTCTCTCGGCGTTGTCGGGGTTGTCGATGCCGACCCCTGCCGCGGATGGGACTCCGGATGCGCGGTCGGCGGCCAAGCGGACGGCGGATGCGTTGACGGAGTTGATTCGCCGGTATCTCGACAATGCGGCGACCGGGGTGGACGGTGGTCAGCGTCCGCATGTGAATGTGCATGTGGCTGCGAAAGATCTTGCGGAGCATCGGGACTGCGCGAGCACGCGCACTGCATCGTCGAGCTTGGCTACGCCCGATGATGAGACTGACGTCGAGGATGCGCCGGTGTGGGGCTTCGACGATCTGGAGGATCTCGACGATCTTGATGTCGGGCACATGCCGTGGATGGGTCCGCTGAGTATCACCCGCACCCGGATGTTGGCGTGTGATTGCCTGCTCTCAACGGTGCTGCTGGATGAGAACGGCGCCCCGCTCGATGTGAGTCCTCTGAAACGGTTGGTGTCGGCGGCGCAGCGGACGGCGTTGATCGCCCGCGACAAGGGGTGTGCGTTCCCCTCCTGTGATGCGGTGCCGGCGTGGTGCGATGCGCACCATATTCGGCCGTGGTCGCAGGGTGGGTTGACGGTGATGGACAACCTCACCTTGCTGTGCCGAGCGCACCACACTCTGATTCACCGTAAGGCCGGTTTTGCGGGGCAGTGGGAGATCAAGATGGGGTCGGATCGGAAGCCGTGGTTCATTCCGCCGGCGGGGATTGATCCGGTGCAGCGGCCGCGGCGATCAAACCTGCGTCCGGGTCCGGTGCTACGCACGTGAGAATTGTTGCACCACAACTGCAGACGTGCCAGGCTTCGCATCAGAATTTCGCCGATGCGAAGCCCACACGCACGGGCCGTGCTGGTTGCTCATCGCTAAGTTTCAGAGCGTTAGAGCGTTAGAGCGTCAGGGTTCCGGGGGCGAGCAGGACAGGAGCGAGACCGAAACTTGGATTTCTCGCGAGTACGCGCGATCCGCGTAGGTGGTGTATGCCGGCCAGACATCGGTTGCGAGTGCCCAGAGTCGTTTCCGCAGAGCACCTTCGGCAAGTTCTGCCAGCACTGGCGTTTTCACACCTTTGATCGATACCGTCGCCCGCTGATCGGCGATCAGATTGTAGGTCCACTGGGGATGTGCGGTCTGGCCCCAATTGGAGCCGACTACAACAAATGATCCCTCGTCAGGTGCGTACAAGAGTGGCGTCGTCTGGGATTGTCCGCTCCGACGCCCGGTCACGGTAAGGAGCAGTTGCGGGACTGTGCCGTTCCCGACGAGAGAGACCTTGCCCCGTGTCGATTTCTGCACTGCACGATCGATCGCGACCAAATCCTTGCCCAGATCGGAGAACCATTGAGTGTGGCCCACGGAGCGCATCAATGACCGGTAGGGATTGCGCATGGTGCTCCTGATCTCGGTGGGACAGAGAATCTCGGTGGGACAGGGATCCGCCTGTCGGCGGATGTCGTCTGTTGGGTTCGAGTGTCTCGGAGAGGATTGTGCCACGCATGGTCACACCTACACGAGGGAAATGGAATTTTGTCGAACAGCGAAGATTCTGCGAGTTTCGTTCCCGTTGAGAATAATTGGGACTATCTACACGAACAGGGAACTATCGTTCGGACGTCAGCACATCTGGTTCGAGCCATTCGACCCCCAGGAGTTCGGCGAGGCTCCGAAGGCCAGATTGATCGCCACCCTTCAATCCGGTTACCGATTGGAGGTTGCGGAGCATTGTTGTTGCAACGTCCTCTTCTTTGGTTCCGACGCCGAAAGGGATCAGCCACGGACACGTCTGGTAGTCACGGTGCGACCTACCGAAGGTCTGCTCGGCGGCGATCCCGGAGTAGCGGGGTTGATGGAAAATTCCGGTCCGAGGCAATGGGGACGCGAAGGTGCCATCCGGCAAGGCTTCGTTGGCATGGAGTGAAATGGAAGTCGTGACATTGAATACGACAACCGGCGCATCTCCTCGTTGGAAGCGAAGCCGTTGCTGTTCTTTGTCCGGTACAGCGCCGAAGAGTTTTGCGACGGATATTCCGGCATCCTCGATCATCTCGACGAGCGGATCACCTGCGGTGGAGACGAACTCGACGGCAACAAGTACCTGCTTGCCCGATTTGACCTGAGCCCCCGCCCACTGGGCGGTGGACTCTGCGCGAATCATCCCGGCCTTCTGCCGGTACCGCAGGACCAGTGCACGTCCCCGCGCGATGTTGCGACTTTTGCGAGCAAGGCCCATTTCGTAGGCGTATTCGGCCCATTCGGTCTCGTATTCTGCACGCTGGGCAGGGGTGAGGTCGATCGGCATTCCGTCGAGGGGTACCGGACCCCACGGTGTAGGCCGGTGAATCATCAACGGTGGCTTACTGTTCGACAGCCAGCCGCGGACGGTTTCCAGGGCGCTTGCCTGCAGTGCCGGTGACTCTTTGGCTTCGGCGCTCCAGGTCCATTTACCGTACGACTTGTCCAAGGGAAGTCCCGATTCCAGAAGGCGCGCACCCAAATCTTGCCAATGCTCCGGAGATTCACCGTGTACCTGAGCAAAAAGTGGTGCAAGGTAACGCTGATCGGCGGGCGTGTGACCCGGCGTTGCAGTCACGGACAGAACAAACGGGGCCTGATCGTGGGCGTTGGAGAAACGCGCGACCTTCTCGAATGCCGCTGTGCGCTGCGTATCGTTGCTGTACAGCTGAGCTTCGTCCGCAATTACCATGCCGAAGGTGTACTTTGGCCGTCCGTTTCGTGCGATGAGCTTCTTCAATTGGTCCGGGGACATTATCAGCCAACGGAATCCACCGTCACCCACGGATGCGATGGAGTAACGCCAGTGCGGGATGGTGATCTGGGCCGGTCGATCAACGAGAACAAGGATGTTTTTCTCACCGCGCTCCTCGGCAATTGTCTTGGCGGACATGATGGCGATCAGGGTCTTGCCCAGACCGGCGTTGTCGGCAAGCAGGAAGCCTCGTCGGCCTGCGCGAGCGGCATCGATCACGGCAGCTGATCCCGAAACTTGTTCGGATCGAGGAGTTTTAGGCGATGCGATTGGGCGCTCGCCGGTCGAGTTGTTGATGTCGTCCTCGACCCACTGCTGGTACGAGAACGGCAGAGCCTTGAATGGTGCAAGTTCCGTGGGCAATTCGCTACCCACCCAGGCGTAGCTCTTCCACTTCTTCACGAACTGCGCACCCGGCGCTGCGGTTCGAAACGGGACGTCAAGAAGCCAGACTCGTTCCCCCGGAACGGCAGTGGGAACATCAGGAGTGGGAGTGGTCTTGCGTGTTGCGGTACGAGAACTGGATCGCTTGCGTGGAGGCATCAGGCGCCGGCACCTGCCGTGAGAAACTCTCGCAAGGTCAACGGCGAAACTCCGGTAATATCCTCTACGGCAGTGCTTATCGACGACAGTTCGTCGTTCGCGATTGCGGTATATGTTGATACCCAGGCATCAACTTCCCAGTCCGGGGCGTTGTACGACGCGCGAGATGCGTAGGCCTCGTCGACGGTCTCTTGGACGTACACCGTCGGCGTCCCCGTGACTTCCGTGATGATTGCGGCTACCTCGGTCAGTGTCAGGGCTTCACAGCCGGTGAGATCGTATGTCCGGCCGACATGTGAATCGAGATCCTTCAGAACAGAAACTGCGACTCGGGCGATGTCGGACCGCGAAACCGCACCGACCAATCCGTCGCCGGCGGGCCCGCGAATAACTCCGTCGGGGCCGGCCAGAGACGGGAGGAAATCGATGTACGCACTATCGCGAAGAAAGGTAAAAGCCATTCCGGTTGAGCGAATATATTTCTCGGTTGCCCAATGATCGCGGGCCAGAGTAAATGTGGCGTCCGGGGACGCACCGAGATACGAGGTATAGACAATATGCCCGACGCCGGCAGCGGCCGCAGCGTCGACGAAGGTGCGGTGCGCAGTGAGACGATCGGCACTTTCGGCCGCCGAGACCATAAACAGTGTGTCGATCCCGATAAGCCCGGACACTGCGGCGTCGAAGTCGCTATACGACGTTTCCACGGCGTCGGCACCGGCGAGTTGGGGGAGACGGGTCACGGAACGCGCAAGTAGTCGTTGGCTGACTCCCTCCTGTGCCAGGGAACGAGCAACCAGACCGCCGATATGGCCAGTTGCACCGGTTACTGCGATCGAGCGCGCACGAGCAGACCGTGCGGATGACGAACGTGGCTGAACAGACAGCGGACTACCTCCGGCTCGGATGACTTCTCAGGCAGAGCTTACGGGGCCAACTACTTGCAGTTTAGGAAAGACTCGACCATTTACCGTCGCACAGTTTTCGGAAATGCCAACAAAAGGGTGGTTTCAAGCCACTAGTACTTTAGGTGGATCTTGACGAAATAGACATATTTTGGCGGCATCACTGTGTTATAGATTGATCCGTAGTGCCGAATCGCTCAACGTGTTGACTATCGACTGAATCGGCGGTTTCCCGTTGTGGGATCCCCTTCACTGAGGAGTACCTGCTTTGCATAGTGGATTGCCTTAGCTGCGACTTCTTGCTGCCACGAAGGGGTCATCGAATTGGGTCGCTTGGTTTGTCGACGGCGGCGAACGGCGTTGCTGTACGAAAAGCAGCAGGGCTGAGAAGTGCGGAAAGTCTGCGGTGAACATGCAGGTTCCGCAACGTTGGTTCGAGGGATTCCTCGAGACTTCAGTGAACTAGTTGGGTTTGGGGTGCGTGGATGATTTCTCTCGATACTGTTTACAAGACATATCAGGCGGGCAATGAGCACAGTGCCCGACGGGGTGGTGTCGGATCAGGTGGTGTCGCGGTCCCTGCGGTGCAGCGGGTCTCGCTCGATATTGCTGCAGGCCAGCTTGTGACGATCTATGGCGTCAGTGGATCCGGAAAGACGACCTTGATCAATATGATTGCAGGACTCGATGATCCGGATTCTGGGACCGTGAATGTGGCTGGCATCGAAGTAACCGCATTGTCGACCGATCAGCGTGCGGCGTTTCGGCGTGAGAGTGTCGGTGTGGTGTTCCAGGAATATAACCTGATCGCGAATGCGACAGTGGCGGACAATGTCTCGCTGGCGCAGGTAGCGGGAGGTATGCGGCGGTCGGCAGCGAAGCGGGCTGCTGAGGAAGCGCTGCGGCGGGTCGGTCTCGATGGATTGGGCGGGCGTTTCCCGCAGCAGCTCTCCAGCGGTCAGAAGCAGCGCGTCGGCGTCGCCCGCGCCCTGCTCGGGGCACGGAAAGTGCTGCTGGTCGACGAACCGACTGGCGCTCTCGATGCCGTGAACTCGCTGGCACTCTTCGCATTGTTTCGCGAGCTCGCGGATGACGGGATGACCGTGCTTGTCGCTACGCATGACCCTCTGGCCAGGGGGTATGCGGATCGTGTGTTCTCGATTGCCGACGGCAAGGTCGTCGAAGAGTTGAGAATTGAAAAATTGAGATTCGAAGAGTTCGAGAGATGACGTGCTCGGGCTTGAGCGGAACGCAGTTCACCGTCTGTGCTGATAGCCGATCCAGGCGCGTCGGCGATCGGCGAGGGGATCATTCTCCACGTAGCTGATGCTGTCGAAGATCATGGTCTCACGGTTCACCGTGGAGTATCGGGGCCAATCGCTACCGGGGGCGCCGTGGCGGGCGAAGTGAAGCCAATGATTTTGCATAGTTGCGGTGACAGCTTCGAGTGAACGTCGTCCGCCGAAGGCGGTGAGGCACTTGATCAACACGTCCGATCGACCGAAGACTGCAAACAGTTCAGTGGCATGTGTTGCGCCAATTCCGAGCAATCGAAGCAGTCTAGGCGCGAAATCGTAGCGGTAACTGTAGGTTGGCGCCACAGTGCAATGGCCTTGGGTGCAGAGGATTGCCGGCTCCCAGAAGGTAATATCGCCGCCCAGATCCGCAGCCGCTTTGCGGTGCGGATACGTTGGATACGCTGCCAGCGCACGCTCTTTCACATCCGCTGAGGTGTGAGAAAACATCTTGTCGATCCGTTCCGGATCTGTGGGCAAGATATTGAGGAAGCGCGGAAAGATCCGTCCCTCATGGAGATTCGACCCCACTAAAAAGGGGACCGGGTGGGCATTTCCCGCCGCAAAGACGTCGAGTGGATGTTGGGGGAGGAAGTCGTCGCCCACTACGGGAGCGAACGCGCGCGTTCCCGGTTCTTCGTCGGCGCCGCGGCGGGCCAGCTCCTCGCCGGCGTCAACTAGTTCGCCCACTGATGCCGAGGACAACCATGATGCCGGATCTGTGGCCGGCGCGTGGGCGATCTCGAGAAACTCCTGTGCCCAACGGTTCGCTCGGTCCTTGCCGTAGGCCGAAGCGGCGGGAGGACTTTGAGCGATGGCTTGCGCGAACAGACCTGTAGCTGCCGGTGTGGCCATCAGCGTTGTGACGGCATTCGCACCGGACGATTCACCGAACACCGTGACATTGTGCGGATCGCCGCCGAATGCCGCAATGTTCCGCTGTACCCATTCCAGCGCACAAACTTGATCTCGGAGACCCAGGTTCGATTCGAATAATGTTTTGTCTGTGGATATCTCACTGAAGTCGAGGTATCCCAGCGCTCCGAGGCGATACTGAATGGAGACGTAGATGATGTTGCCGCGCTCCACCAAGGATCTGCCGTGGTACATCGGCGCCGACGGATTGCCGCCGTTGTAGGCGCCTCCGTGAATGAACACCATGACCGGAAGTAGTTCATTGGAAATATGACTGGGTGCAAGAACGTTGAGGAGCAAACAGTTCTCGTCGAGATTGCCCTTACTCTGCGGTGCAGGCGAACCGAATTCGGCAGCCGAGCGGATACCTTGCCAGGGCACTACGGGTTGAGGCGCTCGAAACCGCAGTGGGCCGACGGGAGGTGCGGCGTACGGAATCGCCCGCCACGTCCTGAGATTTCCAGCGCGCAGTTCGAGTAGACGACCGCGGATTTTCCCGGAATCGACAACTATGTCGAGGTGGTCCATCACTCGTCGACCGTCACGAGAGAATCTGGCTCGGTTGGTAGTTGCGGTAGCCCGCGTAACCGGACCAGGCAAGGCGTTGCTCGCGGCGGGGGTCGTTTTCGACGTGAGTGATTTCGTCGAAGATCAAGGTGCGGCGCATGCTGTCGTCGTAGCGGGGCCACGAACTGCGCGGAGCGCCGTGCTTCGCAAAGTTGAGCCAATGTTCCTGGACGACATCGGTGACAGTGCGGAGTCCGCGCCGGCCGCCGGGCAGAGTGAGCGCCCGGCCGACCGAGGTGTTGCCGATACCGAAGACTGCAAACATCTCGAAACCATGTGTCGCGTCGAGTCCGAGCCAGCGCATCAACGGTGGGGCAAAGTCGAATCGGTAAGCATACGTCGGAGCGCTCTGGGCGTGCGCTTGCATCAACTCCACTGACGGGTGCCAGAATGTCACGTCGCCGCCGACATCGATCGCAGAATCCTCGGTTGGATAGTCCGGATACGTTGCAAGGATGCGCTTTCCGGCTTCGGGATCGGTGAGGGCAAACATCTTCTCGATGCGCGGCGGAGAAGTGGGCAGTGCGTCGAGCACCTTGGGGAAGAGTGTGCCCTCGCGTTTGTTTGTTCCGATGATCAGTGGCACCTGATGGGCCAACCCGCGAGCGAACGCCTCGACGGGTGAGACGGGGAGGAAATCGCCGTCGACACTGGGGCCGAACGGATGCAGTCCCGGTGTGGCGGACAGAACTTCAGTGCCCAGGAGGGATCCCGTACGGCTCAACTCCCGAGCCGAGGTCAGGCGCAGAGCCTGAGACGGAGGGGCATCGGAACCGAGGATCTCGATGAATCTTCTTGCCCAGATGCGTGAGAGTTCTTGGTTTACCACGAGATCCGGAGCCGGGCTTTCGGCAATCGCACCGGCAAACAGTCCGTGTGCTGCGGGTGTCGCCAACAGTGTGGTGATTGCGGTGCCGCCGGCTGACTCGCCGAACACTGTCACTCGATCAGGATCGCCGCCGAAAGACGCGATGTTGCGCTGCACCCATTCCAACGCGGCCACTTGGTCTCGAAGCGCGAGATTGGAATCGAAAGGATGTTCCGGGGTGGAGAATTCGGAAAAATCCAGGAATCCCAACGCGCCCAGGCGGTAGTTGATCGACACGTAGATGATGTTGCCGCGCGTGACGAGCGAACGTCCGGAATAGAGTCCCGTCGCGGATGTTCCGATGGTATTGGCGCCTCCGTGAATGAAGACCATCACCGGAAGTGGTTCGACGGCGGCCTGCTCGGGCGCAAGAACATTGAGGGTGAGGCAGTCCTCGCTACTCGGTTGGTACTTTCCCGGGGCCAATGCCAGGCCCTTCTTGCTCTGCACCGACGCATCGCCGAATGCCGTGGCCGCTCGTTCGCCTTTCCAGGGCAGGACCGGCTGGGGTGCGCGCAGGCGCAATGCACCCACCGGGGGACGAGCGAACGGAATACCTCTCCACGCACGGAGTTTGCCGACACGTAGACCGCGCAAAATTCCGTCGGCCGTGGTCACAAGTACTTCTGAGTTGATCCGTGCGTCTGCCGCCATAGCCGCGACTATACGTAACTACGTCATCGTCGCGCCTCCAACAATCGCAGCCAGACCTCGCTGACTGTCGGATACGACGGGACCGCATGCCACAGCATTTCGAGTGGGACTTCCGCAACCACAGCGATTGTCGCGGCGTGCAGCAACTCCGACACTTCGGGTCCGACAAACGTGGCACCGACGATGGTGTCCTCGAGTTTGTCGATCACCAGTTTCGCGCGGCCCTCGTAACCATCCCGGAGCAGTGACGACCCGGCGACGGCAATCGGAATTTCCACGACTTCGACGTCCAGACCGTCGATGCGTGCTTGCACTTCCGTCCGTCCTACCCAGGCAACTTCGGGTGACGTGAACACGACTTGGGGAACTCGGCCGTTGTCTGCTGACGCCGTGCACCGTAGGGCTACCAGCGGACTACCCGTGGCGCGGGCCGCGATAACGTCGCCGCACACCCTCGCCTGGTACTTGCCCATGTGGGTCAGTGGCGAGCGGCCGTTGATATCGCCGACCGCATACAGCCATTCACCCTGCGCGCACAGATGATCGTCGGTCGGCACGTACTTACCGTCCTCTAATCCGACGGTCGAGAGGCCCAGGTGAGCCGACGTCGGAGCGCGTCCGGCGGCAACGATCACCTCGTCTACTTCGATCACGCCGGACGACGTGTCGAGAGTGATCGGACCGCCGTGAATGTTTCCTTCGCCGGTGTCCCGGGCATCTGGCCGGGACACGGAATTGACGGTGGTACCGAAGCGAATGTCGGCGCCGCGGCCGGTGAGATGACGGGCCACCATCTCGCCGGCAAACGGTTCGGCAGACTTCAACACCGAGTTGCCGCGAACCAGCAGAGTCACTTCGGCGCCGAACGACAACATCCACGTCGCACATTCCGTCGCGACGACGCCACCGCCGATGACGGCAACACGCCGCGGAACCTCATGGAGGTTGGTGGCGTCGCGAGACGTCCAGGGGAGCGCCGCCCGTAGCCCCGGAGTGTCCGGCACCGACGCAGCGGTTCCCGTGGCCAGTACGACGGCTTGGCGGGCCAGGAGTTTTCGGGTGCCGTCGACCACGACGGTTTTTTCGCCGTCGAGTGAGCCGTGGCCTCGGATCACGGTGATGCCCGTCGACTTTGCCCACTCCACCTGCGAAGAATCGTCGTGATTGTGGGTGATGGAGTCGCGTCGGGCCAAGGTTGCACTGATCGAGTGAGCGGCGCTACCGGGCGGTTCGATCGATATCCCGGGCAAGGCACTCGCCGCGTCGCGCACCTGCCCCGGCCGGAGCAGCGCTTTACTCGGCATACAGGCCCAGTACGAGCACTCACCGCCGACAAGTTCATGCTCCACGATTGCTGCCGTTCGGATGCTGCCGGAGATGGCATAGGCCGCGGCATTTTCGCCGGCTGGTCCGCCACCGATGACTATGACATCGAATTCTTCGGTCATTCTTCAACGGTAGGCCGAAACGGGTGCAGTTCGCTGGGTAACAGCCCGGTGGAAGCTCGCCCTGATGGTTACAGTTGCGTTCATGACACGGCAGAGAATTCTGATCACCGGCGCAAGTTCAGGTCTGGGCGAAGGGATGGCCCGGAGATTTGCCGCCCAAGGTCGCGATCTGGCGTTATGTGCGCGTAGAACAGACCGTCTTGACGCCCTGCGCGAGGAACTGGTGACGCGCAATCCCGCGATCAAGGTAGCCGTCCGCGGCGTGGACGTCACCGAACACGATTCCGTTGTACGAGTATTCGGTGAACTTCGTGACGAACTCGGCGGACTCGACCGTGTGATCGTGAATGCCGGAGTCGGTAAGGGCGCCAAGATCGGCACCGGCAAGGCTTACGCGAATCTGGCGACGGCGCAGACGAACTTCGTCGGAGCGCTGTCACAGTGCGAAGCCGCCCTCGAAATCTTCCGTGAACAGAACGCCGGCCACCTTGTGCTGGTGTCGTCGATCAGTGCAGATCGAGGATTGCCGGGCAGCAAAGCCACGTATTCCGCAAGCAAAGCCGGAGTTGCGGCACTCGGAGAGGCATTGAGTATTGAGTTGGCGCGCACACCGATTCGAGTGACAACGCTTCTTCCCGGCTACATCAAGACCGACATGTCCGCCGGTGCCGGTGACGATTCTTCTTTGATGGCGGACCTCGACGAGGGTGTCGACGCGATGGTGGGTGCCATCGAAAAGGAGTCCACCAGAGCGGCTTTGCCGGGTCTCAAATGGCAAGGCATCGATGCCGCGCTCCGCTTCCTGCCCAACTCCGTGACAGCGAGGTTTGTCTGATGAGCATGTACATCTCGAACGGTAAACCCCGAGTTGTCATCGTGGGCGGGGGATTCGGCGGACTGTACGCCGCGAAGCGCCTCAAGAAGGCCGACGTCGAGGTCATTCTGATCGATCGCGGAACCAGCCACGTATTTCAGCCACTGCTCTACCAGTGCGCTACCGGTCTCCTGTCCGAAGGACAGATCGCCAGCCCACTCCGACATCTGTTGGAAGATCAGAAGAACACGAATGTAGTTCTGGGCGAAGCTAAATCGGTGGATGTCGAAGCCAAGGTGCTGACAGCAAGCCGCTTCGACGGCTCCACTTTCGACCTCTCCTACGACTATCTGATCGTCGCCGCCGGAATGCGGCAGTCGTACCACGGGCAGGAAGATTTCATCAAGTGGGCGCCGGGAATGAAAACTCTCGACGACGCGCTGGCAATCCGCCGCAGTCTGGTCGCCGCATTCGAGATGGCGGAATCGCTGCCCACCCCCGAGGAACGGCGACCCTGGCTGACCTTCGCCGTGGCCGGCGGCGGACCCACCGGAGTCGAGATAGCCGGGCAGATCCGCGAATTGGCGATGCATGCGCTCACCAACGAGTTTCGTGCCATCGATCCGGAGGAAGCACGCGTCCTGCTCTTTCACGGCGACGACCGAGTATTGCCGTCGTTCAGCCGATCGCTGTCCGCAGCGGCCGGACGCACCCTCGAGAAGATTGGCGTCGAAACACATCTCGGCGTGCATGTGACCGACGTATCCGAAACCGAGGTGGAGACCACCGACAAGAAGACAAAAGAGAAGCGGCGGTACGAGACTCGAACAATCCTGTGGACTGCCGGCGTCGAGGCGGTCCCGTTTGTGGAAGCACTGGCCGGCGCACTGGGCGTCAAGCAGGTCGGCGGTGGCCGCATCGAAGTCGGCCGCGACCTGACAGTGCCAGGACACCCCGATGTCTGGGTGGTGGGCGACATCATGTCCCTCGACAAACTGCCGGGCGTCGCAGAAGTCGCCATGCAAGGCGGGCGGTACGCCGGCAATCAAATTGCGGCGATCGTCGAACACGGTGGACCCAACGGGAAGCTCTTCAAATACCGTGATCTCGGTACAGCCGCCTACATTTCGCGTCGACACGCACTACTGCAGGCCGGTCCGATTCGGATGTCCGGCTTCCTCGGCTGGGTGTCGTGGGGAGTTATCCACATCGCGTTCCTGGCAGGTTTCCGCAACCGCGTCAGCACAGCACTCAACTGGGGCGTCACCCTCGCGTCTAAAACTCGTCGCGAACGAGCGATAACCTACGGCGACCCGGAAACTGCACGGCAGCCGTACAACTGAGCTCCTACTCCGTAGCGAATACCGGATTTCCGTACTCGTCGATCATGAACCACAGACTGCCGACGCCCTGCCCCAACATGTCGCCGGGGACCTGGTCGTCCAAGTATCGGTAGATAGGCTTACCGTTCACTGTCACTTGGAAGGAGCCGTCCGGACCCGGCACCGTCCCGATCGCGGCGTTTATTCCCTGTACCACTGGAGAATCGGTGGTAGACGTGACAGCCGGCCAGTACCGTAGGCAGTTTTCGTCGCATGAACTCGAAGTCGAGTTCTCCTCGTCAGGGTTGTAGATATACGCGGTCATTCCTTCGCCGTCGACCACAATTGTTCCCAGTGGAGAAGTGGCTGTCTTCAGTAGCACGGCGCTGGCTGCTGCCGGAGGTGACAGCGACGTCGATATCTCGGTGACGTTATCTGCGTCGGTGCCGGAATCGGTGGCGTCGTACGAACAACCGGACACGGCAAGTGCGGCACTGGCGACAATCGCGAACAACCACTGTCTGCGCATGATCGCTCCATTTCACGGGTGGGCGGTGCTAGCAGTGGGGGATACCCGACGCCGCCGATTCGGAAACCCTGCCAAACGCCACGACAATAGCTCTGCTACAGAGGTATTGTGGGATATGGATGTAGAAGATGAACTACCTCATCGTTTGTCCGATGACGTACTCGAGACGCTCGGTCAGTTGCGACGCGGCACACGAAAAGCGTCAGGGCGCCCGTTTGCCGAGCGTCCGCTGGGCGGCGCCCAGATCGAACTTGTGCGGTTGCTGAGAAGGAATCCCGGACTCTCGGTGGCCGAGGCAGCCACCAAGCTCGGTGTCGCCGCGAATACGGTGTCCACGCTGGTTCGTCAGCTTGCCGACGACGGAGTGATCGAGCGGGTGGTCGACGGTGCGGACCGGCGCGTGGCAAGGCTTGCGTTGTCGAAGGAAGCGCGTGAACGTGTCGAATACTGGCGAGATCGGCGCAGCGTCGTTGTGGGACAGGCGTTGTCGAGCTTGAGTGCCGACGATCAAGCACACATCGAAGCTGCCTTGCCGGCACTGACTCGGCTCGCAGTCGCGCTGGCCAGGGCCGGCGCCGAAACCGAGGAGGCCTGACATGGCTGAGCACTGGTGGAACCGGCGAAGTATTCCGCAAGCGTCGGCTCCGAACGTACCTGCGGTTGAGATCGAAAATCTCTCCTACAGATTCGGTTCCAGCCGTGCGGGCAGCAACCTGGCGGTGGACAACCTGAGTTTGACCATCGAACAGGGCGAATGTTTCGGTCTACTCGGGCCGAACGGAGCGGGAAAGACCACCACGATTCGACTGCTCAACACATTACTTCCCTTGCAGGACGGTGATATCCGCATCCTGGGAAAGTCTGAACGGACAGACGCGATGACTATCAGACGTCATCTCGGTTATGTACCGCAACAACTTTCGATCGAGAGTTCTTTGACGGCCCGGGAGAACGTCACGTGGTTTGCTCGCCTCTACGATGTGCCGAGATTCGAGCGACGTGAGCGTGTGGACCAGGCTCTGGAGATGGTGGATCTGCTCGACTCCGCAGACCGCGTCGCCGCAAGCTTCTCCGGCGGAATGGTACGACGATTGGAATTGGCACAGGCACTGGTCAATCGGCCCGCGCTACTGGTCTTGGACGAGCCGACGGTAGGGCTGGACCCCATTGCGCGTGAATCCGTGTGGCGCAGAGTCTCCGAGATGCAGCAGCAGTACGGAATGACCGTTCTGCTGACCACCCACTACATGGAGGAAGCCGACGAATTGTGTGATCGTGTTGCTCTGATGCACCACGGTGAACTGAGGGCAGTCGGCAGTCCGAGCGAACTGGCCACGACACTCGGCCCGGACGCCACACTCGAAGACGTCTTTCGTCACGTTGCCGGCGACGACCTCACCGGCCGAGAGTCAGGAGGACTCCGTGATGTCCGCAGCACCCGCCGTACAGCGCGCCGCCTGGGCTGACCCCAGCGTCAACGGGTTCGCCCGATTAATGTCGAGGATCTACACTTTTTGTCTCGTCGAAGTGCAGAAATTGCGCCATGATCGATCCGAGTTGGTCACGCGCGCAATCCAACCGATCCTTTGGCTTGTCATCTTCGGGCAGACGTTCAGCCATATCCGAGCGATACCCACCGGCGATGTACCGTATCTGGACTTCTTGGCCCCCGGCATCATCGCGCAGTCGGCGCTCTTCGTCGCAATTTTCTACGGCATCCAGATCATCTGGGAGCGCGACGCCGGCGTCCTCACAAAACTCATGGTCACTCCGACGCCACGGGCAGCGCTCGTCACCGGAAAAGCATTTGCCGCCGGGATTCGCGCCGTCGCCCAAGCCGTAGTCGTCGTGATCGTCGCAGCACTACTCGGCGTGAGTATGACGTGGAACCCGATCAAACTTCTCGGCGTCGTCGTGGTTGTCGTACTGGGCGCCGCCTTCTTCGCCTGCCTCTCTGTTGCGATCGCCGGCATCGTCCTCAAGCGAGATCGACTGATGGGCATCGGACAAGCCATCACCATGCCGTTGTTCTTCGCGTCGAACGCCCTGTATCCGGTGGATCTGATGCAGGGATGGGTGCAGTGGCTCAGTCGAATCAATCCATTGAGCTACGAGGTGTCGGCGTTGCGAGGCTTGCTGATCGGGATGCCGACCAACTACATCGTCGACTTCGCGGTACTGATCGGAGCGGCGCTGGCAGGAATCGTTACAGCTTCGGCACTGTTGGGTCGCCTCACGCGCTGAGTGTGGGATTCACTTCGCGTGAGACGGGCGCTGTGTACGTGATGCAGTCCGGCGGCACCGACGGCAGACCCTCGGAGGATCGGAGCCTTTCGGCGATCGAGGACAGCAGACTCTGCGACTCGGGCGAGAGATCCACGGCTTTACGTGTCAGGGAACGCAATTCGGGGTCGATGAACTCTTCGGCGACCGAACGGTCTTCTTCCGGAATGAGTTCGGGATCCTGGCGCGGAGTCGGGCTGAAGAAGTACTCGGCCTGGACGTTGAAGTACTCGGCGAGCGCCAATACGACCTGCTCCGACGGATTGGTCCGAACACCACTGCGCAGTTGTGAAAGGTACGGCGTCGAGATGCGACATCCCCGCTGTGAAAGTGCCTCTACAACTTGAGCATTGGTTAATCTGGGAGGCGTGTCTGGGTACAGGGCATTGAGTCGCTCTTGGAACGAATCTGCCACGGTTCCTCCCGTTTCCACAGTTCATCCCTTCGTTCGTGACCATGCATCGATCTCTGTGCCGTGGTCGTGCGGCGGCAGGTTTCATATAGTAGACGACCGAAAATTGGACACCAGTACCGAGAGTGCTTTCACCTGGGGATATTTGGTGGCACAGCAAATGAAAGTGTTTGCTAACTATGTGATTTACGCCGCGAACTGACCGTTCGTTATTTGCCGCGTGTCATTTGTTCTGCATGTCTGACTTTATGGTCAATTACTCTGCTGTGCAGTGTGTTCGGTCACTGAATTGGTAGAAACCTTCCGAGCGAACGTACCTTTCGGCGCATCCAAGACGACGAAAGGTACGTTCGCTCGGAGAGGAATGGGTACGGGCGTACAAGTACCGCAGTTCTGCCGGTATCTGTTTACCAGACGCGGGCGGTGATTCCGAATGTGGCGAGGGATTGTAAGGCTTGCTCGCGCAGTGCGTTGCCGTCGACAGCTTCGAAACTTACCAGCGACAGCGTGTACGTACTGCCGATTCGGCAAAGGTATCCGGAGATTCGGGTGGATGTGCTGTTCAACTGTGCGGCCGTCGCTCCGGGATGAACTGCGCGAAGAGCCAATCCGCTGGTGGGATGTCCGTCGAACGCGCTGATGTCCACCGTTCCGATGTTGGAACACAAGGCATCTCGCTGCCCGGGACCGTCGGCCAGGCGGTGCGCAAGACGGTCCGGAATTACCTGGAGAAGTTCGGCCGGGAAACCGGCGGGGCTGGACATCGGGGGAGATGCGAAGGCTTCTCGACATAGCTTGCGGATCTGGGCGAGAGTAGTAAGGGGAGTGATTGGGACGGCGACCATGGCGACCGCATTGTCGACCGACGTCATCGTTACATCCGGACCCTTCGCGATTCTGACATTCATGGGAACACTGAGTGTTACTGTGCCGGTTTCATCCTCGCGCCGAGCCAGGTGGCCTACACACGCCAGGAACAAGCTGTTGGGGGTGCCACCGGCCGTGCGTGTGGCCTTGTCCCACAGCGCCGCGTCAACCTCCACAACTGCGCTGCTCATCCGGTGACGATCCGGACCGCGAGGGGAGGTAGACGATGAACTGAATCCACGAAGTTCTGCCCGCCGCGCCGAACTCACGATGAGTCCGAAGACGGCGCGGGTAAGCCCACGCAGAACCCGCGTCGTTGTTGCCAGCGCATCAGCACGGTCGGACACCGGGGCCGAATCGGCCGGTGCTGAGCTTGTTCGATTCATCGCGTCGTGTAGGGCGTTGATCAACCCCCGCGCATCGGCGAGGACGTGGGAGCACGTCACGGAAACGACAGTTCCGCCGTCGGAATCACGGGTTGCGGCTAGGCGCCAACCAGGGCCGCATTCAGGATCGAGCGTGACCAAAGCTTGAGCGTCGGCCCAATCGATCACCTGCTCGACCGGAACAGGCTCCGCACGGAAACTGAGCGGGTACCGGCTGGTGTCGACGATGAATTCCGGCCTAGCACCGGGAATCCGTGGACGACGCACTCGCCGACCGAGCGGTCCGGACGCTACTCGATCGCACAACTGCTCGAGCGCATCCGCGTCGACGACGCCGTCGGTTCGCCAGACCCCCTGCATCACTATCGGCAGACCGAGACCACGATGGGTCCACAGAAACATTTCGTCGATGACACTCAGGCGTGATCCCACCTCCGAAGTGTAGGGGGAGAAACCGGACCAGCAGGTTCTGGCAGAGAGCTTGCAGTACGGCGCATACTGGTGTTTAAAGCAGCAGGTTTTGGATCCAGCAGTTCGAAGGGCAGGGCTGTCATGGTCAGTGTCGAGAAGTGGGCGATGTGGGATTCCGCCGTCGAGGTGGATGTCACCGAAGGCGCGGCGCTGCCCACTGCGCACGCTTTGATCGCCGCTGCCATCGAGGACACCGAAGCCGTCTGCGACCTCCGACGCGGAGATGCCGAAATTCACGCCGTCAATCTCGCTCAAGGTACGCCGGTGAAAGTCACCCGCCGTATGTCGGCATTGCTGCGCTCGGCGCTGTGGGCAGCCCGGATGACGGCCGGTGAGGTGAATCCGCTGGCCGACAATTATTCGGAGGACGAATCAATTCCCCCCGTGCATCCGACCCCCACGTTCGAGGACGTGCAACTGGACGGCGACGTTGTGTACGCGCCGTGGGGCGCCTCGTTCGACATCACCGGAGTTGCGAAGGCGGACACTGTGGATCGGGCGGCACAAACCGTCGCCGCAGAACTGCAATGCGGCGTCGCCGTGCGGATCGGGGACGTGATTGCCACAGCCGGACACGCCCCAGCCGGTGGTTGGCAGATTCCGGTTCCAGGCGGCGAGGAAGTGGAATTGAGCAACGGAACGGCGATGGCAACGGCGCACGCTCCCGATGCGCCCTCATGGCAGCCGCATGAAGCGCGTCCGTCAACCGAATGGGTTCAAGTGTCCGTGATTGCCGACGATGCGGTATGGGCATATGCCGCCAGCGAGGCAGCGCTGGTGAGGGGAATCAGCGCGATCATTTGGGTTGAACAACAAGGGCTTCGGGCTCGGCTGGTGGACCGCTCCGGGCGTATTTACACCACCGAGAACTGGTTCGGTCCAGCCGCAGCGTGAGCGCTCAGAGCCTCCCAGCGTGACCGCTTCGGCCTTCGGTCAGGCCCGGCCCCGCTGGTGGCGGTACCACTCGACCAGCGCATCGGTGGACGTGTCGCCGAGATCGCCCGGAGGGCCTTCCGCGGAGAGTGCCGGCCCGAGTTCCAAGGCTTGTGTCTTACCGAGCTCGACGCCCCACTGATCAAACGGATTGACGCCCCACACCGCACCTTCGACAAATACCTGATGCTCGTAGAGGGCGATCAACTGCCCGACCACCGACGGTGTGAGTTCCTTGGCCAGGATGGTGGTGGTGGGACGGTTTCCCGGCATCACCTTGTGCGGCACCAACTCCGGGGGCGTGCCCTCGGCTGCGATTTCTTCGGCCGTCTTGCCGAACGCCAGAACCTTGGTCTGCGCGAAGAAGTTGCTCATCAAGAGGTCGTGCATGGAACCCGTGCCGTCAGCGGTGGGTAGGTCATCCGTGGATTCTGCAAAACCGATGAAATCGGCAGGCACAAGCCATGTTCCCTGATGAAGAAGTTGATAGAAGGCGTGCTGGCCGTTGGTTCCCGGCTCGCCCCAGAAGATTTCGCCCGTCGACGTTGTGACGGGGGTGCCGTCGGCGCGAACGGACTTGCCGTTGGATTCCATGGTCAACTGCTGCAGATAGGCTGGAAAGCGGAGCAGGTCATTGGAATACGGCAGCACGGCACGTGATTGTGCGCCGAAGAAATTGGAGTACCAGAGGCCGATCAACCCGAGAAGTACGGGCGCATTCTCCTCGAGCGGGCGGGTACGGAAATGCGTGTCGATCTGGTGGAAACCGTCGAGGAACTCGGCGAAACGCTCCGGTCCGACAGCGCACATGACGGACACTCCGATTGAGGAGTCGACGGAGTACCGGCCGCCCACCCAATCCCAGAAACCGAACATGTTGGCGGTGTCGATGCCGAATTCCGAGACTCGTTCGGCCTCCGTGGACACTGCGACGAAGTGCTGTGCGACAGCGGAGGCATCGTCGCTGCCGAGACCGGCAAACAGCCACCGCTTGGCGGCAGTGGCATTGGTCAATGTCTCGAGAGTGGAGAAGGTCTTGGACGCCACGATGAACAACGTCGTCTCGGCATCCAGATCGGCGAGCTGCCCGACCAGATCCACGGGATCGATATTGGAGACGAAGTGGACGCTGATGCCGGCGTCGGCGTAATGCCGCAGGGCGCGGTACACCATCACCGGGCCCAGATCTGACCCACCGATACCGATGTTGACGATCGTGCGGATGCGCTTACCCGTCGCGCCGGTCCACTCCCCGCTGCGGACGCGATCGGCAAACGAGCCCATTGCGTCCAGAACCTCGTGAACGTCGGCCACGACATCTTGGCCATCGACAGTGAGCGCCGCATCCCGGGGCAGCCGCAGGGCGGTGTGCAGCGCAGCGCGGTCCTCGGACGTATTGATGTGATCACCCGCGAACAAGGCGTCACGTCGCGATTCGACACCTGCTGTACGAGCCAGATCGATCAACAGATCCAGAGTCTCGCGACTGACGCGGTGCTTGCTGTAATCGATATGAAGATCACCGGCATCAACCGTCAACTCGGTGCCACGCGCAGGATCGTCGCGAAAGAGTTCACGTAGGTGAACGGCTTCGAAATCGGCGTGATGAGCGCGCAGTTTCTGCCAGGCTGAAGTTCCGGTGATGTCAGTGCTCACAATTACCGACTTTAGTGGCACCGTCTGGAAACTTCTGGACGAGTCTCGCTGACTGCCGGAGGGCGCTAGTGTCCCAAGCGTCCGCGGCCGAGGCGGAGAAGCAACATGGCGAGCGTGTGGCCTTCCTGACCCAACTCGTTGAAGCGCTCGAGTACCTTCATTTCACGGCTGTGAACCAGGCGCGGTCCACCCGATGCCATCCGGGTACGGCCGATGATCTGCGAGACCTCCGAGCGGCGCTTGATAGCCGCGAGGATCTCGGCGTCGAGTCGGTCAATTTCCTTGCGGAGTTCGTTGATCTCGGCTTCGCTGCGCGGAACCTCGACGTCACTCGGAGTGGCATTTCCCTCGGGTGCTGCTGCCTGGGTGCTCATGAGTATTCGTCTCCTCTTTCTACTGCGTGGATCGTGTTGTCGGCTCGGGTCGTTACCGATCCAGGTGCACGGACGAAAAAAGCCCCGGATCCGATTCGGACCAGAGGCAGGTGAGCAGTTCGGTTCACGTGCACCGGGGTCCGGCGCACGTAAAGTATCGCCCCACCGGGCTGACGGCGTCAGCTGGGGTGTTAGGTACGGCGAGGCTGAACATAGCGTCCAGTTTGCCATGTCGGGTACGTCAGTTCCAAGTGCTGCCCGTCACGGTGTGAAGAGCGGCGCGACTGGGTCCGTCCCGTTGAGGCGTGACTTTGTCCACCTGTCGGCGCATGCATTGATACTTCTGTCGGTAGACGCAGGTAGCGTGGACAGGCGATGAACACGTATCCAGCTCTCGGTGAGCAAGGTGGCCTTTTCGAGCACGGTGACTACTCCGAACAGGACCCTCACCAGCAGGGTCATCCGCCTCGGCAGGGCGATTCCCAGCAACAGGCTGACGGCAGCTCGGCCACCGAGGCGCTCCTCGACGGACTCAATCCGCAGCAACGCGAAGCCGTCGTGCATGCCGGTTCGCCGCTGCTGATCGTCGCGGGCGCAGGCTCGGGCAAGACCGCGGTACTGACGCGTCGGATCGCCTACCTGTTGGCCGAACGGGGTGTCACACCCGGACAGATTCTTGCCATCACCTTCACCAACAAGGCTGCGGCCGAGATGCGTGAGCGCGTGGCCGGGTTGGTCGGGCCGCGGGCCAACAGCATGTGGGTGTCCACGTTCCACTCGAGTTGTGTGCGAATTCTGCGAGCTCAGGCAGCGTTGATTCCTGGCCTCAACTCCAACTTCTCTATCTACGACGCCGACGATTCGCGTCGACTGCTCACGATGATCTCCAAGGATCTCGAGCTCGACACCAAACGGTTCACCGCCAGGTTGCTTGCGACGCACATCTCCAACCTCAAGAACGAGCTGATCGATCCCGAGGAAGCTGTCGCGGCCGCCAATCAGGATCCAGCGGAATTGCCTCGCCTGGTTGCAAAGGTCTACGGGCATTATCAGCAGCGCCTGCGCTCCGCCAATGCACTCGACTTCGACGACCTCATCGGCGAGACCGTTGATCTGCTGCAGAACTTCCCTCAGATCACCGAGTACTACCGCCGCCGCTTCCGCCACGTACTCGTCGACGAATACCAGGACACCAACCACGCCCAGTACATGCTGGTTCGTGAACTGGTCGGTGGCGCAGGCGAATCCGATCATGCTGTTGCGCCGGCCGAACTGTGTGTGGTCGGTGACGCCGATCAGTCGATCTACGCCTTCCGCGGCGCAACCATCCGCAACATCGAGCAGTTCGAGCACGACTACCCGGACGCACGCACCATTCTGCTCGAGCAGAATTACCGCTCGACGCAGAACATTCTGTCGGCCGCCAACGCCGTCATCTCGAAAAACACGGGCCGACGCGAGAAGCGGCTGTGGACCGATTCCGGTGAAGGCGAGCTGATCGTCGGATACGTTGCGGACAACGAGCACGACGAAGCATCGTTTGTCGCGTCCGAGATCGATCGTCTGGTCGACAACGGCGATGCAAAGTTCTCTGATGTCGCAGTCTTCTACCGCACCAACAACTCTTCTCGTGCGCTCGAAGAAATTTTCATTCGCCTGGGCGTGCCGTACAAGATCGTCGGCGGCGTTCGGTTCTACGAGCGCAAGGAAGTTCGCGACATTGTCGCCTACCTTCGGGTGCTTGCCAATGAAGACGACACCGTGAGCTTGCGTCGTATCCTCAACACCCCGCGCCGTGGAATCGGGGACCGCGCCGAAGCTTGCGTTGCCGTGCACTCCGAGCATCGCAACATCAGCTTTGCGGCAGCGCTTCGCGATGCTGCAGAAGGTAAAGTCGCACTACTCAATACGCGGTCGCAGAAGGCAATCGTTGCATTCGTCGACATGATGGACGGCCTGCGCGCCATGCTTCCGGTCGAATCTGCCGACGGCGCAGCAACTTCCGAGCTCGGTGACATCGGCGAGATCGCCGAGGCAGTTCTCGAGCGGAGCGGATACCGCGCTGAACTTGCTGCCAGTAGTGACCCCCAGGACGGCACCAGGCTCGATAATATCGACGAACTCGTCAGTGTGGCAAGGGAATTCAGTGCCGATGCAGCCAACGCTGCCGGTCTGGTCGACCCGGACGACGAGGAAACGGCGGCAATGCGTGAAGGGGAACCGGATCCGGGTTCGCTGGCCGCGTTCCTCGAACGAGTGTCGTTGGTGGCCGATGCCGATCAACTGCCCGACTCCGAAGATGGTGTCGTCACGATGATGACGCTGCACACTGCGAAGGGGCTCGAGTTTCCGGTCGTCTTCGTAACCGGTTGGGAGGACGGCCAATTCCCGCACATGCGTGCCCTCGGTGATCCGGCGGAACTCTCGGAGGAACGACGCCTCGCATACGTCGGCATCACCCGCGCCCGGCAGCGGTTGTACCTCACACGGGCCATCATGCGCTCCGCTTGGGGACAGCCGATCCAGAACCCGGCTTCACGGTTTATCAGCGAAATTCCCGAAGACCTCATCAACTGGCGTCGCGAAGACCCGGGTATGGGTATGAGCGGGGGATTCGGGAGTGGTCGACCTGGTTACGGAAGCGGCGGCGGGGGATACGGTAACAAGGCTGGTGGGTACGGAAGTACTTCCCGAAACGACGCTCCCGCACCCACTTTCGGTGCCGCGCGTGGCCGCAACAACAACCTGGTTCTTGCCGTGGGCGATCGCGTCAACCATGACAAGTACGGACTGGGGAGGGTTCTCGAAACGAAGGGAACCGGACCGACCGCGACGGTGACCATCGACTTCGGTAGCGCCGGAAAAGTGCGTCTGATGCTCATCGGTGGCGTACCTATGGTCAAGCTGTAGAAACGCGGGCCGGGAAGCCTGAGAAAAACTTTCGGCCCGCACCTCGAGAAGGTGCGGGCCGAAAGTTTGAGGAGCTGGAGTGAGCTAGTCCTGCTCGATACCCAGGCTGATGCCGCGTGAGGCGAGCCAGGGGAGCGGATCGATCTTGTTCTCGCCTGCGAGGTGAACCTCGAAGTGCAGGTGCGGTCCGGTGGAGAAGCCGCGGTTGCCCATGGTTGCGATCTGATCGCCAGCCATGACCTGCTGGCCGACGGTGACCGTCGATGTGTCGATGTGGCCGTACACGGTGATGGTGCCGTCGGCATGCTGCAGACGAACCCACATTCCGAAGCCGGAAGCCGGGCCGGAGTCGATGACGGTGCCGTCGGCGACAGCGAGAATGGGAGTTCCGATGGGTCCTGCGATATCAACACCGGCATGCAGGGTGCCCCAGCGGCTACCGAAGTTGGATGTGAAGGTTCCGGCGGCGGGAAGAACGAACAGCGGGCGACGGGCAGCGGACTCGCGGGCTGCGCGCTCTTCGCTGAAACGCTGGCCCTTGGCAAGGAGATTGCTGAACTGCGACAGGTCGGTGGGTGCTGCGACGTTGAGTACCTGCGGCGCATCGGCGGCCGTTGTGAGGGACGCTGCGGCGGTGGGCGCGAACTGGGCGGCCTGCGGCAGTGCGGTGGTTGCGATCGCGGAGGACTCGTTGGCGAGTGCGACGTCCGAATGATCGACAGCGTTGGCTGAGCCGTTGTTGACAACTGCCTGACCCGCTGCGACCACTGCGCCGGCGGCTACAGCGAGAACTGCGGCGCGGCCCTTCAGTGCGGACGGCGGGGTGGGGATGCGATGGGCGCCGGTGCGGCGAACCGGGGAGGTGACATCGACAGATGCTGCCGGGGTGGAAGCGGGGACGCTGGTCACATCGGACTCGACGCTCTCGAAGTCTGCCGGGTAGGCATCTGCCGAGTCGGAATCTAACGACGTGGGGGAGGAGGTGCGAGTGAACATAATGGAAGAAATCTCAGAACTTTTGGTCTCGGTGTAACGCCGGGCCGAGTGCGTTGGATAAGAGGGCGTGACCTGGTCTTGTTCTGATTCCGTGAACCTGCTGGTGGTGAACTGGCCGTGTCGCATGTGCCTGTTCGCTCCTCGGGATTCGTAATCAGTCTGTGACTTAGCTGGAGCAACGGTAACGAAATGGTTGCGACACGTGCAACCCATAGAGCAAACGAGTCTCGGTTTGTGATGTGGCTCACACCCTGAACAGGTGAAACGTACCTCCGGACAAATCAGACCAATTATCTCGTTTGGTAATCGAGCGTGTCACAACCTGATTACCGGCCTTCGCACGCACTACCGTCGAGCGGGTGTCGTCAACACCCCGAAACCCGCCGGTGCAACCGGCGGACGATGTCCGCCTGCCTCCTCGGGTCCCGCCGATTGTTGCGCTGGCGCTACTCGTGGCAGTCCTCGGCGGCGTCGCCGTTGCCGGGGCGCCGCTGATCGGTGTCGGTAGCGGGCCAGGGGCTTCAGGGTCGATCGTCTCGGCTTCGATATTCGCCGCTCTGTGTGCTCTTGCGGTTCCGGCTGTTGCGAGCGGGGCGTGTCGTCGTAGTCCATCCCTCGCCGGAGCACTTCTGGCCGGCGTCGGTGCGATGTCACTCGGCGTGGCGATCCTGGACGTTCAGTTGTTCGTCGACGCAATCGATGCGAACCGCTTGGAACTTTTCCGTCCGATTTCTGCCGGATTGATCAACGCCGGGGTGGGAGCCTACGTCGCGCTCATCGGCCATGGGTTGTTGGTGGTCGCCGGTGGACTCGGGCTTGTGGTCGTGCACCGTGAATCCGAACGTGACGGTTACGGCAGTGCACTAGCCGCCGAATACGACGGCAGATCGGTCGGCGCGCGTATCGGAACCTGGCCGACGGCAGCTGCGATCTTTGCCGCTATCGCCTACGTGGTGGCTCTGTTCGGGCCTGCCTTCGACTCGCAGGACCCGATCTTTCTGGTTCGTCCGTTCGTGGACAGTCCCGCGGCGGGCGCGCTCGGTACCGGCGTGGTCGCCGTCGCCTTGCTGATTGTCACCGCGGCGGCTCTGACGTCGATCTCGTCGGGGGTCGGGGCAGGAGCTCTTGTGGGGGCCGGCATCGGCGCTCTGGGTGTGAGCGGCACTCGCGTCGTTGCAGGATTGGCCGGGGGCGATCGGATCGGCGTCGGTGTGGGTTCGATCGTCGGATCGCTCGCGGCTGTTGTCATCGTCGGTATTGGCGTGGCAGTGCCGGCCCTAGCGGCGCGGCGCGAGTCCCGCGCTGCGACTGAGGCCGAACCGACGTCGGCGCAACGAGGGACAGACACCAAGAGTGCCCGCAAGGCCGCGATGGTCGCACAGGCTCGCGCACAGCAGGCTCGCGTTGGAAAACTGCATCGCCTGGCCGGCGCCCTCGGCGTGATCGCTGCAGCTCTCGCGGCAGCGGGAGCCTTGCTGCCGGTGTTGTCGCTTCCCGAGGGGGTTCCCGAACCGTCGATACTCGCCACCCGCATAGTGCTTCTCGCTGCCGGCGTCCTTCTGGTCGTCTCGCTCGGGCTTTTCCTGCCGGGCCGGGCCAATATGATCCGGCCGGTCCTGGGAGCGCTGTGGACCACCGTCGTCATGGGTGCGGCGGCAGTTCTGCAACCAGTCGTCATCGCGACCGACGTTCCCGGCATCCGGCTCGGTATCGGGGTGTTCGTGCTGGGAGCGGCATCCGTTGTCGCTGCTGCCGCCGGCATCGCGTTGTGGATCGCCGGCACGGCCGAACGTGAAGACGTCGACACCTCCGTCGACTATGCCGTGAATCGCGCAGTGCTCGTCGTCGGTGGCGTCGGCGGAGTTCTTTCACTAGCCGGTACGGCACTGCCGCTGTATCGCGGTGAAAGATACTCGGCTGCCTCCGTCGGAGACTGGCCGTGGGGAATCAACACGTGGGGGCAACTGCTCGTGGGCGTGGCGGTGCTTGTTGCCGTACTGATCGCACCGCGTGCGCGACCGGCTCGGGCCAAGGCGCTCCTGATCGGGTCCGCCACCGCAGTGCTGGTCTACGTAGTCTCCGGACCGTTGACGTCTTCGCGCATTCCGGACGCAACGGTGGGGGTGGGTGCGATCACAGCAGGGACGGGCCTACTCTTGCTAATCGTTGCTGTGCTTCTTGTCCGGGCCACGCAGAGTTCGGCGCAAGCCGGCAAACAGTGAGACTGGCACTTGACAAAATCGGTGTGAACCGCCTGCGGTAACCCGTGAGGCGTGACTCACCGGGCACATATGCGTGACATGGGCCACATAGCATGTATGCGGGCGCAAACCCAACGCAGCAACTGGTTAAAGTCCAGAACAGACCCGCTCCTACCCCTCGAGCGGGTGTCAACGCAGACGAGACGGTGAGCAGATGGATCTCTTCGAATACCAGGCGAAGGAACTCTTCGCCAAGCACGGAGTGCCGACTTCGGCTGGACGTGTTACAGACACGGTCGAAGGCGCACGCGAGATTGCCGAAGAAATTGGCAAGCCCGTGATGGTCAAGGCACAGGTCAAGGTCGGCGGCCGCGGCAAGGCCGGCGGCGTCAAGTACTCGCCCGACGTGGATGCCGCAGTGGCAAACGCCGAGGCAATCCTGGGCCTGGACATCAAGGGCCATGTTGTCAAGAAGCTGCTGGTCGCAGAGGCAAGTGACATTGCCGAGGAGTACTACATCTCCTTCCTGCTGGACCGCACGAACCGCACCTACCTGGCCATGTGCTCGGTAGAGGGTGGCGTCGAGATCGAGGTCACCGCCGAGGAGAACCCCGACGCTCTCGCCAAGATCCCCGTCGACGCAGTCAAGGGTGTCGACCTGGCATTCGCGCGCAGCATCGCCGAGGCAGGCAAGTTGCCCGCAGAGGTGCTCGACGCAGCAGCCGTCACCATCCAGAAGCTGTGGGAAGTTTTCATCAACGAAGATGCAATCCTCGTTGAGGTCAACCCCCTCGTTCGTACGCCTTCCGACGAGATCCTCGCCCTCGACGGCAAGGTCACGCTCGACGAGAACGCTGCATTCCGTCAGCCCGGCCACGAGGCTTTCGAGGATCGCGACGCAACCGATCCCCTCGAGCTCAAGGCAAAGGAAAACGACCTCAACTACGTCAAGCTCGACGGTGAGGTCGGAATCATCGGCAACGGCGCAGGCCTGGTCATGTCCACCCTGGACGTCGTCGCTTACGCCGGCGAGAACCACGGTGGCGTCAAGCCCGCCAACTTCCTCGACATCGGCGGCGGAGCTTCCGCTGCAGTCATGGCTGCCGGCCTGGATGTCATCCTGAACGACGCGCAGGTCAAGAGCGTGTTCGTCAACGTCTTCGGTGGAATCACCGCGTGTGACGCAGTTGCCAACGGCATCGTCGGCGCACTGAAGACCCTGGGCGACGAGGCCAACAAGCCGCTCGTCGTGCGCCTGGACGGAAACAACGTCGAAGAGGGTCGCCGCATCCTCGCCGAGGCCAACCACCCGCTGGTGACGGTCGTCGCAACCATGGACGAGGCCGCCGACAAGGCCGCCGAGCTCGCTAACGCAGCGAAGTAAGGGACTCACAGAACAATGGCAATCTTCCTCACCAAGGATTCAAAGGTCATCGTCCAGGGCATCACCGGCGGCGAAGGCACCAAGCACACCGCTCTGATGCTGAAGGCCGGCACCCAGGTCGTCGGCGGCGTCAACGCACGCAAGGCCGGCACCACGGTCAAGCACGTTGCAGCTGACGGTTCCGCTGTCGAGCTCCCCGTCTTCGCGACGGTCGAAGAGGCAATGAAGGAGACCGGCGCAGACGTCTCCATCGCGTTCGTTCCCCCGGCCTTCTCGAAGGACGCCATCGTCGAGGCTATCGACGCGGAGATCCCGCTCCTCGTGGTCATCACCGAAGGCATCCCGGTCCAGGACTCCGCTTACGCTTGGGCGTACAACGAGTCCAAGGGCAAGAAGACCCGCATCATCGGACCGAACTGCCCCGGAATCATCACCCCCGGCCAGGCACTCGTCGGCATCACGCCTGCCAACATTGCAGGCACCGGCCCCATCGGCCTCGTCTCCAAGTCGGGCACCCTGACCTACCAGATGATGTACGAGCTCCGTGACTTCGGCTTCTCCACGGCCATCGGCATCGGCGGCGACCCGGTCATCGGTACGACGCACATCGACGCCATCGAGGCGTTCGAGAACGATCCTGACACCAAGGTCATCGTCATGATCGGTGAAATCGGTGGCGACGCCGAAGAGCGTGCAGCCGATTACATCAAGGCTCACGTCACCAAGCCGGTCGTCGGCTACGTGGCAGGTTTCACCGCACCCGAAGGCAAGACCATGGGCCACGCCGGCGCCATCGTCTCCGGTTCTTCGGGAACGGCTCAGGCCAAGCAGGAAGCTCTCGAAGCTGCAGGCGTGAAGGTCGGCAAGACTCCGTCCGCCACCGCTGCACTCGCACGCGAGATCCTTCAGAGCCTCTAGGTTCTGTTCGCGGAGCTTTCGGTTCCGCGTGTTGAAAAGGCCACAGCGCCCGCAACCAGGTATTTTTCCTGGTTGCGGGCGTTGCTCGTTTGTTCTGCATTCGAGTCGGCAAGGGAGAAACGAAAAGATGACGTTCACGCCTGATTCCGGGGGCTACGGTGCGCCCCAACCCAATCCGTACCAGCCCCAGCAGCAGTATCAGCAGCCGCAGCAGTATCAGCAGTCGCAGCAATATCAGCAACCACAGCAGCATCCGTTCCAACAGTTCCAACAGCGACCGGTGCGTAGTCGCGGCCTCGGATCAATGCTGACAATCGGTGTCGCAGGTCTCGGCGTCGTCAACTTCCTGCTGGGTTTCGCCCCGTTCGCCAAGAATGATCCCAAGGTAACGTCATCCGGCATCTTCGGCTCCGACAGCATGAATTTCTTCGATAATGCTTCGCTCGGTGCCGGGATAGTCGGCATCGCGCTACTGCTGTTGGCCGGGGTGATTGCCGGTCTCGGTCTGCTCCCGAATCAGGTACCGAACAACATTGTCGTGGCTGCCGCCTCGATCACGGGATTTGTCACACTTCTCTTCACCTTGATCGGATTGTCCGAGGGCCTCGAAGTGGGCGTCGGGCTCATCTTCGTCATCGTCTTCGGATTCATCCAAGCTGCCTGTGCCGTCGCTGTACTGGTCCTCGGTTCCGCAGCCCTTACGCCGCCGGTGCCCGTCGTGAACTACAACGCACCGCCTCCAGGATTCGGTCCGTAAGGCTGGCTCTTTTCCGGCGTGGGTGTCAGACGTCCACCCACATATCTCCGGCGGGTTCGAGTTGGCCGGAACCCGAGGTGACCGAGGCAACTGCGGACTCCAGTTGCGTCGGATCATCCGAGGCAAGGGTCAGAACAGCTTTCGAGCCGTAGTCGGTTCCCCGCACGACAACACCGCGGGCCCGCAATTCAGCCTCGACGCGACCAGCCTCGCCGTGCCGAATAGCCAAGGTGAACAACATCCTTCGTTCGCGACCGACCAACCGCGCAGAGTCCACCGCCACGGACACCGCTCCCGAATATGCACGAACCAATCCACCCGCACCCAGCTTGATTCCGCCGAAATATCTTGTGACAACCACAATTACATCGACGAGATCGCGGGCTTTGAGTACCTGCAGCATCGGAACGCCGGCCGTGCCACCGGGCTCGCCGTCGTCGTTGGCGCGTTCTATCCGCGAACTCGCGTCGTTGCCCAGCACATAAGCGGAGCAATGGTGGCGCGCATCGGGATACAGAGATTTCTGTATCCCGAGAAACTGTTGGGCTGCATCGACATCGTCGATTCTGCGTAGTGATGCGATGAACTTCGAGTGCTTCACCTCGGTTACGACGGTGTGATCCACGCCGGGGGTGAGAGTGACGGGCATCCTCTTATTGTCTCCTGTCGGTGTTACCGTGCGAAGGCGGCACACATAGGCTGGGGTATACCGAAGCCAGTCTGCGAGGAGAAGTCATGACATTCACACCGCCAGAGTCAAATTTCGGAGGGTCCGGATATGGGCCTCCGCAGCCCCCCGCTGGATCTTCGCAGCCGGGAAGCAGTGGGGCACCGAATATCGGATTCATTCTCACAGTGGCGGTAGCCGCTCTCGGTATCGTCAACTTTCTGCTCGGGTTCACGCCGTTCACCGCTATCTCGAGTCCCGGTATCAGCGACGACTCGAGCACCACGTCCAGTTTCTTCGAAGCCGGCGTCTACGGTCTCGGATTCCTTTTCGCGGGTGGCGTCCTGGCCGCAGTATCGCTGCTACCCCGGCAAACGCATGCCGGAGTTGTTGCCACGCTGTCACTGACCGGTTTTGTGGCCCTCGTCTTCACGGCGTTCACGCTCGGTTCGACCGACTACATCACCGTCAGCCTCGGGTGGGGTTTGATCGTCGTCCTCATTCTCAGCTTCGTCCAGACAGTCGCGGCCATTGCGGCACTGCTGTTCGACATCGGAATCCTGAAGGCGCCCGCGCCTCGAACTGCCGCGCCGCAGCAGTTCGGACAGGGTTACCCGCAGGCCCAGCAGGGCTATCAGCAGGGGCAGTACGGGCAGCCTCAGCAGCCGACGTACCCGCAGTCGCAGGGCCAGTCGTCGCAGAGCCAGGCGTACGGGCAGCCGTACGGTCAGGCGCCCCAGCAAGGTTCGCCCCAGGGGTATGCGGCCGGGTACGGTTCTGCACCCGCAGAAGGAAGTGGCACTGCTGCCCAGCAACCCGCTCCCCAGCAAACGCCCGGTCAGCAGCCTTCTGCTCAGCCTTACGGCGGGTTCACTCCGCCGGCTGCGCCTCAGTACCCGGCAGCACCCCAGTACCAGCCCGGTCAGTACCAGCCGGGCCAGTATCAGCCCACAGGGTTTGAGCCTCCAGCAGCGCCCGAAGCCGGTCAGGACACCGATGCTGCTGCCGAGACTCGAGCGTTCGATTCTCGCAACCCAGACGATCAGAAGTAGTAACGGTCTTCAAGAATGTGGCCTCCGACCAGCGCGGTCGGAGGCCACATTCTTCTGGCCGGGCGGCGCGCCTGACTGCGCGTCGACAGTTCGAGTGAAACCCTCGAGGGGATGAGTTTTTTGATTGATCGCACACGACCCGAACCCGCCAGGGGCCGCACGTCACTCCGCGCACCGGCGCCGGACTCGGACCAGGCACGAACCCTCCTGACGGTGGCCTTCCGCCCCTCGGGGATGACGATCCTGCTGATTTCCGCGGTCGTGGTTGTCACGCTCGTATCCGCGAGCAGTGACCTGACGGGAACTTTCGGTGCCATCGCAACGACCTGGCTGGCGATCCACCAAGTGCCCGCAACAATCGACGGAGTCCAGCTGGGCGTACTGCCACTGCTGCCCACCGCCGTCATGATGTGGGTGGTGGCGCGCAGATGTGCGTTGGCGTCGCAGCTCACGGATTCGCGGGACGCGACTTTACGTTTGTTGGGTGCGGCAGTCGCCGGCCCACTGACCGTCACCGCTATAAGTCTGGCCGTCGTCGCCGACGCTTCCGCGGCAATCCCGTTGTCGAGTCCCAACACGCTGAGCGCCTTCGGTTGGGTCGCCGGAATTCATCTTGTTGCAGCGGTGTTCGGTGTCGCGATAGCGCAATGGCAGACCTTCGAGCTGAACATTCCGCACTGGGCGTCGGCCGCGGTTCGACCGGCGGCCGGCGCAATTGCGACGCTGCTGGCAGTGGGATCGATTGCAGTCCTCATGGCACTGCTCATCTCGTGGACTACCGTCGGCGATCTCCTTTCACGCGGTGGTGGATTTGTCGGCGTGCTCGGCTTGACCGTGCTGTCGTTGCTGTACCTGCCGAACCTCGTTATCGGTGCCGCCGCAGTACTGACCGGCGCTACCGCAAATATCGGTGACGTATCGATCAGTCTGTTCGGCAATGTGGGCGGAGACTTGCCGCCGTTGCCGCTCCTCGGAGCAATTCCCGAAAGCGTGGGCGGCGGGCTCTGGGCGGTGCTGTTGATCATTCCGGCCGTGGTCGGAATTTTGTCGGGTCGTGACTGTGCGAAGCGCGTCGAGATTCAAGGTGCCGACGGTCAGGATGCTGTGCTGGCAGCACTGACCGCTGCCTTCGCAACCGGAATCACCATGGCACTTTTTGCTCTGGCCAGTGGGGGCGACTTGGGGCGTTTCGGCGCTGTCGAGGTGACGTGGTGGGCATTCGGACTATTGACCTTCGGATGGTTGTCGCTGTTCGGAGTGGTGTCTGCGCTGGTAGTGACGTGGACGGCGCACCGTACTGCGGACGACGTCGGGTTCGACGATTCGGATTTGGATTTGGATTTGGACGATTCTGATCTGGATGTGCCTGATCTGGGTGTCCAGTCAGTTGAGGAAACCGCCGAGGTTCCGGACGATGTCGAGTCCGAGGATGACGGCGTAGCTGAAGAGTCGATCGTGGACGAAGAGGCTGTTGAAGAACACGAACCAGTCACGGAGCCGGAGCCGCTCGAGGAACCCGAGGCCGCAGCTGCCGAGGATTCCGACGACGAGGAACCCGGCGAGAATCCGAGCGACGAGGAGCGCGGGACCGACCTGCCCTCACCTCCGAAAGACACAAGCGACTAGGCTGTCGTGTGGTCGATTCTCCGGCCGCATCATCTTCTAGTTCTCAGGAGTAGAGCGCTGACTGCCTCGGCCGACAACCTGCAGCCGACGACGCCTACACGCGTCGTAGTTCTTGCGTCCGGCGCCGGTACCCTCCTGAAGTCGCTGATCGACGCCTCGAGGTCCGACGGATACCCCGCGCAGATCGTTGCCGTCGGTGTCGATCGGGACTGCGCAGCCACCGAACACGGCGAGGCTGCCGGGATTCCGGCATTCAAAGTGTCGATCAAGAATTACGATGATCGCGCAGACTGGGACAAGGCTTTGACCGCGGCCGTTGCCGCGCATCGCCCGGATCTTGTGGTCAGTGCCGGATTCATGAAGATCCTTGGTCCCAGCTTCCTCGCGGAGTTCGGCGGACGAATCATCAACACTCACCCCGCGTTGCTGCCTGCCTTCCCCGGCGCGCACGCGGTTCCCGACGCGATGGCGTACGGCGTGAAGGTCACGGGATCGACCGTGCACCTGGTCGACGGTGGAGTGGACACCGGGCCGATTCTGGCCCAAGAACCTGTGGCAGTGCTGCCGGGCGACACCGAGTCGACGTTGCACGAGCGCATCAAAGTTGTAGAGCGTCGGTTGTTGGCGGACGTTATCGCCGCTGTCGCTACACACGGAGTAGTTTCCGATGGACGAAAGGCCGTGATCCCCAGTGAGTGAACGCAAGGCTGTGCGCCGTGCACTTGTCAGCGTCTACGACAAGAGTGGTCTGATCGAGCTGGCCACAGGCCTGCACGAGGCCGGTGTCGAGTTGGTGTCGACCGGCTCGACCGCGTCGAAGATCGCCGACGCCGGTATCCCCGTGACGCCGGTCGAGGCTCTGACCGGATTCCCCGAGTGCCTCGAAGGTCGAGTGAAGACGCTGCATCCGCGCGTTCACGCCGGCGTTCTGGCCGACACGCGCAAGCCGGATCACCTCGCTCAGCTCGAGGAACTCGGCATCGCTACGTTCGAACTCGTCGTCGTCAACCTGTACCCGTTCACCGCGACGGTTGCCTCGGGTGCCACGCCGGACGAGTGCGTCGAGCAGATCGACATCGGCGGTCCGTCGATGGTTCGCGCTGCCGCCAAGAATCACCCGTCGGTGGCAGTTGTCGTCGATCCCGCTCGCTACACCGACGTGTTGGCTGCCGTCGCCGGCGGCGGATTCACGTTGCGTGAGCGCACTGTCCTTGCGGCGCAGGCGTTTCAGCACACAGCGTCCTACGACGTGGCTGTTGCGAGCTGGATGACCAGCACCATCGCTGCAGACGACGACGGTTCGCAGTTCCCCGCCTGGGTTGGCGCTACCTGGAACCGCAGCGCTGTTCTGCGTTACGGCGAGAACCCGCACCAGGATGCTGCACTGTACGAAAACCCCGCTGCGCCTGCAGGTTTGGCTCAGGCGGAGCAGTTGCACGGCAAGGAAATGTCGTACAACAATTACACGGACTCCGATGCCGCATGGCGTGCAGCGTACGACTTCGCTGATCCGGCAGTCGCAATCATCAAGCACGCCAACCCGTGTGGCATCGCTGTGGGCACCGACATCGCCGACGCTCATCGCAAGGCTCACGCCTGTGACCCCGTCAGCGCATTCGGTGGCGTCATCGCCGCCAACCGTGAGGTCACAGTCGAACTGGCCGAGCAGATCGCCGACATCTTCACCGAGGTCGTCATCGCCCCGTCCTACGCCGACGGAGCAGTTGAGGTTCTGCAGCGCAAGAAGAACATTCGTGTTCTGAAGGCTGCTGCGCCGACAGCAACCGGCATCGAACTGCGCCCCATTTCGGGTGGCACGTTGCTGCAGCAGCGCGATGTTCTCGACGCGGATGGCGACAACCCGGCCAACTGGACCCTCGCCAACGGTGAGGCTGTAGATGCCGAAACGCTCAAGGATCTCGAATTCGCTTGGCGTGCAAGCCGCTCCGTGAAGTCCAACGCAATCCTGCTGGCTTCCGGCGGTGCATCGGTGGGCGTCGGTATGGGCCAGGTCAACCGCGTGGACGCAGCGCATCTCGCTGTCCAGCGTGCCGGTGACCGCGTCGTAGGTTCGGTGGCAGCATCGGACGCGTTCTTCCCGTTCCCCGACGGCCTTCAGGTTCTCCTGAACGCCGGCGTCAAGGCTGTGGTTCAGCCCGGCGGTTCGGTTCGTGACAACGAGGTGATTGCGGCGGCCAAGGAAGCCGGCGTCACTCTCTACCTGACAGGTGCGCGCCACTTCGCGCACTGATCATTTTCTCGTGCAAGCGGGCCTCGACTTCATTGTCGGGGCCCGTTTTCGTTTTGGGTGATTCGTAATCGGCGGTCAGGCAGCTTGAATGTGTGTTCCTTGAAGTTCACGCGGGGTGCCGGTGATGACAACCCGTGACGCGCCGCGGTTGCGGATCTCGCTGATCAATGCGGCGAGGGTGGCTTCGTGGGCAGCGTCGGAGTGCGAAAGGTCCAGCGTGACGGCGTAGCCGGTGAGGTCGGACGGTAGATCGACATACGGGGGTGCGGTGGACAACTGGTTGATTCGAAGTTTCATCTGTCTCTCCTGGATGTGAAAGGTAAAAGAAAAGGCACCCGCGGCGTATGCCCTGGGTGCCCGAAAACGGATCCGATCAATCTGTGGATCATTCTCGGGGGACACCGCGCTTGACGCTCATGTGCTTGTTGATGCGATGGGCCGATAGGGAGGCCGAGAAAATGTGCACGTGCGCTGTGCAACTGCGCCACGAAGGTGCAGATGCAAAGTCTGGGTGAAGCGACATGGATTCCGTACCTTTCATGCTCGGCGTAGCTGGTTAATGGATGACCGTACAGCACCGATCGAGGGTTCGCACCAATAAAGTGCATCGCGAACGTAAACGTCACGTGACTTTTGTCCCGGCAGTGGATCCCGGTTGTCTCGCTACCGAACAGGTCAGAGGGTAAATACAAAAGTCCCCCCGCGATTATTCGCGGGAGGACTTTCGATCTTAAAATAAGGACGTTCGGTCTGTATTTCGTCAGGCGAGTGAACGGACCCACTCGGCAAACGGTTTCGCGAACTCGTCCGAGTAGGGCAGAGGCTCGATGTAGTCGGCGCCGGTCGACTGCGCGTCACCGAGATCCTTGAGCACAAAACTGGCGTTCCGCATCCGTACCGACGTCAGTGACGTGTGGGACAACGCTTCGTCGAGTGCCGCGACATCTGACGGAACAATCTGGATGTCCTTCGCCGAGCAACTGGTCAGCACCGGCATTCCGGCGGAAAGCATAGCCACGAGTGCCACGGGATCCAGAGCGTCCTCTTCCGCCAGGGCCTTCGCGTTTGCGTAAACCAGACCGGCGTTCCGTAGTGGCTCGGGAAGATCATCCGGAACAGTTCCGTCGGTACGCAGTGATTCCACGGCTCCGGCGAGCGCTACGCGGAGTTCGTCGGCCAATTCGACAGGCAGTTGCCCGGCCCCGACAACGGCGTCGAGCTGCCCGTGGATCTGGTTGGTCAACAGATCGAGCAGGCGGATACTCAACGGCTCGACGAGTGCGAGCGAACTCACCCGGGCACCCTGACTTGCAGTTGCCACTGCGAGCGCGACAATCGCCCCGTCGCTGTGACCGACGATGATGAGTCGATCAGCGTCGACGCCTGGCTGCTGCGCCAGAAAGTCGAGTCCGTCGGATGCTGCATCGACGTAGGTGTTGAAGCCGAGATCGGCGATCTCGTCGATTTCGTAGGGGCCCAATCCAGTTTCGCCGCTGCCGATCTTGTCGTAGCGCAAACTTGAAATCCCCTGTTTTTCAAGGATATCCGCGATAAATCGAAGCGTTCCGATATCGCCTTCGAGAAGCGCGCTGTCGCCGTTGCGATCGGTGGGGCCACTGCCCGCGAGGATGAGTGCCGCCGGTGCCCTCCGGTCGGGACCGGCGACCAGACGCAGGCTCCCGAAGAGGGTGACTGGCCCTGATTGAAAAGTGATCTCGGTGTCGGACATGACGACCTGTCTACCAGGTTCGCGGGCTCACGCGGTACGCAGACTGCGGACGCGTCGCCATCCGCGCCAACTGAACCACAAGAGCGCGGCGAGCAGCGGAAGGATCAGGAGCGGAAGGATCATCGCGATCAGCGACGTGAAGAATGTCAGTACGTCTTCGACTACGGAAATGACCGGGTTGGCGAGCCCGCCGGTAGTCGCGGTGCTGACGGCCCGCGTTCCGGTTTGCGCGGCGCTGAACGTCAGAGCAGTCGGGGCCCCGACGATGATGCCGGCTATCGCGGCGATTGCCGGATCGAAATGGCTGAACGCAGCCCACGCCGCGATAGCTCCGGCGATGGGGCCCGTGACGTTGCCGACGACGGAGAGCGCATTGTCCACGAAGGGGATCAGATCGGCACACAGTTCGACGACGGCGGCGATCGCCAGAGCAGCCAGGGCGCCGGTAGATCCGATCCACCGCATCGACTCACCGACGGTGATGCCGAACAGTTCGAAATGGACGGCGGTACTCAGCATCAACAGTGGCAGGAAGGTTCGCATACCCGACGCGGCAGCAAGACCGAGGCCGAGCATGGCGGGCAAGACCCAGGTATCCATGGGTGGAGTTTAGGTCTACTGTGCGCCTTTATTAACCCTCCGCGGTTAATAAGGGCGCACAGCAGATCACTGGAAAGGAACTTCCATGCCGACACCGACACCGACCATGTTCTTCCTCAACCTCCCCGTCAAAGACCTGGGCAAGGCCACCGTGTTCTACGAGGGACTGGGCTATGCCAAGAACCCGCAATTCTCCGACGATAATGCGTCGTCGATCGTCATCAGCGACACCATCGTCGTGATGTTGCTGGCCGAGCCGTTTTTCAAGACATTCACGTCCAAGGAAATCGCCGATACGACGGTGTCGACGGAAGCGCTCCTCGGGCTTTCGGCGGAGACCCGCGAGGCCGTGGATTCCATCGTCGACAAGGCATTGGCAACCGGCGGCAGTGCCGGCAATGCGACGCAGGACCACGGATTCATGTATTCGCGGAGCTTCCAGGATCCGGACGGTCACATCTGGGAAATCATCTGGATGGACCAGTCTCAGGTGGAGAGTTGAGAGCGGATTCTCCTCAGCGCGTGCCGAAACCGGCAAATGCTCGTAGCTTGGTGGGGTGACTGTCGCCAAGACCCTCGGGGAGCTACGGGCCTCCGGACACGTACAGCGAAGTGTCAAAGAAGAAATACGCGAGAACCTGCTCGCCGCGTTGCGGGACGGCCGTGATCCCTGGCCCGGGATAGTCGGGTTCGAGGAAACAGTCGCCCCGCAACTCGAGCGGGCACTGATTGCCGGCCACGACGTCGTGTTGCTCGGTGAACGTGGGCAGGGCAAGACTCGGGTACTGCGCACACTTGCCTTGTTGCTCGACGAGTGGACGCCCGTCATCGACGGTTCGGAACTGGGGGAGCATCCCTATGAGCCGATAACTCCGGCCTCGATCCGGCGTGCGCGTGAACTCGGTGATGAACTACCGGTTCTGTGGCGCCATCGCAGCGAGCGGTACTCCGAGAAACTTGCAACCCCGGATACGTCCGTCGCCGACCTGATCGGTGACGTCGATCCGGTCAAGGTCGCCGAAGGCCGCAGTCTGGGTGACCCCGAGACCATTCACTTCGGACTCGTGCCGCGCGCGCATCGTGGAATTGTTGCGATCAACGAACTTCCCGACTTGGCCGAGCGCATTCAGGTATCGCTTCTCAACGTGATGGAAGAGCGTGACATCCAAGTCCGTGGATACACGCTGCGACTCCCGTTGGATGTGCTGTTGGTAGCCAGTGCGAACCCCGAGGACTACACCAATCGCGGACGCATCATCACGCCGCTCAAGGATCGTTTCGGCGCTGAGATTCGCACGCACTACCCCGTTGAATTGCTTGACGAGATTGCCGTGATCGACCAGGAAGCGCATCTGGCGGCAGAAGTCCCCGATTACCTACTCGAGATTCTGGCTCGATTCACGCGGTTGTTGCGCGAATCCACTTCGGTGGATCAACGATCGGGGGTGTCGGTTCGTTTTGCCGTGGCCGGTGCCGAGACTGTCAGCGCTGCCGCGGTGCGCCGCGCGGCAATCCTCGGTGAGGCGGATCCTGTTGCGAGGCCGGTGGATCTGGATTCGGTAGTGGAGGTGCTTCGAGGCAAGGTGGAGTTCGAATCCGGTGAGGAAGGTCGCGAACTGGAGGTGCTCGAACATCTGCTCCGCCGGGCGACGGCCGATACCGTTCGCGTACGTCTGGGCGGAATCGACTTGTCGACGTTGGTGAGTGCCGTGGAGCTGGGCAACACCATTGTCACTGGCGAATCCGTGACGGCCAAAGCATTTTTGGACGAACTGCCCGAACTTGATGTTCTAGAGGAGATTGCGGAGCGGTTGGGAGCACGATCCGACGGTGAGCGTGCTGCGGGCGCGGAGTTGGCGCTCGAAGGGCTGTATTTGGCCCGAAGGATCTCGAAAGATCAAGGCCCGGGCGGCCGCTCGGTGTATTCCTGAAATGACACATAACCCGCGTTACCGGCCGTACGACGGAGGTCCCGATCCATTGGCCCCGCCGGTGGATCTTCGTGAGGCGCTGGCGGCGATCGGCGACGACGTTCTGGCCGGGACATCTCCGCGGCAGGCGTTGCGCGAGTTGCTGCGGCGCGGTAACCGCGACATGCGTGGGCTCGACGAACTCACGGCGGACGTGAATCGTCGTCGACGAGAGATGTTGCGTCGCAACAATCTCGGCGGAACTCTCGACGAGGTACGCAAACTCCTCGACAAAGCAGTACTCGAGGAGCGCAAGGAGTTGGCCCGCGCGCTCGATGACGACGCACGGTTCAACGAGATGCGGATCGCGGAATTGCCGGCGTCGACGGCGCACGCGGTTCAGGATCTGGCAGATTACAACTGGCGTAGTGAGCAGGCGCATGCCGACTACGACAAGATCCGTGACCTTCTGGGACGTGAAGTGCTGGATCAGCGGTTCTCAGGCATGAAGCAGGCTCTCGAGGGTGCCACTGATGAAGATCGTGAGCAGATCCGAGAGATGCTGACAGATCTCAATCAATTGCTCGACGCTCATGCCCGCGGCAAGGACACCCCGCGGCAGTTCTCGGAGTTCATGGACAAGCACGGGCAGTATTTTCCCGACAATCCGAGAAATGTCGAGGAACTGTTGGACTCGCTGGCGCAGCGGGCGGCGGCAGCCCAGCGATTGCGAAATTCGCTTTCTCAGGAACAGCGTGACGAGCTGGACGCGTTGGCGCAGCAGGCTTTCGGTGATCCGAGTTTAATGAGCGAACTCAGCCAACTCGATCAGTTCCTGCAGGCAGCGAGGCCCAGCGAAGACTGGGAAGGTTCGCAGCAGTTTCGCGGCCAGCAGGGCATGGGTTTAGGGGAGGGCACCGGCGCACTGTCGGACATTGCCGAGTTGGAATCGCTGGCTGACCAACTGTCGCAACAGTATGCGGGCGCCGGTCTCGACGATATCGATCCGGAATTGTTGGCCAGGCAACTCGGCGACGAAGCAGCGGCCGACGTACGTACCCTTGCTGACCTCGAAAAGGCCTTGCAGGAGCAAGGTTTCTTCGATCGAGCACCCGACGGCCAATGGCGGTTGTCACCGAAGGCGATGCGGCAACTCGGCCAGACCGCACTCCGCGACGTCGCCGGTCAGTTGTCCTCGCGGACCGGACAGCGGTATACGCGTCGGGCTGGGGCGATGGGTGAACCCACCGGAGCGTCGCGGGAATGGGAGTTCGGTGACACCGAACCCTGGGATGTGACACGGACGATCACCAACGCGGTGTTGCGTGATCCGGGCCGAATTCCCGTGCGGCTCACGGTTGCCGACGTCGAGGTGGCAGAAACCGAACAGCGGAGCCAGGCCGCAGTGGCCTTGCTGGTGGACACGTCGTTTTCCATGGTGATGGAGGATCGCTGGGTTCCGATGAAGCGCACGGCGCTCGCGCTCAATCATCTTGTCAGCACACGGTTTCGCAGCGATGAACTCCAACTCATCGCCTTCGGACGTCACGCTCACGTCCTGGACCCGTCGGAGCTTGCCGGGTTGGACGGAGCGTGGGATCAAGGGACCAACTTGCATCACGCGTTGTTGTTGGCGGCCAGGCATCTTCGACGCCATTCCAACGCCCAACCGGTGGTATTGATCGTCACAGATGGTGAGCCGACCGCACACCTCGAACCCGACGGCGAGGCGCGATTCGACTATCCGCCGAGCGCCCGAACCCTTGGATTGACGGTCCGTGCTCTCGACGCTGTGGCGAGGTTGGGCGCGAAGGTGACGTTCTTCCGGCTCGGTGAAGACGCCGGCCTCGCTCGGGTGGTCGACCGCATGGCTCATCGGGTTGGCGGGCGTGTCATCGCTCCCGACGTGGAGGGTCTGGGCGCGGCAGTGGTCAGCGATTACATGCGCGGGCGGCGATAGCGGACTTCGATCAGCCGCTGACCACCTGACGGTCACCGAGTGGACTACTCAGATGCACGTCCAACGAGCCGAACACGGCTACGAGAATGCACAGTCTATTTGCAGCCTCCGGAAGCGCACCCGTTTGAAGCGTGACGGTGACCGTGGAATCGGTCTCCTCGACACTGGCGTGCGCGCCGTAACATTCCGGTGTCCCGGTCACGAAATGGACGGCAACGGTGGTCTCGTCCACCTCTGACCAGGACTCGAACATGGTGTCCGACGCCCCGACGATGTCCGCGCGATCGGCGAAGACCGTACCGATATCGGAATCGTTCACTTGCGTGGGAACGGGTGATCCGCGTCCCCAGTCGGCCGGAACTGCGCCCTGCGCCGCAAGTACTTTCGGCGCCGCGGGTGTTCCCGTGGACTGCGTGCCGAAAGAGCACCCTGCCAATGCCAGGGTGGCCAAAACTGCGAGGACGATTACGCGCATGCATCCACCGTAACCCTGGTCAAGCGAGCAACGCTGTGACCAGCGCAATCGCCGGAATTGATGCCAAAGTGGTGACAAAAGCGCTGTCGCGAGCCAGCACCATACCGCGGCGATAGCGACTCGCGTAGATGAAGACGTTCTGAGCCGTCGGCAAGGTGGAGACGACAACGATCGCGAACAATTGGTGGCCGTCGACACCGAGTAGGAAATGCGCCATCAGATAGGCGAGCACCGGTTGAACCACAATTTTGAGCGTCGACGCCAAGGCGACATCACGTCGGGGGCTCGAGCCCTTTTCCAATACACGCACGCCGTACAAGGACAGCCCGAACGCGAGCAGAGCGCCGGGAACGGACGTGGCCCCGATCAGTTCGAACGGCTGCATCAGCGCCCGCGGTGGTGCCCAGCCGACAAGTGCAACCGTCAAGCCTGCCGCACCGGCCAATACGATCGGGTTCTTGAACGGAGCGGTCACCGTGTCGATGAGCGACAGCTTCTCGGCGTCGGGGCCACGCAAGGCGGTGAGATCGAGAATCGTCAACGCGATGGGGGAGTAGACGACGATCTGGAACAGCAGCAGCGGAGCGACAAATGTGGCGTCGCCAAGTACAAAAACAGCGATGGGAATACCGAGGTTCGCTGAGTTCACGTACGACGCGGAGAGCGCGCCGATCGTCAGTTCCGGTAGCGGTCGATCCAGCCAGATTTTGGCCACGAGGACGTATAGCGCGCCGACGGCAAAGGCGGTGGCCGACGCTACCGCGAGGGTTGGGGAGAAGATCACCGACAGATCCGACGACGCGAGTGTCGTGAACAGCAAAGCCGGCGTCGCCACAAAGAATACGAGGCGGCCGAGAACGAACTGCCCGTGATCGCCCAGAGTGCCCAGACGCCCCAGCAGGTATCCGATTGCGATCACCACGAAGATGACGGTGAAACCCGCAACAACTCCCGACACGCTGCGGGCACCTCTCTGCTAGGGAAATACGGGCAAGAAAAAGGCCGCGCAGTCGATGACTGCGCGGCCTTTCCAGAAACTGACTACCGTGCGGCGGTGAAGGGGAGCAACGCCATTTCGCGTGCGTTCTTCACTGCAACGGCGACCTGACGCTGCTGCTGCGGGGTCAGGCCCGTGACACGACGGCTACGGATCTTGCCACGATCCGAAATGAACGTGCGAAGCAAGTTGATGTCCTTGTAATCGACATGCGTGATCTTCGCTGCGAACAACGGGTTCTTCTTGGGCTTACGTCCCTCTACGGGACGTGGCTTCTTCGACGGTGAACGCTTGACTGCCATCCGACTTCCTTACCAGCTCGACTTGTGTACGCCAGGCAGTTCCCCACGGTGCGCCATTTCTCGCACGCGTATCCGGGAGAGCCCGAACTTCCGCAGGTGGCCGCGCGGACGTCCATCCGCAGCGTCTCGATTGCGTAATCGTACCGGACTGGCGTCGCGTGGTAGACGTTGCAGGGTCGCCTGGGCTTTTGTGCGCTCTTCCGGGGAGCTTTTCGGGGAGCGGATCGCCTCCTTCAGTAAGGCTCGCTGTTCGGCGTATCGCGAGACGATGACCCGCCGTTGGTTGTTTTTCGCGATCTTCGACTTCTTCGCCATGCCTACTTCTCCTCTCGGAATTCGACGTGCCTGCGAACGCCCGGGTCGTACTTCTTCAGGACCAGGCGGTCGGGGTCGTTGCGACGGTTCTTGCGGGTCACATACGTGTATCCGGTTCCGGCAGTTGACTTCAGTTTCACGATCGGACGGATTTCGTTTCGGGCCACGTCACACCTTCTCGCCGCGAGCGCGGATCCGGGCGAGTACTGATTCGATGCCGTCGCGGTCGATGGTCTTGATGCCCTTGGCTGAGAGGGTGAGCGTGATTCGGCGCCCCTCGCTGGGCACGACGTATGTCTTGCGCTGGATGTTCGGATTCCAACGGCGGTTCGAACGCTTGTGGGAATGCGAGACGGATTTTCCGAATCCCGGCGCGCGTCCGGTCACTTGGCAGTGAGCCGACATGTCTCTTCCTTTCATTTTGAAGATGAAAACCATTTTCGACAAAGCGATGAGATCAATGTAGCGTTCCGAGTTGTTAATGACAATCATTCCCATGAGGAGGCACCGTGAATACGAACCTGGACGGCAGGACTCCGCTGGTTCTGGTTTCCGGCGTGAGCGGATCTGCGACAGGTGCGGCGCGTTCACTCCTGCGAACCGGAACCGTGGTGGTGCATCACGATCTGAGCCACCTCCGCGAAGGAGTCGTACGTCGGACCGTCACGTCCATCGCCGGCAACACGGTGTCCGAACGAGAGACCATCCTCGAACTCGCTCATGGATGCGTCTCCTGCACCCTGAGCCGCGACGTGCTGCCACTGCTGCGTCGACTGCACTCACGGAGTTCGGTTCAGCGCATCGTTCTCCTGCTCGACCCTGAGCTCGAACCCGAAGCGCTGTGCTGGGCGATCGAGCACGTCGACGTAGTCGGCGTTGTCGGCCAACTGGACGGCCCTGCATTGCGGGATGTCCGCGTCGACGCCGTAGTGACCTGTATCGACGCCGAAACATGGCTGGCCGATGCCACCGGGGACGAAGCATTCGATATAGACAGCGAGAGCGACCGCACCATTGCGCAGGTGGTCGTCGGGCAAGTCGAGTTTGCCGACGCACTTGTAGTCAGAGGTTCCGAGAACCTCGACAGTTGGCACCGGTCGCGTCTGAACGCCGTTCTGACGCGGCTCGCGCCCGGGGTGCCGGTCCGCGATGACAGAGGGAACGTCGAAGACCTGCTACTTGCGGTGCCGACGGACGCCCGGCGTGGAGAACTCACCGACGCTCACTCCCCGTTGTTGCGTCGTCAGCCGTCGCTCGACGAAAGCAGTGGTGTCGTGCTCGTCGAATTCACCGCCAATCGGCCGTTCCACCCCGGACGACTGCACGAGGCGATCGACGTCCTACTCGACGGCGTCGTGTGCTCGCGTGGTCGTCTCTGGCTGGCGACGCAACCTGGCGAAGCGCTGTGGCTCGAATCTGCGGGCGGGGGACTGCGGGTCGCGAGTGCGGACACCTGGCTGGCTGCCATGACAGCCGAACAATTCGAGCGGGTTCCGCCTGAGCGTCAGGCGCTCGCGGCGCTCAATGGGACGAGCGTTTCGGTGACCGTGACACCTCGATTGTCGTGCTGGTGTGTGACGGCAATCCACTCGAGATTGACCGAGCCCTGCAGTACGCACTGGTCACCGACGAGGAACTGGCCGACGAGAAATCCTGGGCGAGCTGGGATGACCCGTTCGGTGAATTCCATGAAGACCCGTGCGACGAATCCGAATCGACTTATGTAGAAACCGAATTCACATGTGAAGGAAACGAATGAAAAAGCAGATGCACCCCGACTATCATCCGGTGGTGTTCCAGGACGCTAATACCGGCAAGTGCTTCCTCACTCGCTCGACAGTGACCAGCGATCGGACCATGGACTGGGCAGACGGCAACACCTACCCGCTACTGGTCGTCGACGTCACAAGCGACTCACACCCGTTCTGGACCGGCGCACAACGAGTTATGGACACTGCCGGACGCGTCGAGAAGTTCGAGCGTCGCTACGGAAAGCGCACGGTGATCTGATGGCTGTTCCCAAGCGGAAGATGTCCCGGTCCAACACCCGCAGTCGCCGCGCGCAGTGGAAGGCGACCGTGCCCGATCTGGTCACCGTCACTGCCTTCGGCCAGACACATCGAGTTCCCCGGCGACTGGTCAAAGCCGTCCGACTCGGGGTGATAGACCCCAACCGAATCTGACCGTGGGATCCTTGGCCGGTGCTGCTGACGATCCTCGAACTGGTGGGCATCGTGGCGTTTGCGGCTTCCGGTGCTCTGGTCGGTGTCACCAAGCGGCTCGATATTTTCGGAGTGTGCTCGGTGGGAGTCTTCACCGGCATCGGCGGCGGTATCGTCCGAGACCTTCTCCTCGGCGTCCATCCGCCGAGTTCGTTGAGCAGTTGGCCGTACTTCGGTACCGCCGCGGTGACGTCGCTGCTCGTGTTCTATCTGCACGAGCCGCTCAACCGATTGCGTCGTGAAATCCTGGCGCTCGACGCACTGGGAATGGGGCTGTTCGCGAGTACCGGCACCATCATCGCGTTGGAGAACAATGCCAGTTCGCTCGCCGCGACATTGATCGGCGCCACCGCCGCGATCGGCGGCGGAGTGATCCGCGACGTTCTCGTCAACGAGGTACCGCTCCTGCTCCACAAGGATCTCTACGCGGTGCCGGCGCTCCTCGGGGCTGCGTCGGTGGTCACAGTTTCGGAGTTCGGACTGTCCACGAACGGCGCACTGCTGTGTGGCACCGTATTTGCTGCAGTGTTCAGATTGCTTGCGTTATGGCGTCATTGGGGCCTGCCCGGACCCCGGCGTACCGAAGACTGACCGCGACACGCCGAAGCGCAGAATGGGCCCCTCTCAGCCCTATCTCAGCACATGCGTCCAAACTGTCGGTATGCGTATTTTGGTGGTCGACGACGACCGAGCGGTTCGCGAGTCGCTGCGGCGGTCGCTCAGCTTCAACGGCTACACGGTCGAGCTCGCGGTCGACGGACTCGACGCACTCGAAAAGATTATCGCCAACCGTCCCGACGCCGTTGTTCTCGACGTCATGATGCCGCGCCTCGACGGTCTCGAAGTGTGCCGCCGTCTGCGAAGTGCCGGGGACGATCTGCCCATCCTCGTGCTCACCGCCCGCGACTCGGTCAGTGAGCGGGTCGCCGGCCTCGATGCGGGTGCCGACGATTACCTCCCCAAGCCGTTCGCTTTGGAAGAGTTGCTCGCCCGCTTGCGTGCGCTGCTCCGCCGGACTGCGCCTGATCCGGACGCTGATTCCGAGATGATGAGTTTCGAAGACCTCACCCTCGACCCCGTCACGCGCGAGGTCAAGCGCGGCGAGAGGTCCATCAGCCTCACCCGGACAGAGTTTTCACTCCTCGAAATGTTGATGGCGAACCCGCGCCGAGTCCTCACTCGTGGGCGCATCCTCGAAGAGGTGTGGGGATACGACTTCCCGACCTCCGGAAACGCACTCGAGGTCTACGTCGGGTATCTGCGTCGCAAGACCGAAGCAGATGGTGAACCGAGGTTGATTCACACCGTCCGCGGCGTTGGCTACGTCCTTCGGGAGACGCCCCCGTGATCACCGCTCCGTCCGGGAAGAATGCCGAACCGAAGAACTCACAGATTCCCGCCGGTACGCCGGCGGGGATGCGCCCTCCGATGCAATTGACCCGTTCGGTGTCGTTGCGTTGGCGGGTCACACTGCTCGCGGCGTCCGTCGTGGCGATCGCGGTGGCTGTCATGGCCATTGCGGCCTACGCCGTTGTCTCACGCGCGCTCTATGCCGATGTCGATCACCAATTGCGCACCCGCGCAGCCGTTCTCATTGACAGTAATGTCGTGCGGTTCGATCCGCGATACATCAGCGGTGCGACGCTCTACACCACCGATATCAGTGTTGCACTGATCTTCTCGAATCTCGACACCTACCAGCCTCCGGGCTCCGACGTCCCGATCGGTGACGCCGAAATCGCGGTGGCACGTGGGATTTCCGACTCGTCGCTACGGACCGTCGACGGGCAGCGTGTACTCGCGCAGCGGACCCACGACGGAAGCGCTTTGGTGATCGCGCAACGGCTCGAGCCCACCGGCGCAGTGCTCGATCGGCTTGCCTGGGTGCTGTTCGTCGTCGGCGGATGCGGTGTCATCCTGGCCGCAGTGGCCGGGACAACAGTGGGCCGCACAGGTTTACGACCGATCGCACGATTGACGGCTGCGACCGAGCGAGTGGCCAGAACCGACGATCTGACCCAGATCCCGGTAACCGGCAGTGACGAATTGGCGCGTCTGACCGAGAGTTTCAACACGATGCTCCGGGCCCTCGCCGAATCTCGGGAGAGGCAAAGCAGGCTCGTTGCCGACGCCGGCCACGAACTGCGCACACCGCTGACATCGCTCCGTACCAACATGGAACTCCTTATCGCGTCGAGTCGGCCAGGTGCACCGCAGATTCCGGACGAGGACATGAAAGAACTGCGCGCCGACGTCGTCGCACAGATCGAAGAACTGTCCACCCTCGTCGGCGACCTTGTCGATCTCGCGCGGGAGGACGCACCCGAAACCGTCTACGAGAGAGTCGATGTGAGTGACGTCGTCGAACGCTCACTCGAACGAGCGCGTCGACGCCGCAACGAGATCGAATTCGATGCGGTGACAACACCTTGGTTTGTCTACGGCGATCAAGCCGGTCTTTCGCGCGCAGTCCTCAACGTCCTCGACAATGCTGCGAAGTGGAGCCCGAAGGGTGAAAAGGTGCATGTCGAAATGCGTCCCGTCGGCCAAGGCTTGTTGGAATTGACGGTCAGTGATGCGGGACCGGGCATTCCGGAGGAGGATCGGGAGTTGGTGTTCGATCGTTTCTACCGGTCCACAGCGGCGCGTTCCATGCCGGGATCCGGACTAGGACTGGCGATTGTGCGTCAAGTCGTGATCAAACACGGCGGCACTATCGCGATCGACGAATCCGATCGAGGTGGGGCACTGGTTCGAATTGTGCTGCCAGGTGAACCGGGGCCGACCGCCGCGTAAGCGCTCGAATAGGATTAATTGAGTATTATGTTCGGGGCTAAGGCTTTTCGTCGACCCTGAACCAAAGTTCGAGCCAAAGATTGTGAATTCACTGCAAACTCTGGGCAAAGTGACAGGTACGTCTCAGCGCCTTCTCAGCAGCGCAAGGCAAGCTTGTCGTCAACACAGTTGTGACCGCCGTAGGTGGTCACCGAGACGAAAGCGAGCCGATGACCGACGACCGCAATATCGACCCGACCCGGCCCGAGCAGCCCAACAGCGAACCTACCCAGGCGTACCCGACGCAGCAGCCGCACCCCACGCAGGGTTACCCGACCCAGCAGAATCCCGCGCCGGAGTCCGGGGTGCCGCGCAGCCCGTACCAGCCCACCGAATCGTTCGGGCAGCAGCAGTCTGCACCCGGCTACGGTCAGCAGCCCACTGCATCGTTCGGGCAACCACACGGTGCGCACGAGGCCGCATACCAACAGCAGGCGCAACAGCAGTCGTACCAAAGTGCTGGTAGCCCTGGCGGACCGGGAACCCCAGTCCCCCCGGCACTGCAGGGACCGAACGCCGGCGAACCCAAGCCGAAATCGAAGCGCATGGCGCTGGTCGCCGGAGCTCTCGCTCTGGTGTTGGTCAGTGGTGGCGTCGGGGGCGCTGTCGGTGCGATCGTGGCTGACAACAACAGCGGCGGTGCCGCTGTCACCAATTCGCTCAACGCTCCCAAACCGAGCGCAACCAACACGTCCAACGCCCCGGCCGGATCGGTGCAGGCCGTGGCTGCGCGGGTTGTCCCCAGCGTCGTTCAGATCGAGGTTGCAACAGCGCAAGGGCAGGGCGGCGAAGGATCCGGCGTGATTCTGTCGTCCGACGGACTGATCCTGACCAACAATCACGTTGCCGGTGCTCAGGGCGCTCAACTCCGTGTTGCGTTCTCCGACGGAACGAAGGCTTCGGCGACACTCGTCGGCGCCGACCCGGTTTCCGACATCGCCGTCATCAAGGTTGCCGGGCGAAACGACCTGACGCCGATCGATCTCGGTACGTCCGCCGACGTCCAGGTCGGGCAGCAGGTTGTGGCGGTCGGATCCCCACTCGGCCTGGCCGGCACGGTCACCGAGGGCATCATCTCGGCACTCAACCGCCCGGTCTCCACCAGCGGCGAGTCGGGCAACCAGAACACAGTCATCGACGCTCTGCAGACCGATGCTGCCATCAACCCGGGCAACTCCGGTGGCGCGCTGGTCAACATGGACGGTCAGTTGATCGGCATCAACACCGCGATCGCTTCGCTGGGAGCATCGTCGGGTGGCCAGGGCGGCTCGATCGGCCTCGGCTTCGCAATCCCGATCGATCAGGCCCGGCGCGTGGCCGACGAGTTGATCAAGACCGGTAAGGCAACGCAGGCCATGATCGGCGTGACGGTGCCGTCGCAGGACAACGCGGACGGCGCAACCGTCATGGATGTCACTCCTGACGGTCCGGCTGCCAAGGCCGGTATCCCCGAGGGGGCAGTGATCACCAAGGTCGACGATCGTGTTGTCGCCGACGGTGATTCGCTGATCGCGGCAGTGCGTTCGCACGCTCCCGGTGACAAGGTTTCGATCACGTACACCGACGGCGGACAGAGCAAGACCGTCGACGTGACGCTGGGAACTGCTCCGGCGCAGGGCGTCCGATGACTATCAGCGATCTGCCGACGATCACACAGATCTTCGGCCGGATCGCAACCGATCCGGAGCGCGGCACTACGGTAGAAGGTATGGAACTCGAAGCCACCTCGGCCGGCCGCGCTCTGGTCGTCATCGTCGACGATCGAACAGCCCACGGCGACAACACCGACTCCATCGGTCCACTGGTCACGGAGTTGCTCAACGAAGCGGGATTCCTCGTCGACGCGACGGTTGCCGTCGCTGCTGACGAAGTGGAGATCCGCAATGCTCTCAATACCGCGGTGATCGGTGGTGTCGACCTGGTGATCTCGGTCGGCGGCACCGGAGTGTCGCCCCGCGACGTGACACCCGACGTGACAGCCGAAGTACTCGATCGTGAGATCCCGGGAATCGCCGAGGCACTGCGCGCTTCCGGCCTGTCCGCCGGATCCCTCGAAGCGGGTTTGTCCCGCGGTCTGGTCGGAGTCTCGGGCAGCACTCTCGTCGCCAATCTGGCGTCGACGCGTCCCGCGATCCGCGACGGCATGGCAACGTTGACAGCATTGGCGAGTCACGTCATCGCCGAGCTTTCCAGCCTCGAGGGCTGAGCTGCGGTGTCCGAACACAAGGACGCCGGCAAGAAACCGGTCGACAAAGACAAGCTGGCGCGCATCTTCGGGGACGTGTTCCCGGAGACGACGTCGGACGAACGAGGTCCTGAAGGCTCGACGGGTTCGTCGGACGACGACTGGTTGCGCGGACAGGTGCCGCCTCACCACGGTGGCTAGATACAGCGGCGAATATAAATGAATCAGGCCCTCGCGGACGCAAGTCTGCGAGGGCCTGATTTGTGGTCGAACCGCTTTACTCCAGAGTCTTGGCGTGAGCACCGCTGTCGGTGCCGTCGGCGTTGGAGGCGAGGATGTCGCGGATCTGGATGAGCAGATCCGTTTCGCTGGCTTCCTTGTCCTCGGGTTCGGTCGCAAACTTCTTCTTCGCTGCATTTGCGGGCAGGATCAACACGAAGTAGACGACCGCGGCGATGATGATGAAGTTGATGATCGCGGTGACCACGGCGCCGAAGTTGAGGAACGTCTCGCTGGTGTCGCCGGTGAGCTGAATACCCCAGCCGTATTCGTTTCCTCCGCCGATCGAAGCGATGAGGGGATTGATGATGTTGCTGGTGAAGGCTGTCACGATCGCTGTGAAGGCTGCGCCGATGACAACTGCGACGGCGAGGTCCAGCACGTTCCCGCGGAGTAGGAAATCCTTGAATCCCTTGAGCATTTCGGTCTCCCTGAATGTGGTGTGACTAGATCTTCGTGTGGCGTCCGGTTATTCGGCTTTCCGGAAACAACCGATTGCAAAAATCCTAGAGGAGCAGACCCGGATATGTTCGCTCACTGAAACGTCACCGTGATCGCATTGACCAGTGAGGCCCCGGCGACGCGGGTGGCAGCTTCGGTGGGCAAGGCCAGCATTATTATCTGTTCACGCTGGTTACTGGCATTTTCTGCCGCTGTGACGAGGACGACGACCGCCCCGGAGGCCAGGATCCGAGGCGAGGCGTCGGTCGATGTCGCTTCCGGTGTGTCGGCGCCGACTGTCAGCACATCGACTATGTCGCCGCTGCGCAATATGTCCGCAACTGCTGCGTCCGCGAGGCGTACCGGGACTATTCGAGCGTCGTCGATTCCGGTGGATTCTCGGGCCGAACGCGAGCCGAGAATCCTGATATCGGTGACAGTTTCGCCTCGTCGTATCGGACCGACAACCGTTCGGCCGAGTACGTCGGCAAGGTCGGTGACAACCCCGTCGGGGGTCTGATCGGCAGTAAATTCCCCGGTTCCGAGATCGTCGGGGGTGATGATCTTTCCCGGTGCGATGTCGCGGGCGGCTGTGACGACGCTGATGCGTTCGGAATCGGGATCTCCACGAAAGAGCAAAGCGATCCCGAGTATTGCAAGAATCAGCGCTGCGACCTTGCGGGCGGTTGCGCTCCGCACACGATTCGGCCTTGCCAGCGAGATCAATCGGTCGACGGCACTCGGAGTGAGATCGAGTCGGGCGGGATCACGCGGCCGGAGCAAGCGAGAAAAAACGGATGGCATAAACGAACGGTAGGACCGGAAGCATGCTTTCGGTCCTACCGTTATTTGTCTGTGGACAACCTCGCGGTTGTGGAGAAGTGGCTGCCGTAAATCAGCTGGCAGCGGCCTTTGCCGGAGCGGGAGTGCTGCTCGACGAGGCTGCTGCCGACGAGGAATCCGACTTGGACTCGACCTTGACCGCCGGTGCCGAATCGCTCTTGGCGGGCTCGCTGGCAGATCCGGAACCACCGCGGCTGTCGGTGCGGTAGAAACCGCTGCCCTTGAATACGATGCCGACCGAGTTGAACAGTTTGCGGAGCTTGCCGGAGCAGGTTGGGCAGACCGTCAGTGAGTCTTCACTGAAGGACTGGACGATGTCGAAACGGTTGTCACATTCCGTACATGCGTATGAGTAGGTAGGCACCGGGCTTCCTCCGCATTGTGATATCGAGCAGTGTTCTGACACTGCAGCTTTTAGCACTCTACAAGTGACAGTGCCAACAGCGCGAATTACGTGTCTATTCCCACTGGCTCGAAAGGGGTGTCGACTCACCGATTCAGGCGGGTCAAACCCGCGCCCGGTGTCAGAGCCCAGCCCATCGGAATGTCGTGTGGATCGGCGGGGAGGTGCTCCACAAGTTCCGAGTCTCGAACGATTGCAACGAGGCGAGTTGTCGGAGAAAACAATCCGAGAGTGCGGTCGTAGTACCCGGCTCCGCGTCCCAGCCTCGTGCCCCGGAGATCCACGGCAAGCGCGGGGACGAAGACCGTGTGGGCGAGCGCGACGGTCGCCGGCGGCAGGACTTGCCCGACAGGTTCTCGCAATCCGAACGACGCCGGGCGTAGCGCGTCGACGCCCGTGTATTGAACCCAGGAGAGTGGACCGGGTTCACCCGTGATCGGTAGCAGCACACGATCAGCAAGTGAAGCCAGCGCGTCCAACAACGCCGTAGAACCCGGTTCGGTGCGGGTCGGAACGTACGCGCAGACCGTCGTATCCGGGGTAATCGCGGCCATCGCATGTCGGGCCAGAGCTGCTGATTCTTCGCGTCGTATGTGTTCCGACACATTGGCTCGTTCAGTCAGGACAGATTGTCGCCATTGCGCTTTTCCTCGAGGTTCCACCACTTCACGATAGGCATCGTGATGACTGACGGGTAACAAGTTGCAGTTAGGGTGTTGGCATGACAGACGTTGTTGCTAGCACCAAGAAGGCATTCCGCACGGCCGTGGTTCCGGCTGCCGGATTGGGTACGCGATTCCTGCCTGCCACCAAAACCGTCCCCAAGGAACTGTTGCCCGTGGTGGATACACCGGGCATCGAACTGGTCGCCGGTGAAGCCGCTGATTCCGGGGCCGAGCGCCTCGTCATCGTGACGTCACCCGGCAAAGACGGCGTTGTCGCACACTTCGTCGAAGACCTCGTTCTCGAAAGCAAGCTCGAGGCCAGTGGCAAGTTCGCGCTCCTCGCCAAGGTGCGTAAGGCGCAGGGTCTGCTCGAGGTCGATTCGGTGATTCAGGAACAGCCTCTCGGGTTGGGCCACGCAGTCGGTTGCGCCGAGGTACTCCTCGACGACGATGAAGATGCCATTGCAGTCCTCCTTCCGGACGACCTCGTGTTGCCTCGCGGAGTGCTCGAGACCATGGCGAAGGTACGTGCGAAGCGCGGCGGATCGGTTTTGTGCGCTATCGACGTTCCCAAGGACGAAGTCAGCGCCTACGGAGTTTTTGACGTCGAAATCGTTCCCGACGCAACCAATCCCGACGTCCTGAAGGTCATCGGGATGGTTGAGAAGCCGGCTATGGAGGACGCACCGTCCACCTTCGCCGCGGCCGGCCGTTACCTGCTCGATCGGGCAATCTTCGACGCGCTTCGACGCATAAAGCCGGGAGCAGGCGGCGAGTTGCAACTGACCGACGCCATCGCCCTGCTGATTGCCGAGGGGCACCCCGTGCACGTCGTCGTGCATCGCGGGACTCGACACGATCTCGGAAATCCCGGCGGTTACCTCCGCGCTGCGGTTGACTTCGCACTGGACATGGACGATTACGGCCCGTCGTTGCGAGAGTGGTTGACCACTCGCCTCGAACGCTGAAGTAGTTCGAAACTGTTCCGACGGGAAGTTAACGCAGTATCGAGATGCCCGGCCGCTCATGTGGCAAGGCATCATGGGGCTGAGTAACACGAGTTTCGCGACAAACAGGAGGACGCAGACCACATGCGGTCGGTTGAGGAGCAGCAGACCCGGGTTACAGCCGCTGCAGTTGCGCCCCGGCCGGTTCGTGTCGCCATTTCGGAGGCGCAGGGGTTGCTCTGTGCGGAAGAAGTGGTTACCGAGCGGCCGCTGCCAGGGTTCGATCAGGCTGCGATCGACGGATACGCCGTCCGCAGTGTCGACGTCGCCGGGGCCGGAACGGACCTGCGCGGCGATGACGGTGAGCCGATAGATCTGAACCTCCCGGTTGTCGGCGAGGTCACTGCGGGTTCTCGTCAGCCGATTCGCCTGCAGCCCCGACAGGCTGTTCGCGTCGATACGGGTGCACCGCTACCCACGCTTGCCGACGCGGTTCTGCCGTTGGAGCACACCGACGGTGGCCGTGCGCGTGTCCGGGTGTTCCAGCCCGTTCGTTCCGGTGACTACGTACGACGCGCCGGCGACGACGTGCAGCCCGGTGACGTGGCCGTTCGCGCCGGCACGATCATCGGTGCAGCTCAGGTCGGATTACTGGCTGCCGTGGGCCGCGACAAGGTTCTTGTTCACCCGCGTCCACGGCTCTCGATCATCAGCGTCGGCGGCGAGTTGGTGGATATCGATCGCACCCCCGGCCCCGGTCAGGTGTACGACGTCAACTCGTACGCACTGGCGGCGGCTGCTCGGGATGCCGGGGCAGACGTCAACCGTGTGGGCATTGCCGGATCCGACGCGCGCCGGTTGCGTGAGGTTGTCGAGGGACAGCTGATTCGGTCCGAGATCGTGGTCATTGCCGGTGCCGTCGGTGGGGGCGCTTCCGACGAGGTGCGGGAAGCGCTGTCGGAGCTCGGCTCGCTCGAGGTCGAACGCGTTGCGATGCACCCGGGGTCGGTGCAAGGTTTCGGACAGTTGGGCCGCGACGAAGTCCCGACGTTCCTCCTGCCCTCGAATCCGGTGAGTGCGCTCGTGGTTTTCGAGGTCATGGTTCGGCCGCTCATTCGAATCGCGCTGGGCCGTCGTCAGCCGATGCGTCGCATCGTGAAGGCCCGGTCGGTGGGCACCATCACGTCGATTGCGGATCGTAAGGGCTTCCTCCGCGGACAGTTGATGCGCGACGAAGCAACGGGGGAGTACCTGGTCCAGGCACTCGGGGGCGCTGCCGGAGCGTCGTCGCACCTGTTGGCGACGTTGGCCGAAGCGAATTGCCTCGTACTGGTCGATCGAGATGTCACGGAAGTTCAGATCGGTGAAATCGTCGACGTAGCTTTTCTCGCCCAGCGTGGGTGAATCACTTCCGAGGCGTCATGCCGACTTTGAATCCAGCGAGGTGTGATGTCAGCTCATCCAGGATGGCCGGAAAAGTTGGGCCCGCTGCGCGTATCCGCCGGCGTGGTTACGCTTCGGCCGATTCGGCTGCGTGACGCGTCCACCTGGAGCCGATTGCGAATTCGCGATCGAGAGCACCTGGAGCCGTGGGAACCGACGGGTGAGTCTCCGTGGGATGCGCGTCATCACGTCACTGTCTGGCCGTCGCTGTGTGGAAGTTTGCGGTCCGAGGCACGCAAAGGCCGGATTCTGCCGCTGGTGATCGAACTGGACGGCAACTACTGCGGTCAGATCACCATCGGGAACATTGTTCGGGGCGCATTGTGCTCGGCCTGGGTGGGCTACTGGGTCGCTTCCGATGTCACCGGTGGTGGTGTTGCGACAGCAGCCGTGGCACTCACTCTCGATCACGCGTTTTCGCGGGTGGGGTTGCATCGGGTCGAGGCCACGGTCCGTCCGGAGAATTCGTCGAGTCGGGCTGTGCTCCACAACGCAGGTTTCCGTGAGGAGGGCTTGCTCCGCCGGTACCTCGATGTCGATGGGCAATGGCGTGATCATGTCCTGGTCGGGATGACGGTAGAAGAGATTCCCGTCACAGTTGTCGACCGGCTCGTTCGCGCCGGCCGAGCGGCGTGGGCATGAAAACCTCAGTTAAACGACAGTTACCCCATCGGTAACCGGACATAACGCTTGACAATAGTCGTTGCCAATTCAACTTTCGGACAAGGGAATTCCGGCGGATCGGGCAGTTCGGTTCGGTACGCGTGTGACACATGAGTAAGGTGGGGTTCGGCGCGTCGGCAACGATGCGAAGGCGTCGGCCGTTAACCTGAAAGCATCAACGGCTGGCATAGGTGCTGGTAGGTGATCGTAAGGAGGTCGCGGCATGCCTAGTTCATTCGTGTGGATCGGGCTCGTGGCCGTCTGGTTGTTCGTTCTGGTGCCGATGCTCGTGAACAAGCGCCCCAGGATTCGCCAGACCAGCGAAGCAGCACTCGCGACTCGCGTACTACATCGCGGCGACAGTAATCCTGTGCGACGTGGACCAGCAGCCGGACATCGAAGCGATCCGACTTGGCAACCAGAACCAATGCGAAGCAGCTACGACGCGGAGGACCAGATGGACACTCACGCAGAAGACGACGACTACGCGGGCGCTCGTGCCCCGGTCAGGGATTTTGTGCCTGTCCGACGCGGTCGCGGTGGATTTGACCCCGAGGCCGACGCGATCGCCCGAGAAGCGCGCTACACGTTTCGGCAGCGCACGCTCCTCGGTTTGGCTTTCCTCGCAATCATGGCTGGTGCTCTTGCACTGATCGTCTCGCCAATCGTGGGGTGGCTGTGCGCTCTCTCGTTCGCGGGTCTCGGCGGCTATCTTGCGTATCTGCGCCGGCAAGTGCGGATCGAGCAGGAAATCCGTCGTCGACGGACCGAACGGCTCAACCGCTCCCGCCTGGGCGTCGAGTCCCACACCGACGAAGAGCTTCGACTGATCCCGGCCAGGTTGAAGCGTCCGGGTGCAGTTGTGCTCGAAGTTGACGATGGTGACCCGGCTTTCGACCACCTTGATCACTACGAGGAAATGCCCAGGCAGGCGGAGATGCGTCGAGCATCCGGGCAGTAAATCGTCCACCATCTCGGTGGCGGCAATTCGAGGGGCTGAATTCGGTCCTGCTAGAGTTGCCGAGCAACCGCCGAGGCGGCGGCACGGGGCTGTGGCGCAGTTGGTAGCGCGCTTCGTTCGCATCGAAGAGGTCAGGGGTTCGATTCCCCTCAGCTCCACCAAATTTCAATATCAGCTCGAATAAGTATCAGGTCCTCCGACAAGCGTCGGGGGACCTTTTCTCATTCGGACAGTCTGTCGACAAAGCGGGCTGTCTCGCGGAGAATGTGGTGAACGTGTGCTGTGTCATACCCGGATTAAGGTCAAATTCGATCCACTCTCCAGCCGGCTGAGGCATGATTCTATGGTTCAGCTATTTTCTAGGCATGTAACGATGCTTGGGTGACAGCGATAAGTACATTGGTTCGAAGCACTGTTGCGTGCAGCTAGAACGTATTTTTTCGGGGAGGAAACCGATGAGCCAGCCACGACGGCTAGCCATGACGCTTGTAGCTGGTTTGTGTCTGACGGGGATGGGGTTCCTTGCTGTTTCCGTGTATCCAGCCATGGTTTCTGCCCAACCCGGTGCAAACGAGACCATCAGCGGTGATGACGTAGTTCCCCTTGGTGACGTAGTTCCCCTTGGGGACGGCAACAATGGCGGCGGCAACAATGGCGGCGGCAACAATGGCGGCGGCAACAATGGCGGCGGCAACAATGGCGGCGGCAACAATGGCGGCGGCAACAATGGCGGCGGCAACAATGGCGGCGGCAAC
>NZ_JALGQH010000018.1 GCF_022810305.1 Rhodococcus sp. ARC_M6
GCCACCAAATACCTCGGCGGACACGGCACCGCCGTCGCCGGCGTCATCGTCGACAGCGGCACCTTCGACTGGACCCAGGGCCGACACACCAACTTCACCACCCCCGACCCCAGCTACCACGGCGTCAAGTTCGCCGACCTCGGCGCACCCGCCTACGCCCTCAAAGCCCGCGTCCAACTGCTCCGCGACCTCGGCACCGCCGTCGCACCCTTCAACGCGTTCCTCATCGCCCAAGGCATCGAAACCCTGTCCCTGCGCATCGAACGCCACGTCACCAACGCCCAACACGTCGCCGGTTTCCTCGAAAACCACCCCACCGTCGCCTCCGTCTCCTACGCCGGACTGCCCTCCTCCCCCTGGTACGAACGCGGAAAGACCTTGACCCCCAAGGGCACCGGCGCCATCGTCACCTTCGAACTATCCGGCGGCGTCGACGCCGGCAAGAAGTTCGTCAACGCCCTCACCCTGCACAGTCACGTCGCCAACATCGGTGACGTCCGTTCCCTCGTCATCCACCCCGCGTCGACAACGCACTCGCAGCTCACCCCCGAAGAGCAGCTCGCTGCCGGCGTCACCCCCGGCCTGGTACGTCTCGCCGTCGGTATCGAAGGTATCGACGACATCCTCGCCGACCTCGAAACCGGTTTGGCTGCAGCAGCTTCCTGATCAGCTACAACAAAAAGCTCGGCCCTGACTCGAAAGTCAGGGCCGAGCTTTTGTCTGCGGAAACTAGCTCTTGGGCGTGAACGCCGCAAGCGGTTCGGTACCGGTCCAGTCATGGCCCCAGTAGCTGTCCGCCGTGATTTCCTCAGCGGTGTAATACGTTTCGTCGACTGACATGCCCTCGCAACCGAACTCGAGGTCCCAGCCACCCGGGGCCCGCACGTAGAACGAGACCATTTTGTCGTTCGTGTGGCGGCCCAATGTGGAGGAGATCGAAAAACCGAGCTTGGAAACGCGATCGAGTGCCTGACCGACGGCGTCGAGAGTCTCGGCCTCCATCATCAGGTGCACCAGACCGGGCTCTTCGACCGGAGGCGCCGGGCACAGAGCCAGGCTGTGATGGCGAGTGTTGACACCCATGAACCGGACGCGACGAGCCGGCATCGGTGCATCGATGCCGCCGAGGCGGATGGAGCCACGCGGCAGGAAGCCGAGTACCTCGGTGTAGAAGGCGTAGGCCTCGTCGAACTTCGTAACCGGAAGAACCACGTGCCCGAGGCCCTGATCGCCGGTGACAAAACGTCCACCGTGCGGGGTGACCAACGGGCTGTGATCGAGAACCGGTCCGAAGAAGATCTCGACGCGGTTGCCGTTGGGATCGTTGAACGCGATGACCTCTTCGGCGTCGCGGTAGCTGGCGTCGACGTCGGAAAGAACGTCGACCTCGACACCGGCCTTCTCGACTGCTTCGCGAACACGCTGGAGCGCGAACTGATCTCGCACCTCCCAGCCAACTGCGAGTGCCTTGTCCGACTCACCCGGCAGGACGATCAGGCGGCTGCGACGCTCGTCGAGGCGGAGGTAAAGTCCGTCCTCTTCCGGGCCACTGCCCACTGCGAGGCCGAGTCCGTCGACGACAAGCTCGCGCCAGCGAGCCACGTCCTGCGTTTGGATCCTGAGATATCCCAGACCCCGAATTTCAGTCATGCCTAACCGTCCTAAGTTGGTAAAAGGGAGTGGATCAGATCATCGAGCGGTGGATTCCCTGCGGTTCGCCACCGAGCTGCGTCAAGGTCGACGCGTGGAAGATCGATCCGGGCACGTGGATTGCGTGCGACAGACCGGCGTGAGCGTCACGCCAGAATCGCTGCATCGGGGTCTTCAGCTGGAGAGCGCCGCCGCCGGAGCGTGCGAAGATCTCGTCCACGGCGCGAACTGCACGCCAAGCGGCAGCCGTCTGGGTGCGTCGGCCGATGGAGCGGAGTTCGAAGGAAACTTCCTGACCCTTCTCGGTCATGTCCCAGAAGCGGTCCACCGTCTCGAGGATCGCTGCACGAGAAGCGGCGATCTCCGCAGCAGCCTCACCGATGGCGAAGAGTACGTACGGATCTTCCTTGATCGGGACGCCGCTGACCGTCACACGCTCACGCTGCGCCGCAATGTTGCAGGCCAGTGCGCCTTCGGCGATACCGATCAGCGAAGAGGTGATACCGAGCGGGAAGATGCAGGAGAACGGGAACTTGTACAGGGTCTCCGTGCGTCCGGCTTCCTTCCAAGCCGTTCCGTCGTACACCTTGGAGGCGTCGATGGTGCGGTAGGTGGGGAGGAAAGCATCCTTGACGATGAGGTCCTTGGAGCCGGTTCCACGTAGGCCCACGACGTTCCAGCTGTCCTGGTCGATGTCGTAATCGCTGCGCGGGAGAAGCACGTGAAGGTGCTTCGGCGGCATCAGGGGACGGCCGTTCTCGTCGCCGACCATGGCGCCGATCATGACCCAGTCGCAGTGATCGGTTCCCGAGGAGAAGGACCAGCGACCGTTGAGGATGTAACCACCGTCGACGGGCTTTGCGACGCCCATCGGTGCGTACGGGGAAGCCATCCAGGTGTCAGGGTTTTCGCCCCAAACCTCTTCCTGTGCCTTCTTGTCGAAGAACGCAAGCTCCCACGGGTGGACGCCGACGATGCCGCTGACCCAGCCGGTTGCACCGTCCATCGCACCGATAGCCATTGCCGTCTCGGCAAACTCGCGGGGGTGAGCTTCGAGCCCACCGAATTCCTTCGGCTGGAACATGCGGATGACGCCGGAATCGCGAAGACGCTTCGCGTTGCCGTCCGTCAGCTGCATGATCTTGTCGCCCTCGACGCCGCCTGCGCGGATCTCGTCGGCGAACTGAGAAATGTTGTCTAGAACCTGTCCCATGATTTTCTTCGCTTTCTGGTATCGGTACCCGGCAAATGCCTAGGCAGAAGTCTTCGCGGCAAGTCCAAGCGCGATTTCGATCAACTGATCTTCCTGCCCACCGACAAGCTTGCGACGACCGGCCTCGATAAGGATGGCCGCACCGGAAACTCCGTAACGCTTTGCGTGCGCGTCGGCGTGCTTGAGGAAGCTGGAGTAGACGCCCGCGTAACCCATGGTCAGCGAGAGACGATCCAACTGGCATTCACCGTCCATGACTGGACGAACGACGTCTTCAGCGGCGTCGATGATTTTGAGAGTGTCGATACCCGTACGGATACCGAGCTTTTCGGTCACTGCCGCGAAGGCTTCAACCGGGGTGTTACCGGCACCGGCACCGAAACGACGGGTGGAGCCGTCGATCTGGAGTGCGCCGGCCTGAACTGCGAGCACGGAGTTTGCGACGCCGAGTCCGAGGTTCTCGTGTCCGTGGAAGCCGACCTGTGCGTCGCTGCCGAGTTCCGCGACGAGCGCGGAAACGCGGTCACTGACGTCATTGAGGATCAAGGCGCCGGCGGAGTCGACAACGTAGACGCACTGGCAACCGGCGTCGGCCATGATGCGAGCCTGTGCGGCCAGCTTCTCCGGCGTGGTGCTGTGCGACATCATCAGGAAGCCAACGGTTTCCAGACCGAGGTCGCGGGCCAGACCGAAGTGCTGGATGGAGATGTCGGCTTCGGTGCAATGCGTGGCGATACGGCAGATGGATGCGCCGTTGTCCGCAGCCTCACGGATGTCGGACTGCACGCCCAGACCCGGGAGCATGAGGAAAGCGATCTTGGCCTGCTTCGCCGTGGCGACCGCAGCCTTGATCAGTTCCTGCTCCGGGGTGTGGCTGAACCCGTAGTTGAAGGACGAGCCGCCGAGGCCGTCGCCGTGGGTGACCTCGATGACCGGCACGCCGGCCTCGTCGAGGGCGCCGACGATCGAACGGACGTGGTCAACGGTGAACTGGTGGCGCTTGGCGTGGGAACCGTCGCGCAGGGACGAATCGGTGACCCGGATATCGAGGTCTGCACTGTAGGGCATCGTCTTGATTTCCTTTTATGGAGAGATGAGTATTCGGGTCAGACGCGAGAAGCGAGCAAGGCTGTGGCGAAACTTTCGCCGACCTTTGTCGCCGCGGCCGTCATGATGTCGAGGTTGCCCGAGTACGGCGGCAGGAAGTCGCCCGCGCCCTCGACCTCGAGGAAGATGCCGACGCGTGCGAGGCCGCCGCTGATCGGTGTCGGGTCGTCGTACTGCGGTTCTGCGCGCAACCGGTATCCCGGCACGTAGGACTGAACTGCGGCGGCGATCTCATGGATCGACTTGGTGATCGCGTCACGATCGGCGTCTGCCGGGATGGAGCAGAAGACGGTGTCCTTCATGAACATCGGCGGCTCGGCCGGGTTCAGGATGATGATCGCCTTGCCCTTCTTGGCGCCACCGATGGTCTCGATCCCACGACTCGTGGTGATCGTGAACTCGTCGATGTTGGCGCGCGTGCCGGGGCCGGCCGACGGCGAAGCAACACTGGCCACGATCTCGGCGTAGGCAACCTCGACGACGCGGGAGACGGCGTAGACCATCGGGATGGTCGCCTGTCCGCCACACGTGATGAGGTTGACGTTGTGAGCGTCGAGGTGCGCTCCCATGTTCACGGCCGGGACCACTGCAGGTCCGATCGCTGCCGGGGTGAGGTCGACGGCCTGGATGCCCAGAGCCTGGTAGCGCGGCGCATTGGCGCGGTGCACGTACGCGGACGTTGCCTCGAAGATGATGTCGGGAAGCTCGTCCTGAGCGAGCAGCCAATCCACACCGTCACCGCTGGCGGCAATGCCGTGATCGGCAGCGCGGCGCAGGCCTTCGCTGGTGGGATCGACGCCGATCATCCACTTGGGCTCGATGAGCTCGGAGCGAAGCAGCTTGTACATGAGATCGGTGCCGATGTTGCCCGGGCCGATGATCGCAGCGGAAACCTTGGTCACAGGTTCAGTCCTTACTTGAATTCTACTGTTACGGAGCCGATTTCACTGAAGTCAGCACGGAAGACATCGCCGGGGCGGGCATCGATCGCGCGGGTGCACGATCCGGGAAGGATCACGTGTCCAGCTTCGAGGCGCACACCGAAACTTGCAACCTTGCGCGCCAACCAGGCAACCGCCTTGGTCGGGTTGCCCAGGACAGCGGAGGCATCGCCACGCGCGATTTCCTCGTCACCCTGGAACAGGACTGCGGAGATGGAACCGATATCGACCTGCGAAGGAGCGATACGTCCCTGGCCGAGAATGACACCGGCCGAGGAAGCATTGTCCGCGATCGTATCGGCGAGACCGATCTTCCAGTCCTTGATACGCGAATCGATGAGTTCGATGCTCGGCACGATGTAGTCCGTCGCCGCCAGGACGTCTTCCTCGGTGCAATCCTCACCGGGGAGCGTCTTGCCGAGCACGTAGCCGATCTCGACCTCGATGCGCGGGTAGCAGAACGCTGCCGCGTCGATCGGGGTGCCCTCGGCGTACACCATGCTCGACAGCAGGTGACCGTAGTCGGGCTCGTCGACGCCCATCATCTTCTGCATGACCTCGGAAGACAGTCCGACCTTGTGGCCGTAGACGGTTTCACCGGATTCGATGCGCTTGCGAATGTTGAGCAGTGCGATCTCGTAAGAATCAACGACGTCGATATCCGGGAAAGTACTGATCAGCGGGTCGATCGGGGCGCGATCGCGCTCAGCAGCCCACAGAAGATTTGCGGCGGAAACTCGCTGCGAATCGCTGAGCATCGCGTCCTCCTGAAAAAATGTGCGGGAAAGGAAAATCTGTTGATCAAACGGTGGCAGGAACTGCGCCGAAGTGCAGAAACCCTTCCCGGTGAGTGGGAGCGGCCCCTGTGCGCCTTTTTGGTAGTGGGTACTACCACAAGGCGCACAGGGGCCGAAGGCCCTACTTTGCTGCTACGTGGTTCGCAGCGATGTAACCGAAGACCATTGCGGGACCGATGGTCGCGCCGGCGCCGGCGTACTCGTTGCCCATGACGGACGCGGAAGTGTTACCGGTGGCGTAGAGACCGTCGATGATCGAGCCGTCTTCGCGGATGACACGGGCGGTGGCGTCGGTAATGAGGCCACCCTTGGTGCCGAGGTCGCCGGCTTCACAGCGGATCGCATAGAACGGTCCCTTGACGATTTCGTCGAGGTTCGGGTTCTTCATCGTCGGGTCGCCGTAGTACTGGTCGTAGGCGCTGTCGCCGCGACCGAAGTCCTCGTCCTTGCCGCTGCGGGCAAAGCCGTTGAACCGATCGACGGTGCCGAGCAGCTTGTCGGCCGGAACACCGATCTTCTCGGCGAGCTCACGCAGCGTGTCCGCCTTGTGAATGACACCCGAGTCGTAGAAGCCCTGGGGGAAGGGCATGTTCGGCAGAACCTGAGCGAACGGGTAGCGGTTCTTCGCCTTGGTGTCCATGACGAACCACGCCGGAACGTGTCCACCTTCGAGCTGGTCGTGCACGAAGTTGACGTACGGCGACGACTCGTTGGTGAAGCGCTCACCCTTGGCGTTGATGATGATGGACGGCGGGATGCAACGCTCCGACACCAGCGGGATGACTGCGCCCATCGGATGGAGCACAGACGGCATCCACCAAGCATCGTCCATGAGATCAACTGCAGCGCCGAGCTTCTGGCCCGCACGGATACCGTCGCCGGTGTTCTCGCGTGCACCGGCGCTGATGTTCGCGACGCCGTTCTCGGGCAGGTACTGCGCGCGCATCTCGTTGTTGTGGTCGAAGCCGCCGGTAGCCAGCAGCACGCCCTTACGAGCGCCGATACGAACGGTCTTGCCGTCACGCTCAGCCAACACACCGACCACAGTTCCATGGTCGTCGACGATCATTTCGGTCATGGACGTCTTGAGCCACAACGGAACTCCGGCGTCCTTGAGGACCATGCGCAGACGAGCAACCAGAGCGCGGCCGCCGGTGGACATGTGGCGGCGAAGAACCATGTTGGACGCAACACGCCACGCTGCAACCAGAGAAGCCTTGCGGCCCTTCCAGGTTCGCTTGACCATCGCCAGATCGTGGTAGTCCTTGGACGTGACCCACAGACCCAACGGGCCCTTCATGGAGTTGGGGCGCTGGTACTTCTCGTCTTCCTTCAGCGCACGCGTATCGAACGGCTTGCATTCGATGGTGCGACCGAGCGGACGTCCACCGTCGTACTCCGGGTGGTAATCCGAGTAGCCCTTGACCCAGTACAGCTTCATGTGGGGGCTCTTGTCGAGCAACTTCATCAACTCGGGTCCCTGATCGACGTAGGCGTCGAGACGGTCCGCGGAGATCTTGCCCTCGGTGATGATGTCGAGGTAGCGACGGATCGACTCACGTGAATCGCCGGCGCCCTTCTCGATGAGCGTCGGAGCGTTGGGAATCCAGATACCGCCGCCGGAGATCGCCGTCGAACCGCCGTACGTCTTACCCTTGTCGATGATGAGGGTGTCGAGCCCACGATCGGCCGCCGTGATGGCTGCGGACATACCGCCGCCGCCACTGCCGACCACCAGAAAGTCGACCTCGTGGTCGAACTTCACTGTGCCGCCTGTCATTACTTGTTGCCTTCTGCACGGGTGAGGAAGGCCAGAACGGTTGCGACCCAGGCGTCACGGGCCTCGATCATCGTCCAGTGTCCACAGTTGGGGAAGATGTGAACTTCACCGTTGGGGATGTCGCGCATCGGCAGAATCGCCAAGTCGACAGGGCTGACGCGGTCGTCACGTCCCCAGGTGAGAAGCGTCGGAGCCTTGATCTTGTTGAGCTGCGCCCAGTACGGAACTGCGGTCGATGCAGCGGCGGCGGCGCCCATGGCGGCCATGGCCTTGCTGCTGTACATGCGACGCGCGATCTCGAGCGTCTTCGGCTCGGTTGCCAATGCCCAGCGCTCTTCGATCAGCTGCTCGGTCACGACAGCGGGGTCGAAGACCATCGACTTCAACCAGCGAACGAGAGACTCGCGGGAAGGATTGTCCGTGAACTCCATGAGGAGCTTGATGCCTTCACCGGGACCGGGCGAGAAGGTGTTCTTGCCCATGCCGCCGATGGTGACGAGCTTGCTCACTCGGTGCGGTTCGTCGATCGCAACCTTGGTGGCAACGATGCCGCCCATCGAGTTACCGATCATGTGGACGGGGCCGAGCCCGAGGCCGTCGAGGAACAGTCCGACCGAAGCCTGGGCCATCATCATCGGATGGCCTTCGCCGGGATCGCTGACACCGAACCCGGGGAACTCGAGAACGTAGCAATGGAAGTGCTGGGCGAATTCCGCGAGAACACCGCGGTAGTTGCGCCAACCGGTCACGCCGGGGCCCGATCCGTGCAGCAGCAGCAACGGCGGGCCGTCGCCGGCCTCGTGGTAGCGAAGTACACCGAGATCGGTCTGCAGCTCTTTCAGAGTGTCCTCGTAGCTCAGTTCAGTCGTCATGCTGCAAACGTTGCCATCACCGCCGCTGAGCTGGTACTAACCGTCCCGATCAGCGAGACAGTAAGGGGTGAATTCTATGCGTCGACACGACAAACGGGTGTCGGCGGCGCAGAACTTCCTGCGCCGCCGATACCCACTCTGACTAGATGATTCAGCTCTTCCAGACCTCGTCGAACAGCATGATGCTGTCGATGCTCTGCTGCAGTCCGTGAACGTTCTTGTTCCAGACATCGAAGTTCGGGACGTTGCCCCACACCTGCCACGGCACGGTCTCGTTGGCGCGCTCCTGAATCTTGGCGAGGACGGCTTTCTTGTCCTCGTCAGTGGTGGCGACACCGAGCTGATCGAGCAGAACGTCCATCTGAGCGTCCGAGTAGCCCGTGGCGTTGTTGCGTCCACCGGTCTTGATGCCGGTGTAGAGGCGCTCGAACGGATCCGCTTCCGGAAGACTGAGGGCACCCGTACTCATGTCGTAATCGTGGTCGACGTACATGCGCTTGACCAGATCACCGGCGCCGGTGACGTATTCGATCTGTGCATCGAAGCCAACTGCATTGAGCATGGCCTGCACGCCCAGCGCAGTTGCCTGCGCCGACGGCTCCTGGATGGAGAGGAAGGTGATCTTGCCGTCGTAGCCCTCGGCCTTGGCCTGATCGAGCAGTTCCTTCGCCTTGGCCGGGTCGACACCGATCGGTGCGACGTCGTTGTGCCAACGCGAGGACTCTTGGAAGATTTCCTGACCGGGCAGACCCTTGCCGTTGTTGACGCGGGTGTTCAGCGTCTCCGGGTCGATGGCAAGTGCCATCGCCTGCCGGACCTTGACATTCGAACCGGGGCGCCCCGGAGCCATGTTCACGTTCGAGATGTAACCGAGCGACGGGATGTCGATGAAGCCCGGGTTGCCGCTGTCGATCAGATCGAGGATCGGCGCGAGCGTACGCATGTACGCAGCGTCGATGCCGCCGGTCTTGAGAGCTTCAGCCGTCGGCTGAGCGCCGACGATGCTGATCAACTTGAGCTTGTCGACGTTCGGTGCGCCGCCGTAGTAGTCGGGACGCGCGGCCAGGACGAGTTCCACGTTGGGGGAGAAATTCTCGAGCGTGAAGGCACCGGCGCCGATCGGGGTGAACTGGTCACCCTTCTGAGCTGTCGGGGCGACGATCATGCCCGGTCCGGTGGCCAGCATCGACTGAATGCCAGTCCACGGATCGACGAGGTTGAAGACAACCGTCGTCGCGTCCGGAGTATCCATCGAGTCGACCTTGGCGGCCCAGAGGCTGGACTGCGGTCCCTTGTTGGTGACGTAGCGGGTGATGCTGTCGGTGACTGCCTTGGAGTCCAAAGGTGTTCCGTCGCTGAATGTCACGCCGTCACGAAGCTTCAATGTCCAAGTCTTGCTGTCGACGCTCGCCTCGAGCGACTCCGCCAACTGCGGGACGAACTCCTGCTTGATGGGGTCGTAGCGCATCACGACGTCGTAGATCGCGCCGAGTTCGCTGCCACCGGTAGAACCGGCAACCTGCCCCTTGGCGGGATCGAGCGTCGTCACTGCCGCGTAGCCGCTGAATGTCAGCGTGCCACCTTTTGTGGGCGTGCCGGGATCAGCCTGTTCGTTGACCATGCCGATCTTGAGCGCGGAACCCGATTCGACGGTTTCACCGCCGCCGCCGCCGCTGGAACCGTTGTCGGCGCAGGACGCCAGGAACATGCCGGCAGTAACTGCCAGGGTGACCGCGGTAAACCCGCGGCGGTAACGAAGGGAACTACGATTCATTCGAATTCCTCCAGAAGGTGATGTGATTCGACTGTCAATCACAAGGTGTTGCGCAACAAAGCTGTTGGACAACACAGGTTTGGCTTATGCGCCGAAGAATCTGTGTTCTACCGGGCGCCTCGGTCGACTCAGTCGACATCGTGATGCGATAACGATCCACTGACTGTCTAGCGCACTCGCCGCCACACAGTCGCGCCATTACCGGTGATCGAGATCTACGGGCACGACGGGCCTTCGTAAGGTCTCCAATGTGGTTGCAGCACAGGCACGCCGAACCATGAATGAATTTGCGGCAATTGTCCGAATCTATGAATTGCGAACCATGTTCAGGTGACACAGCTGAAGGTGATACCGCCACGGCGATAACACCTGAACTACCGGAAACTCAGATCCAGTGCTGAGTGGAAACAGCGAGGAGACGGTCCATCGTGTCAGCCGAGAAAGTATTGACGGGAACGGGCGGCGCCTTGCGTCCACGACGCGGGGCACCCAGCTCGGGGTACAGCGACCGCGAGACCTCACGGGCCGCGTCGACAACCAACGGTGCGACTCGCTCGAGCTGAGCAGTCCGCATGTCGCCACACAGGGCGATGCTGCCGACGGGGCCTTCGTGCCCACGAATCGCAGCGGCAACACAGGCCACTCCACGAGCCGATTCGCCGCGCTCGAACGCGAGACCACGACGCTGACGGATGCGGTTGAGTTCCTGATGCAGAACGCCGATCTCCGAGATGGTGTTCTCGGTACACCGCGGGAGGGTGGTACCGAAAAGGGCGTCGACCCGCTCCGGGTCGATCCACGCCAGCATCGCCTTGCCACCGGCCGTGGAGTGCGCAAGGGCACGGCCACCGACTCGCGACGGGAGTGCTGCAGCGAAACGTCCGCCGACCTTGTCGAGGTACACCGTTTCACGGCCGTCGAGGACAGAGAGGTGCACAACCATTCCGGTTTGCAGATGCAGTTCATGCAGAAGCGGTGCCGCGGCTTCACGAATCTGGCTGTGGCCGCCGTCGCCGCCACCCAGTCCGAGTGCGCGTCGACCCAAGCAGTAGCCGAACGAGGCATGATCGACCCAGTCGAGTTTGACGAGCTGATCGAGGATGCGGTGAACAGTGGAACGCGGAAGCTGCGTGCGGCACGCAACCTCTTCCAGCGTGAGCCGGGCAGCTCGACCGTCGAAGGCATCGAGAATGAGCGTCATCCGCTCGACCATCGACGGCGGCAGGTCCTTCTTGGCCGCAGTGTTGGCCGGCTGAACCGTGGTCATTGTGTCGTCGATATCAACGATGGTCATTGACGCCTCCCGGAAACTGGAATTGATTCTAGTGACTATAACCTAGGTCACAGCATCTGGGAAGCCGAGCCTCGCAAATCAGTCCCGATCACCGGAAAGTTGCCCCCTCACGAACGCTGCCACAGCTATAAACGCCCGATGCACCTGGGAATCGTCACACCGGTCCTGATCCAGCACCCCAGCACCCGCTGCGAATGGGAGGCCACTGCCGACATCGAAGAGGTTGCGCAGATCGCCGAAACGGCCGACCGGCTCGGTTTTCACCACCTGACCTGCAGCGAACACGTGGCAGTACCGGCCGAGATCGCCGAAGAACGCGGCGGAACCTACTGGGATCCACTAGCAACCCTCGGATATCTCGCCGCCCGGACACGCAATATCCGCCTTGCCACGCAGGTGCTCGTCCTGGGATATCACCATCCGCTCGAGATCGCGAAGCGCTACGGAACCCTGGATCGCGTCAGCAACGGCCGACTCGTTCTGGGCCTCGGAGTCGGCACGCTAAAAGAAGAATTCGATCTCATAAATGCACCGTTCGCCGACCGTGGAGCACGCGCCGACGACGCCCTCGCAGCGCTGCGAGTCTCGCTGTCGAACCCCCGTCCGGAGTACCACGGCGAGTTCTACGACTACGCGGACTTCGTCGTGGAACCGCACGCCGTCCAGACCCGGGTACCACTGTGGATCGGCGGACGGACAAAGCGGTCTCTGCGCCGAGCAGTAACCCACGGCGACGGCTGGGTACCGTTCGGATTGCGCCTCTCGGAACTGAAGGACATGCTCGCCGCAGCGCCCCTCCCCGAGCGCTTCGACGTCATCCTGTCCACCGGCGCTCCCCTCGACCCACTTGGCGACGCCGAGCAGACCGTCCGCGCGCTGACTCGCGTTCGTGACGCCGGAGCGACCATCGCAAGCTCCTCGATCTCCGCGACAAGCGCTGATAATTTCAGCGATCAACTCGAAGAACTTCACCGCATCGCCCTCACCGAGGGCATCGAATTCACCGCTTCCTGATTTATCCATTCCGTCTGTAAGGACTATCCGATGACCGACTCCACATCACTGATCGAATCCCTGCTTGCACGCGTCGAACTCCTCGAAGACAAGCTCGCCATCACCGAACTCCTGACCGCCTACAGCCCGGCCGTCGACAGCGGGTGCGCCGACGAGGTCGCGAACCTGTGGCTCGAAGACGGCGTCTACGACGTCGACACCGGAGCGATGCACGGCCGTGGCGAACTGCGCGCGATGGTCAAGAGCGACGCACATCAGCACTGGATCATGAACGGCGCCGCGCACATGATGACGCCGGCCCACATTCGTATCGACGGCAACAAGGCTGTCGCAACCTGCCATTCACAGTTGATCATCAAGGATCCCGAGAACCCCAAGGGCTTCAAGGTCCTGCGGATCACCGCCAACCGCTGGGAACTGGTCAAGAACGACGGTGAGTGGAAGGTCGAACTCCGCACCAACAGCATCCTCGACGGACGCCCCCAGGCTCGCGCACTTCTCGCTGCCGGGGTGACGAGCTAGCTCCCTGCTGTGCGCCTTTATTAACCGCCGGCGGTAAATAAAGGCGCACAGCACAGGACTCACCTTGAAAGTTCGGCCACCCGAACTCTATAGTTCATATAGTCGAATCATCTGGTTCGGCGTATGCGCGATCAGGAGTCCGATGAGCATCCGTACGAGAGAATTGGCACAGCGCCCACGTCGGCGACCGAGTGGCAGATCCATCGCACTGCTCGGCCCGGCATTCGTAGCTGCCATCGCGTATGTCGATCCCGGAAACGTTGCCGCCAACCTCACTGCCGGCGCCAAATACGGCTACCTCCTGATCTGGGTGCTGGTTCTCGCCAATGCCATGGCCGTCCTGGTGCAGTATCTGTCCGCGAAACTCGGCCTGGTCTCCGGAAAATCCTTGCCGGAGATGCTCGGTCAGCGTCTACGCAAGAACAACCGTCGCGCATTCTGGTTGCAAGCCGAAACGATGGCGATCGCAACGGATGTCGCCGAGGTCATCGGCGGCGCCATCGCGCTCAACCTCCTGTTCAACGTCCCACTCTTTGTCGGCGGACTCATCACCGGCTGCGTGTCGATGGTCATTCTGATGATTCAAAGTAGGCGTGGCCAAAGGACTTTCGAGTTCGTTGTCATCGGACTTCTCGCGATCATCACGATCGGCTTCCTCACCGGCCTCGCCTTCACCGATGTCTCGGGCACCGACGCCGTCGCCGGCTTGGTTCCGCGATTCGAAGGCACCGAAACAGTGCTACTCGCCGCGAGCATGCTCGGGGCAACAGTCATGCCGCATGCCATCTACCTGCATTCCGCATTGGCACGAGATCGTCACGGCCACATCGAACCCGGGCCCCGGTTGCAGCGACTCCTGAAGATCACTCGCTGGGACGTCGTAATCGCGCTCATCATCGCCGGCACCGTGAACATCGGAATGCTGCTTCTCGCCGCATCCGCGCTGCGCGGAGTTCCCGGAACGGACACCATCGACGGAGCCCATGCGGCAATCGAGAACTCCCTCGGCCCCGGAGTTGCCGTGGTGTTCGCGATCGGCCTGCTCGCATCGGGCCTGGCATCCACATCCGTCGGTTGCGCTGCCGGCGCCGAGATCATGCACGGCCTTCTTGCCATTCGCATTCCGGTGATCACTCGGCGGATCGTCACCCTCATCCCCGCTCTCATCGTCCTCGGACTGGGCGTCGACCCGACATTGGCACTCGTGCTGAGCCAAGTGGTGCTGAGCTTGTGCATACCGTTCGCGATCATCCCCCTCGTCCGGATGACCTCGGATCGCGAACTCATGGGCGATGCCCGCAATGCCCCCCTGACCACCGTGGCGGCCTGGCTCGCCGCCGGACTGATCGTCACGCTCAACGTTGCACTGCTGTATTTGACGGTCACCGGAACCGGCTGACCACGCAATTCCGCACACAACTTCACCTGCCGTGCGGTTTTCCGCGGATCGACTCGACTTGTGCACCAAATTACCCAGATGCTCACCCCGGAAACACAAAAGTCACCCAGCGCGCCCCTCACAAAACGCGCTGGATGACTTCAGGTAATCGACGTGTTAGTTCGCTTGCTCCACCAGAGTTGCCTTGGCCCAGCGGTAGTCCGCCTTGCCGCTCGGGGAACGCATGATCGTCGGAACGGTGACAACCGTGCGCGGGATCTTGTACCGAGCAACCTGCGTCGCGCAGTGCTCACCGATTTCTGCAGCATCGGGAACGTCGAAGCCCTCACGGGTGGTGATGACAGCGGCGACGCGCTCGCCGAACTTCTCGTCCGGAACTCCGGCAACCAGAGCGTCGAGAACGGCCGGGTGGCTCTTGATGGCCTGCTCGATCTCCTCGGGGTACACCTTCTCGCCGCCGGTGTTGATGCACTGAGATCCGCGCCCCAACAACACGATCGAACCGTCAGCTTCGACGCGTCCGACGTCTCCGAGCACCGACATGCGGACTCCGTCGACGATCGGGAACGTCGCGGCAGTCTTGACCGGGTCGTTGAAGTACCCGACCGGGACGTGGCCTGAGCGGGCGATGTATCCGGTGTCGGGAGATCCGGGCTCGAGCGGACGCATCCGCTCGTCGACCACGCGGGTCTCGTCACGAGCCGCGATACGCATCAAGCCGTCTTCGCCGATCTCGATGTTGCCGTCGACACCCGACTCGGAGGAGCCGAAGCCGTCGCGGATGTTCAGGTTCGGAACAAGCGACTTCAACTGGTCACGCAAGGACAGGGAGAACAGCGCTCCGCCGGACGTCACCATTGCTACCGAGCTGAGATCGTAATCCGCACCGTTGGCTGCCAATTCGTCCGCGATCGGACGTGCCATCGCGTCGCCGACGACGGTGATGGAGATGGCCTTCTCGGTTCCGGCGAGTTCGAGCGTCGTCTTGGCGTCGAACTTTGCCATCAAAATAGCGTTGGCGCCCATGAAGAATCCGGTGAACAGCGAGTACGACGCAGCGCCGTGCATGAGCGGTGCGGTGCTGAGCATGTTCATCGCGAAGACGTTCGGCACGGCGGTGTACAGCTCTTGCGCGGTGCGGTGCGGCGGACCGAACGGGTTGCCACCGGTCAGCGCGGCAAAGTAGAAGTCTTCGTGGCGCCACATGACGCCCTTGGGCATACCCGTGGTTCCGCCGGTGTAGATGATGAACAGGTCGTCTTCACTGCGCGCTCCGAAGCCACGCGAAGACGGCTGCGCCTGGGCGGCAGCTTCGTAACCGACGGTGTCGACGCCGTCGACGACGAGCGAATCCGGGTTGCCGACGACAACAACGTGCTTCACGTCGGGCGTTCCCGGGAGAACCGTCGCGACTGTGCCCGCAAATTCTTCGTCGACGATCAGGGCTACCGACTTGGAATCGTTGTACAGGTACGTCAGCTCGGCATCGACGTAGCGGTAGTTCACGTTGATCGGAACTGCACGAATCTTGAGGCAGCCCAACAAACTTTCGACGTACTCGACGCTGTTGCGCATGTGAAGCGCGACGTGATCGCCCGGTCCGACTCCAGCGTTCGCCAGGTGGTGCGCGATGCGGTTGGATCCCTCGTCGAGTTCGACGTAGGTGCGGCGACGGCCGTCACAAACAAGTGCTGTGCGATCCGGAATCAAGTCCGTTACGCCCTCGTACAGATCTGCCAAATTCAGTGACACTGATGGTGCCTTCCATAATTTCAGGTCCGGCGCAATCGGCCGCCCTGACCGCGCTGTCTGTTTCGGTACTACTGCCTGATCCGGCGCATTACCGCCGCATCTAGGTCTTGAGCATTGCTGCCAGGAGCGCAGCAGATCCGCCTGTCGACCCACCCGAAGCCGCCAGCGCAGATCCTGCGCTGAGGATCTCCAGCGACTGACTGGGGCGTGGATGCTTGTGTGCAGGTGAGTCGTTGAACATGGGCGCTCCGGGCAAAATCGGTGGTGACGCGGGTGCGTACGCTCCTAGTCGGCGCGTAACCCCAAGGTGGCATGACCCACCCGTGACCTACATCACCGCTCCCACTGACCGGGACTATCACATTTCCCGTGCACCATCTGTTCAAAACTAGAACTAATTCTGATTTTGATTTGGGTAGTTTTACGGAACCCCGCCCAAAACAGCTTCGGCAAATTAGAATGAATACTAATTTTCAGTGGACATCGTTCCAGCGGACATCAGTGTCACTGGCACAGGATCGAAGGAGCACGACATGACGCAATCACTGAGCTTGGAAGGCAAAGTTGCCGCAGTCACCGGCGCAGGCGCAGGCCTGGGCCGCGCGGAAGCACTCGGTCTCGCAGCAGCCGGAGCAGCCGTCATCGTCAACGACATGGGCCCTGCCGCCAACGACGTCGTCGACGAGATCAAGGCAGCCGGCGGACAGGCGATCGCCATCCTCGGTGACGTCTCCGATTGGTCACTCGGTGCTCGCTTCATCGAAGAGGGCGTCAAAAACTTCGGCTCCTTCGACATCCTCGTCAACAACGCAGGCATCCTGCGCGACAAGATGATCTTCAACCTGACCGAATCCGACTGGGACGACGTCATCCGCGTGCACCTCAAGGGTCACGCCGCAACTTCCCACGCAGCTGCTGTTCACTGGCGTGCAGCCAGCAAGGCAGCCGACGCTCCCGTCTACGGCCGCATCATCAACACCTCCTCCGAGGCATTCCTCTTCGGCTCCGCCGGACAGCCCAACTACTCCGCAGCCAAGGCCGGCATCACCGCGCTGACGCTCTCGAGTGCGGCAGGCCTCTCCCGCTACGGCGTCCGCACCAACGCCATCTGCCCCCGCGCCCGGACCGCAATGACGGCAGAAGCCTTCGGCGAGAACAACACCGGCACCGCGGGACTCGATCCGTTGGCACCCGAGCGCGTCGCAACGCTCGTCAGCTACCTGGCTTCGCCTGATTCCGACGAGATCAACGGACAGGTCTTTGTCGTCTACGGCAAGATGGTTGCACTCATGGAGGCACCCAAGGTCGAGAACCGCTTCGACGCAGCCGGATCCGCCTTCACCGTCGAGGAGCTCGGCGGCCAGCTCACGTCCTACTTCTCCGGCCGTGGACCGTACGAGACCTACGCCGCCTACAGCATCGCCGGCCTCGAAAAGATTGCTCTCGCAGTCGACGAGACCGCAACCGTTTAATCAGCACCACCTACGCAGTTTCACAAAAGAGGAGCGCATTTCATGAGGTTGAACGGCAAGGTAGCAATCGTCACCGGCGGCGCCGGCGGAATCGGTCGCGCGATCACCCGAGTCTTCGCCCGTGAAGGCGCGAAGGTTCTGTTCGTCGACATCAATGACGAGCAGGGTCAGGCACTCGAGAAGGAACTTGCCGGCGCCGGCAAGTTCCTGAACGTCGACCTCTCCGCGGCAGGTTCTGCCGAGCAGATCCGCGACGCCGCAGTCGAGGCGTTCGGCAGCGTTGACGTCCTGGTCAACAACGCTCACGCGTCTCGTCAGGCACCGCTGTTGGAGACCACCCAGGACATGTTCGACCTGTCCTTCAACACGGGCTTCTACCCCGTTGTCCACCTGATGCAGGCGTGCCACGACGAGTTGGCCAAGTCCAAGGGCTCGGTCATCAACTTCGCGTCGGGCTCCGGCCTGGATGGCATGCCCACCCAGACGTCGTACGCGGCAGCCAAGGAAGCAGTACGCGGCCTCACTCGCGTCGTCGCCAATGAATGGGCGCCGGAAGGCATTCGAGTCAATGTGATCTGCCCGTTCGCCGCTACCGAGGGCGTCGTCAAGTGGCAGGAAATGTTCCCCGAGCGCGCCGCCGCGTCCATCGCCAAGGTTCCGCTGGGCCGCATCGGCGACCCCGAGACCGACATCGCACCCGTCGCAGTGTTCCTCGCAAGTGACGATTCCAAGTACATGACCGGCCAGACGTTGATGGCCGACGGCGGCAGCATCAAACTCCGCTGACACCACCTCTTCTCGGTGGGTGTGCTCAGCCCACCGAGAAGAGCTTGGCAGCGTTGTCGTGCGCCACGGCCCGCAGCCACTCGTCACCCAGATCGAAACGTGTAAGTGCCTCCAGCGATTTCAGATACGGGTACGGAATGTTGGGGAAATCGCTTCCGAACATGATTCGGTCCTGCATGTCGACCAGTCGCGGAATGTCAGCCTTCGGGAATGCGCCCTGCTCTTCGGTGAAGTCGGTGAACGCCATCGTCGTATCGAGTCGCACATTTCCGTATCCCTCTGCAAGATCGAGGAATTCACTGTACTCCGGCATGCCCATATGAGCGATGATCAGCGACAATCTCGGGTAGCGCGCCAGCAACGACGCGATCCGATCCGGTCCGGTGTACGTCCCCGGCGCGGGTCCCGAACCACAGTGGATGACGATGGGCGTTTCGGCGTCTTCGAGCTGTCCCCACACTTGATCGAGTAGCGGATCATTGGGCTCGTAATTGCCGACCTGGATGTGGGACTTGAAGATTCGAGCCCCCGACTCCAATGTCTTCCCGACGTACGTCCCCGCCGATTCCTCCGGATAGAACGTGGCTGTGTGTATGCAATCAGGCGTCTGCGCAGCAAATTCGACGGCCCATGAATTGAGCCACTCCGCCATCCCGGACTTGTGCGGGTAGATCATCGATGTGAAGGCGCGTACACCGAACTCGCGAAGTCGATGTACTCGTTCCTCTTCTGCCATGCGATAGGTGATGGGCCACGGCCGACCGATCAGCGGGCCCGCCGAATCGAAATAGCCCCACACCTTGTCCATCACACTCTTGGGCATGAAGTGGGTGTGTATGTCGATGAGTCCCGGCAACCCCAGTTCCTGCCAGAACGCGCGAACCTCGGCAATTTCCTGCGAGCCTGGAACTGAATCTGCTTCCGTGCACATAAAAGAACGCTCCTTCTGTTTCGCTCGACCATACCGAGCGTCGTCGCGCTCACTGAGACCGGTGATTGACGGCAGCGCCCCGGCACCCGAGTGTGAAGGCATCTTGCCGATCATTGCTGGAGGTTGCATGTCTCAGTCCGATTCCGACGTCGCGTCATCCCACCCCGCCGGGGAGCTCAGTCCCGTCGAGGAACTACTCGCGATCGAGGAAATCAAGAGGGTCTTCTCAGCTCGCCTACGCTGCATGGACACCAAGCAGTGGCACATCTACCCGACTCTGCACACCGCGGACGTCGTCAGCGAGACCTGGGGCGGCCTGCCGGCAGACAAACAGCCCAAGACCGGTGACACTTCCAACCAGGTTGTCGGCATCGAAAAGCTCACCAATGCCATTCGCAACATGCTCGACGGCGAAATCCCCCTCACCACGGCGCACCACGCGCACATGCCCGAAATCGTGTTGACCTCCCCCACGACAGCCACGGGCGTCTGGGCAATGGAAGACATGCTGTGGTGGAACGACGGCGAGAAAGAACTACACCTGCACGGCTACGGCCACTACCACGAGGAATACCGCAAAGAGGACGGCAAGTGGCTGATCAGCTACCGCACCCTCACCAGGTTGCGCGTCGACCAGGACCCCGGATTCTTCCGATTCATGAAAGCACTGTGATTGACATGACCAACCCCCTGTTCCAGCCGCTGCGTATCCGTTCGCTCGAGCTTGCCAACCGCATCGTCATGTCCCCCATGACCCGCTCACGTTCGACCGACGGAGTTCCCGGCCAGGACGTAGCCGACTACTACAGTCGACGCGCTTCGGGCGGCACCGGCCTCATCGTCACCGAGGGAGTGGCCATCGATCACGCCACCGCGGTCGATCACGTCAACGTTCCCAACTTGCACACCCCCGAGGCACTGGCGGGCTGGCGCAAGGTTGTCGACGACGTCCACGCAGCCGGCGGCAAGATCGTTCCGCAGCTCTGGCACGTCGGCCCGCTGTGGGGCGCGATGATGCAGCTCGATCCCGAGCTCAAGCCGATGCGTCCGTCCGGCGAGTGGGGCCCGCTGGGCGTCACGTCGTACACGGCCGAATATGTCGAGCGCGCCCAGGCTGTCACCGAAGCGATGACCGAGCAGGACATCACCGACGTCATTGCCGCCTACGCTCGATCTGCAGTCAATGCACTCGAGGTCGGTTTCGACGGCATCGCCCTGCACGGTGGCCACGGTTACCTGCTCGACTCCTTCCTGTGGGAAGGCACCAACAAGCGCGACGACGCCTGGGGCGGCGACATCGAGCGTCGTACCAAGTTCCCCGTCGCCGTGGTCGCTGCGATCCGCGAAGCCGTCGGCCCCGATGTGCCGATCATCTACCGTTTCTCGCAGCACAAGCAGCAGGACTTCACCGCCAAGATCGCCGAGACCCCGGAAGAGCTGGGTGTCATTCTGGGCGCACTGGTCGACGCCGGAGTGGACGTTCTGGACGCCAGCATCCGCCGCTTCGACGTCCCCGCTTTCGAAGGCAGCGATCTCTCGCTGGCAGGCTGGGCCAAGAAGCTGACCGGTGCGGTCACGATGGCCGTCGGCAGCGTCGGTCTCGGAAAGTCTCTGCGCGACAGCCGCATCGAGGGCTCTTCTCCCGTCGTGGACAATATCCCCGAACTGGAGAAGCGCATCGGTACCGGTGAGTTCGATCTGATCGCAATCGGCCGCCTGCATCTTGCGGATCCGGCGTTGGCCACCACCCTGCGTGCCGGTGACCCGCTTCCCGCATTCGATCGTGCGGTCCATGAGGGCAGCTTGACCTAGACACTCAGAAGAGTGTGAACAGATCTTCCGGTTCGATGGCCGTCGTGGACTTCTCCTTGTAGGAGGGGTTCACGACGGTCATCTCCTTTTTCACCGAAAGTTCAGCAGTCGGTACAGCAAGCGGCACCGACGCTATATCCCCGGAGACAATGGCGCGTGCGGCCTCGCCGGCCAATTTGTCAGCTACCTCGTTGTAGTGGTTGCCGACGTGTCCGCGAACCCAACGAAAACGCACCGGGCCAACGCGGTCGGTGATGACCCGGTCGATTCCCTGGACGAGTTCCAGATTCTTGACGGCACCGCCGCTCGCGGTTTTCCATCCCTTGCGCTTCCAACTCGGCAGCCACTCGGAGGCGCATTTGATGGCGTACTGCGAGTCGGATTCGATAAGCAGGGGCTCGTCGCCGGGGTGTGCGACAACAGCCTCGAACAAAGCCCGCAATTCTGCGATCTGATTTGTTCCGGATGATTCACCACCCGACATGGTGGGACCCTCGTGATTGACCCAAGCCCAGCCGATAGCCCCGCCGGGGTTTCGTAGACAGGATCCGTCGGTGCTCACGATGATCATGGCTCGGACAATACGTTGCCCCACCGACATATGCCTGAACGCGCGTCGACCAGGGTCTATACGCTTGCTACCAAATGACGCCGTCACCGAGCGCCGACGAAGTCACCGTAACTTCGGCGCGACCACTCGATGCAGCGCTGACGCTCGGTCCGCATCAGCGCGGACCCGTCGACCCCACCCACCGGCGCACTGCGGACGGCGCGATCTGGCGAACTTCCCGCCAACCGTCGGGCCCTGTGACCTATCGCATCACCCAATCCGACCGGCATACCGTCCGCGCTCAGGCTTGGGGGCCGGGCGCTAAGGAATTCCTCGGTAGCGTCGATGCTCTTCTCGGGGTCGATGACAACGCGGACGATTTTGCACCCGAGCATCCCAAGCTCGTCGAAGCTCACCGCCGATTCCCGCACCTACGTATCGGCCGCACCGGCCGTGTCATGGAAGCTCTGGTGCCGGCGATCCTGGAGCAGCGAGTGCACGGCATCGACGCGTTTGCGGCGTGGCGCCGGCTGTCCACCAAATTCGGCGAACTTCCACCGGGCCCGGCCCCCGACGGAATGCGGGTGCCACTCACCGCGGATCAGTGGCGTTTGATGCCGTCATGGGAGTTTCATCGTGCAAATGTGGATCCGGCACGATCGCGGACGATTGTTCAATGTGCTCGCGTCGCCGACCGTCTCGAAGAGGCATCGACCTTCACCCGTGCGGAAGCAACACAGCGTTTGCGCACCGTCCCCGGCGTCGGAATCTGGACTGCCGCCGAGGTCGCCCAACGCGCATTCGGCGATTCCGACGCATTGTCGGTCGGTGACTACCATCTGGCGTCCGTCATCGGTTGGTCGTTACTCGGTGAACCGATCGACGACGCACGGATGGTGGAGTACCTTGCTCCCCTACAACCACACCGGTATCGGGCCGTTCGACTCCTGCAAGCGAGTGGGCAAGCCGTCAAACCGAAATTCGGTCCCCGCACCGCAATCGCCGATCACCGTTGGCACTGAAGAAACGCGCCGGAAGACGAATGAGGATGGACGGTTTCAGTAGCAGCAGAGTCGGGTAGCCATTTCTCACGACCCGTCGCGCGCTAGACGACGGGTCCGCTTGTGCCCGAACAGAAATTTTCATACTGAAGGTTCCACACAGACAGATTGGCCGTCCCCATGAAACTGTCCCGAACTCTGACCATGACCGCGCTTGTTGTCGCGGCGGTAGGTACTGGCGCCGGAACTGCGGTTGCAGCTCCGAACGCGGCCTTCGATCCTTTGAACCCACCGGTGAGCACGAACAGTCAAGTTGCCGCGGCGCTCTTTCCCGGCAACAATCCGAAGCAAGTCGCGTTCGACACCATGGCAAATGAAGTCAACGCCGGCTGGAACAACGGCGGGATGCAGTCAACTCTCGGCGGCGCCGCGATGGGCCTCGGGATCGGATGTGTGTCGATCTTCCCCAACTTCATCGCCGGATGCATCGTCGGTGGGGCAATCGGAACGGTGGTGGGCGCGGGTCAGGGCATCATGAACGGCAATCCGAATGCGGCACCGGCAGTGCAGCAGTTTTTCGCCACACCTTGACTCAGCGGTGGGAGTGACCCGAGTCGTCGAAATGCGTGTCGCCGAAATGCGTGTCGCCGAAATGCGTGTCGCCGAAATGCGTTGCGCCAATGGAGTGAAGCAACTGGTGAACGGTGTCTTCAGCCAGTTGGTAGCGCATGGAGCGGCCGTCTCGCGTTGCAGTCACCCACCCTTGGCTACGTAAAAGCCGAAGTGCGTGCGAGACAGCCGTTCCGCTCATTCCCAGTGCCACGGACAGGTCCGTGACACAGATCCCCGGTGCGTGGTGCAAACAGAGGAGAAGCCGAAGTCGATTGGCGTCGGACAGCAATTCGAAGCGGTTGGCCCACGTCGTTACGTCCAAACCCTCGAGGGCAGCCTGTGCTCGCCGAACATCTTCGATGTTCAGGGCTCCGCTGGAATCCTCTGTGCTTGAACTCATCAGCCGACCGCCTCCGTTGTGCTGTTACTCCGGAGTCTACCCAGCGTGAGATTCAGACGGCTTCCACCACAGCGGCCAGACCCTGCCCACCACCGATACACATCGTCAGCAGCGCTTTTCCACCGCCACGACGGCTGAGTTCGTGTAGTGCAGTGGTCGCCATTCTGGCTCCCGTCGCGCCGACGGGATGCCCGAGAGAAATTCCGGACCCGTTGACATTGAGCCGATCCAGATCTTCGAAGCCCCATTCCTTCACGACACCGAGAACCTGGCAGGCAAATGCCTCGTTCAACTCCACCAACTCGAAATCCGAGAAACTACCACCCCGTCGAGCGAAGAGTTTCGAGACTGCCGCGACCGGGCCGAGACCCATCAACGACGGTTCACAACCTGCAGCAGCCCAGCTGTCCAGAAACCCGATCGGTTCGAGACCCAACTCGTCCAAGCGATCCTCGGCAACCACCAACATCGCCGACGCGGCATCGTTTTGCTGACTTGCATTTCCAGCTGTGACAACACCACCCGGTGTTACGGCCCGCAACCGTGAGAGTGCCTCCATCGACGTATCGTCGCGGATACCCTCGTCGGTACGAAACGCTGTGACATTACCCTTACGATCGGTCAGTTCCACCGAGACGATCTCGCTCTCGAAATGCCCGGAATCCCTTGCCGAAGCCGCCTTTCGGTGACTGTCGACCGCAAACTGATCGGACTGCTCTCGACTGATACCGCAGCGCTGCGCGACGTTCTCGGCAGTTTCGATCATCCCGCTGATCTTGCCGAAACGCCACTCGGGCTGAGACCGCTCGCGCCCCCGATCGAGTCGGTCGAATAGTTGCAGCCCCCCGGATTTCGTTCCCCAGCGCGCACCCGTCGTATAGTGCTCGATCCCGCTCATGGATTCCACACCACCGGCAACGACAACGTCGGCGGCACCGGTCTGCACCATCATCGCAGCGGTCACGATGGCCTGTAATCCTGTTCCACACCGGCGATCCGTCTGGAATCCGGCTACCGAAATCGGCAGTCCGGCATCGAGTGCAGCCCAGCGACCGATGCACGGCGCCTCGGAATTGGCGTACGACTGCCCCATCGCAACATCATCGATGCGCGCCGGGTCAATTCCGCTCCGTCGCACAGCTTCCTTGATGACGATGGATGCAAGGCTCTCGGCCGGCACATCACGCAGGCCACCACCGAAGCGGCCCACTGCGGTACGGACCGGCGCAACCAGAGCTGCTCGTTTCATGGCTATCCTCGAATCGTGTTCGGTAAGTGTAAGAAAGGGGTCAAGCAACCAGCAGGCGGACGGTGTCTGCAACCAGAGCAGGCTTTGACACGCCCTCGATTTCGATCGTGTATCGAACAACAAGATTGGCACCCTTTGCGGTGCGCTCAAAAGTGAGAATCTCGGCACCTGCGCGCACCGACGAGCCAACCTTGACCGGCGCGGGAAATCGAACCTTGTTGCTGCCGTAGTTGACTGCCATCGATACGCCGTCAACGCGCATCACCTGAGCGCCGAGAACCGGCAACAACGACAGCGTCAGATAGCCGTGGGCGATGGTACCGCCGTAGGGTCCCTGCGCCGCACGCTCGGGATCAATGTGAATCCACTGGTGATCTTCGGTCGCGTCGGCAAACTTGTCGACTCGTTCCTGGGTGACCGGCAACCACTCGCTGTATCCGAGATGCTCGCCTACTGCCGACTCGACATCGTCGATTCCGTTGAATACTCGCATGGTTTCTCCTGAAAAATTTTGGATGACAACAAGATGCCACCACGGAAACCGCTAGTGCGCACCCCGTCGTAGCGTCACTCGGTAGGTATACTGCTCGGGCAAGAAGTAACTCACCGACAATTCATTGGCCAGTCCGGCAGCGTTGGTATACAAGCGATCCACGCGCAACATCGCATGCCCGGGTTCACAATTCACGTCTCTGGCCACGTCAGCAGTGGCCGGGGCAACTGTAATCGACTGCGCCGCCTCGGTTATCGGGCTGTCGATCAGGGGCTCCAACAAGCCGATCACGGTATAGGCGCTGACAGCGCCTGGCAGCATTTCGGGCGCGTCGACGATGTGACGTGCAACGGCTTCCGGCAAGTGCGCCGTGGTCTGCACAAAGGGAATGCCTTCGTGAAACCTGCGAAACACCACGGTGTACACCACATCCGTATCCAGACGGAGCCTGCTTGCCGCTTCGATGTCCACGCGCCGAGTCAGTGGCGAGACCACTTCCATTGTCGTGTCCTTCGACAGGTTCATCAGGTCCTCGATGGAACCCAGATGACGCAGATACTGGCCGCTGTTCTCCGTCACGAACGTGCCACGACCCGGAACCCGATACACGATGCCTTCGGAAACCAGGTCGTGGAATGCTCGTCGAACTGTCTGGCGGCTCACGCCGTGCTGCGCGGCCAGTTCCGATTCGGTGGGTAGCTGAAGGCCGTCGCGGTAAGTTCCGGCGGATATCTGCTGACGAAGCTCACGGGAGAGGCGTTGGTACGCCGGCTCCGTCTCTCTTTCCTTACCGCTCATAGCATTCAGATTCTACTGGCTCACCGAGTGGTCACAGACCACCGCGCGCAACCAACTGCGCGACGATGACATTGCGCTGAATTTCGTTGGTGCCCTCGCCCACGATCATGAGTGGAGCGTCCCGGAAGTAGCGTTCTACGTCGTATTCCGTCGAGTAACCGTAGCCACCGTGAATGCGGACCGCAGACAACGCAATTTCCATGGCAACCTCGGAGGCGTACAGCTTGGCCATTCCAGCTTCCATGTCGCACCGCTCGCCACTGTCGTACATTTCCGCCGCGTGCCAGGTCAACTGGCGGGCGGCGGTCAGCTTGGTAGCCATGTCCGCCAGGTAGTTACCGATCGACTGGTGCTTCCAGATCGGCTTGCCGAAGCTTTCACGCTGCTGGGCGTAGGCAAGTGAATCCTCGAGTGCAGCGGTCGCAACGCCGAGTGCCCGGCAGGCCACCTGGATACGGCCGGTTTCGAGACCCTTCATCATCTGCCCGAAACCCTTGCCTGGCACGCCGCCGAGGATCGCGTTCTCGGAGATGCGGTAGTTGTCGAAGGACAACTCGCAGCTCTCGACACCCTTGTAGCCGAGCTTGGGGAGATCCCGCGAAACCGTGAGTCCTTCGCCCTGCTCGACCAAGACGATTGAGATCCCGGCATGCCTTGGGCTTGCCGAAGGATCCGTCTTGCACAACAGTGCGATCACACCGGATCGCCGCGCATTGGTGATCCAGGTCTTTGCTCCGTTGATGACCAAATCAGTACCGTCGCTCTTGGCGTTTGTGGTCATCGCCTGGAGATCCGAACCTCCGCTGGGCTCGGTGAGCGCCATCGTGGCACGAATCTCGCCGGTAGCCATCCGCGGCAGGTACTTCTGCTTCTGTTCTTCGGTACCGAACAGCGTGATCAGCTTGGCCACCACGGTGTGCCCGCCCATAGCACCGGACAGCGTCATCCAACCGCGAGCCAATTCCTGCGTCACCATCGCGTAGCAGGGCATCGATACCGGGGCTCCGCCGTACTCTTCGGGAATGGCAAGGCCGTAGATCCCGATCTGCTTCATCTGGTCGATCCACTTTTCGGGATATTCGTTTGCGTGCTCCACCTCCTGCACGGAGGGCTTGACCTCGCGGTCGATGAACGATCGCACTGTGTCGACCAGGAAGGTCTCTTCGTCGTTGAGCTTGAGCATGAATCCGCCTCGACATTGTGAAAAGTTTGTACGGCCATATTTAGCTATTGTTCGCCCTTTGTCAATACTTCGCCTTGACAGTCACCCACAACTGCTGCCAGCATCGTGTCAAAACCAGTGCAATTCTGGAAATAGCCACGCAATTTCAACCGATTCACGGCAACCCCCCATATTTTCAACTGGCCGTACATTTGGGCCCTGATCGAGGTAATCGACACACGTGACGAACAACGAGTACCGATCTGTCCGACGCCGTACCGCCCTGGTTACGCCCGGCAGCGACGAGCGAAAAGCACGCAAAGCGTTGAACTCGAACGCAGACGAGGTGATCCTCGATCTCGAAGACGCCGTCACCACAGCCAACAAACACACGGCCCGCGATCTCGTCGTCGAACTGGTTCGAGAGTTCGGCGCTTCCCGCGCCGTGTCCGTACGGGTCAACGGACCAACCACTCCGTGGTTCGAGGGCGACATGACCGCATGTGGCGCACTCGGCGAATCCTTGACCAGCGCCATAGTCCCGAAGGTAGAGTCGCCCGAGGAACTTCTCGATGCGGAACGCCTTCTCTTAGCAGCGGGCGGAAACTCCGTCACCCTTCAAGCCCTCATCGAGACCCCGTTGGGTGTCTCCAACGTCGACACCGTCGCACGATCGACGACGCGCCTGCAATCCATCGTCATCGGATACGCGGATCTCGGTGCAGCACTGGGACGCTCACGTACCGCCCTCCCGGAGCACTGGCTGGCTGTCCAGGACAGAATTCTGATCGCCTGCCGTACTGCCGGCATCGCTGCCATCGACGGCCCCTTTCTCGGAATCACCGACGACGACACGTTCCGCCACTCCGCAGCCTGGACCAGCGCGCTCGGATTCGACGGCAAGTGGGTCATCCACCCGGCGCAGATCGATTCTGCTACTGCGGCATTCACGCCGTCCGCCTCCGATGTCAACGACGCTCGACGCGTTCTCGACGCACTCCAAGAAGCCGAAGCTTCGGGCGCCGGCGCAGCGCAACTCGACGGCCAGATGCTCGACGAAGCCGTAGCCGTAGCAGCACGTCGCACACTCGCCCGAGCAGAAGGAGTCACCGCATGAGCGAAAATTATGTCGGCGGACCGTATTTCAACGAGCTCGCCCACGGACAAATCTTCGACGAAGCTCCCGCCGTAACGCTGACGAGTGGACTCGCGGCCGCCCATCAGGCCATCCTCGGTGACCGCCTGCGACTCTCCCTCGACTCACATCTCTCGACGGCAGTCACGGGCAGCGCTGCACCCGTTGCCAATCCAGGTTTGGTCACAGACATAGCGATCGGCCAGTCCACGGTGGTGACACACCACGTGAAGGCCAACCTGTTCTACCGCGGACTGCGTTTTCATCGTTTTCCCGTCCTCGGCGACACCTTGCATACGCGCACCGAAGTTGTCGGACTCCGAGAAAACTCATCGAAGCCCGGCCGAGCCCCCACAGGCCTTGCAGCACTACGGATGACGTCGACGGACCAGAATGACAATACGGTTCTGGACTTCTATCGCTGTGCAATGCTGCCGCTCAACAGTAGCCCCGACGACTCGCGAGTTCGACACAACGATGATCTCTCTGCCATCGGGCCCGCCGTTGTCGCTCCCTACGTCTCACCTGACGGATGGAATCTCGATGTGTATCGAAACAAGGTTCCCGGCAAGCACTTCGAGCAGGCACTGGTTGGTTCGACCCACCGCAGCAGCGGCGACGTTGTCTCCAGCGCACCCGAACTCGCGCGCCTGAGCCTTAATATCGCAGCGACGCATCACGACGAGCGTGTCGGCGCCCAAGGCCGCCTGGTCTACGGTGGTCACACCATCGGGATCGCCCTCGCTCAGGCAACTCGGGCCCTCCCGAACATGGTCACCGTCCTCGGGTGGCATTCGTGTGATCACACCGGACCCGTCCACGAAGGTGACACCCTCACGAGCGAACTGCACGTCGCGAGCGCCACCCCTCTCGAACACGGGACTGCCGTCGAGCTTCGATCACTTGTATTCTCCCACAACAGCTCTGCCACCGACACTCCCGTCTTGGACTGGCGATTCACAGCTCTGATGGCATGACCGACAAGCGAAGGACCATCATGACGACTCAGAACACCTCCACCGGCCCGTTGGCAGGACTCCGTATCATCGAGATCTCGAGCTTCGTCGCGGCTCCCCTCTGCGGACTGACGCTCTCCCAACTCGGTGCCGAGGTCATTCGAATCGATCCCATCGGGGGCGCTTCGGACTACAACCGTTGGCCGGTGACCGATCAGGGCGAGAGCATCTACTGGACGGGCCTCAACAAGGGCAAGAAGTCACTCGCTGTGAACATGCGCTCAGACGATGGCCAGGCATTGGTTCAACAGTTGGTCACCGCCCCGGGCCCCGGCAACGGCATCTTGGTCACCAACGCGGGCGGGCGCGCATGGATGAGCCACGCCACCCTCGCCGCCCTGCGAGACGACGTCATCACCCTGGAAATTCTCGGGCGACGCGACGGCTCCCCGGGAGTCGACTACACCGTCAACGCCGGGTTGGGATTCCCGATGATGACCGGCCCCGCAGACCATGCCGGCGTCGTCAATCACGTACTACCGGCTTGGGATATGGCCTGCGGTTTGCATGCGGCACTTGCGATTACATCTGCTGCGCGCAACCGAGACGCAACCGGCTCGGGGTCGCAGATCACGCTCCCGCTGGAAGATGTCGCGCTGGCCACCGCGGGGACACTCGGATATCTCACCGAAGTGCAAATCAACGGCCGGAGTCGCGAATTCGGCGGCAACGCCGTGTACGGCACCTACGGAATCGATTTTGTGACCAGCGACGACGAGCGTTTCATGCTCGTCGCCCTCACTACCCGGCATTTCCGTGACCTGACTGCGGTTACCGGCACAACCGTCGCCGTCGACGCCGTCGAATCCGCATTGGGCGCAGATTTCACTACGGAAGCTGACCGCTACAAACACCGCGACGTGCTCACGGCACTCTTTTCCAGATGGTTCCGTGAGCATTCGGGTCCTGAAGTTGCTGCAGCCCTGGACAAGACGTCGGTACTTTTTGAGCGCTACCGCAGTTTCGTCGATGTTGTCGAATCCGGCGAACTCGAGAACAACCCGATGTTCTCACCTCTCGACCAACCCCGCATCGGCACCTATCTGGCGGCTGCCAATCCTGCGTCGTTCAACGGTGTCCACCTCGCCACCGGGGCAGCCTCAGCGGTCGGAGAAGATTCCGTCGCCGTCCTTGCCGACATCCTCGGACTGCCCTCCGAAGCGGCACTCGAACTTGTCGACCGCGGCATCATCGGAGCGTCGTCGACGTAGGCTTCCTTCCGTGATGGACATTCGCAGCGCGCAGTACCTCGTTACCGTCGTCGAGCAGGGCAGTGTGACTGCTGCTGCCGACGTACTGCGCATCTCTCAACCCTCGCTCTCACAGGCGATACGTGGCCTCGAGCGCACCCTCGGCACCACCTTGCTCAAACGTACGGCGCGTGGCGTTACGCCCACTCCAGTCGGGCTTGCTGTCGTGGCATCGGCCCGCAAGCTCCTTGCGGACGTCTTGCGGGCCGAAGACGCCGTCACTGCGGTTATCGAACTCCGCAAAGGTGAACTCTCACTAGCGGTTCAATCGGACCTCGCCATCGATCCGATAGCGAGGTTGACCGGCCGACTACACGCAGTTGCACCTGAAATCACGTTTTCGACTCTGGCTGCTGCGACTCCGCAAGAGGTACGTGCACTCGTACGGGATGGTTCCTGCGAGTTGGGTTTCGTCGAACGGTCAACAAGTTCCGGCACATCGGATGCGCTGCGAGAGATCATGTTGGACGCGCAAGAAACTGTGCTGTCGATTCCTGCAGGTCTCGCTTCCGGACTGGCAGATCCCGTCCCACTCGAATCGGTCAAGGACCTGCCGATGATCGTGGAAGCCGTGACAACCGGACATGTCTATCTAGTCGGTCGCGCGGTGAAACTCGAGAATGTAGTTGTCGAGGTCACCGATCGCCTTGCAGTCCGCGAAATGGTTTCCCAAGGCGTCGGAATGGCCTTGCTGCCGCGGTCCATCGCCGAGCAGGATTCGCCTGCATCCATCGCTCGGTCTCTTCATCCTCCAGTGACTCGCGAAACCATCTTGGTCCACCGCGACGGCGCATTGTCTCCGGCAGGTGCCGCCTTCGTCGACCAAGTGACGTCAGCCAGGTAGTCCGTGCACGAACAGGCGTCCCAGTGGGGAAAGACGCTGGGGATCGAACTCAATTCCGTAGGTCAGCGAAATCGGAGGTTCCACCGGATAGATGTCGGCACCCGATACTGCCGTGCGTTCTGCGAGCGAACGTTCGAGCAGTGCCATACCTAGTCCTTCGAGCACAAATGCGCCGACAGTCTCCCGTTGCGCCAGTTCGGTGGACATCCTCGTTCGTGCACCGGCGGCGTGCAGCGCCGACTCGATAACCAGACGGGCATGCGAATGCTTCTGTACACCGACGACTGGAAGATTCGGCAACCCTGATACGGGTACCGACTGTCCGGCAACCGGTTTCATGCCATCAGGCCAAATATCTGAGGGTGCCTGGGAGGGCACTGCAAGCCAGTACTCGTTCACTCCGATCACCTGATTGGAGAGAGAGGACAGTTCTGGCGGCCAGTAGCTGAACACCAATTCGCAGGCACCGTCGGCGAGCGCATGCTCCGCAGTCATACCCTTCGGAAGATCACTGACCCTGACGGTGATACCCGGGCAGCGCATGCGGAAATCAGCCACAATACGGGCGACGGGCCCTTCCAGTCCGTGCGCGGCGGAGCAGATGTCCACGCGCCCCGTCGGGTCCGTCTCCAGACCGATTGCGGCATTGACTGCGGCGGCACTACTGCGCATCATCTGGCGCGCGGGTCCGACCAATGCCCGTCCTGCGGATGTGAGCACCAATCCCCTCCCGACTCTATGGAAGAGTTCCACGCCGAGTTCACGTTCGAGGCCGCGAATCCCTTGCGACAATGACGGCTTGGTGACGGACATAGACTGCGCAGCCGTCGACAAAGACTCCCCGCCGGCAACGGCGAGGAAGTACTCGATCTGGCGTAGGTCCACGCCTCGACTTTACGGTTCAGTTGTAGGTACGCAACAATCCCTTGCTGATGATCTGCTTCTGAATATCGCTGGTGCCTTCGCCGATCAACAGGAACGGCGCCTCGCGCATCAAACGCTCGATCTCGTATTCCTTCGAATACCCGTAGCCACCATGGATGCGGAAGCTGTCCTGAGTGACTTCCGAGCAGAACTCACTGGCCAGGTACTTCGCCATACCGGCCGCCACGTCGTTACGCTCACCCGAATCCTTGAGCCTGGCAGCGTTGACCATCATCAGATGCGCTGCTTCGACTTTGGTGCCCATCTCGGCGATCCGGAATGCGATGGCTTGATGCTCCGCAATGGGCTTGCCGAAGGTCTCACGTTGCTTGGCGTACGTGACTGCCAGCTCGAACGCCCGCTGAGCGATACCGCACGCGCGAGCTGCAACGTTGACTCGACCCACCTCCACTCCGTCCATCATGTGGCGAAATCCCAACCCCGTTGTGCCACCGAGGACCTCGTCGGCACCGATTTCGAACCCGTCGAAGATCATCTCGGTGGTATCGATTCCCTTGTAGCCCATCTTCTCGAGCTTGCCCGGAATTGTCAGGCCCGGAAGGACTTCACCGAATCCAGCAGGCTTCTCGATGAGCAGCGTCGTCAGACTATTGTGCGCTTTCTCGGCGCCCTCATCCGTCTTCACGAGCACTGCAACCAGTGTCGACGAACCGCCATTGGTAAGCCACATCTTCTGGCCGTTCACCACGTAATCACCGGATTCGCTACGACGCGCTCTGGTGGTGATTGCAGCGACGTCCGAGCCCAACGCCGGCTCTGACATCGAGAATGCGCCAGTGAGTTCACCGGTTGCGAGGCGCGGAAGATACTTCGCCTTCTGTTCTGGTGTTCCGTGAGCTGAAATCATATGCGCCACTATAAAATGTGTGTTGATGACACCGGATACGCTCATCCATCCGCGTGCCAGTTCCTCGACGCACAGGGCATACGTGAGCAATGATTCTCCGATACCGCCGTACTCGGGGTCGATCGTCAACCCGAACAGACCCATGTCCTTCATCTGCTTCACGATCTCGGCGGGATAGGTATCCGTGTGTTCGAGTTCTTGCGCTGCCGGAATCACCACACGATCGGCGAATTCCCGCACGGCACCGATGATGTCGCGCTGAGTTTCGGTCAATCCTGCTGTCTGCGCCAATCGCGTCACTGCTTCACCTGTCCGTCGAAGGATATCTTCCGACCATTCAATCCCGCAGCGATAGGGCTGTCAAAGATCGCAACCCATACGATCCGTATGGGAAAAACAATGCCCGATCAGGGGTTCTTCGACGACGAGATCATCCCCGTCACTGTCCCGTCGCGACGTGGTGACCCGAAAATTGTTACCCACGATGAACATCCGCGTCGCGACATAGCGCTAGCCGATCTTGCTGCACTTCGCCCGATCCGGAGCCGCGTCGACTCCGAAGCGACTGTGACAGCCGGCAATGCCTGCGGACAGAACGACGCTGGCGCTGCGGCAATCGTCACCACACCGGAGAATTCCGAGCGGCTCGGATTGCGTCCCTTCGCCAAACTGGTCAGCTGGGGCGTGGCCGGCGTCGAGCCGAACCGCATGGGCATCGGCACCGTTCCTGCTGTCGCCAAAGCACTTTCGCGAACTGATCTGCAACTCTCCGACATCGATCTGATCGAGGTCAACGAAGCGTTTGCGGCCCAGGTCCTGGCGTGCGCAAAAGTCTGGGACCTCAGCGAGGCAGACTTGCGAGAGCGGTTCAATGTCAACGGTTCCGGCATCTCCCTCGGCCATCCCGTCGGTGCCACCGGTGGACGAATTCTCGCGAATCTCCTGCGGGAACTCGATCGACGCCAAGGACGCTACGGAATCGAAACGATGTGCATCGGTGGGGGACAAGGAATCGCCGCGGTTTTCGAGAATCTGCGACGGTAGCAAACTATTCGGCGGTGATCTGATCGATCAGTCCCCATTCCAGGGCCCGGTCGACATTGATTGCGGTGCCGGAAACAAACAGGTGATAGGCACGCCAGCGCCCGATCCTACGCGGAATCGATACTGTGCCACCGGCTCCCGGGATCAAACCCATTCCGATCTCCGGGAGCCGGAACACCGTACTTGGATGAGCACGGATGGCGTGCGCAAACGCCGGCACTTCGATCCCCGCACCGACACAACTGCCGTGGACGTGCACTTCGATTCGATCAGCCAGTCGCGCCATCAAACGCGCCGCCCCGGCTCGGGTCCGAATCAGGTGTGCGATAGCCAGATCCGGAGTGGTCCCGAACTCGTCGAGATCACCGCCGGCGGAGAACGACGGACCCGCCCCATCGAGCAAGACCTTCTCGATACTGGAATCCATCAATGCAAGTTGCAGTGCTGCCACCAGCCCGTCACGCACCTGTGCGCCGTAGGCATTGCGCCGTTCCGGACGGTTGAGTGTGATGTGCAGCAACGCATCACGACGATCGATCAATACCGGTTCCTGAGGTGCCGGAGGAGGCAGTGGCCTCGGTCCGCGACCCTCGAGCCACCGACGAAAATCAGGGGTGCCCAGCAATGTCGAGTACGCCAGCGACTCCACGTCGAGGGCGGCGGGGATGGACAGAGTCTCCCCCATCCGCAAGACCTGGGATGCCACAACTGATGCATACGGATTCTCGTGGAAGCGTTCGAAGACAACTGCCAACTCGGCATCAAGATCGTCGACGCTGACGAACTCCCGAATTTCTGAGTCCGAGTACGCCGCGACGGTGGTGTCGAGTGCCTGAGCAAGTGTTCTGGTCGCAGTATCGGGAGCACTGGTACAGCGGCCGACGACAACACGATCACACTCGAGCACCTTGGCTGCAGCAGCCACTGCGACGGCCTCGGACATAGGCTGATCCAGATCTATAATCATCACTGCGTCGTCGAGAGCACCACCCTCGGCGAGAATCGGATGATCGAGCGCTCCGTCGAGAACATCTTGGGGAGATAACAAGCGAACCTGATCGACCATCATCGTCCTTCACATGTCTGGGCACCGAATAGCTGCCCCGAGTACGGGATTGCCGGTCCGGTAATACTTTTCGGAGTGTAACATCGAGTGATGTTTACCTGGCCGGGCGCTGCGAACGAGGATCTCCGGGTACTCGATTGGCTCAGCAGCGGAATCGTGCCACTCACAGGATCGCCGGGGCAGCCACCTCGGATTCCGCCGGGCAATGCTGCCACTCTGGCGCGAAGCCTCGGCACATTCGTCAACAAGGACATCGACGGAGCGCGCCTGCTATCCGAACGTGCTGCCTTCACCGGTTTTACACGCAACGGAGCGATTTCTGTCGGCGGCAGTTGCCGTATCCTTCCAACGCTCGACGGATGGGCTGCGGTTTCCTGTGCCAGACCGGACGACCCGGTCTTGTTGGGTGCGTTGATCTCCTCGAATCTCACCGGCGACCCGTGGCCCGCAGTCAGCACATGGTTGTCGGAGAATCCCGGAAGCGAACTGGCTGAGCGAGCAGCACTGCTCGGGTTGGCGGGCGCCCCGATCGCCCCCGCACAAGTGCCGGTTCCCTCCCCAACCACTCGACGTTCAGTTGACGGTGCCCTCGTGGTCGATTTCAGCGCACTCTGGGCAGGTCCGCTGTGCGCTCACCTGTTGGGGGCGGCCGGAGCAAGGGTGGTGAAGGTGGAAACGGCGACCAGACCGGACGGGGCGAGGCAGGGAAACATCGAGTTCTATTCGCTGCTGCACGCCGGGCATGAGTCCGTCGTCCTTGATCCGAGCACCACTGCCGGAAGGTCCGCGATGGCCGCACTAGTGGAGTGCGCTGACATCGTGATCGAAGCCTCTCGGCCGCGTGCACTGGCAGGTTTCGGACTCGATGCCAACGCTGCGGTCGCGTCCGGGACCACCTGGATTTCCATCACAGCGGCCGGACGAGACTCTCCGCGAATCGGTTTCGGCGACGACATTGCCGCGTCGAGTGGCCTGATCGCACATGACGGGGCGGGTACTCCGGTCTTTGTCGGCGACGCAATTGCCGATCCTCTGACCGGACTTCTTGCAGCGGCACTGGCAATGTCCGAAACTCCATCCGGAGCAGGGTATCTCTGGGATATTTCGATGGCGGGACTCATAGCATCCACACTTCCCACCCACCCGGCCACCAAGATTCAGGGATACGACCCCAGATCCGTTGCTCTGCCGTGTAAGCGGGCAAGTACCGGCACCGCGCCGCCTTCCGGAGCCGACACTGAATCAGTTCTTCGCGCCCTCAGGATCGAGGTCCCGTGAGTGACCTCATCATTGCCAACTGCACTATCGAAGCTGTTCCCGGACTTGATATTCGAATCGGAGATGGACTGATCGCCGAGATCGGATACAACCTCGAGCGCGGCAGCGAGGCGGTGCTCGATGCCGAAGATAATGACGTCATTCCCGGATTGTGTGATCACCACATCCATCTCCACGCTCTGGCCGCACGGCGAGCGTCCGTCGAATGCGGTCCACCGTTCGTCCGGAGTTCGACAGAACTTGCTGCAGCACTGCATAGTTCACCGGGAGCCAATGGATGGATACGCGGAGTCGGTTACTTCGAATCGGCTTCCGGAGAACTCGACCGGGATCAACTCGATCGTCTTCACAGTGCTCGCCCGGTCCGTATTCAACACCGCAGTGGCGCTCTGTGGATTCTGAACACAGCCGGCGTCGAAGCAACTGGACTGGAACAGGCTGATCACCCCGGCGTCGAGCGGGACAGCGCCGGTCGACCAACCGGACGTGTGTGGCGAGCCGACGCCTGGCTTCGTGATCAGATTCCCGGGAACGCTCCCCCGTCACTGAAAGCCGTCGGGTCCGAGCTTGCCGCCCTCGGCATCACGTCCGTCACCGATGCAACTCCAGACCTCGATGCGGATGGCATTGCCTCGATCTCTGAAGCAGTATCCAAACGTGAACTAACACAACGGGTGCATCTTCTTGGCGCTCCCTTAGGGAGCGGACAGTTCTCGGATCGACTGACGGTGGGGCCGTACAAGATCGTGCTTGCAGATTCCGGACTGCCAGACCTCGACGAATTGGCTCGAACAATCACAGCGTGCCACGGCGCCGGTCGAGCAATAGCGGCGCATAGTGTCAGTCGCGAAGCGCTCCTGATTCTGTTGTCCGTCCTCCGCGAGGTAGGCACAATCAGGGGTGACCGCGTCGAACACGGGGCACTGATTCCCGCTGAGTCCGTCGAGGAAATCCACCGCCTCGGGTTGACTGTGGTTACTCAACCCGGGTTCATAGCCGACCGCGGCGACGACTACCTCGAACACGTCGACCCGATGGATATCAACGATCTCTACCGTTGCCGGTCTCTGCTCGATTCATCTGTGCCAGTTGCCTTTTCCAGCGATGCACCCTACGGACCATTAGACCCCTGGACGGTGATAGCAGCTGCCCAATCGCGAACGACGCCCGCCGACGTTGTTCTGGGTGGCGAAGAGTCCGTCGACTATGACAGTGCGCTCGACGCCTACCTCGGAGAGCCGAATGATCCAGGCGGCCCGCCGCGCCGAGTTGTCGTGGGCGCGTCGGGCGACCTGGTTGTCTTGACCAAGTCACGGCCTCCAACAGTGTTGGCGACCGTAATAGGCGGTAGACAGGTCTACTGAGGAGGGCCTTAGATGTGACGCCCCCCGGTGATTTCCAAGACCGTACCCGTCATATAGCTCGACAGATCGCTGGCCAGAAAGAGGACCACTGACGCAACCTCGGATGGTTCTGCAGCGCGACCCATCGGAATCTCGGCCAGTTTCTCGTTCCAAATTCGTTCCGGCATTGCCTCGGTCATCGGCGTGCGGACCAATCCCGGCTGGATGGCGTTGACTCGAACATTCTTGAAGGCAACCTCTTTCGCTGCTGCCTTGGTCAGACCGACAATTCCGGCTTTGGCTGCGGAATAGTTGGTCTGACCCAACAAGCCGACCTTGCCCGAGATAGACGAGACGTTGACGATGGCACCGGTTTCCCGCTCACGCATACGGGCCGCCGCAGCACGAGTGCCATTCCAGGCCCCCTTGAGGTGGACTGCGATGACGTCGTCGAACTGCTCTTCGGTCATCTTGCGCATGGTTGCATCGCGGGTCATTCCGGCGTTGTTCACCATGATATCGATCGGCCCGAAAGCAGATTCGGCAAGATCAATCATCGCCTCGACCTGAGCGAATTTCCTTACGTCACAAGATGCGAAGCAGGCAACCGAGTCACCACCGAGTTCAGCGACGGCTGCGGTGCCTATACTCTCGTTGATGTCGCCGATCACCACCGTGGCGCCTTCCTTGATGAAGGTGCGGGCAATTTCGAGCCCGATCCCCTGTGCGCCGCCGGTTACTACCGCTACTTTGCCGTCCAGCATTCCCATGTCTACTCCATTTGTCAGTGAGAAAAAATCCGCGCAAGAACCTGTCAGCGCAGTGCTTGCTTCTTCGCTTGGGACACAAGACCGCCGCCCAGAATCAACCGCTGAATTTCGCTGGTTCCCTCGTAGAGGCGCAGCAGTCGCACTTCACGATAGATCCGTTCGACAGGAACTCCACGCATGTATCCGCTACCGCCGTGAATCTGCACGGCGAGGTCTGCAACCTTGCCCACCATTTCGGTGCAGAAGAGCTTTGCTGCGGAAGGCCCGAGACGTCGATCTTCGCCGCTGACATAGCGCGCCGCTACCTCCCGAACCATTGCCCGTCCCGCCATCACACCTGCCTGTTGGTCTGCAAGCATCGCCTGCACCAGTTGGAAGTCGCCGATCGCCGTTCCGCCTTGTTCGGTAGCGACGGAGAATGCCACAGATTCGTCCAGCGCACGCTGCGCTGCACCAACCGAGAGCGCAGCGATATGTACTCGACCGCGAGCCAACGACGTCATCGCCGCCCGATATCCGGTGTCCTCATCGCCGCCGACCAGTGCGGACCTCGGCACACGAATGTTGTCGAAGCTAACTTCGGCGGTCCACGCGCCTTCCTGTCCCATCTTGTGGTCCTTAGGCCCCACGACAACACCAGGCGTGTCTGCCGGTACGAGGAAGACCGCAATACCCGGTCCGCGCGAATCAGCCGGCCGAGTTCGCGCGAAGACAACGAACAACTGCGCGAGCGGAGCATTGGTGATGAAACGCTTACTACCGTCGATCACCCAATCGGAACCATCGGACACTGCCTTCGTTCGAAGTCCCGCAGGATTCGAACCGGCACCTGATTCAGTCAGCGCAAAGGAGGCTACGACGTCGCCTGCTGCGATTCTTTCGAGCCACAACGATTTCTGCTCGTCGGTACCGAATCCGACCAGGACCTGACCCGCGATGCCATTGTTGGTGCCGAACATCGATCGAAGGGCCAGAGACGTGTATCCGAACTCCATCGCCAGTTCGACATCTTGGGTGAGATCGAGACCCAATCCACCCCATTCCTGAGGGATCGCGTAACCGAAGAGTCCGATGTCCGCAGCCTTCTTGCGGATATCCGCTGGAATTGCATCGGTGTCTGCTATCTCCTGCTCGCGCGGGACGACTTCCTTCCGGATGAACTCCCGTGCAGTCGCCAAGATATCCGCAAAATCTTCCGAGTCGACCTGCATTTCACCACTCACCTTGCTCATCCGTGCCCACATCTTCGGCCGTACCTACGAAATCAATTGTCGGCAAATCAAATTCGCCGACGGCAACGATGTCCGCCAGTTGCGGAGCCCGTCGGTGTCTGCGAAGACAGTCAATACCGCCCGGTACACGGAGTCAAAGTTCAAATCCTTAACCATCGGTATGGCAGAACCTATGCAGATTCCGCCATACCGCGTTCAACGGCTCTCGGGGCCTACTTGATCAGAATTGCCTGCTCGTATGTAACCTTGGGCTCCGGCTTGAGCACCTCGACGGCAGTGAGCGCATCGACTGTTCGCTGAAAATCGGCCGGCGAAATCGCCGCATCCAGCACTGCGAAGTTTTCGCGAATCCGATCGACGGCTTCAGCCGGGACATCCTTACCGACAGCATCGACGATCAGCTTGTTTACAGCCGCTGCGTTTGCCGGATCGTTCATGTAGTCGTATGCCTTGCTCATCGCGGAGCAGAAGGATGCCGATGTCTGCGGATTCGCTTCTACCCAGCTACGCCGGCTCTGCCAGAACGCGCCCAAGAGCTGATAATTCGGGAGGTTGCCTGAGAGCTCGGCCAGCTCGATCGCATCGCCCTTGGCTACGAGCGTCTCCGACGTGGGAGTTACGACCATGGCTGCATCGACCTGACCTGTGATCAGAGCGGCCTGAGCGGTGCTGCCCGAACCGATGTTGACCAACGTGTAGTCACCGTCGTTCAACCCGAAGGAGGCCAGCGTCTTCACCATGAGATTCGAGGTACCGGTGCCGGCAGCGGCAGGCATACCGAGCGTCTTACCGCGAAGCGACTTCAGGACGTCTTCGGCGCTCGCCCCGGTTGCCGCGGACGGCAAGCTCGAGCCCTTGGGTGCAACGATCGATGTCGGCACCGGACCGGAACCGCCGCACGATCCAACCGCGTCCTGTCCCTGCTGCACCGCGGCCAGAACCTGACTTGGCGACGAAGCTCCGAAATCCTCGACGCCACTTGCCAAAAGCTGGTTGTGCCCCATTCCAGACGGAGCTGGACTGACAGTTACTTCGATTTTCCCGTCAGCGAAGTAACCTTCCTGCTCCGCTGCAGCCAACGGGATTCCCCAGATCCCGCCGGGCGTAACCGACACATTGACCTTTGCCGCCGAGCCGTCAGTGGTATCCCCGGTACCGGCGTCGCTACCGCAAGCAACCAAGGACAGACCCAACAACGCAGCAGTGGACATCCGAACTAGACCTGCACGCATCGCCAACCTCCAAATTTCAGTGAACCTGAACAGAGTGGCCAGGTATGAGATTAATCATAATCATGATTAGTGAATATTCAAGTGTTTCAACATAATTCGATGAAGAATTATCAAGCAAAGAGGCCGGCTCCATAAAGGAACCGGCCCCGGAGTGTCCGTCTGAAAACTGTGTCAGTTCTGCCAGCGAAGCAACCAGCGTTCGAACTTGCTCGAACCGATACTGGCCACCGTCGCAATGGTCACCAGCACGATCAGGACTGCAAAAACGTAGTCGATCTGGAATTCACTGCTGTATCGCACAATGTCTTGACCCAGGCCGTTCTTTGCCGCGATCATCTCACTCGCGATCACACCCAGGATCGCGTACGTGATTGCCAGACGCAAGCCGGCAAAGATCGTCGGAACTGCTGACGGCAGAATCACTTTCGTCATCATCTTCTGTCGGTTCAGCCCGACGACCTTGGCCATGGTCATCTGATCACGATCTACACCCTTGACTGCGGATCGAGAGTTCTCCACGAGCAGGAAGAACACGATCGACACACCCATCACGACTTTGGAAGTGTTTGTCAGACCAAACCAGGCGACGAACAACGGAGCCAAGGCAATTCGCGGAACTGCGTTGAGTGGGACGAGGAACGGACTGAACACGCGATCCAGAAACTCGTTGGTGCCGATCAAACAACCCACAACGATTCCGGATACGGAACCGATGACAAACGACTGGACCACCGCAGTCAGAGTTGCACCCGCCGAAACACGCATCTGTTTCGACGTCACGTAATCGATCAATGCGCCCCACACCGCGCTCGGCTGGCTGACGAACAGTGCGTTCGCCCAACCCTTGTTGACAGCAACTTCCCACAGGATCAGGAAGCCGACCACAATCACGAATTGCGTGGCAAGGATGCCTGCTGTGAACTTCGACGGTCGCCAGAATCGTTTCGACTTCGTCACCGGCGCAGCGTGACTGCGTGTCGCGGGTACTGCAGTCACCGTGGTTTCCAATTGTGTACTCATTCGCTATTTCCGATCTGTCTCGCCGGTGCGGGCTGTGAGTTGCCCGTTAGTCTGTGGGTGTTTCACTACGCCCGACGGCGCCTTCGAGTTGAGTGAACAGCTCGTGCTGCAACTCGCGGAATCGCTCGGTGAAGATGATCTCGTCAATCAGATGTGCTCGCGGACGCGGAAGATCGATGAGAAGATCCGTCGCAATTCGCCCGGGGCTCGGAAGCATCACGATGACACGGTCTGCAAGCACTGTCGCTTCCTGCAGGTCATGAGTGACCAGGAAGACTGTTCGCTTGGTATCACCGTTCTCGTCGAGATCGTTCTCCCAGATTCGCAGGAACTCGCCCTGCATGTGGAGTCGAGTCCGCGCATCGAGTGCCGCGAACGGTTCATCCATCAACAACATTGTGGGGTCGGACGCCATCGTCCGTGCAATCGCCACACGCTGACGCATACCCTGCGACAGTTGCGACGGAAATTGCTTCTCCTTGCCAGCCAAACCGACCATCGCAAGCATCTCGTCGGCACGCTTCTTACGTTCTCCCGCAGGAACATTGCGCGCTTCCAGCGGAAGTGAAACGTTCTTCCGGGCGGTGCGCCAAGGAAGAAGCGAATCTCGCGCGAACATGTACCCGAGATCGAAGTTCGGCGATTTGGGTGTGCTCCCCGAAAGGAACACTTTTCCACCCGTGGGCGCGGCCAAACCCGCCGCCATGTTCAGCAACGTGGTCTTGCCACAACCACTGGCTCCCACAATCGCAATGAACTGACCGGCCGGAACCTCGAAACTGACGTTGTCCAGGGCAACGAATTCGGCTGTACCACCCGAGCCCCCATAGACCTGCGACACGTTCTCGAACTTGAGAATGGAGTCGCGTACGGGCTTGACACGCTGTTCGTCGGTCATGGTTACATCCGATTGCCTGCTGTACAGATCTGTCATCTCATTCTCGATCCACTTCGGGTTCCGAATCCGTCGACGCTCGACGGGCGTATGCATACACACACATTGAGGCTGGCGTTCGATTCCTCTTCACCGACGAATGTCATTGGTTCGCAGGCGAATCTCGAACAACTACTTGGCTACAAGTACTGCTTGTTCGTACGTCACCTTCGGTTCGGCCGCGAGCACACCGAGCGCAGTAAGACCATCGATGGTTTTCTGCATTTCCGGTTCGGCAAGCTCAGCCGTCAGTACCGAGAAGTTCTCCCGAATCTGATCGACTGCCGATGCAGCGGTATTGCTACCGACTGCGTCGATGACATAGTCGTTCACTGCGTCCTTGTTCGCCGGATCCTGCAGGAACTTGTACGCATCCGACATGGCCGCACAGAATCCACTCTCCGCCTTGGGGTTCTCCTCGACCCAAGAGCGCCGGCTCTGCCACACACCACCGATAAACTGGTAGTTCTCCATATCGTCGGACAGATACGTAAGCTCGATCGCATCTCCATTGCCGACGACGGTTTCCGCAGTCGGGGTTGCTGCCATCGCCGCATCCACCTGCTTCGAAATCAGCGCGGCTTGCGCTGTAGTACCGGAACCGATGTTGACGAGGGTGTAGTCACCTTCGTTCAACCCCACGCCCGCCAGTGTCTGCACCATAAGGTTTGACGTTCCCGTGCCCGCAGCAGCAGGCATTCCGAGGGTTTTGCCCTTGAGCGCTTTGAGAACATCAACACTGGTTGCGCCCGACACGGCCGTCGGGAGTCCGCTGCCGATCGGCGCGACAATAGCCGTCGGTGTATGCGAATTTCCTCCGCAAGAAATAACGGCGTCTTGGCCCTGTTGAATTGCAGCAAGCGCTTGGCTTGGCGACGAAGGGCCGAAATCCTCTACACCGCTTGCTAATAGCTGATTGTGACCCATGCCCGATGGCGACGGCGACACCGTTACATCTACACCGGCCGCATCGAAGAAGCCTTCCGCCTTCGCCACTGCGATCGGAATCCCCCACACCGTACCCGGAGTCACGGAAACGTTGATCTTCGCGAGTGAACCATCGGTTGTGTCGCCGGTGGCACCACCGTCACTCCCGCATGCGACCAACGACAGTCCGAGCAGGGCCACGCCCGACAATCGCGCCAGATGAGCACGCATTTTTCAACCTCCGGATAGATGTGAAACAAGTCATAACGAAGACGTACTTATGCGATTAATCATAGTCATGAATCGGTGGTCGTCAATACCTGATCAGGAATTCGCAAATCTGGCCTTCATAGGCCGAAACGGCGACACGACGGCATGCCACCAGTGTCAAGCCCGCATCAAGACTGTCGGGAACCTACACGCCAGGTCTGGCAACCAAGGCGATCGCCAACTCGGGACAAGCATTGACGGCAGTCACGGCATCATCATGCAATTCAGCGGGAACCTCGAAGGTGGTCCCGCCCTCTGCCACGAAGCCTTCCTCGTCGTCGGACAACAACGACGGAACCTCGCCATAGCAACGCCCGTGCCCCATGCACTTACTTTTGTCGATAGTCAGGTACATGTCAGACGTCCCATTCCAAAGGCAGTGCCGTCAAAGTAAGTTGGGCGCCACGCTCGGTCAGCTCGGCATCTCCTGCGAGCCGATACTCAGGGATTCGTTTATGCCACTCTTCGAGCACCACCGCCAGTTCCAATCTGGCCAGATGCATTCCGATACAGCGATGAGGTCCGGCACCGAACGCCAGGTGCTGGTTGAGCCCTTGACGATCCAGAATGAACTTGTCGGGTTCGGGGAACTTCTCGGGATCGCGATTGGCAGACCCGATGCCAAGCCAGACGACGTCTCGTTCCGCCAGTTCGAGTCCATGAAACTCGGTGTCGGCCTGGACTCTACGACCCGCTTGAATCACCAGGGGGTACATCCGGATGAACTCTTCCACCGCGCTGCGGCAGAGTGTCGGATCCTCGACCAGCAGTCTCCGGTCCTCAGCATTTTCGGCCAGATGCGCGAAGATATATCCCAAGGCTGACCGCGTCGTGTCGAGTCCGGCGAGCATCAGGGACATACAGATCAGGAGAATATCGTCCTGAGTGATGCCATCATCATCGATCTGCGCTTGGACCAACCTGGTAAGAAGGTCCTCCTTGGGGTCACGCGGGTTCTGACGACGCTCGTTCACCGCCTGATCGAAGTAGGCCAGGATCTTGTTCTTGGGTTCGTCGACATCCGGCCCGTATCCGGCCAACATAGCGTTGAGCATGTCTTCGCTCCACGGGACGAAGAACTCACCGTCGCTGACGGGAAGGCCGAGCAGTGTCAGAAAGATGTCCGTCGGATATCGAATCGCGAACTCCGCGACGAAGTTACAGTTACCTTGTGGCCGCAGCTCTTCAATCAGTTCGATGCAGCGCGCGTGAGCAAGCTCTTCCATTCGCTTGACCGCAGCCGGCGCAAAAAAGGGGTTGATGACCTTTCTCAACTTGGCATGCTCGTCACCGTTAAGGTCCTGCGGCAAGAGACGCAAGGTCGTGTCCGGGTACAGAGCGGACCGAGACTCAGTCGTCCACTCCTGATGCTTCTGAAAACCTTCCAGTACGTCCTGGTACCGGGTCAGCATCCAGAAGCCGTTCTCGTTGGTGTCGTTGAAATGAAAACGGGCCGAATCGCGCTCCGCGTCGAGAAGTGCGTAATGCCCGTAGATTTCGGATTTCTCAGCATATCGATTGTGACTGACCGGGCAATCCTGGACGGTGTTCATCGAGATCCTCTCTGTGTGGGTCGATCCGATGCAAGCAATCACTCTGCCAGCACCACTGCTGGTCTTGAAGGAAATCTCGTCGACCACCAGAGAGCTCAATGCGAACGGCGGCAAGAAGGTGACTGCGAGCAACGCCTCGAACCGTCTAACCAGTTAGTGACGTGCGGCACTATAATGATTATCATCATTGATGATCGCGGGGCTGTCAAGGGACGTCGGAATCAACGCGCGAATTTCGGGACTGAAACGCACTCGCTCAACACCGCGCCGACAATGCTGCTGTTACCAAACAAGATTCGACTGAAGTCGATTGTGAACAGCACTTCGAACAGGTCGGCCATCGGCCACATCCGGTCGCCGCCTTGTCACGCTGACTCGACGCGTTGTGCAGCCGACCGATAGCCCAGCTCCTCAAGCTTCGGCAACACCTCGGACGCGAACAGTTCCAGGCTGCGCCAGCCGTGTTCTGGCGGCAAGCCGCCCATCAGAGGCTGGAACATCAACTCCGAATCGATACCGCGCTCGACACACAGATCGACACACTGCCCCGGCGTCACTACGACAAAGTGTTTCTGCTCCTTCAATTCCTCGAGCGTCTCGACGAACGGGTAGGTGGTCGTTCCGACTCCACGTTCCTTGGCCCACTGCGCATTCGAGTTGGTCGTGTAGAGCAGGTGCGGTGCCAGAATCGGCCAATCACGGTCCGGATCATCGGTGACAAAAAGGAACAGTGGTCCGGGGTTCGGCGGCCGAGGAGGAATCGGCAGTCCCAACTTCCGTCGTTCCTCGTTGTAGATTGCATACAGTCCGTCCTTGTCGCCGGCGGGCATGTAGTTGTCCCCCAGCTTGGCAGCGCGGCGCGCCGACGCCTCAGCCGAACCACCGATGTAGATCGGCGGTCGCGGGCTCCGCACCGGCGTCGGACGAACTCGCACGGTCTTGCCTCGGTACTCGAACGGTTCTCCAGTCCAGGCTTTTTCGAGTATTCCGATCGTTTCCTCGAGAATCTTCACGCGGCGCGCGCGCGGAATCTCAAACATCTCGTACTCACTGTCGCGGTAGCCGATGCCCATCGTCATCTCGATACGTCCCGAGCTGATGATGTCCAGGGTCGCGAGATCCTCAGCCAACCTCAGGGGATTGTGTAATACCGCGACAAGTGCTGAGAAGTGAATGTTCATCCGCTCGGTACGGGCCGCGATGGCCGAACCCTGGATCAGCGGCGAGGCACAGTAGCCGTCCTCTGCGCCATGATGCTCGGCAAGAAAGACGGTCTCGAAGCCGAGTTTGTCCGCCCAGTCGCACTGGTCGATCGCAGCCTTGTACAGCTCGGCGACCGGGGCCCCGATCGAAGGCGCACGCATGTCGTAACGCAGTGAAAGTCTCATGAAATTACCGCACTTTCTGGTGATGTTCGAAAGATCTCTGGGGATGCGTCAGCTGGCATCCACTGAAAATGTCGGCAGCGTGTGAGTCTCGAACTTGTTGGGCGAGAGCGTCACCCGCGCTCCGATAACGGGGTCTGCACTTCCCGGTCCGACCAGGACGGTGACCAACCGAATGCCAGGCGTCTCGTCCAGTTCGACTAGTGCGACGGTATACGGCGGATTGCTACCCGATGGCAGAAATGCGCGTTCGACCCTCGTGAAGGTGAAGATCGTGCCGTGACCATCCACGTCTCGCCATTCGAGTTCTCCGGGGTGACCGCACGGCCGGCCTGCCAAGGGATACCACTGCCATATGCCACAATCCGGGCAAGCAGGAAGAGCGATACAGCCTCGCTCGACCGCATCCCAGAATCCGACCAGCTCGGAAATATCTTGGGGCGGAGGGAAATTCGGAACTCCGGTCACTACACAACCGGCACTGGAGTCAGTCATGTCAGCGATCCTTCGTCAAGATGAGCGTCGCATGTTCCGGACCACCGAGTGCCGCGATGAGCGCGGTCTCGGCACCGTCGACCTGCGCTTCGCCTCGGGTCCCTCGAAGCTGGCGGACACCTTCGATCACATGCACGATCCCGGGGATGTAGGCATACGACATATGACCGCCGTTCGTATTGACCGGCATTGTTCCTCCGGGAGCCGTATTTCCATCTGCAGCGAAGGCGAATCCCTCACCCCGGCCACAGAATCCGAGATCCTCGAGTTGGATCGCCTGCGAAATACTGAAGCAGTCGTAGATCTCGGCGACATCGATATCCGATACCGACAGTCCAGCGTCGGCAAAAGCGATCGGCCCCGATCTGGAAGAACCGAACGAGAGCATGTCAGCCTTCTGAGTGAAGAAACTAGTCATCGTCGTCTCCACGGACGTGACTCCCACACCGGCGATCAGCACCGGTGGGTTTGCCAGATCACGTGCCCGCTCGACCGAGGTCACGATGACAGCGCCGGCCCCATCAGTGATCAGGCAACAGTCCGCGACGCGGAGTGGTGAGGCCACCATCGGGCTGGCCAGGTAATCGTCCTGGGTCATCGGTTGACGCTTCTGCGCGCCCGGAGTGATCTGCGCCCAAGCTCGGTTTGATCGCGCGATGGAGCCTAAATCCTCTGGCGCAACGCCGTATTCATGGCAATACCGCTGCGCCCACGCCGCAAAGTACGTAGGTTGGCCGTACCACCCGAAGGGCATTTCCAGACTCGCCTTGATCGGATCCCGCGCGTGATATCCGTACGGACCACCGGGTTTCGATCCCATGTAGCCGTAGTAAACGAGCACGGTCTCCGCCTGACCGGCGTTGATAACCGCTTTGGCCAGCGCGACGGCCGCGAGAGGTCCTGCGCCTGCAGGAATTCCGGGTGACGCCGTAAATTTCCGATCTACACCCAAAGCTGTAGCGATCTCGTCGGCATTGAATGTCGAACCTGCCGGAATGACGCCGTCTATGTCGCTCGCGGTCATACCCGCGTCACGCATTGCCGTCCGACTTGCCTCGATCATCAGCGCATCCACAGAGCGGTCGAGACCACGACCGAACTCCGATTCACCCACACCGACGACGGCAACATTCGCCCTATTGCTCACAGTCCACCTCCGGAACGCCACACTACGGTATTCATGATAATAGTCACACTGAATCTTGCGGGGGCGCTGGATCACGCCGGCCAACGACCGACTCGGGTCACCGGACATTTCACAGGCGCGCCGAGCCTGCCGCCCGCAACGTCCATCTGGGGTGACGGCCGACACAGCCGAAGCCAGTAGCGACCATAGCAGTACATCGCACTCGATGTGACGATATTCATGACAATGGTTAGTATCTATGGGTAGTGTCACGAATACTCGACGACAAGTGCCGCCTTGCGGCAATTCGATGACGAACAGAGGTGAGTTGGGTGGATAACTCGAGCGTGGTGGACATGGACCGTCTGACGTCCTGGATGGACGAGAACGGAATCGGGACAGGTCCTGTGACCGACGTCGTCGAACTTGCCGGCGGCACACAGAACATCCTCATTCGATTTTCTCGTGGCGGACAAGACCTCGTATTCCGTCGACCTCCACTACACAAGCGCAAGAACAGCGACGAGACCATGCGTCGAGAGGCTGTGGTGCTGGCAGGACTCGCGGACAGCGACGTTCCACACCCCCGCCTCATCGCCTCGTGCGACGACCACGACGTTCTCGGATGCCAGTTCTTCATCATGGAAGCAATCACCGGCTTCACGGCCACCTCCGAGGTACCGGACACTCTCGCGACTTCACTCGATCAACAACACGACATGGGTCTGTCGATGATCGATGCATTGGCAGCGCTGGGGCGCATCGACCCCGAGACGGCCGGTGTTTCAAACCTCGGTCGTGCGGACGGATGGCTCGAGAGGCAAGTAGCCAAGTGGCGGAAGCAACTCGATTCGTATTCCGAACTGGAAGGGTGGCCAGGTTCCTCGGGTTTGCCCGACATTGATCGACTGGGCGTCTGGCTCCAGGCCCATCGACCACAAGACTGGCAGCCCGGACTGATCCACGGCGACTTCCATTTCGGCAACGTCATGTTCCGACTCGATGTACCGAAAGTAGCCGCAATCATCGACTGGGAACTCGCGACGATCGGCGATCCGCTGCTCGACCTCGGACACCTTCTCGCGACGTGGCCCAACGAAACGGAACGCCGGACGATCGGCCTGGCTAAAGCCCTGCCTGGATTACCCACGCGCGACGAACTTATTGCGCAGTACTCGCAGGGAAGCACCCGCGACCTGAGCAACGTCGACTGGTATCAAGCGTTGGCCTGCTACCGCTTGGGCATCCTGCTTGAAGGAACATACGCCCGATCCTGCGCCGGCAAGGCTGCCGCAGATCTGGGCAAGCGTCTGCATCTGACCGCGGAATCGCTTATAGAGCAAGGTCTGAGCATCGTCGATCGAACCCACGTCGGCTGAGCGTCGATCGCCCATCCCGAGCACCCCTGAAAGGACTTCCCATGACTGACTACAAGTACATCAAGTACGAGACGATCGACGACGGAACAATTGCACGAATCTCCCTCGATCGTCCACGTACCAGAAATGCTCAAAACCGCGGTCTTCTAATAGAACTCGGTGAGGCGTTCGCACATGCCGAAGCTGATGACACCGTCCGCGTCATCATTCTCAGTGGCGAGGGCCCCGCATTCTCCTCGGGTCACGATCTCGGATCTTCCGAGGCCAATGCCGAACGTAATCCTGGACCTGATCAGCACGTCAGCTTCCAGTGCAACGGAGCCACCAAGGAAGGCCTGGAGCCGCGCCTGCACCAGGAATGGCACTACTACTACGAGAACACCCGCCGGTGGCGAAATCTCCGTAAGATCACCATTGCGCAGGTTCACGGCAACGTGTTCTCCGCTGCGCTGATGCTCGCGTGGTCTTGCGACTTCATCGTCGCTGCGGAGAACACCGAGTTTGCCGATGTCGTCGCCACCCGTTTGGGCATGTGCGGGGTCGAATACTTCGGCCACCCGTGGGAGTTCGGACCGCGCAAGGCGAAAGAACTTCTGCTGACTGGCGATTCGATCACCGCCGAAGACGCACTCGGACTGGGCATGGTCACCAAGATCTTCAGCACAGACGAAATCTCCGAGCGCACAGAAGAATTCGCTCGACGTATCGCCAAGGTACCAACGATGGCCGCATTGCTGGTCAAGGAATCGGTCAATCAGTCCGTCGACGCGATGGGCTTCTCGACCGCTCTCGATGCCTGCTTCACAATTCACCAACTCAACCATGCACAGTGGACCGTCCTCTCCGGCGGAGCCTCCCCCATCGGAACCCCCGAACTCGGGCTTCCAGATTGGAAGAACGCGCCGCCGACCCGGCGGGCAGATCCCCGCATGCCGTAGGGCTCGCAATAGTGCTGCGCCCGTTGGGAACCACCCCCGGCGGACGCAGCACCGTGCCGTTTACGACCGGTCGCGGCGCGGCCAACCCTGATTCAGATTGCCGTTGAAATGCATCTCGATGACCATCGACGAAAACAATGCCTGGCCCTCGTTCACCAGCACCGTGTCGCGATAGAGGCCCCACCCTAGTCGGGACGCATCGTCGTCCCGACCGATATACGTGAAGTACGCCTCGATCTCGACCACCCCGTCGCCCGCCGACGCCACGTTCGGCAGTGCAATGAAGTGTCGCTTCTCCGAAGGGTCGAACGACGGCACTGTTCGGTAGAAATCTGCAATCGCATCGTGCCCCTTGTACTCTCCACGCCCGGTGCTCAATATTCCGTCCGCAGTAAACAACCCGGCAACCAACTCTGGCACCGGATTATCCAAAGCCGCCGCATATCGGTGCAGCAGTCCTGTTGCCGCAGTGCAGTCTTCGAGTCGCCGAAGCCTAGCCTCCACATCGTCCATCCTGGTCGCGATGTCGCCATCCGTCATCAAGTCGTCCAATCTCGCGCATAGTCTTCTCGAACATGGCCGCCGGGGGCATCCGCAAAGAATCGCTGATTGACCCACCACTACCTATGTCCTAGATTATATTAATAGTTATCATTTAATTGTCCATGCAACGAGCAGATCATCGAATGTGCGAAATCTTTCGATCGCGCCGTGCGACGCGACAGCCACCGCCGCGAGAGGAACACGATGGACGACCGCTTTATCGGCCGAGTAGCAGTGATCACCGGAGGCGCCGGGGGCATCGGCGAGGCCACCGTGCGCGGACTACATGCGGAAGGCGCATCGGTCGTCATCGCCGATATTCAGGACGCGCCCGGGCAATCGCTGGCAGCAGAACTCGGCGACAGGGCTGTATTTCTCCGGACCGACGTTTCGCAGGAGTCCGATGTTGCAGCCGCCGTAGACGCCGCTGTCACTCGATTCGGCCAGCTAGACATCATGTTCAACAATGCGGGCGTGATGGGAACTCTCGGCCCGATCGAAACCACCAGTATCGACGACGCAGACCTGACGATCGCCATCAATCTCCGAAGTGTCATCTCAGGAATGAAGCATGCGGCCCGCGTCATGAAGCCCCGTCGTAGTGGAATTATTCTCTCCACCTCGAGCCCGGCAGGAATGCTCGGCGGAGTCGGACCGCACGTATACAGTGCCACCAAGGCGGCTGTCATCGGGATCTCCAATTCTGTTGCAGCGGAACTTCGCCCATTCAATATTCGGGTCAACACCGTCGTGCCCGGCGCCGTCGTCTCCCCGATGACAGCCAGCCTGGTGGCCGACGGCCCGGATCACCTCGAGCAGGCGCTCCAGACGATGAGTGGCACCTCCTTGATGGGCCGCCCACTGCTCCCCGCCGACGTTGCAGCCGCCGCACTGTATCTGGCCAGCGACGCTGCGGCATTCGTCACCGGCGTCACCCTGCCGGTCGACGCAGGAATGACCGGAGCGATCGGCCAATCCCCGTTCGCCACTGGCAAATACGAGCAATCCGTCACCGTATTCGAAGCCGGCCGACGAACATAGTTTCACATCTCACCGTTCTTGCAGCACCCCCGTATGTTGCACGATGTCAGCTGAAGGAGAAGTACGTATGTTGGACGGAAAGCGCATCCTGGTAACCGGAGCCGCCCAGGGCATGGGGCGCGAGATCGCCATCGAGGCCGCGCGGCAAGGTGCCGAATACGTCAGCGTTGCGGACCGCAACCTCGACGGTGCAAAAGAAGCTGCGGATGAAATCGAGAAGCTCGGAATCGGAGCACAGGCAATCGACGTCGACCTCGCGAATTCCGACGAGATCCGCGCGATGATCGAGCAGGCCGTTGCCGGAGGCGGCGGTCTCGACACCCTGATCAACAATGCCGGGGTCATGGAAGGTGCTTTCACTGCAGATACCAGCTTCGAAGATCTTCCAGAAGACGTGTGGGACAAAGTATTCGACATCAATGTCAAGTCCATCTGGTTGGCCACCAAATTCGCGGCACCTCACCTGCGTGCATCGGGTCGCGGCCCTTCGGTGATCAATGCCGCGTCCGTGGCCGGCATGGTCGGATACGTGTCGACCGCTTACCCGGCGAGCAAGGCCGCCGTCATCCAGCTGACCCGCACCACCGCAGTCGCGTTGTCGCCTGAGATCCGTTGCAATGCATTCTGCCCCGGTTCTATCGCTACCCCGATGAGCGATGCCTTCCTCGCGTCTGCGCCCGACTACGACGCTCAGCTGCAACGAATGACCGGGGCGCACTTGATTCCCCGATTCGGCACATCCGGTGAGATAGCTAAGGTCGTCGCCTTCTTGGCCTCGGATGCAGCATCCTTCTTGACCGGTGTAATCCTTCCGATCGACGGCGGAACCACTGCCTGGCGCGGATTGCGCAACTGAGCAAGGTTGTCTGACCGTCAGACCCGAGATTGTCAGACACGGCGGATCCGCCGAAAGTGGGACGCAACAAACCGAGTGCCGGTCTGCCCTTGAGGGTGGACCGGCACTCGGTTGTCGATACTGACGACGATTGCGAGATCTTCTCCGATATGTCGGATGAAATCTGTTGCGTTCTAACGCATCAGTCGCGCCCACCCCACGCGATCGGGGTGTCGAGCAACTCCGGGTAATGTTTGGTGTCGTAACGCCAGATGCCGGCAATATGTTCTTCCATCGCCGTCAACGCCGCAACTGGATCCCCATCGGCCACCGCAAGATAGATCTTCTCGTGGATATCGCAGGTCGCGACGCGGCTACGCATGGGATACTCCATGCCCATTGCCGAACCGTCGAGCATGTCGAGCAGCGCATGTATGAGGTAAGCGAAGAGGACATTTCCTGAACCCTGCGCGACCGTGTCATGGAAGACCCGGCTCATCTCCACGAAGATCTGTTCGTCGTCGAGGTTGGCCCGTTGATGTTCGACGCAATGCTTGAGCGCCACCAATTGCTCGTCGCTAATCCGTTCCGCCGCAAGCTTGGCCATCATCGGCTCGAGCGCTGTACGCGCTTCGACGATCGTTCGAAACGGAGCGCTCTCGAACTGCAGCAGCAGCGTGATTGCCGTGCCGAGCGCAGCGCTGTCCGGTTGCTGAACAATCGGACCACCACCTGGCCCCGGTTTGAGTGCAAGCACTCCTTGCAATTCCAGGAACCGCAGCGACTCCCGGAGCGTGCCACGTCCAACTTCGTATTCCTCGAGCATCACTCGCTCAGGCGGCAACCGATCACCGACCTTGTTGCCGCGGCGGTTGATATCTTCAACGATCCGCTGCGCGACAAGCATCGCAGTCTTCTGCGGACGCAATGTTGCCCGTACCACTACACACCTCCACTAGCCACGATCTCCCGACCAGGAGTACGAAAATGGCAATTCCTGACTATGTTTACCTCATCGTACGGCGCATCACAACGTAATCGATGCAATTGATGATCAACGTCGTAAATCGCCCATACGGTTCGCGGCACAGACCACACTCACACCCGTCGTCCGCCGCTCACTCCCGCGTTGACGCGAAGATTCTTGAACGCCATTCCCCTTTGCCGCTGCCTGAATTGGCAATAAAGTTACTGCACGATGCCCGACGAGCGCATCGCCTCGATCTGCTCAGCGGAGCGTCCCAGCGAACCGAGAATGGCATCCGTCTGCTCGCCCAACGCCGGCACCGCGTCCATTCGCATCTCCACATCCGAGAAAGTCATCGGTGGCAGCACTCCCCGAATCGGGCCGGCTTCGGTGCTTACCTCTCGCCACCGATCCCGCTCCTCGAGTTGCGGATGCGCCAGGAGCGCCTTCATGTCGTTGAGCTGCGCAGCCGGAACACCAGCCTGTGCCAGCTTGTCGTCGAGGTCGGCCGTCTTGAACTCGCGGGTCAACTCCGCCACGAGAGCATCGACCTCACCGCGATGCTGAACGCGAAGAATGTTGGTGGCGAACCGCGGATGCTCCGCCAGATCTGGTCGCCCGAACACCTCTGCAACCAACTGCGTCCATCCACGATCGTTCTGCACGCCGATCAGGATCTGCCCGTCAGCAGTCGGGTACGCGTCGTACGGCGCGATCGAGGCGTGACTGAGGCCCATCCGCTTGATCTGTGTGTCCTGGTACATCTGCATATACATCGGATGACCCAGCCATTCCACCGTGGCGTCGAACATCGCGACGTCGATCGTGGCACCCGCACCGGTGCGTTCCCGACGGAACAGCGCCGCCTGCACCGATGTCAACGCATACAACCCTGCGGCGATATCAGATGCGGGAACACCTGTCTTGGTTGCGGTTTCAGGCGTCCCGGTGATCGAGCACAGACCGGTCTCCGCCTGCACCAGCATGTCGTAAGCCTTACGATCCTTGAGCGGCCCTGCAGTGCCGTAACCGGTCATGTTCACGACGATCAGTTCCTGGTGGTCGGCGCGCAGCGCATCCGCGCCGAGCCCGAGACGTTCCGCTGCACCGGGCGCGAAGTTCTGGATGAACACATCTGCCGAAGCGATCAGATCGATGATCGCCGCGCGTCCCTGCTCCGATTTGAGGTCGACGCAGATCGACTCCTTGTTCCGGTTCAGCCACACGAAGTGCGAAGCCAACCCGTGTACGGCCGCATCGTAGTTTCGGGCGAAGTCGCCTTCCCCGATGCGTTCGACCTTGATCACGCGCGCGCCGAGGTCGGCGAGGTGACGACTGGCGATGGGAGCTGCGACAGCCTGCTCGAGGCTTACAACCGTGACACCTTCGAGCGGCAGACCTGTGGAAGTTGCAGTATCCGACATGATCAACGCCCCGTTCCGGCGGCGGCAACCTTCTTGGCCTGGTTAACCAGACCGCCACCGATGATCAGGCGTTGAATCTCGCTGGTGCCTTCGTACAGGCGCAGCAGACGCACGTCACGGTAGATACGTTCGACCGGCATCTCTCGCATGTATCCACTACCACCGTGGATCTGCACGGCGAGATCAGCTGCCTTCCCGACCATTTCGGTGCAGAAGAGCTTCACGGCCGAGGGCCCGATCCGACGATCCTCCCCGGAGACATAGCGCGCCGCCACCTCACGGACCATCGCCCGACCGGCCATCACACCGGTCGCGATGTCGGCGATCATCGCTTGAACCAATTGGAAGTCCCCGATCGCAGTACCACCCTGCGTCACTGTCGCGGCGTATGCGACTGCTTCGTCGAGTGCACGCTGTGCCGAGCCGACAGACAACGCTGCGATGTGCACGCGGCCGCGAGCCAGCGAGGTCATCGCCGCGCGGTAACCCACGTCCTCGTTGCCACCCACGAGAGCTGAATTCGGCACTCGCACATCGGTGAAATGCACGTCAGCCGTCCAGGCGCCTTCTTGCCCCATCTTGCGATCCTTCGGGGAGACCTGCACGCCTTCAGCGTCGGCCGGGACCAGGAACACCGCAATGCCCGTACCGTTCGCGTCCGCTGGACGCGTGCGAGCAAACACTACGAACAGGTCCGCGAGTGGGGCATTGGTGATGAACCGCTTCTCTCCGGAGATCACCCAATCATCGCCCTCGTGTACGGCCTTGGTTCGCAGCCCCGCCGGGTTGGAACCCGCGCCGGGTTCGGTGAGCGCAAATGAGGCCACGACATCTCCGGATGCAATGCCCTCGAGCCACTGCTGCTTCTGCTCATCAGTACCGAAGTTGACCAGAACCTGGCCGGCGATGCCGTTGTTAGTGCCGAACATGGATCGCAATGACAGCGAGGTGTATCCGAACTCCATTGCGAGTTCGACATCCTGCGTCAGATCCAGTCCCAGGCCACCCCATTCCTGTGGAATGGCATACCCGAAAAGGCCCATCGCGGCGGCATTCTTACGAATGTCCTCCGGAATACTGTCGGTGTCGGCGATCTCCTGTTCACGCGGAACAACGCCCTTTCGGATGAACTCACGTGTCTGTCCCAGGATGTCTACAAAATCTTCCGGACCGACTGCACTACCTGATGTCATACTCGCAATACTCCTCACAGTGCCTGCCTGTGTCAATGGATTGTATAGATTGATTATCATCAATCTATAACACGTACGAGAGGAACCATCGATGAGTACCACTGGACGTTTGGCCGGGAAAACCGCTTTGATCACCGGTGCGGGCTCAGGCCTCGGCCGAGCCACTGCGCTTCGCTTCGCAGAAGAAGGAGCCGCAGTAGCCTGCGTCGACCTGAACCTCACTGCTGCACAAGCAGTTACACAGGAAATCCGAGAGAGAGGGGGGCGCGCGATTGGTCTCGCGGCCGATGTTTCCTCCTCTGCCGACTCCGAAAAGATGGTGTCCGACGCCATCGAGCAACTCGGCCGGGTAGATATCCTGTTCGCCAACGCCGGCGTTGCCGGCACCGGCAACGCCGCCGACATCAGCGAGGACCTGTGGGACAAGGTCATCGATATCAATCTCAAGGGTGTCTGGCTCTCAGCGAAATACGTTCTGCCCCATATGATCGAACGCGGCGAAGGCGTGATCATCAACCAGGCCAGCATGGGTGGCCTGGTTGGGATCAACGGAATTTTCCCGTACACGGCAGCGAAGGGTGGCGTCATAGCGATGACCAAACAGATGGCAGTCACCTACGGTCCCAACGGGGTTCGTGTCAACGCAATCTGCCCGGGCACAATTCCCACACCCCTCGTCTATCGCTCGAGAGAAGAGCGCGGCGATGCCCCGGCGAACGCCGATCACTCAGCAAAGGACGCCGAAGTGTCCAAGCGCTTCCCGCTGCAGCGTCTCGGCACCCCGGATGACGTCGCAAACCTCGCGCTCTTCCTGGCCAGCGACGAGGCTAATTGGGTCACTGGTTCGATCTACGCCGTCGACGGTGGCCGTAGCGCCGCCTGAACCGACTCTCCGATAGCGAATGAGGCGGTATCCGCTACGGACACCGCCTCATTCGGCAGTCGATGTTGCAGAGTTACTGCGCGGTGAGTCCGCCGTCGGCGGCCAGCGTGGAACCGGTGATGTAAGACGCCTCGTCGGAGAGCAGGAACGAAATGATCGATGCCATCTCCGCCGGTTCAGCGCGCCGCGCAAGCGGAGTCTGAGCTAAGGCAGTGCTGGTTACGCCACCCACTTCACGCGCCTTTTGGGCCAATGGCGTATCTACGACACCCGGGCACAGGCAATTCGCTCGAATATTCTTGTCCGCGTACCCGATAGCCACCGAGCGAGTCAGCCCCACGACTCCGGCCTTGGACGCGTCGTAGCTGGGAGTGTTTTTGTTGGCCGAGATCAACGAGGCCACTGACCCGATCGTGACAACGCTGCCCCCGCCGGCCCTCTCCATGTGAGGGAGGGCGAATTTCAATACCAGGAACGAACCCGTCAGGTTGATCCGGATCACCGAATCCCAGTCCTCGAAAGCCATTTCACCGGCGAGCGAAGAGCGTGCAATTCCAGCACAGGTGACTGCTCCGTCGATACCGCCAAGGTGCTCGGCAACGGTGGCAGTCGCTGCCGATACCGATGATTCGTCGCCAACGTCGCACTTCACACCGATCGCAACACCTCCGGCAGCCGTGATCTGTGCCGCCAGTGCCTGCGCGCCCGCTTCGTCGATATCCAGGATGCCGATTGCAGCCCCCTCGTCCACCAGGCGGGCAATCGCCGCAGCACCGATGCCACCGACTCCGCCGCTGACGACAATCCGTCGTCCGAGATGCCGATCCTTCGTAATCTTCTGCATCACAATCTCTTAACTGACCCGGAGGCCACAGTCGACGGGCAGGGATACGCCAGTGACGAAGCGGGCTTCATCGGAGGCAAGGTACAGGACGGCATGGCTGATGTCTTCGGGTTCGACCCAGGCTGTGTCGAGAGGATTGCGACCACGTGCCCGCTCGCGCAGGTCCTCGATCGTGGGGTTTTCCTTGTCCGGGTTGAATACTCGCAAAGTGGAGTCACTGAACAGCATCGCGGTACCCACGTTGCCGGGGTGGACGGTGTTGACGCGAATCTTGTGCGGACCGAATTCGTTGGCCAGGGTTTTCATCAGACCTTCGACGCCGCTCTTGGATGCGTTGTAGTGCGCGACATTTGCCGAACCCTTGAACGTCACGGCCGAGGAGGTCAACACGATCGAGCCGCCCTTGCCCGCCTTGATCATATGGGGCGCGGTCGCTTTGACCGTGCGCCAGACACCGGTCAGGTTGATGTCGATCATGTCCTGCCACTCGTCCGTGGACAGATCAAGCGTCGGGATACAACCACAGACACCGGCGTTGGCACTGACGATATCGATGCCGCCGAATGCCTCGACCGCGTCGTTCGCGACTGCATTCATGCCATCCTGGTCACGGACGTCGACCTTGCGAATGAGGACCCGACGCCCGAGTTCCTTGACCAGTCGCTCGGTTTCACGCAGATCATCCTCGGTCGCCATCGCATATTCGAGCGAACTGATGTCTTCACACGCGTCGGTGGCGACTATGTCGGCACCTTCCGCAGCGAGACGCAGAGCATGCGAACGTCCCTGCCCACGTGCCGCTCCGGTGATGAATGCAACTTTGCCTGCTACTCGTCCCATTACTGATCCTTCACTATTTCAGTTGACAGAAATTTTCCATGTCAGTCGGTGACGAGGGCTATCGAATCATCCGGCTGACCATCTTTCAGTGACGCACTACATGACTCACTAGCCGGTCAGACTCAGCAGCCGAGCCGGGTTGTCACACGCCATGGTGCGCAGATCGGTCTCCGACACACCCTCGTCCCAGAGCGCATTTATGTAGCTCTGCAGTCCTGCACCGGGCTTCGGAACATTACAACTCCAGCCGTAATCGGTGGACACAACTGCCCGGTCCGGCCCGATCAGCTTGATCGCTTCGATCACATTGCCGAACGAGGACGGAGCACCCATGCAGGTGTGAGCGGTCAACTCGATGAACGCGCCCAGGTCGGCAAGCTCCAGGGTCTCCTGAACATTCAGCCGGGGTCCTGTCGTTTCATGCATGGCATGCGTGACCAACAGGTTTCCGCGCGAACCGAATTCACGCGACACGGCAAAATGTTCCGCCTTCGAGATATGACCGGTAGCGAGGACTCCCCCGTGTTCGATCACGAGATCCATGATTGTCCGAACCTCGGGAAGGAGTTCGCCGTCGTTGTCGACTACACGCAAACCCTCGGTGATACCGAAGAACTTCTCCACCGTGACCGGCGCATCCTGCTGTGCCGAGATCGTGGGAAGCCACACCACCTGGGCTCCGTTGCGCAGCGCCACCTCCACCGCGTGTGGATTCAACCCGCCCACTGGATGATCACAGCAGATACCGGCAATGGTACGAACCCCGGGGACTGCCTTGTTGGCGAGGTACGCGGCTGTCGTCGAAGGAAATTCGTGGGCTTTCAATACGATTGCCTTCATTCCCAGTGTTTCCGCCTCGGCCGCAGCCTCGATCGGGTCCACACTGTGCGGCACCTTCGCGAGCTTTTCTACGAGCGGCTCCGGGCCGAAATGGCAATGCATATCAATCGCGTCTTCCAAATGAATGGGAGAGGATCCCGAATCACGTTGCGCCATATGCTGCTACTCCATTCCATTACATGGATATCGAAATACGAAAGCCCGAGCCTGGTTCACACGTTGTGAGTGCGAACCCGACTCGGGAGTTCATCCAAGACTCATATCAGCGCCGCTTGTTCGATCAGGAAGGCCGATTAGGGAGCAGGACCTCTTCGTAGAACTTGTCCACGAATGGGCCGATGTCAATCTTGCCTGGTGCATACCAGTCAGCGAAGCCGTTGTAGTCAGTCTCGTTGGTGTATCCGAGCTCGGTGACGATCTTGGACCACTTGTCAGCGAGTTCCTTGGCATTGGCTGCGAACTGTGCACCGTCCTCGAAGGTGGAATTCTTCGACACATCCGCCAGGATGCCGGCGTTGGTCTCCTGCAACTTCGCACGAAGTGCTGGATCGAATGCCTGCACCGAGCCACCTGCTGCCCGTACTGCCTGAACTGCCTCAACCGTAATCGGCCAGATCTTGTCTTCAATGCTGCCAGAGATGAAGGTCTCCATGCGATCCCAGAGCAACTGTTGCGCCACCAAAGGCAGTCCGTCCCAGACGCCTTGGTTGATAACCATGTTTCCGGTCGGCACCGCCAAGCCTGCATCGGGGTCGATGACGACCTGATGTGCGGCCTCGATAAATCCGCCCAAGATTCCCACAGCCGGACTCGACATGCTGCAGTCAATTACACCGCGCTGAAGTGCTTCGTACAGTTCGGTGTAGGCCACCGAAGTTGCGTTGCCACCTATCGACTTCACCTGCTGCGTCCCCGCGGTGTTGCCCACCGAGATGTTGGCGCCGTTGATTTCGGAAGGCGTGATCCGTTCCTTCGTACAGAACAGCGCATTCACGCCGGCATTGTAGGACGGAAACATCAGCTTCATGCCCTTGTCTTCGAATTCCGCGACTATCTCGGGAGTATTGAAGGCAAGTTCAGGTGCCCATGCGTTGGACTGCAAGGTACCGGTCACGACCGATTGATCCGAGAGGACACTGGTTTCAAGTAGCGCCGCCGTGGCCGGGAATTCCTTGGGCTCATAGATTGCGACAACCTGACCGATGTCGAGACGTCCGTCCCGCACCGCGTCATCGATCTGAGCGGCCTTGGCAATAGCGTCCGAGTACGCAATATCGAACTTGATCTTGCCGTCGGACCATTCCTCGACAGACTTCAGGTAGTTCTCCAAAAATGCACCTGCGGTCGATCCCGCTGCGCCCGGCGATTGGGTGTGGAGCGTGATCTGGTCGATGTCCGCGAAAGCAGCCTGGTACTCCTCCTTGGAAGCCCCGTATGACAGTCCTTCGCCACTCCCTGAATTGCCGCCACCGGATTCAGCACAACCTGTGAGAGCAATAGCCCCCACAGTTGCCAGGGCACCGAAACGCAACAACGCCTTCGGCTTGTCCTCGAACATCCTCACAGGGACTCCTTCATCGCGGTCCGACCTGGACCTGTATCACTTAGAGGTTCTATTCATCCGCAGCGCAACCAAGGCACATGCGGACAGCGACGCACGGCATCCATTTCACGTGATTCGCCTCACTTACATGACAATCATGCGTCTAGATTGCCGGAAAGTCAAGAATTGATGCGAATAATTATTCTACTTACGGATCCATCGGCCAATCGTCTCGCCGCATGCCAAAAGGGTACCGAATCCATAGAGGATCCCGCACCCTTCAGCAGATCGAATCATGTTGGTGCACTGATGTTTATTCGGCGGTAACGCCACCGTCGACAAGAATGGCCTGACCGGTCACGTACGACGCGTCGGAGGATGCCAGGAAGGCGACGACCGAGGCGATCTCCTCCGGCTCACCGTATCGGCCGAGTGGCACGGACAGCGGCTTCGACGGGTTCTTCACTTGCCCCGTGGTGGGTACGAGCGCCGCGGTATTGGCGGTGAGGTTGGTCTTGACGGCACCTGGGCACACGCTGTTCACGCGAATTCCCTTGGGCGCGTACTCGACAGCAAGCGTTTGAGTCAGCATCTTCACACCGCCCTTCGACGCACGGTAGGGCGCCAAGCCACCCTGGGTGGCCACGAATGACGAAGTCGATCCGCATGTGACGATCGATCCACGACCTGCCTGCACCATCGACGGCAGACAAGCCTGAATTGCAAAGAACGTGCCATTGAGATTGATGTCGAGGACGTTTTGCCACTCTACAATCGGATACTCGTGACTGTCGACGCGGGCACCACTGACGCCAGCAGCGGTAAAGACGATGCTGATGGCCCCGAATTGCTCCACAACCTGCGAAGCGATTGATTGCAGCGCATCACTATCGCGCACATCTGCTCCGAAGGCCACGGCAGTTCCACCCTGCGATGCGATTTCATCAACCGTACGCTCGGCCGCATCTTTGTGGACATCGATCACGGCCACGCGTGCACCTTCCGCAGCGAGACGTAGTGCCGAAGATGCGCCAATTCCCGAACCTCCACCGGTCACGAATGCAATCTCACCTTCGAGCCTGCGCACTGTCATCGTCATTGAAATCTCCCATTCATCGATCTTCGTGACTCTGCCCTACCTGCGGGCCTTTCCTAACTGCATCCGGAACGAATTCACCACCGCGACAAGGTTTTAACCTGCGCCTCGATCAGGAAGGAAAGTGGCGATCTCCGGGAAGAAGATCAGGATCAGGATCACGATCACCGCCATGGGCAGGAACCACCCGGCAGCGACAAAAACATCCTTGAGAGAAATCGGAGTACCAAGGTTGACTTTGGGATCCTTGACCAGTGAGTGCACGATCATCGACAGAATTCCCACCGGCGGGCTGATCACGGCGAGTTCACACATGAAGACGACAAACGCGCCGTACCAGAGTAGTGAAATATCCAGGGTGGCCAACGTCGGGATCAGAATCGGCACGGTCAGAACCATCATCGCCAGCGAGTCCATGAACGCACCGAGGAAGAGATACACGACCATCATCATCAGGAGGAACTGCACACGTCCGAGATTCATATCGGCGACGAGGTCGGCGAATCCGTTGCTGATGCCGGTCAGGGTCATCATGCGCGAGAGAATGGCGACACCCACCAAAAGCATGAAGATTGCGCCGACAGTTGCCACGGCGCCAAGGGAAGCCTCCGACACCGCAGCCCAAGCCCCACCCTTGCGCTTCCAGATAACCAAGACGATGAGCGATGCAAGTGCCGCAACGGCACCGGCTTCGGTCGCCGTGAAAAGACCGGAGAACATGCCGTAGGTGATGATGAAGACGATCAGCGGCACTGGCCAGATGTTCACCAGACTGTCGAAGCGGCCGCGCCAACTCGTCTTGACGATCGACGACGGATCGGCGGCACTGGGGTCGATACCCTTACCGAACTTGGCAAAGACCACGATCATGATCGTGAACATGACCATCACCAGCAGACCCGGTCCGACGCCCGCCATCAACTGCTTGCCAACCGGCACCTCGGCGATGCCCGCGTACAGCACCATCAGAATGCTCGGGGGGATCAACTGCCCGGGCAGGCTCGCAACGAGAACCGCGCCAACTGCCAAGTGCTTGCTGTACCCGGCCTTCAGCATCTCCGGAACGCCGATGCGCGCGAGTGCGTACACCGTGCCGGTGGTGGATCCACTGACTGCGCCCAGCCCCGCTCCGGCAAGGTTTGTACCCGCTGCAAGTCCGCCGGGAAGCCAACCGAGCCACTGACGTCCGGCCCCGTAGAGACTTTCGGTCAAGCCGGACTTCCACAGAAACAATCCCATCAGGATGAACATCGGCAGGACACTCAGAGTCCAGCTGGCGACCTCGTCATAGGGCACAGTGGCGAAGATCGTCTCGACCACCTTGGGACCACGCATCGAATACATGGCAGCCAGGGATGGCACGATCATCGCGATCGCGACCGGTAGACGCAAGAAGATCAGCATCACCATCGAGACGATGGCTGCAATCCCGATCGCCTCCGACTTGAGCGGCAAGAAAATTGCAACACTCGAAATGACCGCGGCGGCTACGAACACACTGAAAGTGATCCATGACCGGTAGGCGATCTTCTTGTTCGGTCCTACGAACGAGTCCGGCTTACGCCCTGACTCCTCCGAAGATATCTTCTCGAGTTCGATCTCAGGAACAGTGGTCATTTTGTTTCCACCTCAGCTGAATCAGGGGTGTGGGAAGACTCCGCATCGGTCAATGGCTCAGCATCCGCTTCGGTGAATCGCGCTTCGTCCGCTTCGTTCGCCGAAACGAGTTCCTCGACAGTGTCCGGACGCATAATCGATCGGTACGCCGCGTATCCGAATTGCGCTGTGAGACTCGCGAAGACCAATGGAACAAGGAACATGACCGGCCAGGAGATCAGCGTACTGACTCCCGCTGTCTTACCAATCTTGGCCGAGTGCTGCGCTTCTCCCCATCCATACCAAGCAAATCCAGCCATCACCACCGCAGTGATGATGTATCCGATACCCAACACCCACGGTCGCGTCACTGGCGGCAACTTGTCAAAGATCAGGTCTGCGGTGATGTGTTCGTTGCGCGCCTGTGCCGCGACGAATCCGAGCAGCGCGATGATCGGGACGTACCAGTACTGGGTCAATTCCAGTGTGTGATTGATCGGGGCGCCGCCCAGAGAACGCAGCAACGCGTTGGCTGCGATGTGCACCATCATCAGGAATGTGACGATGACGGCGGGCACCTCGATCAGTAAGAGAAGGCGACTTTCACGCCCCGCGCTCGATGCGCTCATGGTCCATACTCCAAACTGCCTGTCAGCGGTGGATAACACCAGCTAACTCATAAGCTCTTCGTGATTCGAGTCACGACCAATGAATATCATTCGCCTAGATTGCGTCAGAGTCAAGATCTATGAGGATCATTTTCATAAAATACGGTTCGCGCTCTTTCCACGATCGAGCATTCCAGGAGCCGAAAGGTGCTCGGCGCAGACGCCTCACCAACACAACGATCGGCTGCACGTCCTCCAAAAGGGCGCGCAGCCGATCGTTTGTAACACGAAAAATCTTGCGTTAGTTCAGATTCCGACCAAGTCAGCCAACTCCGCACGATGTTGATTACTATTGCCGAAGATCGGTTCGACTGCCTTGGCGCGCCGGAAGAACAGATGCGGATCAGCTTCCCAGGTGAAACCGATACCGCCATGAACCTGAATATTCGTACTCGCACACAGTGTCAGGCACTCGGAAGCCTGCCCCTTGGCCATGATTGCCGCCCTCAGGAACTCGTCATTGTCATGCTCGGCGCACATCGACGCGTACATGACCGTAGCCTGAGCCGCATCGATCGAAATCGCCATGTCCGCACATTTGTGTTTGACCGCCTGGAACGAGCCGATCACGCGGTTGAACTGAACGCGCTGCTTCGCGTACTCGACAGCCATGTTGAGTGCCGCTTCCGCAGCCCCGAGCGCTTCGTTTGCGAGCAGTGTACGCACCACGCCGATAACCCGCTCGATCGATCGCACGTCGGCGCCGAGCAACTGAGCCGGGGCGTCGTTCAACTCGACCGTTGCAACTGGGCGAGTGAAGTCGAGCGAGTCGCGTCCCGTAATCGCTACCCCGGCCGAATCTGCCGCCACCACATACAGTGCCACCGCACCACCGTCCGGCGTCACTGCCGGAACAACCAACAGATCGGCAATGTGACCGAACGCAACGTAGTCGAGTCGGCCCGTCAACTTCGGCGCATCCCCCGTCGCACGCACCAACGCGACGTCTACCTCGACGTCCTTGGTTCCGGCAAGTGCGAGCGAGCCGATGACACTGCCGTCCAACAACTTCGGAAGCAGATCCCGCTTCTGCGTGGCACTTCCCAAGCACAGAATCGCTTCAATTGCGCCGGCGGTCGCGATCATCGGCACCGGCGTCAGCGCCCGACCCAATTCCTGTGCCACGATTGCGGTTTCGAGGAAACTGAATCCTCCTCCACCGAACTCCTCGGCAACATGCAAACCAGGCACACCCATGTTGGAGGCCAACAACTGCCAGGTCTCGGTGTCATACCCGCCGCCCAGGGCGATGTCACGAACCTTGGTCATAGGTGCACGTTCGGACAGGAGCCTGCGCAACGAAGTGCGGAACTCGTCCTGGTCCTCGTCGAATGCGAAGTACACGATGCTCTTCCGTTCTGCCGCCTGAGCGGCGAAAGCGTTTTCGTTCAGGCGCTCTTGCGTCGCCCGATGTCCTGGAACGGCCCGCCGTCAAGACGAGGCTCTTTGGGTAGTCCGAGTAGTTGTTCACCGATGATGTTGCGCTGAACTTGCGAACTGCCGCCGTAGATCGTCGCGGCGCGCGCGTACAGTGCGATGTCGGTCCAGCAGTTCGACGAATTCTCGGTGCCCGGTTGCGGGGTGACGAGGATGCCTCCGTTGCCCTGGCCTGTCGGCGCCAACGCTTCCAAACCGAGAATCTCCATTCCCAGTTCGGTGTACCGCTGGAAGAACTCACTCCAGATCACCTTGCTGAAAGATCCGTCGACTCCGGGGACATCGCCGCTGAGCAACTTCGTCAGCGCCCGATATCCGCGAAACCTCATGGTCTGCACACGCGACCAGCACCACGCCAATTCACTACGAATGTGTGGGTCGTCGGACAGGCCACGTTCACGGGCCAGTTCGATCATCCGCTCGACCTCACGGCCGAAACGAACTGCGTCGGTGGTCGCGCGCACGCCTCGCTCGAATCCGAGCAGCATGTTGGCAGTGGCCCACCCACCGTTGACTTCACCGAGCACGTTGGACTTCGCTGTCCGTGCGTCGGTGAAGAACACCTCGTTGAACGCGACGTAGCCGGCGGCATTGACGATCGGTCGGACCTCTACGCCGGGCTGATCCATCGGTACCAGCAGGAAGGACAGGCCCCGGTGCTTCACTGCGCTCGGGTCGGTACGGACGATCGCGAAGATCCAGTTGGCGTTGCTACCGGCCGAGGTCCAGGTCTTCTGGCCGTTGATAACCCACTCGTCACCGTCGAGCACTGCTTTGGTTCGCATACCGGCCAGATCAGAGCCTGCCTCCGGCTCCGAATAGCCCTGGCACCAGACGTGCTCACCGGAGAGCATACGAGGAAGGAAGTAGTCCTTCTGCTCGTCAGTGCCCAGCACGGTGATCGTATTTCCCAGCAACTTCAGTCCGAGCGAATCGTTCTCGGTGCCCTCGGGCACCCCGAGTCGCATCAGTTCCTCATTGAGCACAACCTGTTCGAGATCGGACAGGCCGCCACCGCCGTATTCTTTCGGCCACGAAACAGCAAGCAAGTTGTTCTCCGAGAGAACCTTTCGCCATACCTTCAAGAATGCAACCTGCTCGGCGTCCGGAAGCGAGCCGATGCCACGCCAGTCCTCCGGAAGGTTCGATTCGAGCAGAGCCCGGATTTCCGAACGATACTTCTCGGCCTCCGCGGGGTATGTGATGTCCATGCGTCAGGATTCCTTTGCCGCGACCGTGGGCAGCTTGCACACGGATGCCATGAATGAGTCGATCTCGTCGGCGCTGTAGCCCAATTCGGCTAGAATCTCCGCCGAGTGCTGACCGAGTTGCGGGCTTCCGCCCTTGAAGCGGCCAGGAGTATCGGACAGATGGATCACCATGCCGACTTCACGCGACCAGCCGTATTCGGGGTGGTGATGTTCGACGACGCGCTGGGAGTCGAGCGCCCATTCCTCCCACAGCAACTCGGGCATGATCGGGTAGTCGAGAGGAATTTCCGCGGGAACGTTGTTGTCGTCGAGCATCTTGAATGCCCCAGCGCTGTCGAGTGCAGCGAATGCTGCCTGGAGGATTTCCGCCAACGCCTCCGCATTGTCAACGCGGGCAGCCTTCGTAGCGAACCGCTGGTCCGACGAGAGTTCGGGGGTGTTGAGCGCGGCTGCCAGTCGACCGAATGCCGCATCACCGAATACAGCGATGCAGATCCACCCGTCTGACGTCTTGTACAGACGATAGAGCGGAGACCACCCGTTCTGATCGGAATCAAGCTCATGCGCGGGTATCGCATTGCCCTCGAGGTCCGCCGAGTGCTCACTGATCACGAACAGGCTCGAGTGCAACTGTGGACTCTCCACGTACTGAGCTTCACCGGTATTGAGGCGGTGGTGCAGTCCGAGCAGAACGGTCACTGCCCCAAGGAAACCGTTGTAGAGATCCTCGTTGCCGATAACCCGACGGATCGGCGGATTGCCCTTGCCGGAGCCTTCGAAGTTGAGACCCACCAGACCGGAGACCAAGGGCGCAAACGACTTCAGCGACGACTTCGGACCAGCCGAGCCGAATCCGGGCAAGTATGCGTACAGAAGATCCGGATTGATTGCCTTGAGCTGTTCGTATCCGAGACCGATCTTCTCGGCCTTACCAGGTCGGTAATTTTGCAGCACCACATCGGCCTCGGCGACCAACCGGTGGGCAATTTCCTGGCCCTTCTTGGTTCGCATGTCCAGAGCGATGTTGCGCTTTCCGCGGTTCGCACCCTCGAAAAGGTCGCCCAGCGGACGCATCTGATCACCGACCAGCGGCTCGATCTTGATGACATCGGCACCCAGGTCCGACAGCAGACGGGCCGCAAATCCGGTCGCAAAGTAGGAACTGAAGTCGAGGATCTTGACGCCCTGCAGCGGCGCGGTGACCGCGGAGCCTTCAGTCGGCGCGGGTGCCCAGATCGGTGAGCGCGCAATTTCACCGATGCGCTCGTCGTGCGCGCCGGGACGCGGAGCAGCAGTCGGTGTTGCCGGCTTCGACTTCTCGAAACGGATGACCGGTCCGATCTGTCGGATCGTTCCGTGATCTTCGTCAGGCAGTTCGATGGCGATCTCGGCGAACTTCACCTGGTCGTCTTCGAACGTCTCTTCCGGATGCAAGAGCGGCAAAGCCGCGATATCGGCAGCATGGAACATCTCGAGCCACTCGTCGCGGTTACGCGACTTGAACGCCTCGGGAACCTTGTTGCGAGCAATGTCGAGCTCGATGTCGTTGAGCGGCACTGACATCTCGGGACCGTCGATGGTTTGAGTCTGATCACCGAAACCAAGCAGGTCCATCATGCGCTTGTAGGATCCGGGACCGCCGGTGTGCGGGGTCAGCCATTTGCCGTCGGCACACTGGAAAGGGTCGGTGATCAGACGCTTGTTACCGAAGCCGGTCTGCGTACCGCTGCGCGCCAGGTAGGAAATGTCCTTCTCGTTCCACCACCAGTTCATCGACGAGATAGCCAGCATTCCGTCGAGCAGAGAGGTATCAACCTTCTGGCCGGTGCCGTTGAGCTTTCGGGCACGCAGGGCCGAAAGAATACCGATGGTAGTAATGAAGGCAGTGCCGTACGAGACCGTCGGGTGCCCCATGAAGATCGGACCGGACCGGTGACCGCCCTGCTCAGCCATCTGCCCCAGACGCGCATTGAGGAGCGCCTCGTATCCGGGTCGCTGTGCAAGTGGTCCCTCGTTGCCGTAACCGGTTACCGAGGCATACACCAGTTCAGGATGACGAGCATGGACTGCTTCGTAGTCGAGCTCGAATTCCTTCGCCCGTCCGCTACCGAACGATTCGATGAAAACATCTGCGGTGGAAAGCAACTGCTCCGCGATCTTGCGTCCCTCATCAGTACGCAGATCTGCCTGAACACTCCACTTTCCACGGTCCAGCGACTTACGCATCGCAGAATTCGCATCGTGGCCACCGCCCGGGCGCTCCAGTTTGATGACCCTCGCTCCGTAGTCGGCGAGCATCATGCTGGAAATAGCGGACGGCATTCCCCAACTCGCATCAACGACTACGAGTCCGTCAAGTGGACCGACCATTGCACCGTCTCCTTATCTCATGCGCGGTACGCGCAGCATTGCCAGCAGGCCGACGACACGGCCGATACGATTTTGTTTGTGCAGATACCGAACCGAGAGCCTTGTTCGCTCAGTCGGATGACGGAAGTGGCTTCGCCGTAACGAGTTCCATTGCAACACCGTGGCAGGTGAACTGCCCATCACCCTTCTTGACGCAGATGATCTGGGTTTCACAGGTCGCGCAGGTATAGCGCTTACCAACCTCGTTCATGTTCATGCCCTTCTTGCTGACGCATTTCGGCAGACCGGAATGCGGTGATTATCGGTTTGCTATGCGCCGAAAGTAATTTCGACAGACTGGCCGCAACACGTGAGAGCCGATCCGCCGGCCTTTGTCACGATCGCTTCGGAACCGCACACGTTGCAGCGCAGTCGATTGCCATTGCCGGCCTGCGTTCCCACAGAATCAGAACTCATCTCGCGCTCCTTCTAGTGACACCCGTGGACTCGCTTGAACCCACTGTAACCCATTTCACTATAATCATGATCATAGACTTCGGCAACCATTGACTTCGATCCCGAGGCGCACGCCCCGCCGGAAGCCTCGTCCGGCGATTGCAGTCGCCTATCCCGTCACCTTGTTCTCAATTCATGACTATGATTATTTGAATTAGAGTCGATAGTAGGGCTCCGCGTTCAACTACACAAGACCACCGGAATGAGGAGTAATCCATGACCGAATCCGAAGACCCCAATCCGTCCGAAGACACCGGCCCCTCCAAAGACACCAGCGCCGACGTCCGCAAGCCGATCCCTCGACCCGATGAGAACTCGGCGGGATACTGGACTGCCGCGCGTGAGCACCGCCTCGCAATTCAGTACTGCGCGCCGTGCGAACTGCTGATTCACACACCAGCCGGCATCTGCCCACAATGCGACAACGACGACCTCGACTACCGAGATGTCTCCGGCCGGGGAAAGCTCTACTCCTACACAGTTATTCACGATGCTCCGGCACCAGCTTTTGCAAACATGCTGCCGTACATCGTCGGTGTCATCGAACTCGAAGAGCAGGACCGACTGTTCATGATCGCCAATATCCTGGATACGCCCACTGAATCCGTAAAAATTGGAATTCCGATGGAAGTGACGTTCGAGAGTCTGACCCCGGATTGTGAACTGCCTCAGTTCCGCCCGGCGCACTTCAACACGACTGGAGACTGACCCATGTGGGAACTACGCGACAAGGTAGCGATCGCCGGAATCGGGTACACCGAACTCACCCGCCGATCCCCTCGAACACTGGCATCGTTGACTCTCGAGGCAGTAGATGCAGCGATCGCCGATGCGGGTTTGGCCCGCAAGGACATCGACGGACTGGCGACCACTCCGACGATGCCCGTCTACGGCGGAGACAAGGGCACTATCGACGGCGTCGACGTCGTCACACCCGGATTTCTCGGTCAGGCAATGCATATCCAAGATCAACTGACCTGGATGGGCAACACGACCCCGATGGTCACCCATGCCGCTATCGACGCTATCAACGCTCTGGCCGCCGGTGCCTGTTCACACGTAATCGTCTATCGCGCACTACATATGCCGGTCGGACGCTACTCGAACTTCACCAACGCCCACGCTGCCGGCCGAGACCAGTACTTTGCTCCCTACGGCTTTTCGATGCCCGCAGCCTGGGCCGCCACCGTCTTCCGTCGCTTCCTGGATCTGCGGGGCGGGACGCGCGAGAGTCTGGCGCGTTTCGCGGTGGATAATCGCGCCAACGCAAACAAGAACCCTCACGCGTTCTTCCGTGACAAACCCCTGACGACGGAGCAGTACCTGGCCTCGCGCATGATCGCCGACCCAATCACCATGCTGGACTGCGATATTCCCGTCGACGGTGCGGTCGCGATGGTTCTCACCCGCGCCGACCGTGCGCGTGATCTGAAGAATCCACCGGCCTTGGTGAGTGGCTACGCCGCCAGCACCCGTCTCGGTTCCACCGGTGTGCCGATGAACCTGGAAGACATCCTCGCCGGCTGCGCACAGACCGGTGAACGCCTCTGGGCATCAACCGGTTTGAGTGCCTCCGATATCGATGTCGCTCAACTCTACGATGGATTCAGCGTATTCACGCACACCTGGCTCGAAGGCCTGGGCTTGGTTCCGCCCGGCGAGGCGCTCCGGTTCATCGACGACGGCAACGCTCGCCTCACCGGCACTCTCCCGGTCAACACCGGCGGTGGCTGCCTGGCAGAAGGACGCTTGCACGGCATGACGCAACTGACCGAAGCGGCCTATCAAGTCACCGATCGCGGCGGCGAACGACAGGTACCGGGGGCGTCACGATCGATCGTGACTGTCTCGAACGGCTTGGCCGGCTCCACGGCATTCGTCATCAGTCGAGACAGCTGAGATTTCGTTCAGAAATCGAGCGGGGTTCTCCGGCACCATTGGAAAATAGTGTCGGAGAACCCCGCTCGATTTCAATACCGCCCTACCGGATTACGCGTCGTACGCGCTGTCCGTCAGGTCAAACTTCGCGCGTGCCTTCTCCTCGAGGGCCGGGATGTGGTAGCTCGGGAACAGGCCCTCCGCCGGCTCGACCCCGCGCAGCAGCTGACGTGCTACGGCGATCTTGTGAATCTCGGTAGCACCGTCGGCAAGTCCCATGTGGTAGCTCTCGAGCAGCCACTTACCCAACGGAAGTTCTTTGGAGACGCCGAGCGAACCGTGCAGCTGAACGGCACGAGAGGTGACGTCGAGAAGCACCTTCGGCATCGCAGCCTTGACCGCTGCGATGTCCTTGATGACCTTGCGGTAGTCGTTCTCCTGATCGATCTTCCACGCGGTGCGCAACACGAACAGGCGGAACTGCTCAATTTGGATCCATGAGTCCGCGATCATCTCCTGAACCAACTGCTTGTCGCCCAGTCGACCACCTCGTGTTGTGCGAGACACTGCGCGCTCGAGCATCATGTCGAGTGAAGCCTTCACCAATCCGACGGTACGCATCGCATGGTGAATCCGGCCGCCGCCGAGACGGGTCTGCGCCACCTCGAAGCCCTGTCCGACTCCACCGAGGATGTGGTCCTTGGGAATTCGCACATTCTCCCACCGCGTGTACGCGTGGGTACCGACCTCGTAGTCGTGTCCCCACACACCGGTGTTACGAACGATCGAGAGTCCCGGCGTCTCGGCCGGAACGATGAACTGCGAAAGGCGCTTGTGGGGTTCAGCCTCAGGATCGGTCACTACCATCACGATATAGAAGGACGCGAATCGCGCGTTGGATCCGAACCACTTCTCGCCGTTGATAACCCACTCGTCGCCATCGAGAACAGCGGTGGTCTCGAACTCCACGGGGTTGGATCCACCCTGGGGTTCCGTCATCGCGTAGCAGGAGACGATCTCGTTGGCGACGAGGGGCTCGAGGTAGCGCTTCTTGAGCTCTGGGGTGCCGTAGTGGGCCAGAATCTCGGTGTTTCCCGAATCTGGTGCCTGGCAGCCGAAAACAACGGGTCCGCTGTGTGTGCGGCCGATAATCTCGTTAAGCAGGCCAAGCTTGAGCTGGCCGTAGCCCTGTCCGCCGAGTTCGGCACCAAGGTGTGTAGCCCACAGTCCCTTCTCACGAACCTTCTGCTGCAACGGCTTGATCAGCTTGTTGCGCAGAGGATCCGACATGTCCCAGGCATGGGTGATGACGCGGTCGACCGGTTCTACCTCTTCGCGAACAAACTCCTCGGCCCAATCCAGAACCTTCTGGTACTCCGGGTCGGTCTCAAAACCCCAAGACATCGCTATTCCTTTCGTGGAAGTGTGTGGTTTCGGCGCCGATGCACCGTGAACCGAGTGCTACGGACTAAGCTTTGGCGATACGTCCACCGTCCACGGGGAGCAATGCTCCAGTGGTGTAGCTCGATGCATCACCCGCCAAGTACAGTGCGGCACCGACAATTTCGTTGGGATTTCCCGCGCGGCGCAGTGGATATGCCTGCATGCGCTCCGCAACCTGATCCATGTCCCAGGCCTTGCTGATATCCGTCAGGAACGGGCCGGCCATGATCGCATTGACGCGCACTTTCGGGCCATAGGCCTGCGCGAAGCCCTTGGTGAGAATGTTCAGCCCACTTTTGGCGGCGGCATAAGGCAGGTCACCGGGAGTAGGGCGCTCAGCGGCGATGCTGCTGATATTGATGATCGAACCGCCGTCCCCCTCGGCCATACGCTTACCGACCAGCGCGGTCAACCGGAAGGGGCCTTTGAGATTTACCGCCATCACCTTGTCGTACAGGTCCTCCGAGATCTCGTCGAGACTCGAGTACAGCGGCGACATACCCGCGTTGTTCACCAGGATATCGACCCGGCCGAACTCTTCGTAGGCACGCTCCACGAGTCCGTCCTGAGCCGCCCAGTCACCCATGTGGCACGCGAAAGCGACAGCCCGACGGCCAGTGCTCTCCCGTACCTGCGCCGCCAATTCCTCACAGCTGTCGAGCTTCCGGCTGACGATCATCACATCTGCACCGGCCTCGGCGAAGCCCAGGACCATCTCGCGTCCCAGTCCACGGCTTCCACCGGTCACCACGGCAACTTTGCCCTCGAGCTGAAGGTTCGACATGTCAGGGTCCTCTCCTTGGCAAGATCTCTCTCGCGTATTCGTACTACAGTTACGTTCGACCATCTGGGCCGCGGAATCAGAGCGGGACAATCGTCTTCCCGGTTCCGGTGCCGTCCAGCATCCCCAGAAAGCCCGCCCACGCTCCTTCGATACCACCCGGCACTGCTGTCTCCACAGCCCGCACCGCACCGACGTGGAGCCACTCACGCATGTCTGCCTCGAATTCCGGGCGGGCATCGCGATGATCACGAAGCAAGAAGCCCTCCATCCGAGCACGGCGCCACACGAGCTTGATCAGATTGCTGGGGCCGGGTTGCGGTGATTCCGCGCTGTAGATGCTGATCATCCCGCACAATGCCACGCGTGCATGATCATTGAGCACCCGAATCGCCGCCTCGAGGTGATCTCCGCCCACGTTGTCGAAGTAGGCGTCCAGACCCGGTGCGCCCAGTTCTGCCAGTGCCCCGCGAAGCAGAGTGCCGACCGAACCGTCGTGATAGTCGAATGCCGCATCCGCGCCGAGTTCACGAACCAACGCAACCTTGTCTTTAGATCCGGCACTCCCGATCACTGTGCAGCCCAGAGCTTTTGCAATCTGCACCACCGTCGAACCGACTGCACCCGCAGCGGAAGAGACGAAAACGACGTCACCTGACTTCAGCTGGGCAATCCGTCGTACACCGACCCATGCCGTCATACCGGGGATACCGAGTAGGCCCAGGTGGAGAGCGGAAACGCTGGCCTGTCCGTGGACAACCGTGCAAGCGGTTTCCGGTACCAGCGCATGCTCACGCCAACCGAAATCGTGCAGCACCGTGGCGCCAACCGGAATTTCCACCGACGACGACGCAGTCACTCGCCCGATAGCGGGCGCTCGCATGGCTTCCCCGAGCACGTACGGATCTGCGTAGGTCGAGCGCGATGACATCCGGCCTCGCATGTACGGCTCCACCGACATAACCTCGTTCTCGACCCGAACGAAACCTGGATCCGGCTCATCGACTTCAACTGTCACCAGTTCGACATCGGTGTCGTTCGGCTGGCCGTTCAGGTAGTGCACCAGTCGCCATTCCCGACTGAGCACGTGCCCGGTCGCGATCGCGGTCACCGCGGAGCCATCCGAATGCCACCATCCAAACGAATAACCTCACCGTTGAGCATCGGGTTCGACACGATATGTGCAGCGAGCGAACCGAACTCGCCCGGTGCACCCAAACGGCTCGGGTGCGGCACCTGCGCACCCAACGATGCCTTCGCCTCATCACCCAGGCCTGCCAGCAACGGAGTGTCGAACAGGCCCGGAGCGATGGAGACGACCCGAATGGCGTGCGAAGCCAGATCACGTGCCAACGGGAGCGTCATACCGGCAACGGCGGCCTTGGACGCCGAGTATGCTGCCTGACCGATCTGTCCGTCGAACGCGGCCACTGACGCGGTATTGATGATGACGCCACGCTCTTCGCCCTCGACCTCGTTGCGCACCATACGTTCTGCTGCCAGTCGCGTCACGTTGAATGTTCCGAACAGGTTGATCGAGACGACACGAGTGAAGACGTCCATCGGGAACACACCCTGGCGACCGACAACCCGCAGAGACCGTCCGGTTCCGGCACAGTTGACCGCCACCCGGAGTTCGCCGAAAGAATCCGCAATGTCGAGAGCGCTCGCGACAGCGACCTCGTCAGTGACATCGGCGGGAGCGAACCGAGCACGCTCTCCCAATTCTTCTGCAACGGCAGCACCGTTGGAAGTGGGCAGGTCCAGCAGGACAACCTTGGCACCTTGATCGAGCAGTGCTCGCGCCGTAGCCAGACCCAGACCCGAGGCGCCACCGGTGACGAGAGCGACCTTGTCATTGACCTTCATGTTGTGAATTCCTCACCCTTGCAGATTATGTGGACGTGCAGCGAACGGAGGAGCTCAGTTTCGCTCGATCACGAGAGCGTTTGCCATACCACCGTGCTCGCACATGGTCTGGAGGCCGTAGCGGCCACCGGTGCGCTCGAGATGGTTGACCATCGTGGCCAGCAGTCGAACGCCCGAAGCGCCGATCGCGTGCCCCAGAGAAATAGCCCCGCCGACAGGGTTGACCTTGGCCAGGTCCACATCGAGTTCCCGCGCCCAGGCCAACGGAACCGACGCGAACGCCTCGTTGACCTCGAATGCGTCGATGTCGGCAACCGAGAGACCGGCACGCGCGAGAACCTTGGTAGTTGCCGGGATCGGCGCCGTCAGCATGAACAGGGGATCATCGCCCGCCACTGCAAAGTCCACGAACCGCGCACGTGGCGTCAGTCCGAGCTCTGCAGCCTTCTCCTCGGACATGATCAGAGTGGCTGCGGCTGCATCGGTGAGTGGAGAGGAGTTGCCCGGCGTGATCATCCAATCGAGTTCTCCGAAGCGGGTATTCGCCTCGTCCGTTCGAAACGACGGATGGAGCTTGCCGAGGCTTTCCATCGTTGTAGACGGCCGTACCGTCTCGTCGACATCACGGCGGACACCGTCGACCTCGACGGCAACGATCTCATTGTCGTAGTCACCGGCCGTAGCAGCCGCGGCAGCACGTTGGTGCGACAGCAGTGCGTACCGGTCCACGTCGTCGCGGGTCAAACCCCACTTGCGTGCCACCAGTTCAGCCGAGATGCCTTGATTGACAAAACCTTCCGGGTACCGCGCGGTGACGGCGCCACCCTGCAAGTCCTTGCCCATCGAAGCGGTGCCCATCGGAATACGACTCATCGACTCGACGCCGCAGGCGACAGCAACATCGTAGGCACCGGACATGACGCCCTGAGCGGCGAAGTGCACGGCCTGCTGGCTCGATCCGCAAGCCCGCGTGACCGTCGTTGCGGGTACGGATTCTGGAAGCCCGGCACCGAAGACCGCGTTTCGCGTGAGGTTGCCAGCCTGTTCGGACGCCTGACTGACACAGCCACCGATGACATCGTCGATCAGTACAGGATCGAAGTCGTTGCGCGCGATGAGCGCTCGTAGCGTGCTAGCCAGAAGATCGACCGGATGTAGCCCGGACAGAGCGCCGCCAGGCTTGCCGCGCCCCGACGGGGTGCGGACGATATCGACGATCACGGCGTTGCGCATGAGGCCTCCAGAATAAGAAGTGTCGGGATTTCAGAGATTAGGAGCCGTGATCTGGACAGCCAGATCACGGCGGACAAGCTTGCCGGTTGCGGTCTTGGGCAATTCGTCGACGAAAACGACCTCGTCCGGAGTTCGCGAGCCTCGCAAGCGACTGCGGCACCAGTCGCGAATGTCCTCGTGATCGGGAATGTCGTTGCCCTTCAAGACGATTACGGCGCAGATCCGCTCACCCCATTCGTCATCGGGCATTCCGATGACAGCGATCTCTTGAACGGCGGGATGGTGCACCAGTACGTCCTCGATCTCCGCCGGCGCGATGTTTTCGCCGCCGCGGATGATGGTGTCGTCCGCGCGGCCACCGATGTAGAGAAACTCTCCCTCCACGCGGGCGCGGTCTTTGGTGGGGAACCATCCCTGCACGTCAAGCGCGGAGCCCTTACCCATGTATTCGCCGCTGACCTGAGCGCCGCGTACCCAAAGCAGACCGGTCTCACCGTCGCCGAGCACGTTGTCCGCCTCATCGCGGACCTCGACCTCCATACCAGGCACGATGCGCCCCACCGAACCCAGTCTGCCGCGCAATGCCGGATCGGCCAGCGCTTCACGGTGATCTTCTGGGCCTAGAACTGCAATGGTGGAGCTGGTTTCGGTCAGACCGTAGGCATTGACGAACCCGGTCTGAGGGAATGCCGCGAGTGCACTTTCGAGCACCGGTTGAGGCATGCGCGCACCGCCGTAAGCCAGGGATTCGAGCGCCGGGGTATCAGCCGGGGCACCATCCAGGTGCTGCACGACGCGCGCCAACATCGTCGGCACCACCATCGCGCTGGTGATCGATTCCTCGCGGACGAGATCGAGCCAGGACTGCGGGGTGAAATCGGGAAGATGAACCATCCGCCGCGTCCCGTAGACGTTGCTGAGCACCGCGCCCATGCCGGCAATATGGTAGGGCGGCGTGCTGACCAATGTCGCCTGTTCCTCACCGGCAGAACCGAATTCAACGGTATTCAGGAGATAAGACAGCAGGTGCTGATGGCGCAACAACACGCCCTTGGGTGCAGACGTCGTACCGCTGGTGAACAGTACAATTGCCGTTGCATCGTCCGGCGCCGGTACGGTTTCCGTCGCGGGAGCAGCTTTGGCACGCTTGACGAACTCATCGGTAGTCAACACGATCGAGGCTGACGCGGCCAGCTTGTCCCGGTACGCGACATCGGCCACGACAACCGGATCATCCAGTTGCGCAATGAGTTCGAGAAGCTGATCGGTTGCGAGTCGATAGTTCAAGGGCGCAAATCGCACCCCCGCCCGCGCGGCCGAGAAGACCAACAGAGGCAGAGCAGCGCTATTGACACCGACAAAGACCAGGTCACGTGCGCCCAACTCCCGCAGCACCGTGACACCGCCCGCGGCCGAGTCGCTGAGTTGCTGATAGGACATTCCGTCGCCGCGTCGCCCCACCGCCAGCCTGTCCGGATATACCGACGTCGCCATATCCAGAACCATTTCGATACCCATTGCACCCACTTGGTAGTCACTGATTTGCCGACAGTCACGCTTCGAGTGGCCGTAACCACCCGCTAAGACCTTTTCGTACGAACCATAACAAGAGATTTAGTCATTGTGAAGCGGATCATGACAATGGTATACATCAATAGGGTTCAGTCGTTCCGCCTCACAAGCAACGGAACTCGCAAAACGCGAGGTCAGTGGCCTATCGCGGTACCAGAAAGAACACCAGCTAGCTGGATACAGCAGGACCCCAGCTCTGGGTCGCACTCAACCAAAAGGCTCCGGAATGGCACAGACATCGTTACGTCCGAAGAAAACCGCACTACTCGTCGCCCAACGCATCGTCTCCGATATCGCTCGGGGCGGCCACAGCATCGGCGACCGACTCCCACCCGAACATCTCATGATCCAGGAGTACGGAGTCGGCCGAGGGGTTCTACGCGAATCCCTGAGGTTCCTCGAACTACAGGGCGTGATCTCACTCAAACCCGGACCAGGCGGCGGGCCGGTAGTCCAGCATCCGGACAGTGATGTCCTGGCCACTGCCCTGACCCTGCTACTTCAGTTCGAAAAGGCGCCATTCCGGACAATCGTCGAGGCTCGCACTGCACTCGAACCGATGATGGCGCGCCTGGCCGCAAACAGAATGAGCGATACGGCGATCGCAGAGTTGAAGATCAACGTCGATGAAACACGTCTACACATGAACGATCCTCAAAAATTCCACGACGAGATCGAGAGATTCCACGATCTCGTCGCCAAAGGATCCGGAAACCAACTCTTCGGCCATCTGATCAGCGCTCTCCTGGGAATCCTGGACGGAACAGCCATGGGAATCGACTACCCGGAGAAGCAGCGCATCGCCAGCTGCACAATCCACGAAGATATCTACGATGCCATCGCCGCCCATGACGCGAATAGAGCCCAGGAACTGATGAACGTGCATATCCAGGCACACGCCCGGTATACCGAACTCGAGTTCAAGGACGTACTCGACACCCCCATTCAGTGGAACCTACTCAGGTGACGGGCGCCTACACGCAGAGTCGACAGGACGAGGACCAGTAGCACCTTCGGAAGAGTCAGAGCTCTACCGAAGGTGCTCAGCTGTTCACGACAACGGTCAGCGCGCCTTCCAGATCGGTGCGCGCTTCTCCGCGAACGCAATTGGCCCTTCCTTGGCGTCTTCGCTACTCAACACCGAGTACCACTCTGCGTTCGACATCTCCCACTTCGAGGCCTCGTCGACACGCTCTGTGCCGACAACTCCATAGGCGACGCGTTTGGTTGCCTGCACTGACAACGGCGCATTCACCGAGATTCGCTCAGCCAGCGCAAGTGCGGCGTCCACAACAGAACCGTCAGCTGCTATCTGGTTGATCAAGCCCCACTCGAGTGCCTTCTCCGCTGAAATCGGATCGCCGGTGAACATCATCTCCATCGCAAGTCGCTGCGGGATCTGCGCAGGTAGTCGGAACATTCCACCGGCACCAGCGATCAAGCCACGCTTGACTTCTGGCAACCCGAAGGTTGAACTCTCGGCTGCCACAATCAGGTCGGCAGCGAGCGCCAATTCCGTGCCGCCACCCAATGCCGCTCCATTGACAGCTGCGATGATCGGCTTGCTGATGAAATTCTTCACGAAGCCGGCAAATCCCCACTGCTCGTTGCCGGGAGCATGCACGCTCTCGCCACGAGAGATAGCCTTGAGATCGGCTCCGGCACAGAATGACTTATCGCCGGCCCCGGTGAGCACCACGACCCGAATCTCGGGGTCGTGCTCCGCCTCTACAAGAGCGCCACCCACGGCCGCGCTTACTGCCGCATTGATCGCGTTTCGGGCGGCCGGTCGGTTGATCGTAATAAGGAGAACGTGACCTCTGCGCTCGACGATTGCGTCAGCTTCTGTGGTCTTCGTGGACTGGATGCCATTGCTACACATGTGAAAATTCCTATCCGTCAGGATGCGTGGGCCTCAGATTCAGAGGGCGGCGCCCGGGCATAGGCCCGTCGCACGGCAGGAAGATCGAGATCAGGCAGGTCGGATGATTCCGACCTGCCTGAAATTCGATTGTTCCCATATCCGCCAACCGGTTTGTCGACTCCACGTCAATCATTTCCGATTGGACGGCATCGATTCGGGCGCATCGTGGCCGCAGAATGGAGTGCCTAGCCCTCCGGAACCGATCCTACCCAAGTCCGACGAGATGTTGACGGCGGCACCTTCTTTGACGAAGTACCAACAAGCTCGAGTCCAAATGTCAGACGGTCCGGAGTTCTCTCTTCAGCAGTTTTCCGCTCTGGTTGCGCGGCAGTTCAGACACGAACCGAACGTGCTTGGGCACCTTGAACGGAGCGACCTTTTCCTTCACATACGCAATCAGCGCCGCGGGAGTCAGCGAATCCTGACCGTCCTTGAGCACGACGATCGCGGTGATCGCTTCGATCCACTTCTCGTCCGGCGTCCCGATCACCGCAACCTCGGCAACGTCAGGATGGGTGTAGATTACGTCTTCGACCTCGCGCGATGCCACCAAGATGCCGCCGGTGTTGATGACGTCCTTGATCCGGTCCACGACGGTGATGAACCCCTCCGCGTCTCGCACGACAAGATCTCCGGAGTGGAACCACCCGTCGCGGAACGCTTCTGCTGTCGCTTCGGGATTCTCCCAGTAGCCGTTGCAGAGTTGCGGCGAACGGTAGAGAACCTCACCCGACTCACCGTCCGACACATCGTTACCGTCGGCGTCGACGACGCGGGTCTCGACGAAGAACACGGCGCGACCACACGCGGAAGGTCGCTCGGCGTGCTCCTCGGGTTGCAGAACCGTTGCAAGCGGACCGATTTCGGATTGGCCGAAGCAGTTATAGAAGCCGATGTCGGGGTAACGCTCCCGCAGACGGTTCAGCACGGTCACCGGCATGATCGACGCCCCGTACTGAGCCTTCTTCAGCGACGAGAGATCCCGCGTTTCCAGATCGGGATGATTGGCCAACGGCACCCACACCGTCGGCGCCAGAAAGAGTGACCCGATCTTCTCGGATTCGATGCGGCGCAGGATCTCCGGAATATTCGGTGCCGCCATCACATTGACCGTGGCACCGACAGACAGGTACGGAAGCATGAATACGTGCATTCCCGCAGAGTGGTACATCGGCATGCAGATCAGCGGATTATCAGCCTGGTCGAGCGCGAGCGCGATCACCGAAGACACGTATTCGTGGACCAATGCACCGTGAGACATCATCGCGCCCTTGGGCTTCGACGTAGTTCCCGAGGTATAGAGCAACTGCGCTAGATCGGTCGATGATGCGCGCGGCTCGAAGTCCGGCACCTCCCCAGCCTCACTGATCGTGACCACCGACAGTTCGGCATCTCGCAACGCCAGCACGTGATCGAGGTCCAGGTCTGCGCGCACCGAGTCGAGGGTCGGGGCAAGCGTTGGATCCACCAGAACCGCTCGGGCGCCGGACTGCGCTACGAGGTAACGCAATTCGTCGCCCTTGAGTGCGTAGTTGATCGGGACGTGCACCAAACCGGCTCGCCCACAGGCCAGGAACCCGATGACATAGGCGTCGGAGTTGGTTCCGTAGGCGGCCACCCGATCACCGTGCTCGAGTCCCAACCCCAGCAGATGCGCCGCGACCCGTGTGACAGCGTCGTCGAGGTCTCGATACGTGCGAGTGCGGTCCTCGAAGACCACGGCCACACGATCGGGGTATTTGGCTGCCGAGCGCCGCAGCACTCCGTCGACGGTATTGGTACGCGGGTCCAGGCTCATGGGCACAGGTTATAGGACGTCCAAGTATTGAGGAAGGCCCCGACCGTTCGTCCGCTCATTTGTTCTGCCACTCCGGGGCCCGCTTCTCCACAAAGGCCTGCATACCTTCCTGAGCATCACAGGTGACCGCATTGGTCGCCATTGTTTCGGCCATCGCCTCGTACGCCTGCGCCTGCGGTAGATCGATCTGGCGGTAGAACGCCTGCTTGCCGATCCGAACGGTCAACGGGCTGGCCGTCGTAATCTTTGCGGCCAGATCCCGCACCTCCCGATCGAGGTCTGATGCGTCGACGACAAAGTTGACCAGTCCCCAGTCCGCCGCTGTATCGGCGCCGATGGCCTGACCCGTCAGCAGCATCTGCATCGCTCGTTTGCGACCAACAGCCCGGCTCAGGGCCACCATCGGGGTGGAGCAGAACAGGCCGATCTTCACTCCCGGCGTTCCGAAAACGGCACTCGACGCCGCAACAACGAGGTCGCACGACGCCGCCAGCTGGCAACCGGCGGCAATCGCCGGCCCCTGAACGGCCGCGATGACCGGCTGCGGGATTGCCTGAACGGTTTCCATCATCTCGGTGCATCCGTCGAAAATCGCGCGTTCCTCGTCGAGCGTGCGGCCGATCATCTCGGTCAGATCGTGTCCGGCCGAGAACACCGGACCCTCGGCGCGAACAATCACAACACGCACCCGTTCGTCCGCGGACAATTCACGAAGTCCCGCTGTCACTTCACGCATGGTCTCCGCGGAGAGAGGGTTGCGCCTCGCCGGCTGATCGAGTGTCAGAAACCCCAATCCCACTGACTCGTCGATGGACGTGCGTACAGCGCTCCGACTTACCTGTGTTCCCGACATACAACCTCTCTACCAAGCTATTCCGTCCCGGTCAACGAGACGTATCGGCCACTGTTGCCGCAGCGTCGATACCGTTCGGTCAATATTTCGCCACTACGAGGAGTGCCCATGAGCACCGAAGCCGTCATCACCACCGACCTTGCTCAGATTCTGCAAGCGCAACAGGACGCCACCCGCGCTGCGGGAGCGCCGAGCGCAGAGCAGCGCCGCGAACGCATCCAACAGGTGATCGACCTGCTCGTGGCAAATCACAAAGATCTGACCGAAGCCATGAACGAGGACTTCGGTGGCCGTCTACCGGCCTACTCGGTCATGAATGACGTTCTCGGATCGATGGTTTCACTCAAGCATGTTCGAGATTCCCTCGAAGACTGGATGATTCGTTCACCCCGAACCGCCGGTGAACTTCAGGATCAACTGGGCGCCACTGCGTACGTCACGTACCAGCCGAAGGGTTCCATCGGCATCATCGGTACGTGGAATGCTCCACTCTTCACTCTCCTGAGCCCGCTGGCATGCGCACTCGGAGCCGGCAACCGTGCCATCCTCAAGCCCTCGGAGATCGTTCCGAACACCGCTGCCGTATTGGCCGAGGCCGCCGCACGACATCTCGATCCGCTCGAAATCGCTGTAGTCACAGGCGGACCCGATGTAGCCGACCACCTCACTTCACTTCCCTTCGACCACTTGGTCTTCACCGGAAGCACCACCGTCGGCAAATTGGTCATGGCAAATGCCGCCAAGAACCTGGTGCCGGTCACCCTCGAACTCGGCGGAAAATCGCCGAGCGTTCTGGGCAAGAGTGCCGACCTAGACGAGGCTGCATACAGATTGGCCATTGCGAAGTCCACCAACTCCGGGCAATTGTGCGTCTCCCCCGACCTCATCTACGTGCCTCGTGAGAGCACTGAACGCTTCATTACCGCGTTCACCAATTCCTTCACCGGACTCTTCCCGACCGTTGCCGACAACACCGACATGGTGTCCATCGTCAGCGATCGCCATCTTGCCCGCATCGAGGGATACATCGCCGACGCAGCCGAGCGCGGCGCCCGCATCATCACCGTTCCCGACGAAGAGCTTTCGTCCGAGACACGTCGACGCCCCTTGCGTATCGTCGTTGATCCCCCGGCCGATGCCGAGATCATGAAGGAAGAGATCTTCGGACCGGCCGTTGTGGTCTTGCCTTACGACGAGATGGATGCGGTTGTCGCAGACATCAACTCACGCCCGAAGCCGTTGGCGCTGTACTACTTCGGCACCGACCTCGACGAGAAGGAATCGGTACTCGATCGCACCAATTCCGGCGGTGTCACGATTAACGACGCGATGTCACATCCCGGCCTCAACGACGCACCATTCGGTGGCGTCGGCGCTTCCGGTATCGGCCACTACCACGGCCGCGAGGGCTTCCTCGAGTTCAGCCACGCTCGTTCGGTATTCGAAGCAGCAGAACATGATCCGCGCGGCGAGTGGGGAATGCTGCCGCCCTACGGCGACGGATTCGCACAGATGATGACGGCTCAGGTTACTCCTTAGGGGCAGAGCCCCTGTGCGCCGTTTTGGTAGCTCCCACTACCAAAACGGCGCACAGGCGAAGCCTATGCAAACCGCGCGCTGAGGAACTCGACCAACTGCCACGGCTGGGTATCCGGCGAGTCGATCAACGCGATCAACGCATCCTTGTCTTCCGCTGCAATTGGTTCGATACCACCGAATGTGCGGGTCGTTGTTCCGGCCGGCAGAACCCGGGTGCACACCAGTGCACCGGCTTCGAGGTTCAGGCTGCCCCACTCGTCGGAGACGTCGTGAACATCTCCGGTACGGACGTCACTCAACGTCAGCGACGTACCCGGTACCGTCGAGACAACCTCGTACACCGACCGCGGCACCTCCAACCACCGCTGCGCCAGTTCCAACTCGTCGGCAGGCAGTAGTTCACCACGACGCGCGATGAACGCTTCGAAGATGTTCCCGTCGAATAGTGCTGCGTCGACTGCCAATCCGCCTTCGAGTGCGCGGGTCAGCGCGTCCTCGTCATCCCAATGCTGCGCACGAACCTCGGCAAGGTCGAATACCTCGTCGAAGTACTCCGGTGTGCGCGAGAACAACTGCGCTTTCACATACAGCCAGTTTGCCCGGTCGTCGAAAGTAACTTCCGACTTACCTAGGTGGCAGACCTTGTACTTGCGTCCAGACCCGCACCAGCACTTGTCATTACGACCCAGCTCGGGGTGATCGGCCGGTGCATATCGCGCAAGGACGTCGTGCAGAATCTCGGACTCGCCGCCTTCGATTCGACCGAGCAAAGCAAGCGCCCTCGTCGCATCGCTGCGATCCGCGACCAGAAGTGCGAGATCGAAAATTGCTGGGACCCAATCGGGATCGCGGTCGAGCGCGCTTTCGTAGTACGCCTCGGCGACGATGATCTTGCCCAGACTGTCTGCAGCCTTACCGGCGAGCCAGTACGCAGCAGGCTTCACACGACGCGGCCCCTTGTCTGCCAGTGCTGTGGCTACCGCATGCAATACCTCGTCATGGTCGTCGAGTTCTGACAACAATTCGAGGGCCGCCGCCGCTGCCGGAGGCTCGGCAATACCCACATAAATCTGAGGGTTTTCCGTGATCTGTTTGCGTGCCCAATCACCGATGCCCGAAGTGTCTTCGGGGAACTCGAGGTGCGCAGCCGACACGAGATCGACGAGCGCGATGACCGCTGCTGCTTCGTCTGCATGCAGATTGTCGCGGATCTCGAGCATCCGGGCGCGGTTCGCCAGGTGGTAGGCCTCGAAATCGAAACCTTCGATCGCGACGTAGTCACCGTCGCGCACGTATCCCGCGGAGTCGAGCAGTTCGCCCAAGGGGGCGGCCGGCTGGCGGAACAGTGACGGATCCTCGAGCATCAGCTGCCAGACAATCGCGTCGAGGGTTTCAGCACCGGTCTCGCTGAGGATGCTCCCGAGTGCGTTCCCGAAGCTGGGGGCAGGATCAAGCACTTCGGCGATCGTGCACAACGTCAACTCACGGTCCGCGACAAAAAGCCCGATCAAATCGCCGGCCGAGCATTCGGAGAGTGCGTCGGAGGCCAGCAGGAAACCTTCATCAGCCGGAAACTTCGGATCGTCGATTCCGCGTTCGGCAAGGATGTCGTCGTCAAGACCGCGATGTACGACGCGCATCTCCCGGTCCTCGTCTTCCTCGAAGCTGTCGAGGAAGACGCGCAGGACCATCAAATCAGGATTGGCGTCGAGTACGCCTGAACTGATCTCGGCGTCGGTGAGCCGATGAGTGAGTACTCGATGCTCGAAGAGTGTGTCGAGAGCTGCGTAACGCTCACCACTCAAATATCCGAGCAGCGGATCTTCGACGTACTCCACAAACTCAGTCATGTCGTCGGCCGTGCCATGCCCGGCCTCGGCCAGCAAGTTTCCCCAGTCCGTCGCGGTCTGAGGGCCATGCTGACGCAATAACTCCATCGCAGCTTCGGCGATCAAGTCATTAGGATCCATCGGTTCGGTCACCTATACAACTTTAACGGGTTGACTCTTTCGGGGTCAGACAGCATCAGTCGGAGATGAAGGTTGTGCAGAACAGCGGCGACCGAAGCGTCTCTAACTCAACACCGTCACCAACTCGACGGGATCGATATCATCCGCAGCCAGAACCCGGAGTACATCAGCAATTTGCTGATCAGAGGTGAGTACGACGCCACCGACGGCCTGAGTCGTCGATCCGGCGACCAAGATTCGAGCGCTGAGAACGTCGCCAGGCTGACCTGTAGCGCCCATCTTCACCGTCTCTCCGGTTCGGCGATCGACCATCGTCGCTCCGTCAGAGCTCACGTCGTACACCGAACGCCGTGTTCCCAGCCACTCGGTGGCAGTAGCGAGATCCTTCTCCGAAAGCAGTTCACCGCGTCGGGCAAGGAATTCGGCAAAGAGTCCATCCTCGAAAAGTGCAACGTCCAGCGCGGGCCCCTCGAAGATCGTTCTGCTCCGTAGGGTTTCTTCGCTCAGGTTCACGCTTGCCAGGTTGTCGAGTTCGACCAACCTGTCGGCAAATTCGGAGGCGAAGGCAAACATGCAGGCCTTCTTGTACAACCAGCGGCCGTCTTCGAGTATCGACTCGTCGATCTTGCCCAGGTGACAGACCTTGTATTTACGGCCGGATCCGCACCAGCACTTGTCGTTCCGTCCCAGTTCGAGATGTTCGACTGGCAAGAATGCTTGCAGGACCTCGTGGAGGGCTTCTTGAGTCCCACCGTCAATTCTGCCCAGGAGCGACAATGACCGATTCACATCTCCACGATCGGATGCGAACTGCGCCAACTCGAAAAGTGCTGGGCCCCAATCAGCTTCCCACTCCAGCGACTTCTCGTAGTGCGCTTCGGCTTCAAGAACCCGTCCGAGTCGATCTGCCGCTTTGCCGGCCAGCCAATGGGCCGCCGGCTTCACCGCACGTGGCCCGTGCCCGGCCATTTCGAGGGCAAGAGCCTCGAGAATCATGTCGCTCGCCGGGTCTTGATTGCGGAACCCCAGATCGAAGACCGCCACCGCAACCCCGGGATCAGCTAGGGATGCAAACGAATCGGGCGCTGCGGCAATGTGTCTACGAGCCCAGTCCTGGATATCGAAGTTGTCGATGGCTGCATCGGCATAGCCGCGATCAGCAAGATCCACAAATGCCACGACGGCTACGGCTTCGTCGTGACCGAGGCTGTACCTCGATGCAACCGAAGCGGTGCGAAGTTGCACGTCGTACGCGATGAAGTCGAACCCGCGCTCAGCAAGCAACTCTCGCTGATGCTCGTATCCTGCCGCCTCGAACAGTTCATCGAGCGGCGGGCTCGGAACCGTGAACAGTTCAGGATCTTCGATGACAAGTTGCCAGCACGCTGAATCCAGTGCTTCCACACCATTAGCCGCAAATATCTTTCCGAGCACTGGTGCAAGATCCGGCTCGTCCTCGACCTCGGCGGCACGCAACGTCAACTGCCCGTCCTCGACGGCAAGTCCAACCAGATCACCAGCCGAGTAGTCCGCAAGTGAGCCTGGCGACAGAAGGATGACGCGACGACTGCCCGCCGATTCAAAACCGCGCTCGTTCAGCAGTTCAGTCTCGTGTTCGACTTCCACGACGCGCAATCCGTCGGTGACGTGGACAAATCCTAGGATCGGATCCAGATCGGGGCTGGCCTCGAGCACATTCGCGGAGATTTCGATATCGCTCAGGCGGTGCGTGAACACCAGACCTTCAAGGAGAGCATCCAGAGCGACGTACTTGTCTCCGGGGAGAAACCCCACCAGGGGATCGTCGAGGAGCTCGAGGACTTCGGCAATCTCGTCTACCGATCCGAATTCTCCGAGCGCGAGCGCCCACTGTTCCAGACTCAGCGGGCCAGACTCACGCAAAGCTGCCATGGCAGCAGTTGCGAAGGCAGCATCTTCAGGGGAATCAACAGAGGAAACGGTCACTGCTCAATGGTAGGCGACCACGACTGTCGATCTACCCGCATCGACTAGCTGAGACCACTCAAACCTTCACCGAGCACAATCACCCCGAGCAGTGCCAAGATCGCGGTCATCATGACTGCGTTGTTCGCGGTCATCCAGGCTTTAACTGAGTCGAGCACCGACGCGGCGCGATCACCGAGGGCCACATTGACCACAACCGGGGCAGCGACGCCGACACTTGCAATGACAGTGAAAACAACAGCGGCGACGGCTTGCTCCGCCACAACGTAGGTTCCGGCTGCGATCGCCGCAGCACCCGAGACTGCGAGAGCAGAGTTCTTCGGGTTAGCCACCGAGAGCAAGGCAAGCCCGAGCGATTTCAGTGGACTGAGCGAACCAGCGCTCGACATCCACTTGGGCTGCATGGGCTGCGCTCCGTCGCGGGGCCGGGATCGCCACTGCTTGAACGCAAGTCCGAACAGCACAAACCCGAGCACTATCCGAACGATACTGGCCCAGCGCGAAGCCTCGGTCTCGGGCACCGCAGTGTCGACAATCGTGATCGTCAGTGCCACAACACCGCCGATACCTACGACCCAGCCCAGAATGAACGCTGCAACGGAAGCTCGCGCACCGGCAGTAACCATCATCAGCACCACAACGGCCATCGGGATGGAGACAAAAGCCAAGCCGACTGCAATCGGTAATGATTGGCCGAGTGCACTCAGCATGAAAGTCCTTCTGGTTGGGACCTGCTGTGCGCCTTTATTGACCGCCCGCGGTTAATAAAGGCGCACAGCAGGTTAGCGTTCATAACCTTTTCTCATGTCATCAACTATCCGGGGTCGATCGAGTGTCGACGGTTCCATCTCGCGGCGGGGACGATCCCGCGGAAAGACCGAGGCCGACGCCAATGTCGGCTCGTCGAGGAAGCGCAGTTCCGGAACGTCAGCGGGCAGTCGAAGTTCCGGCGGAACGCCGCCCACCTGAGCAAGAACGTACCCCCAGTCCCCGAAACTGGGCACGTACACGTGGTACGGCGACACTCCCAATCCGACGGCAGAGACCGTGGACACGGTTCGCCAGTACGCATCGGGCGTCGAATAGGGGCTGCCGGATTGGACGACCATCAAGCCGCCGGGATTGAGTGCGGCAGCGGCAAGTCCGTAGAACTCCATCGAGTAGAGCCGGCCCAGGGCTGGTGTGTCGGGGTCGGGAAGATCGATGATGACAGCATCGAAGCCGGGTTCGGACTTGTCACGCAACCACCGGAAAGCGTCGTCGACAACGACGTGAACGCGTGGGTCTTCGAGCGCACCACCGTTCAACAATCGCAGTCGGGTGTTGGCCAATTCGATGACGGCAGGATCCAGTTCGACCTGCACGATTTCCTGGACGCTGGGCAGTCGCAGTACTTCGCGTGCGGCAAGACCGTCGCCGCCGCCGAGTATCAGTACCCGCTGCGGATTGTTCGAGAGAGCCGGATAGACCAGCGATTCGGTGTACCGATGTTCGTCGACGCTGGAAAATTGCAGGTCGCCGTCGAGAAACAGTCGGGTGTCGTTGTTGCGCTCGGTGACGATAATTTCTTGGTACACGGAGCGCTCGGCCGCGACTACAGGATCGGTGTACAGGCGCTGACGGGCCGTGGTTTCGATATCGGATGCCGCGATCAACAACCATCCGATCAGGCTCGCCGCCAACAGCATTGCCGCCACCGCGATCAGCCGGGCACGCAGGCTCAGTTGCCACCGCAGCAAGATCAACGCAACTGCTGCTGCGGCAACAAGATTGATCATTCCGGTGATGGCGGCGCCGCGGATCATTCCGGTCCAGGGCAGCAGAACGAACGGCCACAGTAGTCCGCCGACCAGGGCGCCCAAGTAGTCGGCTGCATTGAGATTGGCAAGAACTTTGCCGGCGCTTTGCGCGTCATTGTCATCGCGTCCGGATTGCAGCAATGTCATCAGCAAAGGCACTTCGGCCCCCACCAGTGTGCCGATCAACGCTGTCGCAACCACCAGTACGGCCGCGCTGGAACCGAAGAACGTGAAAGTGACGTACAACGTGACGGCACTGAAACCGCCGATGATGCCGAGCAGAATCTCTACTGTCACAAAGGAAATAGCCGCGTGCCCCAACAACGGTTTTGCCGCGAGCGCGCCGACGCCCAAGGCAGCAACAAAGCCGGCGACGATCAGCGAGGTCTGGGTTATCCCGCCGCCGGTGAGGCTGACCGACAATGTGAGCAGAGCCAACTCGTAGATCAGCCCGCAGGCAGCACAGGCCGCGACGGCCGCGAGCAACAGTACCCGCGCCCGGGCACCAAGCATCGAAGATGAGACTTTCACATCAGCGACACTCATCAGGTAAGCGCGGCGGCGTTCACCAAACCGATGGACAGCAAGCTCACGCCTACCGCCCAGGCCGCACCGCACATCTTCGGATCCTGTACCAGCGCAACCAACTTTCCGGGCAGGACTACGTTCATCAACCGCAGCGCGATTGCCTGCAGGACTATGGCGAACAGTCCGTACACTGCCGAGTCTGCAAGCCCCTGCGCAAAGCCGTCAGAGCTGGTCAAGATTGCGGTCACCACGATGATCGCGAGCGCAAGGTGATTGGACGCCAACAGAATTGCGGCATTCGGATTCTTGTCCACGTACACCTGATGGCGGAGATTGCCCGGCGTCATGAGATCGAGGACCAGAAACCCGGTGACCAGAACTGCGACACCGACAGCGAAGTAGGCCAAGGTTCCGAGAACACCACCGACCAGTTCGAGGCCGTCGACGGTTCCGATCTCGGTGGTTGCGGACGCAAGGATGAAGGTCACGTATTTCTCCCGTTGATAGTGTTCGAGGTGCTCATTTCGCGCTACCCGATCCGCCGCTGCCACTACTGCCACTCACGGGTGATCCTGGGTTGAATCCCGGCCCCAGGTAGGCGTATCCGCCGCTGCGATAGGTGCCGTCGATGTCTTCGACCTTGATAGTGCTGCCGCCACCGGAGCCAGCACTCACGGTGACGATGTCGTCGTCGTAGCGCAGGTATTCATTGCCTCCGTCGGCACTACGCGCAGCAGGTTCGTCGGCGTCGACGATCTTCGATACCGTTTTTCCGACAGGATCTTTCGACGAGTACAAAGCAACATCACCGACTTGCGAACTCTTGGAATAGTTGTCCGCGATGAAGTCCTTGGCGCCTCCGCCACAGGACGACAGCACGAAAGCCATGACGATCAATCCGGGAACAAGCCATGCCTTCACGGATTCCACCTACTCGACGTTTTCACGATCACTCCTGTCCCCTCCCCGGGGTACAAATGCCAACTCTGCCAAGCCCATCCATGCCCGGCGCTACTGCCGGACAAAACCGTGAGTGCTGATTCATCTCCGGGAAACGCTCCGCAGATCCAGCCTTCCTCCGAAGCTCTACCCTTCAACCGGATAGCGGCGGCGTCGAACTCAGCGCGATCAACAGTCTCAGTGACGGATTCGAATTCATAAGGTCCGACTACTTCGGCTCGCGGCAGAGGATCCCCACCGGCGCCGACGGCATCGCAGGACACCTGCTCGGTCAGCATCTCCCCCTGCGAACGAGCCGTCACCACATGCGACGCTCCCAGCACCCCCAAAATCAAAGCGCCATCAACGTTTTCGATGACAAGTTGCGCCAGAACCGGCGGGGCGGGCGCGTCCAGGAGCAGACCGAGCGCCGACGCATCCACGTCGGTGGGCTCCACTGCGAGGAGATGCACACTCACTGCGGCGGGCCTGAATGAATAACCGTCAACTCACTGCGAGTCACCGCGCGTCCAGTGGAAACCTCCCACGACTGTCCGCGTGCCCATCTCTCGAATGCGATGAGGCCAGTCTTGTCGGCCGTCGCATAGTCGGCGTAGTCCATCGAACCCGACGGCGCTGTTCCTGTTGTGCCTTCGGCGGTGAACCGGGCCGTTCCGCTCTCGATCTTGCGATGCACCTTGTCGTCGAGGATGACGTCGCCGCTCGGTTCGAGATTCGTGCCCTCACGGCGCATCCAGAGCGTCATCTCGAGTTCGCCCTCGTCGTCCTCGACGGTGAGCCAGCGTCGGCCGGTCGACCCGTCGATCAGGTGCTCACGCCAGATGTATCCCTCTTCGTCGAGGGTGATGGTTCCGCGGACCACGTGATCGATCCCCGCGTAGGTGATGATGTCGCCGACACCGATCTTGTGGGGGTCGTAGACCTCCGGATAGTCGGCGAGCGGATCTACGCGTCCGGCTGGAGCACTCTTGCGTCCGCGTAGGACCACGAAGGCCACTGCCGCGATCACGACAAGTATCAGTACAACGATCAGTACATTCGTCAACGGTCACTCCGAAACGGTCGTCCGGCAGGGTTGCCGCGGGCCATACCCTACCGACCGTTCTCCGAGTTAGGTGGCGACAGTCGACCCAGCGGACCGAGACAATGTCGGGTACGCCGCAAGTATCTGAATCCGGGCATCATCGAGATACTTCTGGAGCAGTTCGACGGCCAGCGCATTTTCGCCGGACTTCAACGCGCTGTAGATCTCGTGATTCCTGGCCAGGTACGGCGAGTGGAATCGATGCGGGTCGTCCATGACGTGAAAGACCAAGCGGAGTTCGTTCCACACCCCACCCATCAACTGGTCGATGCGGCTGCTGTTGTTCAAACCCGCGATCGCACGATGAAAATGGATATCTGCCGTGCCGACGGCAGTCCAGTCCCGGGCAGCCAGTCGTTCCTCGGCGAGCTCGAGGGCGTCGGCGAGCGCGTCGAGGTCGCCCGTCGCAGGATCGAAGTCTCGAACGCCGGCCGACTCGACCACCCGGCGGCAGATGTACAGCTCAGCAACGTCCTCGATGGACGGGACCCGAACGAACACGCCACGGTTGAGTTCGTGTGAAACCAACCGGTCCTCGATCAGGATCTGGAAGGCTTCGCGGACGGTGTTTCGGGAGACATCCAAGGCGGTGCAGATGTCAGGTTCAGACAATCTGGCGCCCGGACGGAAGCTTCCGTCGATGATCAACTCGCGCAGAATTCCTGCAACGCGCACTGTTCGACTCGTCCGCTCGAGTTGTCCTCGATGGGCGGCCAACGCGGCGTGCGCATCCTCTTTCGGAGGATTCAAGCTGGTCAAGTGTGCTCCTAGTCGTTTGTCGCTGCACTCATCATAGTGAGAGCGGTCCGTCCAGTCTGCTCGCGACAGCCCACCCGAAAGTTTCCGATAAATTAATTATCCCTTCAGGGTATTGCAGGATCGTTGAACGATTTGTACCTTAAGGGTCCTGACTTTTCTTCTCACGCGAGGTACCGATGACCGTTCCGCTACAAATCGCAGGTGCCCCGCCGCGCCCGTTCGACTGGTTCCGCACGCTCGGACCGAAGGGCAAGAAGGCATTTGTCGGCGCTTTCGGCGGCTACGGTCTCGACTCGTACGACTTCCAGGTACTGCCCCTCGGGTTGGCCGCGATCGCCGCGTACTTCGGACTCACGACGGGGCAGGCCGGCCTCCTCACCACCGTCACACTGGTGGTCTCCGCACTCGGCGGCATCCTGGCCGGCATCCTGGTGGACCGCATCGGCCGCGTCCGCACATTGCAGGTGACTGTCGCGACGTACACGATCTTCACGGTTCTGTGCGGTTTTGCACCCAACTTCGAGACGCTGCTGATCTTCCGCGCTTTCCAGGGACTGGGCTTCGGCGGAGAGTGGGCAGCCGGCGCGATCCTGGTCGCCGAGTACGCAAAGCCTGAGTACCGCGGCCGCGCAGTTGCATTCGTCCAGAGCGCCTGGGCTGTGGGCTGGGGACTGTCGGTTGTCATCTACACCGTTGTCTTCCAACTCTTCGATCCCGATGTCGCCTGGCGCGTTCTGTTCTGGACCGGCGTCCTTCCCGCCTTCCTCATCATCTGGGTACGACGCAACCTCAAGGATCCGGAAGTAATCACGGAGAAGCGGGAGTCGGCAAAAGCTGAAAAGGGTTCCTTCTTAGCCATTTTCCGGGGCCCGATGCTCCGGACCACGATCTTCGCGTCCCTTCTCGCCACCGGCGTTCAAGGCGGCTACTACACCCTCGCGTCCTGGTTGCCGACGTATCTGAAGAACTCGCGCGGTCTCGACGTCGTGGGCACTGGCGGGTATCTCGCCATCCTCATCGGCGGTGCATTCCTCGGCTACGTCAGCGGCGGCATCCTCACCGACAAGCTCGGACGCAAGCGCACCATGCAGTTGTTCGCGACCCTGTCCGCCGTGTTCATGGTGCTTTACACCCAGGTTCCGGACGGCGCGAACACTCTCATCATGATTCTCGGATTCCCCCTCGGCTTCTGTACGTCTGCCATTTTCAGTGGATTCGGTTCATTCCTCTCCGAGCTCTACCCGACTGCCCACCGGGGCACCGGACAGGGATTCACATACAACTTCGGTCGCGCTGTCGGCGCCGTGTTCCCCGCCATCGTCGGTTTCCTCGCAGCCAGCAGCCTGGGCATCGGCGGCGCCATGATCTTCGGTGCCATCGGCTACGGCATCGCCGTAATCGCACTCTTCGGCCTACCCGAAACCTTGGGACGCGAGCTCACCTGATCGCTTGTCGCTAGGAATCGACTGCTTCGAGGAATGGACACCACCGTGATCGGCAATCGCACCAACCCCGATCCGAGCTCAGCTCGGCAGGGATTCAGAGCCGGAGCAGTGTTCCCCACATCGGGAATTGCACCAGGTTTCGCGCAGACCAATCTGATTGCCGTTCCCAAGGACTGGGCGTACGAGGTTCTGCTGTTCACACAGCGGAACCCCCAGCCCTGCCCCGTCCTCGACGTCAGCGACGCCGGCGAATTCACGACGATCCTGGCTCCCGACGCCGATATCCGGACGGACTTTCCGTTGTATCGCGTCTGGGTCGACGGTGAACTGACCGCCGAAATCGAGGATGCGACGCAGTACTGGCGCGACGATCTGGTGGCGTTCCACATCGGCTGCAGCTTCACTTTCGAGCACCCTCTTGTCGCGGCGGGGATCCCGCTTCGCCATGTCGAGCAGAATCGAAACGTCCCGATGTACATCACCGATCGGGAATGCCGACCCGCCGGACGCGTCAGCGGGCCGACCGTCGTGTCGATGCGTCCGATCCCCGCCGAACAGATCGAACTCGCACGCGCAATCACCGCCCGCATGCCCGCCGTCCACGGTGCGCCCATCCACATCGGCGACCCTGCCGAACTCGGTATTGCCGATCTCGGCCGTCCCGACTTCGGCGACGCCGTCGAATTCCAGCCCGGCGACGTTCCAATGTTCTGGGCTTGCGGCGTGACACCGCAAGCGGCAGTGATGGCATCGAAACTCCCGTTCGCCATCACACACGCACCCGGTCACATGCTGATCACCGACGTTCCGGACAGCAAATACACCTTGGATCTGCCATGAACATCGACCTCAATTGCGATCTCGGAGAAGGCTTCGGAGACTGGCGGATGGGCGAAGATACGGCGCTCCTCGACATTGTGTCGAGTGCCAACATCGCCTGTGGATTTCATGCCGGCGATCCGGCGACGATGCGTCGTACCTGCGAAATGGCCGTCGAACATTCGGTATCCATCGGAGCGCACATCGGTTTTCGTGACCTGGTGGGCTTCGGCCGGCGAAACATCGACATCACTCCGGGTGATCTGAAGGACGAAACCCTGTACCAGATCAGTGCTCTGGCAGGATTCGCTCACGCGGCAGGCTCGGCCGTCACCTACGTCAAACCTCATGGCGCGCTCTACCACTCCGCATCGCAGAGTGCCGAGCTCGCCGACGCTATCGTCTCTGCCATGACCGAATCCTCGAATTCCCTGGCGCTGCTCGGTCCACCACTCTCTCACCTGCAGAAAGCTGCCGAGCTCCACGGAATCGAGTTCGTCTCCGAGGGTTTCGCCGATCGCTCCTATACCCGATTCGGCAAACTCACTCCGCGAACCGAACCCGGCGCAGTCCTCGCCGATCCCGAATCCGCGACAGCGCAGGCAATCGATTTGGCCAGCACGGGAACGGTCATCACCGCCGACGGAATCACCATCTCGATGCCGGTGAAAAGTATTTGTGTCCATGGCGATTCGCCCGGCGCAGTCACTATGGCCAAGTCCATCAAGGCCGGACTGATCAACGCCCGCATTCGTGTGGAGGCCTTCGCATGAACCGCCTGACAATCCTTCCGGCCGGTGAACGCGCACTTCTGGTGGACCTCGAGTCCGAGGCCGAAGTTCTTGCGTTCATCCATGCCCTCACACGCAATACTCCCGCCGGTGTCGAGGATTTCCTTCCCGCCGCCCGCACAGTCCTGGTGACCTGCACACCGACGGCAGATCTGACGCACGTGCGTCATGATCTGAACGAGTTGGCGCACACCATGTCCGACGCGGTCACGGACAGTGGTTCCGACGAGGCCCCGTTCGTCATCGAAGTCCGCTACGACGGACCAGACCTCGACGACGTCGCAAAGACCCTGAAAATGAGCCGTGCAGAAGTCATTTCAGCCCATACGTCGGCGGTGTGGCGCTGCGCCTTCATCGGATTTGCACCAGGCTTTGCGTACCTCACGTCCGAAGACACTCGTTTCGACATCCCGCGTCGACCCCAATCGCGCACTGCGGTGCCCGCCGGTTCCGTTGCGTTGGCCGGTGGATACAGCGCTGTCTACCCACGCGCCTCCCCGGGCGGCTGGCAGATCATCGGCAGCACCGACGCCGTGATGTGGGACTTGAATGCCACACCGCCCGCAGCCGTGCAGCCCGGGCGACGTGTGCAGTTCGTAAACGAGGAAGAACGATGAATAGTCTGGAGATTCTCGAAACCGGTCCGCTGAGCCTGATCCAGGATCTCGGCCGGACCGGCCACTTACGCTCCGGCGTCGGAGTTTCCGGTGCTGCCGACAGGCGATCACTCGGGCTCGGCAATCGGCTCGTCGGCAACCCCGAAGACGCCGCGGGGATCGAAATCCTGATGGGCGGGTTCAGCCTCCGTGCACATCAGTTGATGACACTCGCATTCACCGGCGCCCCCGCGCAGGCGTACCGCGACGGTGTCCCTGTTGGTCATTCGAGCATCATCGTCGTCAATCCCGGCCAGGTTGTTCGGCTGGACTACGCGCCCAGCGGACTGCGGACGTATCTGACTGTTCGGGGCGGAATTGCAGTGCCCGAGATTCTCGGATCACGCAGCACCGACACACTTTCCGGGATCGGCCCGGCGCCCCTCAAGCCAAATGACATACTCCCGATCGGACCGACTCCGGCTGCATTTCCGTTGGTAGACGTTGCACCTGTCCATCAGGTTTCGGGCGGAATCCTCGATATTCGAGTTGTATTCGGTCCTCGCGCAGACCGATTCGTCAATCCGGAAGCCTTGACTGCCGGGCGATGGGCAGTCTCGACGGACTCCGACCGCATCGGCGCGCGCCTCGATCGCGTCGGCACCGATGCGCTCCTGCAGCGACCCGCCGGACTCGAATTGCCGACGGAAGGCGTGGCCCTCGGCTCGATCCAGGTTCCGCCCAGCGGCCAACCCGTCGTCTTTCTGGCAGATCACCCCATCACCGGCGGATATCCCGTAGTCGCAGTAGTAACGGACGCAGATATCGACCGACTCGGCCAAGCTCGTCCGGGTCAGACGATCCGATTCATCGGCGACTGAATTCCTGTCGGACCCTACGGGCACAATGGTGCCGTGAGAGTTGTCCTGGTTCCCGGTAGTACGACGTCCACGGGAGCTATGACGGCAACGGTCGTTCGCACCGATCCCGGCGGGACTCCCGTCATCGATGCCGTCGAACATCCTGATCTGGTCTCCGCAGTCCAAACCATCGAGGCTGCCGAGCATCCTCGATGGGTCTGGCCCAGCACTTCGTCGGTGTATCCGACGTTGCTGCGGGCGGGCGTGCGGGTTCAGCGTTGCCACGACATCTCGCTGACTCGCGCCATTCTGGGCATGCGGGCCGGCAAACCGTCACCTCCGGACGAAGAGTTCGACGACGACCGCCTCGGCCTATTCGACACTGCACCTGTTCTCGATCCCCGGGGAGTTGTTGCCGAGTTTGCCGCGCAACGAGCCACCATCGGCTCGGACGCTCGTCTCGATCTATTGATCGCAGCCGAATCAGCCGGAGCCCTCAGCGCCGCGGAAATGACCCATGCCGGCCTACCGTTTTCGGCGCAGAAGCACCGCAAACTTCTGGAAGAGCGACTCGGTCCCAAACCGACGGGCTACGACCTCCCCGTCCGGATGCAAGAACTCGCAGCCCAGATCAGCGAAGTCTTCGGACGCACCGTCAACCCGTCGTCGTCCGTCGAAATCACCGAAGCTTTCGGACGCCAAGGCATCGAACTACCGTCGACGCGTAAGTGGTTTCTGCAGGAAATCGACCACCCGGCGGTGCCATTGCTGCTGCGTCACCGCGAACTCGCGAAGCTGTACAGCACCAACGGCTGGCAGTGGATGGACAGTTGGGTGCGTGGCGACCGCTTCCGGCCCATCTACGTACCCGGCGGTGTGGTGTCCGGCCGGTGGGCCAGCCGAGGCGGCGGCGCTCTGCAAATTCCCAAGACCATGCGCTCGAGCGTCGTCGCCGACCCCGGGCACACATTCGTGGTTGCCGACGCCGGCCAACTCGAGCCTCGTATTCTCGCGGCAATGTCACGCGATCGCCGCATGATGGAGGCAGCGGGCGACGACGATCTGTACGCGCTAGTCGGTGCCGAGGCCTTCGGTGGCGATCGGGCCAAAGCCAAAATCGCGATTCTCGGTGTGCTGTACGGGGCCACCGCCGGTGAAGCCAAAGCACTTCTCATCTTGCTGCGGAAGCGGTTCCCGGTAGCGGTCGACTACGTCGAAAAAGCAGCCAAGGCCGGCGAACGCGGTGAGGTAGTCCATTCACTCCTCGGTCGAGCTTGTCCCCCACCGTCTCCCGATTTCTACTCACACGGCGACGCTCATGCGCGTGGACGGTTCACTCGAAACTTTGTCGTGCAGGCGACGGCGTCGGAGTGGGCACTGTGCCTACTCGCAGATCTGCGTCGCCGCCTGGCCGACGACCCCGACGGGGAATTGGTGTTCTTTCAACACGACGAGGTAGTGGTCCACACTCGCAACCCAGAGTCCGGCACCGCCCATGTGCTGGCCTCAGCGGCGTCGGCAACTCGATTATTGTTCGGCGACACTGTGGTTAGGTTTCCGATGGATGTGGGTATCCGCGAGATTTACGGCAAACCTGTTCCACCTGAGTGAGGTGGGTTCCGCTGCCCCAGCTCTCGTGTTGGTGCTGGTCGAGTGTGCTCGAGGAGAACCATGACCAAGCTGGATACACCTGACGCAGAACAGAATGGCAGCCCGGCGGTGAAACGCCACCGTCTGCCCATATTCACGGTGATCGCACTGGCGATCTTCGCCTTTATCGCGGGCGGATTCGGTGGCGCGTTCCAGGGAAAACTGGCTGAGGTTCAGAAGAACGACAATTCCTCGTACCTACCGAGCTCTGCCGAGTCAACTGTCGTCAGTAATCAGTCTGCGGAATTCCTCTCGGTGGAAACCATTCCCGGATTTGTTCTCTTCCATCGAGATTCAGCCCTGACAAATGTGGACAAGTCTGCGATCGACACTGCGCGCCAGTCTATTTCGAGCATCTCCGGCGTCGACGCAAACGGAATGCAACCGACGCAGTTCTCGGCGGACGGCACCACTGCATCCATCTTCGTGCCCCTTGTCGCACAAGACGGTGACACGGCGGTGGCCGGCGATGTCCTGGCAGCAACCGAACAGAACGTCATCGATGCAGCCGAACACGCCGCCGGAGACATGCAAGTGCTACCCGCCGGACCCGGCGGTCTGCTCGTCGCCCTCATCGACGCCTTTTCGGGGTTGGAAGGCGCTCTCCTGGGCGCGGCTCTGCTTGTTGTCATTGTGATTCTCCTGGTGGTCTATCGCTCACCCGTCCTGTGGTTTTTCCCACTGTTCTCTGCGGTCCTGGCAATCGGTTTGTCGTCGATGGTGATCTACTACCTGGCGAAAGCCGATATCTTGACGTTGACCGGTCAATCACAAGGCATCCTGTTCGTGCTGGTCATCGGCGCGGGCACCGACTACGCACTGTTGATAATTTCTCGATATCGCGAAGAACTGCACAACTATCCCAACCGATTCGACGCGATGATCCGTGCGTGGCGCGAATCCGTGCCGGCCATCACGGCTTCAGCCGCCACTGTCATTCTCGGCCTGCTGTGCCTGACGTTTTCCCAACTCAACTCCAACAAGAGTCTGGGCCCAGTCGCAGCCATCGGAATTGCCTGCACCTACCTGGTGATGATGACCTTCATGCCTGTCACGCTGGCAGCGGCCGGTCGCTGGGTATTCTGGCCCCGCACACCACAAGTCGATCACGCCGCAGACCTCGCGACGCACGGCCTGTGGGGCAAGATCGCGGCAACCGTCGGCAAGAGAGACCGCAGTTTGTGGATCGGTGCAAGCGTGCTGCTGATTGTTCTCTTCGCGGTCGGCATCGGAAGCCTCAAGACTGACGGACTGACCGCAGCCCAGAATTTCACCAACACTCCCGACGCCGTTGTGGGGCAGGAACTCTACGATTCCCAGTTCAATCCGGGAACCGGCGCGCCGGCCGTCATCACCGCCAATGCCGCCCAATCTGACGCGGTCATTAAAGCGGCAAGCGCGGTCCCGGGAATCTCACAGGATCCCGGCGCTGTCTGCACGCAAGTCGATGTGGCTAAAGTCAGTGCTTTGATCAAGACCAACCCCGCCGCCGTTGCCCAGGCCGCTACAGCGGGTTGTGCCCCGGCAGGTTTCACCGTTGCTCCGATCGACGGACGCACCATGATCAACGCAACGCTCACCGACTCTTATGATTCGCCGCAAGCCTTGGAAACGATCACACGCCTCCGCACCGCAGTGCATGCAGTTCCCGGCGCTGACGCCCTGGTCGGCGGCAGTACCGCGACAACCCTCGACGTTCAAGCGGCGTCGGTGCACGACCGCAATCTGATCATCCCCATCGTGCTGGTTGTCATCTTCCTTGTTCTCGCCGCACTGCTCCGCGCCTTGCTCATTCCCGTGATTCTGATTGCAACCGTAGTTCTTTCGTTTGCCGCAACTCTGGGCGTCAGTGGATTCTTCTTCACGCACGTCTTCGGGTTCGCCGGCAGCGACCAGTCGTTCCCCCTCTATGCGTTTGTCTTCCTCGTAGCTTTGGGTATCGACTACAACATCTTCCTGATGACCCGGGTGCGCGAGGAAACGGGTGAATTCGGCACTCGTGCAGGCGTATTGCGCGGACTGGCAGTCACGGGCGGCGTAATTACTTCCGCCGGAATTGTTTTGGCTGCAACGTTTGCCGTACTCGGAGTTCTGCCACTCGTCTTTCTTGCCCAAATCGGTTTTGTCGTGGCCTTCGGTGTTCTGCTCGACACGATCATCGTGCGCAGCGTCCTCGTACCGGCGCTCTCCCATGACATCGGCAAACGGATCTGGTGGCCGTCCGCGCTGGCACAGGCAAAAGATTAGAGGAACGCTTCCTTCGTCCACAGGTGGAAGAGTGCGTAGGCGCGCCATGGCCGCCAGTTCTCCGCCAAGACAGCGGCCTCCTTGCCCGACGAAACACCAAGGGCCCGCTTGAGAACCAGGTCGTCGGGAACAAATGCGTCGCGGTCACCCAAGATTCGCACGGTCAGATAGTCCGCTGTCCACGGACCGATGCCTGGCAAGGCGAGGAGTTCGCTGCGGAACCGAACCGGTTCCGCATCCCAGCCGAGATCAAGCCCACCGGCCGCAGCAATCGCCAAGGTGTGCACGGTTTTTGACCGAGCCTTGGTTAATCCGACAGCCTCCCCGATCGCCTCCGGGGATTGCGCAGCCAACGTCTCCGGTGCGGGAAAGGCAACAAAATCCCCGTCCACAACGTCACCGAAAGCCCTGACAATTCGTCCCCCGAATGTTCGCGCCGCGGCCAACGAAACCTGTTGCCCCAGGACGGTGAGGACGGCGGTTTCAAACCCGTCAATACTGCCGAGCACCCGTAGACCCGGCCGCGCCGCAATCAGCGGAGCAATGATGTCATCCGAATCGAAATACGGTTCGATCATCGAGTGATCGGCATCCAGATCCAACCACCTTCGTACCACTGACTCGAGGACAACAGAATCCGTACCCGCGGTGGCACTGACCGACACATGGTCCTCGTGCCACGATACCGACACGATCGAGGGACCAGCGGGCAGTGAAATTACGCGTGCATGCACTCCGTCGTCGTGGCGCTCCAATCCCGCCACACAGTGAGCACGCAGCGCACCGATCATCGGATCCGTCGAGTACGGCGCAATGAACGGAAGCTGCAGCACCACAGTCATCTTCGGTGACCGGATTCGAGATCCAAGAGGACTGCCTTCAGTTCCGGACCACCCGCATACTGCCCGAGGCTTCCATCGCTACGGACCACGCGGTGGCACGGCACGACTAACGGCAGCGGGTTTTTGGCACACGCCGTTCCCACCGCACGCACGGCGCGCGGACTTCCGGCGGCAGCAGCAACCACCGAATAGCTTGCGGTCTGGCCATATTCGATCTCGGGCAGGTGACGCAGAACTTCACGTCGAAAACCCTTGGCGAGCTGAAAATCCAAAGGCAGATCGAATTCCGTTCGCGCTCCGGCAAAGTACTCGTCCAACTCCCGCGCGACAGTGTCGAGCCGGCGCGGAAAATGCAGGACACGAGGGCTCACGGTATCGGCCAATCGCTCCAACACCAGATCATGACCCTCGACCGCAAAAGCAACACGAACCAGGCCCGCATCAGTTGCGGCGAGCAGCAGTTTCCCGATCGGCGAGTCGACGGTCCGGTAGGCCACATCGATCAACTGCGCATCCGACGCCTCATCAGCGAGTCTCGAACGCAACCGTGCCATCGCGTCCGGATCTACTACGGGGAGTTCACCGAACAGCTCGGAATCGATACTCATGCGTGACTCCCTTCCGGAACAGTTTTGGGCAAGTAGGTTTTTCGAAGGGCGGCAATGCCGTCGGAGCCGGCCTTCCGGGCAGCGGTCGGGGTATTGCCCAAAATCTCCGCGATGTCGGCATAAGGCAACCCGCCCAGAAAGTGATAGGCCACCGCGGCACGTTGCTTGAACGGTAACTGTTCGAGCGCATCCCACAGTTCGTGGTCCCAAGATCCCGGAAGCCCGATACGGGTAGGCAGTTCCGGAACCTCGTCGGTGGGAATCGCGAGGCGGCCCCGAACGCGAATGATGTCAATCGCTTTGCGGTGCGCAATAGTCACCAGCCACGCTTCGATATTCGCGCCCGGATCGAGTTCCGGATAGGCACGCATCGCCGCGATGAACGTCTCGGACCAGGCATCCTCGGCATCTACCGGTCCGACTACCGCACGGCACACCCGCAGCACCACCGAACCATGCTCGGCCACGACTTCTTCGAACGGTTTCAACGACACGATCAGTAGACGCTCGGGCCGATACATATGTGAGATCGACTCATCAGAACAGCACATCCGAAATTCCGCCGGACTCTCGTTCGAGAAGGTACCGCTTGCGCTCGAGCCCTCCGGCAAAGCCCGTGAGGCTCCCGTCGCTACCGACCACACGATGGCACGGCACGATGATGCTGATCGGATTCTTCCCGTTTGCTGCCGCGACAGCACGCACGGCAAGAGGATTGCCCAAAGTTTGCGCTAGATCCAGATAGGTCCACGTTTGCCCATACGGAATGGTCCGGAGCGCAGCCCACACTCGGTGCTGAAATTCTGTTCCCGACGGATTCAACGGCAATGTGAACTCAGTACGCTCTCCCGAAAAATACTCCGAAAGTTGGGCCTTTGCCTCACCGAAGTTCGCTGGTGCACCGTCCCCGAAAGTCGATTCGTCAGGCTTGTGCCGATGCTCTGCCATATACAGTCCACACAGGCCGTTTACGGTCGCAACCAGCGTCAACGGGCCGATCGGAGACTCGACCACGGTGTGGGTACGGACGACTGCCATGTCATGATCCTTCCAGGTATCGAGTGGCGACGGCCTAGACGTCCGTCCAGCACCGCTCGCATCGCTCATAACTCGAAGACGTTTCGCACTGCAAGTATGTGAGATTTACCTGCACTTCCACTGACTATCAGGCAGGATCAAGTGATGGCTCTAGTTTTGCCCGGACGCTCGAGCGTTGTCCGCTCCGTCGGCGACATCGTGCACTGGTCCGTATCTGCAGTGATTTTTGCGGTCACGCTCCCATCGCGCCTCGATGCGCTACTGGTGAGCGTCGAACGACTGGTCGCAAGAATTGGCCAGATAGCCGAGAACGCCGATCGTGTCGTTGTCGGCGTCGCCGCCGTCACTGTCCGTGCTGAAACTCTGGTCGAAGCCGTCGAACAAACTTCGGACATTGCTCAACAACTCCTCGAACTGTACGAACCCCTCGCAGTACAACTGGCACCGTTAGCTGCGAGGTTTGCCAACGACATCAGCGAAGCCGAAGTCAGTGCCGCGATCAAACTGATCGACCAACTCCCGGAACTCACCGAACGAGTAACGGCAGTCCTGCCGATTCTCGCGACGTTGGACTCGGTATCCCCCGAGATCCACGAACTTCTGGGTGTCGTCAAAGACCTCCGGCAAGCAATCGTCGGAGTTCCGGGATTCAGCTTCTTTCGACGCAGGGGTGAGGCAAGGGACCTTCCGCGAATCACTGGTTCCGAATAGTCGGAAACCTGCTCAGGCCCGATAGCCGTCGGTTCCGGCCCTAGTCATCACAACTTTCGGAACTACTGCGCGAGCAGACAACCGGAGGAGTCCGTCGACCAGTTCGACGATGTCGTCAACCTTGATCATTGTGTCCGGAGTGATCTGGTCATGAATCCAGGCAGCCATATCGGTGTCGACATACCCGGGAGCAATCGCGGTGGCACAGACACCGTTTCCGGATTCCTCGGCGTTGAGTGCTTCGACTATCGATATCAACGCAGCCTTCGTGGCACCGTAAACGGCGAGACCACTTTCGGAGTACACACCGGTCAGAGACGACAGCGCAATGACTTTCGCACCTCCGTCGCGATCGGCACCGGCAGCAGTCCGCAGCAACGGCAACGATGCCTGGAGCAGCGCGAACGGCGTACGAAGATTCACCGCCACGGTTTTGTCGAAACGCCGCATGGGGTAGTCCGCGACACTCCCACTTGTTCCCACGCCCGCATTGAGAATCAATGCGCGCATGGAACCGAATCGATCACCGTGTGCGGCAACCAGTTCCGTCGCGAACTCCTCGTCCGCCATATCTCCGGCAACTACGGCGACGTCGGGAGATCCCGCGCTACGCAGTCCCTCGGCAACCACTTCGAGCTTCTCACTGTCCCGAGCCGTGATGGTCAACCCGTAACCGAGCGTCGCGAGACGCGTGGCAATTCCCAGCCCGATACCTTTGGATGCACCGGTAACCAGCGCGGACCTACTCATTCAAATTTTCCGTTCAACGCATTCAATCCTGCTGAGATGAGCTCCGGCACAGACGATGCAGCGGTATCAAACCCTGCTCCGACTGTCGCTCCGGCACGGAACCGATGATCGATTCCTTGCGCGATCACGGCCAGTTTGAAGAATCCGAGCGCCATGTAGAAGTTCCAGTCGGTGAGCTCGCGGCCCGAGACCGTCGAATACCGCTGGGCCAGATCAACAGCGGAAGGCAACGACGGACTGGTCCACGCTGCCGGCTCACCCAGGACCAGATCCAATGCGGGATGTCGGTAGACGCACATCATCGCAATGTCGGACAACGGATCGCCGAGAGTGGCGAGTTCCCAGTCCACAACTGCTGCAACCTTTGTGACGTCGCCAGCGGCAAGAATCGTGTTGTCGATCCGGAAGTCACCGTGCACGATTGACGATTCCGATTGCGCCGGAATCAGTTCCGACAACTTCGACGCCAACCGGTCGACATCAACAGAATCTTGCGTCTTCACACGAGACCACTGCCCCGACCACAACTTCACCTGACGTGCAACGTAACCCTGCGGACGGCCCAATTCACCGAGGCCGACGGCGTTGTAGTCAACGTCGTGCAGCGCAGCCAGCACTCGTACCAATTCGTCGGCGCACTGCGCGATCTGAACTGCGGGAACGGCATCGAGCTCGGACTTGGTTCGAATTACCTGGCCCTTGATGAACTCGACGACCGTAAAGGACGCCCCCATCACCGATGCGTCCTCACACAGGACGACCGTGGGAGCCACCGGCACTGCGGTGCCCTGTAGAGCGGAAGTGATCCGGAACTCGCGCGCAACGTCATGCGCCGACGGCGTCAAACCTGCTGTGGGCGGGCGACGAACGATCCAACTCGAAACGTCGTCGTAAATCCCGTAGGTGAGGTTGGATTTTCCACCGGAAATCAGCTCTGCACGCAAATCGCCTTCAACTGCGACATCCGAGTCGAGTAGATATTTCCGCAATGCCGGAAGGTCCAGGCCGGGAAACTCGCTCATCGCGCACCGTCACGAGCGGCGCGACGCGCTGCGCCGACGGTGCGCTTGGCAATTGCCCAGCGGTGTACCTCGGACGGTCCGTCGTAAACACGGAACGGGCGAACTTCGCGGGAGAGTCGCGCCAATGGAAGATCCTCGGAAACTCCCATGCCGCCGCACATTTGAACGGAGTTGTCGACGATACGGAAGATTGCCTCAGCTGCAAACGTCTTGGCGATCGAGGTGGAGTTACTCGCATGTCCACCCTGATCAAGCTCCCAGCAGGCCTGAACCAGCAAGGCGCGACTGGCGGCGATGTCGATCTCGTTGTCCGCGATCATTTTCTGGATCATTCCGAGATCACCGAGCTTGGAACCGAATCCTTCGCGTTCCGCTACACGGGCGACAGCAATGTCGTGCCCACGACGAGCCGCACCGAGCCAACGCATCACGTGCGTCATGCGTGCGGGGCCGAGTCGCACCTGCGCGTAAGCGAAGCCCTGGTCGACCTCACCCAGAACGGCCTCGTCAGGAACAAAAAGATCTTCGAAGGTGACCTCGCAGTGTCCACCGATCATGGACTTGTCGAGCGTGCCGATGTGACGGCCCACGATCAATCCGGGAGAGCCTGCGGGTGCGAGAAACATTGTGGCACCGCCACGTTGGCCGGGTTCACCCGACGTGCGGGCCATGATGATGAAGAACCCTGCACCGTCGGCCCCGGTGATGAACCACTTCTTGCCGTTGATCTTCCAGCCGCCGGGAGCCTTTTCTGCTCGGGTGTTCAATGCAGCGGGGTCCGAACCTGCACCGGGTGCGGGCTCCGTCATCGCAAAAGCCGAACGCATGTCGCCTCGGGCGAGCGGCGCCAGGAACTGCTCCTTCTGCGCGGCGCTCGCCACATGCGCGAGCATGTGGACGTTGCCCTCGTCAGGCGCGGCAATATTCAGCGCGGTGGGGCCGAAGAGCGAGTATCCGGCTTCCTCGAAAACCGGCGCTCGATCGCTCATGTTCAGCCCATGTCCGCCGTACTCGATCGGCGCATGGGGAGCAAAGACACCGGCGGTCCGGGCCGCGTCCTGCATCTCGATACGAGTAGCGTCGCCGCCGGCAACCGCGATGTCGCCACCGTGCTTGTCCTCGATCGGGAGAACTACGTCGCGAGTGAAGGCGCGCGTCTTCTCGATCAGCGCCGTCACCTCCGGTGCATACGTCAGATCGATTGCCACCATCCACCTCCAAGTTAGACCGACCGAACGATCGCTCGGTCTATGCACTGTGGCATACCGGCACCTCAGCGGTCAACCACTCAGATCTGCTTCGCACTCACCGTGCACCTGGCAATCCCCAAATACCGCTCCACCAACTCACCCGGCGACAACTCACCGTCCGGCCGGTACCACTGCGCCACGGCCACACACATCGTCACGACAGCCCGACTCGCATCCTCGGGATACTCGGCAGCGAACACGCCCGATTCCACCCCGTCCAGCACGATCTGATCCACCTGCTTCTGCTGCGCATCACGTTGCGCGATGTATTTCGCCCGACCCTCCGGTTCCATACTTCGAAGCTCCGAGGACGCCACAAAGGACTGCTCACGCCGAAACATGTGGAAGCGCAACAAGGATTCGATCACGGCGTCAAAACGATCCGAAGGATCCGACCCAGCTTCCATCTCCGCAACACCGGTTCGTTCGAGCAACTCCCCCATGACAACCGTCGTCAAGCCGATCAACAACGCCTGCTTCGACGGGTAATGGTGGTAGAGACCTGGCACGGAAAGCCCGGCACGTGCAGCGATGTCTCGAATCGATGCACCGTGGTACCCCTGTTCGACAAACGCTTCCAATGCTGCAGCGAGGGGTTTGGGCAGACCCAGGTCTTCGTATTGCCGCCAGGATCCGCGCGTCGCGGGTTCGTTCGTCATACCCGATACCGTAGATCCACTTGCGCTGACACCGAATATGTCGGAGCAGTTAGCTACAGTCGGTGTCCATCGACAGACAGGGACCAACCATGATCCACGTTCGCCATTCCGCGGTTGCTGCCGTGCCTGTCGATGTCGCCTTTGCCTACATCGACGACTACCGCAATGTCCCGAACTGGATGTTCGGCGTTTCCGAGTTCGTTCCCAACGGTGAGTTCGATCAGGGCCTCGGCGCGACCTTCGATGCGGCGATGCAAATCGGTCCCAGCACCTTGCGGTCCAAGCTCGAGGTCACGGAGTGGGAGAAGGACCGCATCATCACACTGTCATCGCTCGGTGGCGTCTCCAACTCGTCCACGTGGGAGTTCACTGCGGTCGACGACTCCAAGACCGAACTGTCAGTCGATTTTGCCTACAAGCTTTCCGACGGACTGGCCGGCAAAGCTCTAGGCATGCTGGTCGGGCCATTTGTCGAGAATGCAGTCCGCGGCAGCGAGGAAACTCTGCGCCGGAACCTCGAAGAGGAGTTCGCCGCCCGCGGGAAAAGCTGATTGGTTACGGCTGTTCGGACAGCTTCAACGCGTTCGCCCAAATCCGGGTTGCGGTCTGAACCACGTCCTCGAACGGCACAGGCTTTCCGTCCGCACCAGGTTCCTCCGACACGAACACGCTGTATGCAAAGCGGCTGACCATGGACGAGAGCGCTCGCGAAGCCAGCAGCGGATCCAGTGAGCTGTCCGCTTTCCCCGCCGCCTGCAACCGTTCGATGGCTCTCGCGTTCCGATTGATGAATGTTGCGCCACGATCGCGTCGAAGCTTCGCGAATGCCGGGTCGATATGTGACACCTGCTCGAGCAGACCCATCAACTTGGCGTTGCGTCGGAACGCCGTCAAGTATGCGCGGTTACTCGATTCGAGCACGGCATAAGGATTGTCTGCATCATGCGCACGACCCACGCCGGGATGAAGCATGTCTTCCTGCGCCACGGCGAGAACGGCAGCAAAAATCTGCTCTTTGTTATCGAAATAGGTATAGAAGGAACCTGTCGAGCAGTTCGCTTCCTTGGTGATGTCCGTCAACCGCGCATCGAGATAGCCCGCTCGCTCGAACACTGTGCGAGCAGCAGCCACCAAAGATGCCCTGGTCCGAACGCCTCGCGCGGTCACCGGGAGATCACGCAGGAGTTCCGTCGCGGCCATCGACGGCGGCGGACGGTCTTCCCAGTTCTCCTGATTTTCAGCGCGAGAGGTCACCCGCTACTTATACGGCAATGCCGACGGCGCCCGGGCATCGCCGTCAGGTGATCGTGATCCCACCGTCGACGGCAATGGTCTGTCCGGTGACGTATCCACCGGCTTCGGAAGCCAGCCACACCATGGTTGCAGCAAGTTCTTCCGGATCGCCCATGCGTCCGAGTATCAGCCGCGGAGCCATCGCGTCGAGGTAGCCGTCGTTGTATTGATCGGTCATTTCCGTCTTGAAGAATCCGGGGGCGATGGCGTTGACCCGAATCCCCTTGCGTGTGCCCCACTGCTGAGCCAGATCCCGGGTCAATCCCACGATCCCCGCTTTACTCGCGGCATAGGCCGCTTGCGGAAGTCCGGCAGTGGTGAGTCCGAGGATGCTCGAGATGTTCACGATCGAACTGCCCGGCAGCATCACGCGGCCACACGCCTGCGCAGCCCAGTAAGAGCCGTTGAGGTTGATGTCGATGACGGCCCGGAACTGGTCAGGCGTCTCGCGGGTCGCCGGAACTGCAGTACCCACGCCGGCGTTGTTGACGAGCACATCCACGCGGCCGAACTTCTCCATTGCAGCGTCGACCATATTCTGAGCCTGGGCGGGATCGACGATGTCGGTGGCCACACACAGTGCCTCGCGGCCGGCGTCACGAACCAACTTGGCGGTGTCTTCGAGCTTGTCGATACGACGCGCGGCAAGCACGACGTCGGCGCCGGCTTCGGCTGCTGCCTTCGCAAAGGCCACACCGAGACCCGACGACGCACCGGTCACGATGACTACTCGATCGGTCAGGGAAAACTTGTCGAGAACAGACATACGCGGTGATGCTCCTTCGGTCGTCGGGCTCGGAGAGACTTTCGAACGAAACTACAGGCCGAGGTCGCGGCCGATGAGTTCCTTCATGATTTCGTTGGATCCGGCCCAGATCTTGGTGACGCGGGCATCCATCCATGCGCGGGCCGCGCGGTACTCGGTCATGTAGCCGTAGCCACCGTGCAACTGGACGCAGTGATCGAGGATCTCGTTCTGGACCTGCGCGGTCCACCACTTGGCCTTGGCTGCGTCGATCGCAGTCAGTTCACCGGCACCGTGGGCGGCGACGCAGTTATCGACATACGCCTGGGTCACGTCGACGCGCGTCACCAGATCTGCGAGCAGGAATTTGTTCCACTGCAACGATCCGATGGGCTGCCCGAAAGCCTTACGGTCCTTGGCATATTGGATTGTCTCTTCGAGAATCGGAACGGCATGCGCGATGTTGGAAATAGCCGCTCCGATGCGTTCCTGCGGCAGCAACTGCATCATGTGGATAAAGCCGCCGTCGAGCTCACCGATGATGTTGTTCGATGGAACGCGGACGTTCTCGAAGAACAGTTCAGCGGTATCTGACTCGTGCTGGCCGACCTTGTCGAGCTTGCGGCCGCGCTCGAAACCGTCCATGCCGGCTTCGACTGCAAAGAGAGTAATGCCCTTGGACTTCTTTTCCGGGCTGGTGCGAGCGGCGACGACCACGAGGTCGGCGTTGTAGCCGTTGGTGATGAAAGTCTTGGAGCCGTTGATGATCCAGTCGTCGCCGTCCTTGACCGCGGTGGTCTTGAGGGCTGCGAGGTCGGATCCACCGGAAGGCTCGGTCATACCGATCGCGGTCAGCATTTCACCGGTGCAGAACTTGGGAAGCCAACGCTGCTTCTGCTCTTCGGTGGTGAGCTTGACGAGGTAGGGCGCAACAATGTCGGCGTGGATACTGAAACTCGATGCGACGGCCGCACTGGCACGCGAAAGCTCTTCTATGAAAACAGCATTGAAACGGTAGTCGCCGGCTTCACTTCCGCCGTAGGCCTCGGGAACCTCGAGCCCGAGAAAGCCGTTGCGGCCGGCTTCTAGCCAGATCTCACGATCGATGAAGCGCTGATCGATCAGCTTCTCTGCGACCGGCAGGATGTTCCGGTTGACGAATTCACGAACGGATTCGCGAAATGCCTCGTGATCGGGTCCGTACAGAGTGCGACGCATGACCGTTGCTTCCCTTCATCGCAGCGCATGCTGCGTCTCGACGCCGCCTAAGCGGGTGCTTAGAATCTAAGCACCCGCTTATAGTGTGGCGAAGGCGCGATATTGTCAACATTCGATCCGCAACACCTGGAGGAACCCTTGAGCGATTCACCTGATGCGGTGATCAGCACCTCCAAAGCAGCAGCACGTATCCGCGCGGCCGCCGTCGACGCCTTCGCCGACGCCGGATACGGCGGAACGACCACACGTGACATTGCCGCCCGTCTCGACATGAGCCCGGCCGCGATGTACCCGCACTACCGCTCGAAAGAAGAGCTACTTTTTGCCATCAGCTACGAAGGCCACACCGAAGCCTTGAAAGTGGTTGAGGACGCTAACCTTCCCGAAGAGGGCCCGTCCGTACGACTGCGAGAGCTGATCAGCGTTTTCGCCAGCTGGCAGGCGTCCCACCATTGCTTGGCCCGCGTCGTCCAATACGAACTAACTGCACTCACGCCGGGGCACTACCGAACCGTAGTTGCCTTGCGCCGCAATATGACCCAGGTGGTCAGAAACGCAGTTGACGCGGGCGTCGCGTCCGGCGAGTTCACTATTCCCGACGCCGAAGGCGTGACCCTGGCCTTGATGTCACTGTGCGTCGATGTGTGCCGGTGGTTCCCGGCCGGCAACTACACCGACCCGAAAGACATCGGAGACCTCTACGGGGACTTGGCTTTGCGGATGGTTGGGGCAAACTAAACTAACGACGGACCCCAACGTGCCCACCGAACGGCACGGCGATTTCGAGCAAGCCGACTGGGACTTGAGATTTCTGTCTGCCCTGACCCGGATGCTGACATCGAGGCATTGGGACACTGGCAAGTACGTAATCGAACGCCTGGAGTTGGCCGATTCGGCCATGATATTGGTCGTACGGGTCTGGGGGCGCGATCAGTCGCAACTCGTGGGATGGCGCGAGCATCTACCCACGATCCGATCCGGCTTCACCCCCGACGATCCGGAATCCGTTGCAGACGCCTGGCATACAGGCGAGTTCTATCCTTGCTACCTACCCGAACCCCATGTACCCGACACTGACGGCATTCATTGGATCGGTCAGGGACGGCCGTCGTACCGACGCCCACGCAAATTCTGAGGTTCGAGAAATCGACTTGGTCCCAGCCGTACTGCAAACCGCGACTACACGGGCTCATACCATTGGATAAGCCATTAACCAATGGTATGGCCGCGAAGTGGCATCGGATAAAAACAAGCCCCGACTCACCGCCGGCTCCGAACGCGCAGCGGCACCGGCGTTCATTGCGAACCACACCATCTCACTGAGCCCCGGGCTACAGGCCCTGAACGAGAAAGCAGCGACCACCCGCATTCATTCGAAGTCGAGGCCAGTCGCATCACCGCCCCTTTCGCATCCATTCTGCTCCGCACCGAGAGTGCGTCGAGCTCGGAGATCCAGAACCTCACCAGCGGAGCGCGGCAAATCGCATTCAAGTTGCGGGCGTGAGACTTTCGCGCCACTCGCGTGGTCGGTGTGGATGTTTTCGGCGTCGATACCGGCCTGTACCAGAGCGTCGATCTGATGGGCGGGGTTCTGCTCTGTGCTCGAGACCCGTGCGTAACCGAACAACATCTGTCGGAAACTACGCCTGTTTAAGGTTTTTCGACAGATGTCGTTCGGCGCATCCCGAAAACAACCACTCCCGATGCACACCGAACTCGGTGACACCGCCACACGATGCAATCCGTTGAGGGTCTTTCACCCGTCAGCAGATTCTTCACCCGTCAATACAGCTGTACCGGAAAATCAATCGTGTCGAGGGTGCAACGCCTCGTTCATGCTCTCCACCCCACGCGCATGCGCCGACAGGTCCTCCCGAGCCGACCGCATCGCGGCACTGCGACTACGCGACCCCGACTCCGAGGCTTCCGA
>NZ_JALGQH010000086.1 GCF_022810305.1 Rhodococcus sp. ARC_M6
TACCGAGTCCGAGGAAGCTGAGCGACGCTTCTGCGACGATCAGGCCGGACACGGCAACCAGGCCGAGTGCCGCAACAGGAACGAGAACGTTGGGGACAAGTTCGCGCCAGATGACACGCCACTTGGTGGCCCCCATAGCGCGGGCTGCGAGTACGAACTCACGTTGAGCCACCACGATGGTGTTGGCTCGCGCTATTCGAACCATGCTGGGAATGCAGAGGATCGACAGTGCCAGCGTGATGTTGCGTAGGTTCGACGTGAGCACTGCAGCGAGCGCGATCAGCAGGACCAGCGACGGAATTGCCAGCAGCGAGTTGGTCAGGATTCCGACTACGGCGTCGACCTTGCCGCGGAAGTATCCGGCCATGACGCCGATGGTGCCACCGATGATGACGCCGATCAGCACTGCGCAGATGGCCACAGTCAACGATGCACGAGCGCCGAACAACGCGCGGGCCA